>CAWDVX010000004.1:0-330882 GCA_963805835.1 uncultured Actinomycetota bacterium | reverse complement strand
TACGACATCTCCGTGCTGGCACTACTCCGAGCACGCGCTGTCGGCCGGCGAGGAGGCGCAGGCCGCGGCCTACGTCGAGGCGTCGATCGGCGGCAGGACCGTCTGGGGTGTCGGCATCGCGACGTCGATCACCACCGCATCGCTGCGCGCGGTGGTGTCTGCGGTCAACCGCGCTGCGCGCTGACGGCCGAGGTCCCGTGATTAACTGACGCACGCGCAAAACGACTGCGTGTTCATCATTCAGTTAAGAAAGGAGCAAGCCGTGGACTGGGCTCGACATGGGATTTCCTCTGGCATTTCCTGATCATCTTCGCCTGGATCGCCTACCTGCTGGTGCTGTTCCAGATCCTGGTGGACCTGTTCTGGCGTGACCACTCGACGTCCGGCTGGCTCAAGGCCGTCTGGGTGATCTTCCTGATCGTGTTCCCGTGGCTCACCGCGCTCGTCTACCTGATCGCGCGCGGCCAGGGCATGGCCCAACGCGCGCGGGACGCCGCGTTGGCCGCGAAGAAGCCAGACCGACGAGTACATCCGGGATGCCGCGGACGCTCGCCGGCCCAGGAGATCGAGCACGCCAAACAGCTCCTGGACGGCGGAACCATCCCCAGAAGGAGTTCGACTCACTGAAGTCCAAGGCGCTGGCCTGATCGACGTCCTCGCGTGGCTTAGAACAGGGCGAACTGGCCGCCGGCGAGCGTGGTGTCGGTGAACTCCTCGATGGCGCTGCCGCCGGTGACGGCATCCAGATGGCCATGAACTCGGCGTCGGAGACGAACGGAACGCCCAGCTCGCGCGCCTGGTAGCCCTTGCCCTGCTCGGGTTGGGCCTCGTTGCAGATGACCAGTGAGGTTTCCGGGTCGACGGCGTCGGCGTAGGCCAGCCCGGCGTGCAGGATCCGCTCGACGAGTTCCTCGTGGGTGCGGTCGACCTCGGCCGACATCGCGACCCGCATGCCCTGCACCAGCGGCCGGCCCGCGACGAACCGGCCGGGGTTGACGTACGGGCAGGGCAGCCGCGCCGCCATCATCTTCAGCGGCCGCAACTCCTCGTGGGTCACCTGGCCGTTGGGCCACTCGCGCCGCGACACGGGCGCACCGGCAACCACACCTTGCGTTCACGCGCGCGCACCAGTGCCGGCTTGAGGATCTGCGCCAGCACCAGCGCATCGTCGAGCGCGTCGTGGGGCTTCAGCTGCGTGATACCCCAGTGCGCGGCAAGGGTTTCCAGTCGCAGGTTCTCGATGCCCAGCTCGAGCCGGCGGGCCAGCTCGACGGTGCACATCACGGTGTCGATCGGCAGTTCCGCATCGACCATCTCGGCTTCGGCGGCCAGGAACGAGTAGTCGAAGCCCACGTTGTGCGCCACCAGCGTGCGGCCGCGCAGCAGTTCGATCAGATCGCCGACGATGTCGGCGAAGCACGGCTGGCCCTCCAGCATCTCGGCGGTCAGACCGTGGACGTGGGTCGGGCCGGGGTCGACGCCGGGATTGAGCAGGCTGGACACGCTGTGCTCGACGTTGCCGTCGTCGCCGAGGGCCAGGGCGGCGACGCTGATGATCCGGGCATGGCCTGGGTGGAAACCCGAGGTCTCGACGTCGACGACGGCCCAGCCCGCGCCGGCTTCGGCTGCCGGCCGGCCCCAGGAGCCGCCCGGCCGGCGACATTCGGCACCAGTTTGGCTCACATATTCGAGGATGGCACGGACGGGTGACATCGCCGGATCACTCGCCAGCGTGTCGGCCACCTGCTTCTCCCCTCCTTTAAACTGCCGGGATGGTCACCATTCGCG
This sequence comes from uncultured Actinomycetota bacterium, assembly GCA_963805835.1. Lineage (GTDB taxonomy): Bacteria > Actinomycetota > Actinomycetes > Mycobacteriales > Mycobacteriaceae > Mycobacterium. Next base: position 329,094 of record CAWDVX010000004.1, on the reverse strand, counting down.
GACGTGTCGCGCTCGGCGGCCGGAGCCGGCGCGCGCTGGGCGTCGCGGGTCACCGGCCGCGGCGCCGGCGCGATGATCGGCGGCCTGGTCGCGATGACGCTGGACAAATCGATCCTGCGCCAGCTCGGCGAGGGCCGCCGCACGACCGTCGTGACCGGCACGAACGGCAAGTCGACCACCACGCGGATGACCGCGGCGGCGCTGGGGACGCTGGGATCGGTCGCCACCAACGCCGAGGGCGCCAACATGGACGCCGGGCTGGTCGCCGCGCTGGCCGGCACGCGTGACGCGACGTTGGCGGCGCTCGAAGTCGACGAGATGCACGTCCCGCATGTGGCCGACGCGCTCGATCCCGCCGTGATCGTGCTGCTGAACCTGTCGCGCGACCAGCTCGATCGGGTCGGTGAGATCAACCACATCGAGCGCACCCTGCGGGCCGGGCTCGCCCGCCACCCTCGACGGTGGTCGTCGCGAACTGCGACGACGTGCTGATGACCTCGGCGGCCTACGACAGCCCGAACGTGGTCTGGGTGGCCGCGGGCGGCGGCTGGGCGAACGACTCGGTGAGCTGTCCGCGCAGCGGCGAGATCATCGTGCGCGACGGCGCCCACTGGTATTCGACGGGAACGGATTTCAAGCGGCCGTCCCCGCAGTGGTCGTACGACGACACGCACATCTACGGGCCCGACGGGTTGTCACTGCCGATGCAGCTGGCCCTGCCGGGAAACGTCAACCGCGGCAACGCCACTCAGGCCGTCGCCGCCGCCGTCACGCTGGGCGCCGATCCCGCGGCCGCGGTGGCGGCGGTATCAGGCGTCGACGAGGTCGCCGGCCGCTACAGCACCGTGCAACTGGGCGCGCACACGGTGCGCATGCTGCTGGCCAAGAACCCTGCCGGCTGGCAGGAGGCGCTGTCGATGGTCGACACCGACGCAGGCTCGGTGGTGATCTCGGTCAACGGCCAGGTGCCCGACGGCGAGGATCTGTCGTGGCTGTGGGACGTCAACTTCGAGCATTTCGTGAACCATCCCGTCGTGGCCGCCGGCGAACGCGGGACGGATCTGGCGGTGCGGCTGGGCTACGCCGGTGTCGAACACACGTTGGTGCACAACGCCGTTGAGGCGATCACGTCCTGCCCGCCGGGGCACGTCGAGGTGGTCGCCAACTACACGGCGTTCCTGCAGCTGAACCGGACTTCGGGAGGGCCGGGGACGACCGTGGGAAGTGTCTGAGTCGACGGTGCGGATCGGGTTGGTGCTGCCCGACGTGATGGGCACCTATGGCGACGGCGGCAATTCGGTGGTGCTGCGCCAACGCCTGCGGCTGCGTGGCTTCGACGCGGAGATCGTCGAGATCACGCTGGCCGATCCGGTGCCGGCCGAGCTGGACCTCTACACCCTCGGCGGAGCAGAGGATTACGCACAGCGACTTGGCGACCCGTCACCTGCAGCGGTATCCCGGCCTGCAGCAGGCGGCGGCGCGGGGTGCACCGGTGCTCGCGATCTGCGCGGCGATCCAGGTGCTCGGCCACTGGTACGAGACGTCGTCGGGTGAGCGGGTCGACGGGGTGGGGATGCTCGACGTGACGACGTCCCCACAGGACACGCGGACGATCGGCGAAGTGGTGTCGCAGCCCCTTATCCCGGAGCTGTCGCAACGGTTGACGGGCTTCGAGAACCACCGCGGCGGAACGGTTCTGGGTCCTGCGGCGCAGCCGTTGGCGCGAGTCGTCAGCGGTGCAGGCAACCGTGCGGGCGACGGCATCGACGGAGCGGTACAGGGCAGCGTCGTCGCCACGTATCTGCATGGACCGTGCCTGGCGCGCAATCCGCAGCTCGCGGACTATCTGCTGTCGCGTGTGGTCGGCGACCTGGCCCCGCTGGAGATCGACGAGGTCGAGCTGCTGCGCAAGGAACGACTGGCCGCCCCCCGCCGCGTCTAGTTCATCGGTATCCACGTTATGCAGCGAAAGTGCGAGTAAACCGCTGCAATTCGTTGATTTCGATGAAGCAGCCACGGCTCACGAGGGCAGCCTCGACTCGTGCGATCACGTCTCGCGGCTTGTCCTCGGCGATCACGCGGATGACGATCCAGCCGAGCGCCTCGAGCATACGTAGCCTCGCGATGTCCTTCACATATTGGCGGCGATTCTTGCGATGGTGATCCCCGTCGTATTCGACGGCCACCGCGTATTCGGACCACCCCATGTCGAGCCATGCCACCGGAGTGACGCCGCGGAGAACCGCTATCTGCGTCTCAGGCCGCGGAAACCCCGCGTCGATCAACAACAGTCGGATTCGCGACTCCCTCGGCGAGGACGCTCCTCCGTCGACGAGCGGGAGCAATTCGCGCAGCTGCCGAACACCGTGGGATCGCGGATGAGCGTCGGCCAATCGAACGACCTCGGCAATCGAAAAGGCCTGGTTCCACATCAGCGCGTCCAGCCGGGCCAGTGCTGAGGGCCGGTCCAGGTGGCGACCGAGGTCGAAAGCGGTGCGCACTCGGGTGGTCACAGGTAGGCCGGCAATGCGAGTGATCTCGTGATCGGTCAACTGTTCCGCACGGGGTACCAATCCCTGCTGCGAACGAATCTTGACCCCCGCAAGCTCGATGGGGTGGGTCGGATCCACGTACGGCGCACCGTGCAGAGCCGAGGCGGCAACACCGGCGATCACACCCTTGCGGCCAGATGCCAACCACGCCGCGATTGCTCGATCACGCAATGACAGATCCGCATTCTTCGGTGCGTAGACACCGTGATGAACCGCTCGGTACCAGCGGCTCAACTCATGGCGCGTGATTCGCCCCGCCGCAATTGCTTCACTGCCGATGAAGACCTCAGCCATGTATGCATCCTGCCGCCGGCCACCGACACGTCGTCGCTATCCACGATTCGCAGCGAAAGTGCGAGACGCGGTCCGCATTACGTCGATAGCGATGCAGGCGCGCAAGAGGGAGCTAGGCCATCGCGCGGCGGCCGGCGAGCGCGCGGCCCAGCGTCAGCTCGTCGGCGAACTCCAGGTCACCACCCATCGGCAGCCCGGACGCGATCCGCGTCACGGTGAGACCGGGGATATCGCGCAGCATCCGCACCAGATACGTCGCCGTTGCCTCGCCTTCGGTGTTGGGATCCGTCGCGATGATCACCTCGGTGATGTCCACACCGTCCACCCGCTCGCCAATCCTGTTCAGCAGCTCGCGAATTCGCAGTTGTTCCGGTCCGACTCCCGACAACGGATCCAGCGCGCCGCCCAGCACGTGATACCGGCCGCGGAACTCGCGGGTGCGCTCGACGGCCTGCACATCCTTGGGCTCCTCGACGACGCACACCACCGAACCGTCGCGGCGGGCATCGGAACAGATCCGGCAGCGGTCGTCGTCGGACACGTTGCCGCACACCGCGCAGAACTTGACCCCGTCGCGCACCTTGCCCAGCACGGCGGTGAGCCGGTCGATATCCGGCGGCTCGACGGACAACAGGTGAAATGCGATCCGCTGCGCGCTCTTCGGCCCGATACCCGGCAGCTTGCCGAGCTCGTCGATCAGATCCTGGACCGGTCCCTCGAACAAGTCAGAGTCCTGGCAGGCCCATGTCGCCCATTCCGCCGGCCAGCGGGCCCAAACGATCGTGCGCCAGGATCGTGACCTGTTTGGACGCGTCAGCGATCGCGCCGACGACGAGATCCTGCAACGTCTCGACGTCCTCCGGGTCGACGACCTTCGGGTCGATCCGCACCGCGATCACCTCGCCGCTGCCCTTCATCGTCACCTGCACCAGGCCACCGCCCGCTTGGCCGTTGACCTCCGCCGCGGCGAGCGCCGCCTGCGCCTCCATCAGCTGCTGCTGCACCTGCTGTGCCTGGGCCAGGAGCGCGGACATATCGGGCTGGCCACCACCACCGGGTTGCATGACGATCCCCTTGCGTATTGGTCTCGACTTGGTTGCGTCGTCGGGTTGAGGTTCAACAGTAGTCGCGGTCGGCGCTACGGTGGCGCCCGTGCATCCCCGCCTGCGTGTCGGTGCCACGAGAACAATGCGGTCCTGCGCCGCGGTGGCGACCGGACTGCTCATCGCCGCATCGACGCTCGTCAGCCCCGCGTCAGCGGCGCCGGCCAACATCGCCGGCAAGATCGTCTTCCTCGACCCCGGCCACAACGCCGTCAACGACGCGTCCATCAGCCGGCAGGTTCCGACCGGCCGTGGAGGCACCAAAGACTGCCAGGCCAGCGGCACGTCTACCGATGACGGCTATGCCGAGCACGCCTTCGCCTGGGAGACCACGCTGCGCATTCGCCAGGCGCTCACCGCGCTCGGCGTGCGAACCGCGATGTCGCGCGGCGACGACGCCAGCGCGGGCCCCTGCGTCGACCAACGCGCGGCTTTGGCCAACTCGGTGCACCCCGACGCGGTCGTCAGCATCCACGCCGACGGCGGACCGGCCACCGGGCGCGGTTTCCACGTCCTGTACTCGTCTCCGCCGCTCAACGAGGCACAAGCGGGGCCGTCGGTGCGGTTGGCCACCATCATGAAGGACCAGTTGCAGGCATCTGGCCTGGTCCCGTCGACCTACATCGGCGAGGGCGGCCTGAATCCCCGTTCCGACATCGCCGGGCTCAACCTCGCCCAGTACCCGGCGGTCCTGGTCGAGCTGGGCAATATGAAGAACCCAGCCGACTCCGCGCTGATGAAGACACCCGAGGGCAGGCAGAAGTACGCCGACGCCGTCGTGCGCGGGATCGCCGCCTTCCTTGCCGCCGGCAGCTAGCTGGGCCCCTCGACCTGCTTCTTGAGGTTGTCCAGCACCTCGCCCTGGATCTTGCGCAGTCCCAGCGGCGCGAACGTCTTCTCGAAGAACCCGCCGATACCGCCCGCACCCTGCCAGGACGTCTTGACCGTCACCGACGAGCCCGCACCGGCCGGGGCCACGGTCCAGTTCGTGATCATGGTCGAGTTGGCGTCCTTCTCGATGACCGTGTGACCGGCCACGTCGACCGTGGCCTTGACATCGCGCACCCGCGATTTGGTGGCCTGCAGCTTCCACGAGGCCACGGTGCCCGCGCCCTGCCCGCCTTCGAGCACCTGGTAGGCGCTGTAGTGCGGCGAAAGGATCTTGGGGCGCACGGTCGCATAGTCGGCGACTGCGGCCAACACGGTGTCGGGCGCGGCGTCAATCAGGACGGTGCTGGACGCGCTGACCTGTCCCATCGGTACAAACTCCTAGGTCGGGGGCGATCACGGGCTGATGTTGCCGCCGGTGCGGTCGCATCGGCTGCGACCGCGGACTAGCGTATATCCGTGTCTGTGGTGGAAACCGATGCACGTACTGCTCACTCCTCGGGAGTCGAGCGGCTTCTCGCTAGCTACCGGGCGATTCCCCCGAACGCCACGGTTCGCCTCGCCAAACCCACGTCGAATCTCTTTCGGGCCCGCGCCAAGACCTCGAGCAAGGGGCTCGACGTCTCCGGCCTGAGCGGAGTCATCGCCGTCGACCCCGAGTCGCGCACCGCGGACGTCGCCGGAATGTGCACCTACGAGGACCTGGTCGCGGCCACCCTCCCCTACGGTCTGGCACCGCTGGTGGTGCCTCAGCTGAAGACGATCACCCTCGGCGGGGCGGTCACCGGGCTGGGCATCGAGTCGACGTCGTTCCGCAACGGCCTGCCCCACGAGTCGGTGCTGGAGATGGACATCCTCACCGGCACCGGTGAAGTGGTGACCGCGTCGCCGCACGAACATGCCGACCTTTTTCATGCCTTTCCCAACTCCTATGGCACCCTTGGATACTCAGTTCGCATCAAGATCGAGCTGGAGGCGGTGAAACCGTTCGTCGAGATTCGCCATCTGAGGTTCAATGCGCTGACTGATCTTTTCGCGGCGATGGACCGCATCATCGAAACCGGCGGCTACGAGGGTAAACCGGTGGATTACCTCGACGGCGTGGTGTTCTCGGCCGACGAAAGCTACCTGACGCTGGGGTTCCAAACTGCGACGCCCGGTCCGGTCAGCGACTACACCGGCCAGCAGATCTACTACCGCTCGATCCAGCATCCCGAAGGGGAGAAGCACGACCGGTTGACGATCCACGACTACCTGTGGCGGTGGGACACCGACTGGTTCTGGTGCTCAAGGGCGTTCGGCGCTCAGGACCCGCGTATCCGTCGGTTCTGGCCGCGGCGCTATCGGCGAAGCAGCTTCTACTGGAAGCTGATCGGCTACGACCAGCGGTTCAACATCGCCGACAGGATCGAGAAGCGCAACGGCCGACCTCCATTGGAACGAGTCGTGCAGGATGTCGAGGTGCCGATCGTCGCCGCGCGGCCGAATTCGTCGAATGGTTCCTGACCAACGTGCCCATCGAGCCGATCTGGTTGTGCCCGTTGCGGCTCCGCGACGACACCAGCTGGCCGCTGTATCCGATCCGCGCGCACCGCACGTATGTCAACATCGGCTTCTGGTCGTCGGTGCCGGTCGGCCCCACAGAAGGACACACCAACAAATTGATCGAACACAAGGTCAGCGAGCTCGACGGACACAAATCGCTGTACTCCGACGCGTACTACAGCCCCGATGAGTTCGACGAACTCTATGGTGGGGAAACCTACAAGACGGTCAAGAAGACCTACGACCCCGACTCACGACTCCTCGACCTGTATGCAAAGGCGGTGCAACGACGATGAGCGCTTGCGCGAAGAGCAGAACAACGATGAAAAACGATGAGCGCTTGCGCGAAGAGCGGAGGACCACGATGACCACGTTCAAGGAACAATCGACACAGGCGCCAGCCGGAAGACTGACGCTGGCAGAGATCCTGGAGATCTTCGCTGCGGGTCAGATCCCGCTGAAATTCACTGCCTACGACGGCAGCACGGCCGGACCCGAGGACGCCGAGCTCGGCCTCGACCTGCTGACACCCCGCGGCACAACCTATCTCGCGACCGCTCCCGGCGAACTCGGTCTTGCGCGTGCCTACGTGTCGGGCGACCTCAACCCGCTCGGCGTTCACCCCGCCGACCCCTACGAGCTGCTCATGGCGCTCGCCGACAAACTCGACTTCAAGCTGCCGCCGCCGCGCGTGCTGGCCAACATCGTCCGCACGATCGGCATCGAGCACCTCAAGCCGATCGCGCCGCCACCCCAGGAGGCCCTCCCCCGCTGGCGACGCATCGCCGAGGGCCTGCGCCACAGCAAGACTCGCGATGCCGAGGCCATCCACCACCACTACGACGTGTCGAACACGTTCTACGAGTGGGTGCTCGGGCCGTCGATGACCTACACCTGCGCGGCCTACCCCGACGCCGACGCGACATTGGAGGAAGCGCAGGAGAACAAGTACCGGCTGGTCTTCGAGAAACTGCGGCTGCAGCCCGGCGATCGGTTGCTCGACGTCGGGTGCGGCTGGGGCGGCATGGTGCGCTACGCCGCGCGCCACGGCGTGAAGGCCATCGGTGTGACGCTCTCCAAGGAGCAGGCCGAGTGGGCGCAGAACGCGATCGCCGAGCAGGGCCTGTCCGACCTGGCCGAGGTGCGCCATAGCGACTACCGGGACGTGCGCGAATCCGGGTTCGACGCCGTCTCCTCGATCGGGTTGACCGAACACATCGGCGTACACAACTACCCGGCGTACTTCAAGTTCCTCAAGTCGAAGATGCGCAACGGCGCGCTGTTGCTCAACCACTGCATCACCCGGCCCGACAACCGCACCGGAGCATCCGCCAAGGGCTTCATCGACCGCTACGTCTTCCCGGACGGCGAGCTCACCGGTTCGGGCCGCATCATCACCGAGGCACAGGACATCGGCCTCGAGGTGATCCACGAGGAGAATCTGCGCCACCACTACGCGATGACGCTGCGTGACTGGTGCCGCAATCTCGTCGAACACTGGGACGAGGCCGTCGAAGAGGTCGGGCTGCCCACTGCGAAGGTGTGGGGGCTGTACATGGCCGGCTCACGTGTCGGCTTCGAGACGAATATCGTTCAGCTGCACCAGGTTCTGGCTGTCAAACTCGACTCCCGCGGTAACGACGGTGGCCTCCCGCTGCGCCCGTGGTGGACGCCGTAGCCGGTCAGCTGCCGTCGATGCGGCGGGCGCCGAGTTCGTTCTGAAGTAGCTCCAGCGCGGCTTCCTCGGGGTCGCGCCGCGGCATATCCGACGTGTCGCTGCCCGCCTCGGCGAGCATGCTCTCCTCGTCGTCGTCGTCGTGCTGCGGCGGCGCGGCGACGGCCGTTGGCTCGGCCGGCTCAGGGGCGGGCGCGCCCGGCGGGCCTGCCTCACATCGGATCTTCCAGTCGACGCCCAGTGCATCCTTCAGTGCCTCACGGATGACATCTGCATTGCGCTGTTCTGTGAGCCGTTTGGCCAGCGGCGCGGACTCGTGGCTGAGCACCAGGGTGTCGCCCTCGACGGCGCGGACGATCGCGCCCGCCAGCATCACCTCGGTGGTACGGCTGCGCTGACGGACTTTCTCGCGCACTGTCGTCCACATGCTGCGCACGGCGGCCGCATTCGGCTCGCCCGTGACGGCCGCCGGCGGGGGCGCCGCAACGACGGGATCCGACGGCTGCTGCACCGGCGGAGGCGACGACGGTTTCGGTTCCGGTTTCGGCTCCGGCTTCGGTTCCGACGTTCGGCTCCGGCTTGGGTTCTGGCTTCGGTTCTGGCTTCGGTTCCGGCTGGGGCTCCTGAGCAGGCTCGGCCACCACTGTCGGCTCCAGCGCGGGCTTGCGCACCGGCTCGGTCTTGCTCCTTCGGCTGTACTGCTTCGGGGCGCCGGACTGCTCGCCCTCGGGGATCGACATATCCATCCGCGTCTCGATGCGCTCGATCCGCTGCAACAACGCCGACTCGGTGTCGCTGGCCGACGGGAGCAGTAGCCGCGCGCACACGACTTCGAGCAGCAGTCGAGGTGCGGTGGCCCCGCGCATCTCACCCAGCCCGGCATGCACCACTTCGGCGTAGCGGGTCAACGTGGCGGCGCCCACCCGCGTCGACTGGTCACGCATCCGCTCCAGCACATCCTCGGGACCGTCCACCACGCCGCGGGCGATCGCGTCGGGAACCGACTGCAGCACAATCAGATCGCGAAAGCGCTCCAGCAGATCGGTGGCGAACCGCCGCGGGTCATGGCCGGCGTCGATCACGCCCTCGACGGCTCCGAAGAGCGCCGCGGCGTCCCCCGCCGCGAGCGCGTCGATCGCGTCGTCGATCAGCGCCACATCGGTGGCGCCCAGCAGCGCCAGGGCCCGCGGGTAGCTGACCTGATTGCCGTCCGCACCCGCCAACAACTGGTCGAGTACCGAGAGCGTGTCACGGGGCGATCCGCCACCGGCCCGGATGACGAGCGGGTACACCGCATCGTCGACCGTCACGTTCTCCTGCGAGCAGATGCGCTCGAGTAGCAAGCGCATGGTCCGCGGCGCCAGCAACCGAAACGGGTAGTGATGGGTGCGCGAGCGAATGGTCGGCAGCACCTTCTCGGGCTCGGTGGTGGCGAACACGAAGATCAGATGCTCGGGTGGCTCCTCGACGATCTTCAGCAGCGCGTTGAAACCGGCCGTGGTGACCATGTGCGCCTCGTCGACGATGAAGATGCGGTACCGCGATTGTGCGGGCGCGTAGAACGCGCGATCGCGAAGCTCCCTGGTGTCGTCGACACCGCCGTGGCTCGCGGCGTCGAGCTCGGTGACATCGACGCTGCCACCCCCGTTGGGTGCCAGCGCGACACATGAATCGCACACTCCGCACGGTGTGGCCGTCGGCCCCTGCGCACAGTTCAGCGAGCGAGCCAGGATCCGCGCCGACGACGTCTTCCCGCACCCGCGAGGCCCCGAGAACAAATAGGCGTGGTTGATACGCCCTGCCGACAGCGCGGTCGACAGCGGTTCGGTGACGTGCTCCTGGCCAACCACGTCGGAGAAGGTTGCCGGTCGGTACTTGCGGTAGAGCGCCACGCTCAGCAGGCTACCGAGAGCGGGTGACGCCCCTGCGCCGCGTGTAACCAAAAGCCCAATTCTGGAAAAATGTGTCACCGTTGCGCGCCATATCGGGTCATGCCCGACATGCGACGAATACCGCCGCTGCCGCAGTCGAAAATTCAGTCCTTCAGCAGCGCCTCGGTCGCCGACAGCAGCGCACAGGTCGCCAGGCCATCCATCGCCTCGCGCAACTCGGCAAGCGGCGGAAACGACGGTGCGATCCGGATGTTCTTGTCCTCCGGGTCTTTTCGGTACGGGAAGGTGGCACCGGCCTCGGTGACCGCGATTCCGGCGTCCTTCGCCAGCGCGATGGTGCGGCGCGCTGTGCCGGGCAGCACATCCAGGCTGACGAAGTAGCCGCCCTTCGGCTCGGTCCATGACGCGATCTTCGACTCTTTCAGCCGGTCGGTAAGGATCTCGGCCACAGTGGCGAACTTCGGGGCCAGCAGTTCCTGATGGCGCCGCATCTGGAGGCGCACGCCGTCGGCATCGCCGAAGAACCGCAGATGCCGAAGCTGGTTGACCTTGTCCGGCCCGATCGACTTCTTTTCCGCGTACTGCAGATACCAGGCGATGTTGCCCAGTGAGCCACCGAAGAAGCTCACCCCGGCACCGGCGAAGGTGATCTTCGACGTCGACGCGAACACCAACGGCCGGTGCGGATTTCCCGCGGCTTCGGCCAGACCCAGGACGTCGATGTTCTGCTCGAAATCATGGGTCAATGTATGCACCGCGTAGGCGTTGTCCCACATCAGCCGGAAGTCATTCGCAGCGGTGCGCATCTGGACCAGCCGCCGCACCTTCTCCCACGAGTAGGTGACGCCGGTCGGGTTCGAGTACACCGGAACGCACCACATGCCCTTGATGGCCGGGTCGACCGCGACCAGCTCCTCGATCAGGTCAACGTCCGGGCCGTCCTCGTGCATGGGCACGGTGATCATCTCGATACCGAGGGTCTCGGTGATGGCGAAGTGCCGGTCGTACCCCGGCGCCGGGCAGAGGAACTTCAACTGCGGTTCCTGGGCCCACGGCCGGGGGGAATCGACGCCGCCGTGCAGCATCGTGAACGTCACGACGTCGTGCATGAACTCGAGGCTGGCGTTGTTGCCTGCGAGCAGATTGGGCACACCGATGCCGAGCAGCTCGCCGAAGATGGCCCGCAACTCGGGCAGCCCGTGCAGGCCGCCGTAGTTGCGGGTGTCGGTGCCGTCACCGTCTTTGAAGCTGTCTTTTCCGGGAAGGTCCAGCAGGGCGTTGGACAAATCCAGCTGAGCCGCAGACGGCTTGCCGCGGGTCAGGTCGAGCTTGAGGCCCTTCGCCTGAAGGTCAGCGTAATTGCGCGTCTGCAACTCGTGCTGTGCGCGGAGTTCCGCAGGACCGAGCGACTGAAACGACACGAGGCGCCTTTCACCGGAGGCGGGAAACTAAGGGGACCCCGCGCACCCGCCAGAGCCCATTGACCCTTGCTGCCTTCCGGCCCTGGGGGAGTTCACAGGATGGACGCCGCGCGGGGTCCGGAACGCGAGTCTAGTACCCGGCGCGCACGCGACTCGACGGGCGCATCAGGCTGGTCCGCTACCATGACCGGCGGAGGATTCGCCTAGTGGCCTATGGCGCTCGCCTGGAACGCGGGTTGGGTTAACAGCCCTCAGGGGTTCAAATCCCCTATCCTCCGCACCCGGGCCGAGGTGCGACTACGTAACGAACAGCTGGTCGCACCTCGGGCCAACCAACATCGAGGAGGAGCATGCGGCGCTGGGTCGCGGTCTTGTGGCACGCGTCGTTCTCGGGTGTCGCTGCGGCCCTCTATTTCGCCTTTGTGCTGCCTCGTTGGTGGGAGCTGATGGGCGTCACGTCGCACACGCTCGGCACGGTGCTGCGCATTGTCGCCGGTGCGCTGATCGGGCTGGCCGCGCTGCCCGTGGTGTTCACCTTGTTGCGTACTCGCCGTCCGGAGTTCGGAACGCCGCTGCTGGCCCTGCGGTTGCGGACGGCCTCGATCGTGCTGCATGTCCTCGCCGGTGTGTCGATCATCGGCGCGGCGATCAGCGAGATCTGGCTCTCGCTGGACGACGCGGGCCAGTGGCTGTTCGGCATTTACGGTGCGGCCGCCGCGCTCGCGCTGCTCGGAATATTCGCGTTCTACCTGGCTGACATCGCCGAGTTGCCGCCACCACCGCCGAAACCACTGAAGCCCAAGCCCCCGAAGCAGCGCCGGGGCCGACGTAACAAAGACGACGAGCCGACCGAAGAAACTGGGGACACCGCGGATACCGAGGACGAGGCGTCCTTCGCCGACGCCGACGACGCCGACGCCGACGAGGAGCCCACCCCTGAAACCCAAGATCAACCCGAAGACAAGCCGGCCGAGGTCAGCGCTGACGCCGAGGAGCACGAGTCGGCTGCCGGGGAACCCCACACGAAAAACGGTAAATCGCCTGATAGCGGCACGTCCGAGAAGGTCGCGCCGACGCGGCGCCGGCGCAGGCGAATGCGCGGGGGCGTCGCGGTCGAGGATTAAGAACCTCGACATCGGGCAAAATGAACTGATGCGCATATTCCCTGTGCGTCGCTCGCTAGCGACGCTGTCGACCGCGGTCGTCGCGGTCCTGGCGCTGATCGCGCCAGTAAGTCCGGCGACGTCCACGGCACAGCCGGCGGATCCGGTCGCCGCCGCGACGAGCCCGGTCGAGCCTGCGGTGGTCCGCATCGACACCGATATCTACTACCAGAACGCGGTCGGAGCCGGCACCGGCATCGTGCTGGACCCGGGCGGTCAGGTGCTGACCAACTTCCACGTCGTGGCTGGTGCAGACCGCATCACCGCGAGCGTGGCCGGCCGATCGTTTCCTGCCGAGCTCGTCGGTTACGACCGCCGCCGCGACATCGCCGTCCTGCAGCTGCTCGGCGCCAGCGGGCTGCCCGCCGCGCCGATAGGTGACTCCGGCGCCCTGGTGGAAGGCGAGCCCGTCGTCGCCCTCGGTAACGCGCGGGGCAGCAACGCGCCGCTGACCCAGGAGGTCGGCACCATCATCGGCTTTGGTCGCACCGTCTCCGCCGAAGACACCCTTACCGGCAGCAAGGACGAGGTGACCGGCCTGATCGAATTCGCGGCCCCCGTGATCGCCGGGGACTCCGGCGGACCGGTCGTGAACGGCGCAGGTCAGGTTGTCGGCGTCACCACCGCGGCTTCGGTGAACTTCCGAATGGGTCCGGGCGGCAAGGGTTTTGCCATTCCCATCAATGACGCGATGGCCACCGCGAATCAGATTCGCTCGGGAGCAGCGTCCGCCTCCGTGCACATCGGACCACCGGTGCTGCTCGGTGTCGGCGTGCGCACCACTCCGTCGGACAGGCCGGGCGTGCTCGTCGCTGACGTCCTGCGCGGCGGTCCGGCCGACAGGGCCGGACTCTTGGGCGGCGACATTCTCACCGTGCTGGACGGCACGCCCGTGAATTCGGCCACCGAGTTGACGTATGTGCTCGACCGCCACTATCCCGGCGATGTCATTGATCTGACGTGGGTCGACGCCGCCGGCGAGGTGCGCACCGGGAAGGCCGTACTCACCCCCCTGTGAGGACCTGATCCAGTCCCGCGATCACCACGTCGAGTTCGAACTCGAACTGGGTCTGCGCGTCATGTTCGGACGGTTGCGCCGACGCGAGCACACGGCGCAGCGCCGGATAGGTGTCCTGCGGTTCGGCAGACAGCGCCGCGGTGGTCTCCGCCCGATGACGATGCGCGCCCGCCGCCGTCTGTGCGAGCACCGTCTGTGCGGCCGATTGCGCGATGTTGGAGGCGGCGGTGAGTCCGTGTCGGGCACTGTCGGGATCGAGGCCCGCCGACAGCAGCGAATCGAGCACCCGGTCGGCCAGACCCAATGCCGCGGCCGTGCTGAGACCGCGCAACTGGGTGAAGTTCGTTGCGTGATCTTGAATGCCCACGCCGATCAGCCCATCGCGGTAGGCCACCGCATAGGCCCGCAGCGTGGCTCGCCAATCGTCGTCAGTGGGCAACCGGACGGGAGCGAGTTCGTGCTCGAACTGATCGAGCACCATCAGAGTCAGCAGACCGGCACGGTCGCCGACGTAGTAGTGCAGCGCCTTGCGGCTCACGCCGAGCGCATCGGCGACGGCCTGCATGGTGAGATCACCGGCCGGCAGGCTGCGTGCCGCGGCGACGATCTGGTCCCGGCTGATCCGCGGTGGACGCCCCCTGCTTCGACCGCTCATCATCGTCACCCTAGGCGATTTTTCACCGCTCGGTAAAAAAGTCTTCCGCGGCGCGTCGAGGTTCCCTATGCTGAGCGCGTGCCAAACACTGTTTACCGCGTCGTCCAGTGGACGACGGGAAATGTCGGAAAGAGCTCGGTCGAGGCGATCGCCAAGAACCCGAACTACGAACTGGTCGGCCTCTACGCGTGGTCGAAGGACAAATCCGGCCAGGATGCCGGCGAGCTCGCGGGCATCGGGCCGTTGGGAGTGAAGGCCACCAACGATGTAGATGCGCTACTGGCCCTGAAGCCCGATGCCGTGGTCTACAACCCGATGTGGATCGACGTCGACGAGCTCGTCCGCATCCTCGAGGCGGGAGTGAACGTCGTCGCGTCGGCGTCCTTCATCACCGGACACAACCTCGGCAACGACAGGGACAAACTCGAAGACGCGTGCCAGCGCGGTGGGTCGACGCTCTTCGGCTCCGGCGTCAGCCCTGGCTTCGCCGAATTGCTCGCCATCGTCGCGGCGACATCCTGCGACCGGATCGACAAGATCACCATCGCCGAGTCCGCCGATACCACCCTCTACGATTCTCCCGACACCGAGCGGCCCGTCGGCTTCGACAAACGCATCGATGACCCCGACCTGCCGCCGATGGCCGAGAGGGGGACGGCGGTATTCGCCGAGGCGGTGCGGCTGGTCGCCGACGCGATCGGCGTCGAACTGGACGAGATCAAATGTGTTTCCGAATACGCCCAGACCACCGAGGATCTCCCGATGGCATCGTGGACGATCCACGCCGGCCATGTCGCCGGGGTGTACGCCAGCTGGCAGGGAATCGTCAACGGCAAGACCGTCATCGACATCAACGTGCGATGGAAGAAGGGCCAGACGCTCGAACCCGACTGGCAGATCGACGGCGACGGCTGGAAGATCACGATCGAGGGCAGACCGACGGTCAACATGCAGGTTGGGTTCCTGCCACCGCCGGACATGATCGAGAACGCGAAGATCGATCGAGGACTTCTTCGTGCTCGGCCACATCATGACGGCGATGCCGCCGATCCACGCCATCGGAGCAGTAGTGGCGGCGGCACCGGGCATCGCCACGTACAACGACCTGCCGCTGCCGCAGGCACGCGGCATCGTTGCGACGACTTAGCGTCTTCCTGCAACCTTCTTCGGAGTTGCCGACTCCCGGTAGCGCGCTCCATATTTCGGCACCGTCATGGGCTCGGCGTGCCGCGCGGCCGTGATGGCGTTGCGCAGCGGTCGGGCCAGGCCCGCGAATGAGCCCATGTCCAGCACCATCGGCGTGAGCAGCCGATTGTGGACGAACGCGAATGCGCTGCCCGACTCCGGGTCGGCCCACCCGAGTGTCCCGCCGAGGCCGATGTGGCCGAACCCCTTGAGTAGTCCGGGAATCGGCGATTCGTGGTAACCGAGGTGGAAAGGCATGGGCACGCCGATGTTCAGATCCGGCCACGGCTTCGGATTTCCGGTGAGTCCACGCGTCAGCTCCGGCGACAGTAGCTCGACGCCGTCGATGCTGCCGCCGTTGGCGATCGCTGCGTACATCCTGGCCAGACCACGTGCGGTCACCACTCCGTTGGCCGCGGGAATCTCCGCGTCGAGGAACGGGATATCGCCCTGCACAAGGGATTTGATGCCGGGAAAGTACATCGCGCCGAGCGCACCCGACAGTGGTAACCCGGCCACCTTCGGCGCGACGAAATCGAAGACCGGATTCGCGCGTGCGCTCTGTGGTGCCAGGATCTGCGCGACCTTGGTCGGTGAACCGGCCGGTGGGCGACCGAGATGCAGGCCGTCGGTGTTGAGCGGTTCGGCGACCTCGATGCGGATCAGGTCGCGCATGCCCATCCCCGTCACGGCCCTGGCAAGGCCGGAGAGTATCCATCCATAGGTCAGCGCGTGGTAGGCCGGCCTGCCCCGCAGGCGATCGACGGGTGCGGCTGCCAGGCGCTCTTCCATCAGCTGGTGATCGAGCAGTTCGTCCTTGGTGACGCCCTTGAGGTGAGACAGCCCGGATCGGTGCCGCAGGACGTCGCGCACCGTGATCTCGTCCTTGCCGTTTGCGCCGAACTCCGGCCAGTAGCGTGCGACGGGCTCGTCGTAGGACAGGCGGCCGCGGTCGACGAGGCGGTGGATGACCATGGCGGCGACCCCTTTGGTCGCGGAGAACACCATCGCCCCCGTGTCGGCTGTCCACGCGTGTTCGCTGGCGCGGTCAGACCATCCTGTCCACACATCGACAACGGGTCGGCCGTCGATGTAAATCGCCAGCGCACCACCGCCGAACCGGCGGCCCGGAAACATCCCGGCGAAGATCCGCGCGACGTTTCCGAAGCGGGGATCAGCGGCGCCCTGCACGTGGCGCGGCAAACCTTCCGCTGCCCGCAGCAGTGACGCCTTCGTCATACAACCAACAATGCTGCCGCACCCGCCCCGGTGGGCCCGGAACCGCGATATTCAGCCGGAAACGCTCGTGACGTTGGCTTTCAGCTGCGCCCCCGGTGGGCCCTGAAGGACGACGTCCTGCAGGATCTGCGCCTGGTCCTTCTCCACCGTGAACTCACCCTGCTGCGGCGCGTTACCGCCGACCACCTCGTAGAACACCTTGAACGGCGTCTCCGGCAGGGGATGCAGCCCAATGTATTTCGGATCGATCGTGTACTTGTAGGTGCACGAGCCTTCGGGCACACAGGTCTGTTCGGTGACATTCACCCCGACGGTGAACTCAAAAGGCGTCGGGATCTTCGTCGACAGGGGCGCCAACGTCGTCCGCGGTGTCGCTGCCCGGTCCGACGGCTTCGGCGCACTGAAACCACCGTAGATCATCATCGCCGCGACGCCGACGCCGCTGGCGACGATGGCGACGAGCGCCAAACCCGCAGTCCACTTCCTGGCCTTCGACGAAAGTCGCATGTACCTACTTAACCCGAATGCCGCCCCAATGGTCATCGTGCAGCGGGCGCCGCCGCCTGCCGAGGAAGACCGTCAGCACGATCGCGCCGATGCCGACCGCCGCCGCCATCACCGCTGCCACGATCAGGGTGATGTCCTTGCCGGACAGGCCGGTGGGCGTCGAGTCGCTGACCAGCTGCAGGTCGTAGTTGCCCGGCAGCGGTCCTTCCGCAGGCGCTTCCATGCCGGGGAAGCTCTGCGTCCGGTTGACCTCGAACTGCGGTACGCCCTGCTCGTTCTGCTTCCATTCGCCCCACGCCGGCGTCACACCGTCGAGAAGCACCTTGTGCGCACCGCCCTGGGCCGGGTCGGGTCCGACGTCCACGATCTTGCGGACCACGATCGGCCGGTATGTCGCGTCGGTGTACTTCACCTGAACCGGAACGTCGGTGAGCGTCCGCACCGGCGGCGGAGGAGGAGGCGGCGGCAACCCCGGTCCGGGGAAGTACCCGCCACCGAAGAAGTTGCCCACCGCGAAGTCGATCGGTACGCCGAAGGCGATTCAGCCGCAATGCGGAGAAGTTGTACGACCCGACGTCGCGCACCTCGGTGACGATCCGCCCGAACGGGGGAATCAGCACCATCCGCGGCACGCCCCCGACGTCGTAGACGATCTGGAGCGGCTCGGGGTACGGATTGAAGATCAGCGGCCGGTAGTACTCGTCGTACTGCACCCAGTCCGGCTGCCACTGCACCACCTGTTGTTCGGCGGCGGCGAGGGTGGCGTCGGCGGGAGGGGTGCCCGGGTCCTGGCCGTTCTCGTCCGGCGGAGCCAGGATCAGATTCCTGAGGTTGTCGATCTCCTCGGGTGCCGCGGGCGGCGGATCCGCTTCGACCGGCGTGGCGTCCTGAGCCTTCGCGATGTCCTCTGGGGACGCTTCCGCCTGCTGCGGCTCCGGCGTCGCGGTGACTCCGGCGGCCTGTTCGATGCTTCCCGGAATCCTCGACCGTGGACCCACCGGAGGCACTGCCCTCGGTGGACTCTTCCGTCGAGCTCCCCGCGGTCGTCGCACCCGGCGTGCTCTCGTCCGACTCCGTCGCCGTCGTGCTTGTGCCGCTGGTGGCCGAGGTCGGGGACGTCTCCGATGCGGAGCTGGTGGGAGACGTCGACGCTGCGGACGTGCTCTCGGACATGGTCCCGCTGGTCGAGGGAGCCGGCGTGGTCGCCGCCGCCGAATCCGACGTCTTCGCAGTGGTGACGGCCTCCGTCGCAGTGGTGACGGCCTCCGTCGGGGTCGGTATCGGGGTGGCCGCGGTCGTGGTCACCGGATCCGTTTCAGCCGTAACCGGCGGTGCCGCAGTCGTTGTCACGACGTCGGGGGTCTGCACCGGAGCCTCGGTCACCACCGGCGCCGGGGTTTCCACCGGTGCAGGCACCTCCGGGGTGGCAGCGGGCACCTCGACCGGCGCCTCGGTCACCGCCTCTTCGGTCGGCACGTACGGCGTCTCGACGACCGTCGTTTCATCGACTGGCTGCGCGAGAGCGGGAAATGCCCCGGCGCCCAGCGCCGTCGACGAGACGGCCGCGACCGACGCCAGCGCGACGGCCAGGCCGCGGACACGTCGGATACCCCTTGAATCATGCATTGTCGTTCTCTCTCAGCGTCAAGCCCGATGGTGTTCGGGCGTGGAACACGTTGCCGACGATGCGGGCCGGGACTCGGCGTGGGCAACAAAAACAGGCAGCGCGACGGCCACCGATCGACCCGCTCCGGGCCGATGAGCGACCGACATCAGCTACCCCCTTCAAGCTGGTGTTCCCCCGAACGCTCCAGATCGTCGAATTCTCGCAGGCAGCGGCGGCCATCGCCGCACATTCATCGAAATCAGCAAATATTGACGACGGCTGGCAGCGTTACGCGGAGCGATAGCCGAGGCATTGGGGGCGCTTTGCGTTCTCAACGGATAGTCAGACTAGGTATCGATGGCTGACCTCTCCTCCTCCCCGTTTCGGCGGAAATAAAGAAGCTTGCGGATCCATCCAGCCCTGGGTGGGTTGCGGTATATCGACGGCCGCTTCACTCTCCAATACAGGACCGGGCTGCCGCCCGATCGTGAAGAGTGTGAACGTGCTGGTTTGCCACAGTCCCCGGGAGGCGTAGTGGAGGGCACGCCCTTCGGCAGGTATCGCCTCGTCGAGTTGATCGGCCGCGGCGGCATGGGTGAAGTGTGGAAAGCCTTCGACACCGCCACCCGCCGTGTCGTGGCGGTGAAGGTCCTGCCCCCGCAGCTGGCCGCAGATCCCGTCTTCGAGGAGCGGTTTCGGCACGAGGCGTTCGCCGCGGCGGGTCTGAACAACCCGCACGTCGTGCCCATCCACAACTTCGGCGAGATCGAGGGCCGGCTGTATGTGGACATGCGGCTGATCGAAGGGCAGGACCTGGAGCACGTCCTCAACGCCGGCCCGATGGAGCCCGCGCGAGCGGTGAAGGTCATCGAGCAGATCGCGTCGGCACTCAACGCCGCCCACAAGATCGGGCTCGTGCATCGCGATGTGAAGCCCTCCAACATTTTGGTCGCCGAGGACGACTTCTCGTATCTGATCGATTTCGGCATCGCACGCGCGGCCGGTGAGACGAAGTTGACGGCCACCGGCAACGTGGTCGGCACCTGGCCGTACATGGCGCCCGAGCGCTTCACCACCGGGCAGTCCGATACCCGTTCGGACATCTACGCGTTGACCTGCGTGCTCTACGAATGCCTCACGTCCAGCCGGCCGTTTCCCGGTGAAAGCGTGGAGCAGCAGATCGCCGGCCACCTCACGACTCCGCCGCCGCGGCCGTCGATCAAACGCAAGGACGTGTCGCCTGAACTCGACGCCGTGATCGCCGCCGGTATGGCCAAGGATCCCGAGCAGCGGTACAGCACCACGACGGAGATGGCCCGTGCGGCACAGTCGGCGATCGCCAACACCGACCGCACCCACCCGGCCAAACCCGATTCGTCGAAGACGGCGGCCGGGGCCGCGCCCGCTGCTCCGACGCAGGCACGGCCGGCCGAACAGGCGTCACCCCAGCGGGCGCCAACGCAAGCCCAACCGGCCGACCAGGGCCACCAGCCGCCGTGGGCACCCACCCAGGCCGGTCCGCCGGAGCACGTCGCAAAAGCCTGGGCCCCAACTCACTTGGGCCCACCGGCGCAGCATGCCGAGAACGCGGCCGCCCCAACACAGGCCCAACCGGCGGCCGCACCCGAGAAGGGCCCCGACGACGACGCGCCCTGGCCGTGGTACCGGCGCACGGCGGTGGTGGTACCGATCGCGATCGTGATGATCGTCGCCGCCGTCGCCACCATCCTGCTTGTCATCGGCGGCGGCGACGAACCAGATCCCGGGCGCGCCGCACCACCACCGGGTGCGGGACTGAACGGCACATTCACCGCTGCGTTCGGGGCGCCCACCCAGCCCAATGGTCAGCCGTTCCAGAATGCGTCGGGCGGCAATGAGACGTGGGTGTTCAAATCGGCGTGCGACGACGGCAAATGCGTGGCCAGCGCGACAAAGGTCAATGGATCTCTCAGCGCCGCAAGGACACTGGTTCTGGACCAGGTGGACGGTCGTTGGAAGTCGGTGAACGCCAAGCAGGGGACGTGCCAGGGCGCCGGCCCGACTGAGCTATGGGAGTCGATGTCCCTGCAGTCACAGCCCGACGGGTCGCTGGAGGGCCAGCTGATCGTCCGGTCACCCAACCCGAGCTGCGCCAGCAACCGGCCGGTGACGTTCACCCGAACGGGAGACGCCGAGGAGGGTGTCTCCGTAGTCGACCCCGCCACCCTGCCTGCCAGGGTGGCCTCCCCGGCACAGGCGCTGTACGGCCGATATCAGGAAGTCGACACCTATAAGGATGGCAACCGCAGCGCCGACGTGAGCTTTGACATCCAGACGTACTGCCTTCGCACCGGCGACCGGTGCCTGAGCTACTGGCTAACGCCCAACGACGTCAAGATCCTCACCTTCGCCAAGAACCAGTTCGTGCTGGCCAACACGTCGTCGGACTCAACATGCAAGGAGGGTGGACCCGCCCATCGCGAGATCACGTTGCAGTACCCGCTGCCGTCACCCCCGCAGGATCCGATCACGCTGCTGACCGGAACCGGGCACTACACCATCACCGGTGCTTGCCCCTTCAACAGCGACTTCGACTCCCGCGTGGAACGCACCGGGGACTAGACCAGACCGGCGACGAACGTCGCCGCCTGATCGGTCATCCCAGGGACGTACTCGTTGTGCGGCGCCCGGTTGCTCAGATCGCCTTTGTCGCAGATCGGGTCGTTGGAGGTGCACAGATCGATGGTCCGTGAGCCGAATGCGGGGCTCAGGGCGTTCAGCGGGCCCATGACCCTGCCCAGGGGGTTACCGAACACCGCGACGGCGGCCACCCGGTCCGCCGCGTCGGGCGGCAGCGGATTCGTGAGCGCGTTGAGGTCGAGACCGGGGACGGCACCCAGGCCCGGTATCGCGCTCACGCCGGCCATTGCGGCGACGGTGGGCGCGACGCCCAACATCAGGTCAACGACGGCCGCACCTTGGGAGAAGCCACCGAGGACCAGCTTCGTGTTCGGACAGTTCGTGGCCATGAACTGGGCGTGATTGTTCGCGTCGGTGGCGCCTTCGGCGGCGCGAAGGAAGTTGTAGGAGGCGGCGTAGTTCACCGCGTACACGCCTACCGATCGGTCACCGACCTTGGACCGCAGTGCGTCGACGAAGGCCTGGCCGACAAGACCGATACCGGGCGCATCGTTGGTACCCCGGGCGAAGATCACCTCGATGTCGGGGCACTCCTGAGCGGCCGCGGCGGGAATACCGTTGGGCGCGAACGACATAGCGATGGCAGTCAACGCAGCGGCGAGAAAAACAGGGGTCTTACGCATCTGCCCGATGGTAGACAGCCATTTCGCAGGTTGCAGGCGGTTTCGGCGCTACTTCGCCAGGGTGAACTGGTTGATGTCGATGAATCCGTCCCGGAATGCCTTGGCGCAGCCGGTCAGATACCTCATATACCGCTGGTAGACCTCTTCGGACTGAATCTCGACGGCCTCGCTGTGGTGTGCCTGCAATCCGGTGGCCCAGTGATCGAGCGTCCTGGCGTAATGCAGCTGAAGCGACTGCCTGCGCTTCAGGGTAAAGCCCATCTTCGATGCGTGGAACTCCACGATCTCGATCGCCGGTAATTGGCCGCCCGGGAAGATCTCGTTGGCGATGAACTCGTTGAAGCTCGTCATCTCTTCGGTCATTTCCAGGCCGTTATCGACGATCTGCTGCGGGGTGAGCATGGTGATCGTGTGCAGCAGCATCACTCCGTCGTCGGGCAGGACGCGGTAGGCCATCTCGAAGAAGTCGTCGTAGCGGTCATAACCGAAATGCTCGAAAGCGCCGATGGAGACGATCCGGTCGACGGGTTCGTCAAATTCTTCCCAGCCATGCAGCAACACCCGCCTGCTGCGCGTGGTGTCCATCTCGTCGAGCGACTTCTGGACGTGAGCGGCCTGGTTCTTGGACAACGTCAAACCGATGACGTTCACGTCATACTTCTCGACCGCACGGCGAATCGTGCCTCCCCAGCCGCAGCCGACGTCCAGCAGCGTCATCCCGGCCCGCAGCCCCAGCTTGCGCAGTGAGAGATCCATCTTGGCGATCTGCGCCTCTTCAAGTGGGATATCGCGTAGCCGATCGAAATACGCACAGCTGTAGGTCATCGTGGAGTCGAGGAACAGCTTGAAGAAGTCGTCCGACAGGTCGTAGTGCGCCTGCACCTCTTCGAAGTGCGGTGTCAATTTCTCCGTCATGACGTTTACACGCCTTTCTGGGCCCCCGGGATCAGGCAGATTTTCCGCAATACCGTCCAATGAAACCTCAGCGGGCGGGCTTTTTTCTCCGACTTCGCCATACCAATATGTGACGAGCGTGGGACGCGAGACGTGCACTAGACCGGGTTGCCGTCGTCGTCCCAGTTCGCGGCCACCTTCTTGCTGGGCTGTACCCGAGGCGGCTCCCCCGGCATTTTCGGATAGCTCGGCGGATACGGAAGGTCCCCGAGTCCGCGCTCCTGTTCGTCTGCGCTGACCATCTCCAGCAGCGGCCCGAGCGACTGGGCCACGGAGTCGATGTCGGCCCACGGATCCGGCCGTCCCGCAACGAAATCGGGCACCGTCGAGATCGTGTAATCGTCGGGGTCGGCGGCGCGCAGTTCGTCCCAGCTCAGTGGTGTCGACACCGTCGCGATCGCGGTCTTGCGCGCCGAATACGCCGACGCGAAGGTGCGGTCGCGGGCGTTCTGGTTGTAATCGATGAAGATTCGCTTTCCGCGTTCCTCTTTCCACCACGAAGTCGTCACCGCATCCGGCACGCGACGCTCCACCTCGCGCGCCAACGCAATTCCTGCACGTCGCACGGCGATGAAATCCCAGTCGGGCTTGATCCGCAAGAAGATGTGCACCCCGCGCCCGCCCGAGGTCTTCGGGTAACCGACCAGCCCGAGCTCGTCGAGCAGCGGTTTGAGCACATCCACGGCGACCTCGCGCGCCTCACCAAAAGCGGTGCCTGGCTGCGGATCGAGATCGATACGCAGCTCGTCCGGGTGTTCGGTGTCTGGGCAGCGCACCTGCCACGGATGCAGGGTGATGGTGCCCATCTGCGCGGCCCAGACGATGGCCGACGGATGAGTGACCTTGAGCGCATCGGCAGTGCGGCCCGACGGGAACGTCACCACGCAGGTCTGAAGATAATCGGGATGCTTCTGCGGAACCCGCTTCTGATAGATCTCCTCGCCGTCGATGCCGTCGGGGAACCGCTGCAGATGTGTGGGCCGGTCCCGCAACGCCGTGAGCATCGGGCCCGATGCGACGGCCAGGTAGTACTCGACCAGTTTGCGTTTCGTGCCGTCCTTGCCCAGCTTCGGGAAGTAGACCTTGTCCGGGTTGCTGAGCCGGACCTTGACGCCATCGACGTTGAGTTCTTCTGCGGGCGTGGCCATCTCAGGACTCCAACACGTCGTAGAGGTCGTAGTTCACGGGCACGTCGAGCTGATCGAAGGTGCAACTGTGCGGCTCGCGGTCGGGACGCCAGCGCATGAACTTGACCGCGTGCCTAAATCGCTTGCCGTGCCACTGTGTTCCCCTCCATCTGGTCATAAGCGACCTCGCACACCTTCTCCGGGCGCACTGGGATCCAGCGCTTGTCGGCTGCCGAGTTCCAGCGACTGGGGTCCCCCTCGCTGACCCGGTCACCCTCGCGCAGCGGCTCCAGGTCGGCAAGCAGCTTGATACGGTCCTTGACACTGAACGACGCGGCGCCACCGATCATCTGGAGCTCACCGTCGTCGCGGTAGAGACCGAGCAGGATCGACCCGACGCCTTCACCGCTCTTGTGGATCCGATATCCGATGGCCACACAGTCCGCGTCGCGGACATGCTTGATCTTGACCATCTCCCGCTTTCCGGGCAGGTACTGGCCGTCGAGTCGTTTCGCGATCACCCCGTCCAGACCGGCACCCTCGAATGTGTCGAGCCATTGTGCGCCCTGCTCGGGGTCCTCGGTGGTGCGCGTGACGTGGCACCAACGCTGTGCCTGTACCGCGTCGGACAGCGCGGCCCGACGCACCCGGAACGGCTCGCGCATGAGGGACGTGTCCCCGGTGGCGAGCGCGTCGAAACCGATGAAGTGCGCGGGCGTCTGCTCGGCCAGCATCTTGATGCGGCTCTCGGCGGGATGGATGCGTTGTGACAACGACTCCCAGTCCAGCCGCGCCCGGCCGTCGACCTCTCGCGGCACGACGACCTCCCCGTCGAGCACACAGCGTGGCGCCAACTCCGTCGCGCAGGGCGTCCACCAATTCAGGGAAGTAGCGGCCGAGGTCCTTGCCGCTGCGTGACAGCAGCAGCACCACGTCGCCGTCGCGGAACACCAGCGCCCGGAAACCGTCCCATTTCGGCTCGTAGGACCACACGCCCCGGCTCGTCGGGCACCTTGGCCTGTGCCTTGGCGAGCATCGGCTCGAGTGGCGGCGATACGGGGAGATCCACGCTGTCCATACTCACGTAGACCGCCGACACCCGGCAATGTCATCGCGACTTGTATGCAGCCGCCATCATTCACAGGGGCAAGCTGTCGGCCGTGGGCGTCGGCACCCGTCGACGCTTGGCAGCAGGGCCGTCGCGCACACCAGCCAATTCGCCTCAATGCGATTCTTAATTGCCGAATTGTAATTCGTGATATAGGTTTATTTTCATGTACGCGTCGACGGAGGCGCGGCCGGGCCGGTCACACCAACAAATTCGCCCGAAAGGCGCCACCTGACATTGGAAACACTGGCTTTGGAGGTTCCGATCTGGGCGTGGATCGCCCTTACCGGCGCGATTGTGGCGATGCTCGCTGTCGACCTGTTCTTGCACCGTGACAACCACGTCGTCGAATTCCGCGAGGCGGCGGTTTGGTCGGGCCTTTGGATCGCAGCCGGGCTCGGGTTCGGCGCGATTGTCTGGTGGGCCTACGGCAGCGATGCCGGCGGGGCGTATTTCGCCGGCTACCTCATCGAGAAAGCGCTCTCCGTTGACAACGTCTTCGTCTTTGCGCTGATATTCACCTACTTCGCCGTCCCAGATCGTTACCAGCACAAAGTGTTGTTCTGGGGAGTCATCGGTGCCCTGATTTTCCGCTTGGTGTTCATCTTCTTGGGCGCCGAACTATTGCAGGCCTTCTTCTGGACGGCATACCTGTTCGGAGCGTTCCTCGTCTACACCGGCTACAAGATGGCCTTCAAGCACGACGGCGATCTGCAGCCCGAAAGCAACCTCCTGGTACGACTCGTCCGACGACTTGTGCCCACCGACCCCTCTTACCATGGGGGCCGATTCTTCACCCGCATTGACGGAAAACGTTTCGCCACACTACTTTTCATTGTGCTGGTCGCCGTCGAGGCAACCGATCTGATATTTGCTGTCGACTCTGTTGCCGCGGTTCTAGCAATTACGACCAGCACATTCATCGTGTGGACCGCCAACGCGTTCGCCGTACTCGGCCTACGCAGCCTCTACTTCTGCCTTGCCGGACTGCTGCGCCGCTTCACCAAGTTGCACTACGGCCTCGCAGTTCTACTCGCGTTCGCCGGCCTCAAGCTCATCCTCTCCGAAACGCCGGTCGGAAAGATTCCCATCCCCGTCACGCTCGGTGTCATCGTCTCAGTCCTGGCCGCCTCCATCGTGTGGAGCCTCCTGACCGGACCCGACGCGATGGGAACGACAGAGAACACACCGACAGCAAACCGCGTCAGCGAACTGAAACACGCGAATGACGGCACTATCATCCGGACACGTGCCCACACGAAAGGCCATACGCGACCCGATCGACGCCGTTGAGTAACCTCGCCATCGCTGTCTATCCATCCGGCACTCCGTTCGCCGAAGCCGTGGACGCAGTCCGTCGAGGCGACAAGGACGCCGACGAAGCGGCCGCCGAACTGGTGGGCATGTTGACCGACAACGAACTGCTGTGGCTGCTGGATGGCGACAAGTCGCTGCTCGGATCCGTCATCGATGGTGCGCGATCGCGGACGAACTTCCTCGCCGTCACGGCGGGCCGCATCGACCGCATCGGTATCCCCGGGCTGCGCTTCACCGACGGCCCGCGCGGCGTCGGAATCCGCCCGTCGACCAGTTTCCCGGTCGCCATCGCACGCGCGGCGACCTGGGACGTCGACGTCGAACGCCGCATCGGCGCCGCGATAGGCGCCGAGGCGCGGGTCCACGGCGCCAACTTCTGGGGTGGACTCTGCATCAATGTCGCGCCCTTTCCCGGCTGGGGCCGCGCCCAGGAGTCCTACGGCGAGGATCCGCTGCTGCTCGGCGAAATGGGCTCCGCGGCAACCGAAGGCGCCCGCCCATGGGTGATCACGAGCGTGAAGCATTTCGCGCTCAACTCCATGGAGGAAGCGCGGTTTACGGTCGACGTCTCCGTTCCGGAAGACGTCCTTCACGAGAGATACCTTCCACACTTTCGTCGAACCGTCGAGGCTGGTGTGGATTCCGTGATGAGCGCCTACAACTCGGTCAACGGGCAATGGGCAGGCCAGAATCACCACTTGCTGACCGACATTCTCCGCGATCAGTGGGGGTTCACCGGTTTCGTGCACACCGACTGGGTGTGGGGTCTGCGTGATCCGGTGAAATCCGTCGCGGCGGGCCAGGACGTGGAGATGCCGTTCCGGCAGCAGCGCGCTCATGCGCTGCCATCGGCATTTCGCTCCGGCGAGCTGAGTCGGACCGACGTCCTGCGCGCCGGTGCCCGAATCCTGCGCACCCAGCTCGAGTTCGCGGTGCGCGCCCGGCCCACGTCCGCCCCGCTCGATCGTGGCCGGCGCCGAGCATCGCGCGTTGGCCAGGGAAGTCGCCCAGCGCGCGACGGTGCTGCTGCGCAACGAAAACATCGACGGTACAAGGCTGTTGCCACTCACCGAGCATCTGCAACGCGTCGCGGTGCTCGGCCGGCTCGCCGACCGGGCGAATCTGGGTGACACCGGCTCGTCGAACGTCAAACCCCCGAACACCGTCTCGGTGTTGCAGGGTCTGCGGGAACGACTCGGTAGTCATCGCGTGGTGATGGCCGATGCGGATGCGACGCCATCGCGCGCCGCCGATATCGCGCGCGGCGCCGATGTCGCGGTAGTGGTGGTTGGCCTGACGCCGAAGGATGAGGGGGAGGCGTTGATCGCCCTCGGCCCCGACACGATGGCGCTGTTCGGTGGCATCATGCGCCGGCCACTGGTCGCAAAGCTCACCAGTGCGCTGTTCGATTTCTCGCAGCGCTGGTGGACATTTGGCGGGGACCGGTCCGATCTTGGCCTGCATGCCGAGGACGTGACGCTCATCCGGGCCGTCGCTGCGGCGAACCCGCGCACTGCCGTGGTCGTCATCTCTGGCGGCACGGTCGTCGTCGACCCGTGGGACGGTGACGTCGCCGCACTACTGATGGCGTGGTATCCGGGGATGGAGGGCGGGCGGGCGCTTGCGGATGTCCTTGTGGGGGACGCCGAGCCGGCGGGCCGGATGCCCGTCGCGACCCCGGCGCGGCAATCGCATCTGCCGCAGGTGGATTGGCGCGCGCGTGCGGTCACCTACCCCCGGTGGTGGGGCCAGCGCAAGCTCGATCACGACGGCGTGCGGGCGGCATACCCGCTCGGATTCGGGCTCGGTTACACGACTTTCACCACAACCGATCTCACGCTCGGGAGCGTCGAGGGCGAGCGCTTCGCCGCCATGCTGACGGTCACCAACACCGGCGACCGCGACGGCCGCCACGTCGCACAGGTCTATGCGGTGCGCACGGTCGACGGCAAACCGGTGCGCCATCTCACCGGATTCGCGTCCATCGCCGTGCCAGCCGGCGAGAGCGTTTCCGTCACGGTCGACTGCTCGACCCGGCCGCTCCAGTGCTGGACCGCCGGCGGCTTCGCCCTCGACGCCAGTGACATCACGGTGGAGGCCGGTGCCTACGCCGGTGATCCGAGCGCGTGTCGAATGCCGTTGGGACAATGAGCTGATGCGACTGCCCGTGATGCCGCCGGTCTCCCCGATGCTGGCCAAGTCGGTCCCGCAGATTCCGCCAGGCGCGTCGTATGAGCCCAAGTGGGACGGCTTTCGGTCCCTCTGCTTCCGCGACGCCGACGAGGTCGAGCTGGGCAGCCGCAACGAGCGCCCGCTGACCCGCTACTTTCCCGAGCTCGTCGCCGCGGTCCGCTCGGAACTGCCGACGCGCTGTGTGATCGACGGCGAGATCGTCCTACCCATCAGAACTGCCACCGGCCTCAGTCTCAACTTCGAAGCGCTGCAACAGCGGATCCACCCGGCCGTGTCGCGTGTACGGATGCTCTCCGAGCAGACCCCGGCGGCGTTCATCGCGTTCGACCTGCTGGCTCTCGACGACGAGGACTACACGCCGAGGCCGTTCAGTGAGCGCCGCGCCGCGCTGGTCGACGCGTTAGCGCATTCGGGCCCGTCGATCCACGTCACACCCGCGACCACCGATATGCCGACCGCGCAACGCTGGTTCGCCGAATTCGAGGGTGCCGGCCTCGACGGACTGATCGCAAAGCCGCTGACGGTCACCTACCAGCCCGACAAGCGCGTCATGTTCAAGATCAAGCCCGAGCGGACGGCGGACTGTGTGGTGGCGGGCTACCGCGTGCACAAGTCCGGCGACGGCGTGATCGGCTCGCTGCTGCTGGGTCTGTACCGCGACGACGGCACACTGGCATCGGTCGGTGTCATCGGCGCGTTCCCGATGGCCCGCAGACGCGAGCTGTTCACCGAATTCCAGTCCCTGGTAACGACATTCGACCAGCATCCGTGGAACTGGGCCGCCCACATGTCGGGCGAACGCACACCGCGCCGCAACGAGGGGTCGCGGTGGAACGCGGGCAAGGATCTCTCGTTCGTCCCGCTGCGACCCGAGCGCGTCGTCGAGGTCCGGTACGACCACATGGAGGGCGAGCGTTTCCGCCACACCGCGCAGTTCAACCGCTGGCGGCCCGACCGGGACCCGCGATCATGCACGTACGACCAGCTCGAACAGCCCGCCACCTTCAGCCTCGGCGATATCGTCCCCGGCCTCGGCACAAACATGTGATGCTCGCGTGGTGATGATCCGCGCGACGGCCGTGACGACAGTCCTCATCTTCGCGGCGGTCGGTTTGGCGAGCCCCGCCTGGGCGGACGAGCGACTCGACGGCGAGTACACCTTCATCAACGGGCCGACGATCGAACACCTGGAGCATCACGACGCAGTGCAACCAGGAAGTCACGTGTGGAGGGACGATCTCGACGTCCACCGGGTTGATCGAGCAGATTTCCCGGACGACCGGCGGCCCGTGGATCGTCGAACGTCATGACGTCCCGAACGGCCGCGATATGCCCCGACGGCAGCACCGGGCCCGCCGATCTGATGTATTCGTTCGATCCCGCGAGCCTGGTGGGGGCGATCAGTTTCCGATCGAAGCCCGGCGTCTGCGGCGACCCGGACTGGACTCAGGGCCAGAATCCGATCAGCCTGGTAGCGCTGTAGCGGTTTCACCCCTTGGCGCGTGCAAAAGTCAGCGTCTCGCCCCGCACCCCACCCATCCACAGGTCCTGGCATGCGGCGGCCATCTCGTCGAGGCCTTCGATGACCGCTCCGAACACGTTGCCGGGCACCCAACCCTGGTCGCCGTTGATGAGCAGGTTGTTCCGCCCATAGAAGAGCGCGAGGTCCACGATGGCACCGGTGGTTCCGGTGCCGGTGCTGTTCTCGTAGCCGTAGGCGGGGTTGCCCAGATCGTCGGAGTCGAACGAGAACCAGCACAGATCACCCGGAATCGGCGTCACCGTGGTGTTCTCCTTGCCGGGGTCGACGGTCGCGAATGGCGGTAGCAGCGTGTAGATCTCGTTGCGGGCGTACTTACCGTGAAACACCTGGGCAGAAAGCGTTTCGCCGCCTGAGATTGCGTCCCACACCGCTGCGCACGTGCGCGGCGCGGCCTCGTCGAGCAGCCGGGCCACGCAGCGCACACCCCTCTTGTCCAGGGACACGGTGATCAGCCTGCTCATCGAACTCCTTCCGCGATCAGGGCCGGCGCCCGCGTGTGCCAGTCGGTGGCGGATTCGTAAGCGTGCCCGACGCGCAGCACCAACGCGTCGGCGTGCCGGGGCCCCACCACCTGCAGCCCGATCGGCAGACCCGCCGAGCTGAACCCACACGGCACACTCAGCGCGGGTTGCTGGGTCATGTTGAACGGATACGTGTACGGCGTCCAGCTGGCCCAGTCCGGTGACGGCCAGCCCTCGGGGACATCGCGGCCGCCGCGGAACGCGGTCAACGGCAGCGTCGGCGTCAGCAGCACGTCATAGGTCTGGTGGAACCGGCCCATCAGCGCACCGAGTTGCATGCGCACCGCCATCGCGTCCAGGTAGTCGGATGCGGAAAGGGTTGTCCCTACCCCGGCGATGCGGCGCAGCCCGGGGTCGACGCGGTCGTCGACGGCATCGCCGTAGGCCTCGAGCACCTTCGCGGCGCCGGAGAACCACAACACATGGAAGGCCTCCAGCGGATCGGCGAAACCCGGGTCCACCTCCTCGACGTGCGCACCCGCATCGACCAGAACGGCCACCGCCGCCCGTACCGCGGCGTCGACCTCGGGGTCGTTGCGCACGAACCCCAGATTCGCCGAAAAGGCGACCCGAAGGCCCTCGACGCCGTCGGAGAGTCCGGCGGTGAAGGAGCCCTGCGGCGTCGGCATGGCCGACCAGTCACGGGCGTCGAAGCCCGTGATCACGTCCATCAGGGCCGCGGTGTCATGCACGGTGCGGGTCATCGGCCCTGGGTGAGCCAGCGTTCCGAAGGGGCTCGGCGGGTAGTGCGGGATCAGACCGTAGGTCGGCTTCAGGGCGACGGTTCCGGTGAACCCCGCGGGGATCCGCACCGACCCTCCGGCGTCGGTGCCGACCGACCACGCGCCCATACCCAGTGCCACCGCCGTCGCGCTGCCGCCGCTGGAGCCGCCTGCCGTCATCGTGGGATCCCACGGATTGCCCGTCACACCGTATCGGGGCGAGTCCGTCACGCCCTTCCACGAGTACTCGGGCGTCGTCGTCTTCCCAAGAAACACCGCACCCGTCTCGCGTAACCGAGCCACACCCGGTGCGTCCTCGTCCCATGGCCCGGCCTCGTCGACGAGCCAACTGCCGCGCAACGTCGGCCATCCGCGCGTCCACAGCGCATCTTTGATCGAGGTCGGCACGCCGTCACCGGGACCCAACGGCCGGCCGTGATGCCAGCGCTGCTCTGACGCCCGGGCAGCAGCCAGCGCGCCGTCCGGATCGACGAAGACGAACGAGTTCACCGTGCCGTCATGGGCGTCGATCGCTGCCAGCGCCGCGTGCGTCGCCTCCACCGGGGAGAGCGTCTTTGCCCGGTAACCGTCGACCAACTCGACCGCGGTCATGATCATCGCGCGGCCCCGGACCGGGAGGGCACGTAGCCGAGCTTCTTGTCCACCACGTTGACCAATGGCTCACCGGCCAACCAACGGTGGGCGTTCTGCACGAACTGCTCGGCCAGCGTCTCACGCCACCCGATGGCATCGCCCGACATGTGCGCGGTGATCGTCACATTGGGAGCGTCCCACATCGGATGGCCGGGCGGCAGCGGCTCGGTGTCGAACACGTCCAGCGTCGCCCCACCAATTTGGTTGTCCCGCAACGCCGCAAGCAACTCCGCCTCGTCGACCAACGGCCCGCGGCCAACGTTGACCAGGTGGGCGTCGGCCTTCATCGCCCGCAATACTGCGGCGTCGACGAGACCGCGGGTCGACTCGGTGAGGGGCGCGGCGAGAATCAGGTGGTCGCACCAGCCGACCTCGGCGGCCAGGTCCGCACTCGCCGTCACCTGACCGAAGTCCGGATCGTCGACTCTCCCGACGCGTCCCACCCCGCGCACCTGCATACCGGCGGCACGCAACAGCCGCGCGGTCGCACGCCCGATGCCGCCGGTGCCGACCACGAGCGCGCGGGCACCGCCGATGCTGCGCGTCTCGCGATGTCGCCACTCGTGGCGTCGCTGCAGGTCCAGGCTGGCGCGGCTGTCCTTCGCGTAAGCGAGCACCGCCCCCAGCACGTACTCGGCGATAGGACGGTCGAACACCCCGCCGGCGTTGGTGACGATCACATCGCAGTCCCGCAGATCGTCGAACAGCAGCGTGTCCACGCCGGCGGCAGTGACGTGGACCCATTCCAGGGCGTCGGCGTTGGCCCACGCATTGCGCAGGGCGGTGGAGAAGAAATCCCACATCAGCAGGGCCCGTGCTCCTCGCAGGGCGTCCGCAAGGTCCTCGGCCGTGCAGTAGCGGAGCTCGACATCCAGTGCGGTCAGACCCGGCGGCCGTTCGCTGGGCCGTTGACACAGCACCGCGATCACGGGCCGCTCCGAATCCGCCTTGACCTGGTCGGATCGTTGGCCGCGCAGCGTGGTCCGGACGCTTTCGCGGGGGGTCGGCACGCCCCGAGGCTAGGGACGCGCCGTATGATTGTCAACAATATGTTGCCGGTTCACCGATCTGGCCTCACACTGTGGAAATGACGATCGGGGAAGTCGTGCCACCCCCGCCTTTGCACCAGGTGGGGATAGGTGTGGTGACACCTTACGACTTCGCGCTGGACCGCGAGTTGTGGCGCTGGGTGCCCGACGATGTGAGCCTCTACGTCACCCGGCTCCGATACGCCCCGATGGCGGTGACCATCGATATGGCGGTGCACATCTCCGATCCGGAAAGCGTCGTCGCCGATTCCGCGAACGTGCTGGCCGTCTCCCCGTTGGTCACTGCGTACGCCTGCACCGCAGGC
This sequence comes from uncultured Actinomycetota bacterium, assembly GCA_963805835.1. Taxonomy (GTDB): domain Bacteria; phylum Actinomycetota; class Actinomycetes; order Mycobacteriales; family Mycobacteriaceae; genus Mycobacterium. The sequence goes on along the minus strand of CAWDVX010000004.1, from coordinate 295,556 downwards.
AGTTTCATCAAAGGCATGGCCGGGGAGGCCGCACTCGTCGCGGCGATGCGCGCGGCGGGCGCCCCGGCCGCGGTCACCACGAGCGGCTCCATGCTGGCAGCACTGCAGCATCTCGGCCTCAGCCGGGTGGCCACCGTCACGCCGTACACCACGGATCTGTCGGTCGGGCTGACCAGCTACCTCATGGAGGCGGGCGTCGAGGTGGTGGCCACCTCGGGGCTGGGGCTGACGGCCAACATCTGGGCGGTGCCCTACGCGGAAACCGCCGACCTGGTACGGGCGACCGACACGCCCGATGCCGAGGCGATCGTCATCAGCTGCACCAACCTGCCGACCTACGACCTCATCGCCAGGCTGGAAGCCGAGCTGGGAAAGCCGGTGGTCACGGCCAACCAGGTGACGATGTGGGCCGCGCTGGCCGTCGCCGGACGCAAGGCGGTCGGAGCCGGACAGCGACTGCTGGAGACGTAACCCCGACCCCTCGACGAACCCGCGTTGATATTGTCAACAATCCAACCATGCAACAAACCCACCATGTCCGCTCACGCGTAGCAGGAGACCGCATGACCACCCTGGGGCTGCTGTACCCGGGCCACAGCGCAGAAGACGACTTTCCCGCATTGGAGGCGCGGCTGGGCGGCGGGCTCCGCCTGCCGGTCGTGATCACGTCGGTCGGCGAGGACGCGCACCGCGTCGATGCGCTTCTCGACCTCGGTAGCGACCTCCGGCTCGCCGCGGGGGCCGCACAACTCGCTGACGCCAAGCCCGACGCGGTGATGTGGGCATGCACGTCGGGCAGCTTCGTGTTCGGCCCGGCCGGCGCCCGCGATCAGGCCGCGAAAGTAGCTGCCGCCGCGGGTGTTCCGGCGTCATCCACGTCGATCGCCTTCGTCGATGCCCTCGGACACCTCGGCCTGCGCCGAGTGGCGGTCGCCGCGTCCTATCCCCGCGACGTGGCCGAGCACTTCGAGGCATTCCTTGCCGCGCACGGCATGGTGGTGGTCGCGATGGGCAGCCACGGGATCGTCACCGCGGCCGAGGTCGGCACGCTGAGGCCGCAGGATGTGGTCGACATGGTCACCGCCGCCGACCACCCGCTCGCCGAGGCGGTACTGGTCCCCGACACCGCCATGCACACGCTGGAGATCATCGACCGACTCGAGGCCGCGGTCGGTAAACCGGTGCTGACCGCCAATCAGGTGACGGTCTGGAAGGGACTGCAACTGGCGGGCCCGGTACCCGCCCTGGCCGGACTGGGGACGTTGTTCTCCGAGCGCGCCGAGGGTACAAAGATGACCGACTTCATCGCCCCAGTGGTCACGGAGTCGACGGCCAGCATCGTCGCCGACCGGCTGCGCCAGGCCATCGCGCACGGCGAACTGGAACCCGGAACGCAGCTCGGCGAGGCTGAGCTGGCCCGCAAACTGGGCGTCAGCCGCGGCCCGCTGCGGGAGGGGATGCAGCGTCTCACGCAGGAGGGCTTGCTGATCGCCATCCGCAACCGCGGGTTGTTCGTCATCGATATGACCCCTGACGAGGTCCGTGACATGTACCTGGCCCGCGAGGCCATCGAACGGACCGCAACCCGCCGCATTCTGCAGGGCGACCATGCCGCGGCGGGTGATGTGCTGCTGGCCATCGTCGCGGATATGGCCGCGACGACGGACCCGGACGAGATCGCCGAGGTCGACATCCGTTTCCACGAGCGCCTGGTGGAGTTGGCCGACAGCACCCGGCTGACGCGGATGCACCAGACCTACATCGTCGAGACGCGGATGTGCGTGCATGCGCTCGCCGACACCTATGACGCCCCCAGCGACCGGGTCGTCGAACACCATGCGTTGGCGAGTGCGATCCGCTCCGGTGACGTGCCGCTGTCCGACAAGCTGCTGCTCGCCCACATGGAGGACGCCGTCGAGCGACTGATCGGCCGGCTGGTGCACTGAGCGCGGATCAGGTCATCGCAATGCCGATGTACTTCGTCTCCAGGAACTCGTCGATGCCGACACCCCCGCCCTCGCGGCCCAGGCCGGACTGCTTAACCCCACCGAACGGCGCGGCCGGGTTGGAGACCACCCCCTGGTTCAACCCCACCATTCCGGTTTCCAGTGCCTCGGCGACGCGCAGTGCCCGGCGCAGGTCGTTGGTGAACACGTAGGCCACCAGGCCGTACTCGGTGTCGTTGGCGGCCGCGATGACCTCGTCCTCGATCTCGAACGGCGTCAGCGGGGCGACCGGGCCGAAGATCTCCTCGTCGGACATCCTGCGCCTCGCGCGGGACGCCGGTGAGCACCGTCGGCGGGTAGAAGTAGCCGCCGACCGGGCGCGGCCGATCCGCCGGTCAGTACCCGGGCCCCACGCCCGACGGCATCGTCGACCAGGGCCTGCACCTTGTGCAGCGCCGGCCTCATCGATCAGTGGGCCGACGTTGACGCCCGTCCTCGGTGCCCGCGGCCCACGGTCAGCGCCGCCATGCGTTCGGCCAGCCGGCGTCCGAATTCGTCGATCACCGACGCGTGCACGAAGATCCTGTTGGCCGCGGTGCACGCCTCGCCCATGTTGCGCATCTTCGCCGCGATCGCGCCGTCCACCGCCTCGTCGAGGTCGGCGTCGGCGAACACGATGAACGGGGCGTTGCCGCCGAGTTCCAGCGAGGTCCGCAGCACCTTCTGGGCGCACTGTTCGAGCAGGACGCGGCCCACGCGCGTCGACCCGGTGAAGGACAGCTTGCGTGCCAGCCCCGACCGGATCAGGGGTTCCATCACCGCGTTCGCGTCCATCGCGGTGATGCAGTTGACGGCGCCCGCGCGGCACGCCCGCCTCGTCGAGGATCCCCATCAGCGCCAGCATCGACAGCGGGGTCTGGTGCGCGGGTTTGATAACGCTGGTGCAGCCGGCCGCGATGGCGGGGCCCAGCTTGCGGGTGCCCATCGCCATCGGGAAGTTCCACGGGGTGATCAGCAGGCAGGGCCCGACCGGCTGCCGGGTGACCAGGAACCGCGCACCCCCGGCGGGCGAGGTCTGATAGCCACCGTCGATCCGGGTGGCCTCCTCGGCGAAGTGTCGGAAAAACTCAGCGGCATAGGCGATTTCGCCGCGCGCCTCGGCGAGCGGTTTGCCCATCTCGAGCGTCATCAGCAGCGCCAGGTCGTCGATGCGGGCGTGCAAGAGCTCGAACGCGGCCATCAGCATGTCGGCCCGGGCGCGGGGCGGGGTGGCCGCGAACTCGCGTTGTGCCGCGACCGCTGCGTCCAGTGCGGATCTGGCGTCGGCGGGGGTGGCATCGGCGACCGCGCACAGCGTCTGTCCGGTCGCCGGGTCGACGACGTCGAAGGTGTGGCCCCCCGCCGCGTCGATCCATTTGCCGTCGACGAACAGTCGCTTTTCGACGGCGTCGATCACCGCCTTTTCCCGGTCGCGATTCACCAGCACCCCTCGATTCGGAAACATTCTGATTGTTGACAATCTACTCGTTGCCAATCCAGGATCTTGCCATGGCATCCGCGCAGATCTCGCAGATTCTGAAACAGGCAACCGGTGTACTGGCCGCGCGGGGCGACGGCGTCCTGCTCTACGACGAGGATGACCGCGCCTATCTCGATTTCACCGCGGGTATCGGCGTGACCAGCACCGGGCACTGCCATCCCCGGGTGGTGGAGGCCGCGCAGCGCCAGGTCGCCACCCTGATCCACGGCCAGTACACGACGGTGTTGCACCGGCCGCTGCTCACCCTGGTGGAACGGTTGGGCGAGGTGCTGCCGGCCGGGTTGGACCGGTTGTTCTTCGCCAACTCCGGCAGCGAGGCCGTCGAGGCCGCGCTTCGCCTGGCGCGCCAGGCCACGGGCCGGCCCAACGTCATCGTCTTCCACGGCGGCTTCCACGGCCGCACCGTCGCGGCCGCGTCGATGACCACCTCCGGCACCAAGTTCCGCTCCGGATTCGCGCCGTTGATGGCCGGTGTGCACGTCGCCCCGTTCCCCGACCCCGGCCACTTCGGCTGGCCGGTCGAGCAGGCCACCGACTTCGCGCTGGCCCAATTGGACTACGTGCTGCAGACGCTCAGCGCGCCCGCCGACACCGCCGCCTTCATCGTCGAGCCGGTGCTGGGTGAGGGCGGCTATGTGCCGGCCAACGAGCGGTTCTTCGCCGGGTTGCGGGAACGCGCCGACGCGCACGGAATCCTGCTCGTGGTGGACGAGGTGCAGACCGGCGTCGGCCGGACCGGCCGGTTCTGGGGCGGTCAATCATTTCTGGGCGTTCGCACCCGGCCGGACATCCTCATCACCGCGAAAGGGCTGGCGTCGGGTTTCCCGCTGTCGGGTATCGCGGCGTCGGCCGCTCTGATGGAACGCGCCTGGCCCGGTTCGCAAGGGCGGCACCTACGGGGCCAATGCGGTGGCGTGTGCGGCGGCGGTGGCGACCCTGGAGGTGATCGCCGACGAGCAGCTGGTGCAGAACGCGGCCGAGCGGGGCAGGCAGCTGCGCGAAGCGTTGCAGACCGTCGGCGACAAGTTCGACGCGATCAGCGACGTGCGCGGGCTCGGGCTGATGCTCGGGACCGAATTCCGCGATGCCGCAGGCAAACCCGACCCGACGACCGCAACCGCAGTCCAGCGTGAAGCCGCCCGACGCGGCCTGCTCTTGCTGACGTGTGGGGCTTGGGGTCAGGTGGTCCGGTTCATCCCTGCGCTCGTCGTGACCGCCGAGCAGATCGACGAGGCGGCGGGCATCTGGTCGGATGCGGTGAGCGCGGTCCTGTAGCTCAGCGACTGCCGGCCGCTGCGTACTCCAGCGCCGGCGGGGCGCCCGGCGTGCCCGGGGTCTCGGTGCCGTCGATCGGGCAACGGGCCGTCTCGGGCACCTTGACCAGCGCGATCATCCCGATCACGCAGGCCCCCATCATGTAGAAGGCCGGCATCAGGTTGTTGCCGGTCGAACTGACCAGGCCCTCGTTGACGGCCGGCGCGGTGCCGCCGAAGATCGACGTCGACACGTTGTAGGCGATGGCGAAGCCCGCGTAACGCACCTGCGTCGGGAACATCGCCGGGAACGTCGCCGAGATCGTCGCGAGCTGGGGCACGTAGAGCAGGCCCAGCACGGCGAACCCGATGCCCGCCCCGAGCGGACCGGTCGACATCAGCATGAACATCGGCACGACGGCGATGAACAGTCCCACCAGCGAGAACCACCACAGCGGCTTCCGCCCGAACCGGTCCGACGCGGCACCTGCGAACGGCAGGAAGACCATCATCGACAACATGCCGATGATCGGGACGATCAGCGACATGTTGGTGGACAGGCCGATCGCGGTCTCAAGGTAGGTCGGCATGTAGGACAACAGGGTGTAGTTGACGACATTGAGCGCAACCACCATGCCGCCCAGCATCAGGATTGGGGCCCAGTAGCGGGTCAACAGGTCCTTGAACTCGGTCCCGATGTTCGCCTCTTCCTTGCCTTCCAGCTCCAATTCCTTGAATACCGGGGTCTCTTCCAGCCTCGTGCGCAGGTAGATGCCGATCAGGCCCAGCGGCGCGGCAACCAGGAAGGGCAGGCGCCAGCCCCACACGTTCATTTGGTCCTCGGTGAGCACCAGCGAGAAGGTGAGCATCAGCAGCGCGCCCGCCGAGAAGCCGGCCAGCGTTCCGAACTCGAGGAAGCTGCCCAGGAATCCGCGGCGACGCGGTGGGGCGTATTCGGCCATGAAAGTGGCGGCGCCGCCGTACTCGCCGCCGGTGGAGAAGCCCTGGATCATGCGCAGCACTATCAGCAGCGTCGGCGCCCAGAACCCGATCGCGTCGTAACTGGGCACCAGCCCGACGCAAAATGTCGCACCCGCCATCAGCAGGATGGTGATCGCCAGCACCTGCCTGCGACCAAGACGGTCGCCGAGCGGTCCCCAGATGAACCCGCCGAGGGGCCGGACCAGGAACGAAATCGCGAAGGTCATCAACGCGAACAGCGTGGCTTGCTCGGTGTCGCCCGGAAATATCGCAGCGGAGAGGTAGGTGACGCCGTAGGCGTAGATGCCGTAGTCGAACCACTCGGTGGCATTGCCGATAGCCGACGCCGCGATCGCCTTTCTGACGACGCCAGGCGGCTGGTCCGGTGTGGCGGCGGAGTGTTGCGGGTCGGCGGTGTTCTCGGGGTTTTGCGCGTCCATCGGTTCCTCGAGTCGGACGACGCGGCTCCTGGGGTGACCTTCACACGGCAACGTTGTCCGGGAACAACACCGCAGGGCCCAGCCGTCGAGTTCCGCCGATCGTATGACCGGCATTCCGGGGCTACCCATCCTCACGAATTCCACCCCGGTCGTGACCGAACTGTAACTTTTGCGTCTACGCAACGGTTTGAGCCGGGCTGATGCGGGCACGCAAGAGGCATGTCTGTAACGAGTTTTCAGGATCTCTCGCTGGCCGACCGGGACCGCGAGTGGGACGGCGCGGCCGCTGAAAAGCGGGTGCGCAAGTGGGCCGACGCCGAGGACGAGCCGAACCAGAAGTACCGAGACGCCCACGTCTGGTACGACGGCGACAACAAGGACAACTTCACCGCGTACAAGCTGCTCATCGCCGACGTCATCGACGGCACTCTCAAAGCCGTGCCCCGCGGTGTGATGGCGGCGGGCGGCATCATGGACGGCGCCCGCGGCGGTGTCGACCTGCCCAAGGACGACATTGACCGGGTGAAGAGCCATCTCGCCAAGTACTACGAGAAGATGGGCGAGGCACCGCCCTGGGAGCGTGGCTAGCTAGATTGCGGGGGTGAATGCCGGCAGGTTCGCCCCGAGCCCGTCTGCCGACCTGCACATCGGCAATCTGCGCACGGCCGTGCTGGCGTGGCTGTTCGCACGCTCGACCGGGCGTCGCTTCCTCATGCGCGTCGAAGATCTCGACGAGCGCACCTACACCGACATCGCCAACCGTCAGCTCGATGATCTCGCGGCCATCGGGCTCACCTGGGACGAGCCTGCCGAGTGGCAGACCCAGCACGCCGACCGCTACGACGCGGCGATAGCGCAGCTGTCAGAGCGCGACCTGTTGTACGAATGCTATTGCAGCCGAAAGGATATCGCCCAAGCGCCGCGTGCTCCCCATGCTCCGCTGGGTGCGTATCCAGGAACCTGCCGGGACCTCACCGAGACCGAACGCGAGCACCGTCGCGCACGGCTGGGTCGCCCGCCGGCGTTGCGGCTGCGCACCGAAGCGATCACCTACACGGTTCACGATCTGCTGCACGGCGACTACGCCGGAATCGTCGACGACTTCGTGGTGCGCCGCGGCGACGGCGTTCCCGCCTACAACCTGGCCGTGGTGGTCGACGACGCGACGCACGGCATCGACCAAGTGGTGCGTGGCGACGACCTGCTGCCGTCGTCGCCGCGTCAGGCGTATCTCGCCCACCTGCTCGGCCACCCCGAGCCGACCTACGCGCACGTCGCACTGGTACTGAACGAGGAAGGCGCGCGACTGGCCAAACGCGACGGAGCCGTCACGCTCGCCGAGATCGGCGCGCGAACGGCGCTGAGGCAGATCGCCGAATCCCTTGACTGGCAGGCAGATACCGTCGAGGAGATGCTCGCGTTGTTCGACCCGGCGGCACTACCTCGTCAGCCCTGGATCTATCGCCCCTAGTCGCCGAACGTGGGCCAAGATCATTCGACGGGCGAGCGGCCCTTGGACGCCCGCTCTGCAGCGGCAAGCAACTCGTCGCGGAACTGCGGGTGCGCGATTGCCGCCAGCGCCTCGCCGCGCTCGGCCACCGTCTTGCCCTCCAACTCGGCAGCGCCGTACTCGGTGATGATGACGTCGACGTGATGGCGGGGGGTCGTGATCACGGCACCGGGACCGAACCACGGCACGATCCGCGACTGCCAGCTTGCCGTCCTTCTCGAAGGTCGATGGCAGACAGATCAGCGAGCGGTCCGACAACTCCAGCCCGGCGCCGGCCACGAAGTCCTCGGCACCACCGATCCCGCTGAACTGGTCGCCGCTGATGGTGTCGGCGACGACCTGGCCCTGAATGTCGATCGCGAGTGCGCCGTTGACCGAGATCATGTTGTTGTTGGCGGCGATCACCTCCGGCGAGTTGACGATCTCGACCGGCAGGAACGCAACGTCGGAATTGCCGTCCAGCCATGCGTAGAGCTCCGACGAACCGAACGCGAAGGTCGTCACGCTGACGCCGTCGTACTGACCCTTGCGTCGCGTTGCTGATCTTGCCCGCCTGGTGCAGATGCATGCAGCCGTCGGTGAACATCTCGCTGTGCAGCCCGTAGTCGCCACCGTCGCCCTCGGCCAGCAGCGTGGCGATGTGGTTGGGAATCGAACCGATCCCCGTCTGCAGAGTCGCGCCGGACGGGATGAAATCGACAGCGTGCCGCGCGATCGCCTTGTCGGCGTCGGTCGGCGGCACGTCGCCGCCGGGCAGCGCCAGCGGTGCGTCAGTCGAACGCACGATGATGTCGATCTCGTCGACGTGCAGCGCGTGGCGATGCTCGCTCGCCGAGCCCGAATGTGCGCGGATAGGCATCGGAGACCTCGACGACGAGCAGCCGGTCGGGATCAGCCCCCGCGCGGTGCAATTCGCTCGATCGTGCCGCCCGCATGCAGCGACAGCGAGCACCAACCGTCGGCATCGGGCGGCGTCGCGACCGTGGTCATCACCCGCGGTCGCTGTCGCTCGAGCAGGGGCGCGAACCGGCGGAAGTCCGCGGGGACGAACTCGATATTGGCGCCGCTGTCGCGCAGCGCCCGCTCGAGCGGACCGAAGAAGCCCGACAGGTAATGGACGCCTTTTCGTGAGAACAGTTCGGTGAGAACCGCGACCAGCGCGCCGTAGACGCGCAGATCGGTCCAGTCGTCGCGCTCGCCGAGGGCGCGCAGGAAGGCTGGGGGCTGGCCCGGGCCCAGCGGCATCCCCAACGTGTCGACGCTCTGCAGCCGCGCGGCGGCCTGCTCGGCGGTTATTTCCTCGGGCATGGCGCTCATCCTCCACGTTCGGGCACTGAATGCGAAGCGCCGTGAGAAGGTGACCCGATGGTGCAGCCGTCGGCCATGGAAGCGGACGTCATCATCGTCGGAGCGGGACTCTCGGGGATGATCGCGGCACGAAAACTGCTCGAAGCGGGTCTCACGCCGCTGGTTCTGGAAGCCGACGAGCGCGTCGGCGGGCGCATCCTCACCCAGGAGGTCATGCCCGGGGTTGCCGTCGAACTGGGTGCGCAGTGGATCGGCGATACCCACGAACGCATGTTCCGCCTGGCCGCAGAACTCGGAGTCGAGACCTACCCACAGTTCGATCAGGGTGAGACGTCCTACGAACTCGTGGGCTCCGGTGTGTTGCGGGAGAACGAGTTTCACGACCGCTTCGAGTCCGAACTGAAGGAACTCGAACTGGTGTTGCGCCGGCTCGACGTGCTGGCTGCGGAGGTCCCCGTCGACGCGCCATGGTCGGCTCCCCGTGCGCTCGAGTGGGACGCGTTCACCGCCGGCGCATGGTATGACGCGCAGGGACTTTCACCGGTCGCGCGCACTCTGCTGGAGATCTGCACCGTCGGGATCCTGGCGGTTCCCACCGCCGAGGTGTCGTTCCTGCATCTGCTGTTCACCATCAACACGTGCGGTGTGACGTCGGAACTGTTCGCCGAATCGGAGGGTGGGGCGCAGACCACCCGGTTCGTCGGCGGAACCAGCGAGATCCCGAATCGGCTTTCGGAGCTGATCTCCGACCGCATCGTGCTCGACGTGCCCGTCCAACTGATCGAGCACACCGCCGACAGTGTCACCGTGCACTGCCGCGGCGGCCTTGTTGCCCGTGGTCGGCGGGCCATCGTCGCGATCTCGCCGACGCTGGCCGGGCGCATCATGTACGACCCGCCGCTGCCGGGGGTGCGGGACCAGCTGACGCAACGGCTGCCCAACGGTTCGGCGATGAAGGCGTTCTTCATCTACGACGAGCCGTTCTGGCGCAATGACGGTATGAACGGCCAGCTGATCTCCGACATCGGCCCGGCCCGCATGTCCAACGACACGTGCCTTCCCGGCGACGACCACGGTGTGATCCTGCTGTTCCTGGAGGGCGACCAAGCCCGCACCTACGGCCGCCTCCCCGAGAGCGAGCGCCGTGAAGCCCTGACCGCCGAACTCGTGCGCCACTACGGCAGTGCCGCCGCCAAACCGGAGTTCTATGTCGACGGTGAATGGTCGGAGCGACAGTGGACCCGCGGCTGCTACAACGCCAACCACGGACCGCACGTGTGGACCACCTACGGTCCGGCACTGAGCACACCAATCGGCGTGATCCATTGGGCGTCGACAGATACCGCGACGTATTGGAGTGCCTACATGGAGGGCGCGGTCGACGCGGGCGAACGGGCGGCACAGGCCGTCATCGCCGAACTGCTGTGATTTCGGTGTAGTGAGTCGCGCTGAGCGCGACCGGCTACACCGAAATCGCAACGTCGGGTCACGTCGAGTAGTACCGGCCGAGGACGTGCGCGCGCAGCTCGTCGAACTCCCCCGCCCTGATCGCCGCGCGAATCTGATCGACCAGCCGGACGACGAACCGCTCGTTGTGGATCGTGGCCAGCGTCGCGGACAGGATCTCCTTCGCCTTGAACAGGTGGTGCAGATACGCGCGGGTGTAGTTCACGCAGGTATAGCAGTCACACTCGGCGTCGATCGGGGTGAAGTCGCGCCGATACCGGGCGTTGGTGATGTTGAAGCGCCCGGTGGCCGAGTAGACGGCGGCGTTGCGCGCCACCCGCGACGGCGACACGCAGTCGAAGGTGTCCGCACCCGCGGCGACAGCGTCGAACAGGTCGTCGGGCTCACTGATGCCCAGCAGGTGGCGGGGCTTGTCGTCGGGCAACTCACTGGTGACCCAGCCGACGATCGTCGCCAGGTTCTGCTTCTCCAGCGCCCCACCGATGCCGTAGCCGTCGAAGCCGACTCCGTCCTCGCCGACGATCGACGTCAACCCACGCGCCGCGGCTCTGCGCAGGTCCTCGTATTGAGCACCCTGTACGACAGCGAACAGGGCCTGCGTGGGTCGATCCGGTGCCGCGGCCGTGAGTCTGCGGTGTTCGACCACGCACCGCACCGCCCAGTCGTGGGTGCGCTGTACCGAGCGTTCCTGGTAGCCGCGCGTATTGACCAGCGTGGTCAGCTCGTCGAAGGCGAAGATGATGTCCGCGCCGAGTTGGTGCTGGATGCGAATCGACCCTTCCGGGGTGAAGCGGTGGGTGGAGCCGTCCAGATGCGATCGGAACGTCACACCGTCGTCGTCGACGTTGGCGAGCCGTTCCTTTCCTGCGGCGATGATGTCGTCGGCCTGGACCCGTTCGGTATCCATCGCCAGCACCTTGCGAAAACCTGCGCCCAGGGAGAGCACCTGGAATCCGCCGCTGTCGGTGTATGTGGGGCCCGGCCAGTTCATGAATGTGGCCAGCCCGCCCGCTTCCGCGACGATGTCGGGGCCCGGCTGCAGGTACAGGTGGTAGGCGTTGGCGAGAATCGCCTGTGCACCAAGGCTTCTCATGGTCTCGGGCAGTACCGCCTTCACCGTCGCCTGGGTGCCGACGGGAATGAACGCAGGGGTGTGAATGTCTCCGCGCGCTGTTCGGATCACTCCCGCGCGACCCGAGGAGCCGGGCAGTTCGGCGTCGACGCTGAAAAATGGCGCCGACGAGTCTTCCGGACCGGAAGTATTCGGCGCTGCCACGCCGTAGATTCTGCACTGTGAGAACTCACCTGCTCGCCACTGCCGCGACTGCGTTGGCACTCGCGGGCTGCTCGTCGGGGCCGCCGGAGTTCCGGCCAGGGCCGGGGGTGCTCGTCGCGGGCACGGCGCAGACGACCGTGAACGGCCAGGAAGCGGGCACCACCGACGCCGTGCAATGCACCACGATCGGACCGCTGACCATCATCAAGACCGGTGATGACGCGAGCGGCGTCACGGCGTTGGTGTCGAACAAAGACCAGCTCACCGCCGAATCGGTGGCCATCCGCGATCTCGGTGGGTTCACCGGCAGCTACAACCAAGGGCTCGGCGACGACACCGCGAAGGTCGGGATGACCGGCCGGACCTACGACATCAACGGAACCGCCGACGGCTTCGACACCGACAGTCCCAGCTTCCGGAATTCCGGCACTTTCGCGATCAAAGTCTCCTGCTAGCCGCCTGAGCACCCCGAATCCAGGGCCCACACGTTTTCGCGCAATCCGGTGTCGTGGCCGGCGCCGCGCACCATACTGCTGGAGACGATCCGCCGATCTTGACGGGTCGCGACAACACAAAGGAGAACAGTGGTGAAGCGTGGGTTCGTGGTCGCCGTAGGCGGCTTGGCGATCGTCGTCGCCGGCCTGTCCGGGTGTTCAAAGGATGAGACCAAGTCCGATAGCGACAAAGCCTCCACGTCAGCGGAGGCCAGCAGCGAGACAGCCACGGCCAGCTCGGGTGCGAGCGAAACCAAGGTCACCATCGACGGCCAAGACCAGGACGTCTCGGGCACCGTCGTGTGCACCGCCATGGGCGGCAACATGAACATCGCGATCGGCGATGCCGCCACCGGTATCGCGGCGGTGGTCAGCGAGGATGGCTCCAACGTGCAGTCCGTCGGCCTCGGCAACGTCAACGGTGTGACCCTCGGCTATCAGGACGGCGCCGGCCAGGGCGAAGCCACGGCGGAGAAGGACGGCAGCAACTGGACGATCACGGGCACGGCCACCGGAATCGACATGGCCAACCCGATGGAGCCAGTGAACAAGCCTTTCGAAATCGCGGTCGTCTGCCCATAGTCAGACCCGTAGTCAGACCCTGTAGTCAGACACAGCGAATTGCCCTACAGCGGCGGCGTCCCGGACGGGGCGCCGCCGTTCTTTAGCTATGCCGGCAGGGTGTAGCCGGCCGCCGACTGTCGCAGCTGCCAGATCTGGGCCGGGCACAGCTCGTTGACCGCCTGGTTGATCAGGTAGGCGCCCTGGTAGTAATCGGTCGTGTGGAAATCGGCCTTCACCTGATCGACGAGCTGCGAGTAGCTCATCTTGGCGGCCACCCGGTCGCAGATGGTGTTGCCGTAGCCGATCGCGGCATCGGCGTTGGGGAAGTTGTACCCGGGCCGAACATGCACATTGACGAGGTAGGCAACGGTGTCGGCGTCGGCGGACGGCGCCAGCGAAACAGCGGTTGCGGCGGTCGCCAAAACGGCTGCCGCGGCGGTCAGGACCAGCTTCATGAACCGAAACCCTACGCGGGCCAGGCCCTGAATACCTACGCTAATGGTTATGAAGATCCTCGCTGCAGTTGCATTGGCGTGCGGGTTGGCGGCGGCCCCCATGGTGCTCGCGGCGAACGCATCGGGTTCGCCCGGCTACTGCGACGGCGCGGATTGCGTGCCGTACCTCACCCGCACTGCTGTCGCCGGTGAGCACTGCGTGCAGAACACCCGCTACAACTGGGGTATCGACGCTTCGGGCAACACGTTGGCCTGCAGTTCAAACGGCATCTGGATCTCGGCGCCCCCGCTCGTGGGGGTCCGGACACTGCGGCTTGCCCTGCGGTGATGCCACCGGGTGTCGCCCAGTCGCCGGACGGAGTCCCGCTCAGCTGCATCGGCGGCGCGTGGACCTCCGATTACAGCTGGACCTTTTACCGCTAGGTCACACACTGATAACGCGCCGTCCGCCTGCGTGAGAAATGGCCCTTTAAGGGGTACAACGACGTGCGTGGCAATAGATGCGTGCTCGCGACCGGCCGAGTCGCTCCGCATCGAGGTCCCGGCGGCCGCGGAACAACTTTCCGAAATCCGTCACCGGCTGGCGTGCTGGCTCGAGCCGATCGGGGTGTCCAACGTCGGCATCGCCGACATCGTGCTGGTGGTCAACGAGGCGTGCACGAACTGCATCGAACACGCCTACCGCGACGTCGATGCCGGGTCGATCTGCGTCGAGGCCAATCACGAACGCGGCCAGATCATCGTCAACATCGCCGATCACGGCGTATGGCGGCCTCCGCCGAACAAGCCGAGCACCCGCGGCCGCGGGCTGCCGATCATGCGCGCGGTGAGCGCAGGCGTCGACGTCGAGTCCTCAGCGCAGGGCACCACCGTCCGAATGAAGTTCGATGCAGCTCCTCAGGGCTGCGGCAGCCGTACCACCTGAACGAAGAACTCGTCGATCTGACGTACCGCATTCATGAACTGGTCGAGATCGACCGGCTTGGTGACGTAGGCGTTGGCGTGCAGCTTGTAGCTGCGCAGGATGTCCTCCTCCGCCGAGGACGTCGTCAACACGACCACCGGGATGTGGCTGAGCTCCGGGTCGGACTTGATCTTCTCGAGCAGCTCGCGGCCGTCGTACTTCGGCAGGTTCAGATCGAGCAGCACCAGATCGGGCCGGGGGGCGTCCTCGTACTTGCCGCGTCGGTACAGGAAGTCCAGGCCCTCCTCACCGTCATGGGCGACATGAAGGTTGTTCTTGATCTTGTTGTGCTCGAAGGCTTCCCGAGTGATCAGCTCGTCCCCGGGATCATCCTCGATGAGCAGGACGTCGATAGCGCGGCCGCCGATGTCATGAAGGTGCCCCTCCCACAGTGGCCGCGACGGTGTTGTCGACAGCGACAGGAATCGTGAAGCGAAATCTGGTTCCCCCGGTGAAGGAGTTGTCGATCCAGATGCTGCCGCCGTGGTGTTCGATGATCTTCTTGCACAGCGCGAGGCCGATGCCGGTGCCGCCGTAGGCGTCACGGCCGTGCAGTCGCTGGAAGATCACGAACACCTTGTCGGAGAACTCTTCGGGAATCCCGATGCCATTGTCCGTCACGGTCAGCGTCCACTCGCCGCCGGCGTCGTTCGCGCTCTGCTCGCAGTCGATGACGACGCGCGGCACGACACCGTCGCGCTTGAACTTCACCGCATTGCCGATGAGGTTCTGCCACACCATCGTCAACAGGGTGGGATCGCCCTTGATCTGCGGCAGCGGTAACCCTTCCCGGACGATCTCGGCGCCTGCTTCGGTGATCGCGGTGTCGAGGTTCTCGATCGCGTCGTCCAGCGTGGCGCCGAGATCGACGTCGTCGAGCGTCGGATTGAGCCTGCCCACTCGGGAGAACGTCAGCAGATCGTTGATCAGAATCTGCATCCGTTTGGCGCCGTCGACGGCGAACGCGATGTACTCCGTGCCACGTTCGTCGAGCTTGTCACCGTACCGCTTCTCGATGAGCTGGCAGAAGGACGCCACCTTGCGCAGCGGCTCCTGAAGGTCGTGCGAGGCGACGTAGGCGAACTGCTCGAGTTCGGCGTTCGACCGCTGCAGTTCGAGAGCCTGCTCGGCCAGTTGGCTTCGCGCCGACCGTGCGGCATCCAGCTCCTCGACGATGCGCTGGCGCATGTCCTCGACGTCGGCCGCGATCGCGCGGATGTCTTTGGGGCCTTGGGGCACGATCCGTTCGCTGAAGTCGCCCTGGGTGATTCTTCTGCACGCGGCGGCCAGTGCGCTCGAGCGGACGCGTGACCGCGGTTCGGATCACCAGCGCCGACAGGACTGCGGCGACGACCAGCGCGGCGACGATCGCGGTCAGAACGGCATTCCGCCAATTCTGCATCACCGCAAGCTCGTTGACCGCGCTGTCGCGCTCTAGCCTGGAGGTGTTGGAGCTGTGTCGTCGAAATTCTGCCGGAGAGTGTCGAACATGGCCTTGCCGCGCGTCGGCACTCGCGCCGTCGGTTACCGACGGCACACGTGGGTTTCACCTCGGCGATCAGCGGCTCGGCGTAATCGCTCCGCCATGCCGCGGATGTGCGCTCGATGGTTTCCAGGTCGTCGAGCACCTTTGAGCGATCGCCGGCGTGGTCCCGGATCACCTGCGCCGCGGCCTGTTCGGTCCTTCTGCCCGGCGACATACGGCTCGAGGAACTGGGGATCGGCGGAGATCGCGTACCCGCGTACTGCCGTCTCCTGATCACGCAACGCCGCCTGCAGCTTGAATGCCGCGACCCGCATCGGCGCGATCTCGGTGGTGAGCTCGTCGTACACCTGGTCGTTGCGGTTGAGCAGCACCGCCCCGGCGATGGCCCCGGCGAGCACGACGACGCCCATGATCGCCAACACCAGGTTCTGCCAACCCTGGACGGTCGGCTGCCACCTCACCTTCATCCAGTCGCCGTCCGCTCGACCCGCACGACCGCGATGTCGTCGCTGTCCCACCGACGGACTGCGCGCGGCGATCGACGTCGTCGATCAACGCGTTGACGAACTCGGCACCGGGAAGGTGCGCATAGGACTGCGCCACCTCCAGCAGGCCTGTCTCCATGAGGCGCTCGGCGCCCTGGCCCGGAACGGCCCTCGAACAAGCCGTCGGTCAGCAGTACAAGGCCGTATCCGGGCGGCAGTTCGAGAACGTTCAGCGGCCATTCGGAGCCGTTGAGGCCAAGCGCCGGACCCACCGACGGCTCGAGCCACTCCACTGAGTCGGGGCCGTGCAGCAGCATGCCCGGATGGCCGGCGGACACCGCGTTGAAGCTCAGATCATCGGGTGAGATCGCCACGGACAGCACCGTCGCGAAGATGCTTGTGCCGGGACGCTCGGTGCTCAGGATCCGTTCCAGCTGGTGCATCCGCTCGTTGCCGCGCAGGCCGGCGAATGTCAGCGCGCGCCAGCCGATGCGCAGCGCGACGCCGAGTGCCGCCTCGTTCGGCCCGTGTCCGGCCACATCGCCGACCATGACGTGCACGGTGCGGTCGGGCGTCTGGACGAAGTCGTAGAAGTCGCCGCCGAGAAGCGCGAACTGCCGGCTGGGCCGGTACTGCGCGACGATGTCCACGCCCGGGTCGTCCAGCAACAGCGGCGACGGCAACAGCCCGCGTTCGAGGCGGGCGTTCTCCGTGGCCCGCAGTTCACTGGCATGCAGCTCCACCGCGGTCAGTTCGGCGCGCTTACGTTCGACCGCGTACAGCAGCGCGCGGCGCAGCGTATCGGGCTCAACCCGGCCCTTGACCAGGTAATCCTGCGCGCCCGCAGCCACGGCGGAGACCCCGAAGTGTTCGTCGTTCAGCCCGGTCAGCACGACGATCGGCATGGTCGCGTCGTGCTTGGCCACCTGGTCGAGCGCCTTGATCCCATCCGCGTCGGGAAGATTGAGGTCCAGAAGGACGCAGTCCGGACGCGAGGCCGTCAGTTTGCGCTCGGCGTCCTCGATCGTCGGCGCCCACACCACCTGAATGTCGGCGCCCGCGTCGGCGATCAATTCCTCGACCAGTACCGCGTCGGCCCGGTCGTCTTCGACGAGCAACACCGAGAACGGCTGCTCGACGGCGGCCCGATCCACCGACATGCTCACCACAGAGTTATATACCGAAGCGCACGCGCAACCAGGTCTTTCACGCTCGATCACCGTGGCCGCCGTGACCGCTTCTTCAGTGTCGTCCTCGAAACAATAGCGCCTACCCCACCCCGGTATCACGGCGGAACCCGACGTGGCTGCGAATCAGCGGCAATGTCGCCGAGGTGGCGAAACCGGGCGGGGCCTGGCACACCGCGGACACGGCGTTGAGGACCTGCATACCGGTCGCTACGCTGGCCGATCGCACATGCTCCTCCATCGTGGCAGCGCGGGCGAAGCTGGCCAACGACATGAAGTGGGCGCGCATCGACGGATCACCTTCGATGGTCAGCGTCCAGCCGTGCGCGGGTTTGGGCCAGTGACCGGGGTACTCGCCGCCTACCGTCCACAGCGTTTCGATCTCGACGAGCGATTCGCCGCCGCGGCGTCCGACCCAGTTCCAGCGCTGCCCGGAAGTCGTGCCCGCGGCGAGCAGATGATCGAAGATCTGATGGTCGTGTTCGGCGGGGATGGCCTCCACGGTGGCGGTCACCTCGTCGATGTCGGCGTTCAACGCGTCGGCGAGAAGCCAGACCTGTTCGGTGAAGATCGAGCTGTTGAAGGCCAGGAAGTCGGTTGCCGTCGGGCTGATCTCGTCGGCGGGCTGCCCGAATGCCATGTTGTCGAACGTGATCCCGGTGCTCTCGTAGACCGACCAGTCGGCGCGCTCCTGCAGCGTGATCCTGTCGATCGTGCGGCTCATCCCCGACAGTGCCAGCGGCAGCACGCCCGACAGGTTGCCGGGGTTGATTCCGCTGCCGTGGACAGAGCTGGCGCCCTTCTGACAGGCCGCAAGGACGCGGTCGCGATCTGCGGCGTCAATCCTCGCCGGATGGAACAGAAACGCCGTGGTGACAACGTTTTTGCCACTTTCCAGCAATCGGCAGACGTCGTCGAGCGCCGCGGTGCGTGGGGTGTAGAGGACGCAGTCGGCGTCCAGCTCCAGGATCTGCTCGACGTCGGTGGTGGCGGTCACCCCGATCGGCTTGCGCCCGACGAGCTCCCCGATATCGACACCGTTCTTCGAATCGGAGTAGACCAGCGCACCCACGAGGTCGAGATCGTCTCGGTGGTCGAGGATGGCGGTGATGATTTCGCTGCCCACCGTGCCGGTGCCCCACTGAATAACCCGATACACGATCGGACCGTAGCACCGCTAAACGCCGCGAATTCGCCGGCAAGTGTAGACACGGGGCGGGCAGACCACTGCGCAGCAATTGCTAAATCACCCTCACCTGCAGTGCAGATTCTGGGGCTATGGCGGTGGCGGAGGGATTTGAACCCTCGGACGGGGGTTACCCGTCACACGCTTTCGAGGCGTGCTCCTTAGGCCGCTCGGACACGCCACCGTGTGGCAGCTTACCGGCAGCCCGCCGCGTCACTGAAATCGCTGCCCAAGCACCGCATCGGCTCGAAACGGTCGAGCTTTCGAGACCGAATCGACGCGCGGCGGTGCGCGTGGCCGGCCCCCAAACCGGGCAGGTAAGCGCTAGAAAGGTGGCAAGAAAGGTGGCTATGAAGACCATTGGCCTCGCTGCCCTGGCGATTTCCGGGGCAATCGTGTCACTCGGTTACGCGCCGAGCGCCGTCGCCGTCCCTGACTCCGACTACTGCGCGAGCATGGCCAGTGCGGGATATCCGGGCGATTGCGCCACCTTGACCCGCCTCGCCAAGGACGTGTGCGCCCAATACGATCGCGGCCTTGATCTGACCACCATCGTGCAGCGCCTGGACGCCACGACCAAGGACGAAGGCCTGTCGAACTACATCATGGCCGGCGCGACGGTGTACTTCTGCCCGCAGTACGCCAGCCAGAACTGAGAGCGACAACTCACCGCTGGTTGGCGAAGAACGCCTGCAGCGGCGCCGCGCATTCGTCGGCCAGCACTCCCCCACGGACGTCGGGACGGTGCGTCAGGCGCCGGTCACGCACGACGTCCCACAGGGAACCGACCGCCCCGGTCTTCGGTTCCCACGCACCGAACACCAGCCGCGCGACCCGCGCCATCACCAACGCGCCCGCGCACATCGTGCAGGGTTCGACGGTCACGGCCAGCGTGGTGCCCTCCAGTCGCCAACCGTCACCCACCACCGCCGTGGCGGCCCGGATAGCCAGGATCTCCGCATGTGCGGTCGGATCACCGGTTTCCTCGCGGGCGTTGGCGGCTCGCGCCAATTCAGTGCCGTCGGCGGCCAGGATGACCGCACCGATCGGGACATCACGGGGGCCGGCGGCCGCCGCGGCCTCCAGTGCAGCGCGGACGAGGTCTTCGTCGGTCACCGGTCGAGTCGGTCGAGCACCGCCGACAGTTCGTCGGCGAAGCCCATCTCACGCGCGATCCGCCCGAGCTGTTCGTCGGGATACAGATCCGATTCGTCGAGGATGACGCCCAACACCGCCTCGGGCAGGCCGATGTCGGAGAGCAGCCCGAGATCGCCCTCCTCGAACGGTTCCTCGGGATCGAGATCGTCCTCGCTGATGTCGTTGTCCAGCTTCTCCAGTACCTCTGCGGCGATGTCGTAGTCCAGCGCCGCAGTGGCATCCGAGAGCAGCAACCGTGCGCCGGCGGGCGCGGGACGCACGATCACGAAGAACTCGTCGTCGACGTCGAGCAGCCCGAAAACCGCGCCTGCACTGCGTATTTCGCGAAGCTCGGTTTCGGCGGCGGACAGGCTGTTCAGCGCCGCCGACCGCATCGCGGCACAGCGCCATTTGCCATCCTCGCGGATCACAGCCACACCGAATCCGTCCGGGCGGTCGGCGGCCTGCTTCTTCGCTGCGGCACGCTGTGCTCCCATGAGGGCATACGGTAGTCCCCGACCAGGGGATTGACCAGGAACCCGCAGCAAGGCTGACGTCATTGGCGGCCGACGATATGCCAGGCTGAAGGGGTGACAGACACGCCGGTTTGTGTGGTTGGTCTCGGCCTGATCGGCGGTTCCGTAATGCGCGCCGCGGCGGCGGCCGGACGCGAGGTTTTCGGCTACAACCGCTCGGTGGCGGCCGTCCAGGCCGCGACCGCCGACGGGTTCGACGCGACCGAGAACCTCGACGAGGCGTTGTCCCGGGCGGCGGCCCGCAACGCCCTCATCGTGCTCGCCGTGCCGGTGCCCGCACTGTCCCAGATGTTCGGCCGCATCCGCGATCTCGCGCCGGAATGCCCGCTGACGGACGTCACCAGCGTGAAATCGTGCGTCCTGGACGAGGTCCGTTCTGTTGGACTGCTGGACCGTTTCGTCGGCGGACATCCGATGGCGGGCACGGCACAATCCGGTTGGGTTGCCGGTGACGCTCGGCTGTTCGTCGGGGCGCCCTGGGTCATCAGTGTCGACGATCACGTCGACCCCGACGTTTGGACGCTCGTGATGGACCTGGCATTGGATTGCGGCGCCGTACTGGTGCCCGCCCGATCGGAAGAGCACGACGCCGCCGCGGCCGCGATCTCGCACCTGCCCCATCTGTTGGCCGAGGCGCTCGCGGCGACGGCGGGTGAGGTGCCGCTGGCCTTCCCGCTGGCCGCCGGCTCGTTCCGCGACGGGACCCGGGTGGCGTCGACCGCACCAGACCTTGTCCGCGCCATGTGCGAGGCCAACGCCGATCAGCTACTCCCCGCCCTGGACCGCACGCTGGACCTGCTCAACCTGGCCCGCGATGCGCTGGCCGAGGGGAGCCCGTTGACCGATCTCGTCGAGGCAGGTCACGCCGCGCGGGTGCGCTACGACAGCTTGGTCCGGCCCGAGATCGTGACCATCGTGATCGGGGAGGACAACTGGCGCGCCGAACTCGCCGCCGCGGGCCGTGCGGGTGGCGTGATCAGATCCGCTCTGCCAGCGCTGGGTAGTGGAGGATGAATCCTTCGGAGTCGACGGTCACCGTGGTTTCGGCGACCGGCGAGTGCAGCTTGATGCCGTCCGGGCGCGCTGCTGTAGCTGATCATCGCCTCTTCGACCGACACCTCGGGCAACCTGACGTACACCACCGGCAGCACCACCGACTCGGTTCGCTCGTACAGCCCGGTTCGCCGGATGGGCAGGGCGTTGAAGAACGGACTGAAGACCACGTCCACATCCAGCGCGCCCCCGTAGGCGGCACGACTCGTCTCTCCGGTGTGCTGCTGGACGAGCCACATGTTCTCCTCGTCCCGCGCGATGGACAGCTGCCGCTCGCGCTCGGCGAGGGTGACCGTCAGAGACAGCCGCTTGGTGGCGCCCGCTTCGTCGGTCACCAGGTCATAGGACGCGGAGAACGCCGGGTGCGACGAGGTGGCGGCGGCGACGATCCTGCCGTGGGCCTTGATGCGGTTGCCCGAAAGCTGCACACGCACCGACTCCATCCGCGGAACGTCGTGGGCGCGCCAGGTCAGAGTCGCCGGCCACGAGCCGTGTTTCTCCGAGCGCGCTGCTTCACTCACTCATCTACCGTAATTGACGAAGACTCCCGTCCGACACCGGTTGAGCGTTTGGTCGGCGACCGTGACTCCAGCGCCACCTCGTCGCCGAGCAAGGGCTGCGGCATGCTCCGAAGCCCGAGCAGCCGGCCCGAGCCCGGCACCGACAACCAGACCGAGAACGCCAGCGCCGCGTCGAGTAGCAGGGCCAGCGCCGTCACCATCAACGCGCCCACCAACGCGAGGTAGAACTCGCGCACCTTGATCCCGTCGATCAGGTAGCGCCCGAGACCGCCAAGGCTCGCGTACGCCGCCACGGTCGCGGTCGCGACGATCTGCAGCGTCGCCGTCCGCAGGCCACCGAGGATGAGTGGCAACGCGTTGGGTGTTTCGACACGCAGCAGGATTCGTCTCTCGGTCATCCCCATCGACCTGGCGGCATCCACGACCTGAGGGTCGACGTTGGCGATGCCGGAGTAGGTGCCCGCCAGTAGCGGCGGGATCCCGAGCAGCATCAGCGCGACGGTCGGCGGAATCAGACCGAGGCCCCAGAGCAGGACTCCGAGCAGGAGCACGCCGAGTGTCGGGAGTGCGCGCAGCGCGTTGACCCCGGTGACGACGAGGAAGGTGCCGCGTCCGGTATGCCCGATGAGCATGCCGAGCGGTACCGCGACGATGGCCGAGAAGACGACGGCGATGACCGTGTACTGCAGGTGCTCGAGAATGCGCGCGGTCAGCCCGGCGGGCCCGCCCCAGTTGGCCGCGGTGAAGATGTACGACAGCGCCTCGGTCAGGAAGCTCATCGGACTCATCCGGTCACCGCCTTGACCCGACTCGGCCGCCCGGCGCGAGTCGCACGTGTCCATGGCGTCAGCGCCTTTCCGGCCACCATGATCAGCGTGTCGATGACGACCGCCAACACGAAGATCGCGATGATGCCCGCGACGATCTGATCGCTCTTGTTGGCCTGGTATCCCTCGGTGAACCAGGTACCCAGGCCCCCGATACCGATCACCGACCCGACCGACACCATCGAGATGTTGGTGACGGCAACCACGCGCAAGCTGGCGATGAGCACCGGAACAGCCAGCGGCAGCTCAACTTTCAGCATTCGGACCAGCGGCTTGTAGCCGACGGC
The DNA here is from genome assembly GCA_963805835.1 of uncultured Actinomycetota bacterium. Lineage (GTDB taxonomy): Bacteria > Actinomycetota > Actinomycetes > Mycobacteriales > Mycobacteriaceae > Mycobacterium. The sequence continues at coordinate 272,653 of CAWDVX010000004.1, read as the reverse complement.
GGTGGCGGCGTCGAGCACCGCCGGTGACACCGCATCCAACGCCTCGGGGACCGCGCGCACCAGAAGGGCCACGGTGTAGAGGGTCAGCGCGACGATGACGTTCGCCTCGTCGAGGATCCGCGTCGGGATGATCAGCGGCAGCACGACGAACAGCGCCAGCGACGGGATGGTGAAGATGATGCTGGCGGTCAGCGTCGTGATCCGCCGCACCGCGGTCGTGCGTTGGACGAGCGCACCGATCGGTACGGCGATGATCAATCCCAGCAGGACCGGGATCAGGGACAGCCGCAGGTGGATCAGCGTCAGTGCCCACAGGTCGTCGAGATGGGTGAACAGATAGCGCATGTCACTGATCCCGTCGTCCCCTGGCCTTCGGCCGTGGCCCCATCGCTCGACTCATCGGCTACCCCAGCTCCGGAACGCGGCGCTGCTTCCGAGAGTGCCTCGAGCACGTCGTCGGCACGCACGCCGCCGATCAGCCGGCCATCGTCGTCCACCGCCACGCCCAACCCGCTCGGTGAGGACAGCGCGGCGTCGAGCGCCTGCCGCAGGGTGTTGTCGGGCCGGAAGAACGATCCGCCGCCGACGGTGCTCTCGTAGAGCGGGCTGCCCTTGCGGTGCAACTCGACACCCTCGGCGTTGATCCAGGCGTAGGGCTTGTCGTCCTTGGTCACCAGCGCCCACTCCCCCTGGGCCAACGACGCACCGTCGATCTCGTTCTCGGCCACGTGCGTGATCTCATGCAGCGGCAGACCCGTCGCGTTGAAGAACTGCAGTCCCCGATAGCCGCGGTCGGCCCCGACGAATGCCGAGACATGGTCGTCGGCGGGATTCGACAACACGAACGCGGGGTCGGCGTACTGCAGCAGCACACCGCCGCGGCCGAACACCGCAACCTTGTCGCCGAGCTTGACCGCCTCGTCGATGTCGTGGGTGACGAACACGATGGTCTTACGCAGTTCGCTTTGCAGCCGCAGGATTTCGGTTTGCAGATCCTCACGCACCACCGGGTCCACGGCGCTGAACGGTTCGTCCATCAACAGAATGGGCGGGTCGGCGGCCAGCGCCCTGGCGACCCCGACGCGCTGCTGCTGGCCACCTGACAGCTGCGCCGGATAGCGGCTGGCGAGCTTGGGGTCCAGACCGACGCGCTCCATCACCTCCAAGGCGGATTTGCGTGCGCTGCGGCGTGATTCGCCGCGCAGCACCGGCACGGTCGCGACGTTGTCGACCACACGCAGGTGTGGCATCAACCCCGCGCTCTGGATGACGTAGCCGATGCCGAGCCTCAGCTGCACCGGGTCGACCTTGGTGACGTCCTTGCCGTCGACCGTCAGGGTGCCCGAGGTCGGATCGATCATCCGGTTGATCATCCGCATCGACGTGGTCTTGCCGCAGCCCGAGGGGCCGACGAAGACCGTGAGTGTGCCCTCGGGAACCTCCAGCGTCAGGTCGTCGACCGCGACTGTGCCGTCGGGATACTTCTTGGTGACGTTGCTGAATGTGATCATTTGGCCACCGGTTGGTCGAAGCCGTTGTCCTTGATCCACTTCGCCGCCGCCTCGTCGGGGTCGATGCCCTGATTGCCCTCGACCGACGTGTTGAGCTCGATCAGCGCCTCGGTGGTCAGTTTGGCGCTCACCGCGTCCAGCACGGTCTTGAGTTCGCTCGACATCTTCTGTGACGCGACCAGCGGCACGACGTTCGCGGCGAGGAACACGTTCTTCGGGTCCTCCAGGACCACCAGGTTGTTCTGCTCGATCGACGGTGAGGTGCTGAAAATGTTGGCCGCGGTGATCGTGCCGTTGGTCAGGGCGTTTACCGTCGCCGGGCCCCCGCCGTCACTGATCGAGACGAAGTTGGCGGGCGCGATATCCAAACCGTACTTGTCCTTCAGACCGACCAGGCCCGTCACCCGGGTCTGAAATTCCGACGGCCCACCGACTTTCACCTCCGGTGAGTGCGCGGCGAGGTCAGCGATCGACTTGAGGTTCCACCTCTGCGCCGTCGCCTCGGTGACCGCGAGGGTGTCCTTGTCCTCCGCCGGTGACGGGTAGAGGATCGACAGATCACCCGGAAGCGCTTTGAGCAGCGCCAGCAGCACCGCATCGGGCGTCGTCGCGGTGGCGTCTTTGTCGAAGTACTGCAAGAGGTTGCCGGTGTACTCCGGAATCAGATCGATGGAATGGTCTTGCACCGCAGGGATATAGGTTTCGCGGCTGCCGATACCGAACTGGCGGCGAATGGTGAAGCCGTTGGCCTCCAGCGCCTGGGCGTAGATCTCCGCGATGATCTTGGACTCCGTGAAGTCGGCCGAACCGACGGCGATCGACTTCAGGTCGCCAGATATCTGGCCGCCGCCGAGCGGATTGGAGCTGCCGCAGGCCGCGAGACGATGCGATCAATGCGAGTAGGGCCGCCAGAATCGCCAGATTCCGGCTCCGCGTGGTCCTCATCGGCGGTGACATATTCGGGGCACATACCCGAGCCCTCTCGGCCTTTAGACATTCCCGGACACTATCGATATGCACGCAGGCACGCCGCGCTTTAGCTCAGCGTGAGTACCCCAGGAATACCCGAGTGGTTTCATTCGACGCCGGAAGGGGCAAAGATGGACATATGACCAGCGATCCGCCCGTGCCGCCCGATCCACCGTCGGAGTCCGGGAACCGGACGCCATCGGAGCCGGTCGCAAGCGCCGGCGAAAACCACGTCCAACCGGAATCCGCGGTGAAATTCACCCGCGCCGCAGCGTTGTGGGCGGCGTTGATCACCGGGTTCGTGATCCTGATCGTGTTGCTCGTGTTCATCATGCAGAACACCGAATCGACGACCATCCACTTTTTCGTCTGGGAGTGGAATCTGCCTGTCGGCGTGGCGATTCTGCTGGCCGCAGTATGCGGAGGCCTGCTGACAGTCGCCGTCGGCACCGCCAGAATCGTTCAGCTGCGCCGCGCGGCGAAGATAAACCTGAAGGCACAACCCTTCTAACTCAGGGCTTCTGACTCAGGGCGAAAGCGTCTCCAGGCCCGCACCGATCAGTGGTGCGACCGCCGCAGCGACCTCGTCGGTGTCGTCGGCGACGCCGCCACCCTCCCGGCCCCGGTAGGCGATGCCCGCGGAGATGATCGCCAGCTTGAAGTACGCCAGCGCCATATAGAACTCCCAGTGGTCCAACCCGACCCCGGCCGCCAGGGCGTATCGGTGCGCGAGCTCGTCGGCCGACGGGATCAGCGGCGATGACCATGCCGCGTCGGCATGCACCAGGTTGAACATCGGGTGGCGGTACACACACATCAGCGCGGCGTCGCTGATCGGGTCGCCCAGGGTCGACATCTCCCAGTCGAGGACGGCCAGCACCTTGGTGGCGTCGTGCGCGTCGAGCATCGTGTTGTCGATGCGGTAGTCGCCGTGCACGATCGCGGTGCGGCTCTGCGACGGAATCGCTTCTGCCAGCGCCGAATGCAACCGCTTGACATCGGCGTCGGCGGGATCGTTCTCGGTGCGCACCAGTTCCCACTGCCCGCCCCAGCGCCGAACCTGGCGTTCGAGATAGCCGTTCGGTTTACCGAAGTCGCCGAGCCCGACCGCGTCGGGGTCCACCGCGTGCAGATCGGCGAGGACTTTGATCAGTGCGTCGACGCAATCGTTGATCGTGTTCGCATCGCCGAGCGCCTCGAGTTCATCGGTATGCCGAACAACGCGCCCTGCGACGTACTCGACCATCTGGAACGGCGCGCCCAGCACCGAGTCGTCGTTGCGCAGCGTGACGGCGCGGGCCACCGGAACCGGGGTGTCGGCCAGCGCGGCCACCACCCGGTACTCGCGGGCCATATCGTGGGCCGACGGGGTCAACCCGTGCAACGGGGGACGGCGCAGCACCCACTTGGATGCGTCGTCGTACACCAGGAAGGTCATGTTCGACCGGCCACCGGCGATGAACTCGCCGCGCAGGTCACCGGAGCGGGGGATGTCGACGGAGCGCAGGTGACGGTCCAGGGCGTCGAGGTCAAGCCCCTCCAGCGAAGTGGGCGGTGTAGTCACTGGACTTGTCTACCACTGCTGGTTTCGGGGCAGCAGATCCCACACATGCTCGGTCGCGTTCACGCTCGCCACGAAGAACCGCTTCTGTCGAGACGACCAGAGCACACGGGTGAGGCCCGCGTAGTCGACCTGTACGCACAGCAGTCGCTCGGTCTTCATGACCGTGTGGGCCAGTGCGTTGATCACGCCGCCATGGGTGAAGATCGCGACGGTGTCCTCGTGGTCGGCGGTCGCGAGGATGTCCTGCACGCCCTCGTTGACCCGCGCAACGAACGCAGGCTGGTCCACCCCACTGGGCAGGTCGCCGCTGGCGAGCCGCTTCATATCCTCTTCGGAGATCTGCTCGACCGGTGTGTAGTGCGTGAGATCGCGGTCGTACTCGGCGAGCCGGTCGTCGATGTCGACGCCGATTCCCAGCGCATCGGCGACGGGCTGCGCCGTCTGCCTGGCCCGGATCTGCGGGCTGCTGACGATGCGGCGTATCGGGAACCGCGCCAGCGCGTCGGGAAGCCGCTTGGCCTGTTCGATGCCTTCGGCGGACAGTTCGGGATCGGAGCCCTGCCCGGGTTCGCTGCGGAGCGGCAACGCGTGGCGGATGAGTAGCAACTGCACCGTGACACCATAGACCGTGCGCGCATTCGCTTGTCCCGTGTGCAACAACTTCACGCCGTTCGAGGCGCACCGTTGCCACACCTGTCACGCCACGCTGGGGCTGCACCCGCCGACGATGTCGATGCTCGCGGTCACAGGCGATGCAGTGCATGGGTTCCGACAAGGGTTTCGTAGCCGAACTGTTCGACCTCACCGACCGGGTGGTATTGGTCACCGGCGGCAGCCGAGGGCTGGGCCGCGAGATGGCCTTCGCCGTCGCACAGTGCGGTGCCGACGTCATAATCGCCAGCCGCAAGTACGACGCCTGCGTGGCGACCGCGAACGAGATCGCCGCCGCCACGGGCCGCGCCGCGCTGCCGTACCAGGTGCACGTCGGGCGCTGGGACGAGCTCGACGGATTGGTCGACGCGGCATACGACCGCTTCGGCAAGGTCGACGTGCTCATCAACAACGCGGGCATGTCGCCGCTGTACGAATCGCTGGGATCGGTGACCGAGAAATTGTTCGATGCGGTCGTCAACCTGAACTTGAAGGGTCCGTTCCGGCTGTCGGCGTTGGTTGCCGAGCGGATGGTGGCCGCCGGCGGGGGCGCCATCATCAACGTCAGCTCGACTGGATCGCTGCGTCCCGGGCCGCACGAGCTGCCCTACGCAGCGGCCAAGGCGGGGCTCAACGCGTTGACCGAAGGGCTGGCACTGGCGTTCGGGCCGACCGTGCGTGTCAACACGCTGATGCCCGGTCCGTTCCTCACCGACGTCAGCAAGGCGTGGGACATCGAGGCGACGACGGCCGGTGCGCAGCGGTTTGCGCTCAAGCGTCTTGGCCAGCCTGCCGAGATCATCGGCGCCGCACTGTTTCTGGCGTCGGACGCATCAAGCTACACCAGCGGATCGATCATCCGGGTAGACGGCGGCATCCCGTAGTGCATCAGTAGCGCCGAGTGGCCACTTATCCGACGAAACCTCGCGAAAAGTGGTGACTAACTGGCCACTCGGCGGAAAGACGTCAGGGCGTGACGATGTTGAATCCCGGGTCGGGCCGGTCGACCACCGCGAGCAGCGACGGCAACGCGTTGGCGTCGCCATCTATCTCGAGCCCGGCGGAATCCGCGTCGCCCGCCGCGAATGCCAGCAGCCGCAGCTTGTTCGCCAGTTTCACCGTGGCCTGCGCGGTGGCCGGGTCGGCGAGCACCTTGCGGTATACGAGTACTCCGTTTCGCAGCGTCAGCCGATAGTTGGTCTCGATGTCGAGGAAGGTGATGTCAACGGCGATGTCGAGGTCCCACGCCCTCGGCCCGTTCACGTTGATGGCGAAGATGTCGAACATCTGCTCGGGGGTGAGTTGGCCCAGGATCGTCGGTGACGCGGTCTGGGTTGGGGTGCCGAAATTCCCCTCTCGCAGTTCAGTCGCGCCGGCCAGGAAGAAGTTTCGCCACACCGCGTTCTCGGCCCCGTACGCGAGCTGCTCCAGTGTGTCCGCGTAGAGTTCGCGTGCTCCCTGATGGTTTTGGTCGGTGAAGATGGCGTGGTCGAGTAGCGTTGCCGCCCAGCGGAAGTCACCGTCGTCGAACGCCTTGCGGGCAATCTCCACGACATGGTCGATACCACCCATGGCCTCCACATAGCGCGGCCCGATCGCCTCGGGCGGGTGCTGCCACAATCGGGCCGGGTTGCCGTCGAACCAGCCCATATAGCGCTGGTAGACCGCCTTGACGTTGTGGCTGACCGAACCGTAGTAGCCGTGTGTGTGCCACGCCTTGTGTAGCGCCGGCGGCATCTGGAAGTTCTCGGCGATCTCGATCCCGGTGAAGCCCTGGTTCAGCTGACGCAGCGTCTGGTCGTGCAGGTACGCGTACAGATCGCGTTGCAGGGAAAGGAACTCGACGATCTGATCCTTACCCCAGGTGGGCCAGTGGTGAGAGGCGAATACCACGTCGGCGCGGTCGGCGAAGGTGTCGATCGCTTCGGTGAGATACCCGGCCCATCCGTGCGGGTCACGCACCAGCGCCCCGCGCAGGGTGAGCAGGTTGTGCAGGTTGTGGGTGGCGTTCTCGGCCATGCACAGCGCGCGGAAAGCCGGGAAATAGAAGTGCATTTCGGCGGGCGCCTCGGTGCCCGGCGCCATCTGGAACTCGATCTCGACACCGTCGATGGTGTGCGTCTCGCCGGTCTCGCGGATGTCGAGCGTCGGCACGATCAGCGCCACCTCGCCGGTTGACGGGGTCTGGCCGAGGCCGCAGCCCACCTGTCCCTGCGGACCGCGCGCCAGCACCGCGCCGTACATATAGGAGGCCCGCCGTGCCATCGCCGTCCCGGCATAGACGTTCTCCTGCACGGCGTGCTCGGTGAAGTGCTCGGGAGCGATGATCACCACCTTCCCGGCGTCCACCTCCGCCTGGCTCGTCACACCCAGCACCCCACCGAAATGGTCGACGTGGCTGTGGGTGTAGATGACCGCGACCACCGGGCGCTCGCCGCGGTGTGCCCGATACAGCGCGAGAGCCGCCGCCGCTGTCTCCGTGCTGACCAGTGGGTCGATGACGATGATCCCGGTGTCGCCCTCGATGAAGGTGATGTTGGACAGGTCGAGCCCCCGGACCTGGTAGATGCCCTCCACCACCTCGTACAGACCCTGCTTGGCGACCAGTTGACTCTGCCGCCACAGACTCGGGTGCACCGTGGCCGGCACCTCGGTGTTCAGGAATGCGTAGGCATCGTTGTCCCACACCACCCTTCCGTCGGCGGCCTTGACGACGCAGGGCTCGAGCGCTCCGATGAATCCACGGTCGGCGGCCTCGAAGTCGGCCGTGTCGTCGAATGGCAGATCGGCTAGCTGCTCGCGGTTCGCGGACTCTATGACGGCGGTCGGTGGCTTCTGATCCATGCCGCCACAGTATTGGCCCGTCAGGAGTGACGGGCGCGATCTTCGTAGTCGCGACGCTCCGGCTTGTCGATGGCATCGGCGAAGATTCGGTCTGCGTTCAAGGCGCGGGTGACCGCTTCGCTCAGGCGCAGGGGCAACCGCTTGGTGATCGCCATCATCACCGAGGCCTGGCGCGTGACGATCAACCGGGGCTTCGGCTTCTCGATGAGGCTGACGATGCCCGCCGCGATGTCCTCGGGTCGCGCGTTACGCATCCCCGGCATGCTGGCGACCCCGTCGATCATCCGCGTGTTCGTCAGCGTCGGCAGCACAGCGGATGCGTGCACGCCGGTGCCGCGAAGCTCGAGCCGCGCGGTGTCCGTGTACCCGATCACGGCGTGCTTGGTCGCGCAGTAGGTCGCGATGCCGGGTACCCCGTTCAGTCCGGCCAGCGACGCGATGTTGATGATGTGGCCCTTACCGCGCTTGACCATTCGCTGCGCCGCAAGTTTGGTGCCGAGAATGACGCCGGTGATGTTGATCGCTATCGTGCGCTCGGTCACTTCGTCGGGCTCGTCGAGGAAGCGGCCGGTCGGGCAGATGCCGGCGTTGTTGACCAGCACGTCGATGGACCCCAGTTCGCGCTCGACATCGTCGAGGAACGTGGTGAACGATTGCCGGTCGGTCACGTCGAGGCGCGCATAGAAATCGAGGTCGAATTCCGAGCCGGACTCTTTGACCGCCGCTTCGTCGACATCACCGACAGCGACCTTGGCTCCGAGTCCATGCAGAACCTTCGCGGTGGCAAGACCGATGCCTCGGGCCCCTCCGGTGATGGCGATGACTTTTCCATTGACTGCCGACGCTGTTGACATGGCCGCCATTCTCCCTCCAGGGCGAGCTCAGCTGTGCTGTTCGGCCAACCATCGTTCGCCACGCCGTTTCGAGGCACGCGACAGCCACGCGTCCTGGATCAGCTCCGTCAGCTCGGTCTTACCGATCTCCGGTAACCGGCTGGCGCGCACCAGAACGGACGGGTGACCCTCGAAGCGTTCGGTGGTGAAGAACGGCGAGTGCGGGTCCTGGATGAGCGACAGCTTGTCGGCTTCCGACTCGACCCAGATCATGATCACGTCGGCGTAGCGCTCACCGGTCTGCGGATCCTCGGCATCGGGCTGTGGCGTGCGAAAGAACACGAACGACTTGCCGCCCACCTGGTAGATCGCGTTGCCCTTGGGCCCCTCGATCCGGGTCGAGTGCGGCATCGCCGCGGCGATCGCGTGGACGTCGGCGACGCGGGCAGGCCGGTCACGCCATGGCGCTCCAAACGGTGCAGCACGACGTCGGACAACGCGGCGTCACGCACGGTCGCGGTCATGTAGGTGCAGAACTCCTGGCGCCGACGGTCCGTTGGAGAGCCCGGATTGAGCAGCCGCAGACCGGTTTTCGCGCAGGTGTCCCATGGAATGTGGCTGTGCCCGAAGACCAGCACATCGGTATCGGGGTATTCCCTGGCCATCCTCGATTCACGGCCGCTTGCCGCGCCGGTCTCGTGGGTGACCGTGAATCGCAGTCCGCCGAGCGTGGCGTCCGCACGTTCGGGGAGCCGGCGGCGCAACTCGTCACCGTCGTTGTTGCCCCAGCACGCGATCAGCCGTTTGGCGCGGGCTTCGACTGCGTCGAGCAACTGCGGCTGCACCCAGTCCCCCGCGTGTATCACCACATCGGCTGTGGCGACCTCGTCCCACACCCGGGCGGGAAGGTCGCGGGCACGCTTGGGAACGTGAGTATCGGCGATGAGCAGAAGCCGCACCGCCTCAATCTATCGGCCCGACCGGGGCTGCCATCCGGGCGGCGGATCTTCGCCCACCCGGCCGTCGATGGCCTCGCGAAGCAGGTCGGCGTGCCCGGTGTGCCTGCCGTACTCCTCGATCAGGTCGCACAGCAGACGACGCAGGCTCGCGTGGTTGCCGTCACCGTCGCAGACGTGGACCAGCTGATCCAGGCCGCCGCGGGCCAGGGCCGCATCGAGCCGGGTACGGGAGCGCGCCACCGCGTCCTCCCAGAGCGCGTACAGCGTCGCGGGCGGGTCGTCGGCAGCGGATGTGAACTCCCAGTCATCGCTGCCGTCCCACGCCGACTCCCACGGCTCACCCACCGGATCACCGGTCAGTTTCTGGGTGAAGATGTAGTCCTCGCTGATCGCGAGGTGCTTGAGCAGACCGCCGAGGGTCAACGACGATGCGCCGATACGCGTCTGCATCGCGGCCGCGTCGAGGTCGTCGGCCTTCCAGCGAAATGTCGCGCGGAGCCGGTCGATCGCACCGATCAACTGCTCGACCTCGGTGCCGGCCAGCGGCGGTTCCCACGGGGTGTCCGTCATACCGACACCCTAGGCGCCTACGTCGACTTCGTCGGCGCGAAAACCTCGATGACACCGCCGGTTTCGCGTACCGCAAGCTTGGATCAATGGAGCGCGCCCGAAGGGATTCGAACCCCTAACCTTCTGATCCGTAGTCAGATGCTCTATCCGTTGAGCTACGGGCGCATGTGTTCAGTTGTTGGCGGAGGCGAGAGGATTTGAACCTCCGGCCCGCTTTAAGGCGGGCAACTCATTAGCAGTGAGTCCCATTCGGCCGCTCTGGCACGCCTCCCGACGTTTACCGCCGATCCGACAGAGTACACAGGCCCGACTGTGCGAGGCAAAGCAGATCAGGGCGCACTGGGCCGCCCCATAAACTGTTCGGGTGACCGCCCGCCTGCGACCCGAACTCGCCGATCTTCCGGCCTACACCCCGGGTAGAACGGTGCCAGGGGCGATCAAGATCGCGAGCAACGAGACGGTGCACGGGCCGCTGCCCAGCGTTCGGGCCGCGATCGAGAAGGCCACCGACAACATCAACCGGTACCCCGACAACGGCTACGTCGAGCTCAAGGAGCGCCTGGCCAAGCATGTCGACTTCTCCCCCGAACACATCTCCGTCGGCTGCGGATCGGTCAGTCTGTGCCAGCAGCTGATCCAGATCACCTCCACCGTCGGTGACGAGGTGCTCTACGGCTGGCGCAGCTTCGAGATCTACCCGCTGCAGGTCCGCACCGCCGGTGCCACGCCGGTGCAGGTGCCGCTGACCGATCACACCTTCGACCTCGACGCGATGCTGGCCGCGATCACCGACCGCACCCGGCTGATCTTCGTGTGCAACCCGAACAACCCCACCGGCACCGTCGTCGACCCCGAGAAGCTGGCCCGGTTCGTGAAAGCCGTGCCGCCGGACATCCTGATCGCCCTTGACGAGGCCTACGTCGAATACATCCGCGACGGCTTGCTGCCGGACAGTCTCGGGTTGGTCCGCGCCCACCCCAACGTCGTTGTGCTGCGGACGTTTTCGAAGGCATACGGGCTGGCCGGCTTGCGCATCGGCTACGCCGTCGGCGATCCCGACATCATCACCGCGCTGGGCAAGGTCTACGTCCCGTTCACCGCGACCAGCGTTTCGCAGGCTGCGGCCATCGCCTCGCTGGACGCCGCTGACGAGCTGCTGGCCCGCACCGACGCGGTCGTCGCCGAGCGCGTGCGTGTGACCGAAGCCCTTCGCAACGCCGGCTACACCGTTCCACCGTCGCAGGCCAATTTCGTCTGGCTGCCGTTGCCGGGCCGCGCGCAGGAGTATGCCCGTGCCGCGGCGGAGAGCCGGATCATCGTGCGGCCCTACGGCGAGGACGGCGTGCGGGTCACCGTCGCCGCGCCGCACGAGAACGACGCCTTCCTGGAATTCGCCCGCGGTTGGAGCTAACCCGATCTGCGGCCGGTGAAGGCCAGTAGCCGCTCCAAAGAGCCCGCGTCGACGGGGACCTCGATGGGATCGTCGAAACCGGCGTTGCTTCGGGCCTGCGGGGTGATGATGTTGCGCGCCAACCCCATGACGTAGTCGGACAGCGAGTCGGGCGCATTCACCTCGCGTCCGACCGTGGCCGCGTAATCCCAAGCGTGCACCAGGAATTCGAGCGACAGGATGCCCGCCATCATCTTGGCGGGTGCTTCGTTCGTCCCGAATGGCACCGTTCCGTCGAGGCCGCGCCGCTTCCAGGCGTCCAGTGCCGGTCGTCCCGCGAGCACGACCTGGCGCTCCACCGAGTCCGTTGTGTCCCGCTCGGGAAGCTGCGCACCGGCCGCCTCGCCAAGCACGGTGATCGAGTTCATCAGGTGATCGGTGAGGCTCGAGACGTCGAACTCGCGGCATGGCGTCTGCTTGTCGAGGTCGGCGTCGGCGATTCCGTGCAATACGTGACTGAGCACGGCGAAGGTGGCTTCGGCGCATTCGAGTTCGTCCGCGGGCGGCGAATCGGGGCCGGGGCGCAGGTCGTCAGGCATGCTGCCACGCTACGTCGCGCATACGCCTATCGTTGCGCAGATGAAGACGCACGTGCGGACGGGTGCCGCGGCGCTGATCCTGATGGCCCTCGCCACGGGGTGCCAGCAGACCACCGAGGGCAGGGTCGCCATGACGACCGAGCCGGGCCCAGATCTGACGTCCGCGCCGACGGCTACAGCGCAGCCGACGATTCCCGGCCTGCCGGGCTTCGAAATCCCCGACTTCCCGGGGTTGCCCGGGCTGCCCGGTTCCGATGTCCCCGACGTGCCGCCACCGGCGAATGCACAATCAATGACGTGCGATGAGTTCGCTGATCTCGACGAGGCCACCCAGAAGGCCGTGGTCCGCGCCATCCTGACCGAAAACGGCGCGACCGGCGAAATGGCGGAGATGACGGCGCTGCTGATGGCGGGGGCCATGTGTCAATTCATGCCGAACCTCACGGTCAGCGAGGTGGTGTCGGGCTCTCCGCCGTGAGTCACTAGCCTTCACTCCATGGGCGATGCTTATGAATCCGTCACCGTCGACGTCAAGGACTACGTCGCGCAGGTGACGCTGGTCGGTCCGGGCAAGGGCAATGCCATGGGCCCGGCGTTCTGGGCGGAGATGCCTGACGTGTTCGCCAAGCTCGACGCCGACCGCGAGGTGCGGGCGATCGTGCTGACCGGCGCGGGAAAGAACTTCAGTTACGGGCTTGACCTGATCGCGATGGGCGGCACGCTGTCGAACGTGCTGGCCGATGGGGCCACGGCCCGCCCGCGAGCGGACTTCCACGCGACGATCCTGCGCATGCAGGGCGCCATCAATGCCGTGGCCGACTGCCGCACCCCGACCATCGCCTCAGTGCACGGCTGGTGCATCGGCGGTGGTGTCGACCTGATCTCGGCTGTCGACATGCGCTACGCCAGCGCCGACGCGAAGTTCTCGGTGCGCGAGGTCAAGCTCGCGATCGTCGCCGACGTGGGCAGCCTGGCCCGACTCCCGTTGATCCTGTCCGACGGACACCTGCGCGAGCTGGCCCTGACGGGCAAGGACATCGACGCGGCCCGCGCCGAGAAAATCGGCCTCGTCAACGAGGTGTACGACGATGCCGAAACGTCGCTGGCCGCCGCGCACGAGACTGCCGCCGAAATCGCGGCCAATCCGCCGCTGGTCGTCAACGGTGTAAAGGACGTCCTCGATCAGCAGCGCATCGCCAGGGTTTCGGAGAGCCTGCGGTATGTCGCTGCGTGGAATTCGGCGTTCCTACCGTCGAAGGATCTGGGCGAGGGACTGAAGGCCACGTTCGAGAAGCGGCCGCCCAACTTCACCGGGGAATAGGGGTCCAGTCCACGCATCAGCGGGAGCCGCGTTCGGCAGCGATGCTCGGCTGTGCAAACCTCACCGAGGCCTCAGATCGCCAGGGGTGCGCCGGAGTTGGCGCACGCGCTGAATTGTGTGGCGGTGGCGGAGGGATTTGAACCCCCGGACGGTTTTAGCCGTCTCTCGCTTTCAAGGCGAGTGCATTAGGCCGCTCTGCCACGCCACCGCCGATAAGAGTACGGGCTCAGACGCGGCCGAGTTTCGCGGGCGGTGCGGCGGTCTTGAGAGCAACGCTGACACGTCTGCAGTTCTCCCCCATCGCCGCGATCTGCGGGCGCGACAACCGGCAGAGGAAGTGCTCCCGCACGCCCTGTCCGTAGGTCACCATCGCTTCGCGCACAGCGACCCTGCCGTCATCGGTGATGGTGGCGAGTACACCGCGGCCGTCGTCGGGACTTGCGCCGCGTCGCACCAGGCCCTGCTGTTCCAGCCGGCGGATCTGGCGGGTGACGCGACTTGGCAGTGACATCAGGCTGTCAGCGAGATCGCCCATCCGCGATGACCCCGTCGCGGATTTGTCCAAATAATCGAGCAAGCGCACATCGTTGAGGGTCAGTTGGTGTGAGTCCAGAAGCGAACGGTTCAGGGTCGCGTACATCCGTAATGCCGAATCGAGAAAGTTTTGCCACGACCTCTGTTCAGCGATGTCCAATCCAGGCATATCACTGGCTGTACGCCCCGCGATGATCTGCTCCATGGCGCTATGGTAAATCTCTGCGGCATTGCTGGGGCGGGAACAATCAGAGTGTTTTCGCAGGCTAGTAGCCTTGTCTGGATGCAAGCGATCATGGCCACCAGCAAAGGCCGACTGACCTGGCAAGAAGTTCCCGACGTCGTGCCGCGCGACGGCGAAGTGCTGATCAAGATCAGCGCAGCCGGCGTGAACCGGGCGGACCTGCTGCAAGCTGCGGGCAAGTATCCGCCCCCACCGGGAGCCAGCGAGATCATCGGGCTGGAAGTGTCCGGGACAGTCGCCCAATTGGGTGCCGGGGTCGCCGGATGGGATGTAGGGCAACCGGTATGCGCTTTGCTGGCCGGAGGAGGGTACGCCGAGTATGTCGCCGTGCCCGCCGGGCAGGTGATGCCGATCCCGGACTCGGTGGCGCTTCGCGACGCCGCGGCGTTGCCCGAGGTCGCATGCACGGTGTGGTCGAACCTGGTGATGACCGCGCGCCTGACGGCCGACCAGCTGCGTCCTCGATCCACGGCGGCGCGCAGCGGCATCGGCACGCACGCGATCCAGGTCGCCCGCGCGCTCGGGCAGCCGGGTTGCGGTCACCGCCGGGGCGAACGAACAAGCTGGACCTGTGCGCCGAACTCGGCGCCGAGATCACCATCGACTACCACGACGAAGACTTCGTCGAGCGGATCCGCGAGGAGTCCGGCGGGGCGGGCGCCGACGTGATCCTCGACATCATGGGTGCGGCCTATCTCGACCGCAACGTCGACGCGCTGGCCACCGACGGCCGGCTGGTGATCATCGGCATGCAGGGCGGGGTGAAGGCCGAGCTGAACATCGGCAAGCTGCTCGGCAAGCGAGCCGGGGTCATCGCGACCGCACTACGGTCGCGTCCGGTGAGCGGCCCGGGCAGCAAGAGCGACATCGTCACCGAAGTGGTCGCCAACGTATGGCCGATGATCGCCGACGGCCTGGTGCGCCCGATCATCGGCGCCGAGTTCGGGATCGAGCAGGCCGGCGCAGCGCACGAACTGTTGGAGTCCGGTGAGGTGGCGGGAAAAATCGTGCTACGCGTGACGGACTAGCGCGACCGCGGATCAGCCCAGCGAAGCCAGCGCGCGGACCAGCTGGTCGACTTCGGCGGTCGTCGTGTAGTGGGCAAGACCGACCGTAACCGCGCCCCCGATGTCGTTGACACCGATCACGTCGAGCACCCGGGAACCGGCATTCGCGATCGCGAGGACCCCGTTGTCCGCCAGCCGCTGCACCACCCGCTCGGCCGGGACGTCGCTGACCGCGAAACTGAGGACCGGAATCCGCATTTCGGGTCGCCCGATCACCATGACCGCGGGCAGCGAACGCAAAGACATCAGCAGATAGTCGAACAGTCGGCCCATATAGGACGACGCCGATTGCATTGACAGCGCCAGTCTTTCGCGACGGGTACCCTGCGCCGACTCGTCGAGCGAGGCCAGGTACTCGATGCTGGCGACGACGCCCGCGAGCAGTCCGAACTGGTGCGCACCGACCTCCAGCCGCGCCGGACCACGTGCGTACGGGTTCAACGACATCGAGCTGAAGGAGTCGATGAGCGATGGATCGCGGAACACGAGGGCGCCGATCGGCGGTCCACCCCAGGCGAGCGCATTGACGGCGACCACGTCGGCATCGATCTCGTCGATGTCGATCAGCCGGTACGGCGCGGCGGCGGAGTGGTCGACCACCACGATCCCGCTGTTGTCGTGGACGAGCTTGGTCACTGCCCGCAGATCGGTGACAGTGCCCAGCGTCGATGAGGCCGAGGTGATCGCGACGAGCCGGGTCGGTGCCGTGATCAGGCCCTCCCACTGCCAGTTCGGCAGTTCGCCGGTCTCGATGTCGACTTCGCCCCACTTCACCTTGGCGCCGTAGCGATTGGCGGCACGCAGCCACGGGGCGATGTTCGCTTCGTCGTCGAGGCGGGTGACGACCATCTCGTAGCCGAGACCGACCCGGGCAGCGGATGCGTCGGCGAGGGATGTGAGCAGGACGGCCCGGTCCGGGCCGAGCACGACCCCCTCCGGGTCGGCGCCGACCAGATCGGCCACCGCCTGGCGGGCAGCGGTGAGCACCGCTGCGCTGCGCTGCGCGGATGGGTGTGGACCGGTGGGGGTGGGCATCGAACCACGGAAAGCGGTGGACACCGCCCTGGCGACGGCGTCGGGCAGCAGCATCCCGTTCTGTGCGTCGAAATGCACCCACCCATCGCCCAGCGACGGGTGCAGACCACGCACCCGGGCGACGTCGTATGGCATCCCAGCCCACCTTCAAGCCTGTAGTGAATTTCACAACCGGACACGATCCCGGGCGATGACCGGCGGTGCCCATTGCTGTCCAGCCGGGCCCGGTGCGGGTCACCTGGCCAGCAATACTAGTCCAGTGCCCTGCGGCTCTGGAGTGCTCGTGGCACAACGTTGCTGGTGGCACCGGAGCAATGCTCGCCGTGACGCCCTGGCGGGGACGTCATGCGTGACGGGCTAGTGTCGCTAGATACGTCAGGTCGTAGGGGAAGATCTACGACAACAGCTACGACAACTGGAACAAGCACAGAGGCCCGCATCTACTGATGGCGCGGAGAGGGACATGACAGCCAACAACGACGACGACGGCATCGAGATCATCGGCGGCGATCCGGGCGCCCCGGCGGAGGATGGCGACGACGGCAAATCACTGACCGATCTCGTCGAGCAGCCTGCGAAGGTGATGCGGATCGGCACGATGATCAAACAGTTGCTCGAGGAGGTCCGCGCGGCCCCGCTCGACGACGCGAGCCGCAACAAGCTGCGCGACATTCATCGGACCAGCATCGCCGAACTCGAGGACGGCCTGGCGCCAGAGCTGCGCGACGAGCTCGAACGTCTGACGCTGCCGTTCACCGAGGACGGGGTTCCGTCCGACGCCGAGCTTCGTATCGCGCAGGCACAGTTGGTGGGCTGGCTGGAAGGTCTGTTCCACGGCATCCAGACCGCACTGTTCGCCCAGCAGATGGCCGCGCGTCAGCAGCTGGAGCAGATGCGCGGCCAGGGCGCACTGCCCCCGGGAGTCGCCGGGCCACGCGGCGCCGGGACGGGCCAGTACCTCTAAGGGGTGGGAGTCGGCTTTGAGCCCGCACATCGAGACGCGCGACGCGTGGGTGGAATTTCCCATCTTCGACGCCAAGGCGCGGTCGTTGAAGAAGGCGTTTCTCGGCAAGGCCGGCGGAGCGATCGGCCGCAATGCGTCCAATGTCGTGGTGATCGAAGCGCTTCGGGACATCACCATGTCGCTGGAGCTGGGCGACCGCGTCGGACTCGTCGGCCACAACGGCGCGGGTAAGTCGACATTGCTGCGGCTGCTGTCCGGGATCTACGAGCCCACCCGCGGGGTCGCGACGGTGACCGGCCGGGTGGCCCCGGTGTTCGATCTCGGGGTCGGCATGGATCCCGAGATCACCGGCTTCGAGAACATCATCATCCGCGGGTTGTTCCTCGGGCAGACGCGCAAGCAGATGCTGGCCAAGGTCGACGAGATCGCCGAATTCACCGAACTCGGCGACTACCTGTCGATGCCGCTGCGCACGTATTCCACCGGCATGCGGGTGCGTCTGGCGATGGGCGTGGTCACCAGCATCGATCCCGAGATCCTGCTGCTCGACGAGGGCATCGGCGCGGTGGACGCCGACTTTCTGAAAAAGGCCCAGTCGCGGCTGCAGAGCCTCGTGGAACGCTCCGGAATCCTGGTGTTCGCCAGCCACTCCAACGAGTTTCTGGCGCGGCTCTGCAAGACCGCGATGTGGATCGACCACGGCACCATCAAGATGACCGGCGGTATCGAGGAGGTCGTGCGCGCATACGAGGGCGAGGACGCCGCCCGTCACGTGCGCGAGGTCCTCGACGAACACCGCTCGGATTGGCCGGCAACGGCGATCAGCGCCGCGCGCGAAGAGCAGACACCGATGCCGGATGAGTGACGCCGTGTGTGCCGTCGTCGTCACACACCGGCGCCATGACGAACTGGCCAAGTCGCTGGAGGCGGTGTCGGCCCAGAGCCGCACGCCGGACCATTTGATCGTCGTCGACAACGACAACGACCCGCGGGTCGCCGAGCTGGTCGCCGGCCAGCCCGTGCCTGCCAGTTATATCGGTTCGCGCCGAAACCTCGGTGGCGCAGGCGGTTTCGCGCTGGGCATGTTGCACGCGTTGGCCCTCGGTAGTGAGTGGGTGTGGCTCGCCGACGACGACGGGCGGCCGGCCGATTCCGAAGTGCTGAGCACGCTGCTGGCCTGCGCCGACAAACACGGTCTGGCCGAGGTTTCGCCGATGGTCTGCGATATGAATGACCCTGGGCGACTGGCATTTCCACTGCGTCGGGGCCTGGTGTGGCGGCGGCGGGTCGAGGAGTTGCGCACCGATGCCGCCGGCGACCTACTTGCGGGCATTGCGTCGTTCTTCAACGGCGCGCTGTTTCGCGCGTCGACGCTGGAGGCGATCGGCGTGCCCGATCTTCGGTTGTTCGTGCGCGGCGATGAGACAGAACTGCACCGTCGCCTGGTGCGCTCGGGCCTGCCGTTCGGCACGTGTCTTGATGCCACCTATCTGCATCCGCAGGGCGGCGACGAGTTCAAACCGATCCTGGGTGGGCGGATGCACACGCAGCATCCCGACGACCTCTCGAAGCGGTTCTTCACGTATCGCAACCGGGGCTACCTGCTGTCGCAGCCCGGGCTGCGACGACTGCTGCTGCAGGAGTGGGTGCGGTTCGGCTGGTATTTCCTGGTGACTCGGCGCGATCCCGCCGGTCTGGTCGAATGGATTCGGTTGCGGCGCATGGGCCGTAAGGAAAGGTTCGGGAGGCCGGCACCCCTGGGGGACGACGGGAAAGAGAGATGACGTTCACCGACGCCGCCGCGCAGTCGAAGACGATGGCACGCGCCTGGGGTGACCTGGTCGCCGGCTTCGGCAAGCGCGAGTTGTGGTTCCACCTCGGCTGGCAGGACATCAAACAGCGCTATCGCAGGTCGGTGCTGGGGCCGTTCTGGATCACCATTGCGACCGGCGCGACGGCGGTCGCCATGGGGCTGTTGTACTCCAAGCTGTTCAAGCTCCCGCTGGAAGAGCACCTGCCCTACGTCACGCTCGGCCTGATCGTCTGGAACCTCATCAACGCGTCGATCCTCGAGGGCGCCGACGTCTTCATCGCCAATGAGGGCCTCATCAAACAGCTTCCGACGCCGCTGTCCGTTCACGTGTACCGATTGGTGTGGCGGCAGATCATCCTGTTCGGCCACAACATGATCATCTTCGTGATCATCGCGATCATCTATCCGAAGCCGTGGCAGTGGACCGACCTGGCGGTCGTCCCGGCCTTGTTCCTGATCATTTTGAACTGCGTATGGGTATCGCTGTGCTTCGGCATCCTGGCCACCCGGTACCGCGACATCAGCCCGCTGTTGGTCAGCCTTGTCCAGTTGCTGTTCTTCATGACGCCGATCATCTGGAACGAGTCGACCCTGCAGCAACAGGGAGCGGGTGACTACGCGAGCATCGTGCAACTCAATCCCTTGCTGCACTACCTCGACATCGTGCGTGCGCCGCTGCTCGGCGCCGAGCAACAGGTGCACCACTGGGTAGTGGTGCTCGTGCTGACGATCCTCGGTTGGACGTTCGCGGCGTTCGCCATGCGGCAGTACCGATCACGCGTGGCGTACTGGGTGTAGGCCTGGGTTATCCCCAATGGGGTTTTTATCCACAGGTTGGGGTTGGGCTGGGGTTTCGTGGTCGCCGCGCCGGGTAGTGTCGAATACATGTTCGAATCAGATTCGGCGTTGCTTGACGTGATGGGTGCGGCGCAACGCGACGAGCGGGCCGGCGCCGCGCGCAAGGTGATCGCGGCGGGCCGGTTTTTTCTGCAGCGCCGAGCCGCGCTGGGTGGCACCCATGAGGATTGGTGTGTCGATGACTGGGATGTCATTGCCGCCGAGGTGGCCGCCGAACTGGGGGTCAGCCGCGGGCGGGCGTCGTCGTTCATGGACTACGGGCAGGTCCTCATCGAGCGGCTGCCCAAGCTGGCCGAGGTGTTCATGACCGGGGGCCTCGATTTCCGCGTGATCAGGATCGTCGCGTTTCGCACCGCGCTGCTCACCGATGCGCAGGCGATCGCGGCGATCGATGAGATGCTGGCTCACACCGACACCGGGCTGGAACACGTTCTCCGAGAAGCGGGTGGCCCAGTTGGTGGACTGGATGGTGCTATCGCTGGATCCCGACGCGCTGCGGGTGGCCACACAGCGCGACGAGGACCGCCATGTCGAGGTGAGCGCTGATCATTCGGGGATGGCCCAGATCTGGGGCACCGTGCGCGCCACCGACGGCGCGGCGTTTCACCTCAAGCTCGATGAGCTGGCGGCCACGGTGTGCCGCGATGATCCGCGCACCACCAGGCAACGCCGTGCTGATGCGTTGACGGCGCTGGTGGGCGGTGAGTCAACGATGCCGTGCCGGTGTGAATCCCCGCGCTGCCCTGGCGCCGGGAACGGCTCGACATCATCTGCGGTGCTCATTCATGTGCTCGCCGAGACCGCCACCATCGACGGGCGCGGCACCACGGCGGGGTTTGTGCCCGGTTATGGTCCGCTGCCGCCGGCCATGGTGCGCGAGGTGGCCAAGACCGCACGACTTGCCCCGCTTCGCGTCCCCACCGACGGCGCCGCTGAGCCGCAGTACCGGCCATCGGCCGCGCTCGCGCAGTTCGTGCGCAATCGAGACTTGACGTGTCGCTGGATGGGCTGCGACAAACCGGCGTGGCAGGCCGATATCGATCACACCGTGCCCTATCCGCTGGGGCCCACCCATCCATCGAACACCAGCTGCTTTTGTCGCTTCCACCACCTACTCAAGACATTCCATGGCGGGCCGAGTCGGATGGAATGTGACCCAACTGCCCGACGCCACGATGGTCTTCACCACCCCCAGCGGCCGGGTGCACACCACCAAACCGTTGGGCGCCACGCTGTTTCCGCAACTGGCCGTGCCCACCGGGCCCCTCCCGCCGACCGACGAGCCACCGCCAGCCCCGGGCCGCGGTGTGGCGATGCCGAAACGACAACGCACCCGCGCCCAGGACCGCGCTGACCGAATCGCATCAGAACGCGGCATCAACCGGGCCCGCCACGCGGCCAACCCCCCACCCTTCTAGGCTGATCTAGCCGTCATCTTCCGACTGCGTCAGCGGTATCGCACCGAACTGTCGAGCGCGCCGCCGGCTTCGGAGTCCTGCTTGTCGTAAACGTCGGCCGCCGCACGCAGCTTGTCCGCGAGGTCGGTCAGGTCGGTACGCAGGCGGTCGGCCTGAGCCTCCAGGATCCCGACGAACTTCGTGAAGCCAGGCGTCCCTTTCTCTTTCCAGCCGGTGCCCTGGGTCGAGACGCTGTCGGCCACCGCGCGGCGGCTGGACGACGCGTCGTCCGCGACGACGTCCATCTGATCGGCCGAGCGCCGCACCTCGGCGGTCGCGACCGATACGTTGCCATGCGTCACGCGCCTTCGCCTTCCTTGGCCCGGCACGTGATCCGGCCTGTAATGAGTGAGGCCACCCTCGACCCGAAGATCAGTGTTCGGCCGTCCTCGCTGCTGAATCGCATGTCGTGGTTGCCGGGTTCGTTCTGCGGCGCGGCGATGTCGGTCAGCCCCGCTTCGGTCGCCAACTGACGGACCACGGGAAACACCGTGTCCCATTCCGCATCACTGAACGCGTGATCCGACACCAGGTTCCGCAGGTATCGGCGGACGCCGTGCTGCCCGGTCTCCTCTTGGACGCAGGCGTCTCCGGTCTGATCGTCGGCCCATGTCCACGGCTCCGACGCGGGCACCAACTGCGTCACCTGCACCCGCACCCGCTCGATCAGATCGAGCATCTCCTTCGTCGTCTGCTCGATGTCGGGTAGTTGCGCGATAGGGATCACGGGCCCGTCCTCGTTGATGATCGGTGATTCGTGGTCGGGTCGGTCGCATCCGCCGACCAGCAGCATGCTCATCAGCGCGACGAGCACCGCGCAGGCGCGGCCGAAGTTGCGGGTAAACGTCGGCATGTTCATCGCACTAAGTCATCGCACTAACAGGTTGGGGTGATTGGGATCGTCGGCCAGTCCGGCCGCAATGATTGCCAGGTTATACCCGGCGGTGCGCAGCCCGTTGTCCGTCGAGCGTGGATAGTCGGAGTGTCCGTGCGACGCATCCCGTGGCAACTGATCGATACCGGTGACCGCGGCGTCGGTCGACAGTCGCTCGAACGGCAGGTCCAACGGATTCGGGCCCAGCTGGCCCAGATCGCCGAGGCCGGGCATCGGCACCCCGAGCAGCGTCGGATCGCCCGACACCGGATCGTCGGGGCTGGACATCACGTAGACGTGCTTGTCGGCCATGTTCAGATCGGATTCGTTCATGATCGGCACCGCCCGCTCCAACGGGCCCCAGCCCACGGTCTCGTCGGTGTGCCCGAGGCCGGGCGACCCGTAGAACACCGCGTCGTCGACGACGCCCGTCTGGCCGAGTTCGTTGAGGGCCTGCGCGGTGGCCACCGATCCATACGAGTGGCCGAAGGCCGACAGGTGGACATCTGACCCGTTTTCGTTGGTGGCGTTGATACCGCGGTAGAAGTCGGCCAGATCAGGCGCCGCGTCGTTGGCGCGGTTCTCCGAGCCGGCCTCCAACACCGAAATGTCGGTCGTGTCGGGGGGGTCGTAACCGAACCAGGCGATCGCGGCGACCTGTTCATCCCCGCGGCCCGCCAGCCGAAGCTGTGTCTGCGCCTCACTTCGCAATGCGTTCGCCTCGCTGACCATGCTCGGCAGGCTGGTGGGGTGGGTGTCCATACCTGGGACGGTCACGCTGACGTGTTCGGCCGTATCGGGATTGCCGTAAGCGATCGCCGCGCGCGGATCTCGGCCCTCGGGGAACTCCAGCAGCATGAGGTACCGGTCCGGGTCGTACCCCTTCGACGCATCGCCGTCGACCGACAGCGCGTTCTTCATCGCGTTGGCGTTGTCGAGCCGCGCCTGCAATGCGCCGAACCTCTCGGTGTAGACGGCCGCGGCGGTCTGCGCGTCCATGCCGGAGTCACGGATGAAGTCGTCGCGGCTGCCGAGTTCGTTCAGCTGACGCTGCACATCGGAGAGTTCGCGGTCGAGTTCGGCCTTGTTGATGTCACTGCGGACCGGCACGGGCACCCCGTCGCGGTCGCCGATCCAGTCGGGATGTTCGGCCTTGACCTTGTTCTGTTCCTCTTCGGACAGCGCGTCCCACCAGGCCTTCACATCCTGCGGGGTGGTGCCCTCACCCTCGGGCGGATAGGGCGCCGACAGCCCGGACTGCTCGCGACCCATCTCCTGGGCAGCGGGCACATCCGTCGCACCCTTGGCGGTGATGTCTCCGTTCTCGACGTGGCCGAACACCTCGGCGCAATCGGCGTCGATGTCCTCGGCCTGATGGATGAGGGCTTTGGCGCGCGATTCGATGTTGTCGGCGATGGGCCGCAGTTCGTCGTGCATGTCCTCAGGCGCGTTGATGGTGACGTCGCCCTCGTCGGACAGGCTCAGGTAACCGCCCTGCGCGGCCACATCCGCACGGATCGATTCCAGCTCGGTGTGCAGCTTGGCGACCGCTGCGGCGGTCTCGGAGGCCAGCTGCTGCACGGCGCCGATCACGGCGGCGTCGTCGAGCACCTTGCCGGCGGCTTCGGTGATCTTGCCGCGCGCTGCGTCCGCGGCGGGTGACTCCCAGCCGGGCAGCCGGGAGATCAGCTCCAGATCGGAGGCCACGTCGTCGATCGTCTTGAGCTCTCCGCCGAGTTCATGGGCGATCGACTGCAGCGCACCCACGTTCCACGTGTCGATGTCGCTGAGCAGCATCGGCCAAGACCCCCAACAGTCGAACCTTCACGCTAACCCACCGCTCACAGTGGCCCGCGCACCAATTTCGCAGCCGGCCGGGCGGAACGGGCCCGAGGTTGCACGGACCGACGGGCTGGTCGTCGGCTTGGGCACCCCTGCCGATCACGCGTTCGGAGCGGCACTGGACGCACTGCGCGCCGTGCTGAGCGCCGGCGGACTGGGTGGCTAAGCTGCCCGGGTGGCCGAGCCCCCGATGTCCCCCGGCCTGAGTCTGACGACCCAGGCATGGCGGTTCATCGTCACCGGAGGCCTCTCCGCGATCGTCGACTTCGGGCTCTACGTCGCGCTGCTGGCGGCGGGCCTGCACGTCAACGTGGCGAAGACCATCAGCTTCATTGCCGGAACGACGACGGCCTACCTGATCAACCGGCGCTGGACGTTCCAGGCGCCGCCGAGCACAGCCCGGTTCATCGCGGTGTGCGCGCTGTACGCGATCACCTACGCCGTGCAGGTCGGCATCAACTACCTCTTCTATATGGCATTGGACGAGAAGCCGTGGCGTGTCCCGGTGGCGTTCGTCATCGCACAGGGCACGGCGACGGTCATCAACTTCGTCGTGCAGCGCGCCGTCATCTTCCGGCTGCACTAGCGGTATCGCATCGAACTGTCGAGCGCGCCGCCGGCCTCGGAGTTCCGGCCCGAACAGTCGGCTATTCACACTTACCCACCGCTCACAGTGGTCCGCGCACCAATTTCGCAGCTCGGCCGGGCGCAAACAGCCCGCACGGTACCCTCTTCACGATGTTCGACAACCTTCCGACGACCGCGCGCACCCTGACCGGGTTCGGGCGCACCGCACCGTCGGTCGCGCAGGTGCTGTCCACACCGGACGTCGAAATAATCGCCAACGCGGTCCGCGAAGCCAACGACCCGGCCGCATCCAGCCCGGCCTTCCTGCGCCGCGGCGTCCTCGCTCGCGGTCTCGGACGCTCCTACGGCGACCAGGCGTGCAACGGCGGCGGTCTCGTCGTCGACATGACCGCGCTGAACCGGATCCATTCGGTGAGCGCCGACACCGCGGTGGCCGACGTCGACGGCGGTGTCAGCCTGGACCAGCTGATGAAGGCGGCGCTGCCGTTCGGGTTGTGGGTTCCGGTGCTGCCCGGCACCCGCCAGGTGACCGTCGGCGGCGCCATCGCCTCCGACATCCACGGCAAGAACCATCACAGCGCAGGCAGCTTCGGCAATCACGTGGTGTCGATGGATCTGCTGATGGCCGACGGCGAGGTACGCACCCTCACTCCGGACGGGCCTGAGCGCGAGTTGTTCTGGGCCACCGTCGGCGGCAACGGCTTGACGGGTATCGTGCTCCGGGCCGGCATCGCGATGACCCGCACCGAGACGGCGTACTTCATCGCCGACGGCGTCGCCACCAAGGATCTCGACGAAACGGTGGCCGTGCACCTCGACGGCAGCGAAGACCGCTACACCTACTCCAGCGCATGGTTCGACCTCATCAGCCCGCCGCCCAAGCTCGGCCGCGCAGCTGTCAGCCGCGGCAGTCTTGCCACGCTCGACCAACTGCCGCCGAAGCTCGCCAAGAACCCGCTGAAATTCGATGCACCGCAGCTGCTCACGGTGCCCAACGTGTTTCCCGTGAGTGCGATGAACAAGCTGTCGTTCATGGCGATCGGCGAGCTGTACTACCGGCTCGGCGGCACCTACAGCGGCAAGATCATGAACTTGTCGCAGTTCTACCACATGCTGGATCTGGTCAGCGGATGGAATAACGCCTACGGCCCAGCGGGTTTCGCGCAGCATCAGTTCCTGGTGCCGCCCGATGCGCTCGACGAATTCAAGGAGATCATCCGCTGGATCCAGACCCGTGGGCACTACTCCGCACTGAACGTCTTCAAGCTGTTCGGTCCCGGCAACCGGGCACCGTTGAGCTTCCCGATGGCCGGCTGGAACGTCGCGATGGACTTCCCCAACAAGCCGGGTGTCAACGAGTTCCTCAACGAACTCGACGACCGCGTCATGAAGTTCGGCGGCCGGGTGTACACCGCGAAGGACTCGCGGGTCAGTGCCGAGAGATTCCACAAGATGTACCCGCTCATCGACGAGTGGATCGCGGTGCGCCGCAAGGCCGATCCGAACGGCGTCTTCGCATCCGACATGGCCCGACGCTTGGAGCTCTTGTAATGGTTCTCGACGCCACAGGTAACCCGCAGACCGTCCTGCTGCTCGGCGGAACCTCCGAGATCGGGCTCGCGATCTGTGAGCGCTTCCTGCGCAACGCACGCGCACGCATCGTGCTGGCCGACGTCCCCGGCCACCCCAAGCGGAACGACGCCATCGCGCAGATGGAAGCCGCCGGCGCGAAGTCCGTCGAGTGGATCGACTTCGACGGGGTCGACACCGAAAGCCACCCGAAGGTGATCGACGCGGCCTTCCAGGCAAACACAGCGGGCGGCCCCAGAGACATAGACGTCGCGATCGTGGCGTTCGGTCTGCTCGGCGACGCCGAGGAGCTGTGGCAGAACCAGCGCAAGGCCGTGCAGATCGCCGAGATCAACTACACCGCGGCAGTTTCCGTCGGGGTGCTTCTCGGAGAGAAGATGCGCGCACAGGGTTTCGGCCGGATCATCGCGATGAGTTCGGCCGCCGGCGAGCGGGTGCGCCGCTCGAACTTCGTCTACGGGTCGACGAAGGCCGGCCTGGACGGCTTCTATCTCGGGCTCGGTGAGGCACTGCGCGAGTTCGGTGTTCGTGTCCTGGTGATCAGGCCGGGTCAGGTGCGCACCGGGACGACGATGGCGCACTGGAAGGCCACCGGCGCCAAGGAGGCTCCGTTCACAGTCGACAAGGAAGACGTCGCCGAACTGGCGGTGACGGCATCGGCCAAGGGCAAGGAATTGGTATGGGCGCCAGGAGCGTTCAGGTACGTGATGATGGTGTTGCGGCACATCCCGCGTGCGGTCTTCCGCAAGCTTCCGATCTAGAGTCCGGTGGGCAGGATTGATGAGCCCACGGGCGAAGCCCAGGGTACGACCCGGGAGTCGTGATGCGTGGCACGCTGGCCGTACTTGGCCAGATGGCGGTGGCGGTCCTCGTTGCGGTGACCGTGACGGCGGTGTCCCTTGTCGCCATCGCGCGGGTGGAGTGGCCCGCATACAACTCGTCGAACCAACTTCACGCGTTGACCACGGTCGGCCAATTCGTCTGTCTGGCTGGACTGTTCGCATGCGGCCTGGTTTGGCGGCGGGGACGCCGTGTCCTGGCCCGCATCGGGTCGGTGCTGTTCCTGTCCGCGTTCTCGGTGGTCACGTTGGCGATGCCGCTCGGCGCGACGAAGCTATATCTGTTCGGCATTTCCGTCGACCAGCAATTCCGCACCGAGTACCTCACCCGCCTCGCCGACAGTCCCGCGCTGCACGACATGACGTACTACGGTCTGCCACCGTTCTACCCACCCGGCTGGTTCTGGATCGGCGGCCGGATGGCGGCGCTGAGCGGCACACCCGCATGGGAGATGTTCAAACCGTGGGCGATCATCTCGATCACGGTCGCCATCGTGCTCGCATTCGTGTTGTGGGCCGCGATGATTCGATTCGAGTACGCGTTGATCGTCACAACGGCGACCGCCGCGGCCACGCTGGCGTACTCACCTGCCGAGCCGTACGCCGCCGTCATCACCGTGCTGCTGCCACCGGTCTTCGTGCTGGCCTGGTCGGGGCTGCGAGGCGCCAGCCGAAACGGGGGTTGGACGGCCGTCATCGCGACCGGCGTCTTCCTCGGCGTTGCGGCGCTGTTCTACACGCTGCTGCTCGGCTACGCCGCGTTCACTCTGGCGATCATGGCACTGGTAGTCGCCGTCACGCGTCGTACTGTCGGCCCGCTGCTGAGGCTGCTTGTCATCGCGGCGATCGCGGGAGCCATGTGGCTGCTCGGCCTGGGCCCGTGGCTGCTGGCCGCGGTGAGAGGCGGTCCCGCCGACTCGGTCTCATCCACGGGCACGGCTCAGCATTACCTGCCCGCGGCCGGCGCCGAACTCGAATTCCCCATGCTGCACTTCACCCTGCTCGGCGCGCTCTGCATGCTCGGCGCGCTGTGGCTGGTGTGGCGCGCCCGCTCCTCCACCCGGGCGGGCGCCTTGACCGTCGCCGTCCTCGCCGTCTACGCGTGGTCGCTGCTATCGATGCTCACCACTCTGGCAGGCACGACCCTGCTGTCGTTCCGGCTACAACCGGCGCTGACGGTGCTGCTTGCCGCCGCGGGCGCCTTCGGCTTCATCGAAAGCACGCTGGCGATCGCGCAGCGGTATGAACCTCCGACGGGCCGACGCGTCGTCGCGGCGGCCGCGACCCTCGGCGCCATCGGCGCGGTGACCTTCAGCCAGGACATCCCCGACGTGCTGCGGTCCGACATCGTCGTCGCCTACACCGACACCGACGGCTACGGCCAGCGGGCCGACCGCCGACCGCCCGGCGCCGAGCGCTACTACCGAGAGATCGACGAGAGGATCGGTGCGGTGACGGGGCGGCCACGCAACGAGACCGTCGTGCTCACCGCGGACTACAGCTTCCTGTCGTACTACCCCTACTACGGCTTCCAGGGCCTGACGTCGCACTACGCGAACCCGCTGGCCCAATTCGAGAAGCGTGCCGACCACGATCGAAGGCTGGGCCACGCTGACCGATGCCGACCAGTTCATCAGCGCGCTCGATTCGCTGCCGTGGAAGGCGCCGACCGTCTTCCTGATGCGCCGGGGTGCCGACGACACGTACACGTTGCGGCTGGCCTCCGACGTGTATCCCAACCAGCCCAATGTGCGGCGATACCACGTCGCCCTCGACGAGGCGCTGTTCGACGATCCGCGCTTCGACGTATCGGACATCGGGCCGTTCGTGCTGGCAATTCGACTGCCCAATTAGGATCAAGCCCCGTGACCGGAGACGGGGTGAGGAGGACGAACCACCGGACGGCGCGAATCATCGCCATCGTCGCCGGTCTCGTCGGGGCCGCGCTCGCGCTCGCCACCCCCCTGCTACCGGTGACGCAGACCACCGCGCAGCTGAACTGGCCGCAGAACGGCGTGCTGCAAAGCGTCGATGCACCCCTGATCGGATATGTGGCCACCGACCTGAAGATCACGGTGCCGTGCAGCGCCGCGGCGGGCCTGGCCGGGCAGGAGAACCGCGGCCGCACCGTGCTGTTGTCGACGGTTCCCAAACAGGCACCCAAGGCCATCGACCGAGGTCTGCTCATCGAACGGGTCAACAACGACCTGCTCGTCATCGTCCGCAACACCCCGGTCGTCAGCGCACCGCTGGATCAGGTGCTCAGCCCGTCCTGCCAGCGGCTGACGTTCACCGCCCAGGCCGACAAGGTGACCGGCGAATTCGTCGGACTGGAAAAGTCAGCCGACTCCGATGATCCCGGCGCACCCCTGCGCGGTGAGCGCAGCGGCTACGACTTCCGCCCGCAGATCGTCGGCGTCTTCACCGATCTTTCCGGTCGCGCACCACCGGGTCTCGAGTTCTCCGCGACCCTGGACACCCGCTACAGCAGCTCACCGACATTGGCGAAAACGCTGGCGATGATCATCGGCGTCGCGATGACGCTCGTCTCCCTCGTCGCCCTGCACATGTTGGACACCGCCGACGGCAGACGGGTCAAACGCTTCCTGCCGCCGCGTTGGTGGTCGGTCAGACCGCTGGACGCGTGTGGTCACCGCGGTGCTGGTGTGGTGGCACTTCGTCGGTGCCAACACCGCCGACGACGGTTACATCCTGACCATGGCCCGGGTGTCCGAGCACGCCGGCTACATGGCGAACTACTACCGGTGGTTCGGCACCCCCGAGGCCCCGTTCGGCTGGTACTACGACCTGCTGGCCCTGTGGGCACATGTCAGCACCACCAGCGTGTGGATGCGGCTGCCCACACTCGTGATGGCGCTGGCGTGCTGGTGGGTGATCAGCCGTGAGGTGCTGCCGCGGCTGGGCCAGGCCGTCAAGACCAGCCAGGCCGCGGCGTGGACGGCGGCGGGGTTGTTCCTGGCCTTCTGGCTGCCGCTGAACAACGGCCTGCGTCCGGAACCCATCATCGCGCTCGGCATCCTGCTGACGTGGTGTTCGGTGGAACGCGGGGTGGCCACCAGCCGACTGTTACCGGTGGCGATCGCCATCGTCATCGGCGCACTCACGCTGTTCTCCGGCCCTACGGGCATCGCGGCCATCGGCGCCCTCCTCGTCGCCGTCGGACCCCTGAAAACCATTGTTGCCGCGCATACTTCGCGGTTCGGGTACCTGGCTCTGCTCGCCCCGATCCTGGCGGCGAGCACGGTGACGATCATCCTGATCTTCCGCGATCAGACATTGATCGGCGAACTGCAGGCCAACACGTTCAAGTCGGCCGTCGGCCCCAGCCTGAGTTGGTTCGACGAACACATCCGCTACGAGCGGTTGTTCACCACCAGCCCGGACGGCTCGGTCGCCCGCCGGTTCGCGGTGCTCACCCTGCTGCTGACGCTTGCGGTGTCGGTGGCGATGTCCCTGCGCAAGTATCGGATTCCCGGAACCGCGCTCGGACCGAGTCGCCGCATCATCGGCATCACGGTCATCTCGTTCCTGGCGCTGATGTTCACCCCGACCAAGTGGACCCACCACTTCGGTGTGTTCGCGGGGTTGGCCGGATCGCTGGGCGCGTTGGCGGCAGTTGCCGTCACCGCGGTCGCGATGCGCTCGCGCCGCAACCGCTCGGTGTTCGCCGCCGCGGTGCTGTTCGTGATGGCGCTGTCGTTCGCAACCGTCAATGGCTGGTGGTATGTCTCCAATTTCGGAGTGCCGTGGAGCAACGAGTTCCCCGAGTGGAAGTTCGGCTTTACCACACTATTACTCGGACTCTCGATGGTCGCGTTGCTCCTTGCGGCGTGGTTCCACTTCTCCGGGCGTGACGTATCTCCACCGGGGCCGCCAACGCGTGCTCAGCGTATTGTCCAGGCGCCGTTGGCGATTGCGACGTGGGCGCTGGTCATCTTCGAAGTACTTTCGCTGACCCTGGCGATGATCGACCAGTACCCGGCATGGAGCGTCGGCCGGTCCAACCTCGAGGCGGTGGCCGGCAAGACCTGCGGGATGGCCGAGGACGTGCTCGTCGAACAGAACCCGAACGCCGCCATGCTGAAGCCCGTCGACACGCCGGTCAGCGACGCGCTCGGCGCGGTCACCGCAGAAGGGTTCGGTCCCAACGGGATTCCGTCCGACGTGTCGGCCGACGAGGTGGCGGGCGGTCCCGGCACCGCCACCAACTTCGCAGACACCCCCGAGGCGGAGGAGACCGCGGGCGAGGCGGGCACCGAGGGCGGCACCACCGCCGCGGCGGGTGTGAACGGTTCGCGGGCCCGCCTGCCGTACGGCCTCGACCCGGCGACCACACCGGTGATGGGCAGCTGGCGCAGCGGCACCCAGCAGCCGGCGGCGCTGCGCTCGGCGTGGTACCGGCTGCCAGCCAATCGGAGCGAGCAGGACCGGCGAGGCCCGTTGCTCGTGGTCGCCGCCGCCGGACGGTTCGACCCGGGCGAGGTGACCCTGCAGTGGGCCACTGACGAACAGGTGGCCGCGGATGAAGCGGGCGGCACAGTCGGGTTCGCCGACGTCGGCGCGGTGCCGGCCTGGCGCAACCTGCGGGTTCCGATGGCGGCCCTCCCGGACGACGCCACCGCGGTCCGGTTGGTCGCCACCGACGACGATCTCAATCCGCAGCACTGGATCGCCGTCACTCCGCCGCGCATTCCGGAGCTGCGCACGCTGCAGGACGTCGTCGGCACCCAGGATCCGGTGTTGCTCGACTGGCTGGTGGGTCTCGCGTTCCCCTGCCAGCGCCCGTTCGGACACCAGTACGGCGTCGCCGAGGTGCCCAAGTGGCGGATCCTGCCCGACCGGTTCGGCGCGGAGGCCAATTCGCCGGTGATGGACTATCTCGGCGGCGGTCCGTTGGGCATCACGGAACTGCTGGTGCGGGCCACCACGGTGCCCAGTTACCTGAAGGACGACTGGTTCCGCGACTGGGGTGCGCTGCAGCAGCTCACACCGTGGTACCCGAATGCGGCAACGGCGAGGTTGGAGCTGGGGACGGCGACGCGCAGCGGGCTGTGGAGCCCGGCGCCGCTGCGGCTGTCCTGACGCCCACCAACACTCGGTCCGGATTGCCCGGCCCCGCGTCGTCGTCGCGGACAGCCCCGTCGCATACCATCGGGCCTCGTGCCACGCGAGGACGAAGACAGGCGGGATGAGCGGACCCACCGGTTCGCACGCCTTGTCGCCGTCGTCGCGGGCATTGCGGGGATACTGCTGTGCGGACTGGTTCCGCTGCTGCCCGTCCAGCAGACCACCGCCAGCATCCTGTGGCCGCAGGCATCCGGTCCCGACGGCCTGATCACCGACATCACGGCGCCGCTGGTGTCGGGCGCACCGCTGGCCCTCGACATCTCGATCCCCTGCCAGGCCGTCGCCACCCTGCCCGACAAGGGCGGTTTGGTGGTGTCGACCGTGCCGACGGGCGGTATCGACGCCAGCCGCAACGGGCTGTTCGTGCGCGCCACCGACGACCTCGTGGTGGTGGCGGTCCGCGACTCCGTCGCCGCGGTCGCACCCCGGTCCGCCGTGGAGTCCGGCGCCTGCAGCACGCTGCACCTGTGGGCCAACCCGGGCGAGGTCGGCGCCGACTTCATCGGCATCCCCGGCGCGGCGGGCACCCTTTCGGCCGAAAAGAAGCCGCAGGTCGCAGGAGTCTTCACCGATCTCAAGGTGGCGGCGCAGACGGGTCTGTCGGGCCGCATCGACATCGACACCCGGTTCATCACGTCACCGACACCGCTCAAGCTGGCCGTGATGGTGCTCGGGGTGGCCGCCGTGCTCGCCTCGATGGTCGCGATGGCCCTGCTGGACCGCCGGAGTGCACACCGCGGCGCCCACGCGTGGCGACGGTTCTGGCGGGTGGGCTTCGCAACTTGGCTGGCCGACATCGGCGTCGTCGGGACCCTGCTGCTGTGGCACATCATCGGCGCCCTCTCGTCGGACGACGGCTACAACCTGACCATCGCCCGGGTCTCCGCGGACGCCGGCTACGCGGCGAACTACTACCGATTTTTCGGCGCCACCGAGGCGCCCTTCGACTGGTATCAGTCGGTGCTCGCACATCTCGCGGCGATCAGCACCGCCAGCGTGTGGATGCGCATTCCGGCCACCCTCGCCGGAATCGGTGCCTGGCTGATCCTGAGTCGCTGGGTGCTGCCCCGGCTCGGCCGTCGGCTGGCAGCGAATCGCGTGACGGTCTGGACGGCCGCAGCGGTGTTCCTGGCGGCCTGGCTGCCGTTCAACAACGGTCTGCGACCCGAGCCGCTGATCGCGTTCGGCGTCATCGCCGTGTGGGCGCTGGTCGAATACACGATCGGCACCCGCCGGCTGCTGCCGTACGCGGTGGCCATCGTGGTGGCCGCGTTCTCGGTGACGCTGGCGCCGCAGGGCCTCATCGCGGTGGCGCCGCTGCTCGTCGGTGCCCGCGCCGTGGCACGGATCATCCGCAGCCGGCGCGCGGTCGACGGTGTCATCGCACCGCTGGCCACTCTGCTTGCGTCGGCAGCGCTGCTCTTCGTGATCGTGTTCCGCGACCAGACGCTGGCCACGGTCGCCGAATCGGCGCGCATCAAGTACGTCGTCGGCCCGACGATCGCCTGGTACCAGGATTTCCTGCGCTACTACTTCCTCACCGTCGAGGACAGTGTCGATTCGTCACTGACGCGTCGGTTCGCCGTGCTGGTGCTCTTGCTGTGCCTGTTCGGCATGCTGACGGTCCTGTTGCGCAGAAGCGTCGTCCCGGGCATGGCGCGCGGGCCGGTGTGGCGACTGATCGGAACGACGGCCATCGGTCTGCTGCTGCTGACGTTCACACCGACGAAGTGGGCCGTGCAGTTCGGTGCGTTCGCTGCGCTTGCGGGTGCGCTGGGCGCGGTGACCGCGTTCTCGTTCGCCCGGGTCGGATTGCACAGCCGCCGCAACCTCGCGCTGTATGTGACCGCGCTGCTGTTCGTATTGGCCTGGGCGACATCGGGTATCAACGGCTGGTTCTACGTCGGCAACTACGGGGTGCCGTGGTTCGACAAACAGCCGGTGATCGCCGGGTTCCCGGTCCTGACCATCTTCCTGGTGCTGGCGATACTGACCGGCCTGCTCGCCGGATGGCTGCACTTCCGGATGGACTACGCCGGTCACACCGAGGTCGCCGACACCCGCCGCAACCGGGCCCTGGCATCGACGCCGCTGCTGGTGGTCGCCGTCATCATGGTGGTGCTCGAGGTCGGTTCGCTGGCCAAGGGCGCCGCGCAGCGCTATCCCGTCTACACCACCGCGAAGGCCAACGTCAACGCACTGATGTCCGGCCTGTCCTCGACCAGCTGCGCGATGGCCGATGACGTCCTCGTCGAGCCGGACACCAATGCCGGTATGCTGCAACCGGTTCCGGGTCAGCCTGTGGGTGAGTACGGCCCGCTCGGCGGCGAGGATCCGGTCGGGTTCACTCCCACCGGCGTGAGCGATACCCTGGAGCCCGCCGAGCCCGTCACCGCCAACCCCGGCCTGGTGAACTCCGACGGCTCCCCCAACGAGCCGAACGTCGGCATCGGCTACGCGGCCGGCACCGGTGGCGGCTACGGCCCCGTCGGCGTCAACGGATCGAACGTGTTCCTGCCGTTCGGACTGGATCCCAATCGCACGCCGGTGATGGGCAGCTACGACGAGAACACCCTTGCGGCGAAGGTCACGTCGGCCTGGTACCAACTGCCGCCACGGACGCCCGACCGGCCACTCGTCACCGTCGCCGCCGCGGGCGCCATCTGGTACTACGAAGAGGACGGCTCCTTCAACTACGGACAATCGCTGAAACTGCAGTGGGGCGTGCACCGGGCCGATGGCAGCTACCAGGCACTCGGCGAGGTCCAGCCCATCGACATCTTCCCCCAGAAGGCTTGGCGCAATTTGCGTTTCCCGCTCGCATGGGCACCGCCAGAGGCCAATGTCGCGCGCATCGTCGCCGACGATCCGAATCTCTCCACCGACCAGTGGTTCGCATTCACCCCGCCGCGGGTGCCCGTGCTCGAGACGGCACAACAACTCCTGGGGTCGCAGACGCCGGTGATGCTGGACATCGCGACCGCGGCGAACTTCCCCTGCCAGCGACCGTTCTCCGAACATCTGGGTGTCGCCGAGTTGCCGGAGTACCGCATCCAGCCCAACTTCAAGCAGATGGTGTCGTCGTCGAACATGTGGCAGTCCGCGCAGGACGGCGGCCCATTCCTGTTCATCCAGGCGCTGCTTCGCACCACGGCCGTCCCGAGTTATCTGCGTGACGACTGGTATCGCGACTGGGGTTCGATCGAGCGCTACGACCGGGTGGTCCCGGCGGCACGGGCACCCAATGCCGATATCGAACAGGGCACGGTGCGCGTCTTCGGATGGAGCCGCAACGGACCGATCAGGGCCTTGCCATGAGCCGGGCCATGACCGATGTGAGGATTGCGCGTTGGGTGGCCACGGTCGCCGGGCTCATCGGCTTCGTGCTGTCCGTTGCCACCCCGCTGCTGCCGGTGGTGCAGACCACCGCCACGCTCAATTGGCCTCAGGGCGGCCAGCTCAACAACGTGACGGCGCCGCTGATCTCGCTGACACCGGTGTCGATGACGGCGACGGTGCCGTGCGAGGTCATTCGTTCGATGCCGCCGTCGGGCGGGATGGTGCTCGGCACCGCACCGAAGGACGGCAAGCAGGCGGCGCTGCAATCGCTGTTCGTCACCGTCACACCCCAACGCGTCGACGTCACCGACCGCAACGTGGTGGTCGCCAGCGTGCCGCGCTCCCGGGTGGTAGGCACCCGAGATTCCCCCGGATGTTCGAGCATCGACATCACCTCCTCGGAGGCGGGCACGTTCGCGACCTTCGTCGGGCTGCGTAAGCCCGACGGCAGCGAGCAGTACACCGGCTTCGCCGATCCCAACCTGCGGCCGCAGATCGTCGGCGTCTTCACCGACCTGACGGGTCCTGCACCACCGGAATTGTCGGTGTCGGCGGTGATCGACACCCGATTCACCACCAAGCCAACGGCTTTGAAGCTCTCGGCGATGGTGCTGGCGATGGTCTCCACGATCATCGCGCTGGTCGCACTGTGGCGGTTGGACCAGGTTGACGGCCGGCGAATGCAACGCATCATCCCGTCGAGGTGGCGAACATTCAGCTCCACCGATGTCGTCGTGGTCGGCGGCTTCCTGCTGTGGCACATCATCGGCGCGAACTCGTCCGACGACGGTTACCAACTCCAGATGGCACGCATCGCCGGCCATGCCGGCTACATGTCGAACTACTTCAGATGGTTCGGTAGCCCCGAGGATCCGTTCGGCTGGTACTACAACCTGCTCGCGCTGATGACCAGTGTCAGCGACTCGAGCATCTGGATCCGGCTGCCCGACCTGGTGTGCGGAATCGTGTGCTGGCTCTTGCTGTCCCGCGAGGTGTTGCCACGGCTGGGTCCCGCGGTGTCGTCGAGCCGGGCGGCGGTGTGGGCGGCGGGCCTGGTTCTGCTGGCCGCCTGGATGCCGTTCAACAACGGTCTGCGACCCGAGGGACAGATCGCCACGGGCGCGCTCATCACCTACGTGCTGATCGAACGCGCGATCGCCTCGGGCCGGATGGCGCCTGCGGCGCTGGCCACATTGACCGCCGCGTTCACGTTGGGCATCCAGCCGACCGGGCTCATCGCGGTCGCCGCACTGCTCGCGGGCGGGCGGCCTATCCTGCGGATCCTGGTCCGCAGGCGCAGCCTCGTCGGCACCTGGCCGCTGGTGGCACCGATGCTGGCGGCGGGAACCGTGATCCTGACCGTCGTCTTCGCCGACCAGACGATTGCGACAGTGTTGGAGGCCACCAGGATCCGCACCTCCGTTGGGCCTGCGCAGGAGTGGTGGACCGAGAACCTGCGCTACTACTACCTGATACTGCCGACGGTCGACGGATCGCTGTCTCGGCGATTCGGGTTCCTGATGACCGCGTTGGCGCTGTTCGCATCGCTGTTCATCCTGTTGCGGCGCAAGCGTGTTCCCGGTGTGGCACGCGGCCCCGCATGGCGTCTGATCGGCACCATCTTCGGCACGATCTTCTTCCTGCAGTTCGCCCCCACCAAGTGGGTGCACCACTTCGGACTCTTCGCAGCTGTCGGCGCTGCGATGGCGGCCCTGGCCACCGTGCTGGTGTCCCGGTCCGTGCTGCGCGCCTCGCGCAACCGGATGGCCGTCGTTGCCGCCGTAATGTTTCTGCTCGCACTGTGTTTCGCGACCACAAACGGCTGGTGGTACGTGTCGAGCTACGGCGTCCCGTTCAACAACGCGATGCCGAAGATCGGCCCGGTCACCGTCAGCACCATCTTCTTCGCCCTGTTCGCACTTGCGGCAATCTGGGCGACCTTCCTGCACTTTGCGGACCGCCGTTGGGGTGAAGACCGGGTGACGCGCGCCGTCACGGCCGCTCCGATTCCCGTCGCGGCCGGATTCATGGTGGTCGTGTTCGTGGGATCGATGCTCGCGGGTGTCGTGCGCCAGTACCCCACGTACTCCAACGCGTGGGCCAACCTGCGCGCCTTCACCGGCGGATGCGGTCTGGCCGACGACGTCCTGGTGGAGCCCAACCCGAACGACGGCTTCCTGACTCCGCTGGCGGGCGACTACGGTGCTCTCGGCCCGCTCGGCGGTGCCGGACCGACGGGATTCACACCCAACGGTGTCCCGGAAAAGATTGTCGCCGAGACGATCCGGATGAACCTGCCGATGCCTGGCACCGACTACGACTGGGATCAGCCGACGAAACGCAAGACGCCGGGAGTGAACGGGTCGACAGTGCCGCTGCCGTACGGCCTCGATCCCGCGAGGGTTCCGTTGGCCGGCAGCTACGTCCAGGGACCCCAACAGCAGAGCCGACTGACATCAGCGTGGTATCAGCTGCCGCCCCGGGAGGACGCCCACCCCCTCGTCGTCGTCACCGCCGCGGGCACCATCACCGGCGACAGCGTGTTCAACGGGCGGACCGAAGGGCAGACGGTCGAACTGGAGTACGCGCTTCCCGGACCCGACGGATCCCCCGCACCAGCGGGCCGACTGGTGCCCTACGACCTGGGGCCGGCCCCGTCGTGGCGCAACCTGCGCTTCCCCCGCGCACAGATTCCCGACGGCGCCGTGGCGGTTCGCATCGTCACCGAAGACCTTTCGCTCACACCTGGGGACTGGATCGCCGTCACGCCCCCGCGGGTGCCCGAGCTACGTTCGGTGCAGGAGTACGTCGGATCCGATCAGCCCGTCCTGATGGACTGGGCGGTCGGGCTGGCTTTCCCGTGCCAGCAGCCGATGCTGCACGCCAACGGCGTCACCGAGATCCCGAAGTACCGCATCACCCCCGACTACAACGCGAAGCGCAAGGACACCGACACCTGGCAGGACGGCCTGAACGGCGGCCTGCTGGGCATCACCGACCTACTGCTGCGTGCGCACGTGATGGCGACGTATCTGTCGAATGACTGGGGCCGCGACTGGGGCTCGCTGCGCAAATTCGACACCATAGTAGAAGCGGAAGTGGCACAGCTTCAGTTGGGTACCGCCACTCGAAGCGGGCTGTATTCGCCCGGACACATCAGGATCAAGCCGTGACATCGGACCGCATCCGCCTTGGTGGCGCCACCCTTACTCGCGTCATCGAGACTCAGGTCGACGATCTGCCGTTCGAGGTCTTCCCCTATACGCCGCAGGAGGTTTGGCGGGAGGACAGTGAATTCACGCCGACATACTGGAACGACGGCGGCTGGCGCATCGCGATGCAGATCTGGGTCATCGAGGTGGATGGGATGACTGTGCTCGTCGACACCGGTGCGGGCAATGACAAGGCGCGGCCACGGATGGCGATACTGGATCACCTCCAGACCGAATTCCTCGCGGTGCTCGGACGTGCGGGCTTTGACCCCGCCGATATCGATGTCGTCGTGAACACCCACCTGCACTTCGACCACGTCGGCTGGAACACCGTGCGCGACGGCGATGCGTGGATACCGACGTTCCCCGACGCCCGCTACCTGATTCCCGAACCCGACTACCGGCACTTCTGCCCCGACGGTCCGGCGCAGACCTCGACACCGCAGTCCGAAGAAGAGGAATCCGCGCAGCGGCATGTCCGAACGGTGTTCGCGGACAGCGTGTCTCCCGTTCAGGAGCAGATCGAGTTGTGGTCCGACGACCATCAGCTCAGTGAGTCACTGTGGCTTCGTCCCGCACCGGGCCATACCCCGGGCGCATCGGTGGTGTGGCTGGACGCGGGCAAGCCGGCCGTCTTTGTCGGCGACCTCACGCACTGCCCGGTGCAGTTGGGTCGACCAAACGATCCATGTGCGTGGGACGAGGACTTCGACGCCGCAGCGACGACACGCAAACGGGTGCTGACGGAGGCGTCCCGGCGCCGAGCGGCGGTGATTCCCGCACACTATCCCGGGCACGGCGGTGCGACCGTCGTCGCACGCGGGGATGCGTTCATGGTCGACGACTGGCTCGAGTTCCCGCCGATCTGAGCTAAGGGGACGTCGTCGGCGTGGTCGACGCGTTGCCCTCCAGGATCTCACGGCGACAGTCGATATGAGACTGCCCGGTCTGCTCCATGCAGACCAGCACCGGCGACTGGCTCTCGGACGGAAGCACCTGATCGTTCGGATCGGGAGTGACTGTGGGACTGGAGATCTCACCGGGGTACAGGGACCAGATCGTCGCATCGGTCGTCGAGAGATGGGCGCAATACGCCGGTGTGCCGGTCTCGGTGAGACCGGCCTCACCCAGCGTCGCGCAGTTCGCTCCGACGACGACCACCGGAAGCGCAACGGTCCCCGGCGGTTCCGATCCAGGCGCAGGCGCCGAGGTGGTCGTCGGCGCTGGCCTGGCCGCTGCCGGTCGATCGCGGCCGCGCTCCAAAAGCACGAAAGCGACTCCTGCGAGGGCGATCACCGCCAACGCGATGGCCGTGGGCAGCACGAGTCGGCGCCGGGAGCGGGTCTCGGTTCTGGCGTGACGAGGGCCTGACACCGCGGCGAACATCGTCGGCTCCGACTGCCCGATCTCGCCCGGCCCGGGACCGGACCACTGCAGACCGGAACCCGCGATCGTGGCGTCGGTCCGATGGGCAAGTGCGCGGGCGAAATCGA
This sequence comes from uncultured Actinomycetota bacterium, assembly GCA_963805835.1. Lineage (GTDB taxonomy): Bacteria > Actinomycetota > Actinomycetes > Mycobacteriales > Mycobacteriaceae > Mycobacterium. The sequence continues at coordinate 232,545 of CAWDVX010000004.1, read as the reverse complement.
TGCACTTGTCGAACCGATCGTGCGGCGACTTCGCGAGTGCCTTGGTGAACGCCGGACCGAGGTCGGACAACTCGGGTCTGCGGGTACCGATCGCCGGTGGGTCGCTTGTCAGGTGCTGGCTGATGACGACCGCGGGATTGGTGTGCTGGAACGGCGGAGTTCCGGTAAGCAGCTGAAAGGCCGTCGCCGCCAACGCGTACTGGTCGGCACGGCCGTCGATGCCCTCGCCCATGAGCTGTTCGGGTGCGGCGTACGCGACGGTCCCGACGGTCATGTTGGTACCGGTCAGGTTCGTCGTGTCACCGATGCGTCTGGCGATCCCGAAATCGGCGAGCATGATTCGCTCGCTGCCGGTCCCCGGGTTTGCCAACAGGATGTTCGCGGGCTTGACGTCGCGATGGAGCAGTCCTCGATCGTGGGCGTAGTCCAGGGCATCGGCGACGGCGGTGACGATGCGCACGACGTCATCCGGGGGCATGCCGTTCGGGTAGCTTTCTGTCAGCAGGCGGTGCGCGTCGGTGCCCTCGACGTAGTCCATCGAGATCCAGAGCTGGCCGTCGACATCACCCCGATCATGCACCTCGACGATGTGCTGGTGCCACAGGGTGGCCGCGATGTCGGCCTCCCTGTTGAACCGCTCCCGGTATTCACTGTCGGCGCAGACGGTGGCGGAGAGCACCTTCAGCGCGTCGTAGCGCGGCAACCGCGGATGCTGGGCCAGGTACACCTCGCCCATGCCACCGGCGCCCAGTGAGCGCACGATGGTGTAGCCGGCGATCTCCTGTCCGTCCGCGAGCGGCATGGCCGAATAGTAGTGGTCTGCCCCGTAGACCTCAGTGCGGAGTGCCCAGGTAGGGGAACTCGGCCAGGATGTCGGTGTGCGGGCTCAACCCGCTGGGCGGGCATTCGCCTTTGGTCAGGAAGGCCAGCCGGTAGTCGATGACGTCGTCGGTGAACACCCGGCCGTTCGGGTACTTGGCGGGTTTGGCCGGGTCGAAGGTCAGCATGTCGGGCAGGGTGCCCTCCCGGTCGATCGCGGCAATGGCCTGCTCGCGCGTGTAATTGCCGGTGTGTCCCATCAGGTGGATGAACTGCTCGATCCATCGTTCGCGGTCACGCACCGGTTCACTGGCGTTGTACTCCAGCTTGGTGTCGTCGGTGTTGAAGAAACTGCTCACCGAGGGGTGGCCGGCCCGGTCGACGTGGTCGAGCTTTCCGTCGAGCCGGAGACTGCAACGGCCCCAGATCCGAATATCGGGGTTGGGGCGCAAGTAGTGCGTCGGCAGTTCCAGAACGGTCGAGAACACATTGGCAGTGGTGTTGGAATCCTGACCGGTCCACGGCGACTTTCCGCCGAGTTCCGCAAGATGCGGTGCGGTGAAGTTGCGTGTTCCCGAGATATCGAACAGGTTCTTGATGCCGTCGAAGTCGAAGAAGAACGCGTCGCTCCGCGCGCCCGCGAAGAAGGTGAAGTCACCCGATTGGTGAATGCGGGGAGTCTTGCCGAAGGACACGTCGACGGCATCGAAGATCTTCTCGCCGACGGCTTCTGGTTCCTTCGCGTCATCGCCGTGGGCGAGGTAGACGTCTACGGTCTGCCTTCCCTCCTGCGGGGTGGAGAAGACGTAGCTGAACGCGATGTCGTTCTGCAGGTCCCCGTCGTTGTCGATGGCGAGCCGGTAGATGGCGTCCGGGTGCATTGCGTCGGCATTCGGATTCGCGTTGAGTATCAGCACGGTCCGCGCAGAGTCGGCAGGCGACTGGAACGCATAAAGATCGCAGAGATCGAGTCGTTGGTCGCCCAGCGGTGGGCCGAGACTCAGGCCGGTGAAGTGGTTGGACACGGGCCGATTATCCGCGATCAGATCGGCGTCAGACCGTGCTTTCGCTGTACGCGGTCCCACTTCTGCTTATCGCGCAACAATCGCAATGACTTTCGCAGCAGCAGCCGGGTTTCATGTGGCTGGATCACCGCGTCGATGTACCCGCGCTCGGCGGCGATCCACGGCGTCGCCATGTTGAGGTTGTAGCCCTCGATGAAATCGGCGCGGATCTTCTGCACCTCCGGCGCTTTGGGATCCGGGAACCTCTTCACCAGCAACTGCGCCGCACCCTCGGCGCCGATCACCGCGATGCGCGCGGTCGGCCACGCGAAGTTCAGGTCCGCCGCCAACTGTTTGGACCCCATCACCGCGTACCCGCCGCCATAGGCCTTGCGGACGATGACCGTCACCTTCGGTACGTCGGCCTCCACAAGGGCGTTGAAGAACCTGCCGCCGCGCTTGATGATGCCGCCCTTCTCCTGCTCGACACCCGGCAGCGCGCCCGGGGTGTCGACCACGAAAACCAAAGGCGTGTTGTACGAGTCGCAGAAGCGGATGAATGCCGTCGCCTTATCCGAGGCTTCGGTGTCGATCGCACCCGACAGATGCATGGGCTGGTTGGCGATCACGCCGACAGGACGGCCGTCGACCCGAGCGAAGGCCGTGATCATCGCCTGTCCCCGTTGTTGGCCGACTTCGAACACATCGCCGTCGTCGAATATCCGCAGCAGGATCTCGTGCATGTCGTAGGCCATGTTGTCGCTGTCCGGCACGATCGAGTCGAGCTCGTAATCGTGCGGCGTCAGCTCCGGTTCCAGGCCGGGGTTGACGATCGGCGCGTCGTCAAATGTGTTGGAGGGCAGGAAACTGAGGTAGTCGCGGACGTACTGGAACGCCGCCTCCTCGGACTCGACCACCTGGTGGATGTTCCCGTAACGAGCTTGGTTGTCGGCGCCGCCGAGTTCCTCGAGTGTGACGTCCTCGCCGGTGACGTCCTTGATCACGTCGGGACCGGTGATGAACATGTAGCCCTGGTCGCGCACCGCCACCACCAGGTCGGTCTGGATCGGCGAGTACACCGCGCCGCCCGCACACGCACCGAAGATCAGCGAGACCTCGGGCACCAGGCCGCGCAGCATCTCGTGCCTGCGGCCGAGCTCGGCGTACCACGCCAGCGATGTCACCGCGTCCTGGATTCGCGCACCGGCGGAGTCGTTGATGCCCACGATCGGGCAGCCGACCATCGCCACCCACTCCATCAACTTGGCGACCTTGCGTCCGAACATCTCGCCGACCGAGCCCTGGAACACCGTCTGGTCGTGGCTGAAGACTCCGACTGGCCTGCCGTTGATGGTGCCGTGGCCGGTGACCACCCCGTCGCCGAAGAGCGCCTCCGGGTCACCCGGCGTTTTGCACAGCGCGCCGACCTCTAGGAAGCTGCCCGGATCGACCAGCGAGTTGATGCGGGCGCGGGCACTCGGAATGCCCTTGCGCGCGCGCTTGGCGATGGCCTTCTCGCCACCGGGTTCCTTCGCCAGCTCCAGCTTCTCGTGAAGTTCGGAGAGCAGCTCCGCGGTGGTTTTGTTGGTCACTTCGCCTGCTTCTCCTGATCGCTCTGGCTGGCCTCGATTCGGTCCAGCGCCTCACTCATGTGCGCGCCGACCTTGGCAATGTACGGCTCGTCGATCGCCTGAATATGCTCGCCCCCGATCTGGACGACCTCCAGATCGGATACGAATTCGCCCCAGCCGCCGTCTGGTTTTCGGGTCGCGTAACGGGGTTCGAAGAAGATCGCATCGTCGTGGTAGCGGTCGGCCATGTACAGCGTGACCTTCCCGGCGTACGGCTGGATCTCGGCGGTGTCGATCGCCCGCTGATCCAGATACGAGGTGCGCTGGTGCTCGATGATGCCGCCCGGGATCTGTACGCCGGCCTGCGAAACGGCGTCCAGGACGAACTTCACCTGGCCCTCGTCGTCGAGTTCCTCGAGCTGCTCGTAGGGGATCGGCGGGACCTCGACGTTGAAGGTCCGTTCCGCGAAGCGGGCGTAGCGGTCCCAGCGTGCGCGGGTCTCCTCCTTGGTCTGGGGGATCTCCTCGCCGGGCCGCACGGCGTCGATCAGGCCGACGAACCGCACATCGGCGCCCGCCTCGCGCAGACCGATGGCGCAGGCGTAGGCGAGCACGCCGCCCAGTGACCAACCGGCCAGCACGAACGGACCGTTGCCCTGCATCTCCATCAACTTCGGCACGTACTCGCGGGCCCGCTCTTCGATGGACCCCTCGACACGTTCGATGCCGTACATCGGGGTGTCTGCGGGCAGGCGTTTGAGCAGCGGCTCGTACACCACGGTCGAGCCGCCGGCCGCGTGGAACACGAACACCGGGATCCTGTCGGATCCCTCCTGCTTGGCGCGGATGACGCGGACGAACCCGTCGAGCTGGCCCGCCTCGAGATACTGCCGCACGACCTCGGCAAGCGCCTCGATCGTGCCGGCGCTCTTGACGGCCTCGACGGTGATGGTTCCCTCGGCCCGCTCGGACAGCCGCTCGGCGATCTTCACCGCGGTGGCGTCGTCGACCGCGGGCAACTCGTTGAATATGCCGCCGGGTGACTTGCCGGTGACGATCGCCCACGTCGCGAACGTCACACGTTCGGAGGCGTCGCGCGGCGGCACGTCGGCGCCCAGCGCGGCGGTCACGGCTTCCTGGCTGAGCACTTGGCGCGGCCAACGCCGCCGCACTCTGGTCGCCATTGGCCGTTGGGCCCGCCGGATTGGTGGGCGGCGGCGGGACAGCGGGGCCTGTCGGGTTCGTCGGCGGCGGCGGGATATCGACGTCCGGGGCGGACGTGGCGGTCCGCTCGGCAAGCGCCTCCTCGAGTTCGGCCACCGTCGTCGCGCCGCCCATCATCTCCGCCTGTTCAGCGGCGATCTCCTCGGCGGTCATCGTCTTCTGGTGCTCGGCGATCTGGTCGACCTCGTCGCGGTGCTCGATCGCGTACTGGATCAGCTTCTCCACGGCGTACAGGTTCGCGTCACGTACCGCGGTCAACTGGATCGGCGGCAGGTCGAAGTCGTACTCGACCCGGTTCTTGATGCGCACCGCCATCAGCGAGTCCAGCCCGAGCTCGATCAGCGGCACCTCCCACGGCAGGTCCTCGGGCTCGTAACCCATTGCGCCGCCGACGATCGCGCCGAGTCGCTGACCGATGGTCTCACCGGTGTCGGGTGACCACTTCGCAAAGCCAGCCGCGAGACCAGCGCCTGCGGTGAGGTTGTCCTGCAGGATCTCTGCAGCCGACTTCGTCGTCCTCGACCGCCGGTGCGGGCGAGACCTCCTCGGCGACAGCCATTCCCGTTGCCACCGCGGAGGGCAGCGCGGCAGCGGCTCCCGCGCGACTCACGACCGCGTCATAGACCAGCGTGAACGACTCGTCGATACGCGCATGCACCTGCACGCTGGCGCCGCCGGGATGGCGGGTCAGCGTGGTCACCAGCCGGGCGCCCTCCCCGGGTACCGCCCGCTGTTCGGAGGCCATCAACTTGGCCCCCGGAAGAACCTGTGCCGCAGCGGCTTTCACCAGGGCAGCGAGATCCGGCTCTCCCTTCGGGACGTATTCCCAGACGTGCCTGCCATCGGGCATCGCGACGTGGTTACCCGGCATAAGCACCGAACCGTCACCGGTGAACCGGGCGTCGAGCCAGTGCGGCTTACGCCGGAAGCGAGTGGGCGGGATATTCGCGTACTCGGTCGCCGGGTCGACGGCCCGGGAGAACATGGTGCGGAAGTCCAGATCGTGGCCGTACACGAACAGCTGCGCCATCGCGGTGGTCATCGAGTCGACCTCGTCCTGCTTGCGCGCCAGCGTCCCGATCAGCTGCGCGTCGTGCAGACCCGCCGCGGCCGTGGTCAGGCCCACCTGCATCAGCGCCACCGGATTGGGCGCCAGCTCGAGGAAAGTCGTGTGTCCGTTGTCGACGGCATTGCGGATGCCCTGGGTGAAGTGGACGCTGTGGCGCAGGCCCTTCTTCCAGTAGTCCACGTCGTGGATCGGTTCGCCGCCGGGCCGGATGTAGCCGCCCTCGTGCACCGTCGAGAAGTAGCCGATCGTCAGCGGGTGGGGTTCGATGCCCTGCAGCTCCGCGGCGAGTTCACCCAGCAACGGGTCCATCTGCGACGTGTGGCTTGCGCCCTTGGTCTGGAACTTGCGGGCGAACCTTCCCTCCGATTCGGCACGCGCGATGATCGCGTCCACCTGGTCGGGCGGACCGCCGATGACCGTCTGGGTCGGCGCGGCGTACACGCAGACCTCGAGGTCCTTGAAGTCGGCGAACACGGTCTCGATCTCGTCGATGGAGTACTCGACGAGCGCCATCAGCCGGATGTACTCGCCGAACAGCATGGCCTCGCCCTCACCCATCAGGTGGGCACGGGAGCAGATCGTGCGGGTCGCGTCGGCCAGCGACAGACCACCGGCGAAGTACGCCGCCGCGGCCTCGCCGAGCGACTGTCCCACCACCGCACCGGGTTTCGCGCCGTGCGCCTTGAGCAGTTCGCCGAGCGCGACCTGGATCGCGAAGATCACCGTCTGCGTCGTCTCGATGCCATAGTCCTGCGAATCGTCAAGGATCAGCTCGACAATCGAGTACCCCAGCTCGTCCTGCACATGGGCGTCGACCTTGTTGATCCACTCGGCGAACGTCTCGTCGCGCAGGTACAGGCTCTTGGCCATCTTGCGGTGCTGGGCGCCGAAACCGGCCAGTACCCAGACCGGTCCGTTGGTGACGGGACCGTCCGTAGCTGAACACACTGGGGTGCTGCTTGCCGTCGGCCACCGCGCGGAGGCCCTTGATCGCCTCGTCGTGATCGTGGGCCATCACGACGGCGCGGGAGCGGCCGTGGTTGCGCCGGGACAGCGCGCGTCCGATCGACTCCAGCGACGATGCGCGCCCTTCCGGGCTGTCGATCCAGTCGGCCAGCTCGGCGGCCGTTGCCTTCTTGCGTGATGTCAGGAATCCCGAGACTGCCAGCGGCACAAGCAGAGTGGGCTGTTCGCCGGACTCCGAGTTCCTCGCGGGCGACCTCCAGCAGACGCTTGGCCTCGTCGGTCAGGCCGGGCAGGTCGGGCTCTTGGTCGACATCGTGAACCGCAGCGGTATCGGCTCCATATTCCGAGTCGTCGTCGATGAACTCGCCGTACTCGTCCATCCGGACGCCGCCGACGTACGACGAAGTTCGCCTCGGATGCGGCGGCCTTCTCCGGCTCGGCCGCGACTTCTGGTTCGGGCTCCACGAGATCGGTGGGCAGCACCTCGCGCAGCACGAGGTGGGCGTTGGCGCCGCCGAAGCCGAAGCCGGAGACGCCGGTGATCGCGTGCCCGCTGTAGCGGGGCCAATCGGTGACGGTGTCGGCGACCTTCAGATGTATCGCGTCGAAGTCGATGTACGGATTAGGCCCGCTGTAGTTGATCGACGGTGGGATCTTGTCGTTCGCCAGCGCTAGCGCCATCTTGGCCAGGCTGGCCGCGCCGGCCGCCGACTCCAGATGTCCCACATTGGATTTCACCGCACCCAGCAGCGCGGGCTTGTCGGCGGCGCGACCCCTGCCGACAACACGTCCCAGCGCGTCGGCCTCGATCGGGTCGCCGAGGATGGTGCCGGTGCCGTGCGCCTCGATGTAGTCGACGTCGCGGGGGTTGATCCCCGCGTCCTTGTACGCCTTGCGCAGTACCTCGGCCTGGGCGTCCGGGTTCGGCGCGAGCATGCCGTTGGACCGGCCGTCGTGGTTGATCGCGCTGCCCGCGATGACCGCGATGATGTCGTCGCCGTCGCGGCGGGCGTCGGCGACCCGCTTGAGCACCAGCATGCCGCCGCCCTCGGACCGGGCGTAGCCGTCGGCGTCCTGCGAGAACGACTTGATCCGGCCGTCGGGTGCGAGCACGCCGCCGACCTCGTCGAAGCCGACGGTCACCAACGGCGTGATCAATGCGTTCACGCCGCCGACGACCGCGACGTCGGCCTCACCCGCGCGCAGCGCCTTCACACCCTGGTGCGCGGCGACCAGTGAGACTGGAGCAGGCCGTGTCGACGGCCACCGACGGTCCGCGGAAGTCGTAGAAGTAGGACACCCGGTTGGCGATGATCGAGCTCGAGTTGCCGGTGATCGCGTACGGGTGCGCGACCGCTCGGGTCCGCCAACGCGAGGTTAACTGGTAGTCGGCATTCGACCGAGCTGCCATGTACACGCGCGACCGCTTCACCGCGCAGGCTCGACGCCGGGATCCGGGCGTGCTCCATTGCCTCCCAGGTCAATTCGAGCGCCATCCGCTGCTGCGGATCGATGTTGTCGGCTTCCATCTTCGACAACGCGAAGAACTCGGCGTCGAAACCCTTGATGTCGGACAGGTAGCCGCCGCGGGTTCGCGCCTTGGCGACACGCTCGGCGATCCGCGGTTCGCCGAGGAATTCCTCCCAGCGTCCCTCCGGCAGATCGGTGATCGCGTCGCGGCCTTCGAGCAGTGCCTGCCACGTCTCGGCGGGAGTGTTCATGTCGCCGGGGAAGCGGGTGGCGATGCCGATGATCGCGATGTCGTCGACATCCGCTGACCGTGTCCAGTCCTCTTCGCCGGCGGCATCGTCGATTTCCGGCTCGCCCTCGACGATGACGGTTGCCAGCGCCTCGATGGTCGGATGCCGGAACGCCATGGTGGCCGTGACGGTGACCCCGGTGTAGTCCTCGATATCGCTGGCCATCGCGACGGCGTCGCGCGAGGCCATACCCAACTCGATGAGTGGTGCGTTCTCGTTGATCGCATCGGGCGATTGACCCGTTGCGTTGGCCACCCAGTTGCGCATCCACTCGCGGAGCTCGGGCACCGAGACGTCGGTCCGCGGAGCCGCCCCGGCGGCGACATCAGGCTGCGGAGCCGCCCCGGCGGCGACATCAGGCCGCGGAGCCGCTCTGGCGCGAAGCCGCCCGGGCCTCGGGTTGCTGCTGCGAATCGTCCTGTGTATCAGCCATATTCAGAGTAGTCAGGTGTCAGTCTGTCTCGTCGGGGAAATCGTTGGCGATCTTGCCGCTGCGCAGGCTGCCGTCCAGATACGCAGCGCGGCAAGCCCGCCGGCCGATCTTGCCGCTGGAGGTACGCGGAATGGCGCCGGCCGCAGTGAGCAGCACGTCGCGCACGGTGACGCCGTGCCGCACCGCGATGGCGGCGCGGATGTCGTCGGCGATCGGGCCCATGTCGAGCTTGTGCGCGCCGGGTGCGCGCTCACCGACGATCACCAACTGCTCTGACGAGTCGTCGGGATCACGCTTGAGCCCCGCGTGCGCATTGTCGAACACCTCGTCGGGCAGCTGGTTGGCAGGCACCGAGAACGCCGCCACGTATCCGACCCGCAGCGCCTTGGTCGACTCCTGCGCGGAGTGCTCGAGGTCCTGCGGATAGTGGTTGCGGCCGTCGACGATCACCAGATCCTTGACTCTGCCGGTGATGAACAACTCGCCATCGTGATGGGCGCCGAGATCACCTGTGCGCACCCATGTGGCGTCGTCGGTCGCGCCCTCGGCGTGCGACGGGTTGGTGCGCGACTTGAGGATGTTCTGAAAAGTCTCGCGGGTCTCTTCTTCCTTGCCCCAATAGCCGGTGCCCATGTTCTGGCCGCTGATCCAGACCTCACCGATCTGTCCGTCGGGCAGCTCGGTGGCCGACTCCGCATCGACGATCACGGCCCACTCGGCGACGCCCACCTTGCCTGCACCCGCCTGCGCGACGGCGCTCGGTGAATCTTCGGGAACCTCGACGAACGTGCCGGTGTTCAACGCGTCGCGGTCGACGGAGACGATCCTCGGGTGATCACCCATCGGAGTGGTCGACACGAACAGCGTCGCCTCGGCCAAACCGTAGGACGGCTTGATGGCCTGCGGCTTGAAGCCGTGCGGCGCGAACGCCTCGTTGAACCTGCGCACGGTGGCCGCCGAGATCGGCTCACTCCCGTTGAGGATGCATTTGACGACGGATAGGTCCAGCGGCGGCTCGTCGTCCTTGGGCAGCCCCCGTGCCGCGGCGTGGTCGAACGCGAAGTTCGGCGCCACCGAGATCACGCCGCCGATGTCGTCGGGCTTGCGGGACATCTCCCGGATCCAGCGGCCAGGCCTGCGGACGAACGCCGCGGGCGTCATGAACGTGAAGTAATGCCCGATCATCGGCGCCAGCATGGCGGTGATCAGGCCCATGTCATGGAAGAACGGCAGCCACGAAAGGCCGCGATCGCCTTCCTGGCCGTCAAGCGCCTCGATGATCTGGACGATGTTGGTGGCCAGGTTGAGGTGCGTGATCTGCACGCCGGTGGGGATACGTGTCGACCCGGACGTGTACTGCAGATAGGCGACGGTGTCGTGCTGGACGTCGACCGGCTCCCAGGTGGCGCCGACCTCGACGGGCACCGCATCGACGGCGATGACGCGCGGACGCTCCTTGGCGGGCCTGCTGCGGAAGAACTTGCGAACGGCCTCGGCCGACTCGGTGGTGGTCAGGATCGCCGACGGCCGGCAGTCGTCCAGTACGGCGTGCAGTCGTCCGACGTGGCCGGGTTCCGACGGGTCGAACAGCGGCACCGCGATGCGGCCCGAGTAGAGCGTCCCGTACATCGCGACGACGTAGTTCGAGGTTCTGTGGGCAGAGGACGGCGACCCGGTCACCGGGCTCGGTGACCTGCTGCAGCCGGGCGGCGAGCGCACGGTTGCGGGCGGCGAAGTCGGCCCAGTTGAGTTCGCGGGCCACACCGTCGCGTTCCACCGAGAAATCGAGGAACCGGTAGGCGAGCTTGTCACCACGGACCTTCGCCCACTTCTCGACGTGCTTGACCACGCTGCCGTTGTCGGGGAACTTGATCAGTCCGTCTTTCAGGAACGGGTTGTGAAACCCCATTCTCACTCTCCTGTTCGAAGGCACACTCGTCTTGATGCCGTGTCGCACATGCTCCGTCTGGCCCGGCCTTGAACCCGGGGTCGTGCCGATCGGAAATCGCTCTTAGTTATTTCTTAATGTTAGGCGACCGGTGGACGCTGTCCAAATCCCAGCGGTTACAGGTCAGCCATGTTTTGGGTGCGGAGCGTTATTGATCACACTCTGCGCCCAACCAAGTGTCCACTGTGGGGCCGAGGCACCATCAAGATTCCAGAATTGCGGCGTGTTGTACATCGCGTGGATCGGCTGTCCCGCGCCGCCGCTGAGCACCTCGAGCGTCCTTGGCAGCTGGGTGATGTTGAAGGCCGACTCGGGCGCAGAACAGATCAGGTCGCCCGCCGCGCATATCTCGTAGACGCGGTTGTCGAGCATCCCGAATCCGCCCGGTCGCGGTCCGGTCATGTCCAGGCCGAGCTCGCCCAGCATCGGCACCTCGTCCAGCGTGATCTCCGCACCCTGCCCAGGGGCGTTCGGGCCGACGTCCTGGCCGACGCCGGGCTGACGACGTCCATCGGCGATCAACGCCACCCCGAGAACCAGATCTTCGTCGACCGGGCCGCGGCCGTTGCCGATGTCGCTGGCAATGTCGCCGGCGATCACCGCACCCTGCGAGAAGCCGATCAGTACGTAGCTGGTCAGCGGGCACCGGTTGTTCATGTCGGTCATGGCCCGCACCGTGGCGTCGAAACCTTCTTCGCGGCTCTGGTTGTACGACATCTGCTTGTCCGCGGCGAACGGATTATGGAACTGCGCGGTGTAGGGCACCGTGTAGATCTCCAGCCTGCTCGCGTCGAACTGTTGGCGAAGCGGGTTGGTGACGTTGAGAAGCAGAGCGATGGGGAACTGGGTCGGGTTGTACGGATCGAGCTGTGGCGAGGACTCCCAGGTGCCCGGAATCGATATCGCCTGGACGTCCGGGCAGCTGGCGTCCTGGAACTCAGGCCGCGGCTTCTTTCCCGTCGAGGGGATGCCGCCCGGAGGAACCGCCGTTGGCGGGACCGCACCCGGTGGCGTGTCCGGCGATCGTTGCCAGACCCAGACGAGCACCACGACCAGCACCACGACGAGGGAGACCGCCACCGCTGCGACGAGACCCAGGATGCGGTGACGCTTCCGTTGATTGGTCTTGGGCATGGGGTTCTCGGTGCTCCTCGCGTGGGTGGTCCGCTTAGGTGGTGGTTGTGCTCGTCGTCCGCGGCTAGCAGAGTCGATCGGTCGCGATGCGAATGTAGTCGGCGGTCGCCGAGTCGACGTCGGCGGTCGCCGGCGCAATCGAGGATAGGCGGCCGTCACGGACGTCGCTTCGCACCAACGGCAGAACGAAGTCCCATACCGCCTGGTCGGTCTGTTTGGCGGCGCGGGCCTGGCATACATAGGACCCGATCGACAGGGCTGCCAGATCGCTCGACGGCTTCACCCCGGCGGTGCGCAGCGCCTCGAGGTACCCGCGCTGTTGTGGGGTGACGACCATCGCATCGGACTGGGCGCCCGGCTGTGCCGGTCCCGGAGGGGTGCTCGCCTCGCCGTGCGCGGTTGCCGTCTCGGTGGTGGGCAGACCCATGGTGGCCATCATGTCGTTACCGGAACATCCGGTCAGCAACGCGGGGGCGGTAGCCACCAACAGCGTTGACGCCGAGGTTGCCAACCATCCGGAAAGCGGGGCCGAACCGACCCTTCGCCGTACGGAGCGTTGCACGTGTCCAAGGTACCGGCTGATACACAGGGGAACCTGAGAGCGCCGCCCGCGTCTCGGGCTACTTGATCGTGGTGACCAATTCGCCCGACATCGCGGCGAGCTGCCCGGCCCACGCGCCCCAGTCATTGTTGCCGGTGGCCGGGAAGTCGAAGTGGCCGTTGTGGCCGCCGACGGAACGATAGTGCTGGTAGAACTCCTTGTTGGTGCCCGCGGCGATTTCGCAGTAGCCGATCATCGCCGGGTCGTCACACCCGCCGGTCGTCGGGCTGAACACCCACAGCCGGGTGTTGTTGTCCGAAAGAAGCTGCACGTGGGCGTTGGGCGAATGCCACTTCCAGCGGCCCGCCTGTGGCAATCCCCACATGTTGCGGGTGTCGACGCCGCCGTAGCGCTGCATGCCGGCGGTGATCGCGCCGTCGACGCCCGTCCGCTCCGGAGCCAAGAACCCTGACAGCGAGCCGGCGAAGCGGTACCGGTCCGGGTGGAAGGTGGCCATGGCCATCGCCCCGTATCCGCCCTGGGCGGCACCGACGATGGCGTGGCCGCCAGGCGCCAGACCTTTGTTCGCCACCAGCCAGTCCGGCAGCTCGGTCGCGAGGAACGTCTCCCACTGCTTGCTGCCGTCCTGCTCCCAGTTGGTGTACATGCTGAACGCGCCACTTGCGGGTGCGGCTATCGAAATGCCCTGCCCCCCGAGCGTGGCCATCGCGTTGCCCGCCGTCACCCAGTTGCTGACGTCAGGAGCGGCGTTGAAGGCGTCGAGCAGGATGACCGCGTGCGGGCCGCCACCGGAGAATGCGACGGGGATATCGCGGCCCATCGCCGCTGAGGGGACCATCAGCATCTCGACATCGGCCTTGGCGGTCGGTGCCATCGATGTGCCGGCGGTCCACAGACCTGCAGCCAGCAGCACCACGGTCAGGAATGTCCGAATCAAGCCACGCATCAACTGCCCCACCTCACGCTCGTCTTGCTGGCCCCTGCGCCCAGCAGTCAACCACACCAGCACGACGAGCCGCGCCGGAAATGGCCGACGGCGACGACCCCGAGGGATCGCCGCCGCCGACTGAGTTGTCTCCGACGAACGGGTCGATTAGCCGCCCGACTGCTCCGTGGAAGCCGACGCCGGCTGGGCTTCAGCCGCACCCCCGGCCGGAGCAGCACCCTCGGCCGGTGCTGCACCCTCGACCCCGACCGGAGTGCTCGGCTGCGGCACGGCACCGAGCACACGTTGGATATCGGGCTTCATCTGCTGCAGCTGCTGACCCCAGTACTCCCAGCTGTGCGTACCAGCCTCCGGGAAGTTGAACACGCCGTTCTTACCACCGGCGGCGATGTACTCCTCCTGGAACGTCTTGTTCGTCCGCAGCGTGAAGCTCTCCAGGAACTTCGCGTTGAAGTTGTTGCCGGCCGCGACGCCGGTACCGGTGATGTCAGCGGGCTTGCCGTTACCGCAGAACACCCAGATCCGGGTGCCGTTGGCGACCAACCGGTCGATGTTGACCATCGGATCGTTGCGCTTCCATGCCGGATCGCTCGACGGGCCCCACATGTCCTCGGACTCGTAGCCACCCGCGTCGCCCATCGACATGCCGACCAGCATCGGCCACCAGCCCTCGGACAGGTTCAGGAAGCCTGAAAGCGAACCCGCGTACTGGAACTGCTGCGGGTAGTAGATCGCCAGCGTCATCGCGGACGAGCCGGCCATCGACAGACCGACCGCAGCATTGCGGTTCGGGTTGACGCCCTTGTTCGCGGCCAGATAGGCCGGAAGCTCCTGCGTCAGGAACGTCTCCCACTTGTACGTGGAGCAGCCCGCCTTGCCGCAAGCCGGCTTGTACCAGTCGCTGTAGAAGCTCGACTGGCCACCAACCGGCATGATCGTGGCGAGACCGGAATCGACGTACCACTCGAACGCCGCGGTATTGATGTCCCAGCCGTTGAAGTCATCCTGCGCGCGCAGGCCGTCCAGCAAGTAGACGCCAGGCGCATTCGGCCCACCGTTCTGGAACTGAACCTTGATGTCACGTCCCATCCCTGCGGACGGAACCATGAGGTACTCGACCGGCAGACCCGGACGAGAGAAAGCCCCCGCAGTCGCCGAGCCTCCGACGGCGCTCACGAGGGCGGGCAGCACAGCCGCGGCAACTGCCACAACCGTGAGCCGGCGCACCCACGCGCCACGGATTTTGCGAACGAAACTCATGCTTCATCTATCCCATCTGTCGTATGCCGCACGCGGAACTTGTCCGACGGACCCCGCCGCGTTGCCCGTGCAGTCAACCACAACTAGCTGTGGTAGCTCTATTCGGCGTGTATCGTCCCTGGTCGCTCCTCAGCCTTTGACGGTTGCGATCAGGTCTGGTTTCAGGCTCGCGGGCCCGGATTGCACCCCGATGCTGCGGCCCATCGAGATCGAGTACACGTCGAGGTATTCGACGGCAAAGCCTTCGCGGGACGGTGTGAGGTCGATCACAACAGCCATCGCCGGCAGCGTCAGGACCGCGACGCACGTCGCGATCAGGCGGCGAAGCCCGGTTCGCACAGCTCTTACCATCCGTTTCGTGTACTAGGCGCCGTGTGGCCGGCGGTCCCCGCGACTTCTCTATCGCATGATTCGCAGACCGCGTTACGGGTCGCTAGGGTCCCGTCGCAGGCATGCCGGTGTACGGCTCGTCCGCGGATTCGGGCACATCGAGACCGCAGCGCTCCAGCTCGTAGCGCGGTACCCGATCGATTCGGTACTCCGTGAATTGGTACGCGTGCAGAAGATTCGACAGGAACCGGCGGGGACCCATCGGACCGCGGATGGCGGTGAGCATCGCGTCGGTCGCCGGGCACTCCAACGCCGCCTCGGCCTGCACGATCCAGTCCTCGTCAAGATAGGACGGAATGAACGGCCGGGTCTTCAGGAACGGTCCTTCGGCCACCGCCCAGTCCGGGAACAGATTCTTGTCATGGCCGATGCGCGCCGTCGTCGAGGCGTGCGGTGTGTGCGGCGAGCGGGTTGGCCAGTCCGATCTGATCGATTACCCGGACGTCGAGGCCGACGTTCATGCCCAGCATGCCAAGGTTGGTGAAAAACACTGTGTGCGGACCATTTCGGGCTTTTGTGGCATCCGGCGGTGCATCGGGACCCGGCGGGATCGCGGGCACGACTTCCCACCGGTCGTAATTGCCCGCCGGCAACAGCAGGGCGCCGTCGGGCGTGTTGTTCAACGCGGTCATGACCGCACGCATTCGTGGGTAATCGAGGTAGTCGGCAGCGGTCAGTGGGTGCGCGTTGCCCGTCGCCTGCGCGTAGAACCGCCGCTCGTCGACGATGCCGCTGTACGTCACACGGGTGGCATCGGACCCCATGCCGCTCGAATTCGCCACCCACAGCGACCATCCGGCGATCGACACCCACAGCACACTCGTCGCGCCCACGAACAAATAGCCTGCGCCCCGGGCCATTCGGGCTCCGTCGGGCAGCACCAATGGAATCACCGCGATGGGTGCCAGCATGCAGAACAGCGGCGTGAGCAGGACGCGGCCGTGCATGAAGTCGCCGCCCTGGCGGATCCAGTAGAGCGCTTGCAGCACACCGCTGAAGAGCATGAATGCCACCACGGCCTGCGGACTTTGCACCGTCCGCGCCAGCCATCCGTACCCAGGCACAGCAGTGTGCCGAATACCCCACGGACGACCTCGAGTGACCATCACCACGGCCGCCAGCCCGGTCAGCAGGATCGCCGGTGCCCACAGCAGATAGGGGGCATTGAAGTTGGCCAGGTACACGAAACCCTGTGACCACTTGGCGCCAGAGGCGTCCTTGGCCAGCGCGGTGCCGGGAAACAGCAAGCCGTAGTAGCCCATTCGGAAGATCTGATAGCCCACGGGCACCAGGCCGCCGGCGAGGACGATCAGCCCCCGCCGTCGCCAGTCCCGCGCGGCGATCAGCATCATGACCAACGCGACCCCGCCGATCAACGCCAGCTCGGGTCGAACGAGCACACTCAAACCGGCGACGAAAGCCAGCGCGGCAGCGAAGGATGCGCTGATCTTGCGTGGCGGCGGTGGCGGACCGAATGGTTGCCTGCGAATAGTGGGTGGCCCGTCACGGAGGACGGGCTTTGTCATTCTGGCGGGACCGACCGCTCGCAGCGCCTGCGACCAGCAGACCATCATCCACCAGAGCAGGCCGAGATAGGCGAGCACCAAACCGTTTTCGAGCCCCGAGGTAGCGAAGTCGCGGGCAGGAGGGACCGCGATGTAGACCAATGCGCCGGCGGGAAGCATCAACGCCCGTCGGCCCTGCAGGCTCGGTGCGTACAGTCTTGCGGCCCCGAGCATCGCGAACACGACACCGAGCACGCTCAGTGTCAGCGCGAGGAACAGCGCCACGTACTCCATTCGTACCGGACCACCGATCCACGCTCCGAGATAGATCAGATAGGTCCATATCGTCGAGGTGTTCGCCTCGACACGTTCCCCAGCGTTGAACACCGGGCCATTGCCCGCCAGCAGGTTTCGGACGGTGCGAAGGACGATGAGGCCGTCGTCAGCGATCCAGCGCCGCTCCCAGGCACCCCAGCCGAACAGCGCCGCGGTGACGATCACACTCACCCACAGGCTCACTCGGACCGTGATGTCGTACGGAAAGGCCGGCAGGCGCGCCAGCCGGTCGCCGAGGCCGTCTACCCAGGCGCTCCGGCCGGCGACGGAGAGTCGCGCCCGCTCAACTGAGGAAGACGGCGGCACCGATTGTCCCGATCCACGCCACGGCCAGCAGCTGCAGCACCCGGTCCTTCAACGCGATCTCTTCAGGTTCACCGGCCATTCCGCCGTCGACATCGACGGCATAGCGCAGAATCGCGATCACAAACGGAATCATCGACACCACGAACATGGACGTACCCGCGGTGTCGTCGCGCTCGAACGCCCATAGTCCGTAACACAGCACCAGTGCCGTCGCCGACAACGTCCACACAAAGCGCAGATAAGAACTGGTGTAACTCTCCAGCGACTTTCTGATCTTGGCTCCGGTGCGTTCTGCCAGCTGAAGCTCGGCGTACCGCTTACCCGCCGCCATGAACAGCGAGCCGAACGCCATCATCAGCAGGAACCATTGCGACAGAGGCACATCCGCCGCGACACCGCCGGCGATGGCACGGATCAAGAAGCCCGACGAGACGATGCAGATGTCGATGACGGGTTGGTGTTTGAGGCCGAAGCAATACGCAAGTTGGATCGCGATGTAAATGGCGATCACCAACGCCAGGTTCGGTGTCACCAACCAGGAGATCACCAGTGACGCCACCCCGAGCATCACCGCAAGCACGTAGGCCAGCCACTCGGGTACCACGCCCGCCGCGATGGGGCGGAATCGTTTGGTCGGATGCGCCCGGTCTGCGTCGACGTCCCTGGCATCGTTGACCAGATAGACGCACGACGCGGCCAGACTGAACACCGCGAACGCCAGCAGCACATGGATCAGCACTGCGCGGTAGTCGTAGGCGTATCGGTCGTCGCCGAGGGCGGCCACCGGTGCCGCGAAGACCAGGACGTTCTTCACCCACTGCCGCGGGCGGAGCGCCTTGATCACCCCGGTGACCAGATTGCGCGGTGGACCCTTCTCCGAGGTGGGCTCCTGGCTCATGGGCGGTGCGCTCTCTGCACTGCTGCTCTCGCTCGAGATGCTCATCGGACTCCTTCGCCCCGCTCTGTGACCATGGTGACCGCCTTTGCGACGGCCGCCCCGACCGCCACGCCGGTGAGCACGTCACTCGGGTAATGCACGCCGAGCACCAACCGCGACAGTGCCATTGGTGGCACGAGGATCGCCGGCAACGGCAGCCCGGTGGCCCGGCCCAAGAGAATCGACGCCGCGGTGGTGGACGTCGCATGGGCCGACGGGAAGCTCAATCGGCTCGGCGTACCGACATTCACCGCGATCGCGGGGTGGTGCGGACGTTCGCGTCGCACCACGCGTTTGATCAGCACCGCGGCCGCGTGGGCTCCGAACGCGCCGGCCCCGGCGGCCACCCACACCCCTCGGCGTGCGGGCTGCAGCAGTGCGCCCAGCGCCGCGACGGCCAGCCAGCCGATGCTGTGTTCGCCGAAATGAGACAGTGCCCGCGCGCCCGCCAGCACACCGGGCCGACCGGCGAGCGCCGACTGCACGGCCACCAGCGCGGCCTCTTCGCCACGCGGGCCCGATGGACCGGGGGGGCCGGGGAGAGAGATGTCAGTCATCAGCCCCGGGGAGCAGTACGGTCTCCCACTTCTGCTTGCTCGTGAGCACCGGCAGCGCGTCCCGGTACACCTTGCGCATGCGGTTGAACTTGCGAGCGAGCTCAAACTGCCGTTTGAGTGACTCACGAAGCAGCTCAGCCATTTTCGCCCGGTCCCGCTGGCGGTAGACCACGCCGCGGCCGTCGGCAGTGGTCACCGTGACGCCGTCGACATTGCACAGCGAGAACCAGCGGGCATCCTGGGTGGCCACGTTGATCTGCGGACGCCGGTGGTGCTTGGGGTCATGCGCCTTGAGTTGGTGCAACACCCCGCGGGTCAGCCGCAACGAGATCGACAGCGGATTGGTGGGGATCCTCACCGCCTTGCGCCACCTCTTGTCCGAGGGCGTCGGCAGCGCGGTTGCGCTCGGAAGCACGACGGCATCGGGGTACTCCTGACGCATGGCGCGCACGTCGGGCAGCGCGGACTCCAGGATCGAGAAGAGGTGCTCGGGCCCGGCCAAGAAGTCGTCCATCGCCTTGTTCTGGATCGCGACGGTCGAATACTCCAGGCAGAGAAGATGTTTCAAGGTCGCCTTCAAATGGCTTGCCAGCAAGCCGGAAACCTTGCCGTCCCAATGCATGGCCGCGACCACCAACCGGTTGCGCAGGTGGAAGTACGCCTGCCAGTCGATCGCATCGTCCTTGTCGCTCCACGCCATGTGCCAAATCGCGGCCCCCGGCAACGTGACAGTCGGATATCCGTGCTCACCTGCGCGCAGGCCGTAGTCGGCGTCGTCCCACTTGATGAACAGCGGCAACGGCTGGCCGAGCTCCTCGGCGATCTGCCGCGGGATCATGCACATCCACCAGCCGTTGTAGTCGACGTCGATGCGACGGTGCAGCAGCTTGCTACGGGGCTCGTCTTCGTCGTTGAGCGGGTACTTGGCGAAGTTGTGGTCGTATTCGGTGTTGACCGCGTTGGTCCACATGAAGTTCTCGGCGGCGACCATCTCGCCCATCACGTGCAGGTGGCTCGGCTCCTGCAGGTTGAGCATCTGGCCGCCGACGAGCGTGGGCACCTTGGCGAACCGGTTCAGCGCCAGCGCCCGCAGAATCGAGTCGGGCTCGACGCGGATGTCGTCGTCCATGAACAGGATCTGTTCGCAGTCCGTGTTCTTCAGCGCCTCGTACATGACGCGGCTGTAGCCGCCGGAACCACCGAGATTGGGTTGGTTGTGCACCGACAGCCGGTTACCGAGGGCGGCCGCGGCCGCCTCGAAGCCCGGATGGTCCTTGGCCTTATTGGTGCCCTGATCGGAGACGATCACCGCACTGATCACCTCGTCCACCAACGGATCCGACGTCAGCGCCGCCAGTGCGCTCACGCAGTCCGCGGGCCGGTTGAAGGTGGGGATCCCGACGGCGACGTTGGCCCGTCCGGGCGCCTCGACCGGTGCGTACCAACCCGCGCTGTGCACGGTGGCGTTGCTGTTGGTGGTGATGTCGAACCAGATCCACCCGCCGTCCTCGAAGGGCGACAGTTCGATCTCGAACTCGACAGCCACTGGTTGACCGGAGTCTCCGCTGGACACCGCCTCACCGCCGACGGTGATCCGGGCCCCGGTCGCCTTGGACCGGTAGACGTCGACCCGGGCGCTGCCGGTGAGTTCGACGCGCAAAACCACCGACTCCAGCGTGGACCAGCGGCGCCAATAGCTGGCCGGAAAGGCGTTGAAGTACGTCGCGAACGACACCTCCGACTCAGCGCCGATCTCCAGCGTGGTGCGTGTCGGCGCGTGGGCACGGCGGGCGTTGGTCTCCGACTCCTCGATGTAGAGCTTTCGCACGTCGAGGGGTTCTCCCGGGCGCGGCAGGATGATGCGCGCCAGGAGGCCGACCGCCCTGGTGTCGTCTCCGACGTCGAGCGCGCCGGACGGGATGTCACTCATGCGCTGCTGCTTTCTATGCCGTCTTCGGCAAGGGGCGCGCCGTCACGCAGGTGCGGCGCGAGGGTGTTGTCATACATATTCAATGCGCTCGCGATGGCCATGTGCATGTCGAGGTACTGATAAGTGCCAAGGCGGCCGCCGAACAGCACCTTGGCCGAAGCAGTCTCGGCGCCGGCCAGTTCACGGTAGGCCGCAACCATCGCGCGGTCCTCAGGGGTGTTGATCGGGTAGTAGGGCTCGTCGTCTTCCTTGGCGAAGCGACCGTATTCGCGCATGATCACGGTCTTGTCGGTCGGATAAGCCCGTTCGGGGTGGAAGTGCCGGAACTCGTGGATCCGGGTGTACGGCACGTCGACGTCGTTGTAGTTCATGACGGGTGTGCCTTGAAAATCGCCGCAGTCGCTCAACACCTCGGTCTCGAAGTCGAGCGTGCGCCAACCGAGTCGGCCAGCCGAGTACTCGAAATAGCGGTCCAGCGGACCCGTGTAGACGACCGGTGCCTCGGGGTTGGCCGCACGGAGCTGGTCGCGCACGTCGAACCAGTCGGTGTTCAACCGCACTTCGATGCGATCGTCGGCGGCCATGTTTTCCAGCCACGCGGTGTAGCCGTCGACCGGCAGCCCCTCATACGTGTCGTTGAAGTAGCGGTTGTCGAACGTGTACCGCACCGGAAGCCGCGTGATGTTGCTGGCCGGCAGGTCCTTCGGGTCGGTCTCCCACTGCTTGGCGGTGTAGTGCTTCATGAACGCCTCGTACAGCGGGCGTCCGATCAGGCTGATCGCCTTCTCCTCGAAGTTCTGCGCGGCCGCGGTGTCGAACTCGGCGGCCTGCTCGGCGATCAGCTTGCGCGCCTCGTCGGGCGTGAAGTACCTGCCGAAGAACTGCGACACCAGACCCAGCCCCATCGGGAACTGGTAGGCCTGCCCGTTGTGCATGGCGAAAACGCGATGCTGGTATCCGGTGAAGTCGGTGAACTTGCGCACGTAGTCCCACACCCGTTTGTTGGAGGTGTGGAAGAGGTGGGCGCCGTACTTGTGGATTTCGATGCCGGTCTGGGGTTCGGGTTCTGAGTAGGCGTTGCCGCCGATGTGCGGCCGCCGCTCGAGCACGAGAACGCGCTTGTTCAGCTGCGATGCCACGCGCTCGGCAACCGTCAGACCGAAAAAACCGGAACCGACGACAAAGAGGTCGAAACGAGCTGTCATCGGCAGCAAGGGTATCCGACGGCCATGGCCCACCCCGAATCCGACGGAGTGCTCAGGTCAAGATTGGCTCACAATTCCGTATCTTCACTTTAGTCACAGCAGTCACACCAGTACCGTCAATCGCGTACGAGTACCTACCGACGTAGTCCATGTATTGAGGAGACTTCCGTGCCGAACCGACGTCGACGCAGGCTCTCGACAGCCATGAGCGCAGTCGCCGCCCTGGCGGTCGCGAGTCCAGCCGCAGTTGTCGCCGTATCCGAGCTGTCTGCGAGCATCGATCCGCAGCCGCAGAAGCGCGAGTTCGTCCAGGCCGCGGAGATCACCGACCTGCCCAACGAACTGATGTCGGCCCTGTCGCAAGGCCTCTCGCAATTCGGCATCAACCTGCCGCCGATGCCGACCGGCGTCTTGACGGGTACCGGCGCGAGCTCGCCGACGACGCTGACGTCGCCCGGCCTCACCTCACCGGGTCTGACCTCGCCGGCCCTCACCACCCCGGGGCTGACGACGCCGGGATTGACGACGCCGGGGCTGACGACGCCGGGATTGACCACGCCGGGATTGACCACGCCGGATGACCGCCGGCTCACCGATCCGGCACTGGCCAACCCGGCTCTCACCAATCCAGCACTGCCCAACCCCGCACTGAGCAGTCCGACCACAGACGCGACCGGTCTGACGACACCGGGGCTCAGCACCCCGGCCGCGCTCACCGATCCCGCGCTGGCACCGCTGTCCACCAGCGCGCTGCCCGCACCCAGCGAGATCCCCATCTCGGCGCCGATCGGGCTGGATCCGGCCGCGGGCATGTACCCGATCATGGGCGATCCGTCCCTGGCCGCACCGGCGAGCACGGGTAGCGGTGGCATCATCGGCGATCTGTCGAGCATGGCCAACCAGTTGGGCGCCGGCCAGGCGATCGACCTGCTCAAAGGCATGGTGATGCCGGCGATCATGTCGGCGGCCAAGCCCGCGGCCGCCGCGGCGGCTCCGGCCGCAGCAGCAGCCGCCCCGGCCGCCGATGCAGCCGCGGCAGCGACGAGTGCGGCCGCGGGGGCGGCCTCCACTGGCGCCGGCGCATAGTCCTGTCACCGAACGGCACCGCAGAAGTCCCACCTGGGCTCTGCGGTGCCGTTGCGTGAACACGGGCTCCAGATTGATCGGCCCCGGTGCCGTGTCGAAACATTAGTAACAACTGACACATACGTAACATCGATTCGTGTCGTGTCGCCGCCCTCTGCCGTCGATGCTGTTCACCGCCATTGCGGCGACGGCCATCGCGCTGCCCATGGCGATCTACGGCATTCCTGGTTCCGGCGATGACAACGGGTCGTCACCGGCCGCACCGCAGCTCGCGCAGCAGCCACTGACCGATCTCGGCGGCGGAGAGACCATACGTGAGATCCACCAGGACACACCCTTCTCGTTGGTCGCGCTCACGGCCGACGACCTCACCGGCACGTCGGCCCGGGTCCGGGCGAAGAAGCCCGACGGCGGCTGGGGCCCCTGGTACGAAGCGGAGGCCATGGCGGGAGTCGGGCCCGACACCCCGGCGCCCGGCGCGTTGGACGGCACCGAACCGGTCTTCGTCGGCCGCACCACCACGGTGCAGATCGCAGTCACCCGTCCGGTTCGGGTACCACAGGCACCGCCACCCACCGATCATCGGCCGGAGCTGGGCTACGTACCTGCCAACGTCGAGCAGCCGTTGCCCCAGAACGTCAACGCCATATTGATCAGCCCTCCCCAGGCGCCGGTGGACTCGTTACCGCTGCCGTCGGCCGTCACGGCGCCCGGCGTCCCGCCGCAGATAATCCCCCGCGCGGGCTGGGGTGCCGATGAGAGCATGCGATGCCCGAACCCGCAGTACGACAAGGTTATCCGGGCCGGAATCGTTCACCACACCGCAGGCAGTAACGACTACGCGCCCGAGGATTCGGCCGGAATCATCCGGTCGATCTACGAGTACCACACCCGCACTCTGGGCTGGTGCGACATCGCCTACAACGCGCTGGTCGACAAGTACGGCCAGGTCTTCGAGGGCCGCGCGGGCGGAATCGACAAACCTGTCGAGGGCGCCCATACCGGCGGCTTCAACCGTGACACCTGGGGTGTGGCGATGCTGGGCAACTTCGACCAGGTCCCGCCGACCGCGATTCAGTTGCGCAACACGGGCAGGTTGCTCGGATGGCGCTTGGGCCTGGACCACATCAATCCCAAGGGCACGGTTGTACTCGCCTCCGACGGCAGCTCGTTCTCCAAGTTCCCGATCGGCGCCACCCCGAGGCTGCCGACCATCTTCACCCACCGAGATGTGGGTGTCACCGAATGCCCGGGCAACGCCGCCTACGCGGCGATGAACGAAATCCGGGATATCGCCGCACGATTCAATGATCCGCCGGGACCTGTCGATCTGGCCGACACACTGCGCGGGGGAGCGATCTTCATGCGCTGGGAGAAGATGGGCGGCCCGAACAGCATCCTCGGCGCCCCCAGATCACCCGAGGCCACGGGCAAGGGCGAGGCCCGTTACGCGAACTTCGAGCGCGGGGCCATCTACTGGTCGCCGACGAGCGGAGCCGAACCGGTCACCGGCGAGATCTACAAGGCCTGGGGGTCGCTGGGCTTCGAACGCGGTGCACTGGGTCTGCCGACAAGCGGCGAAATCCAGGAGCCGCTGTGGATCGTGCAGAACTTCCAGCACGGCACGCTGAACTTCGACCGAGAGAGCGGCACCGTCACGCGGGTCATCGACGGGATTCCCACCGAGCTTCCGAAGTCGGTGTCCGAGCACACCCCGACCCAGCTGGAACGGTTCACACCGCCGATCAGCCCCGCCTAGTCACAACCACCACCGCTCGAGCACCCTGGCCACGCCGTCATCCGCGTTCGTCGCGGTAACCTCGTCGGCCGCGGCCACCGCATCGGGATGAGCGTTGCCCATCGCGACGCCCAGGCCGGCCCATCCCAGCATCGGCACGTCGTTGGGCATGTCACCGAAGGCGACCACGTCTTGCGCCGT
The DNA here is from genome assembly GCA_963805835.1 of uncultured Actinomycetota bacterium. GTDB lineage: Bacteria > Actinomycetota > Actinomycetes > Mycobacteriales > Mycobacteriaceae > Mycobacterium. The sequence continues at coordinate 207,658 of CAWDVX010000004.1, read as the reverse complement.
GATGTCGAACGGTCGTGCCACCTCTTCGATGCCGGTGGCCTTGCTGACGCCCAGCGGCACGACCTCGATCAGTCCGCTATTGGTCGAATAGGTGATATCGCCCTGCAGACCAAGGTGTTTGGCCAACGCGTCGGCCATGTCTGCGCTCTGCGCGCCCGCCTTGCGGATGAGCAGCTTGATGGCGGGTGCGCTCAGCAGGTCCTCGATGGACACCTCGGTGTTGTCCGGGTTGAGCCACGCATGCTCATAGCCTGGCGAGCTGACGAACTGCGGGGTGGCTGCGTCATGTGCACTGCGGCCGACCCGTTCCACGGCCAGGCCTGCGCCGGGGATGATCCGGGTGGCGATCTCGGCGAGCTCCCCGAGCTGGTCGGCGGACAGCGTTCGGGCCGACACGATGCGGTCGATGGAAGGGTCGTAGATCACAGCGCCGTTGGCGCACACCGCCATTGGCGCGAAGCCAAGGGCATCGACGATCGGCCGGACCCATCTCGGTGGACGACCGGTGGCGAGGACGAACCGGGCGCCGGAGTCGACCGCTGCCATCACCGCAGCGCGAGTGCGGGCGGTGATCTTCTCGTCGTCGTCGAGCAACGTGCCGTCCACATCGGAGGCAATGAGCAGGGGCAGCGTCACCGGCGGCTTTTCGTCTCTCGCTCTGCCCGTTTGCGCGCCCGTTCAACGAGCTCCGCTTCCTCGAGCGCCTTGGCTTCGTCCATCGTCGGCGCCGAACCGCCGAGGCGGTGCGGCACCCAGTAGGCACCCGGTGGCCGCGGGTAGTTCTCCTGCACGGTGTGCAGCAGCGTGTTCATCGCCTCCCGCATCGCGGAGCTGGTTTCGTCGACCGTCGCCGCGGCCTGGACATGCGGGCCGATTGCCACGGTGATCGGAATCTTCTTGCGGCCCATGTTTCGCGGGTGGTCCTTGGTCCACATGCGCTGCGCACCCCACACGATCATCGGGATGATCGGCACCTGCGCGTCACGCGCCATCCGCGCGGCCCCGGACTTGAACTCCTTGAGCTCGAAACTGCGGCTGATCGTGGCCTCGGGATACACCGCGACGAGCTCCCCTTCCCGTAGTCGTTCGACGGCCACGGCGTAGGCCTCACCCCCGGCGTCGCGGTCCACCGGGATCGTCTTGGAGTGCTTGATCAGGAAGTTGACGACCTTGACCTGTTGCATTTCGGATTTGATCATGAACCGCAACCGCCGCCGAACCTGGTATGCCGCGAGCGCCGATGGATACCAATCGAGATAGCTGGTGTGGTTGATCGCGACGACCGCGCCGCCGTGGGCGGGAATGTTCTCCAGCCCGAGATAGGTGATCCGTGTCCCGATCGCCCTGTTCGCCGTGCTGACGGCAATCTCCAATGCGCGGAAAACCGGCTCCATGCGCGCTACCCCGGCGCTCCCGCGGGACCCCGCTGTTCACGACGGGCCGCTTTCTCGGCAGCTTCTTCGACGTCCATCCGGTTCGCCTCGGCCAGCGACGGCGCTCCACCACCGAGCCGGCGCGGCACCCAGAACTCGCCCGGTGGATGAGGTCCGTACTCGTCCTGCACGCGCTCGAGCAGATGCTGCATCCGCGAATGCAGCAGCGTCGTCAGTTCGGTCGGCGGCAACGTCGGGTAAATCGGCTCCCCGACCGCCACGGCGATCGGCACCTTGGGACGACGCATGTTCTTGGGATGGCCCTTGGTCCAGACGCGCTGGGCGCCCCAGACGATGTGCGGGACGATCGGCACGTCGGCCGCGATCGCCATCCGCGCCGCACCGGATTTCAACTGTTTGATTTCGAAGCTGCGGCTGATGGTCGCCTCCGGATAGACGCCGACCAGTTCGCCCTCCTTGAGTTTGCGGCAGGCTTCGTCGAATGAGGCGGCGCCGCTGTTGCGGTCCACCTCGATATGTCGGAGGCTGCGCATGATCGGACCCGTGAGCTTGTTGTCGAAGACCTCTTTCTTCGCCATGAACCGCACCTTGCGGTGCCGACCCTGTTTGTAGGCGGGCAGACCGGCGAAGGTGAAGTCGATGTAGCCGGTGTGATTGATGGCGATGACGGCACCGCCCTCGACCGGCAGGTGCTCGACACCGGACACGGTGAACGTCAGCCCCTGGATCCGCCAGAGCAGCCTGGCGAGTTGGATGACTGTTCCGTATACCGGTTCCACATCAGGCAGCCTAGTCGCGTGACCCGTTCGATCGAACCCGTAACGACTCGCTGCGTCGTCAAACACATTGCGGCGAGGCCCTGGCTCATCAGGGGAGCGCCGGCTGCGCCGATCTGGCGGTCGCGGAATGATCGCTGCGGGAAGGACGACGATTGATTCTGCAGCAGATCTCTCTCGACACCGAGCAGACCTCGGAATCTTGGTATTTCGACATCGCGGCTATCGCGCAGCTCGCAGCGGAGCCGCTGGTGCTCGACGCGCCGGTCACCGTGATCGTCGGCGAGAATGGTTCGGGGAAGTCCACGTTGCTCGAAGCCGTCGCCGCCGCATGGGCCGCGCGGCTTCGCGGAGCCGTCAACATTGGACACCGCGGGCGAGCGATGAAGACAGCGACCTGCACTGGGCCGTGCGGTTGCAGGGCGAGTTCCCCCCTCCGCCGGCGGATGTTTCCTCCGGGCCGAGGCGATGCACCAGTTGTTCACCGAGATCGACCGGACCAGCCCGCAAGGCACCCCACACCAGATGTTCGGCGGTGCGCTCAACGCGCGGTCGCACGGCGAATCGTTCCTGGCGTTCCTGTCATCCCGCGAAACCGAACGCGGCCTGTTCATTCTCGACGAACCCGAAGCCGCGCTGTCGTTCAGTTCATGTCTGCAGTTGATGGTGCTGATGGACTCGCTCGTCGCCGACGGCTCGCAGTTCCTGCTGGCGACGCACTCGCCGGTATTGGCGGCGTATCCGGGGGCGGGGATCCTGGAGTTCGGTGAGGACGGCCACTGCGTCACCGCCTGGGAAGACCTCGCGATGGTGGCGCACTGGCGGCGGTTCCTCGACGACCCACAGTCCTATCTGCGGCATCTGTTCTGATTGGGCTGCATCACGTGTGCCGGGCGGCTTCCTGGACGAGTTGGACGCGGGAGGTCAGGCCCGAGCTTGGTGTAGACGTGGGTGAGGTGGGTCTGCACGGTGCGCGGTGAGACGAACAGCCGCGCGGCGATGTCCTTGTTGCCCAGCCCGTCGCTGACCAGACGCACCACGTCACGTTCTGTCGGGGTCAGTGATTCCCAGCCGCTGGTGGGGCGTTTGCGTTGGCCGCGGCCGCGTTGCGCGTAGGCGATGGCCTCCTCGGTGGACAGCGCGGCACCTTCGGCCCATGCAGTGTCAAAGTCGCTCTGCCCCAACGCGTCTCGAACCGCCGCCACCGCGGCGTCGTGGCCGGCTTGATACATCGGGAAGCGGACCTCTCCGGTGCGCTGGCGGATGGCGTCGGCCGCGCCGAACAGCCGCGCCGCGTACTGCTGGTTGCCGCGTCGGCGGCCAGGCGGGCCAGGCATTCCAGGGTGTCGGGCACGCGCAGATAGCCCTGCGTGCGGGCGGCGATCCCCAGAGCGTCGTGGGCGTCGCGCTCGGCCTGGTCGGGCTCACCTTGGGCGACCGCGACATGGGCGCGCACGGTCAGCGCGGCCATCTGCCACCAGCCCGGCACCACCGCGACGGTGTCGTCCGCCCACCGGCGCGCCGCCACGACATCACCGCATGCCAGTTCTGCCTCAGCCAGCGGAATGAGGCTTCTGGCCCAGACGTCGTAAAACGAATGCTCGCGCCGGTGTGCCGCCTCGGACGCCTGCCGCGCCGCAGCAGCATCGCCGCCGGCCAGCGCGGCGCAGGCCGACATCGCATACACCCCCCATGAGTACAGCCCGCTCAGCGCCTCGTCGGCGGCCTCCAGCGCGGACATGGCAGCGGCATGCGCGGCACCCGCCTGCCCCTGGTACGCCAGCACACGCGCATGGAAGGCGTAACCGAAGACCGTCATGACGAGGTCTCCGTCCGCGGCGGCCTCCTCGGCCAAGGATCCGAGGACGTGCGCGGCATGGCCGAGGTCTGCTTGCATCCACAGCGCCAAGCCCAGCCATGCCCGACAGTTCCTCGACGCGAACCGGTCGCCGAACGTATCGGCGAGGTCTCGTCCCTGTTCGCCGGCCGCGCGCGCGACGATCGGGTCACCAGCTAGAACGCCCATGCACGCCTGATTGGCGAGGAGGTGGCACAGACTCCAGCGGTCCCCGGTCGCGCGGACCAGATCGATCGCCTCGGCCAAATAAGGCCCGGCCACCTCGGCGTTGTCCAGGGCGAGCGTCCCGCACCCGGTAAGGGTCCGTGCGATCAGTGCCGGGTCGCCGAGCTCACGGGCGGTGGCCAGGGCTTGTCGCGCCCGATCCGGGCTCACCGGAATTTGGGCCGCCCACCCCGCCAGATAGCCGTGATCGGCGACCGCGCGCACCCACACCGCCCGCTCGACGTCAGGGGGGCACTGGTCGGTCAGCACCGCGTCGAACCCCGCCAGTCCTTCCCGGAACCGGCCGCGCTCCAGCCAATACGGCTTCAACGACGACACCAACCGCAACGCGGTCTCGTCGTCGTCGATCTCACGGCTCCACGCGAACGCTGCGTACAGGTTGTCGATCTCGGCATCGACCCACTGCAGCAGTGGTTCTGCGCCGTCGCCGCACGCGTGCTTCCAGCGCCGCGGCCGTGCTGGCGTAGTAATCGCGGTGCCGGGTGCGCACCGCGTCGGCCTCACCGGATTCGCCGAGCTTGTCCAGCGCGTATTGGCGCACCGTCTCCATCATCCGATACCGCATGCCCGCGCCGGGACTCTCTTCGGCGACGATCAGGGATTTGTCGACCAGCAGAGCGAGCTGGTCGAGCAGCTGGTAGCGCTCGGCGTCGGTGGCCGCGCCCACGGCCTGGGCGGCGTCGAGATCGAACCCGCCGGCGAACACCGCCAGCCTGCGGAACAACACCCGCTCCGGCTCGGTCAACAACGCGTGGGACCAGTCCACCGAGGCCCGCAGGGTCTGCTGGCGGCGCACCGCGCTGCGCGCACCCCCGGTCAACAACCGGAACCGGTCATGCAGGCCGTCGGCGATCTGGGACAGCGACAACGCCCGCACCCGCGCCGCGGCCAGCTCGATCGCCAGCGGCATCCCATCGAGGCGCTGGCAGATCTCGCCCACCAACGCGGCCTCGTCCTCGCCGACCCGAAACTGCGGGCGGACGTGGCGGGCCCGGTCGATGAACAACTCGACCGCCTCATCGGCCAGCGACAGCGACGGCACCCGCCAACTCAGCTCACCGTCCACCCCGAGCGATTCACGGCTGGTGGCCAGCATGCGCACCCGCGGGCAGGCGCCGAGCAATTCGATGACCAGGCTCCCGCACGCATCGAGCAGGTGCTCACAGTTGTCGAGCACCAGCAGCATCGCCTTCTGACCGACGAACGCCAGCAGGGTGTCCATGGTGGAACGGCCCGGCTGATCGGGCAGACCCAGAGCGCGTGCGACGGTGACCGGTACCGCCACAGGATTCGTCGATCGGCGCCAGATCGACGTAGCGCACCCCGTCGGCGAACTCGTCGGCCAGCTGCGCAGCGACCTCCACGGCCAGCCGGGTCTTGCCGGCACCCCCGGCGCCGGTCACCGTGACCAGCCGGTTCTCGGCGACCAGCTGCCGCAGCTCCGCCATTTCGGTCTGCCGCCCCACGAAACTGGTCAGGCGGGCCGGAAGATTGTGCGACGCACCGGCATCGACGACCCGCAGCGGCGGGAACTCGGTGCGCACGTCGGGGTGGCACAACTGCACCACCCGCTCCGGGCGGGGCAGATCCCGCAGCAGCGTGCGAACCCAGATCGGTCAACCACGACGCCGTCGGGCAGGTGATCGGCCACCAGCGGCTCGGTCGCCCCCGACAGCACGGTCTGCCCACCATGGGCCAGATCGCGCAGCCGGGCGGTGCGGTTGATCGCCGGGCCGGCGTAGTTGGCGTCATCGCGCAGCTGCACCTCCCCGGTGTGGATCCCGATGCGCAACCGGATCGGGGCCAGCGGGGCGCGCTGGATATCCAGCGCACACGCCACCGCGTCGCTGGCGCGGGCGAACGCGGCCACAAAACTGTCACCCTCACCCTGCTCGACCGGGCGCACACCCGCATGCGCGGCGATCGCGTCGGACACCACCGCGTCCAGGCGCGCCAGGGCCGCGGTCATCTCCTCGGGTCGGGTCTCCCACAGCCGCGTGGAGCCCTCGACGTCGGCCAGCAGCAGCGTCACCGTCCCCGTCGGCAGCTCGCTCACACCCAACTCGCTCCAGCTCAGCGGCGACATTTCCGCGTATCGGCTCATGCTAACCAGCATCGACGGCCCCACCGGGCAAAACATCGGCACAACCGCGCACATCGCCCACCCGGCATGCGGATATACGACCCCCCACCGCGCAGATCTACGCGCTGAGGCCGATGGTCTGGGCCTCCCGCCGATGGATAGTCGAGGACGTAGATTGCCGAACTTGTCCGACAAGGGGGTTCTCAATATGGTCAACACGGTGAAGGCAGCGGACGTTGCGTCATTGCCCCTACCGCCCAAGAATCCGCTGCCTTACATCGAGAGGGTGAAGGCCGTCAGGTCCCTCAATACGGGCATAGAGAAGTTGCGGGATGCCGGCGGGCCCGTCACTCGACTTCGGTTAGGCCCGAAGTGGTTGATGCCACCGATCGTGGTCACCACGTCGCCTCAGGGCGGACGCGACGTTCTGGGGCGCAAAGATGCGTTCGTCGACAAGACGTTGCCATTCCATGAGGACATGCGTCGGGTCTTCGGCCGCAACTTGTTCAACATGACCCACGATGACTGGCTGCCGGTTCGGCGCTCGATTCAACCGGTCTTCACAAAGCAGCACGTGCGCCAGTTCGGTGGTCACATGGCGCAGGCGGCCGAAACAGTCAGCGCCACTTGGAGTAACGGCGCCGTGCTGGACCTCGACACCGAGGGCCGCACATTGACCCTGCGAGCGTTGGGGCGTTCGGTGTTGGGGCTCGACCTGGCCGAACGCGCGGAGGCGCTCGGCGCGCCGATGCGGATCATGCTTGAGTACGTCTCCGACCGGGGGGTGCGACCGGTCCGCGCGCCCTGGTGGCTGCCGACACCCGCCCGCCGCCGTGCCCGCGCCTCCAGAGCTTCACTGCACAAACTCGCGGCCGACATCCTCCGCAGCTGCCGCGCCGATCCGACCCTGGACGCACCGCTGGTTCATGCGCTGATCGCCGCCACCGACCCCCTCACGGGACGCGCTCTCTCCGACGAGCAGATCTGCGACGAACTCGTCGTCTTCCTGATCGCCGGTCACGACACCACCGCGACGACATTGACCTACGCACTGTGGGCCATGGGCCACCACCCGGACATCCAGGATCGGATCGCCGCTGAAGTGGCCGAACTCGGTGAACGGGCACTGACACCCGACGACGTGCCTCGACTCCCGTACACGACCCAGGTTCTCAATGAGTCGCTGCGGCTGTGCCCACCAGGACCGGCCCTTCACCGGATGGCCGTGCAGGACATCGAGGTCGACGGCTACCGAGTCGAAGCCGGCACCATGGTCATCGTCTGGAATCTATGCGCTGCACCGGGATCCGAACGTGTGGGACGACCCGTTGAAATTCGACCCGGAAAGGTTCAGTCCGGAAAACTCGAAGGGGCGCGATCGCTGGCAGTACGTGCCCTTCGGCGCTGGACCACGCTCTTGCATCGGCGATCACTTCGCGATACTCGAAGCCACCCTGGCGTTGGCGACAATCATGCAGCATGTCGAGATTCGATCGCTTGACGATGATTTCCCGATGGCCGTGCCGTTCACAATGGTTGCCGGCGGGCGAATTTGGGCGCGGATCAAGCGCCGGGACTCGAACAACGAAGCCGGCGGGCGCCGCGACTGACACGAAAATTGAGGTGACGACAAGCTGGTGAGCGCATGTGGTGGTGACCCACCGGGGTATCAGTGGGGTCGGTGAGCCCTGTGTGTGGTTGTGCGGTGTCGGCGAGGGGTTGCAGGGTGACCCGGTAGCCGAGGGTTTCGAGTTGTCCGATCGCGCGTGCCCTTATCTTGGTGGGTACATGCCGGCTGAAGTAGTCGGCGCCGGGATCGCGGTAGAAGTCGCCGGTGCGCAGCATGTTCCAGGCGGCGACGAACATCGCAGGTTCGACGGCGACAAGGGCTTTCAGCGGGCCGCGTCGGGCGGCGATCCGCTTGTACTTCGCCGAAAAGTAGGTTCCCTTGGAACGCGACGCCGCCAGTGCGGCAGTCCCCAGGGCGTTCATCTCGGCTCTCGGGTCACCAAGGCGCCTGGGGATCTGGAGTCCCAATTCCATTGGAATGGTGATGTTTTCACCGACGGGCAGCTGATTGACACCATCACACCCAAGCACGGCAACACGAAAGTGAACAACACCCCGGCGATTCCCAAAGCGCTGCGCAAGATCCTCACCGATCTCGGCTTCAAACCCGGACACTAACCGGCTGTGCGGCGAACCGGGCCAATCCGAGCGGGCACGTTACCTACTCGACGGTCCCGACACCCTCCCGCTCGCCGAACCCGTGATCGCGCTGGCCGAAACCATCGGTGACCGAAAGCCCCTCCCCGGTCACCACACGCGAAGTGACGCTCAAAACCGGGTCGACGGCGACCATGGCCGCCTTCGTTCTGGTCAGTGGCATCTCGGCGCGGACCGGCCTTCTCGTCGCGGGTGTTTTCCTGACTGTGTCGCTCACCGTTGGTCTGGTCTAAGGGCTTTCCAAGGTTGCCTTCTCTGAACTGATTTCGAGCAAGCTCCCGGAGGGCCGACGCAGCGGCCTGGTGTTGACCCTGCGACCGTGCGCCCCCCGGGGGTCCATTGGCGCCCTAGTAGTGATAGCGCGCCTGCAGGATCTGCAAGTCATCGTCGATGACGCGATATACCAGCCGGTGCTCATCGGTGATTCGGCGCGACCATGCTCCGGTGAGTCCGTATTTGAGTGGCTCGGGCTTCCCGATGCCGTCATAGGGTGACCGGCTTGCCGCTGCAATGAGTCGGTTGATCCGTTTCACGATCGCGCGGTCCACAGATTGCCAGTGGAGGTAGTCTTCCCAAGCTTGGGGCGCAAAAACGATGTTCACTCGTCGAGGTCATATGGCACGCCGCGGCCCTGGTCGAGCGCGTCGGCGGCGCCAAGAAGGCGACGGGCGTTGGCGGGCGACCGGAATAGGTACGCCGTCTCCTGCCATGCTTCCCATTCATCGGCAGCGATGAGCACGGCTCGACCGTGCTTGGAGGTGATCTCGACCGGTGCGCGGTCGTCGTTGACCTGCGCAATGAGTGGAAATAGGTTCTTGCGTGCTTCGCTCGCGGTGATCGCCATGGTCCCACCGGCCTTTCGTGACTGGTGCAACAAACGGTACCACTTTGTGCTTGCCTGAGTTGCCTATCCCACTGCGCGGGTGCGGTCGTCCGCAGGAGTGCCGACCCGCTGCGATCCTCCGTGGGCCCCTAGCTGTGGGTCCGGGTCCGCGCGCGGTTACTGCTCGAGTAGATCGGCGCGGCGGGTTCGTGCGTGGACGATGGTGGCGAGTTCGGTGCGGTTGCGGACGTCGAGCTTGGTGAAGGCTCGGGCGAGGTGGGTCTTGACGGTGCCGCGGCCGATGAACATCTGTTCGGCGATCTCGGGGTTGCTGCGGCCTTGGGCGGCGAGTTCGGCGCACTGGCGCTCGGTGGGGGTGAGGCTGTCCCGCCCGAAGGAGGGGCGTTTGCGTTCGCCGCGGGCGCGCCGGGCGTAGCCGGCTGCTTCGCGCCAGTCCAGCGCGGCGCCTTCGGCCCAGGTCGGGTCGAAGGCGTCGCCGAGCAGGTCGCGGGCGTGGTCGACCTCGGTGTGTTCGCCCATGCTAACCAGCATCGACGGCCCCACCGGGCAAAACATCAGCGCAACCGCGCACATCGCTTCGCTCGGCACGCGGATATACGACCCCCCACCGCGCAGATCTACGCGCCGGGCTAACCGGCAACTGGAGTCAGGCGAAGCACTGGAATGTCCCGAACGCCGTCCGTCTTGGTCGCATAGGACGCGTAGTTCTGTGCCCAGCGCTGCGCGATCCCGAACAACCGATCATGGTCGGCCCCCTCGGTGCGACGGGCAATGAAGCGGCCGCTGCGACCGCCGGCGAACAACTCGCACTCGGGATTCTTCAGCAGGTTGTGATACCAGCTTGGATGCTTGCCTTGACCGTAGTTCGAGGCGATGAGGACGACGTCGTCGCCGTCGGTGAAATAGGTGAGTGACACATCGCGCTGCATTCCGGACCTCGCGCCCGTCGAACGCAGCACCACCAACCGAAACATCCCAGCCGCCGTGCTCATCCGACCGCCGGTGAATCGCAGCAGTGCGGTGTCGATCGGCGCAAAGAGCGTGCGGTGCACCGCGGCGCCAGGCTTGGTGGCGAGCAGGCGAGTCACAGCGCGAATCGACCAGGGCGGTACGCCCGTGAGGTCAACCCGCGGAATGCCGTTCAACAGATCGGCCATACCCTATCGAGGGTATCTCTGCGGTGCGCGGGGCGCGGGGGTTCACGGTTGCGATTCGAGTCATCAACGTTCGCTTGACCACCTCCCGCGATCGGGCCGGTGAGATTGGCAGCCACTAAGCTCGAATCGGCAACCAGATCGCATAGAAAGGGCATTAGTGCAGGTCACCAGTGTCGGCCACGCAGGCTTCCGGATAGACACCAACGCCGGTGCCATCTTGTGCGACCCGTGGGTCAACCCGGCCTACTTCGCCTCCTGGTTCCCGTTCCCCGACAACAGTGCGCTGGACTGGGACGCGCTTGGCGACTGCGACTACCTCTACGTCTCGCACCTTCACGCCGACCACTTCGACGCGAGGAACCTGCGCGCGCACGTCAACAAGGACGCGGTGGTGCTGCTGCCCGACTTCCCGGTGCCAGACCTGCGCCGGGAATTGGAGAAGGTGGGGTTTCACCGGTTCTTCGAAACCACCGATTCGGTCAAACACCGCGTCAGCGGGCCAAAGGGCGACCTCGATGTGATGATCATCTCGCTGCGTGCTCCCGCGGACGGCCCGATCGGAGACTCAGGCGTCGTCGTAGACGATGGCGAGACGGTCTGCTTCAACATGAATGACGCCCGACCGGTCGACCTGGACGTGGTGCACGCCGACTTCGGGGCGGTCGACGTGCACATGCTGCAGTACTCCGGTGCGATCTGGTATCCGATGGTCTATGACATGCCGGCCCGCGCCAAGGAAGCCTTCGGCACGCAGAAACGTCAGCGGCAGATGGACCGGTGCCGTCAGTACATCGCACAGGTGGGGGCGACGTGGGTGATCCCGTCCGCAGGCCCCCCGTGCTTTCTGGATTCGGCACTGCGCGACCTCAATGACGATCACGGCGACCCGGCCAACATCTTTCCCGACCAAGTGGTCTTCCTCGACCAGATGCGCGCCCACGGCCACGACGGCGGCTTGCTGATGATTCCGGGTACGGCAGCGAATTTCGCTGGCTCACAGTTGAATTCGCTTCTTCATCCACTAGCCCGAGGACGAAGTGCTCGCCATTTTCACGAGCGGCAAGGCGGCCTACATCGCCGACTATGCCGACCGGATGGCACCGGTGCTGGCCGCGGAGAAAGCCAAGTGGGCGCCTGCGTCGGGTGAATCACTGCTGGAACCGCTGCGCGCGCTCTTCGAGCGCATCATGCTGCAGAGCGACCAGATCTGCGACGGCATCGGCTACCCGGTCGAACTGCGGCTGCATGGCGAAGGCCACCACGAGACAGTGGTGCTCGACTTTCCGAAACGATCAGTGCGCGAGCCAATTCCGGATGAGAAGTTCCGCTACGGCTTCGCGATCGCGCCGGAACTCGTCAGGACGGTGCTGCGGGACAACGAGCCGGACTGGGTCAACACGATCTTCCTGTCCACCCGATTCTCCGCGTGGCGCGTCGGTGGCTACAACGAGTACCTCTACACGTTCTTCAAATGCCTGACCGACGAACGCATCGCCTATGCCGACGGCTGGTTCGCCGAGGCGCACGACGATACCGCCTCGATCATGTTGGACGGCTGGGAGATTCAACGGCGCTGCCCGCATCTGAAGGCCGACCTGTCGAAGTTCGGCGTGGTGGAGGGCTCCACGCTGACGTGCAACCAGCACGGCTGGCAGTGGAACCTCGAGAACGGACGCTGCCTGACGCACCAAGGGGCACGAGCTCAGGAGTTCCCGATCGTGACGGGCCCGCATCAGTATTACGACGACGGCCTCATCCAGCTGGACCGTGAGGCAATCACGCTGCGGCGCTATCACTTCCCGTCGGGCACCTCGAAGATCATCCCGCTGCGCGACGTGCGCGGGTACAAGGCGGAGAACCTGAGCTTCCTCAACGAAAGGTTCCGGCTATGGGGCAGTTCGAATCTGCGTCGTTGGCTGCCGCTTGATGTGTGGCGGCCGATCAAATCCACGCTCGTCACGCTGGATGTGGCGGGCGCGCGCACCAATCCCGCGTTCACACCGCAACGTCCCAAAGAGTTCCTGGCCAGGCTCGACGAACTGCTGGATCGTTAGTCCGCCGGCTCGAGCACCTCGGAGCCGACGAAGGGCACCAACGCTTCGGGCACTCGCACGCTTCCGTCGGGCTGCTGGTGATTCTCGAGGATCGCCACCAACCACCGAGTCGTCGCGAGCGTGCCGTTGAGAGTTGCCGCGGTCTGGGGTTTACCGTTCTCATCCCGGAAGCGCACCGCCAGACGCCGGGCCTGAAACGTCGTGCAGTTCGACGTCGAGGTCAGCTCCCGGTATGTCTGCTGCGTCGGGATCCACGCCTCACAGTCGAACTTGCGTGCGGCCGATGATCCCAAATCCCCTGCAGCAATGTCGATTACGCGGTACGGAACGTCGATCTTGGCGAGCATCTCGCGCTCCCAGGCGAGCAGTCGCTGATGCTCTGCCGCGGCGTCTTCAGGCTTGCAGTAGATGAAGCCCTCGACCTTGTCGAACTGGTGCACACGGATGATGCCCCTGGTGTCCTTACCGTGGCTGCCCGCCTCGCGGCGAAAGCACGACGACCACCCGGCGTAACGCAACGGCCCGTGGGACAGGTCGAGGATCTCGTTGGCGTGGTAGCCGGCCAGGGCCACCTCCGAGGTCCCGACCAGATAGAGGTCGTCGGCCTGCAGGTGGTAGACCTCCTCGGCGTGTGCACCGAGAAATCCGGTGCCCGCCATGACCTCCGGGCGCACCAGCACCGGCGGAATCATCAGGGTGAAACCGTTCTGCTGGGCCAGGCGCGCCGCCAGCTGCAGCAGCCCGAGTTGTAGCAGCGCTCCGGCGCCCGTCAGGAAGTAAAACCGTGCGCCGGACACCTTCGCGCCGCGCTCCAGGTCGATGAGTCCCAGCGACTCGCCGAGTTCGACGTGATCCTTGGGGTCGTCGATGGCACGCGGTTCTCCGACGGTGTCGAGCACCACGAAGTCGTCTTCGCCGCCTGCGGGGACACCGTCGATGATCACGTTCGAGAGCGCCATGTGCGCGGCGTTGAACGCCGTCTCGGTCTCGCTCTGCTCGGATTCCGCGGCCTTGACCTTCTCTGCGAGCTCCTTGGCGGCCGCCAGCAGAGTGGGCCGCTCGTCGGGCGATGCCTTGCCCACCTTCTTGCTCGCCGCCTTCTGCTCGGCGCGAAGATTGTCGGCCGATGACACCGCCGCCCGCCGCGCGGCATCGGAGTCGAGGAGCGCATCGACAAGGCCAGGGTCTTCTCCGCGGGCACGTTGCGATGCGCGCACCACATCCGGGTTTTCGCGCAGCAGTTTGAGGTCGATCACGGGCGCAACACTACTTTTGGCTGCCGATGTCGCACATGCCGAGGTCGGGACCCTCAGGCACAACCACATAACGTTACAACTGCATCACTTGTCACAGCGCCCGACACGCCTGTCACAATGGAACAGATGTCTGACGCACCCACCGTTGAATACCCGCCTGATGACGAGGCCGTCGAGCCCTCGCCGCGGGCGTCTTGGTGGCGCAGTCTGCACGCTGCGTCGACACGGCGGGCACTGCTGCTGACCGCCCTCGGCGGCCTGCTCATCGCCGGCCTGATCACCGCGATTCCGCAGAAGCAGGGTCCAGGCAGCCTGACGGCTACCACCATCTCGCTCGGACCACGCGGCAACGAGACCTTCGAGCACGCCAAGGCCGGCGACTGCCTGAACTGGCCGGAGCGCACGCCCGATGAGGCCGAGATCGTCGACTGCAAGGACGAGCACCGCTTCGAGGTCGCCGAATCGGTGGATATGCGCACGTTCCCCGGCAGCGAGTACGGGCCCGACGCGGCGCCGCCATCGGCCGCGCGGATCCAGCAGATCAGCCAGGAGCAGTGCTCGGCGGCGGTCAAGCGCTATCTGGGCGCCGAGTTCGACCCGAACAGCCGCTTCACGGTCAGCATGTTGTGGTCCGGCGACAAGGCGTGGCGGCAATCCGGCGAGCGTCGGATGCTCTGCGGCCTGCAGCTGCCCGGCCCCAACAACCAGCAGGTGGCGTTCAAGGGCAAAGTCGCCGACAACGACCAGTCGAAGGTGTGGCCCGCAGGCACCTGCCTTGGCATCGACCCGGCGACCAATCAGCCGACCGACATCCCGATCGACTGCGCCGCTCCGCACGCGATGGAGGTGACCGGCGCGGTCGACCTCGCCGAGAAATTCCCGGCGGGCATGCCGCCCGAAGCCGAGCAGGACAGCTTCATCAAGGATGCGTGCACTCGAATGACGGACGCCTACCTGGCGCCAATTCAGCTCCGCAGCACCACGCTGACGCTGATCTACAGCACGATCTCTCTGCCGACCTGGGCCGCGGGTAGCCACCAGGTGTCGTGCAGCATCGGCGCGACCCTCGGAAACGGCGGCTGGTCGACGCTGCTCAACAGCGCCAAGGGGCCGTTGATGATCAACGGTCAGCCGCCGGTTCCGCCGCCCGACATCCCCGAGGAACGGTTGAACTTCCCGCCGATCCCGATGCCCGCCGAGCCCGCCGAGTCGTCGTCGTCTTCTTCGTCGTCGTCTTCGTCCTCGTCTTCGTCGTCGGCGGCGACCAACAACGACTCCGATTACAACACTCAGACCGAGCACATGCCGGGCCAGCCCACCGAAGCGCCCGCGCCCGCGCCGGCCGCCGACCCGGCCGCACCCGGCAACACGTTCCTCAACGCGCCGCCACCACCGCCGGCCGCACCCCCGCCACCGCCGGGCTTTGCCTCCGCCACCGCCGCCGCCAGGGCTGCCCCCACCGCCACCTGCTCCCGCGCCGGCGCCGCCGCTGGCGGCGGTCGTGCCACCGCCGCCGGTGCAGTAGCTGCGGTGGCCGTGCGGATGAGCCCGCAACGGTTTGACGAGCTGGTCTCCGACGCACTCGACCTGATCCCAGCCGAGCTCACCAAGGCGATCGACAACGTCGTCGTCCTGGTCGAGGATCACAACGCCGACGAACCCGGTCTGCTGGGGCTCTACGAGGGGATCGCACTGACCGAGCGTGACGGGTGGTACGCGGCGGGATCGCTACCGGACACCATCACGATTTACCGCGGGGCGCTGCTGGAGGCCTGCGATACCGAGGAGCAGGTCGTCGACGAGGTGGCCATCACGGTCATCCACGAGATCGCCCACCACTTCGGTATCGACGACGATCGCCTGCACGAACTCGGCTGGGGGTAAGTCCCGACACGCCGCGGGACTTGGCTGGCTCTGCGTCTGCTCGCGCGGAGACTGGAGCTATGAGCAGCCGCTGCCGTGACTGTATGGCGGACGTCGAACACTGCCATGGCACCGTCATTCACCACGCCACGCTCCGGGCCGAATGCACCGAGGTCGGCTGCGAGACACCTGAGGCGGTGCATGCGTTCACCGTCGACTGCGACGCCATCGGCTGCTCCTGCGAGAGCAGGATCGCGAAGGCGATCTGAGTCGGTCAGCCCATCGGATCGGCCGACTGAAGCGCGTCCTGGACAGGATGGACGTCGTGCTCCGGATAGAACGGCGGAATCAGCGTCCCCCACTGCACGCAGCTCCAACGGCCGTCGGTGATCGGCGCCAGCACCACAGCCTCGGTGTTGCCGAGGTGGTGGTCGAGCGCGAAGCTGCCATCGATACCCGCCAGCATCGCTGAGGCCAGCCGGATCGCAGCGCCGTGGCTCACCATGACGACGTCGCCGGTGAACGCATCGTCGTCGAGATAGCGCATGCGCAAGTGGGTGACCACCGGCAGATAGCGGTTCAGCACCTGGCGCGCCGTCTCCCCGTCGGGCAGCGGCACGTCGACATCGCCCTGGTGCCAACGCTGGTAGATGGTGTTGAACTCCGCGATCGCCGCGTCGTCGTTGCGGTCCTCGAGCTGACCGACCTGAACTTCGTGGACGCCGTCGAGTTCGTGGGTGTCCACGCCGAGTTCGTTGGCGATCTCGTGCGCGGTCTGCGTCGCGCGCACCGCCACCGAATGGGCGATGAGCCCGGGCCGGTAGCCGAGTCCGCGCGCGAATGTGCGGGCCTGATCACGACCGAGGTCGGTCAACGCCGCACCCGGCGGCCTGGTGTCGAGTCGGCGCTCGACGTTGCCGTACGACTGTCCGTGCCGGACCAGCACCAGCCGTCCACTCACGTTTTCTCCTCCCCCGATTGCGTCGCTTCCGATCGCGTCGGCCATGAACCCAGATAGCGCACATCTGCACAACGCTCGACCAACGCCTTGAGTGCCTCGGCGACCGGCGGGTCGTCGACGTGACCGACACAGTCGAGAAAGAAGATGTACGTACCCAGTTCGGTTCGTGTGGGCCGCGATTCGATGCGGGTCAGCCCGATGTCGCGGATCGCGAACTCCGCCAACGCGGATGCCAGCGCTCCGGGCACGTTGTCGAGTAGCAACACCACCGACGTGCGGTCGGCGTTGGTGCGCCTCGGCGGCGGACCGACCGGACCGACCAGCACGAATCGGGTGCGCGCGTTGGCCTCGTCGACGACGTCGGACGCCAGCACCTGAAGGCCGTGGCGTTGGGCGGCCAGCGCCGTGGTCACGGCGGCATCAGCGTGACCGTTGGCCACATCGACGGCCGCTGCGGCGTTGGAGTCCGCCGGGTGGAACTCGGCCTTGGGAAGGTTCTTCGCGACCCACTTCGCCACCTGGGCGCGGGCCACCGGGAACGCGGCGATCGACACGGGATCGGTCACGCCCGCACGCACGGCGATCGTGAATGCGATGTCGAGTGTGTACTCGGCGAAGATCTGAAGTGGCGTGCCCGTCGCCAGATTGTCCAGCGTCGGGAGCACCGAACCGTCGATCGAGTTCTCGATCGGCACGCAGGCGAATGCTGCCTCGGACGTTCGCACCATCTCCAGCGCCGCCGGCGGACTGGTGGCCGGCACCCATTCGAATTCGGCCAGGGGGACCAGCTTTGCCTCGACCATGCCGCGCAAGGCCGCCTCGGTGAAGGTCCCTTCCGGTCCGAGATAAGCGATACGGGTCACGCTCCAACCCTATCGGTACACCGCGGTAATCCTGTTCCGCTGCACGTAAGCCTTGCGCGATCACCGGGGGGCGTAGTTAAGTTAGGCTCACCTTATCTACGGGAGGCGGGCAATGGCAGAGCTTTCGACCAAAGTCGCACCGACGACGGCTGAACGCATCCGCAGCGCATTCGCGCGCGGGGGCGGCGCGACGCTGGCGGTCGAAGGGCTGGAACCCGCCGAGTCTCCGGTGCACCACCTTCTCGATGACGGATCGTTCGCGATCACGGTCCCGGTGGATGGGCCCGTCGCCCAGATGGTCGTGTCGGCCGGCCAGGCGGGCGTCCAGGCGGTGCTGGAGATGACCGACTACGCCCCCCTGCCCCTGCGCGAGCCGGTGCGGTCGCTGGTATGGATCCGCGGGCGACTGCACGACGTCGCCTCGAGCGAAGTGGCGGACCTGCTCGACCTCATCGCGACCGAGGATCCGAATCCCGCCCTGCTTCAGGTGAACTCCGGCGATGTCGACACCGACACGCGCTACGCGTTGATGCGGCTGGAGATCGACTCGGCCGTGGCCGCCGATTCCACCGGCGCCGAATCGGTGGGGCTGAGCGCGCTGCTGGGTGCGAGTCCGGACCCCTTCTGCGCCATGGAGTCGTGCTGGCTGCAACACATGGATTCGGCCCACCGCGAGGTGGTCGACCGGTTGGCCAGCCGCCTGCCCGTCTCGTTACGGCAGGGACGCGTCCGCCCGCTCGGCCTGGATCGCTATGGCGTGCAGCTGCGCATCGAGGGCGATGACAGGCGACCATGATGTTCGGCTTCCGTTCGCCAAGCCGGTCGACGACATCAGCGGTCTGTCCCAGGCGATCCGCGTGCTGATGGGTTGCCCGTTCCTCAACGGGTTGCGCGCGCGTCGGCTCTGAGGCCGGACCGGGCCGCTAGCCTGGCCCGGTGACCGGCGGCCCCGACGAACTGACAGATCCGCAGCGCCGCGGGGTGCGCATCGAGATCGTCGTCGTGTTGGCGGTCACCTTCGGCTTGTCCGCGTACACGGCGCTGCTGAAGCTGACCGAGGCCGTCCTGCTCGGGCTCTCCGGCCAGATCGTCGCACTCAATCCCCGCCGCTCGCCGTTCGATCTGATCGATCTCGGTCTCAACCTCGCGTGGGTCTTTCAGCTCCTGGCGTGGGGCGCGCTGGGCGTATACCTGTTGTGGCGCAGTGGCTTCGGCCCCAGCCAGATAGGTTTGGGTCGTCTCCAGTGGCGTCCCGACGTGCTCGGGGGGTTCGGCCTGGCCGCCTTGATCGGGCTACCCGGGCTGGCGTTCTATCTGCTCGCCCGACTGCTGGGCATGAACGCATCCGTGGAGCCCGCGGAGCTCTACGACACATGGTGGCGCATCCCCGTACTGTTGCTCGTCGCGTTCGCCAACGGCTGGGCCGAGGAGGTGATCGTCGTCGGATTCCTGTTCACCCGGCTTCGCCAGCTGGAGGTGAGCGTCCTCGCCGCGGTGGTGCTGACCAGCCTGCTGCGCGGTCTCTACCACCTCTATCAGGGATTCGGCGCCGGGCTCGGCAACCTCGCGATGGGCCTGGTCTTCGGCTATGTGTACGCGCGCACCGGCCGGTTGTGGCCATTGATCGTCGCGCACGCCCTGATCGACGCGGTGGCCTTCGTCGGATATGCGTTGGCGGCGGGCCACCTGAACTGGCTGCAGTAGGCCGCGACCGACGTACATTCTTGCTGTGGACGACAACCGGCAGCAGCCCCCGGGTTTCGACCCGAGACAGCGCCGGGAGCCGTCGCAGGTGATCCGGCGCGATCCCAACTACCGTCCGACCTGGCCCCCGAACCCGCCGACACCTCCACCCAGAACTCCGCCGCCGCGACCACCACGCCAGGCCCCCACCGCCACAGGCCCGCCCACCCGCGCCGCCCCGGCGACCAGCACCACCCGCACCACCGAAGCCGAAAAAGGCTCGGCGCAAACGACATTGGGGCCGAATGCTGTTCGTTCTGGTGTTACTCGTCGCCGTCGCAGTCGTGGCGGGCGGCCTCTGGGTGGATTCATCGCTTCACCGCATCCCGGCGCTCGCCGACTACCCGGAACGGCCGGCGGCGGGCGCGGGGACGACATGGCTGCTCGTCGGGTCGGACAGCCGTCAGCAGTTGACGCCTGAACAGCAGTCGGCACTAGCCACTGGCGGCGATCTCGGAACCGGCCGAACCGACACCATTCTCCTGGTTCACATTCCCGGCCTCGGCTCGAGCACGCCGACCACCATGGTGTCCATCCCCCGGGATTCCTACGTGGAAATTCCGGGATACGGCAGCGACAAGATCAACGCGGCGTTCGTCGAGGGCGGCGCGCCACTGCTGGCTCAGACCGTCGAACAGGCGACCGGCCTGCGCATGGACCACTACGCGGAGATCGGTTTCGACGGATTCGCCGTGATGGTCGACGCGGTGGGCGGGGTGACCATGTGCCCCGCCGAGCCGATCGACGACCCGCTCGCCGGCATCAATCTGCCCGCGGGCTGCCAAAAGCTCGACGGCCGAAGCGCACTCGGGTATGTCCGCACGCGTGCCACTCCGCGCGCCGATCTGGACCGGATGGTCAATCAGCGTGAGTTCATGTCCGCCCTGCTTCATCGCGCGGCCAGCCCCGCCGTGTGGCTGAACCCGCTGCGCTGGTATCCGATGGCGCACGCGGCGACGGACGCGGTCACCGTCGGCGAGCAGGACCACATCTGGGATCTGGCGCGGCTCGTGTGGGCGCTGCGCGGCGACGTCACCACCACAACGGTGCCGATCGGTGAGTTCAGCGGCAACGAGTCGGGATCCGTCGTGGTGTGGAACAGCGAGGTAGCAGATCAGTTGTTCGCGGCGCTGAAATCCGACGCTCGCGTGCCACAGGATGTCCTCGACGCGCAGCAGTGACGCTCTGGGCCGATCGCTACTCCTGCGGCACCCCGGTGAGCCCGTTCTGCAGCCAGCCCTTGGTGCGCCCGGGGTGGTTCGTCGCCACCCACGCGACGCCGAGTTCACGGCAGTACCGCACGTCCTCGTAGTGGTCGACGGTCCAGCAGTACAACGCTCGGCCCTGCGCGGCGGCGCGGTCCACCAGTTCGGGATGCTCCCGCAGGGTCGAGATCGACGGGCCGACCGCGGTGGCGCCGACGGTCGTCGCGGCACTGCCGCCGAGGAAACGTGACGTCTCGCCGAGGAGAACGGTGGGCAGCATCGGTGCCGCACGCCGGATCCGCCACACCGCGGCGGCCGAGAACGACATCACCACCGCGCGGGACAGATCGGCCGACGCGGGGGACGCCACACCGTACCGGTGCAGTAGGGCCAGCACCTTGCTCTCGACCAGCGCGCCGTAGCGGACCGGATGCTTGGTCTCAATGAAGATCTTCACCGGGCGATTCCAGTCAAGGACCAGCTTGACGAGGTCGTCGAGCGTGAGCAGTGCGGCCCCATCCGCATCGCCTTGAGAACTGGGATGCCAAGTGCCGTAATCCAATTCACGCAACTGCGCGAGCGTCATCTCGCTGACCAGCCCGCTTCCATTTGACGTCCGGTCCACCCTGCGGTCATGGACGCAGACCAAATGGCCGTCGCGCGTCAACCGCACATCGCATTCGACTCCGTCGGCGCCTTCCTGCAGCGCCAACTCGTAGGCCGCCAGGGTGTGCTCGGGCCGCTCGCCGGAGGCGCCCCGGTGCGCGACGACGAACGGATGGCCGGCGAGCGCGCCGTCGCCCGAGTTCATAGGTACCTATGCTGCCGGGTTTTGGCCTTCGGACTCAACCGCAGCGGCATTCTCCGGTTCCCCGTCCGGCCGTTTTTCGGCACTGGGCCTGTCGTCGGGCACGATCACCCAGCGCTTCGAGGGCTTCTCGACGGGTTGCCGCTCGAACCCGTCGAAGACCTTCATCACCAGCAGCACGGCGGCCAGTGCCAACAGGTACGCGACCGTGGTCGTCACCGTGTTGTCCGCGATGGCCTGAGCCTCGGTCGTGAAGCTCGTCGCGATCGAGAACACCGACACCGCAGTGCTGGCGGCCCACGCCAGCCACCACACCACGATGGGTCTGCGCAGCCAGGTGAATCGCTCCTCGACACCCGCAAGCTCGATGACGAACACCGGTGCCCACGCCAGATTGGCCAGGGGCACCAGACAGCCGGCGCGCAACGCCCACGGCGGACGCGGATCGGGTTGCCCCCGGTAGGCGTACGCCGCGGCCCGGCGGCCGATGAGCCAGTTCGTCAGCACGACCGCACTGGCGACGATCATGAACAAAGCGACGACGCTGCTGACGACGCCGAGCCACGTCGCTCCCCCCGCCACCCACGGATTCAACAGCCGACTCCGGTTGATGATGAGAAGCGCATACCGCACCACATGAATGATCGCCGCGGCGGCGAGCGCCGCCATCGTCGCGACCAGCGTGGCCCGCACCATCCTGGCTGACGGACCCGAACGCACCCCCAACTGTTGCTGCTGATCGGTCTGGTCGAAGCGGTCGACGAGACCCCAGCGCGGGATGAACGCGTACCGAGGGGTCGGGCCGAGGGGACGGCGGCCCACCCGCGGCGGCGGGGCCGCACCAGGGCGCACGGCGATCCAGCGATAGCCCGGGGGCAAGGGTCTGCCCGACGGCGGACGGCCAGACCTAGCCGACGGTGGGGTTCCGAGTCCCGCGACGGGGTCGGGGCCCGACGGCGCCAGGAGCGCTCCATTGCAGCGCGGGCACCAGTCCCTCCTGCGGTCGCGGACGTTCCACCGCGTGCCGCACGTGGAACACACCTGAATCATCCGACCAGCCTAGCGAGGGTTGCTCAGATGGCGCCGGGCCTCCCGTCGTCGGTGACGACGGGACGGCCGGCGCCCGCCCACGCAAGCATTCCGCCGCTCAGATTGATCGGCGCGTAGCCGTTCTGTGCCAGATACTGCGAGACCCGCTGTGAACGGCCACCCGCCTGACACACGACGTACAGCGTGGCTGTGGAGTCGATCTCCTGGAGGCGGGTCGGAATCTGTCCCATCGGTATGTGGAGGGCACCCGGCGCATGGCCGCGCTGCCACTCGTCGTCCTCACGGACATCGAGCAATATCACCGATTCGTCGAGGGTCGGCGGAAGAGCCGAGATATCGGCTTGGGGGACCGCGTCGGAGTCCATGCGTTCATGCTGACACACCGCGATCGATCCGCACGGACCAGCAATGCCGGGCTATCCACAGTTTCCACAGGTTCATCCACAGGCCGCCCATCGGGACAAACCGAGTCTGAGCCGCTGAATCTGTGCGAAAGGTCAAGATCACTGTGGATAACCTGAGATCTCAATAGCATGGCGATTAACAGCCAACGCACGCCTGAGCGAAATATCTCGCTGGGCTAATCATGAATTCCCCCGGCGACTATTTGTTGGCTACTACCCGTACACCGTGGTTTCAAACAGGGTGCGGTCCCGGTTTCTTCCGACCGACCCAAGGGGTTATGATCGGCGTCACAACCGGGCGTTGTGACCGATCTCACCGGGGGGAGATAACGAACGTGCAGGTCAGGAGCTGTTAATGGCGTCGCATCCGATGGGGCCGGGGTCGGCGGTAGGGCCGTCTGAGTGGAATTCGTCGGCAAACATGCACACCCGCGGCCAGTTGATCGCCTGTCTACGCGCCGGCGTGATCGCCCTGGTGTTGTTGGGCGTGCTCGCGCTGATCGTCCTGTACTGACCGCCCCCACGAGAAGAAAACACGAAAGAAAACGGGCCTGCTCTCGATGAGCAGGCCCGATCTTGTATTCCAGTCGCTTACTTGGGCGGGTAGACCCCCATGCCCTTGGCCTTCTCGGTCTGCCAGAAGATGTCGGCGATCTCGTCGATCGTCTTGAGCAGTTTCTCGGCGACGGCAACATCCGTAGATTTCTTCACGTCGCCCGCGCCGTGCACACCGTCCCAGAACAGCTGATGCAGGTTGGGGAACTGATCGAAGTGATCCTTGGTGAAGAAGTCAGCCCACAGCACCATCAGGTGATGTTTGACCTCCTCGGCACGCTGCTCCTTGATGATGATCGCGCGGGTACGGAAGTGCTCATCGTCTGAGTCGTGGAACTTCTGCAGCGTCTTGAGGCACGACAGCGCCTCAATCTTGGCCTGGGCCGGATCGTAAACACCGCAGTACAGGTCGCAGTGAGCATGGGCAGGGGTGGCGTTGTTTATGAGTCGATGCAGCATGGCCCTAACCTACCCTTCGAGGGTGGCACCCAACCATCCTCTACCGCGATGGCCATTGCGTTTGTTCAGAGTGGTGGAGGACTCGATGCGCCCGGCCCTGAATCCGGGCGACGGGCTCGTCGGCCTGCGTGGTGGCACCCCTGCGGTTGGGCAGTTGCGGCTGTTCCGCGACCCGCGTCGGTCCACGCGGTGGCTCGTCAAGCGGGTCGGCGATGTCTACGGAACAGGCTCCAGCGCGATATTCGAGGCCAGGTCGGACAATCCGGGCGCACCCGGTGCCGTCGACTCGCATGAATTCGGCTGGGTTCCGGCGGCCGGTTCCTATCGCGTCATTCGGAAGATCCGGGCGCCGCGCCGAGCCGGTTGATGCGTGTCCGCTTGCGCACGCGGGTAAACCTGCGCATTCTGATCTGATCGACCCACAGTCGTGTCGGGCTCTACCGAACAACGATGGTGCGGAGGCGAGATGGAGATGGGGTCTGGTCGGGCGATCGAGATCGCCCCGTTTCACTCGCGCGGATCGCTGAAAGGCTTTGTGATATCGGGCCGCTGGCCGGATTCCACCAAGGAGTGGGCGCAGCTGCTGATGGTCGCCGTGCGTGTCGCGTCTTTGCCTGGATTGTTGTCCACCACAACAATTTTCGGAGCACGCGAAGAGCTGCCCGATGAGCCTGAGCCGAACACCGTGGGCCTCGTCGTCGCCGAGGGCACAGTCGTCGGTGAATCAGCAATTTCGCCAGGGTATTTCGCGCAGCACCAGCCGCCGGCGCTGCTGATGCTGCACCCTCCATCGGAGACCATGCCGACGCTGCCGGAGTGCTCGGGTGCAGCCTCGGGCTGTGTGCTGCTTCCCGGCCTGCCCCATCTCGGCCTGGAGCACCGCGCCGCATGGGTCGAAGCGGAGGCCGACGGCACGGTGACGTCGATGGTGAGCAGGGTCGGCGTCGACCCGATCAGTCACCCCGACACCGCCATACTTGCCATGCTCCTTGCCGCATAAGGGTTTTCGAAGCTCCGCCGCTTCAGGCACCTGAACGCTCGATTCGGGTGTCCGAAATCGTTGTGCCGACTGGCGTGTCGTCACGTCTGCCGCTACTGTCGAGGTAGTCAGCGAAGGGGAGTAGCCCCAAATCGTCGTGTCGACATACTGGCGCAAGCCCGGCCGACGAACCGCACCTGAATTTTGCAGGGGTGGTGGGCGAGACCTTCGACCGAAGTCTGGTCGAAAGGTCGTACCCATGCTCACCGCCATTCTGATCAGTTTGGCCGTCGTTTTCGTGGCCGAGCTGGGCGACAAGTCGCAGCTGATCACCATGACGTACGCATTGCGGCACAAGTGGTGGGTCGTGCTGTCTGGAGTCGCGATCGCCGCGATGCTCGTCCACGGTCTGTCGGTCGCCGTCGGCCACTTCCTCGGACTGACGCTTCCCGAACGACCGATCGCCTTCGCGGGCGCCATCGCGTTCCTGTTGTTCGCGGCTTGGACGTGGCGCGAGAGTCGTGGCGGCGATCGACGACGACATTCGCGTCGCCGAGCCACGCTTTGTGGTCTTCGCGATCGTCTCCTCTTTCGTCCTGGCCGAACTCGGCGACAAGACGATGCTGGCCACGGTCACGCTCGCCAGCGACCACAACTGGGCGGGCGTATGGATCGGTGCCACCGCGGGCATGGTGTTGGCCGACGGCGTTGCCATCGCCGCAGGCGCGCTGCTGCACAAGCGGCTGCCCACCCAGTTCCTGCACAGCCT
This sequence comes from uncultured Actinomycetota bacterium, assembly GCA_963805835.1. Taxonomy (GTDB): domain Bacteria; phylum Actinomycetota; class Actinomycetes; order Mycobacteriales; family Mycobacteriaceae; genus Mycobacterium. The sequence continues at coordinate 182,126 of CAWDVX010000004.1, read as the reverse complement.
GGCCAGCGTGCTGTTCCTGGTGTTCGGCCTCTGGCTGCTGTTCGACGGCGCGCTGGGGCTGCCACGGGTCGCGCTGGCCGTCACGGGGTCGATTGTCATGGCGATCGGCACCGTCTCGCTGGTCCGGGTCGTCCGGAGGCGGAATTCGACCCCGACCGCGGCACCATCGCTCGAGCTCCCGTAGCGCCGCCTCAAGCAAGGCGCCGCCTCAAGCAAATCGTCGGGGTACTGATCCCCGGCGCGACGGCCCGATCCGCGAGGCCGTCTCGCTAACACATGTCATGCGCCGGTGCGCAGGAGCGCAGTTGCGGGCGCGAACAATTTGCGTTCGAAAACAGCAAACCATCCGCCAGCCCCAGATTCGCCGTTATCTGCGTTGCCAGTGGGGAAAATCGTGATTACTGTGGCTGCCGGGGCCGCAAACCCCGGCAAGGCCCTCGGGACCGTGTTGATCTTATTTGCCCAACCGCACCATCCGGAGGCCGTCATTACGTACGCTGTTGGTATCGCTACCGGTGAGAAAGGCCCTGACATTGCGAAAGGCGGGACAAGTTTTCCCGAGTTTGCACTTGGGTTTGGGCACAACTCTCGCTACGATGATCAGCAAATACGCCGCCAAGAGTCCGCTCGTGTACGCATGTGGAGGTCAATCACGATGAGCAAGACGTTCGCCGCCCGTTTGAATAGGCTGTTCGACACGGTTTACCCGCCCGGTCGCGGTCCCCACACATCCGCCGAAGTGATCGCTGCACTCAAGTCCGAGGGCGTGACAATGTCAGCCCCGTACCTGTCGCAGCTGCGCTCCGGCAACCGAACCAACCCCTCCGCAGCGACCATGGCCGCCCTTGCCAACTTCTTCCGTATCAAGCCCGCGTACTTCACGGACGACGAGTACTACGAGAAGCTCGACAAGGAACTGACCTGGCTCGCGAATATGCGAGACGAGGGCGTTCGTCGCATTGCGGCGCGCACGGTCGGTTTATCCGTCGAAGCCCAGCAGGACATCGCCCTAAAGGTCGATGAGCTGCGTCGCCGGGAGCAGCTGGACGATTAGCCCGCCGTAAGCCGCATTACGGCGGCCGGCGAAGTCGTCACGCCCTGCTGGCTCGGTCCGAGAAGCCCGGATCAACCGCCCTTGCTGTTTGCGCGCGTCAGCGCGCGGTATTGCAGCGCAATCTCGAGGATCCACTCGCGGTCTGAGTACACGCTGGGCTGGCGCAACCATCCCAGACCCGGAAATTCTGCCCGCTCGTCCTTGGGCACACCCTCACGGCCGGTGTAGATCCACTGTGCGATGGCGCGGGCCTGCTCCTCGGGCGGCACCTTCGGGGATTCGATCTCGGCGTCGTCGCCCTCCATGTCGTCGTCGACGTCGCGATCGGGCAGGGCTCCGCGGGTGTCGACCCGCTTCCTGGTGACGTCCGCGGCGGTCGCCTCCAGGAACAGGGCGTCGGAAATCAACGACATCCGTTCGGCCACCCGGAATGCGAGCGGCCCGCGCGGACGCTCTCCGATGCCGACATCCGGATGACGACGACCGAGTTCGTCCAGCAGTGGCTCGATGGCTCTCAACTCACGCCGCGCCCCGAAGTAGTCCTCCACGCTGGGCAGCAGCGAGCCCGCGGCGACCACCAGCATTGCGCAGCCCAGGAGGGTCGCCGCGGCGCCCACCCCGACCGGTCCGGACGTGCCAACGGCTCGAAGGAAGAAGAATCCCGACGCCAGCACGATCAGCACGATCCCGACCGTGAACACGAACAGCGCGCGGCCACGACGGCTGCGGTTGGAGTAGCGCAGACCGGCCCACGACACCAATGTCAACGCCAGCAGCACATACAGCAGCGGCAAGAGCCACGGCAGGGAGTTGCCGCCGGAGGTGAGGTTGCGCCGCAGATACTCCTCTGGCGCCATTTCCGGCTGCTGCGCGGCAGAGAAGAAGGCCACCAGGCTGACCACGGCGATGACGGCCGCCACCGTGTACTGGGCTATGGCGACCTTGCGGATGGTGGCGGGCTTACGCCCGGATGCGGCGGTGGTGATCATCACGCAGCTGCCCGCCGCGCACGTGACCAGCGCGACCTGAGACAGACCCATCGAGATGTTGGGCCAGCGCAGCACGGCGTCGATCAGGAGTGTGAGTGGCTGCCAATTCAGTGCAGCGACCAGCCCAAGGCTTCCAAGCGCGACGATCATCGCGGTGCTCACCAGAGACTGCTTGTTGACCAGCGCCCATCCGATTCGGAGTCCGGTGGCCAGTCCGAGCAGACCGGCGATCACCCAGATGATCAACCAAACGCCTCTCCGAGCCGGACCTGGACGATGGAGGCGCGATCGGAGGGCAACCGACCCAACCGGTACAGCAGCAGTGCCGCGAAGTCCTCGGCCTCCTGCTCCGCGTCCTCACCGTTAGGTCCCATACAGCCGGTCCGCTGATTGAGCATGTAGCCGATCAGGTCAGAGCTGGCGAACTCGGTGTTCTCGAAGGCGGCCTCGACAACCGGCATGCCATCGTGCCCGAGGACCAAATGCCCGAGCTCGTGTGCGAGGGTGCGGTCCCAGGCCGGCAGACCCTTTTGAATCAAGAACACGTCGCGATCGCCGTACTGACGCCACTGCCCGCACACCCCAGGCGGCAGATCGGCGGTCGTCAACTCGATCGGACGACCCCTGTCCTCGCTGACCGCGTCGACGAGCCGGATGAGCGAAACCTCTCCCTGCCGCGGGGCGAGGTCCAGAACCGCACCTACGGCGCGGGTGACACTGCGGCTGGCAGCCATACATATCCCCCTTTCAACGAGTCCACTATGCGCCGTCCGCGCCGCCGCGGCAGCACTTCCTCGTCAGTTCAGTTAACAAATCTTGCGGCTCCGCCGTTCGCTACCGCATGTCCGGCCTCGCCCGGCGGAACCCCGATCTGCCCGGCCAAAGCAGTGGGTATCAGAATTCCCGCCACATCCGGTGCTGCCGAGCGGGGGTGCCGGGCCGGCTCGGCGTCGGGCCACGTCCGCGGCAAACGCACCGGACGATAGTGTTGTGCTGCACCGACAACGCGACCGGGAGACAGCTGGGATGAGCCTGTTCAAGCGCAAAACCCGCGCTACCCGAAAGGCCGAGGCCCGCGCCATCAAGGCGAAGGCCAAGCTCGAGGCCAAACTGGCGGCGAAGAACGAAGCTCGTCGTATCAAGGCCGACCACCGGGCCGAAACGAACGCACTCAAGGCCCAGCTGAGGGCGCAACGTGAAAGCGATCGGGCCGCGCTCAAGGTCGCCGATTTGCAGTTGAAGGCCGCGCGCGAAGGTAAGTTGTTCTCCCCCACCAGAATTCGCCGAGTGCTGACGGTCAGCCGCCTTCTCGCGCCAGTTGTCGTGCCCCTGGTCTACCGCGCCTCGATCGCGGCCCGCGGATACGTCGACGAACGGCGTGCGGACCGGCTGGGTGTCCCGTTGACCCAGCTCGGCCAGTTCTCCGGCCACGGCGCAGAGCTGTCGGCTCGGATCGCCGGTGCCGAGCAGTCACTGCGTCTCGTCGCTGACAAGAAGCCCAAGGACACCGAGACGAAGCGGTTCGTCGCGGCGATCACTGAGCGCCTCAGCGATCTGTCGGCCGCGGTCGCCGCCGCCGAGAACATGCCGGTGCCGCAGCGCCGCTCCGCCCACGCCGCCATCGCAAAGCAGTTGGACGGCATCGACGCCGACCTGATGGCGCGCCTCGGCCTGGCCTGACATGCGCACGCAGGCGGCCGGGCCCGTTGACCGCATTCGCGGTGTGATGACGGGACTGTTGACCGCCGCCCTCGCTGCCGCCGCCCATGGGGCAGGGGGCGGTGTGCTGCCGAACGGGGCGGCGACGGTGTCGCTCGCGGTCCTCGCGGCGACCGTTGGCGCCTTGGCCACCACCAAGTCGCGCGCCAGCTCACCTTGGTACCTGATGGGTTTGCTTGCCGCCGGTCAAATGCTCGGTCACGTGCTGCTCAGCGTCGCCGGCCATCACCACTCGGGTTCGGCCGCCCCGCCCGCCGCCGCGATGCTTGTCGCGCACCTGTTGGCGATCGTCGTGGGTGCGACCCTCATCGGCGCCGGCGAGCGACTGTGGCGTGCGCTCTCACGTACCGTGCGCGCGGTTGTCCGCGTCGCCTGCAGCGTGGGCGCGCGGCCCGCGGCCATCCGTCGCCGGGCCGATCAGCCCCTGCGCTCTGCGCTCCTGATTGCTGCTTCGATGTCGCATCGGGGACCGCCCGTCAGCCTCGCCCGCTGACCGACGATCCCAACGACACAAGAAAGCACAAACGAATGAGATCCACTTCTGGGGTGGCCTCGCGCCCCCTGATCGCCGTCGCCGTCACCGGTGCGACGGTGTCCATCGGACTGCTCACCGGTACCGCTTCCGCGTCGGCCCACGTCCACGCCGAGTCCGACAACGCATCGCCGGGACAAACGGCGGTCGTCACCTTCCGGGTGCCGGGGGAATCTGACACCGGGGCTTTGACAACGCAATTGAAGGTAGACCTGCCAGACGTCGCGTCGGCTCGCACCGAGGTCATGCCGGGCTGGACAGCCCGCCTGGACCGAGCCACCACCGCGGGAACCGTCTCCGCCGTCACCTGGACGGCGGCGCCCGGCACGGGCATCTCGCCCGAGGAGTTCGCGCTGTTCCGGATATCGGTCAAACTGCCCGAGGGAGACAGCGTCGGCTTTCCCACCACGCAGACGTACTCCGACGGGACCGTGGTCCGCTGGGATCAGCCGCCGCTACCCGACGGTAGCGAGCCCGAATACCCAGCCCCGGCACTCACCTTGAGCGGGACGACGACCGGCGCCGACGAGCACCACACCCCTACCGCTAAGTCATCGGCGACCGACAGCTCCGCTCGTTGGCTCGCCGGCGGCGCGCTGACGGTCGCCGCGGTCGCGCTCGCGGGGACACTGCTCACCAGGCGGCGGTCATGAAACACCTTGTCGCCGTGACCGTTCTGTCGTTCGGGCTTGCCGTGGCGATGCTTGGCAATGCCGGTGTCGCTGGAGCGCATGCGGCCCGCATCGCGTCCGACCCCGCCGAGAACGCCTCGCTGTCCCAAGGCCCACCGAAGGTCAGCGCGACATTCAACGAGGCGATGCAACCGCAGTTCGCGGCGATGACGGTGGTCGGTCCCGACGGCAACCTGTGGTCCACCGGCGAACCGGAGGTAGACGGCGCCGTCATCAGTGTCGGCGTGCGTCCCCTCGGCCCGGCCGGCACCTACACCGTGAACTATCGGGCGACGTCGGCCGACGGCCATGTCGTCACGGGCTCGTGGTCGTTTCAGCTGACCGTGGCGGGTAGCGGCGCGTCAGGGCCACCTGCCGCCGAACCACCGAGGGCTCCGGCCGCCGAAGCAGGAGGCAATTCCGAGGGATCCGACGGTATTCCGGTGTGGCCCTTCTACGTCGGCGCCGCGGTGATCATCGTCGCCGGCGCTGTGTGGGCGGCGCGGCGTCGGACGTGACGCGTCGTACGGCGCTGGCCGGCGGAGCTCTGGTGGTGCTCGCCGCATCCGTCGCGGCATGGGCACTGGCGTACCCCCAGAGTTCGCTGCCGGTGACGATGGTGCGTGCGGTCGCCGATTGCGCGGCGGTCGTCTGCCTTGGGCTGGCGGTCGTGCCGATGCTCGATGACGAGCGGTACCGAGGTGAACTCATCGGGCGCGCCACCACGCCGTTGTCCATCGCCGGTGCCCTATGGCTGGTGGCCGAGCTCGGCCGGGTGATCGCGGCGGCCGCACAGGCCGCGGCGGCGCCCGCCTGGCGACTGGACCTAACGACGACCCTCGATTTCGCGTTCGATACCGCGGCGGGGCGCGCGGGCACACTAGGTGTCGCGGCGGCCGCAGCGCTGTGCGTGGTCACTCTCATGGCGCCGCGGACCGCGCCGGTCAACCTGGTGGTCGCCGGGCTCGCCGCGGTGGGCGTTACAGCAAGGCTGATGACGGGCCACTTCTTCGACAGCGCTCTGGGCGGCGTGGCGGTGGCCGTTCACATCCTGGCAGCGGCGCTGTGGTGCGGCGCGCTGGCGGGCCTGGTGCTGACGGTCGAGCACCGTGGTCAGTGGGCCCGGGTGTTACCGCGGTTCTCCCAGTTGTCGCTGTGGTGTGTGCTGGCGCTCCTGCTCGGCGGCGCGGTGGGGGCGCTGGACCGGATCGCGTCACCTGGGCAGTTGTACGCCACCGGATACGGCCGGCTGGTGTCGGCGAAGATCGCATTGGCCGCGGTGCTGGTGCTGTTGGGCTGGCGAAACCGCACGATCTGGCTGCCAGCCGCGCGAACCCACCGAACCCCCGCTGTGGTGTCGCGATCACGGTCGTTCGTCGAATTGGCGGTGATGGCCGTGGCGCTGGCAATGGCAGCCGGACTGGCCACCACCGGTTAGCGCCATATCCGACCTGGCATGATGGGGGCCACTGCCGGTTACCGACGCTCACGCCGGATACGCGGAGACGAGACACTGCAAAGGAGCAGCAGATGGCAGACCAGCAGGACCGACCAGATGAAGGGCCGCAGTCCACGCCGCCGCCCGTGCCCCCGCCGGGGACTGCGTCGGCCCCACCCCAGCCACCCCCGGCGAGTCCCCCGGTAGCTGGACGTCCCGACCCGCAGTCAGCCGCGCCACCGCCCCCGGCGAAGAAGCAACCGGCCAAGGCAGCGCGAAAAAGGCGCCGGCCAAGAAGACGCCGGCCAAGAAGGCACCAGCCAAGGCAGCGAAGAAAGCTCCCGCGAAGAAAGCCGCGAAGAAGGCACCCGCCAAGAAGGCACCAGCCAAGAAGACGCCGGCAGCACCGAAGCTGGCGGACACCAACGGCGACCTCACCTCGGCGGCGAAGGAGGCCGCAGCCAAGGCGAAAGCCACGGTCGCCAGCGCGAACAATCCGGCGTCCGGGCCGGCGCCGGTGCCGTTGATCGGGCCCGAACCGTCGCGGCTGCCGATCGCCGCGGCCATTGCGGCCGGCGTGCTGGCCATTCTGGTGGTGCTGCTGGCCCGCCGAGGCTCCGGCGACAGCTGAGTCGAGCGGGCTTGACCCTTACGCGACGTCAGGGTCGATAGTGGCGTTATGGACGCCAAGACCGTCGGCGCGGTAGCCGCCCTCACGGCCGTATCCGTGCGCACCCTGCACCACTACGACCACATCGGTCTGGTGGTGCCGAGCGTGCGCACCCCCCGCGGGGTACCGCGGGTACACCGATGCCGACATCGAAGGCCTACACGTGGTGCTCGTGTACCGCGCGGTCGGGCTGCGACTCGAGGAGATCGGTGCGCTGCTCGACGACGGCGGCGCGGACGTACTCGCGCGCCTGACGGCAGCACCGGCTGCTGCTTCAGCAGTCCGATCGGCTGCAGCACACCATCAAGGCAGTGGAGGAGCTCATGAGCGCACACCACAGCGGCATTCAGCTGGCCGCCGAGGAGGCCCGGGAGCGCTGGGCGCACCGACGCGTGGAAGCAGTCCCGCCAGCGGGTTTCGAAGTTCACCAAGCAGGACTGGATCGACATCAAGGCAGAAGGGGGTAGAAGGGGATGTGCTGTTACGGGCGCTCGCCGAAGCCAAGCGGACTGGCGTCGAACCCGGCTCGACGGAGGCCGACGATCTGGCCGCCCGACGCCGCGCCGCGATCGCGCGATACTACGACTGCAGCGCCGAAATGCACGTCGGTCTGGCGCAGACGTACCTGCCCGACGAGCGATTCACCCGCTACTACGACGACGTCGAGCCCGGCTTGACGCAGTTCGTCCACGACATCGTGGTGGCCAGCTACGCCTAGCATCAAGCGGTGACTATCGAACCGCGCCCCACCGCTGACCTCGTCGACGACATCGGCCCCGACGTCCGCAGCTGCGATCTGCAACTGCGCCAGTTCGGCGGCCGATCGCAATTCGCAGGACCTATCACGACGGTGAAATGCTTCGAGGACAACGCGCTGCTGAAATCCGTTCTGTCGGAGCCGGGTAACGGTGGCGTCCTGGTGATCGACGGTGGCAGCTCACTGCATGCGGCCCTCGTCGGCGACGTGATCGCGGGCATCGGGATCGACAACGGTTGGGGCGGCCTCATCATCAACGGTGCGGTACGGGACTCGTCCACGCTGCGCACACTGTCATCGGTATCAAAGCGCTCGGCACAAATCCGCGTAAGAGTACGAAAACCGGTGAGGGCGTGCGAAATACAGCCGTCGAGTTCGGTGGCGTGGTGTTCGTCCCAGGTCACGTTGCCTACAGCGACGACGACGGCATCGTCGTCGTCGGTGGCTGATCGCACTACCAGACTGCACTGACAAATTGCAGGCATTCATCCCCAATGGGGGTTGCGTGCGGGTGGGTGTCTTTAGCGTTGTGGTGTGGGCGGATTCGTCACTGGGGCGGCGGCGCGGGAGCGTATTTGTGCTGCCCTCGACGCGATCGATGACGCCCATGCGGTGCTGCGCTCAACGTCGTCTGACGAGGTGGGCAATGCGTTTCGGGTGCAGATGGCTGAGCGGCTGGAGACCCAGGAGCGCACCAATCGCGGGCTGATGTATCGGGTGTTCGCTCAGATCGCCGACCCGCCCGATGAGGTCGGGTTGGTGGCCGGGTTGATCGACAGTCTGTGGGCGCGGTTGCGCATCCCGCCAAGGAGATCAAACGCCGCATGAAGGTCGGCGCCCGGATCTCGCCGCGGCGTCAACTCAGCGGTCCGGCGCTGGCGGCGGAACTGCCGCCGGTCGCCGACGCGGTGGCCGCGGTGCGCTGGGACAGGATCACCTGCGCGTCATCTGCACGGCGATGGACAAGCTGCCCTCGTGCGTGTCGATAGATGATCGGGCCGACGTCGAGGCCAGCCTGGTCCGTGAAGCGGTCAAGAGCGACGCAGAGATCGTCAAGGCCGCCGCCATCGGATCGACGACCTGTTAACCCGACGGTGATTTCGACGAAGCCGACCGCGCCCGACGCCGCGGCATGCTGCTGGGCCCGCAGGGCCGTGATGGGATGTCACGGCTGTCGGGCTGGATCGACCCCGAAACCCGCTGCTATGTGGAGGCCGCCACCGCCGCGGTGCGCCCCGGGCCGCCACCTGCCCGACGGCACCCTCGAGGAACAGCGGATGACCGCAGCGGCTCACAGCGCTGCCATGAGGATCATTCTCGGCTCAAAGCCGATCGCCTCAGCCGCATTGGGGTCACATCGCGGGTCATGCCGTCACGGTGATCGCGCGCACCACCCTGGCCGAACTCAACCAGGCCGCCCACGCCGTGAATGATCCTGACATTCCGATGCCCGCACCGGCGCGCACCGGAGGGGACACCGCGCTGCCGATGCGTGACCTGATCCGGATGGCCACCGACGCCATCCACTACCTGGCCGTGTTCGACGACCACAGCGACCGCCCGCCGTATCTGGGCCGCCAGAAAGATTGCCACACACCGATAGCGCATCATCTGCTACTCGCGCGACGGCGGCTGCACCCGACCCGACTGCACCGCGCCGGGCTATCACAGCGAGGTCCACCACGCCGTGGACTGGGCTGCCGGCGGACCCACCGACGCCGACATGCTGTACTTCGCCTGCGGACCCGGCCACACCGACATCAACCACGCCCATCACCCCGAAGACCTACTACGCACCGACCCCGACCCACCCGCCGAAGCGAGCTGAGGTCACGCCGAAGCAGCCACCCGCGTGCGGTGCTTGCTGAAGTGCAGGGCCTCGTCGTCGACCTTGCCGCGCCGGATCAGACGCAGGTCCAACAGATAGTTCTGCTTGAGTCGCCACGGTGCGACATGGCCGGCCTTCGGCAGATAATCCAGCGCACGCAACACGTAACCCGGGGTGAAGTCCATCAGCGGACGCTCGTCGACCTTGTTGCCGGGATGCTGCGGCTCAACGGTGTCGAATCCCTTGGCGTCCATGTAGTTCAGCACACGGCACACGAACTCGGAGACCAGGTCGGCCTTCAGCGTCCACGACGCGTTGGTGTAGCCGACGGTGAATGCCATGTTCGGCATATGCGTCAGCATCATGCCCTTGTACGCCATGGTGTCGTTCAGTTCGATCGGTACGCCGTTGCGGGCGATCACCGCCCCACCGAAGAGCTGCAGGTTCAAACCCGTTGCGGTGACGATGATGTCGGCCTCGAGCTCTTGCCCGGACGCCAACATGATGCCGGACTTGGTGAAGCGTTCGATGGTGTCGGTGACGACGTCGGCCTTACCCGCCTTGATCGTCTTGAAGAGATCCCCATTGGGCGCCAGGCAAAGTCGCTCGTCCCAGGGGTTGTACTTGGGACCGAAGTGCTTCTGCACGTCGTAACCCTGCGGCAGTCGCCGTTCGGCCATCGTCATCAGCGTCTTGCGCATGAACTTCGGGAACCGCCGCGAGATGCGGTACTGCGCGGCCTGCATCAGGATGCTCTTCCAGCGGTTCACCACATAGGCCGGCTTCTCCGGCAGCGTCTTGTTCATCCGCACGGTGAAGGGGTCCACATCGGGCAGTGCACCGATATAGGTCGGCGAGCGCTGCAGCATCGTCAGATGCCCGGCGCCCGAATCCGCCAGCGCGGGAATCAAGGTCACCGCTGTGGCGCCGCTGCCGATCACGACGATCTTCTTACCGGAGTAGTCGAGATCCTCAGGCCAGTGCTGCGGGTGGATGATGGTGCCCTCGAAGTCGCCGGACCCGGCGAATTCGGGCGTGTAGCCCTGGTCGTAGTTGTAATAGCCACTGGCCGCGAACAGGAAGGACGCGGTGATGGTCTCCTCTTTGCCGCCGCGGTCGATTCGGACCGTCCAGAGGTTGTCCTCGTCGGACCAGTCGGCGGACACCACCCTGGACCCGTATCGGATGTGCTTGTCGATCCCGTACTCGGCGACCGTGTCCTTGAGGTAGGCCATGATCGACGGCCCGTCGGCGATGGCCTTCTCCGACGTCCAGGGCTTGAACCGGAACCCGAGGGTGAACATGTCGGAGTCCGAGCGGATACCGGGGTATTTGAACAGGTCCCAGGTGCCGCCGAGATTGTCGCGGCGCTCCAGGATTGCGTAGCTCTTGGTCGGACAGCGGTCCTGCAGGTGCCAGGCGGCGCTGATGCCGGAGATGCCGGCGCCGACGATGACCACATCGAGGTGTTCGCTCATGGTACCGGAGCGTATCAACGCCGTGTCGAGATAGTCAACGGTGTGTTGAGTAACTCGACACCGTGTAAAGTCATGTCACGTGACCACCGCCAGTCAGCCCCGCGCAGTGCGCGGCCGCCGCGCCGCACGGCCCTCCGGCGACGACCGTGAGCTGGCGATTCTCGAAACCCTCGAACGATTGCTCGGCGAGCGCCCACTCGCCGAAATTTCGGTGGACGACCTCGCCAAGGGCGCCGGTATCTCGCGGCCGACCTTCTATTTCTATTTCCCGTCGAAAGACGCGGTGCTGTTGACCCTGCTGGATCGGATCATCGGAGAGGCCGACGAAAGGGCCGATAGGGCGCTGGGACCGATGGACACCGGCGTCGACCCCGCTGGAGTCTGGCGCGCCATCAACGCGCTGTTCGAATCGTTCGCCGCGCACCGCCCCGTGATGATCGCCGGTTCCGCCGCGCGACCGACGAACGCCGAGGTGGCTTCCATGTGGTCGACGTTCATGAAGAAGTGGATCGACTACACCGCCGACTCGATCCTGACCGAGCGCGCGCGCGGCGCCGCCCCCGAGACGATCCCCGCCAGGGACCTCGCGATCGCGCTGAATCTGATGAACGAACGGACGATGTTCGCCGCACACGCCGCCGAAAAGGATTCGATCGCCCGCGAGCGCATCGTCGACACCCTGGCCCACATCTGGGTCACCAGCATCTATGGCAAGGCGCCTCACTAGTCAGATCTCGATGCGAACATATGTTCGTGTCAGAGGCTGGATCGACGGCTCAGCCGTCGGCCGCGAGCATCCTGCACGCTGACCTCGATTCCTTCTACGCGTCGGTCGAGCAGCGTGACGACCCCGAGCTGCGCGGACGGCCGGTGATCGTGGGCGGCGGCGTCGTGCTCGCCGCCAGCTACGAAGCCAAGGCCTACGGCGTGCGGACCGCGATGGGCGGCCGCCAGGCCCGCGCGCTGTGTCCACACGCCATCGTCGTGCCGCCCCGGATGTCGGCGTACTCCGACGCCAGCCACGCCGTGTTCGAGGTCTTCCACGACACCTCACCGGTCGTCGAGCCGCTGAGCGTGGACGAGGCCTTCCTCGACGTCTCCGGCCTGCTGCGGGTGTCGGGCACGCCGGTCGAGATCGCCGCGCACTTGCGTGCGGCGGTGCGTGACCGCGTCGGTCTTCCCATCACCGTCGGCATCGCCAGGACGAAATTTCTGGCCAAGGTCGCGAGCCAGGAAGCGAAGCCCGACGGACTGCTCCTGGTGCCGCCCGACCGTGAACTCGCCTTCCTGCATCCGCTGCCGGTGCGACGGCTGTGGGGTGTCGGCGCCAAGACGGCCGAGAAGCTGCGCGCGCACGGCATCGAGACCGTGGCCGATGTCGCCGAACTGTCCGAGTCGACGCTGGGTTCGCTCGTCGGCGGGGCGATGGGCTATCGGCTGTTCGCGCTGTCCCGCAACATCGACCGGCGCCGGGTGGTGACGGGTGTGCGCCGCCGTTCCGTCGGCGCCCAGCGCGCGCTTGGCCGGCGCGGCAACACGATGTCAGCGGCCGAGGTCGACGCCGTGGTCATCAATCTGGTCGACCGGATCACCCGCCGCATGCGCAAGGCAGGCCGGACCGGCCGAACTGTGGTGCTGCGCCTGCGATTCGACGATTTCGGCCGCGTCACGAGATCGCACACCATGCCGCGGGCGACTGCGTCGACGGACATGATCCTCGACACCGCGCGCTCGCTCGTAGCGGCAGCCGCCCCGCTGATCGCCGAGCGGGGACTGACCCTCGTCGGTTTCGCGGTGTCCAATATCGACCGCGAGGGCGCGCAGCAGCTCGAACTTCCCTTCGAGGTGGGCCCACGCGTCAGCAGGGGACCCGCGGACACCATCGCGCTCGACGACGCCGTCGATCAGGTGCGCAAGCGGTACGGCAACGCCGCCGTCACCCGCGGTGTGTCCCCTATCCCCAGCTTGCGCGTGGGCCCAGACGTGTGGGCCGAGCTTGGTCGCGATCCGGGTCTGGAAATGCCGCACCTACCCGACTAGGTGGCCGTCCACTCCAACAGCCGCTCCGCCTGCCAGGAGTTGACGATCCGTTCGACGGGCACCTTCGCGTCGAGCGCGCGCTGAGCACCATAGCCGAGGAACTCCAGCTGACCCGGCGCGTGGGAGTCGGTGTCGATGGAGAACAGGCAGCCGATCTCGAGCGCGAGGTTCAACAGGCGCGTCGGTGGGTCACGCCGTTCGGGACGCGAGTTGATCTCGACCGCGGTGCCATTCTCGAGGCACGCCGTAAACACCTTCTCCGCATCGAATTTCGACTCGGCCCGCACGCCCCTGCCGCCCGTGACCAGTCGCCCCGTGCAGTGGCCGAGCACATCCGTATGGGGATTGGCCACGGCCTTGAGCATGCGACGGGTCATCGACGGTGCATCCATGGACAGTTTGGAGTGCACACTTGCCACGACGACGTCGAGCCGCTCCAGCAGCTCGTCCTCCTGATCGAGCGAACCGTCATCGAGGATGTCCACCTCGATGCCGGTGAGGATGCGCATCGGCGCGACCATGTCACGGATCTCGTCGATCACGTCGAGTTGCTCGCGCAGCCGCTCGGGCGACAGGCCGTTGGCGACGCGCAGGCGCGGCGAGTGATCGGTCAGCGCGCAGTACTCGTGGCCCAGTGCCTTTGCAGCCAGCATCATCTCCTCGATCGGAGCCGAACCGTCGGACCAGTTCGAGTGCACGTGCAGATCTCCGCGCAGGGCGGCGCGAATGTCGCCGCCACCGAGATCGGCTGCGTTCGAGCGCAATTCGACAAGCACATCGGGTTCGGCGCCGGCCCATGCCTGCGCGATGACCTTCGCGGTCTTGGGCCCGACCCCGGACAGCGACTGCCAGCTGTTGGCCGCGCCGTGCCGCTCACGCTCGGCGTCCGACAACGCCTCGACGATGTCGGCGGCGTTCCGGTAGGCCATCACCCGGCGGGGATCCTCACGCGCCCGGTCCTTGTAATAGGCAATCTGCCGCAGGGCGGTCACCGGATCCATGGTTTCAGTGTGCCCGGTCAGGGCGTGCGCCATGCAGGGTCTCGACCGGTCATCGCGACGACCCGGTCCAACACCGGCGCGTGGTCGCCGACCGGCACCGCACGGTCGAACAGACCCTCGACCGGTTCCTCGGCGGCGAACTGCGCGACGTGCGTCAACACCGCGTCGGCGGTGGCGGCGTCGACGTCATAGGGCTGGCCGGTGGCCCGCGCCAGATCCCAGCCGTGCACCACCACTTCCGTTAGGGCGACCATTCCCGCCACCTCGCCGGGAAAGTCGACACCACCGGCTCTGCTCATGCCCTGCCAGGCCGCCGGATCGCCGAACGCCGCGGCCAAGTCCGCGAGCCGCTGCGGGTACGCGGTGCGCCAGTCATCGTCGAGCGCTGCATCGAAAGTCGGGGGTGTATCGGTCAGCGGGCCGAAGTCCTTGCGCGCCGCCGCGGTGAACGCCAGGGCAAGGCCACCGACGTGTGCCAGCAGTTCATCGACCGGCAGCTTTTCGCACGGGGTAGATGCGGTCAGCCGATCGTCGGTCACGTTCGCCAACACCTGGGCTGTGCGTCGGCAGGCTGAAGTCAAATCGATCATGCCCGTACTGACCGGCGCGGCGGCCAGAACTCACCGCGATATCACAGATCGTTTCCGGCGTAGGACAGGTTGAAGCTCTTATTGGTCAGCGGAAAGTCCGGAACGATCGTGTCGGACATCGCGACCGGCAACGCCGGCCAGTTGAACCACGACGGGTCGACGATCTTGGCCCGCGTGAAGTTCCCGCCGGCGTCGACCTCGACGCGGTGCACGATGGTGCCGCGCCAACCCTCGATGATGCCGACGCCGCTGGACGCCTCGGAGCGGTGATCGCAGTGCGTCCGGTATTCGATCGGCCCGCTGTGCGATTCGACGAGCTCGCATGCCAGTTCGACGGATGCGGCGAACTCGTCACGCCGGACTGTGTAGCGGGCGAGCACATCTCCGTCGGTGGCGCCGACCGCGATCACGGGCAATGTGGTCGTCGGGTGTTCGATCCTGGCGTCGGTACGCAGCCCACTGGCCCGGGCGGGATAGCCGAGGCATCCGAGTGCGCGCGCGTCGTCGCCGGAGAGCACCGAGGTGCCCGCGAAGCGGTCGTAGACGACGCTGTTTCGCAACGTAAGGTCAGCCACCTCGGCGAGGTCGGCGGCGATCTCGCGCAGGATCGCCGGGTCGGGCAGCCTCCGCAACTCGACACCGCCGGGATGGATCGCTCCCCGCAGCAGCCGGTGACCGGTCACCGTGGCGTTCAGGCGCAAGAGACTTTCTCGGATCCGCAGCGCATGTGAATTGGCGAGTGCAAAGCCGACGTCGTTGGCCAACGCGCCAAGGTCGGCGGCGTGATTGTAGAGCCGCTCGAGTTCGATGACCAATGCCCGTAGCCTGTGCACTTCGTCGGGCAGTGTGACGCCGAGAGCATCCTCGACCGCCAGCGCATGCGCCAGCGCGTGACCCGCCGACGTGTCACCGCTGACCCGTTCGGCCAAGGTGACCCCCGCTGTGGCGGGCCGGCCCTCGAACAGCTTCTCCAGTCCACGGTGCACGAACCAGAGCCGTGCCTTGAGCCGCAGCACGGTCTCGCCGACGACGGAGAACCGGAAGTGTCCCGGTTCGATCAACCCTGCGTGCACAGGCCCCACCGGAATCTCGTACACGCCGGTGCCCTCGACAGTCACGAACGGAAAACTGCCGGCGGACTCGAATCCTGGTGCGGGTCCAGCGTCTCGGCGCATGGGATGCCAGTCCTCCGGCCAGTGTGCATGCCGGACCAGCCGACGAGGCCGCGGATGCCCGGCGGGCCGAATACCGTAGAGATCCGCCATTTCCCGCTCGAACCGACCGGCTGGAAAGGACATGTAGGCCAGCGACGGCAGCACCGGATCACCTGGCGGCAGCACGCATTCAATTTCGACCCGGCGATCGGGCCGGGCGGCCAGCAACAGATACACCACTCGCAGCGCGCCGCCGTCGTCGTGCGCGGCCACCAACGCCAGCCGAAACCCGGACCGGAAGAGTTCTTCAGCCTTGTCCCCGAGCGCATCCCGGGAAATCCGATGCCGGACAGAGTGGCTCACGGCAGACCTCCGAGCAGATCCGCCGCGGCGGTGAACAGACCGGTGAGCGGGCCTGCCGTGATGCCGAGCGCCACCGAGGCGCCCACGCCCACCAGCAGCGCCGCCGCGACGGACGCGGGCACGGCGATCGCGGGTGCATCCGCGGCTGCGGTACCGAACAGCATTCTTCCCGAATTTCGCGCCAACGCCGTGAAAGCGATCGCCACCAACAGCATCGCCGCGGCCAGCACCCAGGCCATGTCGGCGTCGGCCAGCGAACGGGCGATGGCCAGTTCGCTGGCGAACATCGCGAACGGAGGCAGCCCGAGCAGCACGATCAGCCCGACCGCGAACGAGCCGCCGACCAGGCGGGAGCGTCGCACGACACCGGTGATGTTGCCGATGGCGGTGGAGTCGTGCGCAACCTGCAGCTCGCCGCCCGCCAGGAACAGCACGGTCTTTCCAACGCCGTGCGCCAGCACATGCAGCAGCAGGGCCGCGATCGCCAGCGATGTCCCGGCTGCGGCGGCGATCGCGATCAGACCCATGTTCTCCATCGAGGAGTACGCGAGCATGCGCTTGACGTCGCCGGTGACAGTCAACATCATCGCCGCGACAAACAGCGTCGCCAGACCGAGAACGACCAGCCCGTTACGGAGGAACGACGGTCCTGTCGCGGCGTCGACGACCGGCTTGATACGCAACAGCACCGAGAACGCCACCGACAGCAGCACCCCGCTCATCAGCGCGGACACCGGTGCCGGAGCCTGGCTGTGCGCGTCGGCCAGCCAGGTGTGAAACGGGAAGAGGCCTGCCTTCGCGCCGTAGCCGATGAGCAGCAGACCGCCGGCCAGGCGGGTCACCCCCGGATCAAGGCCCGCGGCGTAGACGGCGAGCACGTCGAGATTCAGTGCCTGCGCATCGGGTGCCCCCGCGTGCTGGGCGGCAAAGTACAAGAGCACGGTGCCCAGCAAGGCCAGCGCAATGCCGACCGAACAGATCACCACGTACTTCCACGTCGCCTCCAGTGCGGTGCGGGTGCGACGGTGTCCGACCAGGAATGCGGTGACGACAGTGGTGGCTTCGATAGCGACCCAGATGACACCGATGTTGTTGGCGCACACCGCTAACGCCATTGCCGCGATGAACCCCAGCGTCAACGCCCCGTAGAGTCGGGCGCCGCCGGCGTTGGTGTGGTCGTGCTCGAGCTCGGTGCCGATGTAGCCGATGCCGGCCCACGTGGTGAGGGTGGCCACCACGCCGATGACGATCAGCATGGTCACCGACAGTGCGTCGGCGCGCAGCAGGCCACCCAGTACCACGTGCTGAGCGGGCCCCACGCGCATAGCCAGCACGACGCCGCACACCAGCACCGTGGCGGCCGAACTCACCGACAACATAGCTGTCCAACGACGCCAACCGACAAGGAGATTCACCAGCGCCGCGGCGGCGGGCACGACGATGGGTGCGAGAATCAAGATGGTCATCAGTCCCGCAGCTCCCGCAGGTGATCGAGGTCCGCCCCGCCGAACGCCCGGCGCAACCGTCCGGTCAGGACGCCGATGATCAGCACCGCGAACAACACGTCCAGCGACGCACCGAGCTCGACGATCAACGGCACACCGGCGGTAAGCAGAAACGCCGTCGCTGTAACTCCGTTGTCGAGCATCAGGAATCCCGACGCCTGCGATACTGCGTGGCGCCGCGTCGTCATCACGAACAGCGCGATAAGGATCACCGCGAACGCTGCGGGGACCGCGTTGACGACTGCGTCCGACTCGAGGTCCACCAGGGGGCGGGTGATCGCGAACGCAACGACGGTCAGCACCGCGGTGATCAACAGCGAGGTGGCGGTGTTCACCAGCGGCGTCGCCTCCCGTTGTACCTCCTGTTCGGCGGCCAGCGCCCGGGCCAGCAGCCACGGCAACACCGCGGCGCGCAGCGCCAGCACGGCGCAGCCGACTACAACCAATTCGGCGTCGCCTTCGTGCAGTCCCCGCACGATGGGAATCGCCGCCAGAGTCACGCCCTGCCATGCCAACAGATGCACGATGGCGCGCAGGTCGCGGCGCCACACGATGAGGATCGCCGCGAGAACGAGGCCGCCGGCGGCGAAGTCGATGAGAATCACGAAGTTGGTGTCGGTCATGTCGGTCCCTGCACCGTGAAGAAGTTGGCCGCGGTCACCGCGAGCAGGGCGAGTAGGAACGAGCCGGCCAACAGTTCTGGCACCCGGAACAACCGCAGCTTGGCGATGAACACCTCGGCACTGGCCAGCAGAACCGCCAGCACGGCGACCTTCACGGCGACGGCGGCGACCCCGACGACGACGGCAGTGGCGGTGGGCTCGGAACCGGCAATCCCCCACGGCAGGAACAGGTTCGCCAACAGCGCCAGCAGCACGGTGAGCCGCATCGCCGATGCCCATTCGACCAGCGCCAGTCGCGGACCGGCATATTCGAGGATCATCGCCTCGTGCACCATCGTCAGCTCGAGGTGGGTCGCGGGGTTGTCGACCGGCAGCCGACCCGTCTCCGCGATGATTACGATGACCAGGGCGACGAACGCCAGCACGCCCGCCGGTGATGCCACGTGAGCGGGATGCTCCATCGTGTTGGTCACCAGCGCACCGAGATTAACCGATCCGGCGGGGATTGACAGCGCGAAAACCGCAAGCAGGATCGTGGGCTCGACCAGAGCAGCGATGGTTATCTCGCGGCTGGCGCCCATTCCGCCGAACGAGGTGCCGGTGTCGATTCCGGCGAGCGTGAGCGCGACGGTGCCCAGAAATAGCACCCCGACGACGACGAACAGGTCGGCACTGGAATCGAGCGGTGAGCCGGTCGCCACCACGGGTACGATCGCGGCGATCATCAGCGTCGTGCCGGCGAGCACGGCCGGGGCGGCGGAGAACACCACCGTGGTGCCGTGCGGTGTGATCTGTTGCTTGCCAAGCTGTTTGCGTAGGTCGCGCCAGGGTTGCAGCACTCCGCCGCCAGCGCGTCCCTCCCAACGCGCCCGGACCTGCCTCATCAGCCCGACCACCAGCGGCGCACCGATGGTCACCGTGGCGAGCTGGGCTAGGCCCGCGACGTAGGACATCACATTCACTGGGCCACCACCAGCATGATCAGTACGCCGATCGCACCGTAGGCGAGGTAAAGGTGCACGCTGCCCGTGTGCGCCCGACCGCAGCAGGTGCGCCACGGCGGCCACGGCCCGCACCACCGGCGTGTAGAGCCGCTCCTCGATGGCATCGACCATCCGGCTGCGGTATCTCACCGCCTCGACCATGTACTGCGATTCGGCGAAGGGTGTGACCTCGATGTCGGTATCGGGACGCAGGACGTCGTCGAACACCCGCTGCAGCGGCTCGGCGAAGGATGTCGCGGTGTACTGCATCCGGGCGGTCAGGTCGTCGGCGCCGCACGCCCACAGCGGCAGCTCCTCGGCGGGGGGACGACGCCACGATCGCCATTGGCTCAGCACCACTGCCGCCAGCACCGCGATCAATAGCACCGCCGCGATCAGGCCCGGCGCGATCGAGCCCGCAACACCTGGCAGCCGAACCACAGCACCGAAATCGGCGAAGTCGACCGCCGTCGTGGCCGGTAATGTGGAGAGCACCCGGCGCAGCGCGGGCGCCACCACACCCGGGGTTACCCCGATCAGCACGCAACCGACGGCGGCAACCGTCATGCCAACCACCATGGTGTGAGGGGATTCCTTTGCCGCGTAAGCAGATTCGGATCGCGGCCGGGCCAGGAATCCGATGCCGAACGCCTTGACCATCGCCGCCACCCCCAATCCTGCAGTCAGCGCGACGACCCCCACCGCCAGCGGCGCCGTCAACGACACCACGGTGTCGTTGCCGGGGGCCGCATGGATAAGCGACTGGACCAACAACCACTCGCTGACGAAGCCCGCACCGAGCGGCAACCCGGACGCGCCGAGGGCGGCCACCCCGAACAGCGTCGTGGTGGCGGGCATCCGCCGAGCCAGCCCGCCGAGCCGATCAAGGTCGCTCAGCCCAGTGGCCGCCAGCACCGACCCCGCCGCCAGAAAGCCCAGGCACTTGAACGCGGCGTGGCCGACGAGGTGCAGCGCTGCTGCGGCCGTCGCGATGGTCGCGGGTGCCGACGCGCCGGAGCTCGCGAACGTTGTCGCCGCACCCAGTGCGAGGGTTATCAACCCCATGTTCTCTGTCGTCGAATAGGCGAGCAGGCGTTTGAGATTCGTTGCCACGGAGGCCTGCAGCACGCCGTACAGCGCCGACACCCCGCCAACCACGAGCAGCGCCAGCCCCCACCAGCGTGGGCCCGGGCCGAGCAACTGCAGATCGATACGCACGATGCCGTAGATGCCGAGGTTGACCATCGCGGCGCTCATCAGAGCCGACACCGGGCTTGGCGCCTCCGAATGGGCCCGCGGCAGCCATGCGTGCAGCGGCACCAGACCCGCCTTGGAGCCGAACCCGGCTAGTGTCAACAAAAAGACCAACGTCCGCACACCGTCGGGCACGTCGGTCATCTCGGCGAAGCGGTCGGCGCCACCCGCGGCCGACAACACCATGAGTCCGACCAGGACTGCGACGAAGCCGAGTTGCGTCATCACCGCGTAGACCAGTGCCGCGGTCCGCACCTCGGCGCGGGTGTGGTCGGCGAGCACCAGCACCAGCGACGAAATAGCCATCAGCTCCCAGCCCAACAGGAATGTCGTCACCGATGCGGCCGCGAGCACGAGGAGCATGGCCGCGACCAACAACGGCAGGACCACTGCGGATATTCGGCTCAGATGCCGGGCATAGCCCACGGCGTAGACACCGACCGGCACCGCGACCGCCCCGGTCAGCGCCATGAAGAACCCGCCGAGCGGGTCCAGGTCCAACTGCACACCGGACAGGGGCAACAGCCAGCCGATGTTCACGGGCCGTGCCTCGCCGAAGATGCCGACCAGGCCCAGCCACACCCCCACGGCGCCGATACCCGCGGTGATCAGCCCGGCGACGGCGCCGAACAGGTTTCGGAACACATCCTTTCGCTCAACCCCCGACGGGGCGGCAAGCGTGACGGTCACTTCCCGGTCACCGACCGCAGCGCGTTGACGATTTGGTCGGGGGATGGTGGGCAGCCCGGTATTTCGACATCGACCTGCACTACGTCGCCGACCGCACCGGCCACGCCGTAGGCGTCGGCGAATACGCCGCGGTGCAGGGCGCAGTCGCCGCAGGCGATCACGACCCTCGGCTGCGGTGTGGCCGCGACGGTGTTGCGCAGAGGCTCGGCCATGTTGTGCGTGACGACACCGGTGACCAGCAGCGCGTCCGCGTGCCGGGGAGAGGCGACCAGTCGAGCCCCATACTGCTCGGCGTCATACACCGGACCGAACGCACCGCCGATCTCCACTTCGCACCCGTTGCATGAACCCGCGTCGACATGGCGAATCTGCAGTGAGCCACGCACGCCGGCTGGAGGTTTGACCATCACCTCAGGCGCGGGCCCTGGCGGCTCGACCACACGCCCAACCCGAAATATCTTGCGGACCCAGCTCATTGCTCACCGTCGGCGCGGAGGTCCGCCAGCACGGCAACCCGGTCACTGAGCACCGTGGTCAGCACCTTGCGCGCCATCGCGAGCAGTTCGGCAATGTCCGGTGAGGCGATCGAGTAGATGACCGCGTTGCCGTCCTTTCGAGTGGTCACTACCCCAGCCCGGCGCAGCACGCCCAACTGCTGAGACAGGTTCGACGATTCAAGACCGACCTCGGGCAACAGTTCACCCACGGATCGGTCCTGGTCGGCCAGCAGTTCCAGGATCCTGACGCGAGCCGGGTGGCCGAGGGTCTTGAAGAACTCGCCCTTGAGCTTGTACAGCGGCTGCGGCTCCACGGCTCTCCTGAAAGCTTGCTGTTTCCTTTGATCTATAAGTTGAAGAATTTATCAGATAGAAGGCGGAGTCGCTGCCACGCGTCCACACACTTCGATCAGCCGGGCGGGCGGACTCGCTCACCGAGCGGGTTCGTCGCGCCCTGGACGAGAGCGGACACCTGAGCTCTCGGTGCCGCCGGCGAAGAACAACATCTCGTCGCCCGCCTCCAGCACATCGTCCGGCGTCGGGAACACGATCCCGGTTTCCCGGATCACGACGGCCAGCGCGGTGTTCTCCGGCAACGGCAGGTCCCGCATCCGCTGACCGACGAGTGGATCTCCCTCGGGCAGCGTCAGTTTCGCCAGGCTCACCTGCCCCTGGCGTAGTTCCATCAACCGCACGACGTGGCCGATGTCGATGGCGCCCTCGATCGCCGCGACCAATGCCGCAGGTGCCGAGACGGCCACGTCGACGCCCCATGCCTCAGTGAACAGCCACGCGTTGCGCATGTCATTGACACGCGCCACCACCCGATCCACCCCGAACTCGCTCTTGGCCAGCAGCGACGCCGCCAGGTTCACCTTGTCGTCGCCGGTCGCGGCGATCACGACATCGCAGGTATGTATCCCCGCGTCCTCGAGCGAAGTCAGCTCGCAGGCGTCTGCCAGCAACCAGTCCGCATTCGGCACCGTGTGGGGTTCGTAGTGGTTGATGTTGTGCTCGATCAGCAGCACCTTGTGGCCGTAGCCGAGCAGTTCCTGGGCGACCGACCTGCCGATCTTCCCGGCACCGGCGATGCCGACGCGCATCTTCTTGCGCTCATCGACTCGGCCCGGCTCCTCGGTGGTTCGCCGCGTCAGTCGGAACACCGGTTCATCGTCGCACCTGACCACCGCGCTCGGTGGCCGTGGTAGGTGTTTACTGCACGTCAAGACCACCCACAAAGTCGGAGAAGGCGACTCAAATGAGCTTGCAGCAGCTGTATCTGGTGCTGCTGGCCGGTGGGCTCGTGCTGTTGGCCAGCATCGTCGCCACCAGGGCGGCGAGCCGGGTCGGGCTGCCCAGCCTATTGCTGTTCCTCGGCGTCGGCGTCATCGTCGGTGAGGACGGGCTGGGGCTGCACTTCGACGACTACCTGCTCGCCGAACACCTGGGCACGGTGGCGCTGGCGATCATCCTGGTCGAAGGCGGCCTCACGACGCGTTTCTCCGACGTGCGGAAGGTGCTGGCTCCCGCTGGGGCGCTGGCCACCGTCGGCGTGGCCGTCAGCATGGCGGTCACCGCCGCCGGCGCGCATCTGCTGCTCGGGATCGACTGGCAGCTGGCCCTGCTGCTCGGTGCCGTCGTCTCCGTCACCGACGCCGCAGCGGTGTTCTCAGTGCTGCGTGTCGTGCCGCTGCCGCGCCGAGTGGCGGGGCTGCTCGAGGCCGAGTCCGGATTCAACGATGCCCCGGCCGTCATGCTCGTGCTGATGTTCAGCGTGGTTCCGCTGGAACTGTCGGCGGCGCACGCGTTCGCCGAAGTCGTCTACGAGTTGGCGGCGGGCGCCGCGATCGGGCTGGGGTGCGGCTTTGTGGGCTCAATCGCCCTGCGCCGCATCGCACTTCCCGCATCAGGGCTCTATCCGCTGGCCACCTTCGGGCTTGGCATGCTCGCGTTCGCCGCCGCGGGCAGCGCCCACGCCAGCGGTTTCCTCGCGGCGTATCTGGCCGCCGTCGTGCTCGCAAACACCGGGTTGCCCCACCGCTCGGCCACCCGGTCGTTCGCGGAGGGGCTGGGCTGGTTGGCCCAGATCGGTCTGTTCGTGCTGCTCGGTCTGCTCGTCGACCCCGGTGACCTGGCCGCCGAATTGATCCCGGGGATCGTGATCGGCCTCGTTCTGCTGTTGGTCGCCCGGCCGCTTTCGGTCTTCGTCTCGCTCGTCGGATTCCGGGTGCCCTGGCGCGAGCAGGTTTTCGTAACCTGGGCCGGCCTTCGGGGCGCCGTGCCGATCGTGCTGGCGACCTTCCCGATCGTCGCGGGCGTGCGGGACAGCATCCGCATTCTCAACATCGTGTTCATCCTGGTGGTGGTGTACACGCTGGTTCAGGGACCCAGCCTTCGCCTCCTCGCGCACCGGTTGGGGCTGATCCCCAAGGACGCCACCCGCGAAATCCAGGTCGAGGCTGCGCCGCTCGACGTGCTGGAGGCAGAGCTGCTGACGATGACGGTGCATGAGCCGTCCCGGCTTCACAACGTCACGGTTCTCGAGCTGCGCCTACCGGATCCGAGCGTGATCACGCTGATCATCCGGGACGGGCATACGTTCGTCCCGCAGCCCGACACCCGCATCGCCATCGGCGACGAACTGCTGATCGTCACCACCACCAAGACACGGGCCGCGGCCGAACGTCGGCTTCGAGCGGTGAGTCGTCGTGGCAAGCTGGCGCACTGGTTCAACGAATTCGGCGAAGCCGAATAGAACGCCTGAGTCGGCGAAGCCGAATAGAAGGCCTGAGTCGGCGAAGCCGAATAGAAGCCGGCGCTCACAACTCATCGGCAGGAACCCGGGACTAGCCTCGATGCAGTGAGATTCGCATTCAAGACTTCCCCGCAGAACACCACCTGGTCCGACATGCTTGCTGTCTGGCAGGCCGCTGACGACATCGAGGTATACGAGTCCGGCTGGACCTTCGACCACTTCTATCCGATCTTCTCGGACTCCACCGGGCCATGTCTGGAGGGCTGGATCACGCTGACTGCGCTGGCGCAGGCGACCAGGCGGCTGCGGGTGGGTGTGCTCGTCACAGGTATCCACTACCGCCACCCCGCCGTGCTCGCCAATATGGCCGCCGCGCTGGACATCGTCTCCGACGGCCGTCTGGAACTCGGCATCGGCGCAGGATGGAACGAGGAGGAGTCCGGCGCCTACGGCATCGAACTGGGCTCGATCAAGGAACGCTTCGATCGGTTCGAGGAAGCCTGCGAGGTGTTGACGAGTCTCCTGTCGAAAGAGTCGACGACGTTCGACGGAAGGTTCTATCAACTCAAGGACGCGCGCAACGAGCCCAAGGGTCCGCAGCAACCGCATCCACCCATCTGCATCGGCGGCAGCGGCGAGAAGCGCACGCTCAAGATCACCGCGCGGTATGCCCAACACTGGAACTTCGTCGGCGGGCCACCCGAGGAATTCGCCCGCAAGCGCGATGTGCTCGCAGGGCACTGCGCGGATATCGGCCGGGACCCCCGCGAGATCATGCTGTCGTCCCACGTTCGCCTGGACCCCGAACGCAACTACGGCAAGGTCGTCGAGGAGGCCGCCGCGCTCGGCAAGGAGGGCCTGGATCTGGCCATCATCTACCTGCCGCCGCCGTACGATCCCGCGGTCCTCGAGCCGCTCGCCAACGAGATCAGGGCATCGGGCCTGCTAGACAGTTAATTTTGTTGACGGTAACGAAAATATAACGATTCGGCAAAGCATGGGTCGGCCGACTGCCGGCCGCCGAATTGACGCGGCCGAAGTTCGCTAGACGCCGAAGCGCAGCAGCTCGTCCGCAGTGATCAGCCGCTCGGCTTTGGCCGGGAATTCGCGGCGCTTCAGGGGGTGTCGGAACAATGACCAGGCGATTCGATTAACTCGTGACCGAGATAGCGAGTTGAGGTACACAGTGATGACTCCCGCGTCGAAACCGATAGCTGCTCGGGGCCTTACCCTAGCGCAATGCCCTCGCTAAGTCATTAGATACCGGCGAGTTGGCAAACTGTACGAGGCGCGCCGATAAATCATCTGCTGTTTCTGGTGTGACTGATGGTGCTGAAGTGACACTGTTCGCGATGCTACCCGGGCCGTAGGAAAACGTCATCGAGCGTGACGGTACGGAGCTTGCGCGCGCGGATTATGTCGACCAGTTGCCCGTAGACATGCGTCACCGGCAAGTGGTTGAGGTGACCGATGACGATCGCCTGGGGATTGAAATACGTCTCGGCCATCCGCACGATCTCAGCCTCAGGGATCAGTTCGTGGTCCTCCAACGTGCCGGACCACAATGTGTCGGTCGTATAGCCCAGTTCGCCCGCCACCTTCTCGACGTGCGGGTTGTTCGCGCCGTACGGCGATCGGAAGTAGGGCCGGACATCAACGCCGTAGGTCTTCCAGAGGAAGTCGTGATTGTGCCGAAACTCCTCGGCGACCGCTTCCAGGGGGAGCTTGGTCAGGTTCGGATGCGACCACGTGTGATTCGCGAGTTGGATCTGCCCGTCATCGACCATCGGACGCAACAGATCGACATGGTCGGTCCACGACCGGTAGATGCCGTTGACGAAGTAGGTCAACCGCACGCCGGTGTCCAGGGCGAACTGCGTATACGCCCGCAACACATCGCTATTCACACCGTCATCGACGGTCAGCGCGAGCAAATCTCCTTCACCCGGCAGACTGCTCAGGACACCGCCCGGCAGCTGGATACGTGCCGATGGTGGTGGCGGGGGCAACACCTCCGCCGGTGCGGTCGCCGCGGCGTGCGGAGCCTCGGCGGCCGCGCCTGCCACCCGCGGTTGCGCGCCGGTCGTGCACCGGCCGAGCCCGACAGCGGTGAGGGTCGCCGACCGACAGCGCCACCAGAAAGTGGCGCCGGTTGAGCTCGGAGCCCGCACGCGGGACTCGATAGCGGCCCGTCATCGCCACTACTGTCCCGCGAGCTAGACGCAAATACCGCCCATTGCGCAGCGTGTCGCCGCTATCGCTGCGGCACCGCCGTGGGCTCGATCGGCGCAGGAAGCGCGGTCTTGCCCATCAGATAGCGGTCCACACCGGCGGCCGCGGCGCGGCCCTCGGCGATCGCCCAGACGATCAGTGACTGCCCGCGGCCCATGTCGCCTGCCACGAAAACGCCCGGAACCGTCGTGGCGAAATCCTTGTCGCGCGCGACGTTGCCGCGGTCGCTGAACTCGACACCGAGATCGGTCAGCAGCCCTTCCCGCTCCGGGCCGACGAAGCCCATCGCCAACAGGACCAGATCGGCCTCCAGCTCGAAGTCGCTGCCGTCGACCTTCTCGAACTTGCCTGCCTTCATCTCGACCTCGTGGCCGCGCAGGTGCGTGACCCGGCCGTCGGTGCCGAGGAACTCCTCGGTGTTGACCGAATAGACGCGCTCGCCGCCTTCCTCGTGGGCCGACGACACCCGGAACATCAGCGGGTAGACCGGCCACGGAGTCGAGTCGGCGCGCTCTTCGGGCGGGCGGGGCATGATCTCGAACTGGTGCACGCTGGCCGCGCCCTGCCGGTGCGAGGTGCCCAGGCAGTCGGCACCGGTATCGCCGCCGCCGATGATGATCACCTTCTTGTCCTTGGCGGTGATCGGCGGTTGGCCGTCGCCGTCGAGCACGTCATCGCCCTGCTGGACGCGGTTGGCCCACGGCAGGAACTCCATCGCCTGATGGATGCCGTCCAGCTCGCGGCCCGGGATCGGCAGATCACGCCATGCCGTCGCGCCGCCGGCGAGTACGACCGCGTCGTAGTTCAGCCGCAGCTGTGCCACCGTGATGTCGACGCCGACGTTGACCCCCGGCCGAAACTGCGTCCCTTCGGCCCTCATCTGCTCGAGGCGCCGGTCGATGTGGCGCTTCTCCATCTTGAACTCGGGGATGCCGTAGCGCAGGAGGCCGCCGATGCGGTCAGCGCGCTCGAACACCGTCACCGCATGCCCGGCCCGAGTCAGCTGTTGTGCGGCCGCCAGGCCGGCCGGGCCCGAACCCACGACTGCCACTTTCTTGCCGGTCAGCTTGTCCGGCGGCAGGGGCACGACCGTGCCGTCCTCGAAGGCCTTGTCGATGATCTCGACCTCGATCTGCTTGATCGTGACCGGATCCTGGTTGATGCCGAGCACACAGGAGCCTTCACACGGCGCCGGGCACAGTCGGCCGGTGAACTCGGGGAAGTTGTTGGTGGCGTGCAGCCGTTCGATCGCATCATGCCAGCGGTCGTTGCGCACCAGGTCGTTCCATTCGGGAATCAGATTCCCCAATGGACACCCGTTGTGGCAGAACGGGATACCGCAGTCCATGCAACGGGTCGCCTGCTCCCGCAGGGTGTCATGGGAGAAGTCCTCGTAGACCTCTTTCCAGTCGCGAAGTCGCAGCGGGACCGGCCGCCGCTGCGGGGTCTCGCGATGTGTGTACTTGAGGAAGCCGCGTGGATCAGGCACCGGCGGCCGCCATGATCGCTTCGTCGACGTCCGCACCGCGCTGCTCGGCGTCGGCAATGGCTTCCAGCACCCGCTTGAAATCGCGGGGCATCACCTTGGTGAAGTGCTTCACGTTGTTGTCCCAGTCGTTCAGGATGAGTGCTCCGACAGCGGAATCGGTGGCGTCGACGTGGGCTTGGATTATGTCGTGCAACCACGCCACATCTTCGCTGCCCTCGTCGTCGAGTCCCTCGAGTTCCACCATCTCGGAGTTGAGATTCTCGGCCAACTTGCCATCCGGGTCGTAGACGTAGGCCACACCCCCGGACATGCCGGCGGCGAAGTTGCGGCCGGTCGGACCGAGGATGGCGATCTTGCCGCCCGTCATGTACTCGCAGCCGTGGTCGCCGACGCCCTCCACGACCGCATGTGCGCCGGAGTTGCGCACGGCGAACCGCTCGCCGACCTGGCCGCGGATGAAGGCCTGGCCGCTGGTGGCGCCGAACAAGATCACGTTGCCCGCAATGATGTTGTCCTCGGCGACGTAGTCCTCGGGTGCGTCATCGGATGGGCGCACCACGATGCGGCCGCCGGAAAGACCCTTGCCGACGTAGTCGTTGGCGTCACCGTAGACGCGCAGGGTAATCCCCTTCGGCACGAAGGCGCCGAAGCTGTTGCCCGCCGAGCCGTCGAATGTGATGTCGATGGTGCCGTCCGGAAGGCCCTGGCCGCCATAGGCTTTGGTGACCTCGTGGCCGAGCATCGTGCCCACGGTGCGGTTCACATTGGTGATCGTGGTGGAGAATCGCACGGGTGTGCCGGAGTCCAGCGCTTCGCGGCACATGGCGATCAGCTGCTGGTCCAGCGCCTTGTCGAGACCGTGGTCCTGGCGCGAGCTGCAGTACAGGTCCTGGTTCATGAACGCCGATTCGGGCTCGTACAGCACCGGTGACAGGTCGAGCTTATAGGCCTTCCAGTGCTCGGCGGCCTTGGTGGTGTCCAGCGTCGAAACCTGTCCGACCATCTCGTTGACCGTGCGGAAGCCCAACTGGGCCATGAGCTCTCGCACTTCCTCGGCGATAAACAGGAAGAAGTTCTCGACGAACTCAGGCTTGCCTGCGAAGCGCTCACGCAGCGTCGGGTTCTGCGTCGCGACGCCGACGGGGCAGGTGTCGAGATGGCAGACGCGCATCATGATGCATCCGGACACCACCAGCGGCGCGGTGGCGAACCCGAACTCCTCGGCACCCAGCAGCGCAGCGACGACGACGTCGCGACCGGTCTTGAGTTGACCGTCGACCTGAACCACGATCCGGTCGCGAAGACCGTTGAGCAGCAACGTCTGTTGCGTTTCGGCCAGGCCGAGCTCCCATGGGGCTCCGGCGTGCTTCATCGACGTCAGCGGCGTCGCGCCGGTGCCGCCGTCGTGCCCGGAGATCAGCACCACGTCGGCGTGCGCCTTGGACACCCCCGCAGCAACGGTGCCGACGCCGTTCTCGCTCACCAGCTTCACGTGCACGCGCGCCTGTGGATTCGAGTTCTTGAGGTCGTGGATCAGCTGCGCGAGATCCTCGATCGAATAGATGTCGTGGTGCGGCGGCGGAGAGATGAGGCCGACGCCGGGCGTAGAGTGCCGCACCTCGGCCACCCACGGATACACCTTGGCCCCCGGAAGCTGGCCGCCCTCACCGGGTTTCGCTCCCTGGGCCATCTTGATCTGGATGTCGGTGCAGTTCGTGAGGTAGTGGCTGGTCACACCGAAGCGACCGGAGGCCACCTGCTTGATCGCGCTGCGACGCCAGTCACCGTTGGGGTCTTTGTCGAACCGGCTGACCGCTTCGCCGCCCTCACCCGAATTCGATCGCCCACCGAGGCGGTTCATGGCGATCGCCAACGTCTCGTGGGCCTCCGCGGAGATCGAGCCGTAACTCATCGCACCGGTCGAGAACCGCTTCACGATCTCGGTCGCGGGCTCGACTTCGTCGAGCGGGACGGGCGCACGCTCACCGTCGCGGAATTTCAGCAGACCGCGCAGCGAGGCCATCCGCTCGCTCTGATCGTCGACGAGCCGGGTGTACTCCTTGAAGACCTCGTACTGTCCGGTCCTGGTGGAGTGCTGCAGCTTGAACACCGTGTCCGGGTTGAACAGGTGGTACTCACCCTCCCGGCGCCATTGGTACTCACCGCCGACCTCGAGCTCACGGTGCGCCCACTCGTCGGGGCGGTCCAGGTACGCCAGCGCGTGCCTGGTCGCGACGTCGTCGGCGATGTCCTCGAGATCGATGCCGCCCACCGGACAGGAGATGCCGGTGAAGTACTCGTCGAGGACCGGCTGGCTGATTCCGATGGCCTGGAACAGCTGCGCGCCGGTGTAGGACGCCAGCGTCGAGATCCCCATCTTCGACATCACCTTCAGCACGCCCTTGCCCGCGGCCTTGACGTAGTTCGCCTTGGCCGCGTCGCTGCTGATATCCGCGATCACCCCGCGGTCGCACATGTCCTCGATGGACTCGAACGCCATGTACGGGTTGATCGCGGCGGCGCCGAATCCCACCAGGCACGCCATGTGGTGCACCTCGCGGGCGTCGCCCGCCTCGACGACGAGTCCGACCTTGGTCCTGGTCCGGTCACGGACCAGATGGTGGTGCACTGCGGAGACGCTCAGCAGCGACGGAATCGGCGCCATCGACTCGTCGGACTCGCGGTCGGACAGCACGATGATGCGTGCGCCTTCGCGGATGGCCTCCGACACCTTGGCGCGGACGTTGTCGAGGGCCTCCTTGAGCCCCTGCCCGCCGCGATTGACCGGGTACAGACACCGGATCACCGCGGCGCGCATGCCGTGCTTGTGCCCGCGGATCTCGTGGTCAGGGTCGACGCACATCAGCTTGGACAGCTCGGCGTTACGCAGGATCGGATTCGACAGCGTGATCTGGCGGCACGAGTCGGCGTTGGGATTGAGCAGGTCGCCCTCGGGGCCGACGGTGCCCTGCAGGCTGGTCACCACCTCTTCACGGATCGCGTCCAGCGGCGGGTTGGTGACCTGTGCGAACAACTGCTGGAAGTAGTCGTAGAGCATGCGCGGCCGCTGCGACAGCACCGCCACCGGGGTGTCGGTGCCCATCGAGCCGAGCGCCTCGGCGCCGCTGCGCGCCATCGGCGCCACCAACAGGTTCAGTTCCTCGTAGGTGAAGCCGAAGATCTGCTGGCGCAACACAACCCGGTGATGCGGCATCCGGAGGTAGTCGCCGGGCGGCAGCTCGTCGAGGTGAAACAGGCCCGCGTCCAACCACTCCTGGTAGGGCAGCTCGGCGGCCAACTCGGCCTTGATCTCCTCATCGGCCACGATGCGGCCCTGAGCGGTGTCGACAAGGAACATGCGGCCCGGCTGCAGGCGCATCTTCTTCACGACGGTCGACGGATCGAGGTTGAGCACGCCGGCTTCGGACGCCATCACGACGAGTCCGTCCTCGGTGACCCAGATGCGTGACGGCCGAAGGCCGTTGCGATCCAGCACCGCACCGATCACAGTGCCATCGGTGAAGGTCATCGACGCCGGGCCGTCCCACGGCTCCATCAGCGACGCGTGGTACTCGTAAAAGGCCCGCCGGGCCGGGTCCATCGACTCGTTGCGCTCCCAGGCCTCGGGAATCATCATCAGCACGGCGTGCGGAAGGCTGCGACCACCGAGGTGCAGCAGCTCGAGCACCTCGTCGAAGCGCGCGGTGTCCGAGGCCCCGGGCGTACACACCGGAACGACCTTGTCGAGACCCTGTTCGCCGAAGACGTCGGTCTTGATCAGCGCCTCACGCGCCCGCATCCAGTTCTCGTTGCCGGTCACGGTGTTGATCTCGCCGTTGTGGGCGATGCGCCGGAACGGATGTGCCAGCGGCCAGGATGGGAACGTGTTGGTGGAGAACCGTGAGTGCACGATGCCCAGCGCACTGGTCAGCCGGTCGTCCTGCAGGTCGAGGTAGAACGCCTTGAGCTGCGGCGTGGTGAGCATGCCCTTGTAGACGAACGTCTGCCCGGAAAGGCTTGGGAAATAAACGGTCTCGCGACCCGGCCCATCCTGGCCCGGGCCCTTCGTGCCGAGCTCGTGTTCGGCACGCTTGCGCACGACGTAGGCGCGGCGCTCGAGATCCATCCCCGACGCGCCGGCGAGGAACAGCTGACGGAAGGTCGGCATCGCGTCGCGGGCCAGGGCCCCAAGGGGCGAGTCGTCGGTGGGTACGTCGCGCCAGCCCAGCACCTCGAGGCCCTCGGCCTCGGCGATCTTCTCGACGGATTCGCACGCCGCGGCAGCATCCTTGGACGACTGCGGCAGGAAGGCCATGCCCGTGGCGTAGCTGCCGTATTCGGGCAGCTCGAACTCGACAACTGCCCGCAGGAACTCGTCGGGAACCTGGAGCAGGATCCCGGCGCCGTCTCCCGTGTTGGGTTCGGCGCCCTGAGCGCCGCGGTGTTCGAGGTTCACCAGAGCCGTGATCGCCTTGTCCACGATGTCGCGGCTGCGGCGGCCGTGCATGTCCGCGACCATGGCCACGCCACACGCGTCATGCTCAAACGCGGGGTTGTACAGCCCTTGACTGCTGGGCGCCATTCCCACCTACCTTTTCCGCACGCCTAACGAGGATTCTGCTGGCCAACCATCGACGTCGGCCTCTAGCCGTTCGGCGAGGGGGGTTCCTTCGTGCAGCACTGAACGCCGGCCCAATTCCCACTCGCCACAAGTGGAGAAAACGATATGACAAACACTGCGTGACATGCCAACTTAGTACGGCCTAACTAGATGTTTCGAGCTCGCTTGCGGCACCGGCGGTTCGGGAGGCACGTGCCATCGAAATGCCCTGTTCCCGTTGGTCTTTCGGGGCCGCTATTTGTCTGGAGCCATAATGCGAAGCACGTCACACTCCAGCGCCCTTTCCGTCTTCGGTTTGCTGAAACACCAGTTTAGTTCTTCATCCAGCATTGACCAATTCACATGGGTTTGCACAAAGCCTAGCCAGATTCTTAGAGAACAGCACGCACGCTCGCCTCGGGCCGCAGGTCCAGCCTACGCAGCAGTTGGGCGTTGGCGGCCACGACGACGGTCGACACCGACATCAAGATCGCGCCCACCGACATCGGCAGCACGAACCCGATCGGCGCCAGCACGCCAGCCGCCAGCGGGACCGAGATCAGGTTGTATCCCGCTGCCCACCAGAGGTTCTGCTTCATCTTGCGGTACGTCGCCTTGGACAACTCGATCACCGACAGCACCGACCGCGGGTCGGAACTGGCGAGGATCACCCCGGCCGACGCGATCGCCACGTCGGTGCCCGCACCGATGGCGATGCCCACCCCGCCCTCCGCGGCGGCCGCCGCGATTGCCGGGGCGTCATTGACACCGTCGCCGACGAACGCCACTCCTCGCTTCCCGCCCCGCCGCCCGCCGAGTCCCTCGTGCTGGAGTTCGGCCACTTTCGCGGCCTTGTCCTGCGGACGAACGCCGGCAAACACCCTGTCGATGCCCAGGTCGTCGGCCACCGAACGCGCCACCGACTCGGCGTCGCCTGTGATCATCACCACCTCGATGCCCAGCCGGTGCAGCGCGTCGACGGCCTGGCGGGATTCCGGACGCACCTCGTCGGCCAGCTTGAGCGCGCCCGCCGCCTCGCCGTCGACCAGCACGTGCAGCACGATCGCGCCCTCGTCGCGCCACGGCAGCACGTCGGGCATCTCCTGCTGCCCGGCCTCGTCGAGCAGGCGCGGCCCCCCGACCCGGACCCGATGCCCGTCAACCAGGGCTTCGACCCCCACCGCCGGAGACGAACTGAAGTCCGACGACCGCGGCACCGCCACCCCGCGCCGACCGGCCGCCGCCGATGATCGCGCGGGCCAGTGGATGCTCGGAGTCGGCCTCCGCGGCCGCGGCCAGCGCCAGCACCTCGTCCTCTGCGCGGCCCGTCGTGGCGATCGCGGTGACCGTCGGCTCGCCCTTGGTCAGCGTGCCGGTCTTGTCGAACAGCACGGCGCCGACGGTGCGCATGCTCTCCAACGCCAGCCGGTCCTTGATCAGGACACCGCCCCGGGCGGCGCGTTCGGTGGCGATGGACACCACCAAAGGGATCGCCAGGCCCAGCGCGTGCGGGCAGGCGATGACCAACACCGTGATGGTGCGCACGACGGACTCCTGCGGCTCACCGAGCAGGCCCCACACGACGGCGGTGACGATCGCGGCGCTCAGCGCGAACCAGAACAGCCAGCCCGCCGCCCTGTCCGCGAGGCGCTGCGCCCGCGACGACGAGTTCTGCGCGTCGGCCACCAGGCGCTGGATGCCCGCGAGGGCGGTGTCGTCGCCAACCGCGGTCACCCTGACGCGCAGGCCGGAGTCGGTGGCGACGGTGCCGGCGACCACCTGATCACCGATGCCGCGACGCACGGGACGAGACTCGCCGGTCACCATCGACTCGTCGACGTGGGCCGACCCGTCGACGACCTCGCCGTCGGCGGGCACGCTGCCGCCGGGTCGCACGATCACCACGTCGCCGACCCGCAGTTCCGACGGCGCGACCGTCTCCGTGCTGTTTCCGGCGTCGCTGTTTCCGGCGTCGCTGTTTCCGGCGTTCGCTCGCACCACACGCTCGGCTTCATCGGGCAGCAGTTCGGCAAGGGAGTCCAGCGCGGAGGTGGTCTGCGCCAGCGACCGCATCTCGATCCAGTGGCCGAGCAACATGATCACGATCAGCAGCGCCAGCTCCCACCAGAAGTCGAGCTGGTGGTGCAGGAGGCCGACACTGGCGCCCCACGAGGACACGAACGCCACGGTGATGGCCAGCCCGATCAGCAGCATCATTCCAGGTGTGCGCGAGCGGATCTCGCTGACCGCACCTGTCAGGAACGGCCGGCCGCCCCAGGCGTACATCACCGTGCCCAGCACCGGGGACACCCACTGCGCGCCGGGGAACCCCGGCACGGCGTAGCCCAGGATCATCGCGAACATCGGCGACATGGCGACCGTCGGGACGGCGAGCACGAGCATCACCCAGAACAGTCGGCGGAACGCCGAGACGTGGTCGCCGTGCCCCGCATGTTCCGCCGGCGCATGGTGCTGGGTGTGGTCGATCGCGGTCATGGCGCGGAGTATATACCCCTAGGGGGTATATAGCCAGGGGTCCCCGGCCACGCTGTATCGCGATGTCACACCCACTGAACACCCCGCTGGGCCACTTCGGAATCGTGACGAGCGAGGACGGTCCCGACGGGTGCGTCGCGTCGATACCCGCGGGTGCGATGGTCAATCCGCTGACCGGGTCTCCAACGGTCGCGCCGCTGGCGATGCTGGTCGACCACGTCGGCGGCCTGGTAAATCATCACCGTCGCGGCGAGGGCGAGTGGACGGTGTCCAGTGAGCTCTCACTGGAACTCCGTCCCGATGCGGTCGACGTCATCGCCGAGGCGCCCGATGTGCCGGTGGATGGGATCTCGAGGCCATTCGGCGCCAAGGGTGACGTCGCGCTGGGGCTGTGCGAGTTGAGTCATCGGGGCACGACGCTGGCCACCGCCACGGTGCGCTCCTTCTACATCAGCACCCCGGGACACCTCGCCGAATTCCCCGACGGCCCTACCGGTCCGCTACCGCCCGGCACGCTCAGCGATCGGATGGCGGTCCGGGTCGCCGAGAGCGGTGGTTCGGCCAAAGCCCTCCAGCAGTTAGCCGATCCGGTGCTGAACAACAGCCTGGGCATCGTGCACGGCGGGGTGTCGGCCATGGCGCTCGAATTGGTGGCGTCGGCGGCGGTCAACGCCGGGCGCGACGACCGGCCGCTGCGGACCGCGTCGCTGCGGGTGAACTTCATTCGCCCATTCTTCGGCACTCGGGAAGGCAGCCCCGAATCACGTTACGTCGGAACCGCCTTTACGGGTAGGGCGCCGCAGCGGGATCGGCGAGGCGCAGGCCGTCGGCCCGGACGGGGAGGTGGCCATCGTCGCGCGCCTGACCGCCTACTGATTTCGACCAAATCCACGTTTCGCAGCGAAAGTTCGAGAAGACTCCTACAAAACGTCGATTTCGGCGCAACCATGTGGCCATGACTTCCACACTCCGAACCCCCAGCATCCACGCTACGTCGCTGATCGACGGCGAAGTCGTCGAGCAGAACGACCTCGGATCGATCACGCGGGTCACCGGCGACACCTTCCCGATCCTGTCAGGCATGTCGATCAAGCGGATCGTCGTCAACCCGGGCGCGATGCGCACACCGCACTGGCATGCCAACTGCAACGAGCTCACCTACTGCATATCCGGAACGTCGCTGGTATCGGTGCTCGACAGCTACAGCAAGTTCTCCAGCTTCACCGTCGGGGCCGGCGAGATGTTCCACATCGACTCCGGTTCACTGCATCACATCGAGAACATCGGCGAAGAACCGGCCGAGTTCATCCTCGCGTTCCGCAGTGAGAGGCCCGAAGACTTCGGTCTGGCAGCGTCTTTCGGCGCGATGACCGACGCCGTGCTCGGCAATACCTATGACCTGCCCGCCGCCGACTTCACGAAGATGCGCCGAGACACCGTCGACCGCAAGTTCGCAGCGCGCGCAGGCGATCCCGATGTTCCGTCGACGGCGCGGTTCGACGATCCGCACAAGTTCGCCGTCGAGGCGCAGAGTCCGGCGATCGGTGTTGCGGTCGGCTCTGCGCGGCTCGCGCGGGCGCAGTACTGGCCGGCGCTGAAGGACCTCTCGATGTACTCGCTGCGGATCCGCGAAGACGGCATGCGCGAACCGCACTGGCATCCCATCACCGCCGAAATGGGCTACGTCCACGAAGGCTCTGCGCGGATGACCGTGATGGACCCCGACGGCTCGCTCGACACCTATTACCTCAAGGAGGGCGACGTGTACTTCATTCCGCGCGCCTACCCGCACCACATCGAGGTCGTCGACGCTCCCGGGTGGCATTTCGCGATCTTCTTCGACCAGCCCATGCCCGGTGACATCGGTTACCGCGCCTCGGCGAGTGCCTATTCGCGGGAAGTCCTGGCAGCGACGTTCAACATGCACATCGACGACCTGCCCGCGTTCCCGTTCACCAAGACCGACCCGCTGATCGTCAACCGCTGCAATCCTGTCGACGGCCCGGTAGACGGGCAAGGCTAGGTCACGGCACTGTCGCATTGGTTTCCTTCGTGGCACGATTCGGCCACGACCAGCCGCGCCGGCATGATCACATGTCACGCTCACCGCACGGGCGTCACACCGACGAAGGAGTCACGCATGCGCGAGCCGACAATGCTGCACCGACTGGCAGCGGAGTTCATCGGAACGTTCTGGCTTGTTCTCGGCGGCTGCGGCAGCGCCGTGTTCGCCGCGAAATTCGCCTCAGCCGACGGGGTTTCGCTCGGCATCGGGTTCCTCGGTGTCGCGCTCGCCTTCGGCCTGACCGTGCTCACCGGTGTGTACGCCTTCGGCACGATCTCGGGCGGCCATTTCAACCCTGCGGTCACTCTGGGCGCCGCGCTGGCACGCCGGGTGGAGTGGAAGGCGCTGCCCGCGTATTGGATAACCCAGGTGGTCGGCGGACTGGTGGCCGGCATGGTCATCTACCTCATCGCCAAGGGCCAGGACGGCTGGACCGCCACCGGCAACATGGCGGCCAACGGCTACGGCGAGCACTCGCCGGGCGGCTACACGCTTGTCGCGGTCCTCATCACCGAAGTGGTGCTGACCGGAATCTTCCTGTTGGTCATTCTCGGCTCCACCGATGACAGGGCACCAAAGGGATTCGCGGGCTTGTCGATCGGCCTCACGCTGACGCTGATCCACCTGATCTCGATACCCATCTCGAACACCTCGGTCAACCCGGCACGATCCACCGGCGTTGCGTTCTTCAACGGCGACGGCGCCCCGGCGCAGCTGTGGGCGTTCTGGCTGGCGCCGCTGGTGGGTGCCGCCATCGCGGGCATCGCCTATCCGTACCTGTTCGGTTCGCACGAGGAACTCGCCGACCGCCCGGTGCGCGACGACGCGCTGGAGGGGAACGAGACTACCTAGGTGACGCCTTCTTCTTCGCCCGGCTGGCGGCGGCCTTCTCGGTCTTGGCGCCCGCGTTCGACAGCTGCCCGCCGGAGTTCTCCAGGTGCGCACGGACAAACCACTGGAACTTCTCCAGCTCGCCCGCCTGGCTGATGAAGAGATCCTGCGAGACGAGATCGAGGTCGTCGAGGCGGTCTATCCCCTTGC
Source organism: uncultured Actinomycetota bacterium (assembly GCA_963805835.1). Lineage (GTDB taxonomy): Bacteria > Actinomycetota > Actinomycetes > Mycobacteriales > Mycobacteriaceae > Mycobacterium. The sequence continues at coordinate 143,612 of CAWDVX010000004.1, read as the reverse complement.
GCAGATCCTCGATCACGCCCGTGTAGACGAGGTCGAGCGCCGCCAGGTGCGCCTGCACCGTGTCGCGTCCCACCGAGTAGTCGTCCCACGTGCGGTCCTTGATGATCGCGCCCGGTGTACCCAGCGGTGACTTACCGAGCGCCGCAATGCGCTCGGCCACGTCGTCGGCATATCCGCGCACCAGTTCGACCTGGGGGTCGATCATTTCGTGGACGCCGATGAAGTTCGGGCCGACGACGTTCCAGTGCACGTGCTTGAGCGTCAGATGCAGGTCGTTGTACGCGCTCAGCGCCTTCTGCAGAATGTCGGCAACCTCGGCGCCCTGCTTGTCCGACAGGCCGGGAATGGTGAACGTAGTCATTCAATAGCTCCTTCGCATGATTGACTTCTCCGGCCGTGTACCCAGCATGTGCCCGCGAAAACCTGCGTGGAACGGGCGTCACATATCGGCGAGTTTTGGAATCGCCTGCCGTGGACCGAACCGCGGATTGGTGGCCAGACCGCTTACTTCCAGTAACCGCACCGCCCGGTGGCGGTGCGGGCGCATCGGCTCGAGCAGCTCGACCATCGCCGGGTCGTCGATGGGGTACCCGAGCAGACTCCAGCCGACCACCTTGGCCAGGTGGTAGTCGCCGACGGACAACGCGTCGGCGTCGCCGAATGCGCGTTGCGCGGTCTCGGCCGCGGTCCACTCCCCGACGCCCGGCAGCGACATCAGGGCGGCGCGGGCCTGCTCCGACGGGCGCAGCGCCAGGCGTTCCAGCGAATCGGCCCGCTGCGCGCAGCCCACGATCGTGCGGGCGCGGCCGGGGTCGACGTTGGCGAGGTGGAACTCCCACGAGGGGATGCGCCGCCACACCTCGCCGGGCGGCGGCACCCGCATGTGTGCCGGAGCTGGTCCTGGCGCCGGCGCCCCGTATTTCGTCACCAGCGACCGCCACGCCCGCCGGGCGTCCTTCCCGTAGACCCGCTGTTCGAGCACCGCCGGGATGAGCGCTTCCAGCACCCGGTCGGTGCGGCCCAGCCGCAGGTGCGGGACGCGCCGACGCGCGGCGGCGAGCGTCGGCTCGGCCGGCACGAAGCCCGATGCGTCATCGTCGTATCCGAGCTGAGCCGGCACGGATTCGGTGAATTCCCTTGCGCCGCTGCCCCATGCCTCGCAGTCGACGGTGCCGGGCGCGGATTTCGTGATGCGCGCGGTGACGGGGCCGCTGGACATGAGGCTGGTACGCCAGATCGCGCCGTCCTCGGCGTCGTGATAGCAGGGATCGGAACGGCCGCGGCGCAGTGGCGACAACGTCAGACCCGGGCTGGCCGGCCCGTCGAACACGACACTGCACTCGATGCTGACCGAGCTGTCCACCCGACCAGGCTATGTGACGGTGACTTCGGCCTTGTCCGGATAGAACGCGACGTGACCCGCGATCGCCGCCACCGCGGGGTACGGCGCCTCGTATGTCCAGATCGCGTCCTCGACGGTGTCCCCGGATCCGGTGACGACGTGGTAGTAACTCGCCTCGCCCTTGTAGGGGCAATACGTCGCGGTGCCGCTGTCCCGCAACGCGGACTGCACGACATCACCCCTCGGGATGTACTGCACGGCGGGATACGTCGACTCCTGCAGGGTCAGCGCATCGTCGGTTTCGGCGACCACCTCGCCGTTGACCCGAACGGTGACGTGCTGACCTGTGGGTTCGACGGTGATGGGGTGTGCGTCGGTGGGCTGGAGTACGGGTCGCTCGCTCATAAACAGACCAACGTGTGAAGACGCGCCATTTCTTCCTGTTCAGCCAATAGCATCTCGGCCATGACCGAACAGCGCGTACCCGACTGCCAGGAAACCGTGGACATCGCCGCAGATGCGGTGGCGGTGTACGAATTGATCACCCACCTGCCGACGATGTCCCAGGTCGCCGCGGAGACCACCGCCATGGAATGGGTGCGCGGCGACGCCGCCGCGCCCGGAGCGAAGTTCAAGGGCACCAATGAGCACGGGAGCAAGTCGTGGTCGACCGCGTGCACCGTGACGAATGCCGAACCGGGCAAGGTGTTCGCCTTCGACGTGCGCAGTGCGGTCATCCCCGTCGCGCACTGGCGTTACGACATCGCGTCCACGGGAGACGGCACCTGCCGGGTGACCGAGAGCACGTGGGATCGTCGCCCCGGGTGGTTCCGCGTGCCCGCGGGGTGGGCAACCGGTGTGAAGGACCGCAAGTCCGCCAATGCCGAACACATCAAGCTCACGCTGGCGCGGCTCAAGGAGAAGGCCGAAGCAGGCGCCACGCCCGCGGCGACATCGAACTAGGGCCGGCCTGCGACCTTGTCGGCGACGACGGCGATCGGTGACGTCCTCCCACGGCCACGTGACTCATGCCAGTCGGCGGCCTGGTAGGCGAGGTACATCCCGCGCACACCCAACCACCGCAACGGCTCGGGCTCCCAGTTGCGCGACTGGTGCCCGACCCATGGCAAGTCGGTGAGCCGCGTCTGCCTGCCGAGTACCAGATCGGTCAGGGTGCGCCCGGCCAGGTTGGTGGCGGTGACCCCATGCCCGACGTAGCCGCCCGCCTCCCCCAAACCCGTTGCCTTGTCGAAGGATATGCACGCCTCCCAATCCCGCGGGACGGCGAGCACACCACACCACGCATGTGCAATGGGGATATCGCGGGTCTGCGGCAGCACCGAGTGCAGCACCGCGCTGAGATGCGTGATGGTGCGCTCGGGCACGTGCCCGTCGACATCGGTGCGAGACCCGAAGCGGTAGGGCACACTCCGGCCGCCGATCGCGATGCGGTCGTCCACGGTGCGTTGGGCGTAGAAGAAACCGTGGGCGGTGTCGCCCAGCGTCTCGTGGCCCCGCCAGCCGATCGACTCCCAAATGTCTTGCGGAATGGGCTCGGTGGCGATCATCGAACTGTTCATCGGGAGCCATCGCCGCCGCATCCCTGGCAGCGACGCCGTGAAACCTTCGGTCGCGCGCAGCACGACGGGTGCCCTGACGGTGCCCAGCACGGTCCTGACCCGCCCCGCGCGGATGTCGATCGCCGATGTCCTCTCGTAGATGTCGACACCGGCCCGCTCGACGGCAGCGGCCAGTCCACGCACGAGCTGGGCCGGCTGCACCCGCGCGCAATGCGGGTTGTGATAGGCCGACACCACGCCGTCCAGCTGAATGCGTTGCGCTGCATCATCTTCCGTCAGCGCAGCGATGCCGTCGACCTGCCAGCGGCGTTCTTCTTCGACTTCTGCTGCCAGCCTCGACGCCTGGGCACGGTTGCGCGCCACCTGAAGTGTTCCGCCCTTGACGATGCCCGCGTCGACGCCTTCGCGGCCGGTGACCTCGATGACCTCGTCCACCGCGTCGTTGAGCGCCTGTTGCCAGGCCAACACGCGGTCCCGCCCGTACAGCTTCGCCATCCGGTTGCGGTCGCCGGGCACCAGCCCGGACAACCACCCACCGTTGCGGCCCGACGCGCCGAACCCGGCGAACCGCGCCTCCAGCACGACGATGCGCAGCGACGGGTCCGCGCGCTTCAGGTAGTACGCGGTCCACAGTCCGGTGTAGCCGGCGCCGATGATGCACACGTCGGCGTCGCGGTCGCCCGGTAGCGGCGCACGCACGGCCGGAAGCTCGGCGAACCAGGCCGAGACGCGGCCGTTGACGGGGCTGGCATCGGGCACCGTCCGATTCTGGCAGGGCGGGCCAGTGGTGTAATCGGCAGATGACCAGTCTTGACCGCAGCGGCGCGGTGTTCGTGTTGACGCTCGGTGAGGATGAGAACCGCTTCCATCCGGATCGATTGACGGCGATCAACGCCGCGCTCGACGAGGTGGAGGCGGCCGATGGCGCCAAGGCTGTGGTCACGACGGGCGCCGGCAAGTTCTACTCCAATGGGCTCGACCTGGATTTCATGGCCGCGAACCCGGACGCGTCCGAGGCCAACCTGGTCGCCGTCCACTCGCTGTTCGCCCGTGTGCTCGCGTTCCCCGCGCCGATCGTCGCCGCGGTGCAGGGCCACGCGTTCGCCGCGGGCGCGATGCTGGCCCTGGCGCACGACCAGATCGTCATGCGCGCCGATCGCGGCTTCTTCTGTCTGCCCGAGGTCGACCTGGGGATTCCGTTCACTGCGGGCATGAATGCGCTGATTCGCGCACGGCTGCCGATCGCGACGGCGCACGAGGCGATGACGACGGCACGTCGCTACGGAGGCGACGACGCCCGGCTGGCCGGCATCGTCGCCGCCACCGCGGGCGAGGGTGAGGTACTCGACACCGCGGTCACGCGGGCCGAGGCGCTGGCCCCCAAGGCCGGCACGGTGTTCGGGGCGATCAAGACGCGGCTCTATGCCGAGGTCATCGCCGAGCTCAAGACGGTCTGAGACGCGGTCTGAGACGCGAAGGAAGAGGGGGATACGTGAAGGGCGAGTACGGTCCGCTGAGGTCAGTGGCGCTCGCGCTGTCGTCGGCCGCTCTGCTCGTGGTAGGGACGGCGTGCGGTGGATCCTCAGACGCTCCGTCGACGGATGCTGCGGTCCCGGCCGAGTCGAGCGCTACGGCTACGACAACTCCGCGTTGATCGCCGGGCCAGAGTCCACCGGCGTTGCGGTGCCGGATCCGGGTCAGCAGATGTACGAGCCCGCGGACTGCGCAAGCTCGTTCAGCACCGGCCTACGAAGGCACTCGCTGGCGTGGGTTCTTCGGAGCCAGCCAAGCCCAATCTCCAACTCCATCGGTCATGCTCGGGGAGTCAGTGGTCACCTTCGACGACGCCGCGGCCGCGCAGAAAGCGCTGGCCAACTATGTCGAACAATGGGAGCGCTGCGCCAACACGCGGTTCTCGTGGACGATCGATCTGAGTTCAGATTTACTGAATCGTGACCCGACTGATTCCCTCGAAAGCACAGTGGGAGAACCGGATCCAAGCAACGAGGGCCGCTAGCCCATGCCTCTTCACGTTTCCTGGCCATCTCGCTCGTTGGAGTTCTAACTCCAGATACCGGGCCCGCGCACTCCGTCGTCAGTTCGGAACGTGTCGCGGCACGCGACGCAAAGGGGCAAGCCTGGCAGTCTTCTCGGGTGATCCGCGAGAAGCAGTCATGACCGAGTCCAGCGGCCCTAGCTCTGGACGACCCGCGCTGCATTCTTACAGAACTAGATTGTGAACCCCGGCAAGCACCGCGCACCCCTGCAATCTTCAACTGGACGAGACACGCACGTACACTCAGCGCCAGTCATGGATGAGTCGCTGCGATACGAGAAGCTCGACGGCGGCGTCGCGATCGTCACCAACACGGATGCCCCACTGAACCGGATGAGCCTCGCCTACATCGAGCGGCTCGGCGAGGTCGTTGACGACATCGCTGCCAACGACAACATCCGGGCCATCGTCATCACGGCCGACGGACTCGAAAACTTTTCCGTAGGCATGAACCTCAAGGAGCTGTCTCAGGGTCTCGAGGCGGCAGGCGGCATCGACGAGTTCTTCGACCGACGGCTCGATCTCATACAGCGCATCGAGACCATGGGTAAGCCGTCCATCGCCACGCTGTTCGGGCACTGCCTCGGCGCGGGCCTCGAGCTGCCACTTGGCTGCACGTTCCGGCTCGCGGCCACCGAAGGCGCATCGATCGGGCTGCCCGAGATGCACCTGGGCGCAACCCCTGCCTGGGGAGGCTCCGCTCGGCTGTCCAAAACCGTCGGTCGGCAGCACGCCCTCGACATGATCCTCCGAGCGAAAACACTGAGTGGACCAGAAGCGCACGCCATCGGTCTCGTCGACGAAGTGTGGCCCCTCGACGAGCTGAAACGCCGAGCGACGGACCTCGCCGCCGAGCTGGCGAGGCAACCGGCGCTCGCCGTTCGCGGCATGCTCGATGCTACTTACGACTGCGAGCGCCGCACCCTGGCGGATCTGCTCGCCGCGGAGCGACGGGCCGTCCACGCAACCTTGGGGTCCGACGACGCCCGGGAGGGAATGCTGGCGTTCCTGGAGAAGCGGACGCCAGTGTTTAATCGCAATCCGGGCAACTCTCCACCGAACTAACGGCACCCAATTGGGGGTGCGGACCCTCGCGACGGTCCTGGGAGCTAAGGAAGTAGCTAGCGCCGTAGAAGTGGACTGAGAAGCACCGCCCGTTGAACGTCGCTCTGCCGTGGAGTTTGGAAAGGGTAGTCCTTCCTCTGCTGCTCGATGCTCTTGAGTCAGTTTGGGTGACCGTCGTTTGCGAACAGTTGTGTGACGTTACGTTCTCGTTCTCGTTTGACGTTGGCTCTGGCTGCATCGAGCGACCTTCTGAGGATGTTGCTGTCGGTTGAGCGCGGTGAAGGTTGTGGGTCAGGGTGGTGGCCAGGTCTGGTAGCCGGGCGTTTTCGTCGGCGAGGTGTTTGCCTTCGGGGTCGTAGAGTTGCCCTGGTCGGGTCGCCGATTCGTGCTTCGCGGTCTTTGATGGTGATGCGCAGAGATTTAGCGAGGGCTTCAGCGTCGCCAGGATCGTCTGCGCTGCACCCGACAGGTCGACGTGCAATTTCTCGCTCACAGCTTTCCGCGGCTAACCTCGGCGCAATCCAACCCGCCAGCGGCTGAACACTGTACTGCGCGGCGTTCAACGAATAGCGTTGACATTCATGCGGATCGACGTTCACGCCCACTACTGGACCGATACCTACCTCGACATGCTCGTCGGTCTCGGCAAGACCGACACCGCCACCCAGCGGGGGATCGGCGCGGGCGACGGTGCTGAACTCACCGCACGGCTGCGATTGATGGATTCCGCAGGCATAGACCTCCAGGTGCTCTCCGCCGCCCCGCAGCTGCCGTACAGTGCATACGCCGACCGGGCCATCCCCGCCGCGCGCCATGTCAACGACGAATACGCCGCCGTGGTTGCCGCGCATCCCGACCGCTTCCGCGCATTCGCCGCGACGCCGATGCCTCATGTCGAGGCCGCGCTCGCCGAGATAAGTCGTGCGATCGATGATTTGGGCATGGTCGGCGTGACGATGAATACGAGCGTGCTGGGCCGCGCGATCACCGATCCGGACTTCGAGCCGATCTTCGCCGAACTCGACACCCGCGGTGCCGTGCTGTACCTGCATCCGGCCGGTAACGGCGCCTGTTCACCGCTGGTCACCGATCACAAGATCACCTGGATGGTTGGAGCGCCGTTCGAAGACACCATCGCCGCGATGCAGCTGATCACCTCTGGACACCTGCAGCGGTATCCAGGGGTGAAGATCATCTTCTCGCATCTGGGTGGCGCATTGCCGATGCTCACCCGTCGCGCCGACGACCACCTCGCATGGGAGTCGCCAGACACCCCGGAGCCGCCGAGTCAGGCGGTGCACCGGCTGTGGTTTGACACCGTGAGCCACTGCCACGCGCCCGCATTACGTTGTGCCATCGAGACTTTCGGCGCCGACAGAATCCTGTTGGGCACAGACTTTCCCTACGAGGACGGCGAGGTGTTCGTGCGCGCGGTCGAGTACGTCACGGAGGTCGCCGACCCGGGCGAAGCGCACGCAATCCTCGACGCGAACGCCATGGCACTGTTTCGGCTCACCTAGGCGACCGGCTCAGGCCGCGACCGCCAGGTCCTCGGTGAACACCGATTCCAGCGTCGTCAGGTCGCCCGATCGTGCGGCCGCCGTCAACGCCACCACCAGCCGCCGCTGCGCCACGCCGGTCGCTGCCTCGCGGCGTTCTGCGGCAAGGTGTTTGCGCGCACGGCTGACGAGTTGACGCGCATTCGCCTGCGTCACATCGACGATCGCCGCTATCTCCGCATACGAATAGTCGAATGCCTCCCGCAGCACGTATGCGGCGCGCTCAGACGGCGACAACCGCTCCAGAAGGGTGCGCGCGGCGACCTCCAGCGCCTCGCACTGCTCGATGCTGCGGAGTGGGTCGGCGGTCTGGTCGACGGGGTCGGGAAGCGACTGACCGGTGTGGGTCTCGTGCCGCGCGCGTGCCGACTGCAGGGTGTTGATGCAGAGCCTTTTCGTGGTGGTGGTCAAGAAGGCGAGCGGGTCCAGAACGACGCTTCGATCACACGTCTGCCACCTCAGCCATGCGTCCTGCACGATGTCCTCCGCATCGGCGCAGTTGTTGAGGCTCCGAAATGCAATGCCGAACAGACGATCTCGCAATGCGAGGAACGTTACCGCGGCCTCCTCGAGCGTTCCGTTCGACTCACTCGTTTCGAATGACACGGTCAATCCCTTTCGCTGGGCAGGAGGTCAGACGGCTCAAACGGCGGAGCCGCCGCCATCGGCGTGCAGGGTCGACCCGGTGATGAAACTGGCGCGCGGTGAGGCGAGGAACAGCACCGCCTCGGCGATTTCTGCGGCATGCGCCGTCCGGCCCAGTGGCAGCGTCCGGCCGAGCTCTTCATTGGTTTCGCCCCATTCGGCGGCCACACCTTCGGTGCGGGTCGGCCCGGGCGCGACGCTGTTGACCCGCACGGCCTGCTTGCCGAACTCGGCGGCCCAGGTGCGGGTCAGCGACTCCAACGCCGCCTTGGATGCGCTGTATCCGGATGCTCCGGGGACGCCTTTGGAGGCGACCATGGATGTGACGTTGACGATGCTGCCGCGGCCACGTTCGAGCATTCCCGGGACCAGGGCGGCGATCAGGAAGTACGCCCCGCGGACGTTGGTGTCGAAGATCGACTCGAATACGGAGACGTCCGCATCGACGGTGGCAGCGCCGGTGAAGTTCGCCGCGTTGTTCACGACGATGTCGACCGCGCCGACCCGCTGCACGAGCGACTTCACCGACTCCAGGTCGGCCAGGTCAGCCTGAACGAAGCGCGCATTCGCGCCGATGCGGGCCGCAGCGTGCTCGCCGCGCACGCGATCGCGGCCGGAGATGATGACCTGGGCCCCTTCAGCGGCCATCAGGCGGGCGGACTCCCAGCCGATGCCTGCGGTACCGCCGGTGATCAGTGCGACATGCTCTGCAAGTTCCATGACTTCAGCATGTCGATGTCGAGCGCCTGGCGGACCCTTGAAAGTCCGTAGTCAAGCCGTGGTCCGTGGCTAGGTGAGCTCGGGACGGCCCCGCAGTTGACCACGCGATTCGCACCGCCTGACCTTGACGACCGGCGTCAGGCTGACCGGTGGCCCTCCGAAGCAGGCTTGGTCCTGCGTCTGGCCTCGCGCAGGCTCACCCAGAACCTCGCCGCGTCGGCGATCGACTCCTCGACGGGTCTCGGCTGCCAACCCAGTTCCCGTCTGGCCTTGCCGCAGTCCACCGGCGCCTCCGCGCGCATGAGGCGCAGCGACCCCATCGACAGCTGCTCGTCGGTGCCGCGCAGCTTCGCCTTCACACTGCCCAGCGCCGCCATCGCATACGACATCGGCAGCGGGATCGACTTCGTGGGCGCAGGCACACCTGCCGCCTCCGCCGCGATGCGTACGACCTCGGCGTTACTGATCATCTTCTCCGAGATCAGGTACCGCTCGCCGATCCGGCCCCGTTCGGCAGCCAGTATCAGCGCGCGTGCCGCATCGTCGACACCGACCGCCTCGAGCTCGATCTTGTCCATCACGAACGGCAGCTTGCCGAACGCGGCACCGGCGATGATCGCGCCGTGCGGGGTGCGACCCCAGTCGCCGGGGCCGTATGTCGTGGACACACACATCGCGACCGCGGGCAGCCCGCGCTCGCGCGCGTAGGCCAACACGATCTCTTCGGCCTTCACCCGGGAGCGGACATAAGGAGTCAGGCCACGGAGCCGAGAGGTCGGCGACATTGCGCCTCGCGTCGATCGATGATGTCGTCCTCGGTGGCGACGCGCCCGCGCTTGCGTCCGACCGTGACATAGCTGCTGGTGAAGATGAAGCGATGCAGCCCAGCGTCTTTCGCGATCTCGAGCACGTTGCGCGTGCCCTCGACGTTGGTGCGGAACAGCGGCGCGGGATCACGCAGCCAGCCGCGGGTGTCGACGACGCAGTAGTACACATCGTCGACACCTTCCATCGCCGCGCGCAGGGTGTCGTTGTCCCAGATGTCGCCGACGAACCGAGTGACCTCCAGATCGTCGATTCCGATGGTGTTGGCACCGTCGCGCACCATGACCCGCACGTCTTCGCCGCTTGCGACGAGCTGGCGGGTGACGTGCGAGCCGAGATAGCCGTTGGCGCCGATGACGAGGCTCGGGCGTGAGGTCACCCCTGCCCTCCGAACTGCTTCATCCAGGCGGCGGCCACGTCCGGCAACGTGCCGAGCTCCTGTGCCTTTCGGCACCACTTCACCGTGGCCTTCACGAACCGCAACGGGTTGTAGACGTCCTCCTGACGGCGCCAGAGACCGTCACCGGCGTAGGTGATGATCGAGATATTGGTGGCGCTGATGATCGTGCCGTCGCCCGGATCGCGCATCGGGTTGTCGAGCTCGCAGATGATCCGTCCGCGTGCCTCGTCGATGACCGACCACAGCGATGGAAACGACGTCATGTAGCTACCGGGGAAGGACTCCATCGTCATCCAGATCCAGGGCCGCACCTCCTCGCGGCCGCGCATCGTCCCTGCTGCGTGTTCGACATAGGTGACATCGGGTGTGTACTGCTCAACCCAGGGATCCCAGTCACGTGTCTGAGCGGCGCGGTCCACCGTCGCTTCGAACTTCTCGAACGCCGCGGCCAGTTCCTCGCGGCTGAAGGTAGGGCTCGTCACACCCAGAACTAGAACACGTTCTACTGATGTTTGTCGAGCCTTCCCGATCCATCACATATCCGTAATCTCTGTCCGGAACATCAGCCTCGCGCCAGGGGTTATACAGGCACTATGACCCAGCAATACAACAAGAACCCTGCCGCGGTCGACGCATTGTCCCCCGAGCAGTATCAGGTCACGCAGCGCAACGGCACCGAGCGTCCGTTCACCGGCGAGTACTGGGACAACCACGAACCCGGCATCTACGTCGACGTGGTGTCCGGCGAGCCGTTGTTCGCATCGGTCGACAAGTTCGACAGCGGCACCGGCTGGCCGAGCTTCACTCGGCCCGTTTCCGAACCCGGCGGCTCGCACAACGTCGTGGAGAAGCGCGACATGTCCCACCTGATGATCCGCACCGAGGTCCGGTCGGCACACGGCGACAGCCACCTCGGTCACGTGTTCAAGGACGGACCGCGATCCGAGGGCGGGTTGCGCTACTGCATCAACTCGGCTTCGCTGAGATTCATCCACCTCGACGACCTGGACGGCGAGGGCTACGGCGACTACAAGAAGCTCTTCACAACGCAGGAGGCACAGGCATGACGACCAGCGAGAAGCCAGAGGCGAATCGCGCATCCAACGAGTACAAGAAGGCGATCCTGGCCGGCGGCTGCTTCTGGGGTATGCAGGACCTGATCCGCAAGCAGCCCGGCGTCGTCAGCACCAGGGTGGGCTACACCGGCGGCGAGAACGCGAACGCCACGTACCGCAACCACCCGGGCCATGCCGAGGCCATCGAGATCATCTACGACCCGGCGCAGACCGATTACCGCGCACTGCTCGAGTTCTTCTTCCAGATCCACGACCCGACCACCAAGAACCGGCAGGGCAACGACGTCGGTACGAGCTACCGGTCGGCGATCTTCTATGAAGACGACGAACAGAAGCGCGTCGCGCTGGACACCATCGCCGATGTCGACGCCTCGGGGCTGTGGCCGGGCAAGGTCGTCACGGAAGTGACGCCGGCCAGCGACTTCTGGGAAGCCGAACCGGAGCACCAGGATTACCTGGAGCGTTACCCGAGCGGTTACACCTGCCACTTCCCGCGGGCCGGCTGGAAGCTGCCGGTGGGCCCACGCGCGGAAGTGTAGGGCGGGGCCTACTTTCCGTGGGCGCGTAGTTGATAGCACCCACGGGTGACGGCTACGGTTTGGCCGGCTTGGTCACGGACCACCGCGTCCAGCACGAAGTCGGCCTTTCCTTTCTCGCCGGCTTCGGTCTCGATGCGACGCAGTTCGTCCTCGTCGAGAGACGCCTCGGCGCGTAGATCGCTGCGCGCGGCAGCGGTGAACTCGATGTCGAGCTTCTTCACCAAGGGGTAGTACTTGGCGGCGTCGAAGCTCGCGATCGCGATGATCCCGCCGAGGATTTCGGCGACGGTGAACTCCACGCCCGCATACACGACGCCGAAGTGGTTGCCGTTGCCCTCCAACGGGACTGTGGCAGCGGCATAACCGCGGCGCGCCTCGGTTGCCTTGATACCCAGCTTGTGCGCGGCGGGGATCGTGGTCGCCATCGCATCGTTCATCATGTCGACGAGACTCATGCGACGAACCTAGCCGTTCAGCGCCGGCGCACGGTGACCAGCCCGCCGTCTTTCGGCGTGAAGGCGATCCCTCGGAAGTGGATCTTCTCATCGGGGGCATTGTCGGTTTCGATTACGAACTGCCGCAGGACTGTTCGTAGTACGACGTCCATCTCGGTGTTCGCGAACGCCGCGCCGATACAACGACGGGTGCCGCCTCCGAACGGAATCCAGGCCGTCGGCGTCCTCGTCCCCATGAACCGGTACGGGTCGAAGCGTTCGGGATTCGGGAAGGCCCCGGCATCGTTTTGCACGTTGTCGATCGCGATCATCACCGTGTAGCCGTGTGGAATCCGCCAGTCGCCGAGATCGAAGTACGGAGCCTTGACGTGGCGGCCGGCAAAATCGATGACGGTCCGGTTCCGTTGCAGCTCAACAATTGTGGCCTGGCGGAACTCGTTGCCGCCTTCGTCGTTCTCCTTGACGAGCTCGGCCAGCACCGCGGGGTGGCGGCGTAACCGCTCGAACGCCCAGCCCAAAGTGGACGCGGTCGTCTCATGGCCTGCGCCCACAAGGGTGAGAAGTTCGTCGGAGATGTCCTGATGGGACATCGGGGTACCGTCCTCGTACCGGCTGCCCAGCAGCAGCGCCAGGATGTCCGTCCGGTCCTCCAGGCGTGGGTCTGCCTCGGCCTTTTCGATCAATGCGAAAACCGTGCGGTCGAAGTTGTGGCGGAACTCCGTCAGCCGGCCCCACGGGCTGCGCCGGCCGGTGCTGAAAGGCGGCTCGGGCAGCGTGGCCATCCGCGAGGCCAGCTTGGCCCATGGCGGGATGATCGCGCGTAGCATAGTCCAGCTCGGCACCGTCGGCGCCGAATACGGTGCGCAGGATCACGTTCAGGGTAATCCGGTTCATCGGCTCGAGCGTGGCGAACTCGCGCCCCTCCGGCCATGTCGCCGTCTCGCGCAGCGTCTCCTCTTCGATGACCTTCTCGTAGTTCCTGATGCTCTTTCCGTGGAACGGTGGTGCGAGCAACTTCCGGCGGGCCCGGTGCTCCTTACCATCCAGCGCGAAGACCGAACCCGGTCCGAAGATCCTGCTGAGATTCGGCTGGACGTTCATCAGGTCATCGGTGCTGGCCAGGAAGACCTGGCGGGCGAGTGCGGGGTCGGAGACCACCACGCTTCGGCTGAAGAACGGGACATTGATGGCGAACACGGGTCCGTAACGCTTCGCGGCGTTGCGCATGAACCAGCGCCGGAATCCCGCCAGCAGCAGACCCTGGACCGGCTTCGGCAGGCGCACCGCCGGCGGTAGCTTGCCTTGCGTCTGAGTCACTTTGGCGTCTTGGGTGTTGACGATCGCGGCGTCGGTCATCGCTTCTCCTGGTCCAGTGGGGTTTCGCGGCGGTGCACGATGATGCGCCCGCCGTCCTTGGGGGTGAAGGCCACACCGCGGGAGTGCGCCTTTTCATCGGGAGCCGATGTCGTGTCGATCTCGAAGTGCCGCAGCACTGTTCGTAGCACCACATCCATTTCGACGTTGGCGAATGCCGCACCGACGCACCGGCGGGTACCGCCGCCGAACGGCATGAACGCGAACGGCGGCCGCGTACCGATAAAGCGCGCGGGATCGAACAGTTCGGGGTGCGGAAAGTCCTCGGCACGGCGGTGCAACTGCGATATGGCGACCACGACGGAATACCCTCGCGGAATGACCCATTCGCCGAGCTCGAAGGTCGGCGCGTAGACGTGCCTGCCGGCGGCATCGATGACGGTGCGGGCGCGCTGCACTTCCAGGATGGTGGCCTGCCGGTATTCGTTGTCGTCGGTGGCCGCCTCGTCGACCAGCGCGGCCAGCACCCGCGGATGGCGGCTGATGCGTTCGAACGCCCACCCGAGTGTGGAGGCGGTCGTTTCGTGCCCGGCCGCCAGCAGCGTCAACAGCTCGTCACCGATGTCACTGCGCGACATCTGCGAACCGTCCTCGTACGTACTGCGTAGGAGCACCGCCAGCACGTCATCGCGACCGTCGAAGTTCGGATCGGCCTTCACACGGTCGATCAGCTTGTCGATGACAGCGTCGTAGGAGCGCCGGTATTCGGCGAGCCTGCCCCACGGGCTGTACCGGCTGAAGTTTCGCTTCGGTGTCGGCAACACCACCAACCGTGAGCCCAGGGTGACCCACGGAGGAATGATGCGGCGCAATTCGTCGAGCTGCTCGCCTTCGGCGCCGAACACCGCGCGCAGGATGGCGTTGAGCGTGATCCGCATCATCGGCTCGAGCGTCGAGAATGCCTGACCCGCCGGCCAATTCGCCGATTCGCGCAGCGTCTCCTCTTCGAAGATCGTCTCGTAGTTCTTGATGCTCTTGCCGTGGAACGGCGGAGTCAGCAGTTTGCGGCGGAGCCGATGCTCGGCCCCGTCGAGTGCGAACACCGATCCGTCGCCGAGCACCCTGGACAGGTTGGGCTGGATATTGCCGACGTCGTCGGTGCTGGCCATGAACAACTGCTTGGCCAGCTGCGGGTCGGCCACGATGACCGTCGGACCGAACACCGGGAGGTTCATCGTGAAGACATCGCCGTGACGTCGGGCGATCCGCTGATACATCCAGGTGCGCGAGAAGGCGTAGCCGATGCCCTGCACGAATTTGGGTAGCCGCGGAGCCGGCGGCAGCTTCACCGCGCGGTGCGTGACGGTCGGCTTCTCGAGAGTCGTCCTCCCCTGGGCCCCGTCGCTCATGACTCACTCCCAACCGGTTGTCCGGTACTACGGTGTACCGCGGGTTCGTGTAGTACGGTACCGGTTAGTACCAGCGACTTCGCAAGGGGCCCCGATGGAGGCGAAATGACGACTGCGCTCGATCAGGGTGCGCGTGGCTCCCAACCCGGTGAGGTGCCTGACCCGTTCCGTGACCGGTTGCTCGACGGCATGGCCGCATCGATCGTCGAGCGCGGCTTTCGGGACTCCACCGTCGCCGACATCGTCCGGCACGCCCGCACCTCCAAGCGCACCTTCTACGAGCAGTTCGCGAGCAAGGAAGAGTGCCTCATCGAGCTGCTGCGCCGGAACAACGAGACCCTCATCATCAACATCCGCGAGGCCGTCGACCCCGAAGCGGACTGGCAGCAGCAGATTCGCCAGGCGGTCGGCGCGTACGTCGCCCACATCGAGGCGCGGCCGGCGATCACGCTGAGCTGGATCCGCGAGCTTCCGGCGGTGGGCGTCGTGGCTCAGCCGCTGCATCGGCAGGCGATGGAGCATCTGACCGACATGCTGGTCCAACTCAGCGACAGCCCCGGCTTCCGGCGCGCGCAGATCGAACCGATTTCCCGGCCCCTGGCATTGATCGTGGTGGGCGGCCTGCGCGAGTTGACCGCCCTGTTCGTCGAGGACGGACGTGATGTGCGCGGCATCGTCGAGCCGGCCATCAGCGCGTCGACAGCGATCCTCGGCCGGCGCTAGGACCCTGCTGAATTGGTTTCGCGCGGCACCCCAGCGCGCTTAGCGGGTTGATTACTTGCACCCCGTACGTGCGATCAACCCCCTAGTGCCACTCGACCCCAACAGAGCGAGTAATCGGCCGGCGCTAACGCAGGATCAGCCGCGCGGATTTCT
The DNA here is from genome assembly GCA_963805835.1 of uncultured Actinomycetota bacterium. Taxonomy (GTDB): domain Bacteria; phylum Actinomycetota; class Actinomycetes; order Mycobacteriales; family Mycobacteriaceae; genus Mycobacterium. The sequence goes on along the minus strand of CAWDVX010000004.1, from coordinate 127,751 downwards.
CCAGTCGCTGCGCGATCTCCGCGTACGACGCGTACCCCATTCCGGCGCGGACGAGGGCGCCGGAGTACAGCATCTCCAGCGAGTCGATGACGTCGGGATCGATGTCGGGTCCCAGGGCCGCGCTCAGTCGGTCATGGATGTCGCGCCCGATGCGCAGCCGCAGCACCTCGACGTCGGGATCCCTGCCCAGCAGCGCGTTCGTCACCGCGCATGCGAACTCGGGGTCGTCGGCGACCAGCAGCGCGATGTGCCGCAGCACCTCGATGACGCGCGTGGGCGGGTCGCCGGAGTCATGTACCGCGGGGGGCGAGGCGGCGAGCCTGCGCCAGAACACCTCGGCAACGAGGTGCTCCTTCGACGAGAAATAGGTGTAGGCGGTCGCTGCTCCGACGCCGGCCTCGGCGGCCACCCGGCGCACGGTCAAGCCGGTGAATCCATCCCTACACAGGAGGTCGACCGCGGCTCTGCCAAGGCGATCGACGGTGTCGGCCTGCTTGGCGGTCAGACGGCGCCGAGTCGACTCCAGGGCCGTGTCGGACACATGTCCGGACGCTACTACAACTGCCATTGACCAGCAACGGTAGGTTGGCCCCATGAGCGCTACCAACACTGCCCTCCCGGAGGGCGCCGATACCGCACTTCCCGACGCCGCCGCACGCCTGTTCGCACTCGCCGATCAGGTGACCGGATTCATGCCCGCTGACGAGGGACGCGCGCTGTACGACACCGCCGTTCGCTATCTGAGCGACGGCGTCGGCGTCGAAATCGGTACGTATTGCGGCAAATCCACGGTATTGCTCGGTGCCGCGGCCCAGCAGTGCGGCGGGGTCGTCTACACGATCGACCATCATCACGGTTCCGAAGAGCATCAGCCGGGCTGGGAGTACCACGACGAATCGATGGTGGATCCGGTGACGGGACTGTTCGACACGCTGCCGGCGTTGCGCCACACGCTCGACGCCGCCGGGGTGGACGAGCATGTCGTGGCGGTAGTCGGGCGGTCGACGACGGTGGCGCGTGGCTGGCGAACCCCGTTGCGGCTCTTGTTCATCGACGGCGGCCACACCGAGGAGGCCGCTCAGCGCGACTTCGACGGCTGGGTCCGGTGGGTGCAGGTCGGCGGCGCGCTGATCATCCACGACGTGTTTCCGAATCCGGATGACGGCGGCCAGGCCCCGTACCACGTCTACCGCCGGGCGCTCGACACCGGCGATTTCCGTGAGGTGTCAGCGACAGGATCGATGCGGGTGCTGGAACGCGTGTCCGGCGTGACCGGCGAACCGTTCTAACGCGCAAGGGAAATCAGTCCGACTCATGTCCGCGCCGACCATGAAGCTACCTACGATCGCGCCGGTCGCCGCTGAGCCACCAGTGTGGTGTCGACACCGGCGGGCCCGACCCCGCTCGCGCCGCCCGGCGACCCGATTGGGCCGTCGCGCCCCGGCAACACGGTGGCGAAGAAGCTGCCGGTTGTCCTCGACGAAATCGGAGTCCTCAGCGGGCACCCGTCGGTCCTGGCTGATGGCCTCGACCGGACAGACCGGCTCGCACGCGCCGCAGTCGATGCATTCGGTGGGGTTGATGTAGAGCTTCCGCTCCCCTTCGTAAATGCAGTCCACCGGGCACTCCTCGATACACGACCGGTCCATCACATCGATGCAGGGGCTGGCGATCACGTAAGGCATTGCCGGGCGTCCGCATCATCGGTGGAGTGTCCGGGGAAGAGTTGCGCGCCTGGGTGAATGTGCACGGCGGCATTGTTCACCGCGGTCGCCACCTCACCGAAGCCGGTGGAGATCAGCCGGACTTTGCCGTCGTAGTCCACGACGTCGCCGGCGGCGAAGATGCCGGCCCGCCCGGTTCGCATCGCCGAGTCGACGACGATGTGCCGGTTGTTACGCAGCGTCAACCCCCAGTCCCGCAACGGACCCATATTCGCTATGAAGCCGAGCGCGGCGATCACCCGCTGGCAGTGCAGTCGGCGAATCTTGTTATCCCCCTTGATCGCCACGTCGGCATGAGCGATGGTGCCATTGCCGCCGATCGAGCGGACCTCGGCATCCGTGACCAGATTCACCGTGGATCTCTGGACCTGGGTGACGGTCGCCGCATGGGCACGGAAGGAGTTGCGCCGGTGCACGACCGTGACCGAAGCGGCGATATCTTCGAGCATCAGCGCCCAGTCGAGTGCAGAGTCGCCGCCGCCGACGATGACCACGTCGACGTCGCCGTACGGTTCTGGATCAGGAACGAAGTACTCGAGTCCATTGCCGAGGTAGGCCTCGCCAACGGCGAGTTTGCGTGGTTCGAACGCCCCGATGCCTGCCGTGATCAGCACTGCCCCGCAACGGATCTCGTCGCCGTCGCTGGTCGTGATGAGATGCCTGCGGTCAGCGTCCGCGGTGAGGCGTCGGGCCTCCTGACCCAGCAGGTAGGTGGCGTTGGCGGCGGCGGCCTGCTCGCCCAGCGCTTCGACGAGTTCGCGCCCCTTGACCGCGGGATAGCCTGCGACGTCGTAGATCTGCTTTTCCGGATACATCGCGCTGACTTGCCCGCCGAGTTCGGTCGACGAGTCGATGACGGCCGCGCGAAGGCCACGGACTCCGGCGTAGTAGGTCCCGTACAGACCCACCGGACCGGCCCCGACGATGAGCAGGTCGACGTCGTACGCCGTCACAGCGGAACCCGCGGCGTCATGATGTTGGCCAGCATCTGCCTCACGCGGTAACGCCGCAGCTTCCCGGTAGCGGTCTTGGGCAATTCGGTGGCGAATTCCACGGCGCGCGGAAGTTTGAAGGCGGCAAGACCCGCGCGGCACCATTCGATCAGTTCGGCAGCGCCGACGTCGTCGTGGCCGGGAGCGCGGACAACCAGCGCTACCGGCTTGTCTATTCCGTCGCCGCCCGGGGCTCCGACGACCGCGGCTTCGGCGACCGACGGGTGTTCGAGCAGGCGTCCCTCGACTTCGGTCGGTGAGACCCAGATGCCGCCGGCCTTGAGCAGGTCGTTGGATCGCCCCAGACAGTGGTAGTAGCCGGACTCATCGATCACATAGGTATCCCCGGTTCGAAGCCACCCTCCCTGGAAGACAGCTTGATTGGCCTCGGGGCGTTGCCAGTAGCCGCCGGCGATCGACTCCCCGCAGACGTACAAGTCGCCGGGCACCCCCGGCGCGACGGTACATCCTTCGCCGTCTCGCACCTCGATCTGATAGCCGGGGACCGGCTTTCCGGTAGTGCCGGGCTGGATGTCCTCGGGACGGTTCGACAGGAAGATGTGCAGCGCCTCAGTTGAGCCGATACCGTCGAGGATCTCGACCCCGAAGCGACTCTCGAACTGAGTGTGCACCGCGACCGGCAACACCTCACCGGCCGAAATGCACAGACGCACCGACCCGAAGGAATCGTCGGGCACCTCGGACTGCACCAGGCTGGAGTAGAACGTCGGCACAGCGAAGAACAGGCTCGGCGCGGTTGACACCAGCCGTTCGTGCATCGAGTCCGGCGTCGGTCGCAGCGGTTGCAGGACCGATGTTGCGCCGGCCGCGAGCGGGAAGAACAAGCTGTTACCGATCCCGTATGCGAAGAACATCTTCGCCACCGACAAACACCGGTCCTCCTGCCCGATATCCAGGGTTGCGCGGCCGAAGGCTTGGTATACGTGGCGGATGTTGGCGTGCCGATGCATCGCCGCCTTCGGTTGACCGGTGGTGCCGGAGGTGTAGAGCCACAACGCACCGGTATCGCCGTCGGTTTCGGCGGGCACCTGCGGGTCACCAAGCAGATCAGACCACAGGTGGATTCGCAGATTGGGCCGGACGGGCCGCGACAGCACCTCGTCATCGCCATCGACGATGATGAAATGCCCTATTTCGCCGCAGGATTCGATGCTGGACAGCACGGCGTCGAGATACCCCCTGGTGACGACGACCGCCCGCGCGCCCGCATCTCGAAATATCTGCTCCAGTTCCCCACCGGTCAGCATCGTCGACGCCGGCACCGCCACCAGGCCGGCGTGGAAGGCGGCCAATATGGTGGTCGCCATCTCGACGTCGTCGCTCATCACCATCACGACCCGGTCATTGCGCCGCAACCCGAGCGCGCGCAGGCCACCGGCGAGCCGCGCCACGTCGTCGGAGAGCTGGCGGTACGTTCGAGTTCGAGAGCCAATCAGCGCAACCTTGTCACCGATTCCCTCGCGTACTTGCCGGTGTACCAGGAAGTCAGCTGCGTTGAAGAAGTCCATCGTCCTCACACCCGCTCGCTGTCGAAGCTCGCGCGTGCGCCCGTACCGTATCGCCTCAACGCGCCCTCGGGCCCGGCGGCGTTGGGCCGCAAGAAGATCCAGTTCTGCCAGGCGGTCAGTCGGCCGAAGATCTTGGACTCCTGGGTTTCGGGCCCGACGAACCGATGGTTGGCTTCCATGCCGGTCAACGCGTCCGGCGACAGCGCCGCCCGCTCCTCGAGGATGATGCGGAGCTCCTCGCCGAAATCGATGTCGTCGAGAACAGCGGTGACCAATCCAAGCGAGCCGGCGACATCGGCAAGCAACAGTTCATCCATTCGGTTGGCGACCGCGGTGAGCAGCTCGGGATGGCCATAGAAGCGTGACTCCAGCCGCGTGAGCCCGTTACCCATGGGAAACGGGCCGAAGTTCGATTCGGTCACTTCGAGCGTCGCGGGAGATGCGTCCGTCTCAGCATCCTCGTAGATGCCCTCGAGCATGTACTGGCGATCACTGGCCAGTGCCAACTCCAGCAGGAAGCCGACGTAGGCACTACCCGGCTCGATCACCGCGAAAAGGCTGCGGCTCGTCACATCCAGGCGCTTGAGTGTCCTTTTGTAGTAATGAATTACCTCGTTGACGAACCAGTCATCCGCGTGGTCGCGCAGTTGCCGGTCGTACGCCCGGACCCGATCGCGCTCGCCGACGACACGGAACACCCAGGTACCCAGGTCGGTCTCATTCGTTCGCAGGTGCAGTATCAGGTCATCCAACTCGCGGGTGAGCGCCAACGGCCAGTAGTCCGCGCCCTGTGCGATGACTGCGCCAGCATCGGGCGGTGGCGCCGCATCGGGTGCCGACACCACGATGTCGACGCGGCGCTCCGTCCGGTGCAACGTCGCTCTAACGTGGCCGTAGACGATCGCATCGTCCTCGGTCCGTCGCGACAGGGGCGTCAGGGTGATTCCGTTCGGATCGTCGGGCCGTGCTGACCGGTCGGCGGCCTCCCCGGCGAGCGCGTGCACCCGTGCGTCAAACTGCGCGGGAAGCACCGCCTCATCTATCAGACCCCATTCGACCGCGGTATCCCCGCGGACCCCTTCGGATTTCGTCGCGAACGCATCCGCGCGGTCCTTTCGCACCTTGCGCTTGTCGACCACTCGCGTCAAACCGCCGGTACCCGGCAGGACGCCGAGCAACGGAACCTCGGGAAGGGACACGGCCGACGAGCCGTCGTCGACCAGAACGATGTGGTCGCACGCCAGTGCCAACTCGTATCCGCCGCCCGCTGCTGTGCCGTTGAGCGCAGCGATATACGTCTGGCCGGAGGATCGAGTCGCGTCTTCGATGCCGTTGCGGGTTTCGTTGGTGAACTTGCAGAAGTTCACCTTCCACGTGTGTGGCGATTGTGCGAGCATCCGGATGTTGGCCCCAGCGCAGAACATCCGGTCCAGCCCGCCGGTCAGGACCACTGCCTTCACTTCCGGGTGCTCGAAGCGCAGGCGCTGGACGGCATCGTAAAGCTCGATATCGACACCCAGGTCGTACGAGTTCATCTTGAGCTCATACCCGGGGACGAGGCCGGCGTGCGGGTCGACGCTGAGCGTAAGCGTCGCGATCGGCCCGTCGGTATGCAACCGCCAGTGCCGATATTCGGAGGGTTCAGTTGCAAAGCAGACGGGCGGCGCATCAGCGGTCATTGATGGGGCAGTCGTGGTAGGGGTAATGACTGTCTCCTCAGGCCAGAGCTTCGTCACGTAGGCGCACATAGTCGAATTCGACTGGCTGGTGGTTGATCCCGGTCTTCGGTGGGGCGATCCAACCGGCGAACTCACCGGGCCGGTAGTGGGGCACCATCAGGTCAAGCACGCGGGACCGGTCCTCATCGGTTGGGAGCCAGTCGGCCTCGCAACGATGCCAGTCCTCGGCCGTCAGCACTTCGCCGGCCGGCGAGACGAAATGATCGGCATAGTTGCCGATGTTTCGATTGAAGCCTTCGTGCGGGAGCACCAGCCGCTCTTGGCGGCCCGCGTTTTCGAGCGCCTGGTTCCATCGGCGGACACCGTTTCGGCAGTCGGCGACGTACTCGTCGCGTAGGTCGAGGTTGAGCGCACTCAGATACGGGACCGATTCCTCGACGATGCGGCCGCTACTCACCGTTCGTACCGGATAGCCGGCGTCGGTGAGGATGTGGTCGTCTCCGCGACGGGTCTCCTGCCAGCGTCCCTTCAGTCCGCCCGTGTAGTACGCGGCAGCATTGGTCGACTGCTCTGAGCCGAACAGGTCCATCGACACGGAGAACTGGGCATTCAGATACTTCTGTATGACCGACAGCGGGATTCCGCCGTGCTCGAAGATCTCGTCGGTGTGGTACTCGGCCATCAACTCCGCAGTGCGCTCGACCGTGCGCTGCACTCCGGTGGTTCCGACGAACATGTGGTGGGCTTCTTCCTTGAGCATGAACTCGCACGTTCGCGCCAGGGGGTCGAACGCCGACTCCTTCAGCGTTCCGAGCTGATATTTGCCGTCGCGGTCGGTGAAATAGGTGAACATGAAGAACTGCAGCCAGTCAGTCGTCTTCTCGTTGAACGCCCCGAGGATTCGCGGCGTATTCAGATCACCGGAGTTGCGCTTGAGAAGCTGCTCTGCCTCTTCTCGGCCGTCCCGACCGAAGTATGCGTGCAGCAGGTACACCATCGCCCAGAGGTGGCGCCCCTCTTCGACGTTGACCTGGAACAGGTTTCGGAGATCATAGAGGCTGGGTGCGCTTCGGCCCAAGATCCGCTGCTGCTCGACGGATGCCGGCTCGGTGTCGCCTTGCACGATGATCAGACGCAACAGCTCGGCCCGGTACTCACCGGGCACCTCCTGCCACGCCGGCTCGCCCTTGTGCTTCCCGAACCCGATTCTCCGCTCGCCGTCGCGTTCGGCGAGGAAGATGCCCCAGCGGTACTCTTTCATCGGGACATAGTCGAAGTGCGCCCAGCCGTCCCGTCCGACTGCGACCGCGGTGCGCAGGTAGACATCTTTGGTCGGAAGCTCGGGTCCCAGCGACTGCCACCAGTCCAGGAACTTGGGTTGCCATCCCTCGAGTGCCCGCTGTAAACGCCGGTCCTCGGACAGATTCACATTGTTCGGGATGCGTTGGCTGTAGTCGATCTTGCTCACCGGCCCCGTCGGAGCCGGTGCTGCGCCTGTTCGTGCCTCCTCGACCGTCACGCTGCCCTCCGTATGTCCGCCATCACAATAGTCTACATATTATTGGGCGACCGCAATAGATATGTAGCATATTTGTGGATGGCGTCTTCCGCCGCTTCGTCGCCCCTCACGGGGTGCGGTGCGTCGAGTACGAAATGATGGCCTCATGACGGCCGCCGAGCATCTCGCCGAGGACGACGCCGGGCTCGCGGGGTCGCAGCGGCGCGAGGTGGGGTCGAGCGCGCGAAGCCTCCTGCTCACCATCCTGGGCGAGTTCGTGCGGCCGCGCGGAGTGCCTGTGTGGACAGCGACACTGGTGTCGAGCCTTTCAGTTCTCGGGGTCGAGGAGAAAGCCGCGCGTCAGGCGATCGCACGGTCGGCAGGGCACGGAATGCTGGAGTCCGAGAAGTCGGGTCGCCGGGTGTCGTGGCATATCACCGCGCCCGGAGCCCAGCTTTTGACGGAGGGCGCCAGGCGCATCTACGGGTTCCTGACAGACACGCCGCCATGGGACGGACAGTGGCTCGTCCTCTCTGTCGGCATCCCGGAGACCCAACGGCAACTGCGCCATCGGCTGCGCACGCGGCTCACCTGGTTGGGGATGGGTTCACCCAGCCCAGGGATCTGGATTCTTCCCGACGCAAGCAAGGTCGGCGAAGTCTCGACGATCATCGACGAGCTCGGCCTCGAGGGGCGAGCTTTCGCCTGGACAGGCAAGCTGGCCTCGATCGGCAAGACCGAGTCGCTCATCGAGGATGCGTGGAATCTCGGCGAAGTCGAACAGCGTTACGCGGACTTCCTCGGCACGTTCGGCAAGCTTCGCGCCGCCACACCGGTCAAGGCGTTCCAAGCACAGGTGCGGTTGGTTCATGCGTGGCGACGATTTCCCTTCCTGGATCCAGCGCTTCCGCGTGAACTGCTCGATCACGACTGGCCCGGTCCTACGGCGGCGGCGCTGTTTCACCGTCGGCACGACGAGTGGCATGGTGCCGCCCAGAGATACTGGACCGAACTGGAGACGCAGCCGTCGTCGTGACCGCGTGGTCACGCGGGATCGCTCGCAGTGACGCTAGCGATCGCTCGTCGCACACTCGCAGTCGTACTCGCCCTCGAGGCCGCGCGGCAGGTCCGCGCCGCGGAAGATGCCGCTGGCGGCCGTCGTGCGTGACAGCGCGTCGGCCGCGAGAATCATCGCCGCGCCCGTCCACGTCGTGCGCTCCACCGGCCACCGCTTGCCGTCGGCGTAGACGAGGCCGGTCCAGTACGAGCCATCCTCTTCGCGTAGATGATGCATCGAAGTGAACTGCTCGTGCGCGCGAGCCGAGTCGCCGATCGCATCCAATGCCATTACCAACTCGCAGGTTTCGGCTCCGGTGACCCACGGCCTGTCGTCGACGCAGCGGATGCCCAGGCCGGGGACGACGAAGTCGTCCCACCGTTCGTTGATGCGGGACCGCGCGGCCGCACCGCGCATGGCGCCGCCCAGCACTGGGTAGTACCACTCCATCGACCATCGGTCCTTCGTCACGAACACGTCCGGATGCTCGGCGATCACGTGGCCGAGGCGGCCGACTGCGATCTCCCACTCAGGCTGCGGGTCGCCGAAGTAGTCCGCGAGCGCCAAGGCGCACCGCAGGCTGTGGTAGACGCTCGAGCAGCCGGTGAGCAGTGCCTCCGGCTCAAGGCCGGAAGGACCTCTTGCCCAGGAGATTTCGCCGCCACCCAGTTGCATGTCGAGCACGAAGTCCACGGCCTTGGCGACCACCGGCCACATCGTCTCGGCGAACCGTCGGTCACGGGTGACCAGCACGTGGTGCCAGACACCGGTCGCGATGTAGGCGCAGAAGTTGCTGTCGCTGTTGGAATCCTCGATGACGCCGTTGCGGAACTGGATCGGCCATGAACCGTCGGGGCGTTGCGTTCTGCGGCACCATTCGAACGCCGCGCGCGCAGGCTCGAGGAGTCCGACTGCCGTCAGCGCCATCGCGTTCTCGACGTGGTCCCACGGATCGGTGTGGCCGCCGTCGAACCACGGGATCGCTCCAGATGACTCCTGGCTGTCGGCGATCGATCGGGCGGTCTGGCGACACTGCGCTGGCGTCAGGACGCCGGGCACTGCCGGAACGTTACGAGACAGCAACAGGAACCACCGGCTTCTTGAAGTACATCGCGACACTCTTACCGATCAGCGGATTCAGCACCGATTCCGCCGTCCGCGTGAGCCATGGTCGACTCATCATGTCCCACACCAGCAGCTTGTGGTACGCCGCCACCGCGGGGTGATCCGACTTCTCGGTTCCGACAGCGCATTTCAGCCACCAGTAAGGGGCATGCAGCGCATGTGCGTGGTGCGTGTCGGTAAGCTCCAGGCCGTGTGCGAGGACCTTGTCACGCAATACATCGGCCCTGTAGATCCGGATGTGCCCGCCCTCGTTGGCGTGATACTCGTCGGACAATATCCAGCACACCTTTTCCGGCAGCCAGCGCGGCACAGTGATCGCCAGCGAGCCACCGGGTTTGAGCACGCGGACGAGTTCTGAGATTGCCCTGTCGTCCTCGGGCACGTGCTCGAGGATCTCCGACGCGATCACGCAGTCGAATGTGGCGTCGTCGTAGGGCAGTTCCAGTGCGTCACCCTTGACCACCTCGGCCTTCGCCGATGCAGGCACCTCGCCCTCGTCCTTCATGGCCCTGAGGATCTCGTCGACATCGTTGAGGTCCGCGACGTTCTGATCGAAGCCGATGACGTCGGCACCGCGGCGGTACGCCTCGAAGGTGTGCCGTCCCGCGCCGCAGCCGACATCGATCACCTTCGTGCCGACGCCCACCCCAAGCCGGTCGTAATCGACAGTCAGCATTTCGCTACTCGCTCCCGCGCCTTCTCGTACACCGCAACCGTCTGTGCGGCAACGGATTCCCAGCTGAACACATCGAGGGCGCGCTGGCGCCCGTTCGCGCCGAGCCGACGCCGTTCGATGCGGTGAGTCAAGGAGCTCGCCCAGCACCCTGGTCAGCTCGTCGACGTCGGCCGGCGTCACGAGCCGCGCGCATTCGCCGTCGACGCCGACCACCTCGGGCAGCGCCCCGGCACGGCTCGCGACTATCGGTGTGCCACTGGCCATCGCCTCCACCGCGGGCAGCGAGAAGCCTTCGTAAAGCGAAGGGATACAGGCGACTTCAGCTGACGCCAGCAGCTCGGCGAGGTCGGCATCGGTCAGCCCGCTCGAGCTGTGCACGATATCGGAGATACCCAGTTCGGCGATCAGCTTCTCAGTCGGCCCGTTGGGTTCGAGCTTGGCGACGAGCTGCAGTTCGAGGTCGCGTTCGATGCGCAGCCGCGCGATTGCGTGCAGCAGATGCGCGACGCCCTTCAACGGTACGTCAGCACTGGCGATCGCGATGATGCGGTTACGCACCCGTCGCTCGCCGGGCTTGAACAGTTCGGTGTCCACACCGAGAGGCACCACGTGCAACTGCTCGGGTGACACCGCGAAGTCCTCGGCGATATCGGCCGCCGACGTCGACGAGACGGTCAGCAGCTCGGGGATTCGTCGCGCCACATCCTTCTGCATCTCGGCGAAGCCGTACCAGCGCCGTACCAGCGGCTTGCGCCACCACCGGGCCGCCGATACGTCGAGCACGCGGTCCCGGGTGATCGGATGGTGCACGGTCGCCACCACCGGCAGTCCGAGATCGGCGATCTTCAGCAGTCCGGAGCCGAGGCACTGGTTGTCGTGGACCACGTCGAAGTCGCCGCGGCGCTCGGCCAGCGCGCGGGCGGCGCGCAGGCTGAATGTCTTCGGCTCCGGGAATCCCGCGGTCCAGGTCGTCAACAGCTCGCGCAGGTCGATGCTCGTCTTGATCTCGTTCGGCCAGGGAATCCGGAACGGGTCCGGCTCACGGTAGAGATCCAGGCTGGGCACCTTGGTCAGGCGCACCCGCGGGTCGAGGCCGCCCGGGTACGGCTGCCCGGAGAACACCTCGACGTCATGGCCGAGTTCGACGAGGCCGCGGCGACAGGTGGCGGACGTAGACGCCCTGCCCGCCGCAATGGGTCTTGCTCCGATAGGACAACAACGCGATGCGCATATTCAGCTCACGAGGAGGTGCGCAGGCGGACACGTCCAGGTCCGGTGAGCAGGACAAATCGTGTCACTCAAAGAATCCGAACCTTTCTGGACATGTGTCCAGACTATAGTTTGACTAGCTATCTGACGCAACGCGGCCGTACTGCTCTGACTACCACATACGCCGGAGTGCGCGCTCTCCGACCTGTCGGTTCCCGACCGCCGACCGCGGGTAATCAGGGGCGATGAACACACACATCAGCGCAGCATTCGAGGTCGTCGGCTCCGACGAGACGCCGTTCGAGTACGGCGACGGCGGCTCGACGACCAAGTGGCGGCTTGGTGCTGCCGTGTGACGGCGTGTTCACGGACGGCGTCGGAGTCGCTAGTGCTGTTCTGGAGGGAAGCCGCCAGTGGCCACCGGGCCCCACCGCGTCGGCGTGACGCGGATCAGGCACTTGCCCTGATCAACCATCGCCTGCCGGTACTCGGCCCAGTCCGGGTGCTCCCCGGAGATCGAGCGGAAGTAATCCACCAACGGCTCGACAGCGTCGGGTGGGTCGATCACCTCGGCATCGCCGTCGACCTGGACGTAGGCGCCATTGAATTCGTCGGACAGCACGGTGATGCTCGCGCGGGGCGTACGCCGGACATTGGTGGATTTGGCACGCCGCGGGTAGCTCGAGATCACGATCCGGCCCTCGTCATCCACCCCTCCCGTCACCGGCGAACTCTGCAGCGACCCATCCGATCGAAATGTGGTGAGCACCATGTGATGTCGCGGTCTGACGAACTCCAACAGCTGGGTCAGGTCGACCTCGTCGGCAGTCGCGTACTTTCTGGCCATACTCCAACCCTAGTGACGGGATAGCGATGGAAGCCTTCGAAAAACTCGTCTCAATGCTGGACTATCCGATGTACGTCGTCACCACCAGCGCGGGCGACGAGCGGGCCGGCTGCCTTGTCGGGTTCACCAGTCAGGTCAGCATCGGACCGCCACGGTTCATGGTCGGACTGTCTGAGAAGAACCACACGTACCGCGTCGCCCGGGACGCGACGCACGTTGCCGTGCACCTCCTGCCCCGGACGCACCGCGAACTGGCGCGGCTGTTCGGCAGCGAAACCGGCGACAACATGGACAAGTTCAACCGCTGCGGGTGGCATACGGGCCCGCACGGGATGCCGATCCTCGACGACGCGGCGGGCTGGTTCGTCGGCGAGGTGCTCAACCGCTACGACCTCGGGGACCACATCGGGCATCTGCTGGAACCGGTTGCCGGCGACGCCCCCGAGAACTTCGAACAGCTGGTGACCTTCGCCGATGTTCGTGATCTGGAGCCCGGACACGAGGCCTGAGCCTTGGTCGATCACTTTCGTCACGTGTCAGAAGACCGAGGTATGATTCGAACATGCGTTCGGATAAAGAAGCACTCGTGGCGGCGCTCGACGCGATCGAAGCAGGCTGCCGGGCCGTCGGGGTGTTCCCGCTGGAGACGCTGTCGCGTACCGACGGCCAGGCACTGCTCGCTCGGTTGGACAAGCTGGACCAGAAGATCCTGGCGGTGCATAAGCGGCTGAACGGCCGGCTGATCATGACGGGGCGAGAGCGTCAGGTGTCGGTGTAGGGCGATGGCCACGGCGCGATGTGATCCGGCTGGACGGCCATGCGCATCACCATCTGCTGCGGATCGTGCTGCACGGCCTGGAGCGCGGGTCAACCACTACCACCATCCCGAGAAATACCTGGTGCCTGACGACGACCCCTAGCAGCGACGCTGGTCTGCGCATTCAAAGAACTGCACGTAGCGTCGATGCCGGCCCCCGATAATGGAATCGTGGCGACTTCCATCTCAGCCGTCGAGGCTTCTCAGCCGGAACGGCTGGTATCGGCGGCCACCGAGGTCGGTGCGCGGACGGCACAGCTCGACAGGTTGATATCGACGCAGCGCGAGTCGGTCAACAAGCTGCGCGAGGGATGGTCGGGCTCCGCCGCCAACGCAGCACTGGCCCGCGGCGAACAGAATCTCGCCAGCCAGCAAGCGCTGCGCGAGAAGTTGCAGACGCTCCAAGGGGTTTTGGCCACCGGCGGCGGGCAGTTGAGCTCTGCGCGTACCGCGCTGCTGGACATGGTCGGACGGTTGCGCAGCCAGGGTTGGCAGATCTCCGATGACGGGGTGGCGACGCCACCGCCCAATCTGCCCAAGGTTTTCCGCAGTTACCCGCAGGCGTACACGCAGATGATCCGGCGCCTGCTGAAGGCCTACGACAGCATCGATGGCGACACCGCCGGCCGGGTTCCGACATTCGACGAGGACGGCGAGGACCGGCCCGACGTGTCACTCGCCGTCGGGGACGAACGTCGCAAGATGGAGATCGAGGACGTCGTCCGCCGCTCGTTGGGCCCAACTGCGTGACTACTACCTTGACATGCTGGAGTACCTGGAGAACCGGGGCTTCGACAACGCCATGAACACCTTCTACACGCAATACCAGAATGCCGGCGGCATCAATGTCCCGAAAGGATATGAACCACCCGGATGACACGCTCGACGAGAATTCCCAGCGTCCTGGTGGCGGTGCTCATCGCAGTGTCTGCCTGCGGCACTTCACCTCCCGAGCTTCCACCGGATTCTCCGGCCAAGGTGGTCAGCGTGCTGACCAGCGACAAGGGCGATGACTTTCTCAAGAAGGTGACAACGTACGCATGGGACGACGACGGCGCAGCTGCCGCGGCCCGCTTCACCTGGATCGGCCAGGATGCCGGCCCGGCGCCTCAGGCGATGCAAGCCGCGGCTGTGCTCACCGGGTACCTGATGGCCAACCACGGCGCTTTGACGGCGGTGGATTCCGGCTTCCTCGGCCTCTCGAAAGTTCCGGCGGCACAACTCAACCCCCTGCTGATGAAGAGCTACGCCTCCGCGCTCGCCCCCCACCTGGGTGAACTGGTCGGCGGGAAGCAGGACGCGTTCGACTCACTTCGTACACAGACGGCGGACGACCCGTTGGCGTTGCGAAATCTATTGTCGGTCTTTGTCGCCGACCCCGAGTCAGGTCGCACAATCGTCGAGGCGACACACACAGCCGCCGAGCACTACGAGGAGGCCGCCGCTGCAGCCCCACCGGGCGGCGACGAGTCCGTCGCCCACCTCGCCGCGGCGGGCTCGCTTTTGGGCGCGGCTTATGGTGCGGTCGAGTTGGCAGGCGGCGATATCCCGACCCCGCCCATCGGCGAGGCAACAAACGATGTGGCGGTGCGCATTGCATCAATTCTGGTTCCAGCGGATCCCAACGCGGCGAAGGTCAGCAAGTACGTGCAGGACGGCAGGTTGATGTCACCGGCCGACGTCGAGAGCAAGTTCTCGAACACCGCGATGCGTACCTACTTCCTCGATCTGCAGGACTACATATCCGGCAAGGGCTTCGGTAGGGGTATGAACGCGTTTCACGATGCATTCATGACGAGGTCGGGTGTGCCAGCGCCGTAGCGGGTGAGTCAACTCGGGATGTCCACGTTCGCGATAGTGGCCGCACCAGCCACATCCTCCCCCAGATACGCGCGCGCTGCGGCACCCAGGTTGTCGCCGTACTTGCGCACACTCTCGATCGCGGTGGTCAACGCCGCTGCTACGCCCGCCTGTGCTTCACGACATGAGTCGGCGATGCGCAGCTGCCCGGCGGCGGTGGCCGCGTCACCGATCGGGACGTCGGGCTGGATGCGCGCCAG
This sequence comes from uncultured Actinomycetota bacterium, assembly GCA_963805835.1. Classification (GTDB taxonomy): domain Bacteria; phylum Actinomycetota; class Actinomycetes; order Mycobacteriales; family Mycobacteriaceae; genus Mycobacterium. The sequence continues at coordinate 112,538 of CAWDVX010000004.1, read as the reverse complement.
GGCATCGACCACCTCGCCGAAAGCCGCCGCAGCACTTTGCAACACCTGTGGATTCACCTTCAGTGTCTCACCGCTCATTCGCCGCCACCTTCCCGATCAGAACCGTAGGTTCCGCAGTAGGTCGTAGACGCTCGCAATCCACAGCAGCAGCGGAATCACCGCCGCAATTGCCGCACCGTCAAGCAGCTCCAGGATCCGCTTGGTCACCGGCGACACCCGCTGCACACTGCCGGTCGCGCCCACGACGATCAACGCCACGATTCCGAGCGCCGCGTAGATGCTCAGCACCAGCCAGGCGCCTTCGGGAGCCCACAGCGACAGCTTCACCATCAACCCGGTCGGGATGATGACGACTGCCGCCAATAATGCCCAGGCACACCACCGCTCGGCGTAGAGCCGGGATCGGAAGGCGCAGATCGACGTCACGAGTCCAGCGACGATCATGCTGTGCACAAAGAAATGGCCTTGCACCACAACGGTGATCGCGCCGATCGACAAGATCAGCGCACCCGCAGTCACGAAACCGATCAACAAACGCCTCGCCAACTGACTCCGTTCGTGGAGCCGCGCAGCCGAATCCGGCACCGACTCGATGATCGCCTGCCAGGTCGGCGATTCATCACCGACGGGTGTGGCGACCGGGTCGAGAAGTTCTTCGCTGCCCACGGTCTCGCCGGGCGCGGGTATCGGCGGCAGCGCGATCCGCGCAACCGCCACCGTCAGCTTGGCCGCATTGGTCACGACGATCAGGCCGAACGCGATCGCTCCGGCGGGCACCCAGTACTGCCATCCATAACCGAAAGCAACGGCCCCCGCGGTCGCAGCGATCGATGTGATTGCGAAAAACGACGCCAGCTCGGCTCGTTTGCGCGGTCCGCCGCGTGTCGCCAGCGTCAACAACAGCACCACGGCGGCAGCCCCAGCGGCCTGCGGGGCACCCAGCGAATCGAAGCCCTGCGGTAGCGGCACGGCGAGCGCCGCGCCACCCGCGAGCACAGGCGCCGCGCCGACCAACAGGCTCTCGGCCATGTCGAGGTTCTGATAGCGATTGGTCGCCATCAGGCTTCCGCCCAGCAATCCCAGGCCGAGCAGCGCCGAGCACCACCGCCCACCACCAGTCGTGCCCGCTCTGGGTCCACGCCACCAACGACACCACCGTCAGCGCCAGTGCGGCGAACGGGATCGCCAGGCCGACAAAGCGGTTCAATGCGGTGCGGTCGAACTCGGGGGACTCGTCGAGCACCGCGATCGCATCGATCACATCCTCGACCAGCGGCCGGTAGCGCTCGGTCCGACTGACCGATACCAGCGTCAGCAATGACCCGTCGACGACTCCGGCGTCGTCCAACGATTCGTTGAACTTCAGCGGCGGCGCGCCCGGCCGCGCGAACGCCCACACCCCCTGTGCCGAGAAGTCGAATCCCGCCAACACGTCCTTCGGGGTGTCCTCGTGAAGTTCAGCCAGCACCGACACCGTCTCGTCGATGTACGTCTCGATCGGAGCCGACGCGGGCAACACCAGGTCGGTCATCCGGCGCCCGGTCAGAATCGTCACTCGCGTGGTCGACGGCCGGCCGGGCGTTACCCCCGACGCCGGTGCTGCTGCGGCGGTGGAGGTCAACGCCGTTCGAGCCTGTCGAAGTCATCGGACAACGCCGCGGCCAACTCGACGATCCGCCGCCGGAAGTCCCTACCCAACAGATCCAGCTGGATCTCGGTACCAGCCGCGACGTGCTTGTCGTAGGGCAGGACGACGACGCGGCCCGGCGGGACGTGGCGCTCGAACTGCTGCACCAGATCGTCGATGTCGATGTTCGGCTTACCAGGCACCACGTGATTGATGACCACACACGAACGACCGAGCAGATCCTGATAGCCGTTCTGGCGCAACCAGTCCATCGTGACCGCCGCCTGACGCGCCCCGTCGATCGACGCGCTCGCGACGATCACAAGACCGGAGACGGTCGAGAGCACACCGCGCGCGGCGGGCTGGAACAGGCCGGCTCCACAGTCGGCCAGCACCAGGTTGTAATAGCGCGAGACGATGCCCGTCGCGCCTTTCCAATCCTCGTCGTTGAATTCGCGACGCGCGCCGCTGTAATCCTCGGACGACAGAACTTCGAGGTTCGAACCGTTCATGCTGGTGTACGCACGAATGTCGTTGTACCGCGCTAGTTCCTTGTCCGCGAGCAGATCTCCGATCGTGGCTGCCGACTGCCGGCCGGCGCGGTCGGCGAGGTTGCCGCCGTCCGGGTCTGCGTCGATGGCCAGGATCCGGTCGCCACGCACCTTGCTCAACGCGGAGCCGAGGGAGACGGTGATGGCGGTCTTTCCAACGCCGCCCTTCAGCCCGAAAACGCCAATCTGATACGAGTCCCGAGCATTTCGACGGATCCGGGTATGCAGGTCCATTTCGTAGAGCTCGTCGGGCGACAGGCCCAGGTTGATCCGCGTCAGGACGTACAGCAGGTGCCGCCAGCCGCGCCGGGGCGGCATCTTGACAGCCGACTTCACGCCAACGTGCGACAGCCCGTCGATGGCGCGGTGGTTACCGATCGTCGCCGCGGACGTGGGCGCGGGCTGGCCCGCTCGGTGTACGCCATCCATGTCGGAGTGCGTGTCGGAGAAATGCTGCGACGGTGCCGGGGCTGGTGCCGGCCGCGGCGCCGGTGTGGGGGCCGACCGCTGCTGTTCGAAACGCGCGCCGGCCGGGCCGGTGGACTGTGGTGTCCGCATCATCCCATTGGGTTGTTGACGCGGCAGTGGTGCCGACCGCGCGGGCGGCATCTGCGTCGTCACCTCGGTGTGCCGCGCTGGCGGTGCCGTTGCGGCCTGAGTCGTGCCTCCAGTGACGGGCATTGGGGGCGGGGTCACTTCGCTGCGGCCCGGTCCGCTGTTGAGCATCGGGCCGTTGGCGACGGTGTCGCCATCCACGTCGTCGTCGGCTGTCTGTACAGCGTCCCCCGAGGAGTGGAAAAGCCGGTCATAGTCTGCCGACATGAGTACCTCTCAATGGTTAGGAGTCGAGACGCACGCGGTGGGCAAGGTCTGCCTGGACCGACCCGCCCACCTGCGCGCACCGTCGAACGATCAGAACATTCCCGTGACGCCGGCTTCGGTCTGCGCCATCGACTGACCGGCGTTGCCGATGGTGTGCGCGAGGTTGAGCAGGGCTGCGTTGAGCTCTGCGGACGTGGCGTCCCAACGCATCTGCACGGCCTGGTAGGCGTCCGAGCCGGTGCCACCCCACACCGAGGCCAGCGCCGCGAGCGAGGCCTTGCCTTCGTCGAGCAGGGCGTCGGTCCGCTGGACGGCAGAGCCGATCTCGCTTGCGCCGCCCTCGATCCCCGCGAAGTTCCATACCTGTTCAGTCATTGATTTCTCCTGGTCTTGAGTCGATTGTTGGCGGACTAGAGGTTGATGTTCATCGCCGACGAGAACGCGCTGGCCTGGTCGTCGTCGGTGGTCTGGTACTGAACGCCGCCGGTGTTGATATTGGCTGCGATGTCGTCCAACTGCTTCGTCTGCTGTGCAGCAGCCTCGTGGAAGCGGATCAGCGCCTGCTGGGCCGCGGTACCTGCCTGACCGACCATCTGGCTGGCGAGTGCACCTGCGGTCGCCTCGACCTGCGCGATGACGCCCGTGAGCTCACCGGAGATTCGTCCGAAGTTCGCTGCCTCCTTGGCGAGGACAGCAACGTCTGTATTCATTGCCATGCTGGATACTCTTTCTCTCTTCCTGTGTCCTCACCATGTGATGGCGAGTCTTTCCAGCCGGTCGGCCGGGAAGTCTGTTGTGGGCGCGATGAATTCGTCACCAGTCGTCGTCCTCTTCTTCGCCCAGGTCCTGAGGCAGCACGCGCGGTGCCGTCAACCCCGTCTTGGACCCTCCGCTCTTACCGCGCTGACCCAAGCCGCCCATCGGGGCACCGCCACCCGCGCCCGCGCCGACGGGCGCCAGACCCATACCGCTGGCGCCTGCTGCGGCACCGGGCGCGACCGCCACCGGCTTCGTTTCCCCGATCAGGTTGGCCAACAACGGGGTTCGTGCCGCCGTGCCACCGGCACCGGGCACCGATGCGGCGCGCACCAGCCCGGCTCCGGAGCCTGCCCCGGTGCCGCCGGCCAGCGGGTGATTCGACAGTGGGCTGGCGCCGATCAGCCCCATCTGGGCCTTGTCGGTTCCCAAGCTGCCCATCTGGCTGAACATCGACGTCACCTGCTGCAGCGGTTGGGTCAGCTGCTGCATCGGCTGCATCACCATCTGGCTGGCCTGTTGCGGAAGCTGCCCGAGGCTGGATCCGAGTTGGGATGCCATCTGCACGCCCATCTGCATGCCCTGCTGCAGTGGCTGACGCTGGTGTGCGGCGTCGTCCGCCTTCTGCGCCTGACCTTCGGCACGTTGGCCGGCCATGTTTCCGTGTGCCGCCGCGCTGCCGGCATTCAGCCTCACGGATTCCATCTTCGAAACGGCGCTGACCTGTGCGATCGCCGCGTTGCGCACCGCGGCCGCCGGTGCCATGGCCGCCGCTGCTCCGAGCGCCGCTCCCACGACCCCTTCACCGACACCGGGGACGACGATCGGCTTCGGCGGGGCGATCATCTCGAACATCAGGTTCAGCAGCGTCTCCGCTTGGTAGACGTCCATCGCCCCAGCCGCCTGGTTCCACATCCGGACGAAGTAGTCGGCCTCGTTCAATGCGATCGGGATGGTGTTGACCCAGAAGAAATTGGTGGCCTCGAGCACCGCATGTGTGATGTGGTTCTGCTCGATCTCCGCCAGCGGCGGCGTGGTCGCCATCGCGGCCGTGTAGGCGTTCGCCTGCGCCGTTGCCTGCAGTGCCCGCTTCATGGCCTGCGCAGAGACCGTGCGGAGCCAGATGACCATGGGCATGGTCGAGGAGACGGCACGTTCGCTTGCCGAACCACTCCATACCGATGTCAGGGCGGTGAGACTCGCGGCCAGTTCGTCGGCCTGAGTCTCAAGGGAAATGGCCAGGGCTTGCCACCCCGCGGCGGCCTGCAGCATGGGTGCCGGACCGGCACCCATCATCAGCCGCGCAGTGTTCACCTCCGGCGGCATTCCATGCCAGAACATCGGTTACCGGTTTCCTCGCGTGTGATGTGGTCAGCGAGTTGTCAGAAGTTGGCGGCGTTGGCGCCGTCGACCGCGGAGTAGATGCCCGCGATCTCCATGTATGCCGCACCCGCGCGGGACAGCTCCTCCTGAGCAAACGTGTTCAGCGCGAGGGCCTCGACGCCTTCCTTGGCGAAGACCGCGGCCGCCTGGGCGGAAACCTCGTCGGCACCCGCAGGCACCAGGGCGGATACCGCCGCCGCTGCGGCGGTGCCGGCGGCCAGGCCCCGGGCACCGTTTGCGACCACCTGCGCGCCGATTCCGACGGCCCCGGGATTGTGCTCCATCGGTTGCATTTGCGCCATCTCCCTACATAGTCAGAATTGCCTGGATATTCGATTATGAAGGACCCAGCAAGAATTGCTAACGCACCTGGAATCTTCCCCCGACCCCACCGCCAGCGTTTGCAGTCCTGTTTGCTAGGCGTCTCGATTCACCATACTAACCGCGTCTCAGGGGTGCTCAGAACACTTCTTCCTCCGGTGGATCCACGTAGGCCGCCTGGATGACCTCTTTTGCGTCCGGTGACACAAGAAATGCCTGGCCAGGCGGCCGGCGCTGCACCTTGATCTCGCGTGAGGGGAAGTCCTGCTTCTCCCCGGACAGGAACAACGTGGGCGTACCGGCGCCGTACGCTGCGCCCACGAATTTGTCCATGGTGGCCCGGTGCGCCTGACTCATCTGACACGTCACGACGATGTGCAACCCGATGTCCGCCGCGGCCGGCAGCAACGGGAACAGCGGCGCCATCGGGGGCACCACACCGCTGGCCGCGACGATCATGTGCCAGTCGTCGACCAGCAGCACCACGTCGGGGCCCTTCCACCATGACCGCGCGCGCAGTTGGGCCGTCGTGAGGTCGGGCGGTGGCAGCCGCTGCTTCAGGGCGAGCGCGAGCGCCTTGATGGCTTCGTCCAGCGTCGCGCTGTTGCGGTTGACCGCCCCGGCGTCCAACAGGTGGCTTTCCGGAACCGCGTCGAGCAGCCCCGAGCGGAAATCCGCGAGCATGAACCTCACCTGCGACGGATCGTTGCGCGCACAGATCGCCTGCGCCACCGCATGCGCGATGCGGGTCTTGCCCGACTTCGGCGCACCGAAGATCAACAGGTGCGGTGTCATGTGCATGGGGTTGTAGGCCACCGACAGGTCCGACTCGCGTACCCCCAGCGGCACCGTCCAGCGCGTGCGGTAGTCGCTCTCCGGGCTCGGCGGGCTCGGGTCCAGCTCGTGCAGGTATATCCGCTCCGGCAGCACCCGCACCTTCGGTGCCTGTTCGGTTGTCTGTGCGCTGATCGTCTGCACCGCTCGCGACATCGCCCCGACGAGGTCGTCGGCACTGTGCACACCGTCGAGCCGGGGGACGCCCATCATCAAATGATGTTTCTCCATCGAGACCGCGCGCCCTGGCCGGTTCTGCGGGATCTCCCGGGTGATGCGGTCGATCTGAGTTTCGTTCACGTCGCCGAGGCGGAATTCGATCTTGGTACCGAGATAGTCGCGAATACGTGATTTGAGCTCGGTCCATCGCGGCGTGGAAATCACGGTGTGCACACCGAACTGCAGACCCTGCCCGGCGAGATCCTGGACCATGGGTTCCAGGTCGGGAAACTCGGCAACGAACGCGGGCCAGCCATCGATGACCATGAACACATCCCCGAACGGGTCTGCGGCAGCGGGGTGGTTCGGATCGTCCCGCATCTGCCGGTAGGCCGCCATGGATCCCACCCGTAGCTGCTTGAATAGGGCTTCTCGTTGCCGCAGAACGGCTTTCATCTCTGCGACGACACGGTTCACCCGGTCCGGTTCCGATCGGGTGGCCACCCCGCCGACATGGGGTAGGTCCTCGAGGTACATCAGCCCGCCACCACCGAGATCGATGCAGTAGAACTGCACCTGTCGCGGTGTATGCGTGGCGGCCGCCGAGAGCACGAGCGTCTGCAGGAATGTGGACTTGCCGGTCTGCGGTGCGCCACCCACAGCGATGTTCCCACCGGCCGACGCGACGTCGATGCCCCAGACTTCCTGCCGGTGCCGCCGGGGCTCGTCCATGATCCCGAGACCGAACCGAAGCGGTTGCCATTGATGGTCGCGTTCGACGAGTTCGTTGACCGGAGTGGGATCGGCCAACGGCGGCAGCCACATCCGATACGCACGGATCTCTCCGGTCGCCAACTGGTCGAGGACAACCTCGCGCAATACGCGCTGTTCGGATTCGATCGTCATGAAGTCACCGCCGTGTCGAAGATCGGTGCCGCGGTGAACTGGTGAATGCGAATCCGATCCGGCCCCTGCGCTCGAGGCTTGGCTTCGCCGGTGTCCTGCACCGGCGCCGTCGGCACATAGTTGACCCCGGTGTAGACACTGTGGAACTTGACCGGGTCCTCCATGCCGACACGCAGGAAGCCGACGCCGCTTTCCTTGTTCGTAATGTATTGCGCCTCAGGGGTTCCGATCACCGCCTTCGATTCCGCCGAACTCGTGGTGCGAAGCGCGATTCGGTACGTGAGGTTGGGTTCCAGCTTGTCGATGCGCACGCCGCCGGTGTTGAGCGACTGCGTCGCGAGCAGCAGGTGCACGCGCAACGACCGGCCCACCCGGCAGATCCGGTCGAACAGCGCGATGAAGTCCGGATGGTTCTGCAGCAGTTCGGCGAACTCGTCGACAACCACGAAAAGTGTTGGCAACGGGGGAAGTTCCGCGCCGCGCTCGCGGTGCTTCTCATACTCGGCGACGCCGGACAGCGCGCCCGCTGCGCCAACCTGCATGCCGGCCTGGCGCAGGATGGACTGCCGGCGGTCCAACTCGCCGGTGAGCACCTCACCCATGCGACTGACGAGTTCGGCCTCTTCCTCCATGTTGGTGACGACCGCGGCCGTGTGCGGCAACTTCTCCATGCCCAGGAATGTCGAGCCGCCCTTGAAGTCGGTGAGCAGCAGGTTGATCTGATCGGGGTGATGGGTCGCGGCCAGCGACAGAATCAAGGTGCGTAGAAACTCCGACTTACCGGAACCCGTTGTACCGATCAGCATCCCGTGCGGTCCGGCGCCGAACTCCGCGCCCTCCTTGATGTCGAGATACATGATGTCGCCGGTCTTGAGCTCGTGGCCGAACGGGATACGCAGCCTGTCACGGTCGGTGTCGGTGAACATCCGCCATCTGTTGGGCGTGACCTCTTCGATCGTTTGCGCCCCGACCAGCTGGTGCCACTCGGTGGCGACCTTCTTCTGCACGCGCACGCTCTTGTCGATGATCGTGCCGGTGATCGACCAGCCGGCGAGCTTGCGGGCGATGCGGGTCGCCTGGTCCGGCGTCATCCGGTCGGAGACCGATGCCAGCAGGCGAAACGTCTGGTTGGGCAGCCGGTCGTCGGCGGTGCCGTCGGCGTTGACCCGAATCCGGTAGGCCGAGCCGCGGTGGTTGCCGAGGGTGATGACGGTGACCCCGGCCCGGCCGTCGACCGGGAAACCCGCTCTACCGCTCGAGAGATCGATGACGACGACGTACGGCCCGCTCGGGGTGGCGTCCGGGGTGTGGGGACCGCGCGCAGTCAGGTCGCTCAACCCGTCGGGCCGCGTGAACACCAGGCGCGTCGCGCCCGCGGCGTCGGTGTCGGTCTGATGCTGCACGTGGGGCAGCCACTTGAGCCAGGCCCAGGTCGGATCCTCCGGGTTGTCGGTGAGCACTCGGATCTGCAGCAGATCCGGTGGATGGAAGACCGCAAGGTGGCAGATCATCGCCGTGAGCAATCCCGCTGCGCCGTCCGGGTCGCCGCCCACCGCGATGGTTCCGAAGGTGCGCAGCTGCACCAGTTTCGGACAGTCGTGAATCAACCCGTGGGTGCGCAGGAACTTGGTCACCCACATGTGGCTGACGGGTTCGAGGTGGGGCTGCGGCGCGCCTTGCGGTCCGGCCAGTTCGCCGCCGACGGCGGGCTTGAGCAAGCGGTCGACTGCCGGCTCGCTGCCGACGCCGATCCGGACGGCGGAGAAGAAGTCCGCGTTGGTCGGGCGCGACCACTGCCGATTGGTCCCGATCACGGAGAGCAGATCGTCGGGATGCGGTGCGTGATAATTGAAGAACGTCACCTGCGCGGCCGCCGACGATGTCACCCGTGTGCGCAGTCCCGCGAGATACCGCAGGTATTCCTTACGGTCGGCATTGATCTCGGGCACCCGCTTGCCGCCCGGGCCACCGCCCGCCATGAAGCCGACGGTGCCCATCACCATCATCAGCGGCATCATCAGCATGTACGGCGACAGCTGCCGGATGCCGGTGAAGACCATGATCGCGATCATGCCGAGCATGCCGCCGCCCATGACCCACGGCAGCGCCTTCTGGATACCCGACGGCGGGATGTCGACGCCGAGGTCGTCGGGCGGTGTCACATTGATCTCGCCCGGCGTCAGCCGTGGGCCCGCGCTTGATGATCGGCGTGAACTTCTTGGTGGTCATCGGCCGCCTCCGCTGTTCGCAGTGGCGGGTTGGGCCCCGGTGTTGGAATGGTCATCGACTCTGCGCGGGTTGGGATTTGGCGGCAGGGTGTCGTGCTCGAGCAATGCCGCCTGTTTCGACAGCACGGGGCCGTCGACGAGGAGGCTGACGACCTGCCACGGTGCCGTCACCGGCGCGTTCAGGCCGATGGTGGCGCCCGTCTGTTCGTCGGGCAGGCCGTAGCGCACGCCCTGCGGATCGATGTAATAGAGGCTCTCGCCATAGCGCGGATCCGGCGATTGCAGGCGGATGTATTTGCCGCCATCGAGGTAAACCGTTGCATCGCCACCGATCTGGTCGATCCCAGTGTTCATCGCCGACGGTGCGATCGGGAGGTGGCGCCCGCTGATCACCGTGGTCTTCGGAGCCTGATCACCCGGCTCACGCTGCCACGCCCAGCACAGCGTCGGGGCGTCCGCACGTAACAGGATCTCCAACGGTTCGTCCGGTAGCGGAGAGTCGTACACCTGCTCGGTGATCCTGGCGACCGTGCTGGCCTCGACGGGCGGCGGGGTGACCAGTCCGAAGGAATTGGTGGCGCGCAGCGCCGCCGCCGTGGTGCCGTTGATCCGCGCCACCCCGTCGGGCAAGACCACGAAGTGTTGTTCACCGTCCTCGGTGAGGGCAGTGAACACCGCCCCGATCACCAGATTCGGCGCCAGGCCAACGGTATTCGGCTCACCGAAGCGGGGGATGGCCGGGCAGTCGCAGGGGTCCGGCGTTGGGCAGGGCGTTGAAAAGGCCTTCCGAGATCGGCGTGGCCTTGGAGGTGACGGGGATACCCACCGCCGACGTCAGCGCGCGGTCGGCCAGGTCGATGTCGTGCCGTCCGTTCTCGGTCACCAGCCACGTGTCGTTCTCGAAGCTCACCAGCACGCCCTCATCGGCGCGCATCGGGCCGACCGACGCGTCGGGCAGCAGCGGCTGCACGATCACCGAGGTCTCGACATCGGGGGCCACGCTCTCGGGCTTGGTCACGGTGTCGCACAACGTCCACATCGAGTTCGCACCGCCGACGGGCGTGGCATAGGGAGCGCCGGGGATGCCGATCGGCTGTCCCTTGGGCATCCGGTCCAGTTCATCCGACTTCACGGCGACCGGCGTGCCTGCGTTACCCAGCACCAGGCGCGCCGAGGTCAGGTTGTAGACGGGCCGCAGCTGGCCGGTGCCTGGGATCATGACGTAGAGCTGATTGGTGGTGCGGTCGACGAGAAGTGTGTCGCTCGCCCCGCTTTCCGAGCGGTTTGAAGTACGCCAGCAGCGCCGCGCCCAGACAGATCAGAACGGCGATGACGACGCCCGCGGACACCGCGCGGCTGTAGAACTGCAACGGGTCGTCGAACATCCGGGTGTCGCGCCGGACGATCGCGTGCTCGACCCTGCGCAGGAGGAAGCGCCAACCGCTGACCTGGACTTTGGTGGTGAGCCGAAAATTCGCCATCGCTTACTCGCCGATACTCAGCCGAGTGTGCACGGCGGTGATCGCCGCCATCATGTCGTCACCGTTGATCTGGCTCAGCTCCTCGACGCCGAGACTGTCGAAGTCCGCCGACCGGGCCAGCCGCATGTCGCGGTTCTGCTCGCCGGCCTCCACCAGCTGGCGCGCGTACCGGCCGTTGCCGGCGATGTCCAGTGCCGGCTTGCCGTTCAGAGTGCGCTGGCTCAGCAGCGTCGCGGCCTCGAGCACGCGCTTGGCGGCTTCGTCGGCAAGTGTTGAGTCGTTGGCCTGGGCAATGACTTTGGCGATGTCGACGATCTCGTCGGGTAGGTAGGAGTCGAACTCGATACGGGTCGCGAAGCGGGAGCGCAGACCGTCGTTGGACTCGAGTAGCCGGTCGATGTCGGAGCTGTACCCGGCGATGATCACCACCAGGCGATCGCGATCGTTCTCCATGCGGGCCAGCAATGTGTCCAGGGCTTCGGTGCCGAACGGGTCGGCACGGCCGTCGCGCTCCTGCACCAGGGTGTACGCCTCGTCGATGAACAACACCCCGCCGACGGCGCGGTCGATGGTACGGCTGGTTTTCACCGCGGACTGGCCCTCGTACTCGGCGACGAAATCCTTGCGCGACGATTCGACGAGCTTGGGCTCGGCGATGACGCCGAGTCCGGCCAGGATGTTGGCCACCACCCGCGCAATCGTGGTCTTACCGGTACCGGGCGGGCCGGCGAAGATCATGTGCTTGGACGCCTGCGCAACCTTCATGCCGCGCGCCGCGCGGACCTTGGCCATCTGCGTAGCTGCGCGGTACGCCTCGATCTGCTCCTTGACGCGGGTCAGCCCGATCTGCCGGTCGAGTTCGGCCTGCGCCTCGGCGAGCAGCTTCTCGCGACCCGAATTGTCCGCCTCCACACTGGCGGCATCCCACGGGTCTCTACGGGAGGCGATCTTCTCGGCCGTGGTAGTCGCGATCCGGTAGTTCGGATCCTTCAACGCCGCAGCGACTTTGGGCTCCGGATGGGTCGCCTGCAACCATTCCAGGAGCGCCAGGGCCGCTTCTTCGTTGCCCTGTCCGCGGCGCGTCATCGCGAGGTACCACGCGATGGCGGGCGCACATGCCTCGCCGGCCGGCGACGAGTTCGACTCGGTCAAGCGCCGGTCGGCCTCGGTGAACAGGCCGAGGTTGGCCGCCGCCACACCGTGAGCGACGCCGGCCGCCGCAGCCAGAAACTTGTCCGGCCACCCGCCGGCACCCTTGACCTGGTCGATGACGTCGGTCCAGCGCTCTGCCGCTCCGTAGATCACGGCCTTCACCCACGACACCAGATGCTCTGCGCCGGTTGAGGGAACGTCGTCCAGCGCCTCCATGGCATCGGCGTAATTGCCGACCGCGGCCTCGTGCACCGCGAAGCCCATGGTGATGGCCAGCGGGGAATTGATCGGATAGGTGATGTCGCCGAACTGTCCGCCGATCGGCACCCGGGCGTTGACGCTGTTCATCGAGATCTCTGCGGATCCGGCCAGTTGACCGAAGTTCGAGCGTGAGTACCACGCGCGGAAGAGCGTGACCCTGTCGGTGTCGCCGCAACGGATCCGTCCCACCCATGCGTCGCAGGCGGTTTCGTCCATGGACGTGATCTCGGAGAAGATTTCGAACGACCGCGCCGGAGAGCTGGGCAGCATCCCGACAGCACTCCCGAACAAACTGGTGAGGTGTTCAGACATGGTCACCCGAATACCTTGTCGCGAACATCTGCGTCCGCGCCTCGCGGGCCTCTTCCGGTGTCGGCAGATCGAGGTCACGCGCGAGGAAATCGCGGGTGGCGGCATCGTCGTGACCCTGCTCGCGCATGGCTTCGAGCATGAACGTGTACTGCGCCGACTTGGCTTCCTGCGTAGCAAGGCCTGCGATGACGACGATCTCCTCAGCGAGTTCGACTTCCGTCAAGTCGGTGGTCTTCGGGGACAACTCGATCTGTTTGACCCTGCCGTCCATGAAGGTGGTGACGGTCACGGTGCCCGGCGGGTTGGCCACGGTGAACACCGGCACCGGTACCTCGTCGTCGTGGTCTCCGGGATGCGCGAAGTCGAGCGCGGCGAGGTCGTCGCGCTCGTCGGAGTCGAATGGTGGATTCTCACCCGCCATGTAGTGCTTTCCTCACTGGAGCTCAGTTCCGTTTTTATCGGTGTCGTTCTGGTCGAACCAGGTGCCGGAGGGCAGGAATTCGATCAAGCCGTCGAGTGCGCGCTGGAGGTTCTCGGGGCTGCCAGGCATGAAGCTGCCGTACAGCTCGCCGTTCACGCGACGCGGTATCGACACGATGCGGCCCTGTCCAGAGTCGAGCACCCCTGCCGCGACATCGGCTTGGGTGAACGTGCCACCGGGATGGCGTTCGACCGCGGTGATCTCCACCCAACTCGCCGGCTCGGCGATGATGTTGGCATAGGCCCGCGCCGACGTCGGTGCGATGCCGTACTTCAGAAGCTGGTTTGCGTCGCGGCATTCCCCCAGTTGACTCGCGACGCCGGTCAGCGGTTCCACATCGGCAGGGTTCGCGGTCCCGAGCACCGTGTTCACCATGCCCGCCAAACCGACTTGCGGGGCAACGCGCTGCAGTACCAGCATGTCGCCGTCGCGTGCGGCGACGACATGTCGATCGCCCTTGCGGCACACCACGAAGCGGATCATCTTGCCGCCGACATCGCGCCGCCACCAACGAGCTTCCAGAGTGCGGTCGGACCGGCTGAGCGTGTCGACCATTGCGGCGACCTCCGGGTGAGGTTGGCCGAACACGTCCAGGACGCCCTGGGCCGTCAGGTCCCGCGCCACCTGTTCCCAGACGATGTCGCGCAGTTCCGGCTGAGGAATGTTGAGCCGGATGCCCAGCGCGGTCGGAAACTCCGACAGGCCGAGGCGGTCAGCGATGACCAGCATCCCGTCGATGGTGACCTCAACCCCGACGACGTCATCGATATGAGTGGCGTCGCGACGCGCGGATTGCGCACTGCCCGTGGTCATTCCGGTCTCACCTGTCCGTCCAACGCGCGGCCCATCGCATCGTCCATCTTGTCGTATCGCTGGGCGGCCTCAGTCAACTTGTGGCCGAGGCCATCCGAGATCGCCGCCATCTTCCTGCCGCCGTGCCGACGCGCTGCGACGACGTCGCCGAGTGCACCGGCGGTCGCCGACGCGATGGTCCCGTGGGTGCTTCGGAACGAAGCCTCCACACCCTCGACCGCGAGGGTCGCGGACCTGATCTCTGCGGCGGCACGCTCCTGCTGCACCGTCAGTTCTCTCAGGTGCAGCGTCGTGACGCGCAACTCATCCCCCGGCATGGGCCCCTTCTCCCAAGTTCGTTTCCTGCGGTGGCACGTCGGGAGCGCGCCCGCCGGCGCCGTCGACGGGCCCCGCGGTGGCAACCTGGTCTGTCGGATCGCGTTCGCGGACTTCCCCCCCGACGTCATCCTCCCCGATGTCCTCGTCGTCTACATCATCTGCCTGCGTGTGCTGCCCGGCGGCGACCGGCGGCGACGGTCGCGTATCGACCCAGCGCCTGACGAAGCTCGGTGGCGTTGCCGGACACTTCCGAATGCAGCTGGTAAAGCGCGTATGCGCACACTTGAAGCGCGCCCTGCAGCGCCCCGCCCTCGATGGCCAGCTTGGCGGCTTCGCCGTAGCGCGGAATGAACTGCAGGGGGAAGGTCGCGTAGCTGGTCTTGGCCAGCAGATCCGACTGGTCGTCAAGGGTGTCCCTGCGCCGCTTGATCTGAAGGGCTTCCCGGACGAGGACCGCGTGCACCGCCTGGTCGGCGTCGGCCATTGCCTCCGCCCTGACCTGCTGTCGGGCGTTCTGATGGGCGTAGGCCCGTGACCCGGCGCCACCCCACCTGTCATCGGGAATCGCCGTGCGCAGCGTCTCGCCGACCTTTTTGAATCCCTCGCACCCCCGGCCGAACTGCGTGCCGGGTTCGGGTTCACCGTCGCCGGTTGTCATCTTCATCCCGGCGATGATGAGCTGGCCGGAGTCCAGGAGGTCACCGATCGGATTCACTGCGCAGCGACCACCATTACTTTGCCACGAACCACACGCATGCCATTCGACCCCTCTACGCCAACCCCTCCGATGCGTCACAGCGTACCAGCGGAATTACGGTGCCCATGTCACTAATTTCTGCCGCGCCGCGGCCTCTGAGCACTGGCCATGCAGCTCGACTAGCAATGGCTGAGGCATGGCTAAGGGCACTTCCAGACACCTGACTCGGCTTTCAGCTAATCATCGGCAAGACCGGGCGCGCGCCGCACAGCCGGGCAGGGGCGGGCCCTCACGAAACGCCGGGGTGCCCTGGAGGCGGGCCCATCGAAGCGCCTGGCAGCCGTGCCCCGCGACGCAGATCGGTGTTTGCTGCTCCCATCGGCGTGCACGGCCGATGGCATCTCGGCGGTTTGATTGATACTGGGTGGGGGCCGAACCGAGCCCACCACGCATTTCTAGGAGACACGAGTGAGTGACCGCGATGACGAGTTGCGGAGAAGGCTCGGATGGACCGGCCCCGAGGACACCGACTACGAGCCGGCTGCGGCCGATCCGGAGCCGCTGCCCACGCGGTTGGATCCCCCGTCCACCGCTAGCGCGGGGGGCCCTGGGGGCGGAGTGCCTGCGCCGCCCGCGGATGCCCGGGACGAGAACCCCGGCGCGACATTCGAGACCGCACCGGTACCCATTCCCCCGCCGCCGGAGTCGATGTCGGCCACGCAGTTCGGGGAGACCGATCGGCCGGGAGGCAGTTTTCGTCAGCCGCCTCCCCGTCCCCTGCCCTCGGGGCGTGGGCCCAACGGCCCGCCGTCGGGTGCGCCGCGCGACACCGGGCCTCCACCGCCCGTGCCGTGGAACAGGCAGCCTCCTCCCCCACAGCGTCCGCCCTTCCCGGGCGGCCACCCTGCGCCGCCGCCACCGCATCGGTGGTCCCCTTCCGGTTTGGGTCCAGACAACCGGATGGCGCCTCCGCCCAGTGGCTCGTACGCGCAGCGGATACGCCCCGATGAGTTGGTTCCGCCCCGCCGCCTGCCCCCGGGTCGCGGGTGGCGTCTCGCGCTGTACAAAGCGACCTTTGGCATCGTGAACCCCGGGCAGGGCCCGGACGAAATCCGGCAGGCCCAGCTCGAGGCAAAGGTCCGCTCGCCGCTGCGCGGGCACTTCAAGGTCGGCGTGATGGGCAAGGGCGGCGTTGGGAAGACGACGGTGTCGGCGAGCATCGGGTCAGTCTTCGCCGAACTGCGTCAGGAGGACCGCGTCGTGGCTATCGATGCAGACACGGCATTCGGGAAGCTCGGTAGCCGCGTCGACCCACGGGCGCAGGGCTCCTACTGGGAGCTCGCCGCCGATCAACACCTGGAAACGTTCGCCGACATTCGCAACCGGGTCGGCAACAACGCGGCCGGTTTGTTCGTGCTCGCGGGCGAGGGGACCCCGGCTCGCCGTCGGGTATTGGACCCTGCGATCTACCGGGAAGCGACCTCGCGGCTCGACAGGTATTTCACGATCTCGATCGTCGACTGCAGCTCGACGATGGACACCCCGGTCACCCAGGAAGTCCTGCGCGACCTCGACGCCTTGGTCGTGGTCTCGTCGCCGTGGGTCGATGGCGCGGCAGTGGCCGGCCAAACCTTGGATTGGCTGGCTGCACGCGGACTCACCGCGCTGCTGCAACGCACCGTCGTGGTCCTCAACGACTCCGATGGGCACGCCGATAAGCGGACGCGTTCGATTCTGGCGCAACAGTTCTCGGGTCAGGGCCAGGTGGTCGTCGAGGTGCCCTTCGACGGACATCTGCGGCCGGGAGGCGTCATCGACCGCACGGGCGAAATGTCGGCAGCGACGAGGCGTCGCTTCATCGAGGTCGCGGCCGCCCTCGCCGAGTACTACCCGTCACATGATGACCGCAACCGGGAGCGTTTCTGATCCACGGGCGCGGCGACGGCGATGAGGCTGTCGGTCCACCGCTGCTGACAGCAAGGCATCAATGTTGATGATGCTATGCTGTCAAAGTGCGTACTACCGTCACGCTCGACGACGACACGCTGGCAATGATCCAGCGTCGGATGCGTGAGCGTGGAATCTCTTTCAAGACTGCACTCAACGACGCCATACGCGACGGTGCAATCGGTCAGCCTCGACCTATCCCCTTCGTCACCCGAACCGCCGACCTCGGCGTTCCGACGGTGAATCTCGACCGCGCCCTGCAAGTAGCCGCCGAGATCGAAGACGAGGAACTGTTGCGCAGGCAACGGCGCGGCGAGTGAAGATCGTCGACGCAAACGTCCTTCTCTACGCGGTGAATTCGGCGAGCGAACACCACGCGGCCAGTCGACGGTGGCTAGACGGAGCCCTGTCCGGATCAGACACCGTCGGGTTGGCCTGGGTGCCGATGCTGGCATTCGTCCGACTGAGCACCAAGATCGGGCTATTCCCGTCGCCTTTGGCGCCGTCGGACGCGATGCGCCAAATCGTTGAGTGGACCGCGGCAGCGAGTGCAACGACAGTCGGCCCGACGGCGCGGCACGGCGACATCCTTCAGGGACTACTCGCACGCTTGGGCACAGGCGGAAACCTCGTCAACGACGCGCACCTAGCCGCTCTGGCGATAGAACACCGGGCGTCGATCGTCAGCTACGACAATGATTTCGGCCGCTTCGACGGCGTTCGCTGGGATACTCCCGAGTCGCTACTCTGCTGATCTGTTGACGCCTGGTTCATTAACCCTGGCACCGTGTCAGTTCAGCTGCTCGATCAGCGATTCGATCTCCCTGACGGCCGCCGCGGGTACGGGTTCCTCTGCCTCGGCACCGATGATGTCCGCTTCGGAAACGCCTGCGGCCTGGGCGGTTTCGAGGATCGTCAGGTTCGCGCCGCGTCGAGCGGCATAGAGCCGCTGCCCCACGGTGGCGCGCGGCGCACGGGCGGCACGCAGCATCAGTTCGTCATAGCGGCTACGCACCGCGCTCAGCGCCCTGATCAGTGCCGGCGACACCTTGCTGATCCGAGCCGCTCTTGCTGCTACCGCCTCGAGTTGCCGTAGATCGGCGAGAATCTTCGTCGCCCGTGGCGTGAAGTCCGGATCCTCGGCGGGCGGCAGCGCCTCGATCGCCGTACCGAAGGTGTTCACCGCGGTGACCACCGCCTGCGCGATCAGCGGGATGTCGTCACTGGGGTGTCCGGGTGATTCGACGCGATGGTCGACCGCGACCGGCTCTCCTCGACGCAGCCGCGCGATCGTTCCCGACGGCCATTGCAGTACCTCTTCGAGCTTTGCTCTCGTTCGCTCACGCGGCCAGCTTCGGCCCTTCTCGAACGCGATCAACGCGCCGGCATTGATGATGCCGTCCGCGGCCAGGCTGCGCTGGCTGATGTCCAGTTCACGACGGCGAGCCGCCGCAGCTGCACCCGCACGCAGCATGCCCTGATCCAGTACCTCGGTCGCCTGCTCGGTCGACTCCGGATCGGTCATCTACGGGCATTCCTCGAGAACTCGCGGGGCGAAGCGGCGAGGCAATCGTAACGGTCCCTCGGCCTGCTGCTACGACTTGACCCCGCGTGGCTGCCGCCGATCTGTGGCAAAGCTATGTCTTCATTGTCCGCCCGGCCGCGACGGCGCTACGGTTTATCCTACCTGCCGTTCGAGCTCACTTTCTACGATATCCGCAGTTAAACGGCCTACAAATCGCTTCCTGACGCTGCGTTCGCGTCGACTATCGAGCGGTTACGCTCCGCACATTCGTAGCGATAACTGTTGCATTGCTACGGTTTGTCGCTTAGCGTGGGGCCACCGCGCGGCACAGCGGCCGCAGAGCGCACAGAGGGGCAACGAGAATGGACACAACACACTGGGATGAGATGCCGGTAGGTGCCTGCACGCGAGATCCCGAGCGATGGACGACGTCGGCCGACGAGCACGCCAAGGCAATCTGTCGGGCATGCCCGCGCCGGTGGCTGTGCGCGCGGGAAGCGTGTGAGTTACCGCGGGCGGAGGGGCTGTGGGCCGGCATCGTGATCCCCGAAGGCGGCCGCGGCCGCACGTTTGCCCTGCGACAGCTGCGATCGCTTGCCGAGCGCAACGGCCAACAGGTGCGGGCTCGTCGTTACTACTACGCGGAATCCGCCTGACCCGGCCGCCCGCCGCCGTATCGGGGGGTAGGCGGCGGGCGGCTACCAGGTGTCGACGAACCGCCGACCGGCGTGACGCTGGTCTCGCATGGTGGCCGCGGACAACGTGTCGATGATGAGCCGCCGGGTGTCGGCCGGGTCGATCACGTCGTCGATCTCGAAGAGCTGAGCGGCGTTGAGCGCCTTGGCATTCTCCTGGGCCGCTGCGGTCGCTTGGCGCACCCGCTCTTCTCGTTCGTCGCCGTCGGCGATCGCCTCGAGTTCCTTGCGCAGTCCCAATCGGACCGCACCTTCCAACCCCATCGGACCGAGGTGGGCTCCCGCCCACGCGACTGTGAGCACGGGTTCGTGCAGGCTGCCGCCCATCATCGCCTGGGCGCCGAGTCCGTATCCGCGGCGCAGCACCACCGCGACGAGCGGCACGGTCATCGCTGCCCCGGCGACGAGCATCCGCGACGCGCGGCGCACCAGCGCGTCGGCCTCCGCGGCAGGCCCCACCATGTAGCCCGGGCAGTCGATGAGCGAGACGACCGGCAGCCCGAACGCGTCGCACAGTTGCAGGAAGCGCGCCGCCTTATCGGATGCGGCGGCGGTGATGGCCCCGGCCATCACCATGCTGTTGTTCGCGATGATGCCGACGGCCCGACCGTCGATCCGAGCCAGCGCGGTCACCATCTCGGCGGCGAAGCGCGGCCGCAGAAATGTGACCGACCCGTCGTCTGCCAGCGTCTCGATGATCGGATTCACCGGGTAAGCACGGCGAGCGCGCTCGGGAACCATTGTGCGCAAAGGTGTTTGGTCGCCGGCTTCGCCCGGTGCGATGGCGCCCTGGAAGTAGCCGAGCAGACGTTTGGTCACGGCCACCGCTTCGGCCTCGTCGGCGACGACGACGTCGACCACGCCGTTGGGCTCCTGGACCCTGATCGGGCCGACCTCGTCGGGGTGGACGTCGCCGAGCCCGCCGCCGGCGATCATCGCCGGGCCGCCCATGCCGATCGACGTGTCCTCGGTGGCGACGATCAGATCCGAACTGCCCGCGATCACCGCGTTTCCCGCGAAGCAGCGCCCCTTCACCACCGCGATACGCGGCACCAGACCCGACAGTGCCGCCCACAGCTTGAAGGCACGGGCATCGAGCGCGGAGACGGTGGGATAGTCCGTGTCGCCCGGTCGTCCGCCGCCACCCTCGGCGAAGAAAACGGTCGGCAGGCGCATGCGCTCGATCAGTTCGAAGAGGCGGTCCTTCTTGCGGTGGCCGAGCGCCCCCTGCGTGCCCGCGAGCACCGTGTAGTCGTAGGACAGCACCGCACAGGCAGCGTGTTTCGCACCGAAAAGGTCGCCGTTGACCCGCGCCGTGCCTGCCACCAACCCGTCGCCAGGGGTCCGCGCGATCAGGTCCGCGAGGGCGCGGCGGTGGCGCTGCGCGGCGATCGCGAACCGTCCGTACTCGACGAACGAATCCGCGTCGACGAGGTCGGCGATGTTCTCCCGGGCGGTGCGACCGTTGCGGGCGCGCCTGCGCTCCACCGCGTCGGGTCGCGCCGCGTCCTCGGTCAGCGCGCGGCGCTGCAACAACTCGGCATGATCGGCTGCGGATCGGCTCATCAGACATGGCGTGGTGATGCTAACAAGGTGTGATACCTCGCACCCTATTAGTTAGGGTGCTAACTTTTGGGCTAGGGTGGTTGTCATGTCCGTCGTGGATGTAGACATCGACCCCCTAGCCCTCGAACGGCAGGTGTGCTTCGCGCTGGCGATCACCAACCGCGCGGTGCTGGCGATTTACCGTCCACTGCTCGAACCGCTCGGGCTCACCCATCCGCAGTATCTCGTGATGCTGGCGCTGTGGGACCACCACAAGTCCAATGCCGACAGTCCGCTGTCGGTCAAGGCGATCGCGACTGCACTGCAACTGGATTCGGCGACGCTGTCCCCGATGCTCAAGCGGCTGGAGGCGCTCGGGTTGATCACCCGCGAACGCAATTCGGCCGATGAACGTGCCACCGATGTCGGCCTGACCAAGGCGGGAATCCAGCTACGCCGGCGAGCACTGAAGATTCCGCCCGCAGTCGTGGAGCGGCTCGGAGTCGGGGTTGATGAGCTCGAACGACTGCACGGCGTGCTCACCCGCGTCAACGCCGCTGCGGTTGCCGCCGACGCGCTCAATAACGGAAAGGATCCGCGATGAACAAGCCCGGACCCCTGCAATACGTCGCGTATTGCTACGGAAAACGGCTACCCGACTCGATGCGCGAGTGGGTGGCCCATGACCTGGCCGATCATGGCGCCGTGCGCCGTCACATGATCCGGATGGCGATACCGCCGCTCCTGATTCTCGCTCCGTTCTGGCTGCTGCCGGCCTCGTTGTATGTGCATACGGAGATGACGGCGCCGATTTACATCTGGGCAGTTCTGATGGCACTGGCGCTGAACAAGGTGTGGCGCCGACATCGGCTCGCGCAACACAATCTGGATCCCAACCTGGTCGACGAGATCAAGCGCAAGAGGGACGCCCACATCCACGAGGCCTACATCCGCAAGTACGGGCCGCGCCCCGAAGAGGCGCGCCGGCAGTCGAACAGCAGCCCGTTCTGAGTGACGCAGTAGCCGCGCTTTTCCGGTAGCTCTACCGGTTGCTGCGTTTGGGCACACAGTGAAGTCGACGGCGGCCAGTCTGATGCTGACTGCTTAACACCACAGTTGCACCAACGGCCATCTAGCAGCGGAACATTGAACGCAACCAGCCCTTATCCCGTCGCTGCTTTCAGCTTACCGACCAACGTCAAGTGCCCAGGTGAATAGTGCGACCACCCGGGTATCTGACGTTCACGCTCCGGGTAGGAAGGCCGCCCGAACTATTGGACCCGGTGGCGGTTAACCGGACCGGCCCAGGGACAACCTGCGCGTGTTTTCGTGGTACCACCGTGGCGGTGCTTGTGGATCGTGCGGGCTGCCGCCGGTACCGGATACCGGCGGCAGGCTCCGTCGTTGCAGTGACGGTGCGCGCAGGGTCCCTACGGATCTGCCACTGTCGGTGGCGATGACCGGCCCCGGGTGAGGCCACTGTGGTCTGGTGAGCAACACCGAGACGGCGCCCGCCGAAGTCGCCTGTGTGCCAACTTCATTCACGGAGGTGCTGAATCCACGCGAAGTGCCGCTCGGCGGACCGCGGGCGGCGCTTCGCCGACCACTACGGGCCACACGACGTCCGCAGCGGCCCCGGCATGGACGTTCCGCCGCATCCACACACCGGGCTGCAGACCGCTCCTCCCCTACCCAACGCGACGTTGCGCCCGCGTCCCAACCCGGCGAACTAGGCCGCCGCGAACGTGAACGCGGTCCCTACCGCGTTGGGCACGAACGCGTCGGGCAGTGCCGCCGCCAACCGGTGCTGCGCCTTCCACCCCGTGCAGTGGGCCGGGACCAGCACGTCGGGCTCCAACTCGCGGAACGCGTCGACGGTCGGTTCGATGATCGGCTCGAACACCGCTCCGGTGAGGTGGAACCCGCCGAGCAGTGCATGCAGGCGGTCCACCCCCGTCAGGCGCAGGGCATGCCGCGCGATGTTCACCGCGCCGGCGTGACCGCATCCGGTGAGCACGACCAGACCCTTGCCCCGGACATGCACCACCAGCGCCTGTTCGTCGATGAGCAGCGGGTCCGGCTCCCAACGGCCGTCGCGCCACGCTTCGTGGTAGGGCAATCCGCGCTCGAATTCCGTGGTGCGGTCGACCTCGCCGGTGATCAGCACCGAGCCGTCCAGCAGCAGCGACGGCTGGCGCCGCTCGATCACCTCGAAGCCCTCGGCCTCGATCGCGGAGCGGCTGAGCGTCGGCAGTTCCATCGGCGCAGCGTTGGGCAGCGCGAAGCGGCGACGACTGAACACGAGCGGGTGCACGGCCAGCGGCAGACCGCTGCGGCCCCGCAGCCGCGCCAAGCCGGGGAAGCCGCCGTCGTGATCGGGATGGCCGTGACTGAGCACGACGGCCTCGATCGCCGACGCGTCCAGGTCCATGCGTGCGAAGTTGGTCGCCATGCCGTCCGGCGAGATTCCGGTGTCGAAAAGCACAGTGTGCGTTTGGTTTCCGCGACGCGTCGTCACCAGCGCCGAGAAGCCGTGCTCGGCGATCAGTCCCGGCGAGGTGCGGCCACCCTCGAACTGCGGCGCTTCCACCGGGGGCACCTTGCCCATTGCGGTCCGACGGGCCGGGCCCATGTCCGCCATCAGGGCGTCATAGCTGTTGTCCACCAGGGTGGTGATGGTGATCTCGTCGACCGGTTCGAGGGCGATCGGATCTACCGCCGCGCCCTGCGCTTGACGCGGCCTGGCCGCCAACGCCTCTGCGGCTGTGCCGCCGTCATCGCACATGACTCCATCTTGCGCTTCCCGGGTATAGAGAAGGCATGGCAACCGACAAGACCGGCGCGACCACCACCGTCACCAAGGAGGCCGACCGTTTCACCATATCCGTGGACGGAACGGTCGCCGGGTTCACCGAGATCGTCGACCGCGACGGCCGTCGGACCTTCACGCACACCGAAGTGGACGACGCCTTTCAGGGCCGTGGTCTGGCATCGATCCTGATCGGCGAGGCGCTGCAGCAGACACACGACGCCGGGCTGAAAATCGTGCCGGTGTGCTCGATGGTGGCGGCCTACGTCAAGGAGCATCCCGAGTTCGACGACGCTGCCGACGCTGCCGACGCTTAGCGAACCCCTGCCGATATCGTCATTCCCGATGACAACACCCTCGGCACCCTCGGCTTTCTTCATGCCGGACGGAGAGATGTTCGTGCCCGCGCCGATCGCGCGCGGACCGTGGGGTCAAACGATCAGCGGCAACTACCTCGGTGGGCTACTCGGCCACGTCCTCGAACGCGATGGCGGCGAACCCGATCTGCAACCGGCACGCTTGACCGTCGACCTGTTCCGGCCCGCCGCGCTGGCGCCCGTCCGCGTCACCACCACCGTTGCCCGGCAGGGCCGGCGCCTGAAGCTGCTCGACGCGGCGGTCACCCAGGAGGAGACCGTCGTCGCCCGCGCCACCGGATTGTTTCTGCGCCGGGGCGAACAGCCGGCCGACGAGATCTGGACGTCGCCGGTCACGATGCCGCCGCTGCCGCCGACCCCGGATCCCATTCCCCGCGGGCTGGCCACGCTGGTCTGGACCTACGGCAAGGAGAATCACACGCCCGGGCCGGGCTTCGGACTGACCGCGTGGGAACACGCGGGCCCGAAGTACATCTGGGTCCGCGACCTGCGCCCTCTCGTCGACGGCGAACCGCTCACCGCGTTCACCCGCGCGGCGATGGCCGGCGACATGGCCAGTTCGTTGACGCACTATGGCCCCAACGGTTTGCAGTTCATCAACGCCGACTACACGCTCACGCTCAGCCGGCTGCCGGAGGGCCCGTACCTCGGCCTGGCCGCACTGACCCACTACAGCCACGCCGGCGTCGCGACCGGCGTCGCCACCATGGTCGACGAGTTCGGTCCGATCGGCAGCGCCTCCGCGACCGCGCTGTCGAACCCCGGCTTCAATCCACCGCATCCGTAGACGCGAACACCCCACGACGTGTGGTCGCGGGGTGTTCGGTTGAACTGCGGCACTAGCTGAGGCCGACGACCTCCTGTGCGATCTCGGCGACGCGCGTCTGCGCGGCCGACACCAGACGCTGCCGGTTCTTGTTCGCCTCCTCGTAGGCGATGACCGTCCGGATGTCCGACGGTGCCTCGAGTTCCTTCACTGCAGTGACGGCCTCGGTGAGGTTCAACTCGTCGTAGTCGGGGATCGGCAGTTCCTCGGCGTCGAGGACGCCCGTCGCGGCACGTGCGCTGTGCAGCGCGTCCGCGGCCTGATCGGCTCCCTCGTCACGGACGGCGGCCTCGGCGCTCTGCAGCGCACCGTCGCGGGAGGCGCCGATCACCTTGAGCGCCACCTCACCGGCGTGCTGCGCGCGGCGGACCAAATCGTCGACGGCCGGGCCCGCGGACCGAAGCAGCTCCGCCACCCGCTCGGCGGAATGCGCCGACCACTGCCCGGGCAGGTACACGATCTTCACCGCGGTACCGGCTGCCGCCTGCAGCGGGGTGCGGCGCAGCGCCGCGGGCCCGCCAAGGGCGTCCTCGGCCAGCACCGTGGTCAGCCAGTCGACGGTGGCGGAGTGTGCGGTGATCAGGCGGTCGGCCAGGCCCTGGATGTCGGTGTTCTTGGCCGTGACCGCGAGCGCCTTGATGTACCGCGACCGGTCGAGCAGCTGATCCTCCAGCGCGAGGTCACCAAGCAGCGCTTCGTCGAAAGGCTGCGCCTGCTCGGTCAGCGCCTTCACCGCGGCGGCGGCGCGCCCGAGGAACGGCCCGATGGTGTCGGGGAAACCGCCGAGGTCACGGATCGCTTTTTCGATCGCCTCGGCGCGGATGCGACCGTTGTCCGCGTTCTGGGCCAGTTCGTCGCGCACAGCATCGGTGCGGGCCTGCGTCACGCGCGTCTCGGCGACCTGAATCTCGGTGTGCGTCAAGTCAAGTACGGTGCGCAGCTGGTTGATCAAAGTGGTTTCGGTGGAGGTAGTCATCGTTGAATCGCCCCTTATGCGTTGACGGTTTCTGGTCGGCGCTGGGGTGCACCTGACGATTGGCTACCCGACACACCGGGGACCAACAACATTGCGGGTTGTGAGATGGATCGCACCGCGAATCAGCGGGGCTTGAGCACGATCACCGGGATCTCGCGGTCGGCCCAGCTCTGATACGTGTCGAAGTCGGCGTAGGCCTCGACGAGCTTCGGCCACAGCCGCGTGCGCTCCTCGGGACCGGCCACCTCCGCACGCACCGCCCGCCGGTCTGCACCGATTTCGATGTAGCAATCAGGGGTGGCCACCAGGTTGCGGTACCACTGCGGGTGGGTGTCGCTACCACCCTTCGACGCCACCACGACTATGTCCTGTCCGTCATGGATGAACACCAGCGGCGAGACGAACGTCTTACCGGACTTGCGTCCGGTGTGCTCGAGCAGCAGCGTCGGCACCGGCTTCTTGAACCCGGCGCCGACGCGCCAGTTGGCGCCGATCTTGCCGCCGGATTTGCGGTACGCCCACACGTGGGCCTTGCCCGCGTACTTCATCACTTTCGTGACGATCGGCGAATTCAGTTGCTTCGGTTTGTTATTCGGATCCATCAGGCTCCCCTAGAGGTACTGGGCCGTGCGTGCCGCCGATGGGCACCTCCGGCATGCCGAGCTTGCGATGATCCCAACTGCGCAGCCGGCCGGGTACCACCCGCACACAGATCCGATTGTTCATCATCTGCTCGACGAACGGGCGCATGTCGTCGGTGTACGGCCCGGTGTAGCGCTCCCACACGCTGATGCCGACGCGCAGATTGGTTTCCGGATCGTCGATGATCTCGGCACGACCGTCGATGGACACCCCGCGCAACGTGTTGTACGACTGTCCGTCCTCGATCATCACCGTGATCGTCGGATCGCGACGCAGGTTGACCGCCTTCTGCGATTTGGCCTTGGTCTCGAACCAGATCTCGCCGTCGAGCCAGGCGTACCACATCGCCACGAGGTGTGGCCGCCCGTCGGGGAGCACCGTCGCCATCGTCGCGGTGCGGCTGCGCTCGATGAATTCGGCGATCTCGTCATCGCTCATGACGATCTTTGAACGCTCGTTCTTGCCCACGTGGTCGATACTTTCAGGTCGCCTTCGCGGTCACCGTCACCGGGATGCCGTTCAGCGCCCCGTTGCCCGACGGCTCGTCGATGAAGTTCGGCGGGGACAAGATGTTGGTGTTCGCACCGGGGAAATCATTGGCCACCGACATGCGGGTACCCGGCTTGCCGTGGCCCCAGCCGTGCGGCATCGACACGACGCCGGGCATGATCGCCGCGGTCACCTCGGCGGCCACCTCGATCTGGCCACCCTCCGAGGTCACCGTGACGAGATCGCCGGTCGACACTCCGCGTTTGTCCGCATCGTCGGTGTGCATCAGCAGGGTGCAGCGGTCCCTGCCTTTCATCAGCGGTCCCACGTTGTGCAGCCAGGAGTTGTTGGACCGCAGGTGCCGGCGGCTCACCAGGACCAGCTCGTCGGGGGCGCGGTCGAGCCGCGTGGCGAGCCGGGGAAGGTCGTCGAGCAGATACTGCGGCGCCAGGCGGATCTTCTTGTCGGCGGTTCCCAGCACCTCGGGGACGCGCGGCACCATCGGCCCGAAGTTGATGCCGTTGGGTTCTGCTTTCAGCTTCTCCAGCGTGAGTCCGTCCGGGTTCTCGCCGTAGCGGTCGCCGAAGGGACCGGTACGCAGCGTGAGATCCAGGATGCGTTCGGGGCCTCCAGTCAGGTCAGTGGAGGCGTAGTTCCTTCGCAGTTCCGCGCCGTCGAGGCCCTGGGTGAACGCCATGTAGTCGAAGAACCCGTCGTCGATGGCCGCGACGTCAACCTCTTCGGCGGGCACGCCGGTGCACAGGCCGGTCAGCCTGACCAGGATCTCCCACTCGTGCGGACGGTCGGGTTCGTCGGGCTCGAACACCGGCGCCGAGTAGTTGGCGATGCTGTTGACCGCGAAGTTGAGGATCAGGTCGTCGTGGTGCGGCTGTTCCAGCGGCGACAGGCCGGGCAGGATCACGTCGGCGTGCCGGGTCGTCTCGTTGAGCCACAGGTCGACCGCGATCATCGCGTCCAGCTTCGGCAGCGCCTCGTCGAGCTTGTGGCCGGCCGGGGTCGATAGCACCGGGTTGCCCGCGACGGTGATCAGCGCCTTGATCTGCCCCTCTCCCGGCGTTGCGATCTCCTCGGCCAGGCAGGACACCGGCACCTGACCGAGCACCTCCTTGGCGCCGCGCACGCGGGTGCGGAAACGGCCGAATTCCGGTGCGCCGTCTTCCAGTCCGGGAATCGGCTGCACGGTCACCGACCATGCGGCGGCACGCGGGAACATCGACCCACCGACGTTGTCGAAGTGTCCGGTGAGGATGTTGACGGCGTCGACGAGCCAGCTGGCCAGGCTGCCGAATTCCTGGTTGCACGTCCCGATCCGGCCGTAGACGACGGCGCGCTCGGTGCTCACGAGCTCGCGAGCCAACTCTCGGATGCGCTCGGCACTGATACCCGTCGCCCCCGCGACGCGCTCCGGGGACCAGTCCGCGGCCACCTCCCGCATGCGGTCGAGCCCGTCGATGTGCGGTGCCAGCTCACCGAGGTCGACCAGGTCCTCGCCGAACAGCGTGTGCGCCACGGCCAGCAGCAGCGCGGCGTCGGTGCCGGGGGTGATCGGCAGCCACTCGTCGGCGCGCGCCGCGGTGGCGGTGCGGACGGGGTCGATCACAATCACCTTGCCGCGCTTGCGAATTGCGCCGATGATTCCCATAACGTCGGGTGCGGCGAGCAATGAACCTTGCGATGCGGCCGGGTTCGCCCCCATCACGACGAGCAGGTCGGTCCGCTCGATGTCGGGCACCGGGAACGTCCACCAGCCGCCGTACATCAGGTGTGACGACAAGTTCTTCGGCCACTGGTCGACGGTTCCCGGCGAGTAGGACAGCGGAATGCCCGACATGCCCAGTAGCACCCCGGTGTAGCGGCCGAGTGAGAACGAATGCGCGAGCGGGTTTCCGGTGTAGCACGTCACCGCGCCGATGCCGTACTTCTCGATTATCGGCGCCAGCAGCTCGGTGCAGCGCCGGAACGCCTCGTCCCAACTGACCTGGTGCCACTGCCCGTCGACCTTGATCATCGGGTGGCGGATCCGGTCCGGGTCCTCGTGCACCACTCCCAGGCTCGCGCCCTTCGGGCAGATGTGACCGCGACTCCAGGTGTCGTCGTGGTTGCCGCGGATACCGGCCACCCGCCCGCCTTCGACCTGAATCTCCAAGCCGCACATGGCTTCACACAGGGGGCACGTGTAGAGGTGGCGGCCGTCCTCGCCGACCCCGGCCAACAGGTTCGTCTGCGCGATCGTCACATTCGCCTCCGATGGTTTCGCCGAACGGCAACGGCTTGTTGTGACACACTGTAACGACAAATTGACGAGGGTAGGTGCGTTTTATGGAGACGACCGAACGCCGACACCGGCGTCAGGGGTCGCGCCGAGACCCGTCCATCGATGCCGCGGTACTCGCCGCGACCCGCACGCCTGCTGGTCGATCGCGGCTATGCGGCGACGACCATCGATCTGATCGCCACGACCGCGCAGGTGAGTCGGCCCACCGTGTATCGACGCTGGAGTTCCAAGGCCCAGCTGGTGCACGAGGCGCTGTTTCCCGACCTCGGCCCCGAACCGCCCGCGGACGACTTCGCCGCCGAGATCACCCGACTGTGCCGCGGTGCCCTGGCGATGTACGGCGATGCGGCCGTGCGTGAGGCAATTCCCGGACTTCTCAACGACTTACGTGCGGACCGCCGGATGCGCCGTGTCCTCAGTGACCGTCTGGAGGCCGCCGCCCGCAGTCAACTCGCCGAACGGGTCGACTCGGCGGTCGCGGACGGCACGGCACGCCGTGGGATCGACGCCGACACCGTGATGGATGTGATCGCCGGCGGCGCCTGGTACGCGGTCTGTGTGCGGCGGGTCAAACACATCGACGCCGCCGCCGAACAGCTCGTTGATCTGGTGCTGCGCGGAGTGCTTACGCCGGGCAGTTAGCGCGGATCGCTACTACGGCCACGGGTTGAAGCCGCCGGGCATGTTCTGCAGCATCCCCATACACGTGCCGAGGTGTCGGCCCGGAATGCACGGGATGCCGTTGACCGTCGGGATACCGGTCCCAGGGGCAGCGCACTGCCCGGTGAATGGATCGGCGTAGAAGCTCGGCGGACAGGCACCCGCTGGCGGAGCGGCGAGGACAGGCGCGGCCGCAAAGGCGGCGGCGCAGCCAACTGCGAGGAGCAACCTGGCTATTTGGTTTCGCATTGATTTCGCCCTGCCATATTCGCGGCCATATTCGCGGTTTCGTCGGTGTCGAGTTCATCGTAAACACAAAAGCCACGACCCGTTCCGGTCGTGGCTTTTCGCGCGGCAGCTCAGCTATTCCGGCGTCGCGGTGCATCGTCAACATTCTTGGCAGCCCTTTGACGAAGTCCCAGATCGCCAGCGGGCCACCGATCCACAGTGGTTTGAGTGCGCGAATCGGGGTGGGCATCATCGGTTTGAAGTCTGAGGTGTCAAAACTCCGCTTCGCCCGGAGCGCGGAAAGAATCGCCGGCAGCTTGTCGGTGTTGTTCCAAGTGCTCCGGAATAGGACCGTTCCGTCGATGTCGATGACGTAGATCGAATTCGGCAGGGAACCGAACTCTTGATGGCCGCGCCCGTCGATGGAGTCGATGAGCACGGTACGTCGTTCCCTGTAGGTGGTGCGGAGTCGTTGCGCGTTGTAGCACTTGTTATCGAAGGCCTCGTGTGCGTGAGTCCGGTCGCCGGGGTGCGCCTCGCGGACATAGAGGACAAGGAAGTTCATCTCAGGGTACTGAGCCGCGAACTGCTGCATGGGTGTTACGGCCTGGGCATACATTGGGCACGTGACGCTGCCTGTTTCCAAGACGACTGGTCTGCCAAGGTAGTCCGAGAGGTGCACGGTCGTGCCGTCAAGCGTCGTGAGTTCGCAGTCGACAAACTTGTCGCCCACCGCGAGTCCGGTGAAGCGGTCAAAACTGTAGTCGGCCGGGTCGAATCGGCGGTAGTTGTAAGGATCTGGGGTGCTTGACATCTCGTACCTCCGGTTGCACGTCTGTATCGATCACTTTGTGCGAGAGCACCAGTCGTCGTTCCGACAGGCGTTGGACCAACCCGCCTCGAACCAGCGCCGACGAGTGCGATCACTGGGTCAGGTCGCCGAGAAGGTAGCGCTGGAAGGTGGCACCAACATCGGCGGTGACACGTTCGCTCGGGTGGGACGCCAGCGGTTCGATTCCGACGATGTAACGCGCCAGGGCGAGGCCGATCATCTGCGACCCAACCAGAGCGGCACGGTAGCCCGCATTGTCGGACTCCAAGCGCTGCGCCATCGGGAGGAAGAGGTTGCGGGTGAGAAATTCTCGCACGAGTCGGGCGGCTTCCGGTTCGGCTGTCGCGGCGCGCAACATGGCGACGATGGGTCGGCGGCGAACTTCGTCGTCAAGCACCGCGAGCACCGCAGTGGCCAAGCGCAGGCCGGCGCCGTCGGGATCGCCCGTGACGACATAGTCGATCAGAACGGCAGATTCCATCGGCAAGTCGACCACCGCCAAGAACAACTCGAGCTTGGTGCCGAAGTAATGCGTGACCAGTGCCGGATCGACTCCAGTCTCGATGGCGATCTGTCTCATCGAGGTCCGGTCGTAGCCCCGCTCGGCGAAGTGCCTTCGCGCGGTCTCCTCGATCTGCGAGCGCGTCGCGTTTGGGCCGGGCCTGCGCCCGCTGTGCTTGTTCGGCATCTTCACGCGATTGACCCTTGACGGCAGAAATCGGAACGTGCAGAATTCCGCATGGACCGAATTCTACCCTTTAGGACATCGTGGAGCCAGCCTTTGCCCGAACCCAGACGAACGCGTCGGTTCGCCACTCACAGTTCGACGTCGCCGAGCCAAGCCCCTCCTATCGGCGGGCGTTGATCATGGGATCGGTGCGTCGCGGTCTCAACCTGGCAGGATGCCGGCCCGAACGCCGGAACACATTGCCTGCAGGGGACTTAGCGGCCTCCCGGCGACCACGGTTGTGGGGATCTGGTGAGCGGACGTAGGAGCGCTGGCAGCTCTATCCGTCAGAACTGGATGCTGGTAGTCGCGGTGGTCGTGGTTGCTGTCGCCGGGTTCTGCGTCTACCGGTTGCACGGCATGTTCGGATCCACCCCGCGATCCGCGGCTGACGCTACTGCTTCGAACGACATCGTCGCGTTCAATCCCAAGCAGGTGGTGTTGGAGGTCTTCGGCCCGCCCGGAGCGGTGGCAACCATCACCTACCTGGACGCGAACGCCCAGCCGCAACTGGTCGACAACACCACCCTGCCGTGGTCGCACGAGATAACGACGACCCAGCCCGCCATCTCGGCGAACGTTGTGGCCCAAGGCGATGGCGACTTCATCGGCTGTCGCATCATCGTCAATGGTGAAGTCACCGAGGAGAAGTCAGTGAACCAAGACAGCGCCTATACCTACTGTCTGGATAAGTCTGCATGAGCACTCATCACATGTCGCGGTCCGTCGTCGCGCGCGGGGTCCGCCGGCTTGCGGTACCCATCCTGCTGGTGTGGATCGCCCTGGCCGCGGCAACAAACATCTTGGTACCCCAGTTGGAGGTGGTCGGTGCCGAGAACAATGTGTCGCTGACCCCGGCCGATGCGGCGTCCATGCAGGCAATGAAACGCATCGGACAGGTTTTCGGCGAGTTCGACTCCGACAGCATGGCGATGATCGTGCTGGAGGGCGATCAGCCCCTCGGGGCGGACGCCCGCCAGTTCTACGGCACCTTAATCGATCGCCTCCAAAAGGACAGTAAGCACGTTCAGCACATTTCAGATCTCTGGGGTGACCCGTTGACCGCTGCCGGTTCTCAAAGCGTCGACGGCAAGGCTGCCTACGTCCAGGTGTATCTGGCCGGCAGCCAGGGCGAAGCGCTGGCCAACGAATCCGTCGACGCGATCCGCGAAATCGTGGACACCACGCAGCCGCCGACCGGTGTGAAAGCCTATGTCACCGGGGCGGCGCCCCTGATGGCCGACCAGTTCCAGGCCGGGACCGGCAGCTCCCACCAGGTCACCGCCATCACGTTGGTGGTCGTCGCGGTCATGCTGATCCTGGTCTTCCGTTCGGTCGTAACCACCGCTGTGGTGCTGGCCACCGTGCTCATCCAGCTCGCGGCAGCTCGAGGGGTCGTCGCCTTCCTGGCGGACTCCGGCATCATGGGACTGTCGACGTTCGCGACGAACATATTGACCCTGCTGGTGATCGCCGCCGCAACGGACTACGCGATATTCTTCCTCGGCCGTTACCATGAGGCAAGACAGTCCCCGCAAGACCGAGAAGCGGCTTTTTACAACATGTTTCACGGCACAGCTCACGTCGTGTTGGGCTCGGGATTGACCATCGCCGGGGCGGTGTTTTGCCTGAGCTTCACCCGCCTACCCTATTTTCAGACCATGGGCATTCCGGCCGCAACGGGCATGCTGGTGGCGGTAGCGGCTTCGCTCACCCTCGCGCCTGCCATGATCGTGGTCGGCGGTCGTTTCGGTCTGCTCGACCCCAGAGTCACAATGAGAACCCGCGCATGGCGGCGCGTCGGAACCACGATCGTTCGTTGGCCCGGGCCCATTCTTGTAGTCACGTGCGCTGCCGCACTCGCCGGTCTGCTTGCGCTGCCCGGGTACCAGACGAGCTACGACGGTCGGTCCTACATGCCCAACGCGCCCTCCAATGTCGGATACGCCGCCGCGGAGAGGCACTTCCCAGCCGCCCGGCTCAATCCCGAACTGCTCCTGCTCGAAACCGACCACGACATGCGTAATCCGGCGGACATGATCGTGTTGGAACGGGTGGCCAGGGCCATCTTCCACACCAAGGGCATCGCGCTGGTACAAACCATCACCCGACCCCTGGGCACGCCACTGGAGCACACCACGATCCCGTTTCAGGTCAGCGCGCAAAGCACCGGCCAGGTCATGAACCTGCCGTATCAGCAAGACCGGGCGGACGAGCTGCTGATCCAGGCAGGAGAAATAGACAAGACGCTCGGAATTCTGCAACGCCAACTGGCGATCCAGCAGCAGCTCAACGCCAACAGCGAGGAACTAAGCGCGACCTTCGACGAGACGATCGCCACCGTCTATGAGCTCCGGGACAGAATCGCCAACTTCGACGACTTCTTCCGGCCGCTACGCAACTACTTCTACTGGGAACCGCACTGCTACAACATCCCGGTCTGCTGGGCGATCCGATCGATCTTCGACGCACTCGACGGAATCTCTGCACTCACCGACCAACTCGGTGCCATCACCGCCAGCCTGGACAAATCCGATGAATTGCAGCCACAGCTGACGGAGCTGATCCCGCCGCAGATAGAAACTCAGCGGATCAACCGTGACCTGATCCTGAAGAACTACGCCACCCAGGCGGGCATCCTCGACCAGACCCGAGCCGCGATCGAGAACTCCGGCGCCATGGGACAAGCCTTCGACGCTGCCAACAACGACGACTCCTTTTACCTACCGCCCGAAGCGCTCGAGAACCCCGACTTCGAACGCGCCTTGAAGATCTTCTTGTCGCCAGACGGCAAAGCCGCCCGCATGATCATTACTCACGAGGGCGATCCCGCTGCCCCGGAAGGCATCTCGCGGGTCGACGCCATCTTGGACGCAGCGCAGGCAGCAGTGAAAGGCACCCCTCTTGCCAACGCCACATTTTCTCTCGGAGGGACCGCGTCGACGAACAAAGACCTTCGAGACGGCGCCAAATACGACTTGCTGATCGCGGGCGTGTCGGCGATGAGCCTGATTCTGCTCATCGTGATGTTTGTCACCCGCAGCCTGGTCGCCGCGCTCGTTATCGTCGGCACGGTCGTGCTGTCGTTGGGCGCCTCTTTCGGATTATCCGTACTGGTCTGGCAGTACCTGCTGGGCATCCCGCTGTATTGGATGGTGCTGCCACTGGCCGTCATCGTGCTTCTCGGCGTGGGATCGGACTACAACCTGATGTTGATCTCCCGATTCAAAGAGGAGATCGGCGCCGGACTCCACACCGGGATCATCCGGGCCATGGCCGGTACCGGCGGCGTCGTCACCGCTGCCGGTTTGGTCTTCGCCGCCACCATGGCCTCGTTCGTGTTCAGCGACCTACGGATCCTCGGCCAAGTCGGAACGACGATCGCCTTGGGCCTGCTGATCGACACAATGATCGTGCGCGCATTCATGACACCGGCCGTCGCCACGCTGCTCGGGCGCTGGTTCTGGTGGCCCCTACGCGTGCGCCCCCGGCCCGCCAGCCAGATGCTGCGACCCTATGGAGCACGGCGGTCGGTTCGTGACCTGCTTCATCGGACGTCGCCGGCCAATGATTGAACGAACCAAACCCGACAAACACAAGGGTCACGAACCCTTTTGAGTTCGTGACTTTATGCCTTGAGTTCGTGGAACCGCTCGAGATTGTGGGCGAAGGGGGACTTGAACCCCCACGTCCCGAAGGACACTGGCACCTGAAGCCAGCGCGTCTGCCATTCCGCCACTCGCCCCAACAACCGGGGGAGCCTATCACGCACGCGCCCCGCTCCCCAACCGCGGCAATGCCGACCGGGTAGCGCGAACACCACCCGCACATACACCGCTGACCTGCCGCGATCCAATTCTCACAGTTCCATTGTTCCCGCTGCCCCGGACTGGGCCGATACCATGCAACCAAAGGCTGGGCCAGGCGACACGCGGGTTGAGCAGGAGTACGAGCGGAACAACCACCAACGACGAGTGAGGCGGGCGGTGATATGGGTCTGGTCGACCGTTTCGAACGCAAGCTCGAGTCGACCGTTGGCGACGCATTCGCCCGGGTGTTCGGTGGAAGAATCGTTCCGCAAGAGGTCGAGGCCATGCTCCGCCGGGAAGCCGAGACCGGCGCCCGTGAATTGGCCGCAGGGCGAGTTTTGGCGCCAAACGACTACGTCATTACCCTCAGTGTGCCTGACTATCAAAAGGTGAGTGCCGACCCGGACCTCACATCAACGACTTTTGCCAAGCACTTGGAGGGATACATCCGTGAGCAGGGATGGCAAACGTATGGTGATGTGGTCGTCAGGTTCGAACAATCATCCAGCCTGCACACCGGACAGTTTCGCGCGAGTGGGGCGGTCAATCCTGACTCCACCAGTGGCGATCCCGCCCCACCACCCCGAAAACTTACGTCCAACGCAGAATCAGGAGTACCGATGAGCGACAACCCGACCCAGTACGGCGGCCAGGGCCCGGGGCGACCCGCCGACGAATACTACGACGACCGGTACGGCCGGCCGGACGACAGGGGTCCGGACCCGCGCGATCCGCGCGGCCCGTACCCGCCGCAGGACCAGGGCGGTTACCCACCCCAGCGGGAGGCCTACCCGCCGCGTCAAGGCGGCTACCCCGAGCAGGGCGGCTACCCCGAGCAGGGCGGCTACCCCGAGCAGGGCTACCCGCCGCCGCCGTACGAGCAGCGCCCGCCCGCCGGGTACGGCCCGCCGCAGGGCGGCGGATACCCGGACCAGGGTTATCGGCAGGCGCCGGGTGGCTACGGGCCTCCGGGAGGCCAGCCGAATTACGGCCCGCCGGCAGGTGAGTACGACTACGGCCGCCCGCCGGCCGGCCGGACGAGGGCGGCTATGGCCGCCCCGAAGGCCGCCCGAGGGCCGCGCATATCCGGACCAGGGCGGCTACCCGGACCAGGGCGGCTATCCGGATCAGGGCTACGGCGGACAGGCCTACGGTCGCCAGGAGCAGGGCTACGGGGGCCAACCCGACTACGGACGCTACGGCGAGGCCGGTGCCGGCTATGCCGAACCGGGCTACGGCGAGCCCCCGGGCGGATACGACTACGGCCAGCAGCAGGGCTACGGCTACGGCCAGGGGGACTACCCGCCGGCCGCCGCGACCGTCACGCTGCAGCTCGACGACGGCAGCAACCGCACCTATCAACTACGTGAAGGCGCGAACGTGGTCGGCCGCGGACAGGACGCTCAGTTCCGGCTGCCCGACACCGGCGTATCACGTCGCCACCTGGAGATCCGGTGGGACGGTCAGGTGGCGCTGCTCTCCGACCTCAATTCGACCAACGGCACGACGGTCAACAACGCGCCGGTACAGGAGTGGCAGCTGGCCGACGGAGACGTGATCCGGCTTGGCCATTCGGAGATCGTCGTCCGCGTGCACTGAGGTACGGCCGATCTCTTGCCCGGCCGCCGCAGAGGGGAAGCTGTCGGCTTCACCCTCATGCCGCTGGCGGTCCAAGTATCGTGACGTTGCCGAAGGTGACGACTTGGTTTTTTGGTCGATGCGGCGTAAACGAATGGGGACGGAGAGGACGTCAGATGCAGGGGTTGGTACTGCAACTGACACGCGTCGGCTTCCTGTTGCTTCTGTGGTTGTTCATCTGGTCGGTGCTGCGGATCCTGCGGACCGACATCTACGCGCCCACCGGAGCGGTCATGGTGCGACGGGGACTGCCGTTGCGGGGCTCGCTGCTGCCCAGTCGCGGCCGCAGGAACGTGGCACGACAGCTGGTCGTCACCGAAGGTGCGCTCGCCGGAACCCGGATCACGCTGGGCAGTCAGCCGGTGCTCATCGGGCGTGCGGACGACTCCACTCTGGTCCTGACCGACGATTACGCCTCGACACGGCACGCCAGGCTGTCCCCTCGAGGTTCGGAGTGGTACGTAGAAGACCTAGGATCGACCAACGGCACATACCTCGACAGGGCCAAGGTGACGACTGCGGTACGCGTTTCGATGGGCACGCCGGTTCGAATCGGCAAGACGGTAATTGAGCTGCGCCCGTGACACTGGTGCTTCGATATGCCGCGCGCAGCGACCGCGGCCTGGTCCGCGCTAACAACGAGGACTCCGTCTACGCCGGGGCGCGGCTGCTCGCGCTCGCCGACGGCATGGGTGGTCATGCAGCCGGTGAGGTCGCCTCCCAATTGGTGATCGCCGCGCTGGCCCACTTGGACGACGACGAGCCCGGCGGTGACCTGCTGAGCCAGCTCGACGCCGCGGTCCGGGAGGGCAACTCCGCCATCGCCGCACAGGTGGAGGCCGACCCCGAACTCGAGGGCATGGGCACCACGTTGACCGCGATCCTGTTTGCGGGCAACCGCCTTGGGCTCGTGCACATCGGCGACTCGCGTGGCTATCTACTGCGCGACGGCGAACTCACCCAGATCACCAAGGACGACACCTTCGTCCAGACGTTGGTCGACGAGGGCCGCATCACGCTCGAGGAGGCGCACAGCCACCCGCAGCGGTCGCTGATCATGCGCGCGCTCACCGGTCACGAGGTCGAGCCCACGCTCATCATGCGCGAGGCCCGCGCGGGCGACCGCTATCTGCTGTGCTCGGACGGTCTGTCCGATCCGGTCAGCCACGAGACCATCCTCGATGCGCTGCAGATCGCCGACGTCGCCGACAGTGCGGATCGCCTAATCGAATTGGCGTTGCGTGGCGGCGGGCCCGACAACGTGACGGTGGTCGTGGCCGACGTCGTCGACTACGACTACGGGCAGACTCAGCCGATCCTCGCCGGTGCCGTGTCCGGTGACGACGATCAGACCGCGCCACCCAATACCGCGGCGGGCCGTGCATCGGCGTTCAACCCGCGCCGCAATGCCGAAAAACGTATTGAACGCCCACCTGACGAACCGGTTCAGGCACCCAGATCGCGGCGGCGAATATTCATTGCCGCCGCGGTTTTCATTCTGGTGGTCATCGCAGGCCTTGCGATCGGCCGCGAGATCGTGCGGAGCAACTACTACGTCGCCGCACACGACGGCACCGTGTCGATCATGCGAGGGGTGCCGGGGTCGATCATCGGCCTGCCCCTGCAGGAGACCTACCGGAATGGCTGCCTCACATCCCGCAACGAACTCAACCTCGTCGCGCCCGGGCAATCCACCCCCGGGTGCCAACTTTTTCGTCTCAGCGATCTGAAGCAGACCGAACGACAGCAAGTGGAGGCGGGCCTGCCGACAGGCTCGGAGGACGACGCCATCGTCCAGATCAACAAGCTCGCCCAAGAGTCGGTGCTGCCCGTCTGCCAAGAACCGGCGTCGCCGCCGTCGCCGGCGCCACGTACCAGCACCGCGCCGCACTCGCCGGCCCCGACGAATTCGCCTGGGGTGCCGAACAATCCGTCCGACAGTCCGACCGCCGGCCCACAGACAGGTGGCACGGACAGTCCTGCGCCGGAAACACCGCGAACGGTCACCGGGCCGGCCTCCCCCGCCCCTGAGCCGACCCCGGCCCCTGATTCGTCCTCGCCCGCGCCGCCGCCTACGCCGTCGACGCCGTCGCCCCCGGCGCCCTCGCAGACCGTCACCGCACTACCCCCACCACCACCGGAACCCGGGACGAACTGCCGGGAATTGTCATGACCACGCAGCCGCAATCACCCGTGGCCGTCACTCCCCCACTACCGAACCGGCGTAACGCCGAACTGTTCCTGCTCGGCTTCGCCGCGCTCATCACGACCGTGGCCCTGTTGCTCGTCGAGGCCAACCAGGAGCAGGGGCTGCGTTGGGATCTGGCGCAGTATGCCTTCGCGTATCTGGCGTTGTTCGCAGGCGCGCATCTCGCGATACGACGGTTCGCTCCGTACGCCGACCCGCTGCTGCTTCCGGTTGTCGCGCTGCTCAACGGGCTGGGCCTGGTGATGATCCATCGATTGGACCTCGCCGAAGGAGCCTCGATCGAACACGGCCTGGGCGGCACCGCCGATCAGCAGATGCTGTGGACACTGGTCGGCGTCGTCGGCTTCTCGCTCGTCGTGATCTTCTTGCGGGACCACCGCATGCTCGCCAGGTACGGATACGTGTGTGGGCTCACCGGTCTGGTCCTGTTGATCATTCCGGCGGTACTGCCCAGCTCGATGTCCGAGCAGAACGGC
The DNA here is from genome assembly GCA_963805835.1 of uncultured Actinomycetota bacterium. Classification (GTDB taxonomy): domain Bacteria; phylum Actinomycetota; class Actinomycetes; order Mycobacteriales; family Mycobacteriaceae; genus Mycobacterium. The sequence goes on along the minus strand of CAWDVX010000004.1, from coordinate 72,730 downwards.
GCGAAGATCTGGATTCAGTTCCCGGGCTTCTCCATTCAACCCGCCGAGTTCTCCAAGATCCTGCTGCTCATCTTCTTCGCCTCGGTACTGGTGGCCAAGCGCAGCGTGTTCACCAGCGCGGGTAAGCACTTCCTCGGCATGGACCTGCCCCGCCCACGGGATCTCGCACCGCTGCTGGCGGCGTGGATCGCCTCCGTGGGCGTGATGATCTTCGAGAAAGACCTTGGGACGTCGCTGTTGCTGTACGCGTCCTTTCTGGTCATGGTCTACATCGCGACCGACCGGTTCAGCTGGGTAGTCATCGGCCTGGCGCTGTTCGCCGCGGGAAGCGTTGCGGCATATCACCTCTTCGACCACGTCCAGGTTCGGGTGCAGAACTGGCTGGACCCGTTCGCAGACCCTGAGGGCGCCGGATATCAGATGGTGCAGTCGATGTTCAGCTTCGCCACCGGCGGGATCTTCGGCACGGGTCTGGGCAATGGGCAGCCGAGCACGGTGCCCGCCGCGGCGACCGACTTCATCATCGCTGCCATCGGCGAGGAGCTCGGCCTGGTCGGACTGGCCGCGGTCCTGATGTTGTACACGATCGTCATCATCCGCGGTCTCCGGACAGCCCTCGCGGTCCGCGACAGCTTCGGCAAGCTGTTGGCCGCGGGGCTGGCCTCCACCCTGGCGATCCAGCTGTTCATCGTGGTGGGCGGTGTGACGAAGCTGATCCCGTTGACCGGGCTCACCACACCGTGGATGTCCTACGGTGGATCCTCGCTGCTGGCGAACTACCTCCTGCTGGCGATCCTGGTCCGGATATCGCACGCAGCACGGCGCCCCATCGTCACCACCCCGCAGACGGCGGCACCGATCGCGGCGGTCAGCACCGAGGTGATCGAGAAAGTATGAACACCTCGCTCCGTCGCATATCGGTCGCCGTCATGGCCCTTGTGGTGTTGCTCCTGGCCAATGCGACGCTCACCCAGGTCTTCACCGCGGACGGACTGCGTTCTGACCCGCGCAACCAGCGCGTGCTGCTCGACGAGTACTCGCGTCAGCGCGGCCAGATTTCGGCCGGCGGTCAGCTCCTTGCGTATTCGGTCTCCACCAACGGGCGGTTCCGCTTCCTTCGCGTGTATCCGAATCCGTACACGTATGCGCCCGTCACCGGTTTCTACTCGCTGCGGTACTCGAGCACCGGGCTGGAGCGCGCCGAGGACACCATCCTCAACGGTTCGGACCAGCGCCTGTTCGCGCGACGACTCGCCGACTTCTTCACCGGCCGCGACCCACGTGGTGGCAACGTCGACACCACGATCAATCCGCAAGTGCAGCAGGCGGCGTGGGACGCGATGAAGGACGGCTGCAACGGCCCCTGCAAGGGCTCGGTGGTGGCGATCGAGCCGTCCACCGGCAAGATCCTCGCGATGGTCTCGGCGCCGTCATACGACCCCAACCTGCTGGCCACGCACAGTGTGGAGGAGCAGTCGGCGACCTGGCAGCAGCTGCGCGACAACCCCGATTCGCCGCTGTTGAACCGCGCGATCTCCGAGACCTACCCCCCGGGCTCCACATTCAAGGTCATCACCACCGCCGCGGCGCTTCAGCGCGGTGCCACCGAGAGCACCCCGCTCACTTCCGCGGCTCGGATCCCCTTGCCGGACAGCACCGCAACGTTGGAGAACTTCGGGGGCTCCGCGTGTGGGGGCGGCCCGACGACCACTCTGCGCGAGGCGTTCGCGAAGTCCTGCAACACCGCTTTCGTTCAGCTCGGCCTCGACACCGGCAGGGAGGCGTTGCGGTCCGCGGCGCTGTCGTTCGGATTGGACACTCCGCCGCCGAGCATCCCGCTTCAGGTCGCCGAGTCGACCGTCGGGCCGATCCCCGACTCCGCCGCCCTGGGCATGTCGAGCATCGGCCAGAAGGACGTCGCGGTGACACCGCTGCAGAACGCGCAGGTCGCTGCCACCATCGCGAACGACGGGGTGACGATGCGGCCGTACCTGGTCGATAGCCTCAGGGGACCCGATCTCTCCAATATCGGCACCGCGGCGCCGCAGGAAGAGCGCCGGGCAGTATCACCCGAGGTCGCCGATACACTGACGGATCTGATGGTCGCCGCTGAGCAGGTGACGCAGCAGAAGGGAGCCATCGCCGGCGTGCAGATCGCCTCGAAGACCGGCACAGCGGAGCACGGCAGCGATCCGCGCAACACCCCACCGCATGCCTGGTACATCGCATTCGCCCCTGCGCAGGCCCCCAAGGTCGCCGTCGCCGTGCTGGTCGAGAACGGGGGCAACCTCTTGTCGGCCACCGGGGGGGCGCTGGCCGCCCCGATCGGGCGGGCCACCATCGCCGCAGCGCTGCGGGAGGGCACATGAGGCCGCGAAGGCGAGCGCGAGTGAGGATCGCAGCGAAGCGAGGACCGGTGGGCCCACGCCCGAAGGGCAGGGGACGAGTGGGAGTCGAGCCATGAGTCCCCGCGTGGGCGTGACGCTGTCCGGGCGCTACCGCCTGCAGCGGTTGATCGCCACCGGCGGCATGGGCCAGGTTTGGGAGGGTATCGACTCCCGCCTGGGGCGTCGCGTCGCGGTCAAGGTGCTCAAGGCCGAATACTCCGAGGACGCCGAGTTCGTCGAGCGGTTCCGCGCCGAGGCACGCACCGTCGCGATGCTCAACCACCCGGGCATCGCCGGCGTGTACGACTACGGCGAAACCGATATGGACGGCGAAGGCCGCACCGCATACCTGGTGATGGAACTCGTCAACGGCGAGCCGCTCAACTCGGTGCTCAAGCGCACGGGCCGGCTGTCATTGCGACACGCGCTGGACATGCTCGAGCAGACCGGCCGCGCACTGCAGGTCGCGCACACCGCGGGCCTAGTGCACCGCGACGTCAAGCCCGGCAACATCCTGATCACGCCGACCGGCCAGGTGAAGCTCACTGACTTCGGCATCGCGAAGGCCGTCGACGCCGCCCCGGTGACCCAGACCGGAATGGTGATGGGCACCGCTCAGTACATCGCGCCCGAGCAGGCGCTCGGCCATGACGCGACGGCCGCCAGCGACGTGTACTCGCTGGGAGTCGTTGGCTACGAATCTGTTTCGGGTAAGCGGCCCTTCACCGGTGACGGTGCGCTGACTGTGGCGATGAAGCACATCAAGGAGGCCCCGCCGCCGCTACCCGCCGATCTGCCGCCCAACGTGCGCGAGCTGATCGAGATCACGCTGGTCAAGAATCCGGGTATGCGGTACCGCTCGGGCGGCCTGTTCGCCGACGCGGTCGCCGCGGTGCGCTCGGGCCGGCGACCACCCCGACCGAACCAGCCGCCGTCGCTGGGGCGCGCGACGCCCGCGGCGGTGCCGTCGGCGGCCCAGGCACGCGCGGCCGCGGATCTGACCGCGCGCGCCCCGGCACCCGCCGTTCGGCCCCGCCCGGCCACCGGAAGCCATCGTCCTCCCCCGCCTCCGGCGCGCGGCACGTTCTCCTCGGGTCAGCGGGCGCTGCTGTGGGCGGCGGGCGTGCTCGGTGCTCTGGCGATCGTCATCGCAATCCTCATCGTGCTCAACGCTCAGGACCGTAAGGACCAGGAGCAGACACCGCAGCCGACGATCACCGACACCATCACCCAAACCACTCCGTTCGCACCGACGGCGATGCCGGATTGGACCGAACAGGGCACCATCCGTCATGGTGGACAAGAATTCGGGGTAACCCGACACAATGCGATGGCGTCGCTGGCAATGGTGCAGATGACGCCTCCGCCCACGGAGCCACAGGGCCAGTGGTCCTTCACTCCAGAACAGACATCGCAATGACAACCCCGCAACACCTGTCCGACCGGTACGAACTCGGCGACATCCTGGGCTTCGGCGGCATGTCCGAAGTCCATTTGGCGCGCGACCAGCGGTTACACCGCGACGTGGCCGTGAAGGTGTTGCGGGCGGATCTGGCCCGCGACCCGAGCTTCTATCTCCGCTTCCGACGAGAGGCGCAGAACGCCGCTGCGCTCAACCACCCGGCCATCGTCGCGGTCTACGACACCGGCGAGGCCGAGACTCCCAACGGTCCCCTGCCCTACATCGTGATGGAGTACGTCGACGGGGTCACGCTGCGTGACATCGTGCACACCGAGGGGCCGATGGAGCCGCGCCGGGCCATCGAGGTCATCGCCGACGCCTGCCAGGCGTTGAACTTCAGCCACCAGCACGGGATCATCCACCGCGACGTCAAACCGGCCAACATCATGATCAGCGACACCGGCGCGGTGAAGGTGATGGACTTCGGTATCGCGCGGGCGCTGGCCGACGCCAACAACGTCACCCAGACCGCCGCCGTGATCGGCACCGCTCAGTATCTGTCGCCCGAGCAGGCGCGCGGCGAGAAGGTCGACGCCCGCTCGGACGTGTACTCGCTGGGCTGCGTGCTGTACGAAGTCCTCACCGGCGGACCGCCTTTCGTCGGAGATTCGCCGGTCGCGGTGGCATATCAACACGTCCGCGAAGATCCGGTGCCTCCATCGCAGCGCCACGCCGGCATCTCCCCCGAGCTGGACGCCGTCGTGCTCAAGGCGCTGGCCAAGAATCCCGACAACCGATATCAGACCGCCGCGGAAATGCGCGCCGACCTGGTGAAGGTGCACAGCGGTGAGCAGCCAGACGCGCCGAAGGTGTTCACCGACGCCGAGCGCAGCTCGATGATGTCGGCGGCGCCGGGTGACCATCGGACCGAACCCATCACTTCCGTCACGCGGGCGCGGCCCCAGTACTTCGAGCAGGAGAAGCGCGGCTCGGTCACCCGTTGGCTCATCGCGGTCGCGGTGCTGGCCGTGCTGACGGTGGTGGTGACGCTGACGATCAACATGGTCGGCGGCGACACGCGCAATGTTGCGGTGCCCGACGTGAGCAATCAGGTGTCGGCCGACGCGATCGCCGAGCTGCAGAACCGCGGGTTCGGGACCCGCACCCAGCAGAAGCCGGATTCCAACGTCCCTCCCGACCATGTGATCGGCACGGATCCGGCGGCCAACTCGTCCGTCGACGCCGGCGACGAGATCACCATCATTGTGTCCACCGGGCCCGAACAGCGCGAGATCCCCGACGTCAGGAACCTCAGCTACGACGACGCGGTCGAGAAGCTCCGCGATGCGGGGTTCGAGAACTTCAGGCCGTCCTCGTCGCCGTCCACACCTGAGATGAAGGACAAGGTTGTCGGCACCAATCCGCCGGTGAACCAGACGTCGGCGATCACCAACGAGATCACCGTCGTGCTGGGCGCAGGCCCCGAGACACGTCCCGTCCCGGACGTGAAGGGGCAGTCGCAGGACAGCGCCGTGCAGATCATGACGGCGTCGGGCTTCACCACGACCGTGCCGGTCCAGGTCGACAGCAACCTGCCCGCCGGAGAGGTGATCGGTACCAATCCGCCTGTGGGACAGACGGTTGCGGTCGACACGGTGATTCAGCTGCAGGTGTCGCGGGGCAATCAGTTCCTGATGCCAGACCTGCGCGGCCAGTTCTGGACCGACGCCGAACCTCGGCTGCGCGCGTTGGGATGGACCGGCATCCTCGACCGTGGCGCCGACGTGCAGAACAGCGGCCAGCGAACTAACGCCGTGGTGACCCAGAGTCCCGTCCCCGGGCACCGGGGTGAACTACGACAGCCGGATCACGCTGAGCTTCGCGTCGTAGCCGCGGCGACCGCCCCGGCCACTTCGTCTTCCAACCGGCGCACCAGTGTCTCCTCCGGCGCGGCGCCGCAGTAGCCCAGCCAGTTGGCCAGCATCCGGTGCCCGCCCTCGGTGAGGATGGACTCGGGGTGGAACTGCACGCCGTGGATCGGCAGTTCGACGTGGCGCACGCCCATCACCACACCGCCCTCATCCATCCCGTCGCTCCGTCCCCCTGCGCTTCGCGCGGGAGGTGCCCCCCCGCCCCGGCAAGTGCGCGCGATCACTTCGAGCTCGGCGGGCATCGTCTCGGGGAGAATGGTCAGCGAGTGATAGCGCGTGGCCGTGAAGGGATCCGGAAGGCCCTGCAGCACACCGGTATCCGCGTGGTACACGGTACTGGTCTTGCCGTGGAGCAGCTCGGGTGCCCGGTCGACGGTCCCGCCGAATGCCACCCCGATGGCCTGGTGTCCCAGGCACACGCCGAGCAGCGGTGTCCTGGCGGCCGCGCAGGCGCTGACGAGGGGGATGGATGCGCCCGCGCGCTCGGGAGTGCCGGGCCCGGGGGAGAGCAGCACACCGTCGAACGTCGCTGCGACATTGGCGATGTCGGCCTCGGTCGCCAGGCGGTCGTCGTCGTTGCGCCACACCTCGGCGTTCACCCCGAGCTGGCCCAGGTACTGGACGAGGTTGAACACGAAGCTGTCGTAGTTGTCGACGACGAGAACCTGCATCGGCCCAGGCTACCCCCTGCGATTTCGGTGTATTTGGTCGCGCTCAGCGCAACTGCGAACACCGAAATCGCTCAGTAACCGACGGGTCCCGCGGGCTTGGCGAACTTCATCCGCACCGGACCGGAGTACCCGGCGAGGTCCACTTGCGCGCGGGGTTCCTCGCTGTAGCCCAGACCGAAGCGGATCACGTACTGCCGATAGAGCGTGACCATCGGCGCCGCGGCCAGCGCGGACTGCATGGCTGATGCGTCGCCGATCGCGGAGATGACGTACGGCGGGCTGTACGTGCGTCCGTTGAGCAGCAGCGTATTGCCGACGCACCGCGGCGCCGAGGTGCCGATAATGCGCTGGTCCTGCATCTGGATGCCCTCCGCACCTGCGGTCCACAACGCGTTGAGGACGGCGTCGATGTCCTGTTGGTGCACCACGAGGTCGTCGGGGGAGGCGTCGCGGGGGAATCTGCCCTCAGCGTCGCGCTGGGCGTCGTTGAGGGTCACCACCAGACCGGGTCCACGCATCGGCTCCAGGCCGGCCTCGACGGCGAGTTTGGCGGATCGGTTGGTGATGGCCGCCAATGCCGCGTTAGCCCCCGGTGAGCCGCCGTGATGGGTGTCGAGTGCGTTCACCAGTGAGTCACGCTCGGTGGTGAGCCGATCCACCGACTGCTGGGCCTCTCGCACCAGATCGACCAATCGCGGGGCGTCGCTGCGCCGGATCTCTCCGCCCCCGGACACGTCATGCGTTGCTGCCAACAGAACCCCGGCCAGCAGGCAGACCACCGGCACGCCGAACCGCCATGCGGACTTCGTCGTGGGCGCCATTGGCTGGTCTCCTGCGGGTGATGACTGCGATAGGCCTGCGATAGGCTAGGTACATCGTCGCACCGTGTGACGCCGTCTGTCCCGAAGGTACGCATGCCCAAGTCCAAGGTTCGCAAGAAGAACGACTTCACCATCAGCCCGGTGAGCCGGACCCCGGTCAAGGTCAAGGCCGGACCGTCGAGCACCTGGTTCGTGGTGTTTTTCATCGGCTTGATGCTGATCGGGCTGGCGTGGTTGCTGGTGTTCCAGTTGGCGTCGTCCGCCATCCCCTTCCTCGCGGATCTGGGTCCGTGGAACTACGCGATCGCCTTCGCCTTCATGATCAGTGGCCTGTTGCTCACGATGCGCTGGCGCTGAGCGACACAACGAGCGGTATGAATTCAACCCCGCCATCGCGCGTTACCCGTTTAGCAACCTTCCGGTCACCGGATCACACAGATGTGATTCATCCCCATTGGGGATAGCACTTGTGGATAACCTCATTAGCCACGGTAAAAGGGTGTTAAGACGCCGTGCAGCAAACTGAGTGGAGCCCCTCTCAGTTGGGCATCGTGGCGTGCGGCGTGGGTGGGCTTATCTTGGCTGTCGGCGCTGTGACCCTGATCACAGACCCTCCGGGGCGAGTTTTGGTGGGCGTTGCGGCGATCGGGTTGATTGCGTTTGCAAGTTTGTCCTGGCGGGCGCGCCCCAAGCTGGCAATCAAAAATGACGCCCTCGTTAGTCGCAGGTTGTGGGGTGAAACCGTGCTGGGACACGCCGATATCAAGCGGATCCGCATCACGGAGTTCCGCCGGATCGGCCGCAAGATGCGCCTGCTCGAGATCGACACCGTGGACGACCGGCTACTTGTGTTCACCCGATGGGATCTGGGCACCGATCCGCTCCACGTGCTCGACGCCCTGACCGCCGCCGGTTTCGCGGGCTCCTGAGAGTCAGGCGATGGTGATCGACTCGACGACCACCGGCTCGGTCGGCCTGTCATTGCGGTCGACCGCGGTACCCGCGATCGCGTCCACGACCTTCTGCGACTCGGGGTCGACGACCTCACCGAAGATGGTGTGCTTGCGGTTCAAGTGGGGCGTCTTGCCGACGGTAATGAAGAACTGCGATCCGTTGGTGCCCGGTCCGGCGTTGGCCATCGCCAGTAGATAGGGCTTGTCGAACTGAAGCTCCGGGTGGAACTCGTCGGCGAACTTGTAACCTGCGTCGCCGCGGCCGGTACCGGTCGGGTCGCCGCCCTGGATCATGAAGCCATCGATGACCCGGTGGAAGATCACGCCGTCGTAGAACGGGCCCGACGATCCGCCCGACGCGTTCGCAGTGCTGTAGTCCTTGGTGCCCTGAGCCAGTCCCACGAAGTTGGCGACGGTCTTGGGCGCATGATTTCCGAAGAGGGCGATCTTGATGTCACCGCGGTTGGTGTGCAGCGTCGCAGTCGCTGTCTGTATGGGGCTCGTCACGAGATGCCAGTGTGCCACGCCCGGTTCGCTGCTCAACGGGCACCGCTGCGTTGCCGATGATGGCAGTCTGGTAGCGATTTCCTTTCAGCCCGCGAGAGAGGTGCGCCATGGCGTCGAAGACCGAGATCAGCTTGACCCCTGGGCAGCGGTTGTCCCGCGGCCTCAAATATTCGGCGGTCGGTCCGGTCGACGTCACGCGGGGGACGTTGGGGCTGGGCCTGGACGGGGCGCAGGCGTCGGCAGCCTGGATCGGCGACCGATACCGCAGCAGCCGGCTGAAGGGTCAGCTGAGCCAGGAGCTGGCGGCCGCGCAGGAGACAATCGCGCAAGAAATCGCCGCCGCCCAGGAGGTGGTGTCGAACCTGCCGCAGGCGCTTCAGAAGGCGCGGTCGCGGCGGCGCAAGCGTCCGCTGCTGCTGGCGGCGCTCGGCATCGCGACGCTGGCCGGGGGAGCGGTGGTGTTCTCGATTGTGCGGCGTTCGACGCAACCCGAGCCATCGACGCTGCCGCCTAGCGTGGAGGTTTCGCCGCGGCCGTGAGCGCCGAAATCGGTTGGGCGCGTGGAATATCGGGTGTCTGAGTGGAGCCTAGGGGATTCGAACCCCTGACTTCTGCCTTGCAAAGGCAGCGCTCTACCAACTGAGCTAAGGCCCCTTGTCGGGATATGTCAGGCCGGCACGTCGGCCGCCGCATGCCACACCTCGACGCCGCGCCGAGACCGCCAGATCGTCATGGCTATGACCGCGGCGCCCGCTGTGGCGAGCAGCACCACAACCTTCATGGTGTGAACCTTTCCGTGGGGCTAGGAGGACTCGAACCTCCGACCTCTTCGTTATCAGCGAAGCGCTCTAACCGCCTGAGCTATAGCCCCGTCCTGCCGGTACGGCCGAGCGACGAGACTACCGCAATCGTAAGCTCCCGCCCAAACCGCTCAGTCGCGGTCGGCCAGCGTGACTTCGATACCCCCAACGATGTCGGTGGTGAGGTTGTAGATGAATGCGCCGACGGTCGCCATCGCCGTCAACAGCACGATGTTGACCAGACCGATGAGTGCCGCGCCGCCGAATATCGTTCCGCTGGACACCAGCTCACCGCCGGAGCTTCCGCTGGCGCTGGTAAGCAGGTCGCCGACGTTGCTGTTCAGCTTGCTCCACACACCCATGCCGCCGAGCACGAGGTACAGGAACGCCACCGCGATCATCCACACGAAGAACAGCGCGACGGACAGCACCGACGAGACCTTCAGAACACTCCACGGGTCCACCCGGCGGATCTGCATGCTGGCGCGCACCGGGCCCTGATGGGCCCTTGCCGCCTGCAGCCGGCCGGCGACTCCCGCGGGTCGGCTCGCCGGTTCCTGCCCGGGGCGCTCGGGGGCCGACTTCCGTGGCGCCGGCCGCGCCGCGCCGCCGGACAGGTCGGGAATCTCACTGGCGTATTGATCGGGCCGTACAGGTGCCTCGGTGCGCGCGGGCTGCTCGGGGCGCGCCGGCGCGTCCGGCCGTGCGGGCGTATCGGCTCGCGCGGGTGTTTCGGGCCGCGCGAACGGTTCCGGTCGTTTCGATTCCGGCGGATCTGCCCAGCCCGCGGCGTCCTGCTGTTGCGGCGGCCCCGCTGCCGTTCCGCCTGTCAGGAACCGGTTCAGTCGATCATCCACATCGGGGGAGCGACCCGTCCCTCCGCCGTTGCCGCGGCGGGGCGCCTCGGGCCGCGCGGGGGAGTCCGCCCGCGACGGCCCGTCCGGTGCCCGGTTCGCAGGTTTGGCCGCTCGTCCCCGCTGCCACGGCGGCACGTCGGTCGGGTCCGCGATTCGCTCAGGGCCCGACCCGCCGGGCGCAGGACCCCGCGATGCGGCGCCGCCGTCGGGGCCGGAGCCGGAGCCGTTCGCGCCCCCCTCAGTAGCGCGGGTATTCCCGGGCTCGTTCGGTGAAGTCACCTACGGCTCCTTACTGGTCGCGACTCTGGGCTACTCGCCGACGTCGGTGTTGACCTCGTCGGTGCTGTCGCCTTCCTCGGCGTTGCGCGCGATGGCTATCAGTGTGGTGCCCGCTCCCAGGTTCATCAACCGAACGCCCTTGGTCTGCCGCCCGGCCTTGCGCACCTGGCGAGCCGCCGTCCGGATGACACCTCCACCCGAGGTGATGGCATACAACTCTGTGTCGTCGTCGACGATCAACGCTCCGACAAGACTGCCACGTCGCTTGTCGAACTGAACCGTCAACACCCCTTTGCCACCGCGGCCCTGGACCGGGTACTCCTCGATCGCGGTGCGCTTGGCGTATCCGCCAGCCGTCGCGACCAGCAGATACGTACCTTCACGCACCACATTCAGCGACAGCAGCTGGTCGTCGGTGTTGAACCGCATGCCCTGCACGCCGGAGGTGGCGCGGCCCATCGGACGCAGCGCCTCATCGGTAGCTGAGAAGCGGATCGACTGCCCCTTGGCGGACACCAGCAGCAGATCCTCCTCGGCCGCGCACAGCACCGCACCCACCAACTCGTCTCCGTCGCGGAGATTGACCGCGACGATGCCGCCGGTGCGGTTGGAGTCGAAGTCGGTGAGCTTGGACTTCTTCACCAGGCCCTTGCGCGTCGCCAGCACCAGGTACGGCGCATCCTCGTAGGTCTTGATCTGGATGACCTGCGCGATGCGCTCCTCCGGCTGGAACGCCAGCAGGTTGGCGACGTGTTGCCCGCGCGCCGTACGAGATGCCTCGGGCAGGTCGTATGCCTTTGCGCGATAGACCCGGCCCTGTGTGGTGAAGAACAGGATCCAGTCGTGTGTGGAGCAGACGAAGAAGTGGTTGACGATGTCGTCCTGCTTCAGGCCTGCGCCCTGCACACCCTTACCGCCGCGCTTCTGGCTGCGGTAGAGGTCGGACTTGGTCCGCTTGGCGTAGCCGGTTTCCGTGATCGTGACGACGACTTCTTCGCGCGCGATCAGATCCTCGTCGGCGACGTCACCGTCCGCGGCGATAATCCTGGTCCGGCGGTCGTCGCCGTACTTGTCGACGAGCTCGGAGAGCTCGTCGCGCACGATGGCGCGTTGGCGCTCCGGCTTGGCCAGGATGTCCTCGAGGTCGGCGATCTCGGCCTCGATCTTGGCAAGGTCGTCGATGATGCGCTGGCGCTCCAGGGCAGCGAGCCGCCGCAGCTGCATATCGAGGATGGCCTGCGACTGGATCTCGTCGATGTCGAGCAACTCGATCAAACCCTGGCGCGCGATGTCGACGGTCTCCGAGGCCCGGATCAGCGCGATGACCTCGTCGAGCGCGTCGAGCGCCTTGACCAGACCGCGCAGAACATGGGCCCGTTCGTTGGCCTTGCGCAGCCGGTATGTCGTGCGCCGCACGATGACGTCGAGTTGATGGTTGACGTAGTGCCGGATCAACTGGTCGAGCCGCAGCGTGCGCGGCACACCGTCGACGATGGACAGCATGTTGGCCCCGAAGCTGGTCTGCAGCTGGGTGTGCTTGTAGAGGTTGTTCAGCACCACCTTGGCCACGGCGTCGCGCTTGAGTTCGACGACGATGCGCAGCCCGACCCGGTCACTGGACTGGTCCTCGATGTTCGAGATGCCGGCCAGCTTGCCGTCGCGAACCTGCTCGGCGATCGAGGTGATGAAGTTGTCGTGGTTGACCTGATACGGCAGTTCGGTGATGACGATCCCGGTGCGTCCCCTGCTGTCCTCCTCGATCTCGCAGACTCCGCGCATTCGTACCGACCCGCGGCCGGTCCGGTACGTGTCGGAGATGCCCTGCGATCCGACGATGAGGCCGTAGGTGGGGAAGTCCGGACCCTTGACGCGTTCGCAGACCGCCTCCAGAGTGGCTTCTTCGTCGGCTTCGAAGTTCTCCAGGCACCAGAACACCGCCGCGCCGAGCTCGCGCAGGTTGTGCGGCGGCATGTTGGTGGCCATGCCGACCGCGATGCCGCCGGAGCCGTTTGCGAGCAGGTTGGGGAACCTGCTGGGCAGGACCGTCGGCTCCTGCACGCGACCGTCATAGTTGGGTACGAAATCGACTGTCTCCTCGTCGATTTCGCGCAGCATCTCCATCGCCAACGGAGTGAGGCGCGCCTCGGTGTTGTGGCTGACGAAACCGTTGGTGATGAATGCGTGGTCGGCAGTGTCAACTCGCAGGCTGTACACCGGCTGCACGCCAGCGTCAGTCACCGACGCGACCCGCGCGTAGTAGAACCGGCCGTCGGTCAGTTCCGAAGCGATGGTTCGAACGTCTTGGTCGGCGATATGGCTGAGGATCTCGGCGCCGTCGCGTTGCCAGCGGGAAAGGCGATCGATGTTGTGTCGGTTCAGCCAGTCCTTATCAACCCAACGTCCACCGCCATGCACTCGAACGAAGGCGGCCAGGCCTGGAACATGGTCGGTGTCCAAGCCGGCAGCCTTTCGAGGCAGTGCCTCTAACAACGCCCAGAGTTTGGACTGTTTGGCGCCGCCGAAGCCGACCTGCTTCGAGAACATCTCGGCATGCGCGCGATTGGTGATGACGACTTTGTGCTCTCCCGTGGCATGGAGATAGCGGCGCGAGATCACGCCGAACTCCAGCAGCATTTGTTGGACGTCCTTCGCCAGCCGCCCGCTTCGGGTGGAATACGAGATCTGAATCGTGTTGCGGGGGACCGCAGAACACGACCCGTCCCCTTCGAACAGTGCTTCGAGGAAAACTCGCTTCACCGCTGCCGCGGAATGCCAAAGCCACTCGGGGACCTCCTTGTCCGCCGATCGCTGGCCAACCAAACACGCCAATCGAGTGCTGCGGAGCGCGGTCAAGTTGTGGATGTCCAGCTCCAAAAGGCTTGAGCCCGAGACAATCGGCCGCTCCGACACGCACCGCGGTCCACCGATCACGGCGTCGTAAGCGGCGACGACCCTGTTGAAGTAGTCCCGATCGAGATTGTTGAATCCGGCCCGTCGCTCCGAAACAAAGCCTTCGCTGATCAACGCCCCCAGGAGGAGGGCCTCTGACGTGGCGTGCCAGTCGGCGGGTCCGAATTCCATCGGTGGCGTCCGTTGAATTACCACACGATCGTCGGGACGGATCTCCTCGATCAGCTTCCACAACAATGTCGGCACGCCAGCGACCTCCACCAGGCATAGAACCGGGTGGTTCGCGGTGCCGGTGACCTCGTAGCCTTCTGCAGTGCGGACAGTGAAGGTCTGATGATCTCCGGAGTGGAAGAGGCGGTCGGCCGCAACGGGATTGCCGTGCCGGTCGAGGACCTTGGCTTCCACAACATTGTCTGAGTTGGGCCGGGCACCTGGTACGACGTCGGCGATACGCACCGATTGTCCGAACGGCAGGCGCACCAACGCATCGCCACTCACGCAGTAACGCATCGCCGCCGGCGGATCGTTGCCTGGCGAACCGAAGTTACCCTGGCCGTCGACCAACGGATAGCGCAGCGACCACGGCTGGGCCATCCGGACCAGCGTGTCGTAGATCGACGAGTCGCCGTGCGGGTGATAGTTACCCATCGTCTCGGCGACCGAGCGCGCCGACTTCGCATGCCCGCGGTCGGGCCGGAAGCCCGAGTCGAACATCGCGTACAGCACACGGCGGTGCACCGGCTTGAGGCCATCGCGGACCTCCGGCAGCGCGCGGCCGACGATCACGCTCATCGCATAGTCGATGTAGCTGCGCTGCATCTCCTGCTGGATATCGACTGGCTCGATGCGATCGGCGTGCCGCCGCCGCCGGGGGGCAACGTGGTATCAGTCATTGGTTTCAGTCCTATTTCAGGTTAAACATCAAGAAAGCGAACGTCTTTGGCGTTGCGCGTGATGAAGCTGCGGCGCGCCTCGACGTCCTCGCCCATCAGAATGGAGAACAGTTCGTCGGCGGCCGCCGCGTCATCGAGGGTCACCTGGCGCAGCACCCGCACGGAGGGATCCATCGTGGTTTCCCACAGTTCCTTGGCGTCCATCTCGCCCAGACCCTTGTACCGCTGGATGCCGTCGTCGACGTTGATCTTCTTGCCCGCCTTGCGGCCAGCCTCGAGCAGACCATCGCGCTCGCGGTCCGAGTAGGCGAATTCCGGTTCGCTGCGCTGCCATTTCAGCTTGTACAGCGGCGGCTGCGCCAGGAAGATGTGGCCGTTTTCCACCAGCGGCTTCATGAACCGGAACAGCAGCGTCAGCAGCAGCGTCGAGATGTGCTGGCCGTCGACGTCGGCGTCGGCCATCAACACGATCTTGTGATACCGCAACTTGGCGATGTCGAACTCGTCGTGAATACCAGTGCCCAAGCGCGGTGATGATCGCCTGGACTTCGGTGTTCTTCAGGACGCGGTCGATGCGCGCCTTCTCGACGTTGATGATCTTGCCGCGCAGCGGAAGAATCGCCTGGAACATCGAGTCGCGCCCACTCTTGGCCGAGCCGCCGGCGGAGTCGCCCTCCACCACGTACAGCTCCGACTTACGGGGATCGGTGGAGCGGCAGTCGGCCAGCTTGCCCGGCAGCCCACCGATGTCGGTGGCGCTCTTGCGGCGTACCAACTCACGGGCCTTGCGGGCGGCGATCCGCGCCTGTGCCGACGAAACCGCTTTGTTGATAACGGTTTTCGCTTCGGCGGGGTTGGCCTCGAACCAGTGGCTCATCTGCTCATTGCAGATCTTCTGGACAAACGACTTCACCTCGGTGTTGCCGAGTTTGGTCTTGGTCTGGCCCTCGAACTGAGGCTCCGCGACCTTCACCGACAGCACCGCGGCCAAGCCCTCACGGATGTCGTCGCCAGTGAGGTTGGGGTCCTTGTCCTTGAGGAGTTTCTTGTCCTTGGCGTACTTGTTCACCACCGACGTCAGCGCGGCACGGAATCCCTCTTCGTGGGTGCCGCCCTCGTGGGTGTTGATGGTGTTGGCGAAGGTGTGCACCGATTCGGAGTAGCCGCCGTTCCACTGCATCGCGATCTCGACCTCGTGCCCTTCGCCCTTGCCGGAGAAGTCGACGACGCTCTGGTGGATCGGCGATTTCGTGCGGTTGATGTGTTTGACGAAGTCGACCAGTCCGCCGGGGTAGTGGAATGTCCGGTTCTTGACCTTGTGCGGGCCCGCCTCCTCGGCGGCCTTCTCCTCTGCCGACTTCGGCGCTTCCGCCGTATCGCTGACGACCTCTTCGGTGACGGCTGCGGCGGTGACGCGTTCGTCGGCGAGCGTGATGGTCAGCCCCTTGTTGAGGAACGCCATCTCCTGCAGTCGCCGCGCCACGGTCTCGAAGTCATAGTTGGTGGTCTCGAAGATGTCGGGATCGGCCCAGAATCTGACGGTGGTTCCGGTCTTCTTGGTCTTGTCGCCCTGCTTGAGCGTGCCCGGCGCAGCCTTGTCGTAGAACTGGAGCCACTCGTAACCGTCACGGGAGATGTCGACTTCCAGTCGGGTCGACAGCGCGTTCACCACGGAGACGCCCACGCCGTGCAGACCGCCACTTACGGTGTAGCCGCTGTCCTCGCCGCCGAACTTGCCGCCGGCGTGCAGCTGGGTCATCACGACGTCGACGGTCGGTGCGCCGCTGGCATGCATTTCGACGGGGATACCGCGGCCGTCGTCGGTGACCTCGACCCCGCCGTCCTCGAGGATCCGTACGTCGACTTTGCGTCGCGTAGCCACCCATGGCTTCGTCGACCGCGTTGTCCACGACCTCCCACACCAGGTGGTGCAGTCCGCGCTCGCCGGTGGAGCCGATATACATGCCCGGGCGTTTGCGGACGGCTTCCAATCCTTCGAGAACGGTGATCGCAGAGGCGCCGTATTCCTTCTTCTTCGCAGCCACGGGCGGAAGCTTCCCTACTTTCTGATGGGGTGGGGGCTCGGCAGTGATCGGTTACCGCCGGCAAGTCATGCGACCAGTCTACCGTCAACGACCGTCAGGACCGATTCTGAGGCGGCGTTTCTGCATACCTATTCGCGCCGTCTGTGGAATTTCTCGATCCGAGGTGCGTCAACACGCTTGAGAACGGGCCCGCTCGCGTTCTGGCGGCTCTCAGCCAATGGGAAGTCGCGGCTCATCCGTACGTGTCGCGGGGGCCTCGGCCGGCGATGTGATATCGGCCCTTGCGCCATGATGGGCCGACGGGGCCGACGATCTTCAGCGATTTCACCACGCCGTCGCCCACGGCCGCGGCGATCTTCGCGAGAAGTTGCGCTTGCACCATCCTCAGCTGGGTGGCCCAGGCCGTGGACTCCGCCGACACCGTGAGCACACCGTCGTGCAGACCGGTCGGCGTCGCGTGCGCCGCGATCTGTTCGCCGACGACGGCCTGCCAGCGGCCGAACACCGACCCTTGGGCTACGCGATCCGACCACCCGCGGTTGCGGGCAACGTCGCGCGTGACCGACGCGAGCGGTTGCGGGTCGCGCGAATCCGGACCAGGCCCCGACCAGCGCCGCCGGCTGGCACCGGCGACCTTGCGCGGCCTCGGTCCCCCGCCGCGGCCCACATCCTTACCTTGGCTGCGCGCGGCGCCGCGCGCCTCCTCGAGGGTGCGTCGCACAAGATCCATACCCTTTAGATGGGCCAGGTGTGCCGGCGGTTCCGTGTCGTCTTGGCTGTCGTGTTGACTCAACCCTCACTCCCCTCAGTGCTTCGCACCTGCGAGATCCGGCCCGTGTCGTCGTCGATCATGACGATCTCGACCTTGCCCGCGTCCCAGTCCTGCGGGATGTCCTCATTTACAGCAGCCGTTACCAGCACTTGTTCCGCGGACGCTGCGACATTGGCCAACGCCTGCCTGCGCGCGCTGTCGAGCTCGGCGAACACATCGTCGAGCAGGAGCACCGGATCGCCACCTTCGGCCCGTAACAGCTCATAGGCGGCCAGCCTCAGTGCCAACGCCATCGACCACGATTCGCCGTGGCTGGCAAAGCCTTTCGCGACCTGGTCGCCGAGACGCAATTCCAGATCGTCGCGATGGGGACCCACCAGGCAGACCCCCCGCTCCAGCTCGGCGTCGCGGCGACGCGCCAGCGCGTCCAGAAGCGCCGCCTCGAACAACTCCGCGTTACCGGTCCCGGCTGCGGCCTCGCTTTCGATGACCTCCACACCGCTGCGATAGCGGATCGCCGCGGGCCGCGACGCCGGCGCCAGCAGTTGATACGCCTTCTCCACTTCCGGGGCGAGCTGGTTCACCAGGTCGACCCGCGCGGCGATGAGTTTGGACCCGTGCGCGGCCAGGTGGCCGTCCCACACGTCGAGCGTGTCGAGGACGCTGCGATCACCGCGATACCTCGCGCCTACCGCGCTCTTCAACAACGCCGTCCGCTGTTTGAGCACCTTTTCGTAGTCCGCCCGGATGGCGGCTACGTGCGGTCGCCTGGTGGTGGCCAACTCATCGAGGAACCGGCGCCGTTCGCTGGGATCGCCGCGCACCAACGCGAGGTCCTCGGGGGCGAAGAGTACCGCACGCAGGACACCGAGAATTTCGCGCGCGCTGCGCACCGGCGAGCGGTTCAGCCGCGCCTTGTTGGCGCGCCCGGCGTTGATCTCCAGATCGACGGCGAGTTCGCGGCCCTCGTTCACGACGATCGTCGAAACCACGGCGCGCTGCGCACCGGCCCGGATCAGTGGTGCGTCGGTGCCGACCCGGTGCGACGCCAGTGTCGACGAATACCATAGGGCCTCAATGAGATTCGTCTTACCGAAGCCGTTCGGACCGACAAATACCGTGCGGCCCGGCTCGAGATCGATCTCGACGCGCGCCCACGACCGGTAGTCGGTCAGCGTGAGGCTCCTGATGTACAACTATCCGGACTCGCTGATCCTCGTCACGGCGTGGCCGCCGAACTGGTTACGCAACGCCGACACCGCCTTCATGGTGGGGGAGTCGTCTTGGCGAGACGCGAAGCGCGCGAACAGTGAGGCCGCGATCACCGGCATCGGGACACGATGGTTGATCGCTTCCTCCACCGTCCACCGACCTTCGCCGGAGTCTTCGGTGTAACCGGTGATGTCGTGGAATTTCGGATCTTCTTTGAGCGCCTTGGCCAGCAGCTGCTGCAACCAGGACCGCACCACTGTGCCGTTGGTCCAGGCCTGAATGACGGCCTGGGTGTTCTCGATCAGGTCCTCGGCCGCCAGGAGTTCGTATCCCTCGGCGTACGCCATCATCAGGCCGTATTCGATGCCGTTGTGCACCATCTTTGCGTAGTGGCCCGCGCCCACCGGCCCGGCGTGGACGAATCCGTCGGCCAGCTCGCCGGGTGGCCGCAACGTCTCGAAGATGGGCATCGCCCGGGCTACGTCCTCCTTACTGCCACCGACCATCAGCCCGTAACCCTCGGTCAGCCCCCATATCCCGCCCGACACACCCGCGTCGATGAAGGCAATCCCTTTGTCATCCAACAGTTTCGCGTGCGGGCCATCTTCGGTGTAACGAGAGTTGCCGCCGTCGATCACCAGATCACCGGGGCTCAGCACGTCGGCGAGCGACGTGATGGTCTCATCGGTGATGGGCCCGGACGGCACCATCACCCACACCACACGCGGCGCATCGAGTGCCGCCGCGAGTGCCGCCAGTGTCGGTACGTCCGTGACTTCGGGTCGCGGGTCATAGCCGATGACCTCGTGCCCGCCCTCGCGCAGGCGCTCCCTCATGTTGAAGCCCATTTTGCCCAGTCCGACCAGACCCAATTGCATGTGCGCCCCCATCGTGGCGTCGGGCCGGTCAGCCAGGAAGCCGCACCGGCATCAATAGATAGACGTAATCGGTCTGCGCGGCCGGGAACGGTCCCGTCGCGCCGACACTTTCATCATCTTCACCCGCCGGCCGCAACACTGCGGGACGGCTGGGTGTCGTGAAACCAAATGTCACACGCTCGGAGTGCAACGAGCCCAGCCCATCCGTGAGGTACGTCGGGTTGAACGCGATGGTGAGCGGTTCGCCCGCGAAGGTGACCGGCAGATCTTCTTCGGCGCGGCCGACGTCATCTGCACCTGCGGACAACCTCAGCACGTCGTCGGCGAATTCCATCCGCACCTGCGCGCCGCGGTCGGCGACCAGTGCGACACGTTTGATCGCCTCGGTGAGTTCGGCGACGCCGATGGTCGCAATAGCGGTGTGCTCGGTCGGCAACAGCTGGCGGAATTTCGGGAACTCGGCGTCCAGCAGGCGCGTCGTGCTGCGCTTGCCGTTGCTGCGAATACCCAACAACCCTTCCTTGCCAACGTCGGTACCGGCGCCCAACGCCAGATGGACGTCGGATCCGTCGGATCCGGCCTTCGCGGCTTCGGCCAACGTCTTGGCCGGCACCAATACCGCCGCTTCTGTGTCGGCGGCGGTGGTTGACCACGTCAACTCGCGAACCGCCAGCCGGAAGCGGTCGGTCGCCGCCAAAATGACATTCTCACCCGAAATCTCGACGCGGATTCCGGTGAGCATCGGCAACGTGTCGTCGCGGCCGGCGGCCACTGCCACCTGACCGATCGCCTCCGCGAACAGATCCGCCGAAACGACGCCGGTCTCGTCGGGCAGAGCGGGCAATGTCGGGTAATCCTCGACTGCCATCGTCGGCAGCGAGAACCTGGCGCTGCCGCACGTCAACGACACCCGGGTACCCTCGACACTGACATCGACCGGCTTGGCGGGCAAGGCGCGGGTGATATCCGACAACAGCCGTCCAGACACCAAAACGCTTCCAGGAGAGGCTATTTCGGCTGCGACCTGCACCTCGGCCGACACTTCGTAGTCGAACCCCGAGATCGTCAAACCGTCGTCGGAGCCAGTGAGAAGCACGCCTGCCAGGACCGGAACGGTCGGCCGGTTGGGCAGGTTGCGGGCGACCCATGCCACGGCGTCGGCGAAGTCTTCGCGCACCAGACGGAACTTCAAATCGGTGACACCAACAGTTGTTGTCGTCACGTCCATACAGTCCCTTCGATCAATATCAGAACAAGCGCTAAGCAGCGGTTTCCTGTTGTCTCAACACGCCTTAAACCGATGTGTCGTGACGAACCGTAACGGCTGTGCTGAACCACCGTAGAGCTTTCAGCCCCAACTTGAAAGCTAATCGCTCGTGCCGACATTCGGCTCCCTGAACTGGTTCGTCGGGCGGGTTTTGGGCTGTTCCCCAGCAGGCTTCTTCGAAGAACTTTCTAGATAGATATACAAGCAACAGTATTAGGGCCTGTGGAGATTGGGGATGAAGCGGTGTCTGCGCTGGATGCCGCCGGTGCCGGGCTGTGGGACAGCTGTGTATCACCGTGGAGTAGTTGTGCAACCGCTGTGGAGATGGCGGTGGTTGTGAAACGAGCGGCGAGTCATTCGGTGGTTGATCCCAAGTTGTCCACATCGGTGTGCACATGGCCGACGATGTGACAAGTGATACCGGCGGGACAGAAGTTTTTCGAAGATTTTTGGTGCGCAAGGCTGCGTGGGCGCATGCGAGCGCGCTCGACGATCCGAATGTGTCACGTGTCGAGTCGAGCGACAGGCTCAACGCTTGGCGCGTTGGCGGATTCGCGTCGTCAGTTCTTTGACGTGATCGAAGACCTCGCGGCGTTCTGCCATCTCGCCACGGATCTTCTTCTCGGCGTACATGACCGTGGTGTGGTCACGGCCGAACGCCTGGCCGATCTTGGGCAACGACAGATCGGTGAGCTCGCGGCACAGGTACATGGCGATCTGTCGGGATTGCGCGAGTGCCCGTGTCTTTCCGGGGCCCCGCAATTCTTCGACGGTGGTCTCGAAGTACTCGGCGGTCGCGGCCATGATCGCGGCCGTGCTGATCTGCATGGTGGTCGCATCGGAGATGAGATCTCGGAGCACGATCTCGGCGAGCGACTTGTCGATCGAGGTCTTGTTCAGAGATGCGAACGCGGTGACACGAATGAGTGCGCCTTCGAGTTCGCGGATGTTGCGCTCGATGCTGCTGGCGATGAGCTCGAGGACATCGCCGGGGACGTCGAGGCGGTCCATTTGCGCTTTCTTGCGCAGAATCGCGATGCGGGTCTCGAGTTCGGGAGGCTGAACGTCGGTGATGAGTCCCCACTCGAACCGCGTGCGGAGCCGGTCCTCGAGGGTGGCCAACTGCTTGGGTGGCCTGTCCGACGAGATGACGATCTGCTTGTTCGCATTGTGCAGCGTGTTGAAGGTATGGAAGAACTCCTCCTGGATACCTTCCTTGCCTTCGATGAACTGGATGTCATCGACGAGCAGCACATCGATGTCGCGGTAACTCCGCTTGAACGAGGCCCTGCGATCGTCGCGCAGTGAGTTGATGAAGTCGTTGGTGAATTCCTCGGTGGAGACGTACTTGACCCGCATCCCGGGGAAGAGTCGCTGGGCGTAGTTTCCCGCCGCGTGCAGAAGGTGAGTTTTGCCGAGGCCGGATTCCCCCCAGATGAAGAGTGGGTTGTAGGCCCGGGCGGGCGCTTCGGCGATGGCCAGCGATGCGGCGTGAGCGAACCTGTTGGACGCACCGATGACGAAGGTGTCGAAGGTATACCTGCGGTTCAGGTTGACCGCAGTGTCGTCGTCGACCGCGGTGTTCTGGGTCCGGCGGGAGAAATAGGAGGGCCAGCTTTCCTCCGCGCTGGCGAGCGCCGCTAGATCTTCGTCGATGTCGTCGTCGATGTCGTCGGCTTCGACGGCGGCCGGGCCGGTGAACCCGTTGACAGTCTCGTCGGGTTCCTCGGCGTCGGGAGCCGCGATCCGGACGCCGAGCTCGACACGCTGACCGAGCTGACGGCTCAGCGCGCTGATGATCGGCTCGCGGAGATGACGTTCGATCTCGTTCTGAACGAATGGCGTGGGAACCGACAACAGGGCAAAACCTTCGGTGATGACCAGTGGCTTCACGAGCTTCAACCACGCCCGTTGCTGAGGCGTGAGGACCGGGCCGGCGTCACCGTTCGCCACTCCGACCGCTTCGATGTCGCCGTTGAGTTCGGCGACGACCGTGTTCCATACGGCCACGAATGGAGGATCGGGGTCAGCTGTCAATGACGCGTACCCCCTTGCGGCCAGTTCAGGGACGGCCAAAGGAACGATGACGAACTGTCCACATAGTTATCCACAGGCTGTGGAGACAGGACGCTCGTCGTCGTTCGGTTGTCTACGGGCCGAGATGCCGGTGGCCGGGGCTCATCACAGGGGTACTGCGGTCTGTGGGCTCGCGACTGGGTGGGCATCCCCGCTTCGTTGTTGTCTGTCGCCGTTTCGTTATCGAAACGACATTGGCAGAAGCTAACAGTTTTCTCGTCGGGTGCCAACCGTTCTGCAACATTGTTTGGGGGCGACTTTTGGGATGCCCTGACAGCGTGACGGCTGTGGCGAATGTGAAGGTTTCGTCGCGGCGGCGCCGGGCCGGAGCGCGGTTTGACCTAGGGAAATCTCGTCAGTACCCTCGAACAGTCGCCCGAACGTGGTGGCACGGCTGCGACCCAGGATTGCCTGGGGACCGCGCCGGTTAAGCAAGACGGGCGAGCTTACCAACGGGCAACCGCGTCCCACCGGCATGACTGTGCACCGGTGCGGGAGGCGGGCGCCAGACCGAAACGAGGAGAGACAGCCGTGGCCAAGGGCAAGCGGACTTTTCAGCCGAACAACCGGCGCCGCGCGCGCGTGCACGGATTCCGGCTGCGGATGCGCACCCGGGCTGGCCGGGCGATCGTGTCGAGTCGGCGAACCAAGGGTCGCCGCAAGCTGACTGCGTGACTCGACTCAGGGTCTAGCGCGGTGCTTCCGGCGCGGTACCGGATGACTCGGTCCGCCGAGTTCGGTGCCACGGTCAGCCAAGGGGTGCGCACGGTGCAACCCGACCTCGTCGTGCACACTTTGCGCGATGCTGTCGATGAGGAGGGTCCGCGGATCGGGCTCGTTGTCTCGAAGGCCGTCGGCGGCGCGGTACATCGTCATCGGGTGGCCCGTCGATTGCGTCACGTTGCGCGCACGATCATCGACGAACTGCAGCCGACGGACCGGGTGGTGATCCGCGCGTTACCGGGCAGCCGCTACGCGATATCGGCGCGCCTCGAACAAGAGCTGCGGACGGCCCTGCGCCGCGCGCTGCGCAAGAGCGGGGCATCGGGGGCACCGCGGTGAAGCGATCGATCGGTACGTCCGTTGCGCGCGCGCTGATCTATGGCATCCAGCTGTACCGGCACATGGTGTCTCCGCTGCGTCCGCCGTCCTGTCGGTTCATGCCGACCTGTAGCCAGTATGCGGTCGACGCACTGAGGGAGTACGGCGCCGTGAAGGGCGGATGGCTGGCTGTGGTACGGCTGCTGAAATGCGGGCCGTGGCATAGGGGAGGATGGGATCCGATACCGGAGCGGCGGAGCGGCGCGCATGAATCGTGTGCGGACGCGCACGGGCACCGGATAGACCTGGACGCAGCTGACGATGCGGGGGATACCCCGGCATCGCGAGCAGAGAGCGAGACGCGTGTTTAGTTGGTTCAGCCTGGACATCATTTACTACCCGGTGTCGGCGATCATGTGGGTCTGGTACAAGGCGTTCGCCTTCATCCTCGGGCCGTCGAACTTCTTGGCCTGGGCGCTGTCGGTGATGTTCCTGGTGTTCACCCTGCGCGCGATTCTCTACAAGCCCTTCGTCAGGCAGATCCGCACCACGCGGCAGATGCAGGAGTTGCAGCCGCAGATCAAGGCGCTGCAGAAGAAGTACGGCAAGGATCGCCAGCGGATGGCGCTGGAGATGCAGAAGCTGCAGAAGGAGCACGGGTTCAATCCGATCCTCGGGTGCCTGCCGATGCTGGCCCAGGTGCCGGTGTTCCTCGGGCTGTTTCACGTGCTGCGGTCGTTCAACCGCACCCAGACCGGCATTGGTCAGCTGGGATTGTCGGTGGAGGAGAACCGGTCGCTGGGCAACTACGTGTTCAGTGCGACGGACGTCGGGCATTTTCTCGACGCCAATTTATTCGGGGCGCCGCTGGGCGCGACCATGATCCAGCAGCACGGGCTGGAGGCCTTCACCGAATTCAACCGGGCGGCGGTCATCGCTGTCGGGGTGCCGATCATGATCCTGGCCGGCATCGCCACCTACTTCAACAGCCGCGCGTCGGTGGCCCGTCAGAGCCCCGAGGCGGCGGCTAACCCGCAGACGGCGCTGATGAACAAGCTGGCGCTGTACGTCTTCCCGCTGGGCGTCGTTGCCGGCGGGCCGTTCCTGCCGCTGGCGATCATCATGTACTGGCTCGCCAACAACATCTGGACGTTCGGACAGCAGCACTACGTGTTCGGGATGATCGAGAAAGAGGAAGAGGCCAAGAAGCTCGAGGCAAAGGAACGGCGCGCACAGAACGCGCCACCGCCCGGCGCGAAGCCCAAGAAACAGTCGAAGGCCGCCGCCGATCCGCCGGAGATCACGACGAGCGACGGCGTGGAGAGCAGCGAGACGCCGGCGGACAACGGATCGTCTGACCGCAAGGCCACCGGCGCGAGCGCCGGCAAGAGTGCGTCGGGGGCCGGCAGCCGAACCCCGCGACCGGGCGCGACCCCGCGGCCTGGCGCGCGGCCCAAAAAACGTAAGCGTTAACCAGCCCGCAGCAAGCAGCGTTGGTGCGCCCGCAACGGGACAACCCGTAGACGACCGGTGGACACCGCAGATGAGGGAGATACACACAAATGACGGACGCTGACACGACCGAGCGCAGCGAGGAACTGCTCGACGACAAGACCAGCGAGGAGAGCGCCGCACCGCGGCCGGACGATCTCGAGGAGCGGTTGGTCGCCGAGGGCGAGATCGCCGGCGACTACCTCGAGGAGCTGTTGGACCTCCTGGACTTCGATGGAGACATCGATCTGGACGTCGAAGGTGACCGCGCGATCGTCAGCATCGACGGCGGTACCGACCTGAACAAGTTGGTCGGCAGGAAGGGCGAGGCGCTCGACGCGCTGCAGGAGCTGACCCGGCTGGCGGTGCACCAGAAGACCGGCGAGCGCAGCCGGCTGATGCTCGATATCGCGCGCTGGCGCCGGCGCCGCCGCGACGAGTTGGCGGCGCTGGGGGACAAGGTCGCCCGCCGCGTGCTGGAGTCGGGCGAGCGCGAGGAGCTGTCTCCGATGACACCGTTCGAGCGCAAGATCGTGCACGACGCGGTGGCCGCAGTCGACGGCGTGCACAGCGAGAGCGAGGGCGTGGAGCCCTCGCGCCGCGTCGTCGTCATCGTCGACTGAGCGCGCCAGAGTTACATCCATGTAGTTCGGTGCGACCGACGTGTCCGCCGCGCGAAGATCCGGAGGATGTTTCACGTGAAACATGACGAGGTGTCGCCGGCGCCGCAAGCCGCGGACACCTTGTTCGGATCGAGAATGGCGGAGGCGCGTCGCTACGCAGAGTGCTTGGCGGGAGCGGGCGTGGAGCGCGGGCTGATCGGCCCCAGGGAGGTTGAGCGGCTATGGGACCGCCACCTCTTGAATAGCGCTGCGATCGCCGAATTGCTGCCCGAGAATGCCCGGGTTGCCGACATCGGTAGTGGCGCGGGCCTGCCCGGGATACCGTTGGCATTGGCTCGCCCGGACCTGCGGGTGACGCTGATCGAACCCCTGCTGCGGCGCAGCGACTTCCTGCACGAGGTCATCGACGAACTCGAGATCGACGTGACGGTGGTGCGCGGCAGGGCAGAAGAGCGGGCCGTGCGGGCACAAGTGGGGGAGATGGACGCGGTGGTTTCCAGGGCGGTGGCGTCACTGGACAAGGTCGCGAAATGGAGCATGCCGCTGTTGCGCCCGGGCGGCGAGATGCTCGCGATCAAGGGGGAGCGTGCCGAAGAGGAAGCCCGGGAACACCAGCGTGTGCTGGCGTCTCTCGGGGCCATGGATGTAAGGGTGATGAAATGCTGCGCGGATTTCTTGGATCCACCCGCGACCGTCGTCGTGGCGCGCCGGCGGATGGCGGGGGAGCACGGGTCGAGGGACGGGAGGCGGGCGTGAACTACGTTCAGGACACCGCGAGATCCAACGCCGTCGAGCCGCAGCCCGATGTTTCACGTGAAACAAAACCGACCGATGTTTCACGTGAAACATGGGAGGCGGCGTCGACGCCGGACGGCGTTCCGGCTGAGGCCTGGCCCGACCCACCCGTTGTGGACACACCGATTGGTGCCGAAGCGGAGCGGGCGGTGCGCATGCTGCACGCAGCGGCCAAGAGTGGACTGCCGCGCCCGGAACGCCAACGTGTCTTCACGATCGCCAACCAGAAGGGCGGCGTGGGAAAGACGACCACGGCCGTCAACATCGCCGCTGCGCTCGCGCTGCAGGGGCTACAGGTACTGGTGATCGATCTCGACCCACAGGGCAATGCCAGCACCGCGCTCGGAGTCGAGCACCGGGAGGGGACACCTTCCTCCTATGAAGTGCTGATCGGTGAGATCCCGTTGGAGGCCGCCCTCCAGCGCAGTCCGCACAGCGAGCGCCTCTATTGCGTGCCGGCGACCATCGACCTCGCCGGCGCCGAGATCGAGTTGGTGAGCATGGTCGCCCGCGAAGGGCGATTGCGGTCCGCTCTCGCCGGGCTCAAGAATCACGACTTCGACTACGTCTTCATCGACTGCCCGCCGTCGCTGGGTCTGCTCACGATCAACGCGCTCGTCGCGGCGCCGGAGGTGCTGATTCCTATTCAATGTGAGTACTACGCGCTTGAAGGTGTGGGTCAGCTGCTGCGCAACATCGAGATGGTCAAGGCGCACCTCAACCCGGAGCTCAACGTCACCACCGTGATCCTCACGATGTACGACGGACGGACCAGACTGGCCGATCAGGTTGCCGACGACGTCCGCGCGCACTTCGGCGACAAGGTGTTGCGGACCGTCATCCCGCGCAGCGTCAAGGTGTCCGAGGCGCCCGGCTATGGCATGACGATCCTCGATTACGACCCGGGATCGCGGGGCGCGATGAGCTATCTGGATGCGAGCCGCGAACTCGCGGAACGCCGATGAGCGCTTGCGCGAAGAGGGGTGGGTACCGATGAGCGCTTGCGCGAAGAGGGGTACGTACCCACGCAGGCGGGGCCCACGCGCGCGTGGGCAGGGGAACGGCGGATGCAGATGAGGAGATCAAGATGACTCAACCAAAGGGCAAGCGAAGCGGCCTCGGCCGTGGTCTGGCATCGCTCATTCCCACCGGCCCATCCGATGGCGAACAGTCGTCGCTCGGCAAGATGGGAGACGCCGCCGCCGACGTGGTGATCGGCGGACCGGTCAACGTGTCCGGTGCCGTCTACCGCGAGATCGATCCGTCGGCGATCGACCCCAACCCCAAGCAGCCCCGTCAGGTCTTCGACGAAGAGGCATTGGCCGAACTCGTGCACTCCATCAAGGAGTTCGGGTTGATGCAGCCGATCGTCGTGCGCGCGCTCCCCGGCGCGGCCACACCGAGGTACCAGCTGGTGATGGGGGAGCGGCGCTGGCGGGCCGCCCAGCAGGCGGGGCTGGCCACGATTCCTGCGATCGTCCGCGAGACCGGTGACGACAGCATGCTGCGGGACGCCTTGCTGGAGAACATCCACCGCGTCCAGCTCAATCCGCTGGAAGAGGCCGCCGCCTACCAACAGCTTCTCGACGAGTTCGGTGTCACCCACGATGAACTAGCCGCGCGCATCGGTCGGTCGCGGCCACTCATCACCAACATGATCCGGCTGCTCCGGTTGCCGATCGCCGTACAACGGCGGGTGGCGGCCGGCGTGCTCTCCGCCGGGCACGCCCGCGCCCTCCTCTCGCTCGAGGGGGGTGCCGAGCAGCAGGAGGAGCTCGCCGCGCGCATCGTCGCCGAAGGTCTCTCGGTACGCGCCACCGAGGAGGCCGTCACGCTCGCCAACCGCACCGACGGCCTCGACCCCCGCGGCGCCCCGGCGCAAGCCGATTCATATGCCGGGGCTGCAGGATGTTGCTGAGCGCCTGTCGACGGCCTTCGATACACGCGTCACGGTCGCTCTCGGCAAACGCAAAGGCAAGATCGTCGTCGAATTCGGTTCGGTGGACGACCTACAGCGGATCGTCGAACTGATGAGCGCGTCCGAGCGCTGACCGACTACCCGCGGTAATTACGTCACTGTGACACATACCCCTGGGAGGGCGCCCGTGGAGACCGCCTCCGCACGGAAACAACCTGTGCGCCAACAGCTTTCGTCCTCGCTACCGCCTCGAGCGAAGCAGAGCGGCGATTTCGGCCCGTCTGGACCGCGCCCTTCTATCCTGGAGTGGCAGCCGTGCACCTCAGCACCGTACGGAACCCGGAGAAGCTAGTGCCGCCACGTATCACGCCCATGCGGCTCGAAGCGTTCGAGCAGCTGCCCAAGCACGCACGCCGCTGCGTGTTCTGGGAGGTGGATCCGTCGAACCTGCAGTCGCCGCCGGCGGGCGGCAATCCGCTGTGGGACCCCGAATTCGAGAAGGAAGCCTGGCTGTCGATGGTCATGCTCGAGTGGGGTGCGTGCGGCCAGATGGCGGTGCTGTGTCCCGAGTCGATGGGTGACGACGCGGTGCTCACCGGTGACGAGCAGTGCCTGGGGTATGCGTTCTATGCGCCGCCGCGGGCCGTGCCGCGAGCCAGGTACTTTCCGTCCGGTCCGGTCAGCGCCGATGCGGTGTTGCTCACCACCCTGGGGGTGGAGTCCGGGCAAGACGCCGAGGCATTGCCGCGCAGCCTGATCGCCGCCGTCGTGGGTGATCTCGTGCGTCGAGGCGCGCGCGCCCTCGAGGCGTTCGGCCACACCTCGGATGTCTCTGAACTGTCGGATCCGCGCGCGGTGTCGCCGGTCCTGCGCCCGATCGTCGAGGTATTGGGGGACTGCTCTGTCGACCAGTGCGTCCTCGACGTCGACCTGCTGCAGGACGCGGGCTTCGTGGTGGTGTCGCAGCATCCGTATTTCCCTCGGCTGCGGCTGGAGTTGGAGCAGGGGTTGGGCTGGAAGGCAGATGTCGAGGCAGCGCTGGAGCGCCTGTTGGAATCCGCGCAGCTGCAACAGCCGGTCGGAGCGGGCGCCGGCCGTTGCTAGGGCTGCGCCTGTTCAGCTCGGACTGACCCGGCCGGCCTGGTCGACGGAGAGTTCGTGGGCCAGGAGTTCGGCGAAAGTGAATGTGCCCGTAGGGCGGTCGTTCTTACCGAGCAGGTACAGCCGCTTGACCGCGGCGAGGACGCCCTCGGCGATCGCGTCGCGGGTCTGATTGGACACCAGCAGCCCACGGTCGCGCGGGTTGGTCACATAGCCGACGTCGACCTGCACCGTTGGCATGCGGGTGAGTCGCAGCAGATCCCACGTCCGTCCGTGCGTGCGACAGTCGCGTAATCCGGTGCGGGCCACCACTTCTCGCTGGATGAAGTCCGCGAGGTTGCGCCCGATGGTGGATACCGAACCGTGCGAGTTGCCGAAGTGGAACGACGCGACACCGTTGGCGGCCGGGCTCGGCTGGGTGGCGCAGCGCAGGCTGATCATCAGGTCGGCACCCACTGTGTTCGCGGTGGCGGCACGCGCGGCGTCGATCGGTGCGCGGTTGGCCGGGCGCGACAGGAACGTCTCCATGCCGATGGCCGTCATCCGGCCTTCGAGCCGGCTGGCCAGATCCCACAGGATGTCCGCTTCGCTGATCGGGCCGTCGGGGCTCTGCATGATCAGGCCGTGGTCGTCGCCTCCGCGGCCCGGGTCGATGATGATCCGCTTACCGGACAGTCGCGGGCCGGAGCTTCGCACCAACTCCTCTTCACGGATCGCATGCGGTGAGCCGCCGGTGACACGCGAACCCAGAAAATACAAGGAGCGCAACGTTTCTGGGCCACAGATGCCGTCCGGATACAGTCCGTATTCGCGCTGATAGGACATCAGCGCATTGTGGGTGTGCAGTCCGAAGTGTCCGTCGACCATGTCGGTGTAGAACCCGAGATCCTGCAGTCGGGCCTGCAGCGTCGCGACGTCGTCGCCGAACATCGGCGCGCCGAACTGATGGTTGAGGGTGCGGGCGCCGAGGCGGTAGGAGGCCTCTTTCAGCGCACGGTAGGTTGCTTCTCCGACGATCCCGTCGACCAGCAACCCCCGGTGCTGCTGAAATGCGCGCACCGCACGGTCGAGATCCTCGTCGAACGCATCGAGCGCGACGTGCTTGCCGGTCGTGATGTCGTCGTCGGGGTTGTTGGCCATGCCCAAGGACGTCAAAGCAGCCCGGATCTCGGTGACCGCACTCCCGCGGTCACCGCGACGCAGACTCGACATAGGCGGCCTTTCGGTCACGGATGTCGGCGGTCGCAGAGCGCCGACAAGGCGTAGCAGAGCTAGACAGCATTGTCTCAGACGCGTCTGGGATTCGAGAAAACGCCAGGCGAGTGTCTGACCCGCCGAATTGGGGCGTTACACCACGTCAGCGAGTTCCCGGAGCAAAGCGGCCTTACCTTTTGCACCCACGATGCGCTTCACCGGGGAACCGTCCTTGAACAGGATCATTGTCGGAATGGACACGACCTGGAAATCACGCGCGGTCGCCGGATTCGCGTCGACGTCGATCTTGGCCACGGTCAACTGACCGGCCTTCTCGCCGGCGATCTCCTCGAGAACCGGCGCGACCATCTTGCACGGACCACACCAGGTGGCCCAGAAGTCCACCAGCACGGGGGTGCTGGAGGACAGTACGTCGTTGGAGAACGAGTCGTCGGTCACGGTGACCGTCGCCGTGGTTTCAGGCATGGTGCTGGCTCCTATCGGACGGGGGTGGAGGTTTCTTCATCGTGCGGACCCTCAATCTCGGCCAACCAGCGTTCCGCATCGATCGATGCCGAACAGCCGGTGCCCGCCGCGGTGATGGCTTGTCGGTAGATGTGGTCGACCAGGTCGCCCGCGGCGAATACGCCCTCCACCGATGTTGCGGTGCTGTGCTGTTGGACCTGCACATAGCCGTCGTCGTCGAGTTCGACCTGGCCGCGGACCAGCTCCGAACGCGGGTCGTGGCCGACGGCGACGAACACCCCGGTCACATCGAGCTTGGATTCCTCGCCGGTGACGGTGTTGCGCAGCCGCACGCCGCTGACCTTGGGGTCGCCCTCGATAGCGGTGATCTGCGTGTTGGTGAGGAACGTGATCTTTTCGTTGGCTCGGGCGCGCTCCAGCATGATGCGGGAGGCGCGGAACTCTTCGCGGCGGTGGACGATGGTCACGCTGCGGGCGAAGCGGGTCAAAAACGTGGCTTCCTCCATGGCGGAGTCGCCACCACCGACCACGACGATGTCCTCGTCGCGGAAGAAAAAGCCGTCGCAGGTGGCGCACGTGCTGACGCCCATCCCGATCAGGGCCTCCTCGCCGGGTACCCCGAGGTGCCGGGCGGCCGCGCCCATCGCGAGGATGACGGCGCGCGCCTGATAGGTCTGATCGCCGACGGTAACGGTCTTCACGGGCCCGGTCAGGTCGACCGCGTCGACGTCTTCCATCCGCAG
Source organism: uncultured Actinomycetota bacterium (assembly GCA_963805835.1). Lineage (GTDB taxonomy): Bacteria > Actinomycetota > Actinomycetes > Mycobacteriales > Mycobacteriaceae > Mycobacterium. Next base: position 40,677 of record CAWDVX010000004.1, on the reverse strand, counting down.
GTCGGCGCCGAATCGCAGCGCCTGCTCACGCATCTGGTCCATCAGCTCCGGACCGGTGATGCCGTCGCGGAAGCCCGGGTAGTTCTCCACCTCGGTGGTGGTCATCAGCGCGCCGCCGAACTGGATGCCCTCGAACACGAGCGGGGACAGTTGAGCACGGGCCGCGTAGATGGCTGCGGTGTACCCCGCAGGGCCCGAGCCGATGACGATCAGGTCATGAACCGTGGGGTTAGAGGTCATGAGCGCCTTGCGCCTTTCCGCCGATTTTCGTCGGCACGGGTGTAACACCAGCCTAAGCCGGAGTGTTCCCGTCAGGCCTTGGGACAGATTACGTGCGAGTGACGACGGCCTTGGCCAACAGGCCGGTGTGAGCTCGGTTGCAATTGGGTTCGACCACCACGGCCACCACCACTTCGGGCGATTCACCGGGAAGCAGCATCAGCAGCGCGGGCCGGCCGTGCATCTCGAGGGGCCGAGCGCCGAGCACCGGTATCTGCGAGGGGTAGCCCAGGCCGGCGAGACAGGCATCGCGCCGCCGGGGGTCGGCCAGCGCCCCATAGTCAGGGGGTTGTGACAGCAGGCCGATGATCTGGGGGTCTGGTAGCGGGATGGTGGCTGCGGGGCGGGCGACGGTGATCTGCTCCGCTGTGGGCCCGACAGGATAGGTGGGCACGGGATCGCGGCCGAGCATCCAGGCGCCGACTATGACGCCCGCGAGGGCGGCGCCGAGGCCGACCACCAGCCCGAAAACCTGCAGCCTCCGCAGCGGTGGCCGTCGGACTTTATGGGTCGACGGGTGCGGCGCGGCCCGCAGCGCAGCGACCACACCCGCCGTCACGTCCGGCGGCACGTCGGGTGCGGAGGCCTCATCCGATCCCAGCTTCTGGAGATCACGACGAATACGTTCGGCCACGGCGGGATCGAGCCCGTCCTCCGTGCCGTCGTCCATCGCCGCTCCCCGCCGGTCGCCCTGACGTCAGCCAGTCTCCATCACGGCGGGTTAGACGGTGACGAGGCCGCCGCGGTTCCACCGTGTGCCATGGCGAAATACTCCAGCGACTCGGCGAGCTTGCGCCGGGCGCGCGAGCACCGACTCTTCACCGTGCCCTCGGCGACGCCGAGCATGCGGGCCGTCTCGACGACCGAGTACCCCTGCATGTCGACCGCGACCACGGCGGCCCGCTGCTCCACGGGCAGGCGCATCAGCGCACGCTCGATCACGATCGCGGTGTCCACCCGGGGCATCGGGTCACCGGCGGAGTGGGTGTCTTCGAGCAGCGTGGTGGTCGGACGCGATTTGTTGCGGCGCAGCTTGTCGAGGCAGGCGTTGACGACGATGCGGTAGAGCCAGCTGCTGACCGCGGCATCGTGGCGGAACGCGGGAGCGGTGCGGTGTGCCGACAACATCGCGTCCTGCAGCGCGTCGGCGGCGTCGTCGGGGTTGCGGCTGGTGAGCGCGGCGAGCCGGTACAGCTGGCGGTGGTGACGGCGGAACAGTTCCTCGAATGCGTACCGCTCGCCTGCGACGTGCGCGGCGAGCAACTCGGCATCGCTGCGTTCGCCGGCGCCGCCCCCTCTTTCAGAAGCCTCCCCGAACGTCCCCACAGCCGAACACTAAACGGCCCCGAGGGAGCGCTCCGACACATCTTTGCGGGGCTGGGGATAGCCTCGTCAGCCGGCCGCCTTGAGGGTGATCTCGGCGATGTCCGAGCGGTTCTCGCCGTCGACTGTGCCGAGAGTGGACACCCACACCAGCAGGTAGGAGGTCGGCTCGGCGTTGTCGATCTTGATGGTGTTGTTGCCGGGCTGCAGCGGGGTGGCCGACTTCAGCACGGTGGTGTCCTCGAGCGAGGCGGGCGACGACGACTTCGCCGACCGGATCTGCACCGCGGTGCCGGTGCTGTTGAGGTCGATGGAGACCTCACCGATCTTGGTGGGCTTGGGCAGCTGCAGGATCAGCCCGACACCGTTCTTGAAGTTCGGGAACGGTTCCGGATCGGTATAGGTGTCGATCGGCCACACGGTGGTCTTGTTGCCGTCGATGGCAAGCCGGGCCTGGGCGGGCGCATCCGCCTCGCCCTCGGGCGAGAAGACCGTCGCCGAAACGGGTTTCACCGTCGCGCCCGCTTCCTGGGTGGACTCAGCCGACGTGCTTGGGGCATTGAGGCCCAGTTCGTCACCGCCCAGACCGTCACCGACGTCGCCGAAGATCCGGCTCAGCACGGTGCCAAGCAGGACCAGCGCGACGATGACGATCGCGCCGCCGACCCCGAGCCCGATCATGAGCGTCCTGCGGCGGCGGGCCTGCACTTCGGGGTCGTCGGCGGGGCGCTCGGGGAACCGTTGCGGCGGTGGCGCCGCGGGTTCGTCGACGGGGGAGATGAGGTCGGTGCGGTCGGCGATGGCGGTGGCTTGCTGCAACAGGTTCAACAGCGTCGGCGCACTGCGGATGCCTCCGCCCTCCTGAACCGCACGGGCGGCGGCGGCGGAGATCTGGAACGGGATCTGGCGGTCGACGGAGCGGGGTTCGACGGGCTGCCCCGCGGGATCGACGTCCGCGGAAGGCAATCCGCTGCGCACGCCCGATTCGGGCAACGGCCACTTGTTGATGAGCAGTGCGTAGAGCGCTGCGCCGATTCCGCGGATGTCGTCCTCCGGGGTGGCCTCGGGCAGCGTCGCCGGGAATGCCAGGGCGACGTCGCCTTCGATGCTCACCCGCACGCGGCTCGGGTGGTCAATCGACAACGCGACGCCGGAGCGGTGCGCGGCCTCGGCAGCGGCCGCCAGCGATTGAATCGCCCGTGCGCCGCCGATCGGAGACGGCGACGTCTCGGCAACCTCGGCCAGGGATCCGCCGCGGATCCACTCGGATACCACCAGACCGCCCGATCCGGTGTTGGCGACGTCGAGAACCCGGGCGACGCCGGGCATGTCGAGTCGGCTCAGCTTGAGTGTGCGCGCCAGGATCTCCTGCAGCTTGCCGTCCGAGAGCGTCGCGTCGGGGTCGACGAACGTCAGGGCGACCTGGCGGTCGAGCGCGGTGTCGAGCGCCTGCCAGAACTGCAGTGTTGGCGGTCCGCCGTGGAAGACGAGCAGCCGGTACCGGCCGCCGCCGATGACGGCGCCCGGTATGAGATGGACGTCCTCGTCGGAAGTCGCAGCCTCGATCGGCGGCTCGCGCGGTACGTCGAAGGGCAGCGATTCGCGGGTGGGGTCGCCGCCATAGTCCGACGGTGGCCGGCCGGACGCCGGCATCGGAGGCGTGCCGCGGGCTTGCTCCGTCGAAATCTGCGCGGTCTTGTTGACGTCGGCGGGCGACTGCACATCGGGCTGGAAATCGTCGGCGGGCACCGGCGGTTCCCGGTCGCCGGACAGCGGGATCTTGGTGGTGGCGGAGTTGTCGGGACCGGGCGGGGAGCCGCCTGCGGGTTCGTTGCTCACCGCTGGTCCTTTCCGCATCCCGTCCCCGACTCGCCGCCGGAGGTCCGTGCCGCTACGACCGGCGGGTCCGGCCGTCGCCCTGGCACGGACGAATTCCTCTGACGAGCGTACGTGAGGGGACTGCCCGTTGGAGGCCGGTCGGGCCGCGTTGTCGGTGGTGAGGGCACCCTTTCTCCCCGTGTGGTCGCGGGTGCGGGGCGGCCGCCGAGCCGCCTTTGGACGGCGGCAAGGGCGGCTTGCGCCTCGGGCACGTCGGCGGCCAGCAGCACTCCGACGATGATCGGCGTCATGATCAGCCCGAGCGCCAGGAGGCGAAGCAGCGACCCGCCGCCGCCCCAGGCGCTCGTGAGCGACTCGAGGCGGAGCAGCTTGTCGGCGACGTGGGCGATGAGGCCGGCGATCAACGACGCGCAGATCGTGACGAGGATGGTCCGGACCACCTGCAGGCCGACCAGCTGTCCGCCCGGCGGGTTGAGCCTCGCGCGCAACAGGTAGTAGCCGACGGTGGCCCCGGCGAGGAAGCCGAGGCCGTTCGCCAAGCCGAGATAACCGGCCACCAGGTCCGGATCGTCGGTGAGGTGGGGCGCCGCCACCGATGCCGCGATCTTCACGGTGGTGATCACGACGATCAACGCGATTGGCGTCCACGGCTGCTCGCGTGCGTAGAACACCCGAAGTTGAAGCAGCACAAGGGCGTAGGGGATCAACGTGAACGCCGACAGCGTGATCGCCATGCCGAGGTAGCCGGCATCGACATCGCCGAAGTTCCCGTAGGAGAACAGCGCGCTGCCGATGGCGGGCCCGCCGACCGTCATCATCGCCACAATCGGGATGAGCGTCACCATCGTCAGTCGGGTGGCCAGCGACAGGTCGGCCAGCACCGCGGGATTGTCGTTGGCGGCGGCGTTGCGGCTCAGCCGGGGCATCACCACGGTCAGCACCGTCACCCCGATCATGCCGAACGGCAGCATCAGCACGAGCCAGGTGTAGTTGTAGATCGCCGGGCCGGAAGCCGCAGCCCCACTGGCGATTCGGTTGCCGACGATCAACCCGATCTGACTGATCAAGACGTAGAGCACCATCGCGGACGCCATCGCGCCGAACTGCCGCAAGCGGTCGTCGATGCCCCACAGCGGTCGCAGGCTGACCCGTTCGCGCCGCAACGCGACGAGCAGGACAACGACCTGCGTCACCGTGCCCAGTGTCATGCCGATGCCGAGGACGAGCAGCTTCGCGTTGCCCATTTTCACCGGATCCACCGAAAGCTCGCCGGGCACAAGGAGATAGAGACCGAGGGTGGCGATCGCGACGATGTTGTTGCACACCGGCGCCCAGGCGGGCGGTCCGAACACATTGCGGGTGTTGAGGATCGCCATGAACACCGACGACAGCCCGTAGAAGAGCACCTGTGGTAACAGGAGGTAGGCGAACGCGGTGGTGAGATCGCGGTTCACCTGGGGGTCGTCGCCGAGCATCAGTCCGACCAGCAGCGGTGCCGATGCGATGGCGATCGCGGTGGTGAGCAGCAGCAGTGTGGTGGCCAGCGTGACGAGGCGGCGCACGAATGCGGTGCCACCGTCGGGGTCGTCGCGTTCGGCGCGGGCGAGCACGGGCACGAAGATCGCGGTGAACGTCGCCTCCAGGACGAGCGCGGCGATCAGGTTGGGGAGTTGATAGGCCACCGAGAAGGCACTCGACAGCGCGGCGCCGAGGATGGTGGCGATCAGCACGATGCGTGCGAAACCGGTGAGCCGACTGATCAGCGTCGCGAACGCCATGCCCCACGAGCGGGACACCACGGCGGCGTCGGACAGTTCAGGGCGTCCGGCCCGCCGCCGGGGTGCGGGTCCACGGGGAAGCCGCGGCGATGGCGGGGCTGTCACCGGTCTGTGTGGAAGCGGGCCGCCCGGCCCTGGGCCCACGCTCGAAGAGCCGGGGACCGTACTCATTTGTCACTACCGGTGGGACCGGCGATCCCGCGCGCTCCCGTGGTGGAGCGCGCGGTCCGGGTGCGCGGCAGGTCGGTCGAGTCGTCGTCGAAGTGCATCGCGACGTCGAGCGGATCGGGTCGGTCGAGGTCGGCACGGTCGGGCTGACCGCGGAATCGATGCCACAGCCGGCGGCCGGCCAGCAGCACCAGCACCGCACCCGCCGACAGGGTGATGAAGAACAGCACTTGGCCATAGGCGTTGGAGTGCACCGACAACCGCACGGGTTCGCCGAGTGGCAAGCCGCCGTCGGTGCGTAGCGCCACGTCGACAGCGACGCGCTGGGTGAAGTGCACCTCGATCGGCACGCGCAGCGGGAGGAATCCGGGTGGCAGCTCGATCACGCCCATATCGGTGACCGACATGCCCGGGGGAGCGTCGACGTCGAGCCTGACCCGGATCGGCACGGGGAGGTCGTTGCGCAGGGCGAGCGGAAGCGGGCTGCGTTCGGTCGCCAGGGTGTAGGAGCCGCCCGGGTTGACGATGGTGACGGCGTGGAACAGATCGTCGACGGTATGGCTCACGGTGGTGAGCCGCTGCTGCGCAAGACCATTGCGGGCATCCGGTGGCACCGATTGGCTCAGGGCGCGCAGCGCGTCCTCGCGTAGCGGCGCGGTGTAGCCGTAGCCGGTGAGGCCGGTGCGCTCGTCGGTCGTCAGTGCGGTGGTCAGGCCCCACAGCCGACCCGTCATCGCCGCGATCCCGGACACGACGGCGTCGTCGAACCGCCCGCGCGGATCCCCGATATCGGTCGCGGGAAGCGGCGCCGTCTGCTCCAGCGGTACCGCGTTTCCGTCGGCGATGACCTGGGTCAGCGGCCGCGGCAGTGCCATCCCGGCATTGATCATGGTCGCCGCCGCGGTGAGGATCGCCTGCGCATCCGCCGGTTGCGCGCTCCACACCATCGGCGGCATCAAGATCTCGGTACGGGGTCCGATGTCGGGTTGCACAGCCCGCCACATCAGGGCGCCGACCGCGTCCTGCCGCCGAGCCACCTCCGACGCCTGCTGCAGGGGGATGCTCAGGGAAGGGTCCAGGTACGACGGCGATACGGGTTCCGATCCGGTCCCGGCCAGCGCGGCCCCGACGGCGGGGTCGAACGGCGCCGCAACCACGTTGGCCGTGTAGCGCACCGGCGACAGGTCCGCAGGACCCGGTGTCGCGGTCTCGGACCCGCCGTCGGATTCCGATTCGGCCGTGACCTCGGCCGCGCCGATCGCGACGGTCTGCCCTCCCGTGCCCTCCGGGCGTGGGGCCAGCGCCGACAGCAGTTGTACGGCGGGCCCGGTGAGAGGTCCTTCGCCGATCAGGTTGGCGCCGCGCACCGACGCGATCCCGAGAATCTGGTCGACGATGTCGCCTGCGACGTTGACGGCGATGCCGGACAGCCGTGCGTTTCCGACCCGATACAGCGCGTCGAGATCGGCCTGCGCGTACGTCGTCGCCACGACACAATTTTGTTGGGCGATCCCCCGCAGCCGATTGAGCCATGACACCGCGGCGTCCTGGCCGGTGCCGGGATGAGTCGGGGTGCCGGGCCCGGCGTCGGGGCCGTCGTTGACGACGTAGCCGCCGGTCATCGCATTGACCGTGACAAGCAGATCAGGGTCGACCGCCAGACACGTCGCCAGGCGCAGGTGCCCGTCGGGATCCACCTGTGGGCCGGTAGCGAACTCGACGGCCGACAACAGGGTGTCGAGCCGCCCGCCCGCCGCGAGGGAAGTCGCGAGGTCGTCGTCGATAAGGCGGACCGGTGTCGTGCCACCGGGTGCGCCCGCGGCCAGTCGAGGCCGGTCGGCGATCGGCCACAGCACGGTGAGGCCGACCGGTCTGGACGTGTCCGGCGGTACCACCGACGTCAGCGTGTCGTCGGTGTCGGAGGAGGGGTCGGGCGGGACGCCGAGCACCGGCAGCAGGAACCGGGCATCGTCGAGGCGCGCGGGGGCGCCGTAGTCAGGTGTGCCGTTGACGTTGACCAGCACCGGGTAGATGCCGGGTTGCTCGATCTCCAGCGACGGATCCTGCGCGGAGCGCAGCGGGTAGGACAGCACAAACGGAACAGCGCTTCCGCGGTCCAATTCCGGTGCGAGAGTGATGAATTGGGCGACCGGCTGGAATTGATCGACATCGCCCGCAAGGTTGGTCCGTAGCCCGGCAGACGTCGTCACCGCGCCGGCGTCCTCGAGACGCACCATGACGTCGCGGACAGGCCGGTCGCCGACGTTCTGCACGGTGCCGGTGATGGTGACGATCGGGTCGCTGGTCGTGGTGACGACCTCGGGGGTGACGTGGTCGATATGCACCGTGAGGAACGGGGTCGAACCCGGCTCGCCCGCGGCGGCGCGGGGGATCGCCAGCGGGATGACGAACATCGCCAACAGCCCGATCGCGAGGAGTAGGCGCGCCCCCGCCGCGGTGTTCATGCGCGGCCCCGCCGCGGTGCTCACGGCCCTTGGCCGCAGCCGCCCGTCCGCCGAGTTGTCTTTTCGTCGGGACGACGGTTGCGGGTGTGCGAGTGCGTCTGGGCCCGTCGCCGCGGCGAGGTCCGTGGCAGCGGCGGCAACGCGGCGGGCCCGTCCGCGTGCAGTTTGTCGATCAACTCGTCGGCGACCTCGGCGAGCCGGCGCTCGTCGGCGTAGGCCAGCCGGGAGGGCAGGTCCTTCAGTGGCACCCAGGCCACCTCGGTGACCTCGACGTCCTCGTCGGACAGCTCGCCATCGAGGAATCGCATGAGGTAATGGTGCACGGTTTTGTGTACGCGGCGCCCCTCGGTGACGAACCAGTAGTCGATGCTGCCCAGCGCGGCCAGCACGCTGCCCTGGATCCCGGTCTCCTCGGCGACCTCGCGGATGGCGGTCTGTTCAGCTGTTTCGCCGAGTTCGATGTGGCCCTTCGGCAGCGACCACAGCATCCGGCCGCGTCGGTCGGTTCGGCCGATCAGCGCCGCTACCTGGCCGTCCTTGGGGCCGTCGATGCCGTCGATGACCAGGCCGCCAGCCGAGGTCTCGTGCACGGTGCGCAGGCGATCGGGTGGGCGGCGTGGCCGCGATTTGCCCGGCTTGGGCTGCGGGGTCGACTGGTCCTTGTTGCCTGCGACGTTGCCTGCGACGTTGCCTGCGACGACGGAGTTGTTGCGGTGTTCTGCGTTCTTGGCGGCGCCGGCCTCGGGGGGACCTGCCGCGCGTCGGCCGCGACGACGCCCGCGGCGCCGCCGGGGTTTGGCCTGCTCGCCGTCCGACACCCAAGCGATAGTAGCTGCCATGAAGTTTCGCTCCCGCCGCACTCACCGGTCGTAACTGACCCGTTGCCGATTAGGCTGTCCGAACGTGCCCGAATCAGCTTCTGACGCCGAACTGCTTGCCGCGGCGCAGGTTGCGCTGAATCGGCATCGCGATGTGCTGCGTGACCTCGGTCGGGTGTTCGCTGATGCCGGTCATGAGCTCTACCTCGTCGGCGGCAGTGTGCGCGACGCGCTGCTCGGCAGACTCGGCAACGACCTGGACTTCACCACCGACGCCCGGCCCGAGCAGATGCAGAAGTTCCTGCGTGGTTGGGCCGAGTCGCTGTGGGACACCGGCATCGAATACGGAACGCTCGGGGTCGGCAAGGCGGGCGACCGCATGGAGATCACCACGTACCGCGCCGACACCTATGACCAGGTGTCGCGCAATCCAGAGGTGCGGTTCGGCAACCGGCTCGATGACGATCTCGTGCGCCGCGATTTCACCGCCAACGCAATGGCGGTCCGTATCACCGCCGAGGGTCCTGGTGAGTTCCACGATCCGCTCGGCGGGTTGGCGGCGGTGCGTGCCAAGTCGCTGGACACCCCGGCCGCACCTGAGATCTCGTTCGGCGACGACCCGTTGCGGATGCTGCGGGCGGCACGGTTCGTCTCACAACTGGGCTTCACCGTCGCGCCACGCGTGCTGGCGGCTCTCATCGAGATGGCGCCTGCCCTGGAGCGGATCTCCGCGGAACGGGTGGCCGCCGAATTGGACAAGCTGCTCCTCGGCGCAGACCCGGTGGCCGGAATCGACCTGATGGTGCAGACCGGCCTGGGCGATGTGGTGCTGCCGGAGGTGGGCGCCATGCGGATGGCCATCGACGAACACCATCAGCACAAGGACGTCTACTGGCATTCGCTGACGGTGCTGCGCCAGGCGATCGACCTGGAAGGCGGTTCCAGGGGGCAGGAACGATGGGCCCACGCCCGAGGGCAGGGGATGACCCGGGGGATGAGGGCGGCCCCGATCTGGTGCTGCGGTGGGCCGCGCTGCTGCACGACATCGGCAAACCGTCCACCCGCAAGCACGAGCCCGACGGCGGCGTGAGCTTTCACCACCACGAGGTGGTCGGCGCGAAGATGACGCGCAAGCGGATGCGTGCGCTGAAGTACTCCAAGCAGATGGTCGACGACGTATCCCAGCTCGTGTACCTGCACCTGCGGTTCCACGGTTACGCGGACGGCAATGGGCCCACGTCCGGTGGGCCCACGCGCGAAGCGCAGGGGAGACAGGGGAGAACTGGCCGGTGGAGCGATTCGGCGGTGCGCCGCTATGTCACCGACGCCGGTCCGCTGCTGCCCAGGTTGCACAAGCTGGTTCGGGCCGACTGCACCACCCGCAACAAGCGGCGCGCGGCGCGACTACAGGCGGCCTACGACGATCTCGAGACACGGATCGCGGAGCTGGCCGAAAAGGAAGATCTTGCGCGGGTGCGACCCGACCTGGACGGCAACGAGATCATGCGCCTCCTCGACATCCCGGCCGGACCACAGGTCGGTGAGGCGTGGCGGTATCTCAAGGAGCTGCGCCTCGACCGCGGCCCGCTCTCGCACTCCGAAGCCGTCGAAGAGTTGACGAAGTGGTGGAACTCGCGAGGCGACCGCTCCGTCTGAACGGTCATGGAGTACTGCCTCGGTGACGGCGACGGTTCGGCCACCATGTGGACCTCGCAGCCGGATATCGACCTCAACGGCGACGGCGTGTTCGATGCCGTAGGTCTGGATTTCGACGGTGACGGGCTGCTCGACGACGCGATGGCCGACCTCGACGCGGACGGTGTCGCCGACCACTTGGTGCGCGACCACAGTGCAGCGGCCGCATACTTCACCGACGACGGCACCGGCACCTGGGCGGTGAGTCTCGACCGCGCCGGGCCGGGCCCACAGTCCCCAGCTCGCGCGGGGGACCATGCTGCGGGATTGCGTTGGTTCGGGCTCGACGGCGTCGAGCACAGCGGCGGGGCGGTGGTCGATGTCGATGCCGACGGTCAGGCCGACGACAGACTTCTCGACATCGACGGCGATGGGCTGGCCGATCGGGCGGTAGGCGGCGAGCACGCCTACGTCGACACCGACGGCGACGGCCGGTGGGACGTCAAGCTGAGCGATCGCGATGCCGACGGTAGGGCCGACGGGGCCGACGAGTTGTGACCTACGCTTCCCGGCCTGCCCCGGGTGGACCGGCGAACGCCTGCGCGATGCCCAGCCACCGCTCGGCATCCTCGCCGGTGGCCGTGACGTCCAGTTCCGACCGCGGCCTGCGCTGTGTGACGAGCATGCAGAAATCCTGCGCCGAGCCGATGACCCGCTGTGCCGCGTCCTCGGGACCCCACGACCACGTCGATCCGTCGGGCGCGTGCAGCTGCACCAGGAACGGATCGGCCGGTGGCGCGAGGCCGTTGACGGCGAAGGCGAAGTCGCGGGTGCGCACGCCGATATGGGCGATCGATCTCAGCCGCGCGGTTCCAGCCCTGTCCACGCCGAGCGCGTCGGCCACGTCGAGACCGTGCGCCCACGTCTCCATCAACCGTGCGGTGGCCATCGACGCGGCACTCATCGGTGGGCCGAACCACGGCAGTTTGCGGCCCTCGGCCACGGTCAGGAGTTCGTCGTGCAAACGGCCACGGGTGCGGCGCCAGTCGGCAAGCAGGTCAGCCGGGGGCGTCACCGCGAGTTCTTCGGCGCCCGCGTCGACGAATCCGCCCGGATCCTTGGCCGCTTCGTCGAGGACGGCGGCGAATCCGGCCTCGTCGGTGACGGCGGTCAGTGCGACGCGGTCGGTCCACAACAGATGGGCGATCTGATGGGCGATCGTCCATCCGGGCGAGGGTGTGGGCTGCGCCCACTGGGCGGCGGGAAGGTCAGCCACCAGCGCGTCCAGCTCGTCGCTCTCGGCGCGCAGATCGGCGACCATGGGCTCGGCACCAGCCATGCCGGTCACCTTAGCCTCAGGGGCGGGACCGCCGGCCGATCGCGGCGTGTGCGGCCAGGCCGAGCAGGTAGACACCCGAGCCGGCCAGCACGAGTCCCGGCAGGTGGCCGTCGTCGGGGATCACGAGCGCCGACAGCGTGATGGCGAGGATGAACATGATCCAGAACAGCGAGTCCTGAACCGCGAAGACGTGGCCGCGCAACGCGTCGTCGACATCGAGTTGCATGGCGTTGTCGGCGCAGAGCTTGACCGTCTGGCCGGCGATGCCGAGCACGAAGCCACAGGCCATCATCATCGGCACCTGCAGGCCGACCCCGCCGAGCTGGATCAGTGCCGCGAGCGCGAGGGACCCATTCGCCGTGGCATAGCGGCCCCACCGGGCCACGGCCATCGGCATCACCGCGGCAGCCAACAGCGCCCCTGTTCCGGTGGCGGCGCCGAACAGGACTGCCGTGCCGAACCCGGCAACCTGCTGTGTATCGCTGTGCCGGACGATCACGAGCATCAGCAAGCTGTTGATGCCGAACGTCATCCGGTGCGCGGCGAGTCCGGCCAGCGTCGCCGCGACGGTCGGCACCGCCGCGACGGTGCGCGCGCCGTGTATCCAACCGGTGGCCACCGCGTACGCCACCGACCCGTGAATGGCCCGTGCGGTGTCGTCGGGACCGAGCATGTGTGGCGGAAAGCGCCACGCCAGCCACAGCGCGATCAGTACTGGAAGCTCGACGATCAAGATGATCGCCGCACCGCCCATGTCGCCCGCGCCGAACACCCACCGCGGCAGCACCATGAACAGCGCACCGAGGAATGCCGCGATGGACCCCGTCGCCGTCGCGACGGAGTTCATCGCCACCACCCGGTCCCGCGGCACCACGTGCGGCAAGGCCGCCGACAGGCCCGACGAGACGAAACGCGTGAACCCGTTGACCACCAGCGCGGCGACCAGGATGAGCGGATCGTCGACACCTGCATACAACAGCGCGGCGACGACGAGTGCGACCAAGAGGCGCCCGGTGTTCGCCCCGACCAGGACCAGTCGCCGATCCCAACGGTCCAGTAGTGCACCGGCGAACGGGCCGAGCAGAGAATAGGGCAGGAAGAGCACCGCGAAGGCGCCCGCGATCGCCAACGGGGCGGCCTGGCGCTCGGGGTTGAACAGGATCGCTCCCGCGAGCCCGGCCGCGAACAGACCGTCGCCGAACTGACTGACCAGTCGGAGTTCCAGGAGTCGGCGGAACTCCGGCAGGTCGCGCACCGAACGCACCACCGCGAGCGGCGCACGCACGTCCACCACGAAAATCCCGTCCTGTTGTCTGGCGGGGTCGAACTTCGGCGATCGTGATCGTTGCCCCCGACCCACAGTACAAATATCCCGGCAGGCGGGGTTTGTTCGCCACGTTGGCTGGTTGTCGATGCGATGATGGTGGGGTGGCGCACTCAGAGGACCCGGAGGATTTCATCGCGCCTGCGAAGCACCGGGTGCGGGCAGGCACACTGCTCCTCGCCAACACCGATCTCCTGGAGCCGACGTTTCGGCGCAGCGTCATCTACATCGTCGAACACAACGACGGCGGAACGCTCGGTGTGGTGCTGAACCGGCCCAGCGAGACCGCGGTGTACAACGTGCTTCCGCAATGGGCGAAGCTGGCCACCAAACCGAAGAACATGTTCATCGGGGGTCCCGTCAAACGCGACGCCGCGCTGTGTCTGGCGACGCTGAGGGTCGGCGTGGACCCTGCCGGTCTGCCCGGACTGCGGCATGTGCAGGGCCGCATGGCGATGGTGGATCTCGATGCCGATCCCGACGCGGTGGCACCGGTGGTCGAAGGGGTGCGAATCTTCGCGGGCTACTCGGGATGGACCATCGGCCAGCTGGAAGGCGAAATCGAACGCGACGACTGGATTGTGCTGTCCGCGATGCCATCTGACGTTCTTGCGGAGCCCCGCACCGATCTGTGGGCCAGGGTCCTTCGCCGTCAACCACTGCCGTTGTCGCTACTTGCCACCCACCCGATCGACGTCAGCCGAAACTGAAAACCCCTGAACGGCTGATGCTTTCAGCCGCAGGACAGCGTGCACGTCGCACACGCTCCACCGCAACCGTCGCCTTGTGCGCCGGCGCTGCTTGCCAGGACCTTCGCCGCCTGCCAGCAGCCGGCCGCGACTGTGCTCACGGCGCCGACGGCACAGACGACAACGACGACTAGTGCGGTGTCCGGACGGCTCGAGACCGCGACGGTCCCGGCGGACGCGAGCATTGCGGCGGCGGCGAGTTGGGTGGGGGCGACCCCACGAAGCACCAATTGGGTGGGATCACCTGACCTGGGCCGGGTCAGCAGCCACCCGCCGAAACCCACCAATACGAACGCGGCACACCAGCAGAGCACCGCGACGATGAACATGGGCCACACAATACGAGGCGACCGCGCCCGGTGCGTGTTGGGCGTCCCCCCGGGCGCCAGGCTTCGCCCGGGGGGACAGGTCTGTTACCCGGTCGCTCCGACGTTGGCCTGGGCCTCGGCGCCGAGTGCGCTGGGGGTTGGCGCTGCCGGCGGGGCTGCGGCCGCGGGCTGTCCGGGCGTTGTGGGTTGGGCGGTCGCTATCGCCGCCTGCGCGGCCCCGGGTGTCGGGACGCTGACCTTGAAGCCACGCACGATCGCGTCGGTGGCGTCCGCCGCCGCGACGACCTGGTCGACGCTGGTCGTCACCGCGAGTGACACGAGGTACTTGTCCGGTCCGGCAGTCGCGATGACGTGTCGTCGCGAGGTGTTCAGCGTCAGGTTGTTCTCGCGGTAGGTGCCCTCGATGTTCGCCGTCGGCATGCCACCGATATCGCCCATCGATCCATCGGTGACTCGCCACGCAGGCAGCTGCTGGGTGTCGACGAAGCCGTGGCTGATGGCCTCCTTCGGATCGAATTCACCGACCAGCTTGTAAACCACGACCTGCGCGTTCGAGGAGTACAGACCGTTGCCGCCCACCCGGTCGGCGATCACGGCGAAGGCGTCGGCAACGTTCGGGTCGGGCACGTGTGCCCAGCCCCGGGGCATCGGCAGCACGATGGTGAGTGCCTTGAAGTCGCGGGCGTTCTGTGGCTCGAGGGTGACGCCCTTGTCCCGGAAGAAGTCGGTCAGTGTGCCCGTCGTGGCCGGGGTGATGGGTGTCGCCGCCGGCGTGACGACCTGCGGTGCAGTGACGCCACCCGGTGCGGCGGTGGCCGCGGGCGCCGTGGCGGCTTGGGGGGCGGTCGGGACGGTAAGCGACGCGTTGGGCGTGGCCGGGGTCAAGGCGGCGTCGGGGGTCGCCGCGGTTTGCGACAGGACGGAGGGACCGGGCTGCGGAGTCACCGGCTGCACAGGCTGGGCCAAGGCGGGAACACCGGCGAAGCCGAGGACGCCGACGACAGCCGCGGCCACACTCGTCGCCAGAGTCCTCGAGCGGCGGGCGATCTCTGTCATCGACGTCGGTCCTTCCACTGGGGGCTCGTCAGCCGTTGGTCAGGCGCCGACTGTATCCAGGCCGAAGCGTCGGTCACCAGGGCTGGGATCGAGCTGGAATCAAGCCCTGACCGGCTGGTGACGGAACCGAGACCAACCTGTGGCCGGCTTCGGTAGAACTGCCCGCTCGCGGGCGGCCCTCGATCGGCGGGCTTATACCCTGTTCACGTGACTGACTCGCCCGACGCCGGCACGGATGCCCCGCAGCACCGCTATACCGCGGAGCTGGCAGGGGAGATAGAGCGTGCCTGGCAGCAGAGGTGGGCCGATTGGGGCACGTTCAACGTGCCCAATCCGGTCGGATCGCTGGCGGCGCCCGACGGTGCCGCGGTGCCCGCCGACAAGATGTTCGTGCAGGACATGTTCCCGTACCCGTCCGGAGAAGGTCTGCACGTCGGACATCCGCTCGGCTACATCGCCACCGACGTCTACGCGCGCTACTACCGGATGACGGGCCGCAATGTGTTGCACGCGTTGGGGTTCGACGCGTTCGGCCTACCTGCCGAGCAGTACGCGATCCAGACCGGCACACATCCACGCATCCGCACCGAGGCCAATATCGTCAACTTCCGTCGCCAGCTGGGCAGGCTGGGCTTGGGGCACGACGCTCGGCGAAGCTTCTCCACCACCGACGTCGATTTCTACAAGTGGACACAGTGGATCTTTCTGCAGATCTACAACGCCTGGTTCGATCCGTCGGTCGACAAAGCCAGACCGATCGCCGAGCTGATCGCCGAATTCGACTCGGGGAGACGAACACTCGACGACGGCAGGCGCTGGGCGGAGCTTGACGCGGCTGGGCGTGCCGATGTTGTCGACTCCTATCGGCTGGTATACCAGGCCGACTCGATGGTCAACTGGTGCCCGGGACTCGGCACAGTGCTGGCCAACGAAGAGGTCACCTCTGACGGGCGCAGCGATCGGGGCAACTTCCCGGTGTTCCGGAAACGACTGCGGCAGTGGATGATGCGCATCACCGCTTACTCCGATCGGCTGCTCGACGATCTGGATGTGCTGGACTGGCCGGACAAGGTCAAGGCCATGCAGCGCAATTGGATAGGCCGCTCCACGGGAGCATCGGTCCAGTTCGGCACCGACGCGGGTGACATCGAGGTGTTCACCACGAGGCCGGACACGTTGTTCGGCGCGACCTACATGGTGCTGGCGCCCGAGCACGAACTGGTCGACGCGCTCGTCGCCGAGAAGTGGCCCGCCGCCGTCGATGCGCGCTGGACCTTCGGCGCGGCGACGCCCGCCGGGGCGGTTGCCGCGTATCGGACCAGCGTCGCGGCCAAGTCCGATCTGGAGCGTCAGGAGAACAAGACGAAGAGCGGTGTTTTCCTCGGTGCGTACGCGACGAATCCCGCCAACGGTGAACAGATCCCGGTGTTCATCGCCGACTATGTGCTGCTGGGCTACGGCACCGGGGCGATCATGGCGGTGCCCGGCCACGATCAGCGGGACTGGGACTTCGCTACCGAATTCGGCGCTGCCGATCGTGGAAGTGATTGCCGGTGGCGATATTTCGTCCGGGGCGTACTCCGGCGACGGCGAACTGGTCAATTCGGATTACCTCAACGGCTTGACCGTCGCCTCGGCGAAGGAGGCGATCACCAATCGCCTGGTCGCCGATGGCCGCGGCCAGGTCCGCGTCGAGTACAAGCTGCGTGACTGGTTGTTCGCGCGGCAGCGGTACTGGGGCGAGCCGTTCCCGGTCGTGTATGACGCGGACGGCCGCGCCCATCCCTTGCCCGAATCGGCGCTGCCGGTCGAGCTCCCCGACATTCCGGATTACGCGCCAGAGCAATTCGATCCGAACGACGCCGACAGCGAGCCGTCGCCTCCGCTGGGCAGGGCCACCGATTGGGTCAACGTCGAACTGGACCTAGGTGACGGATTGAAGCCCTACACCCGCGACACCAACGTGATGCCGCAGTGGGCGGGCAGCTCCTGGTATGAGTTGCGCTACACCGACCCGTACAACTCAGAAGAGTTGTGCGCCAAGGAGAACGAGGCCTACTGGATGGGTCCGCGGCCGGCCGAGTACGGCCCGAACGACCCCGGTGGTGTGGACCTTTACGTCGGCGGCGTCGAGCACGCGGTGCTGCACCTGCTGTACTGCCGGTTCTGGCACAAGGTGCTCTTCGACCTCGGCCACGTGAGCTCGCGGGAGCCGTACCGGCGGCTGGTGAACCAGGGCTACATCCAGGCGTTCGCGTACACCGATCCCCGCGGCTCCTACGTGCCGGCCGCCGAGGTCACCGAGCGCGACGGCACGTTCTACTGGCGTCCGCCGGATGTCGCCGACGGGTCGGCTCCGGGGCCCGACGGTGAGATCGAGGTGTCGCAGGAATTCGGCAAGATCGGCAAGAGCCTGAAGAACTCGGTGTCGCCCGACGAGATCTGTGACGACTACGGAGCGGACACGCTGCGGGTCTATGAGATGTCGATGGGCCCGATCGAGGCGTCGCGGCCATGGGCGACCAAGGATGTCGTCGGGGCCTATCGCTTCCTGCAGCGAGTGTGGCGGTTGGTGGTCGACGAGCAGACCGGCGCCGAGCGCGCGGGCGACGCACCGTTGGACGACGACACGCTGCGGGTGTTGCACCGCACGATCGAGGGCGTCCGTGACGACTACATGAACCTGCGCAACAACACCGCGGCGGCCAAGCTGATCGAATACACCAACCACCTGACGAAACAGGGTGTGACGTCGCGTGCCGCCCTGGAGCCGCTGGTGTTGATGGTCGCGCCGCTGGCACCGCATCTGGCCGAGGAGTTGTGGCAGCGGCTGGGCCACGACACCTCGCTGGCACACGGACCGTTCCCGGTGGCCGACCCGCAGTACCTCTTCGAGGACACCGTCGAGTTGCCGGTGCAGGTCAACGGCAAGGTGCGCGGACGCATCACCGTGGCGGCGAACGCCGACGCCGATGCGTTGGAGGCCGCCGCGCTGGCCGACGTCAAGGTCCAGGAGTTCCTCGACGGAGCGACGCCCAAGAAGGTGATCGTGGTCGCCGGCCGACTGGTCAACATCGTCGCCTAGCGGCGATTTCGGTGTAGTCGGTCGCGCGCATCGCGACTGTTGACACCGAAATCGTCGGCGGGGGAGCCGATCGAGGCCTCCGCTGCGTCCATTCATACGTGCTCAGTCAGTATCTGCGTCGCCACGACGGCGTGTTGACGCTGCGACAAGCTCACGAGTCCGGGCTGAGCAAACACGCCGTCAGCAGGCGGGTGCTTTCCGGCCAGTGGAGGAGGTGCGCACCGGGCGTCTACTTCGTGGACGACCGCCCCTTCACCGATGCTGCGCGCATTCGCGCAGCGGTATGGGCGTACGGCGACCACGCCGTGGCGAGTGGCCTGGCCGCCGCCTGGTGGCACGGCCTGACGAATTTCGCGCCGGATCGCGTTGAAGTGACGATGCCACGCAACGGGAGTGGGCGATCAAAACCAGGATCGGTCATGCGAAGGCGGGACCTGGCGTCCGCCGACATTGTCGAGCGCCGTGGTCTTCTCGTCACCGCCCTGCCATTGACGGCTGTCGAGGCGGCGATCAGGGAGCGCGGTGGGGTGAAGATCATGGACAAGGCCCTTCAACAGCATGTTGAACTGCGTGAGTTGTGGCGTGCGCACCTGCGTAACAAGGGTCGATATGGGTCACCGGCAGCACGACGACGACTGCAGACAGCATCGGATGGTGCACGCTCGGCCGCCGAACGCCTTCTCGTGAAGCTCCTGCGCGATGCGGGCATCACCGGGTGGCGGGCGAACTACCCGGTCGGCGGCTACAAGGTAGACGTGGGCTTCCCAAAACAGAAGGTGGCGATCGAGGCTGACGGACTCGCATTCCACAGCGCCACCGAAGACTTCCACGCGGACCGAGTACGTCAGAACAACATCATGCTGATGGGCTGGCAGGTGCTGCGATTCACCTGGCTAGACCTCACGGAGTACCCCCACCGCGTGATCGCGGTCGTCCGCAATGCGATTTCGGTGTAGTCGGTCGCGCGCATCGCGACTGTTGACACCGAAATCACTCATTACCGAGGGCGGACGATGACCTCTTGAATGTGGGCGTCGCGGGGGGCGTTGACCGCGTCGGCTATGACCTTGGCGACAGTCTCCGGACTCAGGAACTGCTCGGGTGCGTAGTCGCGGCCCTCATAGGCGACCAGGTTCTCCTGCATCTCGGTGGCGATCCGGCCCGGGTGCACCGACGTCACCCGAAGCGACCGTTCGTCGTTGCGCAGCGAGTCCGCGAACCCGCGCAACGCGAACTTGCTGCCCGAGTACGACGCCAGACCCGGCGACGCGTTGATTCCAGACCCGGAGTTGACGAAGACGACGTGGCCGCCGACGCTGCGAAGCGCGGGCAGCAGCGGCAGCGTAAGTGCCACTGGGCCGAGCACGTTCACCTGCAAAGTGCTGCGCCACTCGTCGACGGTCGACTCGGCGACGGTGCCCGGGTAAGCGACGCCGGCGTTGTGGACCAGCACGTCGAGCTCGACGATCGGTTCGACGGTCGCGGCTATCGCGTCGAGATCGCCGAAATCGACCGGCCATGTGGTGGCACCGAACTCCTCGGCGACCGCATCGAGCTCCGCCGACGGTCGCCCCGCAAGGAACAGCGTGTGGGTTCTGCCGAGCGCTCTGGCGATGGCTGCGCCGAGCCCCCGAGAGGCCCCGGTGATCATCGCCGTCGGCATCCGAGCCGCGTCGGCGGCGACATTCGACACGAAGTCACCCTACCGATCTGCAACTTGCGCCCGACCGTCGCATCATGGAAGCAATGGCCCCCGATCCGAGCTTCGCTCCCACGCAACTCGCGGCCCGCGCCGCGTATCTGTTGCGTGGCAACGACCTGGGCACAATGACCACCGCGGCACCGCTGCTGTACCCGCATATGTGGAGCTGGGACGCCGCATTCGTCGCGATCGGGCTGGCGCCGCTGAGTGTCGAACGCGCCGTCGTCGAACTCGACACGCTGCTGTCCGCGCAGTGGACCAACGGCATGATTCCGCACATCGTGTTCGCCAACGGTGTCGACGGGTACTTCCCGGGTCCCGCCCGGTGGGCGACGTCCGCGCTCGCCGCCAACGCCCCGCGCAGCCGGCACACGTCCGGTATCACCCAGCCGCCGGTGCACGCGATCGCGGTACAGCGCATCCTCGACCACGCCCGAACCCGCGGGCGGTCCACGAGGGCGGTGGCCGAGGCGTTCCTCGACCGGCGGTGGGACAACCTGGTCCGCTGGCACCGCTGGCTGGCCGAAGCCCGCGACCCGAGGTCGCACGGCCGGGTCACCGTGTATCACGGCTGGGAGTCCGGTATGGACAACTCGCCGCGCTGGGACAGCGCTTATTCCAACGTGATGCCCGGCAACGTGCCGGAATACCAGCGTGAGGACAACGCGATCGTCACCGACGCGAGCCAGCGCCCGTCGGATGTCGAATACGACCGGTATCTGTGGCTGCTGGAAGAGATGAAGTCGGCCCGCTACGACGACGAGCTGCTGCCCAAGGTGATGAGCTTCGCCGTCGAGGACGTCTTCGTATCGGCCATCCTCTCGGTGGCGTGTGACGTGCTGGCCGAGATCGGCGAAGACTACAAGCGGCCACACGCCGATGTTCGGGACCTGTACGGCTGGGCCGAGCGCTTCCGCGCAGGCGTCGTCGAAACCACCGACGAACGCAACGGTGCGGCAAGGGATTACGACCTACGGGCAGAGAAATGGGTGGCCACCGAGACGGTCGCGCAGTTCGCGCCGCTGCTGTGCGGCGGGCTACCACACGACAAGGAGCGCGCCCTGCTGCGACTGCTGGAAGGGCCGCGATTCTGTGGCCATCCGGACCTGAAGTTCGCGCTGATACCCACGACGTCGCCGGTGTCGCGGGACTTCCGGTCGCGCGAGTACTGGCGCGGGCCGGTGTGGCCGGTGACCACGTGGCTGTTCTCGTGGTGTTTCGCGCGCCGCGGTTGGGCCGAACGGTCGTCGATCCTTCGCCGGGAAGGCCTGCGACAGGTCAGCGACGGCACCTTCGCCGAGTACTACGAACCGTTCACGGGGGAACCGCTCGGCAGCATGCAGCAGTCATGGACCGCGGCGGCGGTGCTCGACTGGCTGGGCTGAAGCGCTGACGGGCTATTCGGCCAGGCGCTCGAGTGGAACAAGGGCCTTGCCCAGCGTCTCGAGGTCCTCCGGGCTGAGCTTGGCGAGCAGCTTGCCCAAAAACGCGCGCCGATTGGCCAGCGCCTCTTGGTGCTGCGCCAGGCCTTCAGGGGTGATGTCGACCAGGACCGCCCGCAGGTCCGACGGATCGCGGGACCGCTTGACCAGCCCGAGTTTCTCCAGCCGGCGGATCGCGACGGTCGTCGTCGGCGTGCGCACCCGTTCGTGTGCGGCCAGTTCGGTCATCCGGATCGGCCCCTGCTCGAGCAGTGTCAGCAGAATGGACAACTGCGCGAGCGTCAGATCGTTGGTGGCGGCGTCGCGATTGGGGTCGCTGCGGCGGAGCACGGAGAAAACCCGGGAAAGGACGCGCTGCAGCTCTCCGGCCAGCTCAGCGACCTGCGGTTCGGTCTCCACCATAATTTCGGCAGTCTAACCTGTCCGAGCCTGCCAAGTTGTGGAGTGACGAGCAAGTGCGTCAACTCTTCGAAAGAAAGCACTTGAAAGGAAGCGCTTCAGCCGGTCGTCTCGGCGGCCCCGAACACCTGCTCGGGTGGACCTGTTTCGACGACTCTGCCGTGATCCATGAACACCACAGGATCCGCCGCCGACTGGGCGAAGCCCATTTCATTGGGTGACGACGACCATCGTCATACCGTCGGCGCCGAGTTCGGCGATGAGCGCGCAGGATGCCTTTCACCAACTCCGGATCCAGTGCCGAGGTGGCCTCGTCGAAGAACATCACCTCCGGTGCCATGGCCAGAGCGCGCGCGATCGCCACCCGCTGTTGCTGCCCACCCGACAGCGTCGCCGGCGCGGCACCTCGGCCTTGTGCTTCAGCCCGACCCGGTCCAGCTGCGCCAACCCCAGAGTTCGCGGGCCTGCTCGGCGCGGCAGTCGCTTGCAGCTTGCGCGGCGCCAGCGTCCACGTTGTCCAGCACGCTGCGGTGCGGGAACAGATTGAAGTGCTGGAAGACCATCCCGATGCGTTGCCGCAACTCGATCCGGATCGTCGCGCCAGCACCGATCGCCCGTCGAGCAGGATGTCGCCGCGATCGGGTTCGTACAAGCCGGTTCAGCGTCCGCAACAACGTCGACTTGCCCGACCCGACGGCCCGATCACCGCCGCGGTGGTGCCCGCGGGGACGTCGATGTCCACGCCGCGCAGCACCGCGTTCGGTCCGAATGACAAATGAATATCCTTGGCACCCAGCGAAACCGGCTCGCAACGCGCGACTCGGCCATCAGATCATCTCCTGGCCGAAGTCGACAGCTCGAGGGGGTCCTTCGCTCGGCGGGGGCGCGGCCGCGACGCAACCGGCCGTCGATGTAATTCACCAAATGTGTCAGCGGGACCGTGAGCAACAGATAGAACAACCCGGCCGCAACCAGCGGCGAGAGGTTGCCGGTCTGCGCGTTGAGGTCGCGGCCCACCTGGAACAGCTCCCGCTGATTGGCGATCAGCCCAAGGAAATACACCAGTGACGACGCCTTCAACAACGAGATGAACTGGTTCATCAGCGCAGGCAGCACCCGCCGTATCCCCTGCGGCACCACCACCAGCTGCATCGACGCAGGGTAGCGAAAAGCCCAGTGCACGAGAAGCTTCCAGCTGTCCGGGGTCCACACTCTGAATGCCCGAACGGAAGATCTCACCGACGTACGCGGCGGCCATCAGGCCGAGCGCGGCGATGCCGAGCGGGTAGGGGTTGTTGCCCGTGAGGCCACCCACGATCGGCCCGACGCCGAGTCCGATCAATCAGGATGATCACGACCTCGGGAAGTCCCGCGGAAGATGTCTGTGTACACGCGCGCCGGCCACCGCAGCCACCGGTGCCGCGAGATACCGGCCATCGGCCAGCGCCATACCGAGCGCGAGGCCGATCACGGCGGCGCTGACGGTCAGGATCAGCGTGTTCGGCAGGCCGGTCTTGAGCAGGTAGGGATGGCCTGCTGGTACAGCTCCCAGTTCACGAACGAATCCTTCAGTTGCGACAGCGTCGATTTCGGCGCTGCCGCCGCCGACCCGCTCGCTGGTGGTCTCGGCGCGATCGCGGCGAAGTCGGGCAGTTGTTGGCGCCGGCGCCGCCTTGGAGCCCGGTTTCCATCCCGGCGGCAGCGCGCGCGGCACCCAATCGGTGTACAGCCGCGACCAAGTGCCGTCGGCGATGATCGTCGTCGAGTCCGGTGTTCAGCGCGTCGATGCAGCGGCCTGTTCTCCTCGGCAACGGCCCATGCGACGAAATTGTCCAAGCTGAAGGTGTTTTCGATGATCTCGCGCCGGATCACCCGGCTGCATCGGTGCCCGACGCCTGCTGCGACGGCGCCACCCATGCGTCGATTTGGCCGGTTTTGAGACTTGCGTAGACGGTGTTGTAGTCGGGGAACTTCACCGGTTCCAGATGCAGCGTGTCGATGACGTAGGACTCCTGCACGGTGCCCTGGACGACGCCGATCCGCTGACCGGCCGCGAGGTCGCCGAACCCCTTGATCGGTGATCCGCTCGGCACCACCAGCGAGAAGTAGCCGAAGTCGTAGCCGTTGGTGAATCCGACGGTGCGGCGGCGGGCGTCGGTGGTGGTGATCGACGACGACCCGACGTCGAATCGGCGTGACGCCACCTGGCCAGCAGCCCCGAGAACTCCGTGCCGACGAAGTTGATCTTCAGCCCGATGCTTGGTCGGCGATCGCACGCAGGAGTTCGTTGTCGAAGCCGGTGAACTGGCCCGCGGTGTTGATGCAGATGCTCGGCGGGGCATCGGACAGCGTGCCGACGGTCAGCGTTCCCGGCGTGCCGAGCCCCAGCGCGTTGACGTCGATGCTGTCGAGCGGTTCGACCGTCGCCGTCGTGTACTCGTCCTCATCGGGACCGGCCGCCGCCTTGGCGAGGTTGGTCGGCAATGCGCTGGCGCTCTTGATGCCGGGCGGTGCGCACTGGTCGACCTGGGCCGCCGCGGGCGCAGCCATGACCATACCGCCGATCAACAGGGCGATCAGCGCCACGACGGACGCTCGACAGAGTCGGGGAAACGCGGTCATCTGTGAAACGTATCCACCGACGGCGCCGTCACACCGCCTTCAGCTCATTCAGAATGCATCGGACCGTGGGTCCGCGGCCGGCAGGACGCCGCGTCGCACCAGCTCGGCCAGCATGATCTGCCCCATGGCGTCGGCCCGGCCGATATTGGCGGTGCGCGCGGCCTCGCCGTCGCCGCGGTGCAGAGCGTCGAGCTCATCCTCGAAGTACCGCAGCAGATCCCGCTGGTTGTCGGCGTATGCCATCCAGAACGCCCGCGGCATGAACGACTGCGAACCTCGGATGACGGCGAGCAGCCGTGGACCCGAGTACTCCTCGTTGATCAGGACACGGAACTGAAAGGCCGCTTCCTGGAAGGCGCGCGAATCGACGTTGGCGCGCATGGTGTCGACCAATGCGTCGAGTTGGCGCAAGCGCTCCGGATCTCGGGCCTGCGCGGCACGGGCGGAGGCGATGCCGCTGAGCATCCCGTAGATCTCGTGATGTTCGCGGACGACGGCCGCGTCGAAGGGTGCGACGTATGCGCCGCGGTGGTACTGAGTGGAGAGGATGCCGTCATGCTCGAGCTGTACGACCGCCTCTTGGATCGGGACGCGGGAGACGCCGAGCTGGTGTGCGATCTCGTTGCGGTCCACCCGATCTCCCGACCGCAGCTTGCCGGTCAGGATCAAGTTGACCACGTGCTCGACGACGAGGTCTTTTTCCTTGACTCCATACTTCTTGGGCATGGCAGCAACAGCTTCTCACGGCGCCCGCCCGCCTCGGACCCGTTATGCGGGTTCAGTGCTACCCGCTACGTCGGTCCCGCCAGCGGCACAGCGCCTCGGCCTCAGTCAGGTCGTAGTCGGGTCCGTTGACGCCGACGGTCAGCATGGTGACGCCGAGTCCGGCCAGCAGGTCGGCCTCCCTGAGGAGGGCCTCCTCGCCGTCGCCGGAGACACCCGTCGACCGCTCGATGGCCGCGGGGTCGCGGCCGACCTCGGCGCAGTGGCCGTCGAGGACCTGGGCTTTGCGCGGGTACTCGGAGCTGTCGGCGAAGCTGTGCCAGATGTCGGCGTATTGGGCGACCAGGCGCAGCGTCTTCTTCTCGCCGCCGCCGCCGATCAGGATCGGGATATCGCGCGTGGGTGCGGGATTGAGCTTCGCCAACCGTGAGGTGATCCGGGGCAGCGCGGCGGCGAGGTCGTCCAGGCGGCTGCCCGCCGTGCCGAACTCGTAGCCGTATTCGTCGTAGTCCTTCTGTTTCCAGCCCGATCCGATACCCAGGATCAGCCGGCCGCCGCTGATGTTGTCGACGGTGCGGGCCATATCCGCCAGCAGTTCGGGGTTGCGGTACGAGTTGCACGTGACCAGCGCGCCGATCTCCAGGCGCGTCGTCTGCTCGGCCCACGCGCCGAGCATCGTCCAGCATTCGTAGTGCGCGCCGTCGGGATCACCGTAGAGCGGGAAGAAGTGATCCCAGTTGAATGCGACGTCGACACCGATGTCTTCGCAGCGCCGCACCGCGTCGCGGATGTGCCCGTACTGCGGGGAGTGCTGGGGTTGGAGTTGTACGCCGATGCGGATGGGGAAGTTCACGGTGTGTGCCACGGTGTAGTTGTAACCGCGATCACGTTCCGATATTCCCCTCAGTCCGCCATACGGCGACCACGGACGGCCGCGCCGTGCCGTTACCGCCCTCCGGCCAGCGCGACAGCGGGTCGTCGATGCTGTTGTCGTCGTTTTCGCCGGGGTGCTGCACGCAGACCGTCACCAGATCGTCGGTGACGATCGGGCCGCACGTCTCCGCGCCGAGCGGCACGGTGAGGAACTGCTTGGTCTCGCCGCGATTGGGACCGTCCAGCGCGACGGCGAACAACCCGTCGTTGGAGTTCAGCGCGTTGCCGTCGGTCGAGATCCACAGGTTGCCGTGGCTGTCGAAGGCGACGTTGTCGGGGCAGGAGATCGGGCTGACCTTGGTCTTGTCGAATCCGCCGAAGTAGGTATCGGCCGCGGCCGGGTCGCCGCACACCAGCAGCAGATCCCAGGTGAAGTCGGTGCCCGCGTGGTTGTCGGTGATCTCGAGGATCTGACCGTTCTTGTTGTCGTTGCGGGGGTTGGGGGCGTCGGGCGCCGCCTCGCCGGGGGCGCCGCGCTCGTCGTTGTTGGTGAGCGCGACGTACACCTTGCCGGTCTTGGGGTTGGCCTCGAAGTCTTCGGGCCGGTCCATCTTCGTGGCGCCCGCCTTGTCGGCCGCGAGTCGGGTGAACACCGCGGCTTCCTGTGCGGTCACCCCGTCGACCAGCGACTCGGCCTGACCTCCCGGGCCCGACCGCAGCAGCGGGAGCCAGGTTCCGGTGCCGGCGAACGAACCCTTGGACGGCAGCTCGCCGGACCCGTCGATCTGGTTGGCTGGGATGTCGCTGGACAGCTTGGCGACGTACAGCGTGCCCTCGTCGAGCAGGGTCATGTTGTGCGCCCTGGCCGCTGGATCTGATCCATCCGGGCCAGCAGGCTGCATCTTCTTGCTCGAGATGAACTTGTACATGTAGTCGAAACGCTCGTCGTCGCCGGTGTACACCACGACGGTGCCGTCGTCGGTGACGTAGACGGTGGCGCCCTCGTGCTTGAGGCGCCCGAGCGCGGAGTGCTTGATCGGCATCGAGTTCGGATCCCACGGGTTGAGCTCGACGACGTAACCGAACCGGTTGGGTTCGTTGGCGTTCTTGACGAGGTCGAAGCGGGGATCGAAGGTCTCCCACAGCAGCGACGAGGGCTCCAGCGCGATGCCGTAGCGGTCCTGCCGGTCGGCATCAACAGGCGCAGCCGGGGGCGCGTTTGAAGCGGCACCGAAGTACTCGTGGAAGTTCTCCTCACCCGAAAGCACTGTGCCCCAGGGAGTCACGCCGCCGGAGCAATTGGCGAACGTGCCTGCGATCGTGCGCCCCGTCGGATCCGCGGCGGTCTTCACGAAGTCGGTTCCTGCGGCAGGACCGGTCAGCGTCATGGGCGTGTCGGCGGTGATGCGCCGGTTGTATCGACCCATCACGGGCTTGAGGCCGGCCGGCGTGCGCTCCACCTCGACGACGCCCATGCCGATCGCGGCGATCTCGACGTCGAACTGCTCGCGGGTGGGGGCATCGGCGTTGAAGCCGGGGAACATGAACTGCGGGGTGACGTACTCGAAGTTCGTCACCAACAGGAAGCGGTTCTGCTGCCCCGGTACGGGCAGGAGCCCGGCGAAGTCGTTGTTGAAGCCGAACTGGCCGCGCTGGGCGGCGCCAGTCTGGTTGGCGACGTCGAACTTCGGCGCGCCGGGCAGCACCGGGTCGCCCCAGCTGATCACCACCGCCTGCTCGTAACCGTCGGCGACGATGACGGCGTCCTCGCTGTTGGGTGCGACCGAGCTGAACTTCATGCCCGGGGGCGTTTCGGCAGGCGCCGCCGCCGACGTCGGGGTGGCCCGCCCTTCCTGGGGCTTCTCGTCGGTTCCGCAGGCGGCCAACACCGAACCAGCGCCGACGGCCAGCACCGCGACCCCGCCCGCTTGCAGCATCGAGCGGCGCGACACCGCCTTGACGACGTCGCCGAAATACTCGTTGTCGCTGGTGTTGCGGACGGGCTTGGAGCACGCGTCGCCGCACTTGTACACGCAGGTGACGTGTTGGCGCCTGGACTTTCCGTTGTGGGTGATGAGCAGGTTGAGCGGCACGAGTGCCATGGGCGCTGATTCCTTCCGACACGACCCCGGCCGGGGGCTGGACGGCCGGACGGCCGAAAACCTACGGCAGCTCGGCGCACAGACGGGAAGCAGAAGGTGAACAGCAGGCAACCCTCGCCCACCGGCTAACGCATGTGCCCACGCGGGCTACTCGGTCGAGCACCTCACGCAGGATGTTGATCAGCGCGACGGGCTGATCGCTCTGCACGGAGTGCCCGGAGTTCTCGACGATGTGCACGCGCTGGAATCCCGGTGCGATGCTGGCGAATTCGGCAGCGTCGTCGTCGTTGACGAAGAACGAGTCGGCGCCGCGCACCAGCGTCGTGGGCGCGTTGAGGCTGGGGACGTCGTCCCACAGGCCCTCGAAGCCCTCGCCCTTGCGGAATGAATCGTAGCGCCACGTCCACGTGCCGTCGTCGAGGCGCTTGGCGTTGTGGAAAACACCGCGCCGCAACGACTCTCGGTCGCGGTGCGGTGCGGCTGCGACGGTGGCCTCCAGCATGGCCTCGAAGCTCGGGAACGTCTTGTCGCCTTGGACGAGGGCCACCGTACCCATCTGGGCCTTGGTCATCTCGGTGTGCCGCTCGGGCGCCGACGGCGTCACGTCGACGAGGACCAGCTTGCGGACCAGATCGGGTGCTGCCACCGCCAACCTCAGCGCCGTGAGCCCGCCCAGAGACATCCCGACGACGAGGTCGGCATCCGGAGCGAACGCGCGCACGAGGGGCTCGACCGCGGTGGCGTTGAGCTTGGGGCCGTAGTCGCCGTCCTCGCGCCATGCCGAGCGGCCGTGGCCGGGCAGGTCGACCGACAACGCAGGCACGCCGAGACCGATGATCACCGTGTCGAAGGTGTGCGCGTTCTGACCGCCGCCGTGCAGGAACACCACTCGAGGTGAGCCGTCGCCGAATTTCAGCGCGCTGACCGAGCCGGAGTTGATCCGCTCGACAGTCGGCAGCGGCCCCGTCGTCCCGGCCTGCTTGGCGTTCTCTTTGAGGAAAGTGAACTCGGATAGCGAGGCGAGTTCGTCGTCAGCGCTGATGTCGGTCACGAAGGTGACCGTAACCCGCGCGTGGCCGGGTCGAGAATCAGCCCTCGATGAAATCCTCGAGCTGGGCGCGCGCGACATCGTCGGGCAGCTGCTTCGGCGGGCTCTTCATCAGGTAGGCCGACGCCGCCTCGACGGGGCCGCCGATGCCGCGATCCTTGGCGATCTTCGCGGCACGCACCGCATCGATGATCACGCCCGCCGAGTTCGGCGAGTCCCACACCTCGAGCTTGTACTCCAGGTTCAGCGGCACGTCACCGAACGCGCGGCCCTCGAGCCGCACGTAGGCCCACTTGCGGTCGTCGAGCCAGCCGACGTGATCGGACGGGCCGATGTGGACGTCTTTGGTCTTGAACTCACGCTGCAGGTTGGAGGTGACCGCCTGGGTCTTGGAGATCTTCTTGGACTCCAACCGCTCGCGCTCCAGCATGTTGAGGAAGTCCATGTTGCCGCCGACGTTCAGCTGCATCGTGCGGTCGAGTTGCACGCCGCGGTCCTCGAACAGCTTGGCCATCACGCGGTGGGTGATCGTGGCGCCGATCTGGCTCTTGATGTCGTCGCCCACGATCGGCACGCCGGCGTCGGTGAACTTCTTCGCCCACACCGGGTCGGAGGCGATGAAGACGGGCAGCGCGTTGACGAACGCCACCTGAGCGTCGATAGCGCACTGCGCGTAGAACTTGTCGGCCTGATCCGAGCCGACGGGAAGATAGGACACCAGCACGTCGACGTTCGCATCCTTGAGCGCCTTGACCACGTCGGCCGGCTCGGTGTCGGAGATCTCGATCGTCTCCGCGTAGTACTTGCCGATGCCGTCGAGCGTCGGTCCGCGCTGCACCGTGACGTTGGTCGGCGGCACGTCGGCGATCTTGATGGTGTTGTTCTCCGAGGCGAAGATGGCTTCGGAGAGGTCGAAGCCGACCTTCTTGGCGTCGACGTCGAACGCGGCGACGAATTTCACGTCACGCACGTGATACGGGCCGAGCCGCACATGCATCAGGCCGGGGACCGTGACGTTCTCGTCGGCGTCCTTGTAGTACTGCACGCCCTGC
This sequence comes from uncultured Actinomycetota bacterium, assembly GCA_963805835.1. Lineage (GTDB taxonomy): Bacteria > Actinomycetota > Actinomycetes > Mycobacteriales > Mycobacteriaceae > Mycobacterium. The sequence continues at coordinate 10,527 of CAWDVX010000004.1, read as the reverse complement.
ACAAGTGAGGACGCGCAGTTCCCCACGCCGACGATGGCGACGCGCACGTCTGAATTAGAAGTCATGACGGCTTCTTCCCTTCTTTCCCTGTCCTGCAACCCGGTAGTACTTACGGCTGTTCAGCCCGTTGCTGGGCGGTCAGTTCCGCCGCAATCAGTTCGTTGAGCCATTTCACTTCGCGCTCGCTGGACTCCAACCCGAGCTGATGAAGCTGTCGGGTGTAGCGGTCGATCGAGCTGCTGGCCCGCGCAACTGCTTCGCGCAGGCCCTCACGGCGTTCCTCCACCTGGCGACGGCGTCCTTCCAAGATCCGCATCCGCGCTTCGGCGGGGGTGCGGTTGAAGAAGGCGAGATGAACGCCGAATCCGTCGTCGGAAAAGTTCTGCGGCCCGGTATCGGCCACGAGCTCGGTGAAGCGTTGGATGCCTGCTTCGCTGAGCCGGTAGACGCGTCGCGCGCGGCGCATCTTGGGGATTCCCTCGGGCGCGGCGTCCTCGACGATCAGGCCGTCGGCCTGCATGCGCCGCAGCGCCGGGTACAGCGACCCGTAGGAGAACGCGCGAAACGCGCCGAGCAGACCCGTCAGACGTTTACGCAGCTCGTAGCCGTGCATGGGGGATTCGAGCAGAAGGCCCAGGATGGCGAGCTCCAACAATCGAATCACCTCCCTGAAAACGCTGCTTTGGCCGTTGCGGCGGTCCGACACCTCTACGGAGTGTATCGCGCCGATATATTCGGCGCCAACAGCGGGCTACCCCGAGAACTGGTCAACGGTCAGGTGATGTCGTCGATGCGCTTGATCGTGCCGTCCCCGGCGAAGGTGACCGAGCCGCTGCCGAAGTCGCTGGACACATTGGCCCGCAACGTGAGCTCGCCCGGAGTGGGGGGATTCCGGGTGGGGTCGACGGTCAGGTAGGTGTTTTCCTTCTTCACGTCGGCGGGATTCAGGCCGACGGTCTCGGCGACACCGCGCAGGATGCCGACCGCGTTCTCGACATTGAAAGCGGCCAGGTCGACCAGGACGTCGTCCTCGCTCTTCGCCGACGACGACGGGTCGTCGAACCCGCCGCGATAGGTGTAGCTCAGCTTCCGCCGCTCGTCGCTTGGATCGGCTCGGGACACGACCGCGTACTCCGGATAGATCACCAGGCTGTATCCCATGGTGTCGTCGAAGCGCTGGCGCATCTGCTCCATCAGTCCGTTGAGGCCGCCCAGGGACTGGAGCTGCTTCGGTGGGGTCAGGACCTTTGCCGGGATGCCGTCGGACTTGGCTCCCGGATCAGATGTAAAGCTCAGCGGCGAGGTGGTGTTTCCGTACAGGCCCCATCCGATCGCGATGCCGAGCACGACCAGCACCCCGGCGACGGCGAGGCGTATGCCCCAACCGCCGCCGCCGCCGAAGGCAGCGGGCATTGTCGGTCGCCTCTTGAGATCGGGCAGTTGCACGGGGGCGTTGGCGTTCTGCAGGTCGGAGATCAGCGACTGCAGGTCACCCAGGGTCTCAGACTGCGTCGCCAACGCGACGCGTGTCCGGTGCTCCTCCATCGAAAGCTGCCCGTCGGCGAGCGCGCTGTCGAGGATCTGACAGGTGTCGTTGCGGTCGCTGTCCTTGGCCCGCGTTCCTGCCGTCTGACGGTTCGCCACGACGATGATCGTAGATGTCAGCCCTCCTGGTCACCGTGCTTGGGCAGCACGGCTCGGCGCCGTCGCGCCTCCGCTGTCACGCGGCCGACGTACTCTGGTCTCCGTGCGATTGCAGCGACAGGTGGTGGATTACGCGCTTCGGCGGCGGTCCCTGCTGGCGGAGGTCTACTCGGGACGCACCGGCGTCTCGGAGGTCTGCGACGCCAATCCCTATCTGCTGCGCGCCGCGAAGTTCCACGGGAAGCCCAGTTCGGTGACGTGCCCGATCTGCCGCAAGGAGCAGCTCACCCTGGTGTCGTGGGTATTCGGCGACCACCTGGGCGCCGTATCGGGATCGGCGCGCACCGCCGAGGAGTTGGTCCTACTGGCAACCCGCTACGACGAGTTCTCCGTACACGTGGTGGAGGTGTGCCGAACCTGCAGTTGGAACCACCTGGTCAAGTCGTACGTACTCGGCGCCATCCCGCCACCGAAGGGATCGCGCACACCGAGGCGGACCCAGACGGCGCGCAGTGGTGCGCGCACGGCCAGTGAATAGCGAAGGGCGCCACGACCGGTCAGCCGACGACGCCCGTGCAGGGCAGGTGGCTGACGGTGTGAGCGACCCTGATCCGAAGCGCTCCGAGGACGCCGGACGCCACCGCCACCAGGCGGAGGTGCCCGCTTCACCCCAGTCGCGCGGCCGGCCGCCCGACGACAGGCACACGTCGATCCTGCCGCCGGTGCGCGACGCCGCACCGCCTCAATGGCGCGATCCCATCGACGTGGTGAAGGCGGCACTGGACGGCACACCGCCGCCCAAGCAGCCGCCCCCGCTGCCGCCGCGTCGGCCACCGGGCGGTGGCGGACCTCCGGAGCGCCCGCCGGGCCCGCCGGGCCAGCGTCCGCAGATCAACTGGAAGTGGGTCCGTCGCGGTTCCGTCGTAGCGGTGGTCGCGATGATCCTGCTGCCGATCATCACCTTCGCGATGGCGTACATGATCGTCGAGGTGCCCAAGCCCGGCGACATCCGCACCAACCAGGTGTCGACGATCCTGGCCAGCGACGGCAGCGAGCTCGCGAAAATCGTTCCGCCGGAAGGCAACCGCGTCGACGTCAACATCGACCAGATACCGGTGCAGGTGCGCAATGCGGTGATGGCCGCCGAGGACCGCGACTTCTATTCCAATCCGGGATTCTCCTTCACCGGGTTCATCAGGGCCATGACGAACAACTTGTTCGGTGGCGACCTGCAGGGTGGATCGACGATCACCCAGCAGTACGTGAAGAACGCTCTGGTGGGCGACGAGCGCTCGGGCATCGGCGGCTTGATCCGCAAGGCCAAGGAAGTGGTCATCTCGACGAAGATGTCCGGCCAATGGTCCAAAGACCAAGTGCTGCAGTCGTATCTGAACATCATCTACTTCGGTCGCGGCTCCTACGGCATCGCCGCCGCGTCGAAGGCCTACTTCGGCAAACCCGTCGAACAGCTCAACGTCGCCGAGGGCGCACTGCTGGCCGCGCTCATTCAGCAGCCGTCGGGTCTGGATCCCGCCGTCAACCCCGACGGTGCGCTGGCCCGCTGGAACTGGGTGCTCGACGGCATGGTGGAGATCGGCGCGTTGTCTCCAGAAGAGCGTGCGGCGCAGGTGTTTCCGCCGACGGTTCCCCCCGACCAGGCCCGGGTGGCCAACCAAACCACCGGCCCCAACGGGCTGATCGAACGCCAGGTGCAGAAGGAACTGCTCGAGCTGTTCGACATCAACGAGCAGACGCTGAACACCGAGGGGCTGCAGATCACCACGACGATCAACCCCCAGGCGCAGCAGGCCGCCGAGGAAGCCGCGGCCGAGTATCTGGATGGGCAGGATCCCGACATGCGCACCGCGATCGTGTCGATCAACCCGAAGACCGGCGGGGTCGAGGCGTACTACGGCGGCAGCGACGCCAACGGGTTCGACTTCGCCCAGGCCGGGCTTCCGACCGGATCGGCGTTCAAGGTGTTCGCACTGATCGCCGCGCTGCAGCAGGGGATGGGTCTTGGCACCCAGGTGGACAGTTCCCCGGTGTCGATGAACGGCATCACGATCACCAACGTCGAAGGCGGCGGCTGCGGAACGTGCAACATCGCCGAAGCGCTGAAGCGTTCACTGAACACCAGCTACTACCGGCTGATGCTCAAGCTGGAGAACGGACCTGCCGACGTCGCGAAGGCCGCGCACGAGGCCGGCATCGCCGAGAGCTTCCCCGGCGTCGGCCACACGCTGTCCGAGGACGGCGAGGGCGGCCCGCCCAACAACGGAATCGTTCTGGGCCAGTACCAGACTCGCGTCATCGATATGGCCTCGGCATACGCGACGATCGCCGCGTCGGGTGTCTATCACAAGCCGCACTTCGTCCAGAAGGTCGTCAATGCTGCGGGCGAGGTACTGTTCGACGCTTCGCAGCAGGACAACGAGGGTGAGCAGCGCATCGAGAAGAAGGTCGCCGACAACGTCATCGCCGCCATGCAGCCGATCGCGTCCTACTCCAACGGCCACGCGCTGGCGGGGGGCCGCGCGTCGGGCGCGAAGACGGGGACCAACCAGCTGGGCGACACCGGCGCCAACCGCGACGCGTGGATGGTCGGCTTCACGCCGTCGTTGTCGACGGCGGTCTGGGTCGGCACCACCGAGGGCACCAAACCGCTGGAGACCAGTTACGGCTCACCGGTGTACGGGTCGGGCCTGCCGTCGGACATCTGGAAGGCGACGATGGACGGCGCCCTGAAAGGCACCGAAAACGAGACGTTCCCCAAGCCCGAGGAGGTCGGCGGCTATGCGGGTGTGCCGCAGGCGCCACCACCTCCGCCGTCCCCGCCGCCGGGAGAGCCACCACCACCGCCACCGTCGGAGACGGTGATCCAGCCGACGATTGAATTGGCGCCCGGTGTCACGATCCCGTGGGGTCCGCCGACGACGGTGCCCGCCGCCCCGCCGCCCGTGCCCGTTGAACCCGGTGCGCCCCCGCCCCCGGGGGTGCCTGGAGCCCCGCCGCCGCCTCCGTGACCGACGTTGTAAATCCGGACGACGACGGCGAGTCGGCAGGACGGTCGAATCGCCGGCTCGGCCGGCAGGAGTTGAATCGCCGGCTCGGCCGGCAGGCGACCTGCGGAGCCTCGACGACCGCGACCCGCCCAGCCGCACCGACACGATCGGGGCCGCGCTGTCCGGAACCATCGGTGGGCCGGTCGGCAAGCATGCGCTCATCGGCAGGCAGCGGTTCTTCACACCGTTGCGGGCGATGCTGCTCATCGCGCTCGTGTTTCTGGCGCTCGGTTACTCGACCAAGGCGGCATGCCTGCAGACCACCGGCACAGGTCCGCCGGACCAACGTGTCGCCAACTGGGAGAACCAGCGCGCGTACTACCAGCTCTGCTACTCCGACACCGTCCCGCTCTACACCGCCGAACTGTTGAATCTCGGCAAGTTTCCCTACAAGTCGAGCTGGGTCGAGAAGGATGCGACGGGCACGCCGCGAATCCAGTTCGACGGCAACATCGCGGTGCGGTACATGGAGTATCCGGTGCTGACGGGGCTCTACCAGTACGCATCGATGGCGCTGGCCAAGTCGTACACCGCGGTGTCGAAGCTGGTGTCGTTGCCGGTGCTGGCCGAGGTGGTGATGTTCTTCAACATCGCGGCCTTCGGCTTGGCGCTGGCGTGGCTGGCAACGGTGTGGGCGACTTCGCAGCTGGCAGGAACCCGACGGGTCTGGGATGCGGCGCTGGTGGCGGCGTCACCCATCGTCATCTTCCAGATCTTCACCAACTTCGACGCGCTCGCAACGGCTTTCGCAACTTCAGCGCTGCTCGCCTGGGCCAGGCGAAGACCGGTGCTGGCCGGCGTGTTGATCGGTGTCGGTGTGGCGGCCAAGCTGTATCCGCTGCTGTTGCTCGCGCCGCTGGCCTTGTTGGCGATCCGCACGGGCAAGCTGCGCGAGGTGGGTAAGGCGGCGATCACCACGGTGGTGACGTGGGTCGTGGTGAACCTGCCGATCATGGTGCTCTACCCAAGAGGATGGTCGGAGTTCTTCCGGCTCAACACCCGCCGTGGCGACGATATGGATTCGATCTACAACGTGATCAAGTCGTTTACCGGCTGGCGAGGATTCGATCCCGATCTGGGGATGTGGGAGCCGCCGACGGTGCTCAACGCCGTATCTGCGGTGTTGTTCCTATCATGTTGCATCGCAATCGCTTACATCGCGCTCACGGCCAAGCAGCGGCCGCGGGTCGCGCAGATCGCCTTCCTCGTCGTCGCGGCTTTCCTGCTGACGAACAAGGTGTGGAGCCCGCAGTTCTCGTTGTGGCTGGTGCCGCTGGCGGTGCTGGCGCTGCCGCACCGGCGCATTCTGCTCACGTGGATGACGATCGATGCGCTGGTGTGGATACCGCGGATGCTCTACCTGTACGGACCGCAGAACATGGGTCTGCCCGAGCAGCCGTTCACCGTCCTGGTGCTGGTGCGGGATATCGCGGTGATCGGACTGTGCGCGTTGGTGATTCACCAGATCTATCGGCCCGAGAAGGACCTCGTCCGGTGCGGCGGGGCGGTCGACGATCCCGCCGGAGGAGTCTTCGACGGCGCGCCGGATGCGCCGCCGCGGTGGCTACCCGATTGGTTGCGTCCGGATCAGGACCGGATGCGTCGCAGCGTGCCCGCCGAGAAGACGCCGGAACGTGAGGTCGTGGACTCGAGGTAGATCTGGGTTTGCGAGGCCGTTCACGCGAAATTGCAGTGAGGGTCGTTGCTATCGGCAGATCCACCGCCCTGATTGCAATCTTGACGGGCACACGGCCGAAGTGTGAGTACGCCGAGCAGTGACCGATTTCGCAGATCAGCGGGCATTCCTGTAGCCTGGGCCGGTTGCCGACGCAGGCGACCCTCCTGCCACGGATCGACCGTGGCCGACCAGACCGTAGGAGGTGATGGGTTCCTTATGCGTCCATACGAAATCATGGTCATTCTCGACCCCACTCTCGACGAGCGCACCGTTGCTCCGTCGCTGGAGACGTTCCTCAACGTCATCCGCAAGGACGGTGGCAGTGTCGACAAGGTCGACATCTGGGGCAAGCGCCGCCTGGCGTACGAGATCGCCAAGCACGCCGAGGGCATCTACGCCGTCGTCGATGTGAAGGCCGAATCGGCCACCGTGTCCGAGCTGGATCGCCAGCTGAACCTGAACGAGTCCGTGCTGCGGACCAAGGTGATGCGGACCGACAAGCACTAAAGGCTGCCGTTCGTCGGAGCGGCTCCGTAGGCTCGCCTGCGACTGACTTCGCGCGCACGCAACCCAACCCAGGAGGAACACGTGGCTGGTGACACCATCATCACGGTCATCGGAAACCTGACCGCTGACCCCGAGCTTCGGTTCACACCGTCGGGCGCGGCCGTCGCCAACTTCACAGTGGCGTCGACACCGCGCATCTTCGACCGTCAGACCAACGAGTGGAAGGACGGCGAAGCGCTGTTCCTCCGCTGCAGCATCTGGCGGGAGGCGGCCGAGAACGTGGCCGAGAGCCTCACTCGCGGCTCGCGGGTGATCGTGCAGGGGCGGCTCAAGCAGCGCTCGTTCGAAACCCGTGAGGGCGAGAAGCGCACCGTGGTGGAGCTCGAGGTCGACGAGATCGGCCCGTCGTTGCGGTACGCGACAGCCAAGGTGAACAAGGCCAGCCGCAGCGGCGGCGGTGGCGGCGGGTTCGGCAGCGGCGGGGGTTCCCGCAGTGCCGCTCCGACCGGCGGTTCCGACGCCAAGCAGGACGACCCGTGGGGCAGCGCTCCCGCGTCCGGTTCGTTCAGCGGCGCCGACGACGAGCCACCCTTCTGACCAAATTTCGATTACCAGAAAGAGATAGAACTCATGGCCAAGTCCTCGACCAAGAGGCGCCCGGCTCCCGAGAAGCCGGTCAAGACCCGTAAGTGCGTGTTCTGCTCGAAAAAGGGCAAGAACCAGATCATCGACTACAAGGACACCGCACTGCTGCGCACCTACATCAGCGAGCGCGGCAAGATCCGTGCCCGCCGGGTGACCGGCAACTGCGTGCAGCACCAGCGCGACATCGCGATCGCGGTGAAGAACGCCCGCGAGGTGGCACTGCTGCCGTTCAGCTCGTCGACGCGGTAGGTCCGTCCCAGAGATCTAGGAAACAACGATATGAAACTCATTCTCACCACCGAGGTGGAGCACCTGGGTATTTCGGGCGACATCGTGGACGTCAAGGACGGCTACGGACGTAACTTCCTGCTGCCCCGCGGCATGGCCGTCGTGGCGTCGCGTGGCGCCGAGCGCCAGGCCGAGGAGATCCGCCGGGCCCGCGAGGCCAAGGCCGTGCAGGGGCTCGAGCATGCTCGGGAGCTGAAGACCGCGCTCGAAGGTCTCGGCGCCGTCGAGCTGTCGGTGAAGGCGGCCGGGGACAGCGGCAAGCTGTTCGGTTCGGTGACCGGAGCCGACGTCGTCGCCGCCATCAAGAAGGCCGGCGGCCCGAACCTGGACAAGCGCACGGTGCAGTTGCCCAAGGCGCACATCAAGTCGACCGGCAACCATCCGGTCACGGTGCGGCTGCACCCCGAAGTGAATGCTTCGGTGTCGCTGAGCGTCGTCGCCGCGCAGTAACGTCAGCGTTGATACGGCCGGGTGGGAAACGATTCGTTTCTCACCCGGCCGTTGCTGTGCGTGCTGGCGAACTTCGCACAGTAGTTAGACGACAGCGAAGCTAACCGGCTGTTAACCTGCACGGTCCCGCCCGGAAATACAACACGCCCGAGATCGCAACCGAAGACGACACGCCGAGGCAATTCCCATCCCCAGGTGCGCATGCGGTTTATGGTGCGGCTATCTGCGCGAATGCCCTGAACAAAGCCGGTTATACACAGGTTCTCCCCAACGACTCAACATGCCTGCCCAGGCCTATCCACAGGCCATCCACAGGTCCATCAACAGGGTGGTTTTGCGGTGCTTCCAGCAACGTCTAGCGTTGGCCGTCGCAAGACAGTCAGGACGACCGAAGGGGGCGGATGTCCGAAGCTGTGCTTACAGTCACGGTAGGTATTTGTCGAACCTACGTTCGAACTGAATTTGGGGAGGTGTAGCTCCGTGGCTGTCGTGGATGATCTAGGCCGTTCAGGCATGGACGTTCCACCCCCCAGTGAAGATTTCGGACGCCAGCCCCCGCAGGACGCCGCAGCCGAGCAGGCGGTCCTCGGCGGCATGCTCTTGAGCAAGGACGCGATCGCGGACGTACTCGAGAGGCTGCGCGCGGGCGACTTCTACCGGCCCGCGCATCAGAACGTCTACGACGCCATCCTGGATTTGTACGGCCGCGGGGAACCGGCCGACGCGGTGACGGTGGCGGCCGAACTCGATCGCCGTGGCTTGCTGCGGCGTATCGGTGGAGCGCCGTATCTACACACGCTCATCTCGACGGTGCCAACCGCCGCCAACGCGGGGTTCTACGCGGGCATCGTCGCGGAGAAGGCCTTGCTGCGCCGGTTGGTGGAGGCGGGCACACGCGTCGTGCAGTACGGCTACGCCGGCGCAGAGGGCGCGGATGTCACCGAGATCGTCGACCGCGCGCAGGCCGAGATCTACGACGTGACCGAGGGGCGGACGTCCGAGGACTTCGTGCCGCTGGAACAGCTGCTGCAGCCGACGATGGACGAGATCGACGCGATCGCCTCGCAGGGCGGGCTGGCGCGCGGTGTGCCGACGGGTTTCACCGATCTCGACGACGTGACCAACGGCCTGCATCCGGGCCAGATGATCGTCATCGCGGCCAGGCCGGGTATGGGCAAGGCGCTCAAGCTCGAAACACCGCTGCCGACTCCCACCGGCTGGACGACGATGGGCGACGTCGCAGTCGGCGATGAGCTGATTGGGGTAGACGGTAGGCCGACGCGCGTGGTCGCGGCGACGGACGTCATGGTCGGACGGCCTTGCTACGAGATCGAGTTCTCGGACGCAACGGTCATCGTCGCTGACGCCGAGCATCAATGGCCGACCGAGCGCGGGATCCAGCTAACGGCTGCCTTGCGCGCCGGCGTGGATGTCATTACCGCAGTGCGCGTTCCGGCACTTGTCACGGTCGGCAACGGCCGGCAATCAACCTGGGGAATCGAAGCGGTGCGGAGAGTCGACAGCGTTCCCGTTCGGTGCGTCGAGGTCAGCGCTGAGGATCATCTCTATCTGGCCGGGGAGGGAAGGATCCCCACGCACAACTCGACATTGGGGCTGGACTTCCTGCGGTCCTGCTCGATCAAGAATCGGATGTCGAGCGTCATCTTCAGTTTGGAAATGAGTAAGTCCGAGATCGTCATGCGTCTGCTGTCGGCCGAGGCGAAGATCAAGCTCGCCGACATGCGGTCGGGCCGGATGAGCGATGACGACTGGACGCGGCTCGCGCGACGGATGAGCGAGATCAGCGAAGCCCCACTGTTCATTGACGATTCACCGAACCTGATGATGATGGAGATCCGCGCGAAGGCGCGGCGGCTGAAGCAGAAACACGACCTGAGCCTCATCGTCATCGACTACCTGCAGCTGATGACCTCGGGCAAGAAGGTCGAATCCCGTCAGCAGGAAGTGTCCGAATTCTCAAGGCAGCTCAAGCTTTTGGCGAAGGAGCTAGAAGTTCCGGTTGTCGCGATGAGCCAGCTGAACCGCGGGCCGGAGCAGCGCACCGACAAGAAGCCGATGCTTTCTGACCTACGCGAATCGGGCGCGATCGAGCAGGATGCGGACATGGTGATCCTGCTTCATCGACCCGATGCCTTCGAGCGCGACGATCCGCGCGGCGGCGAAGCGGATCTAATTTTGGCCAAGCACCGTAATGGCCCGACAAAGACGATCACCGTTGCGCACCAATTG
>CAWDVX010000003.1:0-636231 GCA_963805835.1 uncultured Actinomycetota bacterium | reverse complement strand
GCCCGACTCGTTCTGGCAGGGGCTGTTCTTCGACGGCCAGCCGGTGCTCTCGGCGATCTGGGGCCCGATCATCGGACCGCTTGTCGCCGTCGTCTCCTTCGTCTGCTCGGTGGGCAACATCCCGCTGGCGGTGGTCCTGTGGACGGGTGGAATCAGTTTCGGCGGTGTGGTGGCGTTCATCTTCGCCGACCTGCTCATCCTGCCGATCATCAATATCTACCGTAAGTACTACGGCTGGCCGATGACGCTACGCATCGTGGCGGTCTTCTATGTCGCGATGGTGGCCGCCGGCTATCTGATGGAGATCCTGTTCGGGATGACCGGATTGGCCCCCGACCCGTCGTTGGCTCATCTGCCGGCCGAGGGTGTGCGCTGGAACTACACCACCTGGCTCAACATCGCCGCGCTCCTCCTCGCCGCGGCGATGATATGGCGCTTCGTGGTGACAGGGGGTACCAAGATGCTGAGCATGATGGGCGGCGAAGCGCAGTAGCGATCCCGAGCCCTGCCATCAGCGCCGGCGCGCGTCGCGTGCCTCCCTCATCAACCACCCGCCGCCGGGCAGTGCGCCGAAAACTCTGCGCGCCAGCTGGTCCCGAAGCCTGTCGTGTGTGGCGCGGCGGAACCTTCCCGTGGTGCAGGCTGTGCCATCCGAACGCCGCCCACACACCCGCGACGGCCGCGTCGACGATGCCTGCCCGTGCACGGTTGCGATCAGCCACGGCGAGACCGAGTGCGGTCAACGCGTGGACCGAGTCGACCCATATTCCGCCCGCGAGGATTTCCGGCGACGGATCCAGCCCGGACAACGACGCCTGGGCGAGGTGGCGCGCACCGAGAATGCGTGAGATCACCACCGCCTTGCGGTCGACACGCACGCCGTGGATGCGGGTCAGAACCGAATCGGGGCAGCCAGCAGGCCGACGCCCCAGCCACCGCGCGCCAGCTCGATGTAGCGAAGGTTCATGCCAATGGTATTGCCCTCCAAACGTAGAAATTCGTTCAAGGACCCTGATGAACCCCTGAGAACCTGGCGCCGGACGTGGGTTCGCCGCGGATCGGGGTACGCCCAATACATGCGCATGCGCAACGATTCGACCTGTGAGACGGATACTCCGAACCATCCGCAGCCGCACGTGCTTCGCGAGTACGCATTCATCGCCGACGGCGAGCGGGGCGCGTTGATCGGACCGCGTGGCGACATCGCGTGGCTGTGCGTGCCCGGATGGGACGACGGCGCATCCTTCGGCTCACTCATCGGTGCAGCGGGTTCGTACACGGTCACGCCGACCGGACGGTTCGTGTGGGGTGGCTACTACGAGCCACGTTCGCTGATTTGGCGGTCGCGGTGGGTCACCGATACCGGCATCGTCGAGTGCAGGGAAGCACTGGCGTTTCCCGGTGATCCGCGCCGCGCCGTGTTGCTTCGGCAGGTCAGGGTGGTGGAGGGCAACGCCGAACTCGAGGTGGCTCTGCAACCTGTCGCCGACTTCGGGCGCCACCACATGCAGTCCTTGCATCGCGACTCAACCGGATGCTGGCACGCGAATCTGGGGGATCTGCGGATGCGGTGGCGCGGCGCCCCCGATGCGGTGGTCACGGGCGACGACGCAGCCACCAGGACGCTGCGCACCCGGTTGTCGCTCAGTGCCGGCGACAGCCACGACCTCGTCCTCGAACTCGGCGACAGCTCGTTGTCGCCGTCACCGATCGATCCTGCCGGCGCGTGGGCCGACACCCAACACGCCTGGCGCAATGAGATCCCGACTTTCGGTCCGATGGCCGCCCAACGCGATGCCGAGCACGCCTACGCGGTGATGAGGGGGATGACGACTGCCGGGGGCGGCATGGTCGCGGCATCGACGATGAGCCTTCCGGAGCGGGCCGATGAAGGAGCCAACTACGACTACCGTTACGTCTGGATCCGCGACCAGTGCTTCGCCGGGCTCGCCGTGGCGGCCGATGGTCCCCATCCGCTGCTTGGCAGCGCCGTCGATTTCGTGTCGGCGCGTCTCCTCGACGACGGTGCCGAGCTGATGCCCGCCTACACCCCCTCCGGCGGAGCCGTACCCGCACAGCACCGATTGAATCTGCAGGGTTACCCCGGCGGCAGCGACATCGTGGGAAACCATGTGCGCCAACAGTTCCAGCTCGACGTGTTCGGAGAGGCCCTGCTGCTCTTCGCGGCCGCGGACAACTACGGCGCACTGAGTGACGAACACCGGCGGGCGGTCACCGTCGCCATAGAGGCCATCGAGAAGAACTGGAGACGAGACGATGCGGGCATCTGGGAACTCGGTGAGCGCCAGTGGACGCACTCGCGACTGATCTGTGCCGCGGGGCTTCGGGCCATCGCGAGCGGTCGGCGCCACGGCGAGGGTGCACGGCTGGGCGCGCTGGCGGACACCATCGTCGGCGACGTGTCACAGACGTCCCTGCATCCGACGGGTCGGTGGCAGCGTGCCGCGGACGACGACCGGCTCGACGCAGCACTGGCGCTGCCCGCGCTACGGGGAGCACTGCCGCCGGACGATCCTCGATCGGTGGAGACATACCGCGCCCTGCGCGACGGACTGGGCAGCGACTATTACGTCTACCGATTTCCTCCGGAGGCGGCAGCGGCAGCCACCGACAGCGCATTCCTGCTGTGCGGGTTCGTGATGGCGATGGCCGCCGCCCAACAGGGTGAGATGCTCGCGGCGGCACGCTATTTCGAGCGAAACCGGTCGTCGTGCGGCACGCCGGGGCTGTTCTCGGAGGAGTACGACATCCAGCAGCGTCAGATGCGAGGCAACGTGCCACAGGCTTTCGTCCACGCCGTCATGTTCGAATCGTCGAGTGTGCTCGCGCAACTCATTTGAAAGGAGAGCCAAATGTCAACGCCCGAAACGATAGTCGTGACAGGCGCGACCGCCGGAGTGGGACGGGCCGTGGCACGAGCGTTCGCCGCCCGGGGAGCCCAGGTGGCGCTGCTGGCGCGGGGCGATGCCGGACTGGCGGCGGCTGCGCGCGACGTCGAGGAGGCCGGCGGCAAAGCATTGCCGATCACGACCGATGTGGCCGATAATCGGCAGGTCGACGCCGCCGCCGATCGGGTGGAGCGGGAACTCGGTGACATCGACGTGTGGGTCAACGCCGCCTTCGCCACCGTCTTCGCACCGTTCGAACGCATCGACGCCGAGGAGTTCCGACGCGCTACCGAGGTGAGCTATCTGGGCTTCGTGCACGGAACGATGGCGGCACTGCGCCGCATGAAGCCCAGAGACCGCGGCGCGATCGTTCAGGTCGGCTCGGCGCTCGGGCTTCGCTCGGTGCCGCTGCAGTCGGCGTACTGCGGCGCCAAGCACGCAATCAACGGGTTCACCGAGTCGCTGCGCACCGAACTCCTGCACGACGGGAGCAACGTTTCGGTTACCGTCGTCCAGATGCCCGCGCTGAACACGCCGCAGTTCTCCTGGGTGCTCTCCCGGCTGCCCAAGCGCCCGCAACCGGTGCCGCCCATCTACCAGCCCGAAGTGGCCGCGCGTGCGGTCCTGTTCGCCGCGGACCATCCCCGCCACAAGCAGTACTGGGTGGGCGCCAGCACGGTCGCGACCCTGTTGGGGCAGCGTCTGATGCCGGCCGTCCTGGACCGCTACCTCGCCCGCACAGGCTATTCATCCCAGCAGACCGACGAGGACGCGACAGATCATCCGGTGAACCTATGGGAACCCGCCGACCACCACACCGATTTCGGGGCGCACGGCCGCTTCGACGACCGGTCCCACTCGCTGAGCCCTGCGTTGATCTTGCGGCGACGCGCCAAGCCGCTCGCGGCTGCGGCCGCGGTGGCGGCTGGTCTCGCCCTCAGTCGCAGCGCCTGGCGGGCGGCCGCATGATGTTCAGTGAGGCCGGGTGACCGCTGATCCGCCCGTGCTCGATCAGCCGTGGCGCCAGCAATCCGTTGTTCGGTTCGTTGCCGTCGAATTACGCATCGTCGCCACGCGGGCGCGTCACCCTGCATTGGGGCGCCGGTCGAGATGCGCATCTGCTGATTCCCGAGCTCCCCGTCGGGCGTACGTGAGTGCTGACCCGGGTATTCGACAGTAGAACAGTACGACGAGCAGTCATCGTGAAGTAGCACCGCAGGAGGTGCGGATATGCCGGCCAGTGTCACCCAGAAATTGATCGAATCCCATCTCGAGTCCGGAACGCTGAAACCTGGCGGCGAGATCGCCGTCCGCATCGACCAGACGTTGACCCAGGATGCGACGGGCACATTGGTGATGCAGGAGTTGGAGGCGCTCGACCTTGATCGCGCACGCACGGAGGTGAGCGTCCAGTACGTCGACCACAACCTGCTCCAGACCGACGAGAAGAACGCCGAGGACCACGAGTATCTGCGCACCGCATCACAACGCTTCGGGTTGTGGTTCTCGAAACCAGGAAACGGAGTGTCACACCCGACGCACATGCAGCGCTTCGGTATTCCTGGTAAGTCGATGGTCGGATCGGATTCGCATACCCCGGCGGCCGGCTCGCTCGGCATGCTGGCCATCGGTGTAGGCGGTCTCGAGGTGGCGGTGGCGATTGCCGGTAGACCGCTGTACCTGCGCATGCCCGAGGTGTGGGGCGTCCGGCTCGAAGGTGCTCTGCCGGAATGGTGTTCGGCGAAGGACGTGATCCTCGAGATGCTGCGCCGCCACGACGTCAAGGGCGGGTTGAACCGGATCATCGAGTACTACGGGCCGGGGCTGGCGGGGCTGACCGCGATGGACCGCCACGTCATCGCGAACATGGGAGCCGAATTGGGCGCCACGACCACCGTGTTTCCCAGTGACGAAGCGGTGCGGGAGTTCCTACGTGCGGAAGACCGCGAGGACGACTGGGTCGAGATCGTCGCCGACGACGGCGCACGCTATGACATCGACGAAACCATCGACCTGTCGCAGATCGAGCCGTTGATCGCCAAACCGTCATCACCGGGAAGCGTGGTACCCGTGCGGGAGGTTGCGGGCGAACCGATCGCACAGGTCGTGATCGGGTCCAGCGCGAATCCCGGTCTGCGCGATTTCGCCATCGCCGCGGCGATGGTCGAGGGTCGGCAGACGTCTCCTCAGGTGAGCTTCGACATCAATCCGACCTCGCGCGAGATCCTGACCGATTTGACCCGGATGGGAGCGACGTCGTCCCTGGTCATCGGCGGCGCGCGGATTCACCAGGCCGGCTGCATGGGATGCATCGGAATGGGGCAGGCGCCCGCGACGGGACACAATTCGCTTCGCACCATGCCGCGAAACTTCCCCGGGCGATCGGGCACCAAGGAGGACAAGGTCTGGCTGTGTTCGCCGGAGACCGCGGCGGCGTCGGCGCTGACCGGCGTGATCACCGATCCGCGCGAGTGGGCACAAAAGGAAGGCATGAGCTATCCGGTGCTTGACTTACCCAAGCAACACAGCGTGAATACGGCGATGCTGGTCGCGCCGCTGGACCCGGCGGAGGCTCGGAAAATCGAGCCGGTCAAGGGACCGAATATCTCCCGTCTGCCCGATCCCGAGCCGATGCTCGACGAGTTCGAGGCCCCAGTCCTGTTGAAGGTCGGTGACAACGTCTCTACCGACGAGATCTCCCCTGCAGGTGCCCGCGCCTTGCCCTATCGATCGAACATTCCCAAGCTCGCGATGTTCAGTTTCACTCAGATCGACGAGTCCTACCCCGAACGCGCACGGCAGGCCGATGAGACCGGGCACATCGTCGTCGGCGGCGAAAACTACGGCCAAGGCTCGTCACGCGAGCACGCGGCCATCGCATTGCGCCACCTCGGCTTGCGCGTGGTCATCGCCAAATCGTTCGCTCGGATCCATTGGCAGAACCTCGCGAACTTCGGGGTGCTGGCGCTGGAATTCATCGACGCGGCCGACTACGACGACGTCGCTCAGGACGACACACTGGCCTTGACCGGACTGCACGCGGCGCTGGACGACACTGACTCGATCACCATCGAGAACGTGACCAAGAAGTCGTCTTTCAAGGCAAGGCATCGACTCTCCCCGCGCCAGGCGGCCTACGTACTGGCCGGCGGGTTGATCCCGCAGTTGAGACACTAGGACGTCACCCGCGACGTCAGCGGAAGCGGACGTTCATTGTCGCCATGCCGAAGATCTTCTGGCCACCGGACTTGGCGGCGACGATCACGACACCGCTGCGGGTTTCCGGATCCAGCGATTTGATCCGGCCGCTGAACTCGATATCTGCGCCCTCGGCGGCCGACACGATCGCAGGGGCGGACAGCCGCACCGTGTAGCGGGTGACCGCACCGGGATCGCCCGACCATTCGGAGTGGAACCCGGCGCCCAAACCCATGGTGAGCATGCCGTGGGCGATAACGTCGGGCAGCCCGGCCAGCTTGGCGAGGGTCTCGTCCCAGTGAATCGGGTTGGCGTCACCGGCCACGCCGGCGTAGTTCACCAAATCGCCGCGCGACAGCCGGGTGTGGTGCACCGGCAGCTGGTCGCCGACGTGCACGTCGTCGAAAGACGGCGTCCCCGGCGTGCGGTTCGCTCCGCCCTCGGCGATCCGTACCTCGCCCTCGGGTCGCAACGTCTTCTCGTAGGCGGATTGGCCGACGTCGAGGATGTTGACGTCGTGCATCATCGCCTTCTGAACCGCCACCTTGACCCCTTCATCGATGTCCTCAGAGGTCAGTCCGACGACAGTGGTGTGCAGGGTGTGCACTCGCTCGCCGGTCGTATCGGTGAAGGTGTTGGTGACGGTGATGAAATCTCTGCCGCCGGTCCTGCGCACCGAGGCCAGTTCGACGTCAACCAGCAGTTCGTCGCCGGCCACGATCGGGCGGTGCTGCTCGAAGACTTCCTCGGTCTGCAGGTAGGTGTCGTAACCGACGACGATCTGCTCGAACATGCGGCGGTTGCAGGCCATGCCCGGGGTCGACGTGAACGTCACCGGCGCGATGACGTCCGAATAACCCAACTCCGCGGCGGCGGCGACGTCCCAGTGCGCGGGGTGATAATCCTGCACGGCGCGGGCGTACTCCCGCACTTTCTCGCGGCCGACCAGGTAGGTGCCCGCCATCTGGTAGTAGTGGCCGATCCGTGCTTCGATCAGCGATGTCTCTGCTGGTGCAGTCATGAATGCTCAACTTTTCTTCCGGCCTGTTCGCTGGGCCGACCACAGCACATTAACGTGCGGCCCCGGCTGCAGTGTTACTGCGTTACTGCGCAACCCTGATGCTCTTGGGCACCATGCACGCCACGGTCTTATCGCCGTCGATCCACCTGTCGATCCGGCAGTCGAGAACCATGGAGGCGAGGTGGTAGGCGTCCGTCACTGTCGCTGTCGCCGTCACTGTCGGCGCGACCTTGCGGGACTTGCTCATCTTTCGCCCCCGCCCCCGCTCCCGCAGCGATGGCGAGTGCGGGGTCATCCCGCCCACACGTCTTCGACGTAGCGGTCGGTCTGAACCAGCCCGTCGAGCCAGTCCTGCGCCTGGTCTTCGTCCGCCCCGCTGCGCGCCCGGTAGATGTCGAGGAATGCTCGGCGCACCGCGGGGGCCATCCTGCCGCCGTCGCCACACACGTACACGTACGCATCTTTGGCCGGGTCGCCGAGCAGCTCCCAGACCTCGTCGGCGTCGGCTGCGATGCGGTCCTGCACGTACCGCACCCCGTCCTGCGACGCACGCGAGAATGCGGGCCGCATCCGCACGATTCCGAGCCGCTCGCCCTCCTCGAAGTCGTCGCGGAAGATGTAGTCGACGGCCGGGTCGCGGACGCCGAAAAAGCACAGCGCCGAGGTGAACGGTTCACCGGCTTGTTTGGCAGCCAACCGGTCGCCGAGGAAACCGCAGAACGGGGCGACGCCGGTACCCGCGCTGACCAGGATCACATTCCGGGTGGGCTCGGCGCCGGCCCGGAACGCCTGACGGGCCGGATCCACCCGGGCGCGGATCAGCTGCCCCAGGCCCGATCGTCGCCGAGATGGTTGGAGGCCACCCCCTTGAACCGTCCATGGCCCGAGCGGGCCGGTGCGCCGAGCACGCTGACGACGAGCCCGACGACCTGTGGTGACAACCGTGACGACGACGCGATGGAATAGTGCCGCGGCGTCATCGGCTCGAGAAGTTCCAGCAGGTCTTCGCCGGTCACATCGCACGCGGGGAATTCGAGTAGACATTCGAGCGGACTGAGCGCGGTGGCTTCGCTGGCGGACGCGAGTTCTTCGAGAGCCTGGCGCTCGGGCACGCACGGATTAACCGCTGCCAGCTTCTTCAATTGACTGCGCGACGCGGGCTTTCGCAGCTCCACGAAGTGAGTGAGCAGCTCGCGCACGCTCACTTCGCGATCCAGGGCGATGAGCCGGCGGGAACTGCGCCGGGGATTGATGGACAGCCGCAGGTCCGGTTCGACCTCCAGCAGTTCGATCACCTGGTCGACCAGATCCGGCGGGTTGTCGGCGAGAACGGTCAGGTGATCGCCGGTGTGATAGTCGATTCCCTCGGGAAGGGCCACGCGCACATAGTGTTTGGCTTGTCCGAAGGCGTCGTCGCTGACCAGTTCGGTGTTCTCCAGCACCGTCATCGGTGTCACCGCGAAGCGGGCGTCGATCGCCGTGGTCACCGGGCCGGTGATCTGCTGCAGCTGGTAGAGCGGCTCGTCGGCACCCTTGACCGGGGCTGCGTCCGGATCACCGAAGCGCTGCGTCAGGGCCGCCCAGGCGGTCGTGGCGAACTCCTCGATGGTTCCGGTGAGGTCGCCCGAGGTGTCGGCTGATGCCCGCGGAACCAGCGGCGTGGCACCGAGTTCGGTCAGCCGTTCGTCGATGAGCTTGGGGATGGCCTGATAGGTGTCGGCCCAGTTGTGGTCTCCGACGCCGAACACCGCGAACAGCGGTGACCCGTCCAGTGCGGCGTCGGGGCCGGTCAACCAGGACAGGAATGAGCGGGCATCGTCGGTGGGCTGACCGTTGTAGGACGATGCCACAATCAGCGTGACGTCGGCCTGCGGCAAGCCGCCCACCGCACTGTCGAGCGGCGCCACCGACGTCTGGCAACCGCTGTCCGCGGCGTCTTCGGCGAACTGCTTGGCGAGCGCCCGGCAGGTGCCCAGGTTGGAGCCGTGCAGCACAGCCAGCGTGGTACCGGCCTTGACAGCCGCGATCGGGCCCAACGGTGCTTCGGGGGAGGCGGCCGCGGCGGCGGCGAGGTTGTCCTGACGATCGCCGGCGGTACGCCGGATGAGATCAAGGTGGAACCCCACCGGACGGCGGCTGGTCGGGCTATCCCATTGCAGCACATAGTGTTGCGAGTCGATCAGGCGGTACCGGTGCACCAGATCCGCGCGATCACCATGAGGGCTTCGTGCAGGGCGAACTGCCGACCGATGCAGGAACGTGCCCCGGTGCCGAAGGGCTTGAAAGAGCGGCGGAGCGGGTGGCGGAGCGCTCGGGGGTGAACCGGTCCGGATCGAAGAGCTCGACGTTGTCACCCCAGTCCGGTCGACGGTGCAGCGCGCCGGTGAGTACGGTGACGGCCTCCCCCTTCTTGATGGGATACCGACCGCCGATAACGGTGTCGGACAACGCCATTCGGTCGAACTCCAGCACCGGTGGGGACAGTCGCAGTGTCTCGCTGATGACCTGCCGCAGATAGCTGAACTTGCCGATGTCGTCGTAGGTGGGCACGTAGTCGTCGTCGGCTCCGAACACGTTGTCCACCTCGGCGCGCACCCTCGCCAGCACTGTCGGGTGATGCACCAGGTTGTACACGGTGGTCGGCATCAGTTCGGAGGTGGTCAGCTGCCCCGCGATCAGGAAGGTCATGATCTGGTTGTTGATGTTGTCCCGGTCGAGCAGCGGCGCACCGTTGGCGTCGTGGCCGAGCATGACGTACAGCAGGTCGTCATGCTCGTCGTTTGCACCGGATTGGTGCGCGGCCACCAGGTCGTCGAAGTACGCATGCAGATTGGTCAGCTCGGCATTGAACTCCGGCGTCGGCCCGTTTTGGAACACCTCGGCCAGCGCCGCGGTGAAACTCGCCGGGATCGGGGCCAGGCCGTCGTAGTCATACGAGTTGAATCTGGCCCCGAATCCGGCCAGGCCGACGGTGTCCATCGCCAGCTTCTGCAGGTCGGTGGACACGTCGACGCCGCTCGTTGCCGACACGGGCGTCCCAACGGCTGATGAGCTGGCTGTTGATGTCCAGCATCGCGGAGTGGTAGTTGCGCAACCCGGCATAGCTGAAGCCGGGCAGCAGGACGTCGTGGGCTTTCTGCCAGTTGGACTCACCGTAGAAACTGGTGAACAGCCCGTCAGCGGCCAGCGGTCTGGCCCGGGCCAGTGATGCGGTGAGGTTCTTGGCGAAGCGGTTCTCGTCGCACAGCTCCTCGACCAGCTCCGCTGAACAGGCGTAGAGCTTGCGTTCGCCGTCATAGTCGGCATAGAACAATGGCCCGTGTAGTTCGCCGAAGAGGTCGATCGGCAGCGCATAGGGTCGGCCGACCAGTAGTTCCGGACCCGGAAGCGGGCCCTCGGCAGAGGGAAGTCCATCCAGCTCAGGGGGTGGTGAAGGTGCCAGTTCCATCCAGCGGAGCGTAGTCCTTAGGATGCTCTTGGTCGGCGCAGTTGCCCGAAATTGATCTTGGTGCGCCGTGCATCCAATAGCGTTGTATGGCAGCGATTTATGTTGCTGAGCGAAGAATCTCCACCCGCCTGCCGGTCAGCGGCGGACGAATGAGCCCTCGAAGAACTCGACCTCGAGGTGCATCGCCCGGCGGTAGGCATTCCTGACGGCCGGGGTGTCGTCGCCGTGCTGGTCGAGCAGACCTTCGAGTCGGGAGGCCAGGTCGCCGAAGCCCGGGTCGGCGTAGGTCTGGACCCATTCCGCGTATTGTCCGGCCGCCTCGGCGTCCAACGATGTGCCCAGATACGCGTAGAGACGCATACACGGAGTCATCGCCGCGAAGGTCTCACCCAGGCCGCACGTTGCGGCGGTCGCCAGCAGGAAGTCGGTGTAGGCCAGGGTCTGCGGCGAGGGTTCGACGCCGGCCATGTCGATCCCCCATCTCGCGGCATAAGAGCTGTGTAGACCCAACTCGTCGCCGACGCCGGCGATCAAACCGGCCAATGCAAGCAGCGTGGGTGTATCGGAGCTGCGAGCCAGCGCCAAAGCATAAGCGCGGGCGAAGGATTCGAGGAAGAACGCATCCTGCGCGACATAACCCGCGAAGACGTCTCGGTCCAGTGAGCCGTCACCCAGTCCACGGATGAACGGATGTGCCAGCGCGTCGGCGGCCAAGTCGCCGTTGGCGGACCACAGTCGCTCGGAAAGGCTCATGCCAGCGCCATATCCCAGAACGCCACCTCGAGCGTGAGCACCTCGGCGACCACGTCGACATGGTCGTCGGGTTTCGCCAATTCGCCGAGGGCGTCGACGTATGCGCCGAACCCGGGGGTGGTCCAATGCTCGACGAACTCACGCAATGGCGATGTGCTCGACACGGCCGACGACCACGCGTCCAGGTATACCTTCTCGATGACCCAGAGTGCCGTCAGCGCCGCGTCGACGGGCATGGTGTCCAGCCGCACCAGCAGCTCGCGGTAAGCGAGCGTCGCCGGCAGCGCCGATGGCCCCAACGCGATGCCGCGCCGAGCGGCTTGGTCTGCGAACCAGGCCAGCTCGTCGACCAGTGCGACGCATCCCCCCGCGAGCACACCCTGGGCGGGGCGCGGCGCACGCGCGAGCAGCCGCGCCTGAAAGGTGAGCAGATCGGCGACGAACAGCGCGTCTTGGACCAGCCACCGGTTGAAGGCCGCTTCGGCGATGGTGCCGTCACGCACCGCGTCGAGGAAAGGGTGCCGGGTCGCGGCGGTCCACAGGGCATCGACCACGCCGGAAACACTAGTCATGCCAGCAACCGTCGAAGGAAGGTGGTCGGACGTCGAGAGGTTGTTGCACGCAGGCCCAGATCTCGAAATCGCACCTCGCATGACGGCTTCGGCTCGTGTCAACGATTCAGCAGCTCAGGGATTTCGGTGCGATAGCGTTGCTGCTGTTCAGGCGTGAGCGGAGGCGCAAACGCGACGACGATGGTCGCCACCTGGAAGAGGCGCCGATCGGCGGCGAAGGTCTGAGCCTGCCCCGTCGTCGCGAACGACTTGATGCGGACGGTGTCGGTGACGATCGATTGAATACACGGGGTGGACCGGCACTCGACCGCCGTTGTGTCCATGGGGTTGGGCGCCGGCAGGCCCGCGCGATCGAGTGCTTCGACCAATGCGCGCGGGGTCATCGTGGCCAGCTCGCCCTGCCGCGGGGCATTGCTGGGCGAATTCAACGGTGGTGCAGTGGATGTCGGCGAGCAGGCAGCCAACGAGACCGTCGCAGCGACCGCGAGGGCGAAGGCGCCGGCCGAGGTTGGCCTGGTCACGGCAGCGAATCCCGCCGCACGAACCGAATGAACGGCATCATGAGCCCGACCTCCCGGAAGTCGGCCTCGGATCCGTCGACGGAGTAGCCCATCAGGCGCGGCAATACACGTTTGGCGGCCTTGGGGTGGCGCCTCGCGTAACGGACGAAGACCTCGGCACCCTCCTCTTTGGTGAGCGGTTGACCGGTGACGGGAATATTGCGCCGGCCGACCTCGATCGTGACGTCCGGCTTCGCCAGAACGTTGCGATACCACGCGGCGGTGGGACCCCA
Source organism: uncultured Actinomycetota bacterium (assembly GCA_963805835.1). Taxonomy (GTDB): domain Bacteria; phylum Actinomycetota; class Actinomycetes; order Mycobacteriales; family Mycobacteriaceae; genus Mycobacterium. The sequence goes on along the minus strand of CAWDVX010000003.1, from coordinate 623,537 downwards.
GCCCGATGCGACGAGGAAGCTGTCGGTGGCACTGTCGTGCTCGGCCACCTCCAGCACCACCAACCGTTCTTTACCCGAGACCCGGCCGACGTGGTGCAACAGCAGAAGTCGGTCGCCGAATATCCACCCCAGGCGCATCCGGTAAAGGTAGATCGGCAGGCGAAACATGAGACGACGAAAGCCCGTTGGTGGCCCGATCTTCTTGATTACCTTCATTTCCCCTTCTCTCCCTGCGTAGCTAGCGGAGCCGGCCCGACTTCGGGATGCATTCTGGCCAAAACGGTTTCATAGGTGACCCAGCCGATCACCGCCCCGTGTGCGCTGTCGAGAACGGGGAGTCCGGTGCCGCCGCGACCCCTCAGTGCGGCCAGTATTTCGGACGGGCCGGCATCGGCACCGAGCGACGGGGGAAGCGTGACCAGAGTCTGGATGCGTCGTGGCGGGTCCGAGTCGTCGAGGGCTTCAGCGATATCCGCGGCGGACACGCAGCCCTGGTAGGTACCGTCGATGTCGACGACGGGCAGGGCTGCATGAGGCGCGGCCGCGAGTGCGGTCGCGGCGTCGTCCAGCGTGGTGTCCTGGCGCAACGGAGCGGGGGCAGGACAGAGCACGTCGCGCGCGGAGAACGGCGGGAAGGTAGCGGGCGGATCGTCCAGGTCGACGCCGCGGCGCCACAATTTGGCCGTGTAGATGGTCTCCTTGGATAGCAAGTGCCCGGTCCCCGCCGCCATGACCACGGCTGCCATCAGCGGCAGGATGATCGAGTATTGGCCGGTCAGTTCGAAGAGGATGACCACCGCAGTGATGGGGGCGCGTGTCGCGCCGCCGAGCGCGGCGCCCATACCGATCAGCCCGTAGACACCCGCCGATTCGGTGACGGTGGGGAACAGGTCGTGCGCAATCGCACCGAAGGCACTGCCGGCCATGGCGCCGATGAACAGCGTGGGCGCGAATACACCGCCGGAGCCGCCGATGCCGATTGTCAGGCTGGTCGCGAACATCTTGCCGACCATCAGCAAGAGCAGCATGGGCACCAGATACTTGCCCTCGACGGCGTTCTGCAGGACCGGATATCCCACCCCGTACATCTGAGGCAGCGCGATCAGCAACGCGCCCAACGCGATTCCGCCGACAGCAGGACGGGCCCACTCCGGGCCACGCCACAGCCAGTCGCATGCGTCCTCCACCCGGTAGAGGATCTTGGAGAAGGCCACCCCGACGACTCCGACGGTGATCCCGAGAGTGCCGTACAGCAGGTATTCGACGTGATTGTGAACCGCGAAGGCCGGCAGCGACAGGAACGGATGGTCTCCCATCAACGCCCGGCCAATGATGTCGGCAGTCACGCTTGACAACACGACGGCCCCGAACGATTTGGCGGCGAAGTCGCGCAGGATCAGTTCCATGGCGAAGAAGGGCCCCGCCAAGGGAGCGTTGAAGGTCGCCGAGATGCCTGCCGCTGCGCCGCATGCGACGAGCAATCGCATCCGCGGCGTGTGCAGCCCCAGAACCTGGGCGACCGTCGATCCTGCGGCCGAACCGATCTGGACGATGGGGCCTTCCCGGCCCACCGAACCGCCACCGCCGATGCAGAGCGCAGACGCGAGCGCCTTCACGAGGCTGACTTGCGGCGCGATCCGTCCTCCCCGGTGTGAGACGGCATACATGACCTCCGGTACGCCGTGCCCGCGGGCCTCTGGGGCGAATCGGTGCACCAGGGGGCCGTAGATCGCCCCGGCAACGACCGGCGCGAGTAGCAGAAACCAAAATCCCAGCGACGGCCAGTGCGCGTTCGCGACGCGACCGAGGCCCGAGTAGTCGTCGTACCCGGTGAACATTCGGGTGAAGGCAGTGATCAGCTCGCGAAAGCCCACCGCTCCGATGCCGGTGACGGCGCCTACCAGAACGGAGAGCAGCACGAGCGCCGATGAGCTTTCCCCCAGCCAGCGCCGCCACGAGAACCGCTGGGACAACGGAATCCTCAGCACCGCGCTGCGGCCCGTGCCCGTGCTTGCCATGATTGCAGTATGCAATAGTTGCTATCTGCTCGGGTTGTTGGGTCCACGGCGCGATGAGCGAAGGTGAGGGCGGATGGCGGTCGGACGCGGAGGGCGACAGTGACGGCAGGTGCGACGTCGCGGGAAGATTCGGCGGATGCGATCACCGACGCACTGCTGACCGCGTCCCGACTGTTGGTCGGAATGTCGGCCCGCTCGATCGCCCTGGTGGACGAGACGATCACGATCCCGCAGTTCCGCACGCTCGTGATCTTGTCGACACGCGACGCGATCAACCTCGCGACCTTGGCCGGTCTGCTCGATGTGGCGCCGTCGACCACAGGCCGGATGGTCGACCGTCTGGTCACCGCGGGCCTGATCGACCGCCGACCGCACCCGGACTCCCGACGTGAATTGGTCGTCACGCTGACCCGGCGCGGTCGCGAAATCGTCGACGCAGTGACCGCCCGACGCCGGGAGGAGATCGCACGAGTCGTCGCGAAGATGGCGTCGTCGGAACGTCGCGGCCTGGTCCGTGCCCTCACCGCATTTACCCGTGCGGGCGGTGAGTTGCCCGTGAACGCCGACATCGACCATCAGTCGGTGTGAGCTGCTAGCCGTCGGCTGCCGTCCGTGGATGAGTTCCTTGATGGCGCCGCCATAGACCTGGAGTGCCTCGTAGAAGCGGTATGATCGTCGGACAGGACGATGTCACGTTCTCTTCACGACGCGCGCCGGCCCGCTGTGAGGTTCAGCGAGACGGTAGTGGCACGAAACGCTTGAGCTTGCCGGTGGCGCGGTTGCGCTCCAGCGTCTCAACGACGCGTATCCGGATCGATGGCTCGGTGAGGCCGTAGCGCTGCATCGCCGAGACCACGGCCGGAACCAGAGATTGCACATCAGCGTTTGCGACAACCAGCACGTCGGCGCCGCTTTCGGTCTGCACCACCTGGTATTCGACGATGCGCGGATCCGTGCCCAGGATGTGTCGAAAAGCACTGGCGGGCAATGAGTGTGATCCGTAGACGAAGTCGTCGTCGCGGCGGCCGCTGACATCGGCGACGCGGGTGAATGCGCTCCCGCATGTACAGGGTTCGGACACCATCGTGATCTCGTCGCCGAGGTCGTATCGGATGAATGGGAACGTGCGGTTCGACAGACCGGTGGCGAGCGTGCGGACCGCCGGTTCGTCGGGCGGCACTGGTGTGCCGTCACCGTCGACGCGTTCGAGGATCACTTCGTCTTCACAGATGTGCAGACCTGGCCCATGCCCGCATGACACAGCCTGCACGCCGAGTTCAGTTGAGCCCCAGAGGTTGTGCACCGTGGCCTGCCACGCACTGACGATCGCATCCCGGTCCTCGGGTAACAAGGGTTCGGAATTGGTGCTCACCCGTGTGGGCTGGATTCGCAGCTCGCCTGCCAACGAAGCGCGGGCCAGTCGGCCGATGACGCTGGCGTACCCCACGAGGTGGGTCGGAGCGCATTCCTGAACAGCAGCGCGCACCTCGTCGAACGGGGCACCGGCCTCGATGACGACGGTCTGCATTCCCGCGATGGTGGGAACGTCGAACAGCGGTGTGCTCGCGTGCGGTGGGACGCCGGCGGTCAGTACCGCCAGCCGCGCATTCGGCACCGACTGGCCGCGCCGTTCGTCGCGCGCCTGCATGCGCCACGCAAGACAAGCAGTGGTGACGAAGAACTGCCAATCCCAGACATAGACCCCGCGCACCCCGCTGGACCCGCCGGAGCTGAAAACCTGCTCATCGTGACGCGTGTAGGAGAACCAGGTCTGTTCGCTCAGGATCTGTTCTGCGGTTTGACGATTGAGGTCCGGCGTCGTCACGATCGCATCCCACTCGGCCTGTGCCTCGGTCTTCGTGAGCATCGGAATCCCGGCCAGATCCGCCGCCGTCGCGCCCGCGACGTCGATCCCGTGCAGCCGGTCGTCGTAGAACGGCGAACGCTCGCGGGCGTACGCAAGCAACGAGCGCAACCGCCTGTCGCGGTGCCGGTGAATCTGCTCAGCCGACCAGTCGAGGCGACCCACGTGATCGTCCAGCGCCGCCTGCACGGCATCGAGGTGAGCTGCGCGGACGCGTTCGTATTCGGGCCGGCCCATCACAGCCGCCATCTTCCCATGAGAGTTCTGGTCCCAGATCGGCGCTCACCGGACCTCCTAACGGGTTTGATCCAAGACGCAGGCGGCTATGGCATATTCATGGCCATGCTCGTACCGGGCACCGCCGCATGCCCATCTGCCCGTGAGCGGTGATGGAAGCGGAACGCACCGGAAACTCTGAGCGACGCCGGCGGGGGATGAGGATTCCGTTGGTCGGGCGCCGCGATCCCGCCCCATTGGCCGGGCGGCGAAGCCGACCCTCGGACAGCGTCGACGATCGACACACACGCAAGGTTCTGGATCTGACCGTCCGGATCGCCGAGGTCATGCTGTCGTCGGGCTCCGGCACCGCCGACGTCGTCATGACCGCCCAGGACGTGGCTGCGGCCTATCGGCTCCGTGACTGCTTCGTCGATGTCTTCGTCACCACCATTTTCGCCTCGGCGCCGTCGAGTCAGGACAGCCCGCCCGTCACCATCGTGCGGTCGGCGCACGCCCGGTCGACCGACTACTCGCGGCTGGCGGAGCTCGACCGGCTGGTCCGACGGATCACCTCCGGCGGCGTCTCGGTCGATGCGGCCCACGAAGCGATGGACGAGTTGACCGAGCGGCCCCACCCCTATCCGCGGTGGCTGGCGACGGCGGGCTGGGCCGGCTTCGCCCTCGGCATCGCCATGTTGCTGGGGGGCACGTGGCTGACCTGCCTGCTGGCCGCGGTGACCTCCGCGGTCATCGATCGGCTGGGTCGGCTGCTGCAGCGGCTCGGTACACCGCCTTTCTTCCAGCAAGCCACCGGCGCGATGATCGCCACCCTGGTCGCCGTCGGGGCGTACCTCTACGGCGGCCAAGGACCGACCACGCTGGTGGCCACCGGCATCGTGATGCTGCTGTCCGGGCTGACGCTGGTGGGCTCGGTACAGGATGCGCTGACCGGATACATGCTCACCGCCGTCGCCCGGCTGGGCGACGTCCTGTTCATGACGGCGGGCATTGTGGTCGGAATTCTCGCCGGACTCCAGGTCGCCGCTCTGGCGAATATCACGATCGAACTGCACGTCGACGCCACCGAGAGCTTCATCATGCCCAGGGGGCCGGGTCCCGTGCTGCTCGCCGTATCCGGCGCGGCGTTGGCGGGCTCGTGCCTGACGATCGCCAGCTACGCCCGCCTCCGTGCGGTGGTCACCGCCGGGGTGGTGGCAGGCGTTGCGGAGCTGGTGTTGATCGGTCTGGCCACCACCGGTTTCGGCGTGGTCGTCGCCACGGGGATCGCGGCGATCGGCGTCGGCCTGCTGGCGACGTTGTCGTCGATCCGCCGACAGGCGCCTGCGTTGGTGACGGCGACCGCCGGCATCACGCCGATGCTGCCGGGGCTCGCCGTGTTCCGGTCCGTGTTCTTCTTCGCCGTCGACAAGGACTACGCCCAGGGGACGGCTCAGGCGTTGGCGGCGGCGGCGACCGCGCTCGCCATCGGCGCAGGCGTGGTGATGGGTGAGCTGCTCGGCTCACCCCTGCGCTACCGGGCGGGGCGGTTGGGCAGGCTCTTGAGGATCCGGGGGGCACCGGGCCTGCGCAGGGCTGTGGGGCAGGTCGCGCGGCTGCGGCCGGCGGAGGACTTCGCGCCGGGACGAGCGCACTCGGCGCGAGAGTGGAGCGTCGCATTGGAACCGTCCACGGCCGAGGATCATGACGACGAGGCCGAGAACGGCGAAGATCCGGAGACGCAGGGGGAACGGTAGCGCCGTCAGCGGCCCCGCCACTGCGGGTTGCGCTTCTCCTGCCATGCCTGGATTCCTTCGGAGACGTCCTCGGTGGCGGCGGCCACTTTGCGCATCGTCTCGCCGAAGCGGACGGACTCGATCCAGCCCATGTTCGCGGTGCGCGACGCCACCTCCTTGGTGGCGCGTTGCGCAAGTGGAGCCGCCCGCGTCAGCGTGTGCGCCCATGAGCGTGCCTGCTCGGCCAACTCGTCCGGCTCGACCAGCCTCCACACCAGCCCGACTTCCTTGGCGCGCTGAGCCGTCATCGGCGCCCCGGTCAAGAGCACTTCCATGGCATCGGCCCAACGCAGCCGCTCAGGTAGCCGGATCGCACCGACGATGGTGGGCATTCCGAGGGACACCTCGGGGAACGAGAAAGTGGCCGCTGTGGACGCGATCACGAAGTCGCAGAACAGGATCCCGGTCAATCCGTAGCCGACGCACGGACCGTGGACGGCGGCGATCGTCGGCTTGTACAGTTCCATCCCGCTCTCGAACGAGTTGATCGTCGGCTTCTCCCAGAACGTGCCGCCGAAGGTGCCCACCGCGCCCTCGCCGTCCTTGAGGTCGCCGCCGGCGCAGAACACGTTTCCGTTGGCGGTCAGAATCCCGACCCACGCATCCTCGTCGTCGCGAAACCGCTCCCAGGCCGCATTCAGGTCTCCGCGGAGCGCGCCGTTGATGGCGTTACGCGCCTCTGGGCGATTGAGCGTGATCGTGGCGACGTGATCGTCGCACTCGTAGGTGACGAGGCTCATGGCTGCACCATAGCCACGCCGACGCCCCGGCATCGCGGTGTTGGGGGAGGGTGAACGAGACGGCCCGGCGAGACATACGGTCGGACAATGAACTTCGAGGAGTACCGCACCTACGACGCCACCGGCCTGGCGAAACTGGTTTCGGACAAGGAGGTGTCCGCAGCCGAACTGCTGACATTGGCGCAGGAGCGGGCGGCCGCGGTGAACCCGCGGATCAATGCCATCGTGCGCGATGTCCCCGCGGCAACCCCGGCCGACCTCAGCGGTCCGTTCGCCGGCGTCCCGTTCCTGATCAAGGATCTGGGGCAGGACTATGCGGGTCTGCCGACCTCGGCCGGGTCACGCGCGCTGATGTCGCTGCCTGCGGCGGCGCATGCGACCATCGTCCAGCGCTGGATCGACGCCGGCCTGGTCATCTTCGGCAAGACCAACACACCGGAGTTCGGGGCGAAGGGGATCACCGAGCCGATCGCATGGGGGCCGGCACGCAATCCGTGGGATCTCGGCCGCACGCCCGGGGGCTCATCAGGCGGGTCGGCGGCCGCGGTCGCGGCGGGAATCGTGCCGTGTGCCGGTGCGAACGACGGTGGCGGATCGATCCGCATCCCGGCGGCGACCTGTGGGCTGGTGGGGCTGAAACCCGGCCGCGGGTTGACGCCCATGGGTCCTGCCAGTGGCGAAGCCATGCATGGCGCCGGCGTGCAGGGCGTCGTCTCGCGCACGGTGCGCGACACGGCCGCGATGCTCGACGTCATCAGCGGGGGCGAACCGTTCGGACCGTACGTCCCCGGGCTACCGGATGCACCGTTCGCGTCGTGCGTGGGAACGTCGGGTGTGGGAACGGAGCCACCGAGGCTGCGGATCGGCGTGCGGGTGCCGTCGGCGATCAACCCGTCGCCGCATGCCGAGGCCTTCGCGGCCGTCGAGGCGACTGTCGAGGCGCTGACCGAGCTGGGCCACCACGTCGACGAACTGCCACAGGCGCCGTTCGACGATGCGGCGCTCGCCAGGGAGTTCCTGCGCGGGTGGTTCGTCTACACCGCGTGGCAGGTCGCCGAGACCAAGCGCCTGACAGGCGCGGGCGATGATTCCTTCGAGCGCGACACCCTGGTCTTGGCGGCGCTCGGTCGCGCGACGAAGGCCGTCGACTACCTGGACGCCGTCCAGCGGCGCCATGAGCACACCCGCCGGTTGACCACCTTCTTCGAGTCGTACGACCTGTTGATGACGCCCACGCTGGCGACGCCGCCGCCCAAGATCGGCGAGTTCGATCTGCCGGTCGCCCTGCAACGTGGCGCGGACGTGCTGCTCAAGACGCGTACCGCCCGCATGCTGCGCTACACCAAGATCGTCGACGACATGGTGGACAAGAACCTCGGCTGGGTGCCGTACACGCAGCTGGCCAATCTCACTGGGCGCCCTGCCATTACGCTGCCGCTGCACTGGACCGCCGCCGGCCTGCCACTCGGCGTCCAGTTCGTCGCTCCCCTGGAAGGCGAGTCGCTGCTCCTGCGACTGGCGGCCCAACTCGAGCAGGCGCGACCGTGGTCGGCGCGCGTGGCGCCGGTCTAGGTGACAGAGTTCACGTCCGCGACGCACGACAGCGGGTTTGACCGGCGGTGTCGCTGGAAATGCGATAGCAATGCAACCGCTCAGCAGGCTGGCATTTGCGCGCCGGTTCGGTGCCTGCGTCCCCGCCGTCGCGCTCGCCGTGGCCGGCTGTTCGGCATTCGCAAATCAGGCCGCCACCACGTCCTCCACAGCTGACGCATCGGAGGCTTCGGTGACCGCGCCTCGAACCGAGGCGACCGCGACGCCCAAGCCGATCCCCTCGACCGATCGGATTCCGCCGACCGGCGATGTCTGGTTGGAACTGGACGACCGGGGCGATCTGGGCACGATCGTCGTCGACGGGTCCGGCCGCGCGGTATACGCATTCTCGTCGGACCGGTTGAACGACCCCACCTGCTACGACACCTGTGCCGACACGTTTCTGCCGCTGCTGGCCAAAGGCGATCCGGCGGGCGGCATCGGTATTCAGGTATCCGAGGCGAGCAACGACTCTGCGGCGTGACGGCGCGCAAACAGGTGACCTACCAGGGACACCCGCTGTACCACTACGCGGGGGACAAGGGCGACAGGGCAGCCGGTGGCCAGGGCTTGGACCTGTTCGGTGGCGAGTGGCACGTACTGACCAAAGACGGGCAGCCGCTGGCGTAGGAGGCCAGCGCCGGCGCGTAGGTAACGTCGAGGTGCGATGACAGATCCCCCGGCAGAAGTAGTAGAGGAATCGGTCGGCCCCGTTCGGCGGTCGCGGCATTGGCGCCGGCTGGCCGTCGTGGGCGCCATCCTGCTGCTGCTGTTCGGCGTCCCCTGGTGGACACTGCTGGTCGCAGGTGCTGCCTGGCCGCCGACGGTTTTCGTGATCGGCACCCTGGTCTTCGTCGTGGCGGCGGTGGCGCTGCCGCTGCTGATGATGCTGGGCCATGGTCGCAGACACCTCGACCGGGCGGCCGTCGCCGGCGACGCACTTCTCGGCGCGGCGTGGCTGCTGTTCGTGTGGTCGGTGCTGGGCCAAGTCTTGGGGCTGGCCCTGCTCGTTGCGGGGGTCGAGGATCCGACGCGGTCTCGGATCGTCGCCGCAGCCGTGCTGGCGGTTGTGGCCACACTGCTCGCTTGGGGCCACTTCGAGGCGATGCGAGTTCCGCGCGTCAGGACAGTCGAAGTCGAGATGGCCCGTCTCGGAACCGGTCTCGATGGGCTGAGTGTCGCGATCATCACCGATACGCATTACGGGCCGATCGATCGCACTCGGTGGTCGGCGGCCGTGGTGGAGCGCGTCAACGAACTCGGCGCCGACGTCGTATGCCATGTGGGCGATATCGCGGACGGGACGGTCGCCGTACGCGAGAAGCAGACCAGCCCGCTGGCCGCGGTGCGGGCCGGCTCGGCTCGTGTGTACGTCACCGGCAACCACGAGTACTTCAGCGAAGCCCAGGGCTGGCTGGACTACATGGAAGAAATCGGCTGGGCCGCACTGCACAATCGGCATGTCGTCGTCGAACGCGGCGGTGACCGGCTCGTCGTCGCCGGGGTTGACGACGATACCGCCGAGGGGTCGGGTGCCCATGGACACGGCGCGGATCTCGAGGCCGCTTTGGACGGGGCCGACCGCACTCTTCCGGTGTTGCTGCTCGCACATCAGCCCAAGCAGGTCCCGCATGCGGTGCGCGCCGGCGTCGATCTGCAGGTCTCCGGTCACACCCACGGCGGTCAGATATGGCCGTTCAATTTGCTTGTCCGACTGGACCAGCCGGTGGTCGCGGGGCTGAGTCGACACGGTGAGACGACACAGCTCTACACGAGCCGCGGCACCGGCTTCTGGGGGCCACCGTTCCGGGTCTTCGCGCCCAGTGAGATCACCCTGCTGACACTTCGTTGCGGGTGAGTTGGGCATGATGCCCAGGTGACATACCGCCCGCCGAATCTGGCCGACGTCATCGCCACCCTCGACGTCGAACGTGTCGGCGAGAACCACTTCCGCGCCGCGCAGCTCGACAATGCGACGCACCATATCGTCGGGGGCCATATCGCGGGCCAGGCGTTGATGGCGGCGAGTCGGACGGCGCCCGGACGGGCACCGCACAGTGTGCACGTGTACTACGTCCGAGCTGGAGACGCCCGGGCACCCGTGGATTTCGTCGTCGACGTGGCACGCGACGGCGGAACCCTCTCGACTCGTCAGATCACGGCGCGCCAGAGCGGCCAGATCCTGCTCGAAGCGCTCGCATCGTTCAGTGCGCCGATCGAGGCGCTCGACTACCACCAGCCCAGGCCCGACGTCGCCGACCCCGACACACTTCCGCCGATCCAGGAGCAGTTGGCCGACTATGCCGACGAGCTCGGCGGCCATTGGGTGCGTCCGCAGCCCTTCGATCTGCGCTATGTCGACGCACCACCGCGCCTCGCCGTCGAGCTGCCCGAGCCTCCCGCACGAATGCGAATGTGGTGGCGGCCCAACGGTTTCGTCCCTGCCGACGAGGTGCTGCACAGCTGTCTGCTGACCTATCTGTCGGGCACGACGATGGTCGAGGTGGCGCTCGCTCGGCGACGACAGACGCCGTTGGATTCCTTCAACGCGCTCATCGACCATGCGCTGTGGTTTCACCGGCCCGTCGACCTGTCGGACTGGGTACTGTCCGACCAGGTTTCGCCCAGTGGCATCGCGGGCCGCGGACTGACCACGTCGACCATGTACAACCGGACCGGCCAATTGGTCTGCATCGCCACCCAGGAGTTGTACTTCGGGCGGGCAACGCGTGCGTCCAGCAGGCATGATGGTTGACATGATCGAAGACCTGATGCGCGCGAACTTGCTCGACGTGTTCAACGAACGTGACGAGACCAAGCGACGCGCGGCGATCGACCGCACTTACGCACCTGAAGTTGCGCTGGACCGACGCCGAGGGTGTGAGCACTGGTCGCGAAGCGCTTGAATCGAAATGCGTTGCCTTACAACAGCAATTGGGAACCGGCCAGCCCGCCATGTCAGGTTTCGACGTGGCCATCGATCAACGACTGGTGTGATCACAGATCTCTACACGGTGTTGATCCCACCGAAGCAGTGAGGTCCCGCAGCCTGCACATGCGTGAGATCACCGCGTACGGCTGTTGAGGCTAGCCGCCGCCGGTCACGATGTTTGACGACAGCGTGAGCATCTGGCCGTTCTTGCACACGCCCCAGCGGCCGCCCCAGCCCGACGTCCACACCACGGGCTCTCCAAGCCAAACCTCGGTCGGCTTCGGCGGTGCATTGGGCGGCGGCACTTCGCCCTGGGGAAGGGAACACGGTGGCGGCTGGGCGATCGCCGACGCTGCGCGCCCAGGCCAAGCGTTGCTGCCGCGAACCCGCCGGTGACCGCGAACGCGGAGAAAGTGGTCTTGATCGAAGGCATCAGCATCACTCCAAGCGTCGGGACCCATCCGGCTACTTAGTCGGAATAACCACCCTACGTGATGGTGAAACGCCGGGGCTCGGTTCTGATACACCCGACCCGCAGAATGTAACGGCACCGCACTCCGTATACGGTCCAGATATGAGTCGGGTGTCGGTTATCACGGGTGGCGCGGGCGGCATGGGTCTGGCCACGGCCAAGGTCGTCGGCCAGGACCACAGGGTCGTCCTGTGCGACGTCAGGCAGGAACGCCTCGATGCCGCCGCCGCGACATTGAAGGATCTCGGAGTCACGGCCACCGCCGTGAACTGTGATGTCACCGATCGGGCGGCGGTCATTCGACTGTTCGAGACCGCATCCGGCCTCGGAACCGTCGCCTCGGTGATCCATACCGCGGGGGTCAGCCCCAGCATGGGTGACGCCGATTACGTCATGAGGACCAACGCGATCGGCACGCTCAACGTCGACGAGGTCTTCTTCGCGACCGCGCCCGAGGGCGCCGCGATCGTCAACGTGGCGTCGATGGCGGCCCACATCATGCCCGATGAGCTGATTCCCACCGCGCAGTTCCCGACGGCGCTGACCGATGAGGATGTCTTCATGACGGCGATGCTGGCGGCATGTGAGATCGCCGGGCCGGACGCGCGGTCAGGTATTGCCTACGCCATCAGCAAGAGCTTCGTCAGGTGGTATTCGACCTCCCAGTGCGAGAGGTTCAACGGTCGGGGGCTGCGCATCGTGTCGGTCTCTCCGGGCTCCATCGATACCGAGATGGGCAGGCTCGAGGAGCAGGCCGGCGCGGGCGCCATGGTCACCGACGCCGCGGTCCCGCGGTGGGGCAAGCCCGAGGAGATGGGCGATCTGCTCGCATTCTGCGCCAGCGCCAAGGCCGGCTACCTCACCGGCACCGACATCCTCAACGACGGCGGAGTGGTCGCCTCGATGAAGGAACGTGCCCAGGCCGCGGCCCGGAATGCCTGAGCCGCAACGGTTCTAGCCGCGATACGCGGCGACGTGCGCGGCGAAATCGTCGAGCATCCGCAATGACTCGTCGAGCGGTTTGGTCGGCAGCAGCAGCGCCACCTGCCCGAAGCCGAGGTCCTCGATGGCTCGCCAGTACTCCGGGTTGTCGGGTGTGCCGAATTGAGCCAGTGGAACGTCGTGGCCGCCACCGTCGCGGATCTGACCGATTCGTTTGGCCAGGTGGTCGACGGGAAGCGGGTTTGAGATCCAACCCGCGTCGTGCCGAATGATCCGCTTGATGGTGGCATCGGAGTCGCCGCCGATGTAGATCGGCGGATGCGGTTTCCGGACCGGCTTGGGACGTAGATAGGACGAGTCGAAGTCGACGTACCTGCCGTGAAACTCCGCGGGCTCGTCCGTCCACAGCGCGCGGATCGCTTCGATGCGCTCGTCGAGTAGCGCACCGCGCGTCTTCGGGTCCGTGCCGTGGTGGCGCAACTCCTCGATGTTCCAGCCCGCGCCCACGCCGAACACGAACCGGCCGCCGGAGATGAGGTCGACGCTCGCGGCTTCCTTCGCGGTGATGATCGGATCGCGCTGAATGAGCAGAGCGATACCGGTGAACAGTTCGATCCTGGAGGTGACAGCCGCAGCCGCGGCGAGCGTGACGAACGGGTCGAGCGTCCGGTAGTAGATCGACGGCAGCTCGCCACCCATCGGGTATGCCGACTCCCGGCTGGCCGGAATGTGCGTGTGCTCGGCGATCACCAGCGAGTCGAAACCCCGCTCTTCGATCGCCCGTGCGAGTGATACGGGGTCGATGCCGTCGTCGGTCACGAATGTGGAGATCCCGAACTTCATGAACCACTCCCGTCGTCGGATATGTAGTGCTCAAGTCCGTATCGAGGCGGAAGTATTCCGCCGGGGCGACGGTCTACCAGACGCGGACCCAGTCGACGAGCATCTCGGCCGGGTAGCTGCCACCGCTGGGATCCCCGCCGCCCGAACCGGCGACCGCGAGACCCAAGATTGGGAACAGCGTGTAGCCGGGGGTGTTGAACTGGTAGTTGGGCAGGCTGTCGGGCGTGACGGTGAAGTACGGTGCCGCACCCTCGGTGTGGTCCAGCCAGAAGCTGATACCCGACGTCCGTCCACTGTGCGCGCCATCTGTGCCACGCACTGTCGGGCGCGATGGTGTGGCTGACGTGTTCACCGCCGTTGAGGTTGGCGTGGACGGTGGTGCCCGGGGCCCAGCTGCCGTTGCCGTACCACTCGATGATGTCGACCTCGCCGCCGTTGTCCGGGACTGTTGTTGGCCAGATACCAGGCCGGCCAGCATCCGGGGGTCAGGCAGTCGAACTTGATCCGGGCTTCCCAGGTGGTGTTGATGCCGCCCCGGTACTTGCCGAAGAGCTTGCCGCTGTAATAGGTGTCGCCGTCCTTGGCGGCACGGAGCACCAGGTTGGAGTTGCCGTCGAGGAACAGGTTTTCCCGGTCGTCGCGGTACTGGCCGACGTTCCCGGGCAACTCCCAGAAGGTGGGGTCTTCCATGGTCTCGCGCTCGTACGCCGGCTCCCATTTGGAGAAGTTCGGGGCTGAGCCGGCAGGGCCGTCGAAGTCGTCCTCGAAGCGATAATCGCTGGTCGACGGCTCGGCATTGGCGACGGGCAAAGACACGCTGGCCGCCAGCGCGCCGAGACCGGCAAGCTGCATGACGCGGCGACGATTCAGTTCAGTCACCCCAACAGGAAAGCGGTTCTGCCCGCCAAGCGCAAACTCCTTCGATCAAGAGGCAGGCCGGGCTAGCGTCGCCTGCATGAGCGAGGGGGCGCCGGTATCCAGTACGCCGCCCAGCCCGTCGGGTCCGACACGCGCTCCGACGAGCACCCGGCGGGCCGTCCTGAACACCATCAAAGGCTCCGCAGGCAATCTCGTCGAGTGGTACGACGTCTACGTCTACACGGTCTTCGCGTCCTACTTCGAGGCGCAGTTCTTCGACAAGGCCGACAAGAACTCGACGGTCTACATCTACGCGATTTTCGCGGTCACGTTCCTCATGCGCCCGGTGGGCTCCTGGTTTTTCGGCCGCTTCGCCGACAGGCGGGGCCGTAAGGCCGCCCTGATGTTCAGCGTCACCGTCATGTCGGGGTGCTCGTTCGTCGTGGCGGTCATGCCCACCCGCGAGGTCATCGGTTGGTGGGCGGCGGTGATCCTGGTCGTCGCTCGACTGGTGCAGGGGTTCGCCACGGGTGGCGAGTACGGCACGTCGGCGACGTACATGTCGGAGGCGGCGACGGCGAATCGGCGCGGCTTCCTATCGTCGTTCCAGTACGTCACGCTCGTCGGCGGTCACGTGCTGGCGCAGTTCACTTTGCTGATTGCGCTGCAGTTCCTCGACGACGACGCGATGCACGACTGGGGCTGGCGGATCGGGTTCTTCATCGGTGGAATCGCCGCGCTGGTGGTGCTGTGGATTCGTCGCTCGATGGACGAGTCGCTCAGCGAGTCGCACCTGGAGGCGATCCGCTCGGGCAGGGACCCCGAGGCCGGCTCCATGAAGACGTTGTTCACGACGTACTGGCGGCCGCTGCTGCTCGTCTTCCTCATTACGGCGGGCGGCACGGTGGCGTTTTACACCTACAGCGTCAACGCACCCGCAATCGTCAAGTCCACCTTCGGTTCTGATCGCGCGCTGACCGCAACGTGGGTGAACCTGTTGGGACTGATCTTCCTGATGCTGCTGCAACCAGTGGGCGGCATGATCAGCGACAGGGTCGGGCGCAAACCGCTGCTGGTCTTCTTTGGTGGTGCCGGCGTCATCTACACCTACGTCCTTCTGACGTATCTCCCGGAGACGCAATCCGCAGTCATGGCGTTCCTGCTCCTGGCCGTCGGCTACGTCATCATCACCGGCTACACATCGGTCAACGCGATAGTGAAGGCTGAGCTGTTCCCCGCGGAAATCCGCGCCCTGGGAGTGGGTTTGGGCTACGCGCTCGCGAACTCCGCGTTCGGGGGTACCGCCCCGATGCTGTACCAGGCCGCCAAGCCTGACCACGTGACCATGTTCATCGTCTATGTCACCGTGATCATCGGCGTGAGCTTGTCGGTCTACATACTTCGGCCTGAAGAACAAGGGGCAGACGGTGCTCGACCGTGAGCAGGGCGACGCATGGGCAGTGCCGCTACCATCGGCTGCTCGATGACAGCGGGACCCGTCAAAGATGAGGAGTAATTATGGTGCGCAACAGATATGGCGTAGTTCCCGCCGTGTTGGCCGTGGGGTTGGTCACGGCAGCGTGTGGCGGCTCCGGTGAATCGAACTCCACGACCGTCACCGAGACGGTGTCGGCGACCACGACCGCCACGTCGGCGACTGCTGCACCGACGTCGGCGAGTGCGGATCTGCCATCGCTGATACCCACCCCGGCGGACAGTCAGCGGACCGACGGTCCCGACGGAATTCAAGAGAGCGGCGTGCACAAGCACTTCCTCGTGAACGGAGCGCCTACCGAGGTCATGGACGCGTACAAGACCGCACTCGAAGGCGCGGGCTGGTCTCTGGTCGTCGAGAACGAAGGCGGCGGTGGGGGAGGCGGTGGCGCGACCTACACCGGCACCAACGGCGGCGCCTACGGCGTATTCGTCGGAGGTGGCTATGGCAGCACGACAGATGTCAACGCCTGCGCATGGCCGGCGAAGCCGTCGAATACCAACTGCGGCAGCAATAACTGACTTGTTGGAGCGCTTGGCGACTCCTGTGACTCCTGGCCCGCCTTATTGCGGCGCTCACGCATGAGCTTATGGCGGACGTGGTCACGCCGGCGGGGGTCGAGTTGGTAGCGCTCTTTGACGATGGCTCGGCCTTCGGAGTCGGTGATGACGGTGCCGTCGACGTCACGCAGGACGTAGTGCTCGCCGTTGCGCATGCACGTCGCGATCCGGGTCAGAAGCAGCGTGGCCACGTGACAGATCGCCGAGCAATGGTGCCGGTCACCGGCCATCAGACGCTGGTACTTGGCAGCCAGTTGAGGGTCGATCTTGCGGGCCGCATCGGCTGCGGCGAAGAGCATCTCCCGTAGCAGTGGATCACCGGCCTTGGTGATATTCGATTCGACCTTCGACACTGCGGACTGGCTGACCTTGGGTATCAGACCGGAGTAGGCGCGGATGGCGGATAACGAGGTGAACCGGTGTGGATCTCCCAGCCGGCCGGCGATGACTGCGCTGATAGTCGGTCCGACACCGGGCGCCGAGACGACGATGCCGTTGGGGTCTGCATCGGCGTAGAGGTTGGCGACCCGCTCATCGATCTGCTTGATCTGGCGAGTCAAGAACAGTGCCTGGTCGGCCTCATGGGCGATGTCTTCGGCGAGTTCGGCGAAGTTCATTCCGTCCTCACCCCATAACGCGAGTGTCTCCTTGGCCGCGGCGAGCAGACCCGCAGCGTGGTCGTCTCGCCAGACACCGCGGGAGCGGGCGATCAAGAACCTGCTCAAGCGTGCCTGGCCGAGCCGGATCACCGCATGAGGATCGGCGTAGCGAGCCAACAACTCCAGTGCAGCGTTGCCGTAATTCGACCCGAGTACCGCATACCAGGCCGGGCCCAGGAGCTCGACGAGGGCATCGAGGCGGGAATGAACTGCGGTGCGGCGCTTGACCATTGTCGAACGCTGCTTGACCAGCCGACGCAACGGATCAGCCGGCCCCTGCCCGGAATACTCACGCAGCCCAGCGGGATGCAGCAGCGGCAGCCGGGCCAGCAGCTCAGAGTCGATGCGGTCATTCTTGGTGTGCTTGGAGTAGTACTTACGCAGGTCCGCCGACTGCGTCGTCGGCACCATCACCACCTTCGCGCCGCGGCGGCGGAACCACTCTGCTACCACAATCCAGGCGTTACGAGTGGGTTCGAGCACCACCGTGAGCTCGCCCGGATCATCGAGGTCAAGATCGGCCCACAACCGTTCCAGATCCGCTGGTCGAGAAAAGAACTTTCTGCCACGCCACACCGTGGCCCCGTCACGGGCCAGGGTCGCCTGGTGCGCTGCCCGCACCGCCACGTCGATACCCAGTGTCAACGACACCTACGTCTCCTATCAGTCACGTCCCGTTGTCAGGTGACTGATACCCGCGGCCACGGCCCAGACATTCTCTAAGCAGGAGTCCACACCCAATCGGCTGGCTTCCAAGTTCCCGAATAAGGACACCGCCTGACCAGACACCGAACCCGCGGGCGGCCACTCAAATTCCAGGGATCACCATGTGTCCCAGTCGGACCCACGACCACCCGCGGACCCACTCCCACGCTAAATGTCGGACCCCGCGTGCTTTGATGGGGTTATGTCCTCACTCGCCACGTCTGATGCGGTGGGTGTGCGCCCGAAGGATCGTCTTGAGGTGTTGTTCGGCGAGCTGGCCGAGTTGACCGGTCAGCGCAACGCCATCGACGCGCGCATCGTGGAGATCGCCGCCGAAATGGATCGCGACCAGCTGATCGGGATCACCGGGGCGCGGTCGATGACGGCGTTGATCGCGTGGAAAACCGGCATATCGCCGGCCAACGCGGCCACCGTCGCGGCCATCGCCGACCGGCTCGAGGAGTTTCCGCTCTGCGCCGCGCAGATGCGCCAGGGTCGACTCTCTCTGGATCAGGTCGGCGTCATCGCCACCCGCGGCGGCCAGGGCTGCGATGCGCACTACGTCGAGTTGGCTCAGGTCGCCACCGTCACCCAACTGCGCACCGCAGTCAAACTCGAACCCCGCCCCGACCCGGCGCCCGCGCGAACCGCAACGCTCGATCATCAAGACCACCACCGAGCACGGCGCCTGCTGGCGCATCACCCTCGGGCAGGTAGAGGCGGCCACCTTCGACGCCGCCCTGCGGTCGCACCTGGATGCGCTGATCGCGCAGTGGAAACGCGACCACGACACCGGCGATCACGACCCCGACGATACCGGCTCGGATCAGCTGCCGCCGTTCCCGAACACCGGTGATGCGTTCATGGCGTCTGATCGAGGCCGGCTGGGACGCCGACGTCACCGCCCGCCCGCACGGCCAGCACACCACCGTCGTGGTGCACCTCGACGTCAAAGACAAGATCGCCGCCCTGCATCTGGGCCCGCTGCTGACCGACGCTGACCGCCGGTACCTGACCTGTGATGCCACCTGCGAGGTGTGGTTTCACCGCGACGGGCAGCTCCTCGGCGCCGGACGGGCCACCCGCACCATCAACCGCCGCCTGCGCCGCGCCCTGGAATACCGTCACCGCACCTGCGCGGTCCCCGGCTGCGGGGCCACCCGCGGCCTGCACGCCCACCACCTGCGGCACTGGGAAGACGGCGGGGCCACCGACCTGGACAACCTCGTGCTGGTCTGTCCTTACCATCATCGGCTGCACCACCGCGGCGGCATCACCATCACCGGACCCCCCGACAGCCTCACCGTCACCGACAGTGATGGCCACCAACTCAACCCCGGATCACTTGCCCGCCCGCCGAACCGGCCCCCACCCGACGTGGCGCCCTACCGCGGCCCCCTCGGCGAACGCGCCGACTGGCGGTGGTACACACCCTTCGAACCGAAACCACCAACAACCAACAACTAATTCAGTCACCGGCGACGCGGGTCACCGCCCACACCGTATCGAGCTCAAACAGGTTGACGTGTCGAGAGATTCGATCGCGTCTTCGGTCAGACCGTCGCGTCGGTGGCGACGGCGTCGGACATCAACACACTCAGGTGCTGCCAGTAGATCCAGTCGGCGATCGCTGCGCGCTGGTCGGCGTGCTCGGCGGCAGTGTGCGCACGGTACAGGGCCAGCTCCTGCGCATGGTCAGCGTAGGTCACGAAGGCCGCGAGCTGCACGGCGGCGCGGTCGGGCACGTTGCTCAAGAGCGGGCGGAACACCTCGAACCACAGCTGTGACCGACGATCCTCGGGCGGGTTGGCGTCGGTGGAGGCTGGAGGCAAGAGGTCGGCCAGACCAATGCTGCTCACCGCGGCCAATTTCATTGCGGCATCGGGGGCGATCACCTGCAGGCGGTGACGGCCTTCGATGAATCCGTTCTCGGGAATGTCGTCTGGGCGCAGGACGATCTTTGGAGCGCCTGGATCGAACCCCTTGAACTGGTCCTCGGTGGCGATGACGGCGCGCAGGTCGGTGTCGTGATGCTGAGCCCAACCGTGAAGAGCGAGAATCGGATACGTCGCCCAGGTGCCGCGGACGGCGGCAGGGATACTTTCGTCGGCGGTGGCCATCTTGACTTGTTCCGGCAAGTTGAGGCCCTCGGGTATGTAGCCAAGACCGTAGTTGTTGGCGACGACGATAGTTCCGTCCTTGGCCAGGCCGGTGACCCAGAAGAAGCCGACGTCGGTGATGCCGGCGTTGAGGGCGGCGCCGATACGCTGGGCCAGCATCGCGGGATCGTTGCCGGTCGAGCGACGGCGTAGGGCACCCGCGGTTGCTGCTGCGGCGGCCGCTTCACGATGGGCGCGAGCGGCCGAAACCGGCACTGGCGCAGGTGCTCCGACGGTGCTGGCACCGGCACGCTGCAGCAGGTGCAGCGGTCGGGCCGGCTGGGCCCGCAGGTGTGACGGGCGCCGCGGGTGGTGGTGTCGCTGGGGGGCCGAGCGGCACTGGCGGCGCTGGGGGAGCGCTGGAACCCGGTGTCGGCGCGACCGGCGCTGCGGTGGCGCCTGCTGTCGGACCCGGGGCAGAAACGGTTTGGGACGTCGCCGCGCAGCCGGGGCATCCGGGATCGCTGGGGAAGCCAGTGGTTGCGCGATCGGAGCGGAACCCATCGGTGTGACCGGTTGTGTTGGTGGGAGGGGTGTTTGGGCCGCTTTGGTCGCCGCCTCCGCCATTGCCTTCTGGAACTCGGTCAACTGCGTTTGGGGCGTAGAAGGTGCCGAGTTGGCAGTACTAGGCGCGCTCGGAGCGGACGTCGAAGGGGCGGATGGCGTCGACAGCGGACTTGCGGGCGAACTTACGCTCGGCGTGGAGGGCGCACTGGGAGAGCCTGGGGCGCTGGGCATTCCGGGGAAGCCAGGCATACCGGGCATGCCCGGTCCTGCCGCTGGCGGGGGCACTTCTGCGGGTGCGGGTGAGACAGGGGGTGGTGCTGGTGGGGTTTTGGGCGGTTCGGCGGGCGCTCGAGTTGAAGTCAGCATTGGGCGTAGCTGGCACCGGAGGTATTCGGCAGGTCGGCTCCGGAGGCGGCGGCGCTTCGGAGGATCGAGAGGTGTTGGAGCAACATCGTGTTCGGGTGCCACGCGGGCAGCGTCCGGCGAGTGACGAGCGGACGGTGCCTTCGGCGCTTGCTAAGGTCTGGCTCGACGGAGCTCGGCGGTGGCGGTGCCTCGCGGGGCTTGTTTGGGCCGAACCACAGAACTTCATCTCCGGATTGACTTGGAAGTTCGGCTGCGGGCGGTGGCTTACCGGAGATCCGCGAGCCAGCTGTGGAGACGACCTCGACGTTCTCGCCGCGCATCTACGTCCACGACCTTCTGGATGGCCGCATCCTTGTCATTGTCGTCGATCTCGTCGCTGTCCAAGATGTTCTGAATCACGCGATTCGCGGCTTCAACGTTGCCGATGATCTGATTCTTGGCATCGACCACTGCTCGTGCCGCAGTCATCGAACAGAGCTTGGCCGACGCATCGAGCTTGTTCTCGACCGACTCAAGGTCTGTGATCCGCTTGTCAAGAGCAAGCTCTGCCGCGCGCGCGCGCCCCGCCCGACCAAATGCCAACACCACCGAACATCTCAAGCGCTTCTGCTGCTCGCTGCGTCCAGTTGACGACCAACAGTGTTCGAGACTTCGTCGAACGCATCGCGCGCAGCTACGAGTACGTCCTCGTCGACATCAGGCCAAGCCGGTGGATGCGTCATGCCGTAGGGATCGGGTGGCCTCCGATGCCCATCGCTTACCCCTCGGCCGCTTTGCAAGCTTGGTAAATGAGCGAGGTGATCCGGCGCAGAAGTACTCCGAGAGGTAGGAATCCGCCGATGTGTAAGTCGGCAACGCTTCTGCATAAGCGCGGCGATACTGCGCGGCGAAGGTCGCGAAGTCTTGAATCACGGGATTAGAACTCGACAGCCCCAACTCTTCCAATGCGTCGGCTTGGCTCTTCATTACCGGGATGACAGCGTCCACAGTTGCTCGCTGTTCGGGACTCCAGTCACTGGCGGAGATCGCTGGATCGATCGCTTGCCATGCCTTTGTTTCGCGAATTGAACTGGTCGAGCAGCCGGTACCACTCAGGACAAGTCGCGTCCGGCGAGATCAGGAATCGTTGAGGCTCGTGCGGGATCCGATAGCGCAGCGACCATCGGACGGCGACGGGGGGGCGGGCACCAGCGGGCTGCGCGCTTGAGCAGAGCCGTAGGAAATTGCGGCGCAGGCGTAGACGAGGACTGACGTCGTAGCCGGTGACTACACCCGCCAGACGGTCATCGTCGGACTGTGTAACTCGGTATCGCTTCGCTGTAGGCGCGCGCGTATGCGATGAACTGTTCGTAGATCTCGCGCATCACTCGGTGCGGTGTGAGTTTCGCCAGGGCGACGGTTTGGTCTGCAGCTGCGCGTGCCGCCTTTCCGACCTCTTCGTATTGGGCGCGCTGCTCAGGTGTCCACTCTGTCGGCAGGTATAGCTGCGGTCGCGCTTGTCCCAGCCTTTTCGCTAACGTCAACAAAGGTGTCGTTGATCGGTCCCCACGCCGCGCAACTGGGATCTTCCGTGATGATGTTCGCGGGGCCCTTGTCATCGGCGCTTGCCAGACCGAAGGTGTCACCGCTCGGGCCGGGACCACCGTCGCCGCGGTCCTTGGTGACCGAAATCGTCACTGCTGCAGTCACTCCGATGACGACCAACAGCGCCAGCGCTCCCAGTCCCCACTTCCAGCCGTTGCCACGCTTCTTCGGCGGGGGACCAGCGACCCACGGTTGCTGTTGCGGCCACGGTCCTTGTGGCCCCGGATAGCCTTGCGGCGGATGAGGATTCCCAGGCGGCGGCCCACCGGCAGGGGGTGGAGGTGGCGGACCGCCGGGCGGCTGAAAGCTCACAGTCCGATCTCCGGCCCCGCATCGGCCGGACGAGTCGGCGCGGGCTTGGGCGCAGGCGGCGCCTCTGGTCGTGAGTCTTGCGGAGCCGGCTCGGGCACCCGCTCGCCACCTGAGTAGCCTGGCGCCGCTTCGTCTGGTCGCTGCTCCGCCTCATCGTCAGGGCGGGCCTCGTCAGCATCGCGCTCCAGGTCTTCCTCGTCGAGCGCGTCCTCGCCGGCGCCCGACATCTCCGACAGCTGGCTCGCCTGCTGCACGGCGCTCTGAACGCCTTGCATCATCGCCTGCGGAATCGCCGCGGCCATTGCCGCCAATTGCATCGGGATCTGCGCGGCCTGCTGAGCCATCTGCATGGGCATCTGCATCAGTTGGCCCATCTGATCGGACTGTCCACCACCCGCGGCCGGCGACCCCACCGAACCAGTCGGTGCCGCCGTGCCCGCCGCACTTCCCCCGGCTTCGCCGCCCGCAGAGCCGCCACCGCCGGCTCCTGCCTCGTCGAACAGACCCAGACGCTTCAGAATCTCCTCTGCGATCCGCTGGTCTGCCGAGTCGTAGCTGTCCGCCGCGGTCAACACGTTCTGGGCGAAGCGGGTCAGCTCGTCTTTGGTGATCGGCATTTGAGCAATCACCGGATCGACCACTTCGGCCACCCTGCCGGCGATCGCCGTCGACAGAGCGTCGGCACCGGCGGGGCTGAACGCCGCGGGCGGCTCGGGGATCGATCCCGCGATGGTCTGCAGCTTGCCACCGGATTGACGGACAAGCGCGGTATCGACGCGCAAATCCTCAGTCACTGTCACTCCGCTCGGCAATCAGCTCCCCGCTGAGTGCTCGGCAAGCCCCCTCGGCCGTCACGACGAAAATGCTACCGGAACTGCGATGCCCCCAAATGCACCAATCCGACCCAGCCGACGTCGGCGAATGCCCCCCACGGCACCGCCGTCACCAGGCAAGTCGCCGACAGAACGAGTTACCGAACGTCTCGATTCCCATCGCCACAGTTACCGGCCAAAACGACGTCATGGGATAGCGGAGCAAACATTCAGTGACGAGTGTCCGGTTCTGTCACGCAAGACCGCGCCAACGCGTGCGGGTAATCCTTGTCTGTCGCGATGCAGTCGTCAAAGTGAGGCGCCGCAGAACGGCAGATTTTGGGCGATTCAATTCCGTCGGACATGGGTAGGTTTGAAGCTTGTATGGACTTAACCAACGCTCACGACCCAGCTGAAGGCAGCCACGTCGAGAACGGCGTGGTCGAGCATCCGACCGCGGAGGACTTCGAACACGCGCGCGTATTGCCCGAGGACCGCACCTGGTTCAAGCACGCAGTCTTCTACGAAGTGCTGGTGCGCGCGTTCCACGACTCGAACTCCGATGGCATCGGTGATCTGCGCGGACTGACAGATCGTCTCGACTACGTGAAATGGCTTGGGGTGGATTGTCTTTGGCTACCGCCCTTCTACGATTCGCCGCTGCGCGACGGTGGCTACGACATTCGTGACTTCTACAAGGTGTTGCCCGAGTTCGGCACCGTCGATGACTTTGTCGAGCTGCTCGACGCGGCGCACCGCCGCGGGATCCGCATCATCACCGACCTGGTGATGAACCACACGTCGGATTCGCACGAGTGGTTCCAGGAGTCGCGGCGCAACCCTGACGGCCCGTACGGCGACTTCTTCGTCTGGAGCGACACCAGTGAGCGGTACGAGGACGCCCGCATCATCTTTGTCGACACCGAGGAATCCAACTGGACGTACGACCCGGTACGACGCCAGTTCTACTGGCATCGGTTCTTCTCGCACCAGCCCGACCTGAACTACGACAACCCGGCTGTGCAGGAAGCCATGATCGACGTCCTGCGGTTCTGGCTGGACCTCGGCATCGACGGTTTCCGCCTCGACGCCGTGCCCTACCTGTTCGAGCGTGAGGGCACCAACTGCGAGAACCTGCCCGAGACGCACGCATTTCTCCGGCACTGCCGCAAGGTCATCGACGACGAGTTCCCCGGACGTGTCCTGCTGGCCGAGGCCAACCAGTGGCCCGCCGACGTCGTCGAGTACTTCGGTGATCCGAAAACCGGCGGCGACGAATGCCACATGGCGTTCCACTTCCCGCTGATGCCGCGAATCTTCATGGCGGTCCGACGCGAATCGCGATTCCCCATCTCCGAGATCCTGGCCCAGACGCCGCCGATTCCGGACATGGCGCAGTGGGGCATCTTCCTGCGCAACCACGACGAGCTGACGCTCGAGATGGTCACCGACGAAGAGCGCGACTACATGTACGCCGAATACGCCAAGGACCCGCGGATGAAGGCCAACGTCGGCATCCGACGGCGACTGGCCCCGCTGCTGGAGAACGACCGAAACCAGATCGAATTGTTCACCGCGCTGCTGCTGTCCCTGCCGGGATCGCCGGTGCTGTACTACGGCGATGAGATCGGGATGGGCGACATCATCTGGCTCGGCGACCGCGACAGCGTTCGCACCCCGATGCAGTGGGCACCGGACCGCAATGCGGGATTCTCCACCGCCAATCCCGGACGGCTGTATCTGCCGCCCAACCAGGACGCGATCTACGGCTATCAGTCGGTGAATGTCGAGGCGCAGCGCGACAGCTCGACGTCGCTGTTGAACTGGACACGCACGATGCTGGCCGTGCGGCGACGCCACGACGCATTCGCCATCGGCACCTTCCGCGAGCTCAGCGGGTCCAACCCGTCGGTATTGACGTACGTTCGCGAGATGGAAGACGAGGAACAGGGCGGCACCGTGCTGTGCGTCAACAACCTCTCGCGTTTCCCGCAGCCCATCGAGCTGAACCTGCAGCACTGGAACGGTTACACCCCGGTCGAGATGACCGGGCACGTCGAATTCCCGCGCGTCGGTCAGCTCCCGTACCTGCTCACCCTGCCCGGCCATGGGTTCTACTGGTTCGCGCTGCGTGAACCTGAACCGGAACCTGGAGTTGCGCCGTGAACCTACCTTTCGATGAATGGCTCCCGCAGCAACGCTGGTACGCCGGGCGCAGCCGCGAACTCGCCTCAGCCGAGCCGGCGGTCTGCGTTCCGCTGCGCGACGACCTCGACCTCGTGCTGCTCGACGTGTCGTACACCGA
The DNA here is from genome assembly GCA_963805835.1 of uncultured Actinomycetota bacterium. GTDB lineage: Bacteria > Actinomycetota > Actinomycetes > Mycobacteriales > Mycobacteriaceae > Mycobacterium. The sequence continues at coordinate 597,802 of CAWDVX010000003.1, read as the reverse complement.
CGGCACATCCGAGCGCTATCAGGTCATCGTGCAGTGGAATGACGCCGGTCCCATCGAGGAGTACGCCGAAGTGGCGATCATCGGGAGCTCGCCTGATCCGGCTGGCGACCGCACCGCGTACGACGCTCTCTATGACCCCACAGCCGGGCAGTATCTGCTGTCGCTGATCGACACGTCGGCCACGGTCGGCCCGGCCGATGCGACTGTGCGCTTCGTCAAGGAGCCCGACGCCACACTGCCGCTCGACATGGCGCCGCGGTTGATGGGCGCCGAGCAGAGCAACACCAGCGTGGTGTTCGAGCAGGAAGCCGTCCTCAAGATCTTCCGCCGCATCACCGCAGGCACCAATCCCGACATCGAACTCAACCGGGTGCTGGCGCGGGCAGGCAACGCGCACGTGGCACGGTTGCTGGGATCCTTCGAGACGACCTGGGACGGCCAGCCATGCGCGCTCGGCATGGTGACCGCATTTGCGGCCAATTCCGCCGAGGGTTGGGACATGGCGCTGGCCAGCACCCGTGACTTGTTCGCCGAAGGTGACCTGTATGCCGACGAGGTCGGCGGCGACTTCGCCGGCGAATCCTTCCGGCTGGGTGAAGCGGTCGCCTCCGTGCACGCGACTCTGGCCGAGAAGCTCGGACACGGCCACCGCCGCGTTCCCCACCGACACCATGCTGGAGCGGTTGGCGGCGGTCGCGAAGGCGGTGCCCGAACTCGGGGAATACGTCCCGCTGATCGAGGAGCGCTATCGCAAGCTCGCCGAGGAGCAGATCGTGGTGCAGCGCGTGCACGGCGATCTGCATCTCGGCCAGGTGCTGCGCACCCCGGAGGGCTGGCTGCTGATCGACTTCGAAGGTGAGCCCGGACAGCCGCTCGACGAGCGCAGGCGGCCCGATTCACCCGTGCGTGACGTGGCGGGAATGTTGAGGTCCTACGAGTACGCGGCGTACCAGCGCCTGATGGACCAGTCCAGTGACTCCCGGGACGAGGATCGGGACCGCCAACTCGGCGCGCGGGCCCGCGAGTGGGTGGACCGCAACGCCGGATCGTTCTGCGACGGGTATGCCGAGGTGTCGGGAGCCGATCCGCGCGACGCCGCGGAACTGCTCCTTGCGTATGAACTCGACAAGGCCGTGTACGAGGCCGGCTACGAAGCGCGGCACCGGCCGAGTTGGCTGCCGATTCCACTGAAGTCGATCGCCCGTATCGTCGGCTGACCCGGCGCGTTGTAACGGTGGGGGCGGTTCGCCGCACTACCGCTGCATGACTACCCAACAGATCGAACCCACGCAGAAGAACACCTTCGACAGCGCGGCCGGCCTGATCGTGCGCTATGGCCTGGTCATCGTCCTGCTGTGGTACGGCGGACTGAAATTCATGCGGTACGAGGCCGAGGGCATCGTGCCGCTGGTGTCCGAAAGCCCGTTCATGAGCTGGGTGTACGACGTCTTCTCGGTGTCCACGTTCGCGGCGCTACTCGGCGTCTTCGAGATCGCCGCCGCGGTATTGCTCGCGGTCAAGCCGTGGTGGCCCAAGCTGTCCGCGGGAGGCAGCCTGCTCTCCATCGTCCTGTTCGCCTCGACGATAAGTTTCATGTTCACCACGACCGGGGTATTCGAGGCTTCGCAGGGTGGATTCCCGGCGCTGTCACTGACGGGTGGATTCCTGATGAAAGACATTGCGCTGCTGGGCATCTCGGTGTGGACCCTGGCTGACGCCCTGCGGGCGATGCGTCGCTAGCTGAAGGAGAGTGTCACCATGGCGAAGTACTCGCTCAACGACGACGCGGTGGCAAAAGCGCGCGAGTTGATCGACGCGCGTCAGTACGTCCTCGACAGCGACTGGGGGGACGTACAGCCGCGTGCTGATGCGCAGAACGCCTACCTTGAATCGCATACATGGGAGGACTACGCGCGGTGGCATCTCGGGCTCACCGAGGGCGCCACCGACGGCACCAAGGCGCGCTACGCCTTCGTGTACGGCGACCTGCGAAGGCTTCACCGCACCGGGCTGATCGCCTGTGTCTACCGGGCGGCCGAATGGCGGCACAAGGACATCGAACTGGCTGCTCATCACCTGTTGCAGTATCTCGACGGTAAGACCGGTCTGACGCCCAGCCGGGCTATCGACGGAGCATGAGATCAAGGACGCGTCTACGCAGCGGTGCGGGCGGGTCCTGCGTGTGCGACGCGTCGTGCCATCTCTTCGAGGCGTTCCCGGCCATCGACGGTGCGCAGGACCTCGAAACGTTGTCGCTGTTCGTCGTGGAGGTTGGCCCAGGCATCGGCGAACCCCGCGTCGACCCAGTAGTCCGCCGTCAACGGGCCGCCCGTACGGCGCGCCGGCGTCAAGGGGCAGCACACGGCGTTACTTACGCACGCGAAGATTGAAATGGCAAGAATCTGCCGGGGTCAACTCGAATGACTAGCAACCGCGGCCGTCGCTAGGTGCCGCCGCTCGTCGGCCCCATTCCGGCCCGCCCAGCCGACGGCACAGGTTAATGCTCTGTGCCGACGCGACGGCCACGATTGCTACAGGTGCAGACCGTACCATACCCGCGGGTACGGTTTCGGGATTTCCGCGGCAAGAATGCTGGGGCGCAACGCTTCTGCGAAGTATCTGTGACTAGAGGTCGCCGGTTTAGCCGATGAGCGCTTCGGGCAACATGGCAGGCATGGCACGCGACGTATCCGACGACAATCCCCTAACACCGGAAGAGCAGCTCGACTCCGACGAGGTGCGCAACGATGACGGCGACGAGGTGGTCGATCCGCCGGAGCGCTGGATCGAGGCGCGGGAGGACGAGACGCTCGACGAGCGCCTCGCCGACGAGGTTCCCGACGTCGGGCCCGATGCAGTCGATCCCCGCGACGCCGACGACTCCGGCCGGGAAACTGTGTCCATGGCCGACGACGAACTCAACCGCCTCGACCCTGGGCAACACGGGACCGCGCGTGGTCAGATCGACGGCACCCCCGAGGACGGCGACTCGTTCTACGACGTCGAGAAGTGACTACCTCTCGCTGACCGCCGCCGATTGCAGCACCAACACCGACCTGGCGTCGACGGACACCTTCGCGGCGGCCCGGTGGCTCTTTGCGTCATCGCCGGCGGCGGCCGACGTGTCGATCACCGGAACCCAGTCGGTGCCGAATTGATCTGGTGGCAACACGAACTCGATCGCCTCGTAGTGGGCGTTGAACACAGCATGAAGGAATCGTCGGTGACCCGCTGACCACGGACGTCGAGATCGGGTATGCCCTGGCCGTTGAGGTACACCGCAATCGATTTGGCGAATCCGGAGTCCCAGTCCTCGTCGCCCATCTCCGAGCCGTCCGGGGCGAACCACGCGATATCGGGCAGCCTGTCGCCGCCGCGCCTGCGCACAGGGCTACCGGAGAAGAACCGCCGCCGCCGGAACACCGGATGCGCGGCGCGCAGAGCCGACACGGTGCGCGTGAACTCGATCAGGTCGGAATCGGCATTCTCCCAGTCGATCCAGGAGAGTTCGTTGTCCTGGCAGTAAACGTTGTTGTTGCCCTGCTGGGTGCGGCCGAGCTCATCGCCGTGCGCGATCATCGGCACACCCTGCGACAGCAGCAGTGTCGTCAGGAAGTTGCGCTGCTGTCGCGCGCGCAGCGCGTTGATCTCCGGATCGTCGGTCGGACCCTCGACCCCGCAGTTCCACGACCGGTTGTGGCTCTCGCCGTCGTTGTTGTCCTCACCGTTGGCCTTGTTGTGCTTCTCGTTGTAGGACACCAGATCCCGCAAGGTGAACCCGTCGTGGGCGACGACGAAGTTGATCGATGCGACGGGACGGCGGGCGGTGTTCTCGTAGAGATCCGCCGATCCGGTCAACCGGTAGGCGAACTCGTCGAGGGTGGCCGGCTCGCCGCGCCAGTAGTCGCGCACGGTGTCGCGGTACTTGCCGTTCCATTCCGTCCACTGCGGCGGGAAGTTGCCGACCTGGTATCCGCCGGGCCCGACATCCCATGGTTCGGCGATCAGCTTGACCTGGCTGACCGTCGGATCCTGTTGTACGAGTTCGAAGAACGTCGACAGTCGGTCCACGTCGTAGAACTCCCGGGCCAGCGTCGAGGCCAGGTCGAAGCGGAACCCGTCGACGTGCATCTCGGTCACCCAGTACCGCAGCGAGTCCATGATCAGCTGCAGCGAGTGCGGATGGCCGACGTTGAGGCTGTTGCCCGTGCCGGTGTAGTCCATGTAGTAGCGCTTGTCGTCGTCGACGAGGCGGTAGTAGGCGGCGTTGTCGATGCCGCGCATGGACAGCGTCGGACCCAGGTGGTTGCCCTCGGCGGTGTGGTTGTAGACGACGTCGAGGATCACCTCGATGCCCGCCTCGTGCAGGGCGCGCACCATCGCCTTGAACTCCTGAACCTGGCCGCCGGGGTTGGGGCTGGAACTGTACTTGGAGTCCGGCGCGAGGAACCCGATGGTGTTGTAACCCCAGTAGTTCGAGAGGCCCTTGTCGATCAGCGTCGAGTCGTTGGCGAAATGGTGCACCGGCATCAGCTCGATGGCGTTGACGCCCAACGTTGCAGATGCTCGATGATCACCGGGTGGGCGACGGCGGCGTAGGTGCCGCGGATGCTGCTCGGGAATGTCGGGATGCGTCTTGGTGAGTCCCTTGACGTGCGCCTCGTAGATGACGGTGTCGGCGTACTCGTGGCCCGGCGGACGGTCGACGCCCCAGTCGAAGTACGGGTTGATCACCACGCATTTGGGCATGCTCGCCGCGGAGTCGTCGTCGTTGCGGCTGTCGGGGTCGCCGAAGTCGTAGCCGAACAGCGACTGGTTCCAGTCGAAGTTGCCCTCGATGGCCTTGGCGTACGGGTCCAGCAGCAGCTTGTTGGGGTTGCACCGGTGGCCGGAGGCGGGATCGTACGGGCCGTGCACCCGGTAGCCGTAGCGCTGGCCGGGCTCGATAGTCGGGACGAAGCCATGCCAGACGAAACCGTCGACCTCGGGCAGCGTGATGCAGGCGGTCTGGCTCCCGTCGGCGTCGAAAAGGCACAGCTCGACCTTGTCGGCGGCCTCGCTGAACAGCGCGAAGTTCGTACCCGTGCCGTCGTAGGTCGCGCCCAGCGGATAGGCCTTTCCAGGCCAGGTCTCAAGCTGGGTGACCTGCTGGTTGGCGGCTTGCGTCAAGGTGATGGCTCCAGGGAATCGACGGATACGAACGAAGGCGACGATACGGAATGCCCAATGGGACAGCATTGCAACCAATGAACCCTCCGTCCGAATACCGCACATTGCTGCTGGCCATCGACCGTGGTGTGGCCACTGTCACTCTCAACCGGCCCAAGCAGCGCAATGCCGTCGGTGACGGAATGCGTGAGGAGCTCGCCGACGCCTACCTGACCTGCGACCGCGACGACGGCGTCCGCGCCATCGTGCTGACGGGTACTCCGCCGGCGTTCTGCGCGGGCGCCGATCTCGGCGAGGGCGAGGACACGTTCGCCGCGCCCGGACCGGGGTTCACCGCGGCCGGTATCGACGTGCCCGCCTGGACCCTGTCGCAAGCCGGTGATCGCGGCGGTCAACGGGCACGCGATCGGGTTGGGTCTGACGCTGGCGCTGCAGTGCGACATCCGATTCTTCGCCGCCGACGCGCGCTACGGCGTCGTGCAGGTGCGGCGCGGCGTGGTCGGCGACGCCTACTCACACTGGGTGCTGCCGCGTTTGGTCGGGATCGCCAACGCCGCCGAAATACTCTTGACCGGAGCGACATTCGATGGGCATCGGGCCGTCGAGCTGGGTCTGGGCAGCCGCGTGCTCGCCGCCGATGAAGTGTTGCCTGCCGCCCTCGACGTAGCGCATGACATTGCCGAAAACACCGCACCGATGTCGGTCGCGGCCAGTAAGCGGCTGTTGTGGGATTCCTTCGACCTCGACCGCGCCGCGGTAGGCCGCCGTGAAACCGAGATCCACCTCGCGGTCATGGGCCACGACGACGCGGCCGAAGGCGTCCGCGCCTTCATGGCGGGACGGCCCCCCAGGTGGTCGGGAAGCCCCGTGGACCCTACTGTCGGCGAACTGAGCTAGGAGATCTGTACGCCTGCGAGGCGCATACCCTCGACCGCCTTGGCTGTCGACTCCGGCGCGACGCCCGCCGTCAGTTCCAGCAGCACCCGCGTCCGGAAGCCTTCCTGCACGGCGTCCGCGGCCGTCGCCTGCACGCAGTAGTCCGTCGCGATTCCGACGATGTCGACTTCGTCGACGCCGCGTTGCCGCAGCCATTCGGCCAGTGGCGTGCCGTGCTCGTCGATGCCCTCGAAGCCGCTGTACGCAGCCGCGTACTGGCCCTTGCGGAAGACGGCCTCGACACCATCGGTCTCCAGCTGTGGATGGAAGTCGGCGCCCGGTGTCCCGACCACGCAGTGCCGCGGCCACGACACCGCATAGTCGGGATGCTCGGAGAAATGTTCACCGGGATCGATATGGAAATCCTTGGAGGCCACCACGTGCGCGTAATCGTGGTCGCCTGCCAGCAGCGCGCTGATGGCGCTGGCGACCTCGGCGCCACGACTGACCTCCAGTGAGCCGCCCTCGCAGAAGTCGTTCTGAACGTCGGTGATGATCAGCGCCCGCATGAGGTGAAACCTACCCGCCGAACAGGAGATACAACCCGGTGAATTTGGTGAATGTATCGCCGACCATCACCAGCATCATCGCCAACCAGAACGTGGCTGGCGACCACACCGGCGAAGACGCAGTAGGCCCGCGGTATTGATCAGCGTGGCGGCCGCGCGGCGGTCGATCGGTCCGCGTTCACCGCACGGATATGGTGGCGATTGTCTTGTTCAGCTGATCCAGTTCGACGTCGACTTTGCCGGGCACGGCGACGGTGAACTGGAACATCTGGCCTGGCCTGGCTTCGATCTTGAATGAGTGCTCGGGATTCGAGTGCACGTGCAACTCGTCGGCGACGTCGCTGTCGACGCGGAAGATGATCGGTTGACCGACCTCGGCCTGCAACTGCTCGTTGGTGGGCGTCACGTTGCCGCCCTTGATCGTCACGCGCACGACGAGTCGGTCGGGGGGCGCCTGGTGGTCAGGCAGCTCTGACGGGTTGGCCGCCGTCGCCGACGGGGTCGCCTCCGTGTAGTTCTGCCCCTGGCCGCCACCACAGCCCGCGGTCAATACGGCCGCGGTCAGCAATGCCGAGAAAGCCGTTGTTCGTGTCACGGTGCTCCATCTTCGCTCCAGCCGATCCACAGCAGAATCGCGGCGACAATACCTTCCGGCGACCTCCGGCGACCTCCGGCCGATGCCTGAACGAACTTACCCGTCGGTAATGTTGCCGGAACTGAGCGAGCTGAAATCAGTGGTATCAGGTATTCACGCTCAGGGTGTGAGGACGACCTTGACCATGCCGTCCTCCTTCTTCTGGAAGGTCTCGTACGCCTCGGGTGCGGCGCTCAACGGTAGCCGGTGCGTGGCGAACTGCTCGACGCCGAGCGGGTCGTCGTCGGTGAGCAGTCCCATGATGTCCGGGATCCACTTCTTGACGTTCGCCTGGCCCATGCGCAGCTGGACCTGCTTGTCGAACAGCGTCATGAGGTTCACCGGGTCGGCCGCGCCGCCGTAGACGCCCGATAGCGAGATCGTGCCGCCCCTACGTACGACCGCGATCGCCATGTTGAACGCCGCGAGGCGATCCACCCCGGCGTGCTTCATGACAGCGCGTCCGACCGGCGACGGCAGAAACCCGCTGGCGGCCTGGGCGGCCGTGGCCACCGGCGATCCGTGCGCTTCCATCCCGACGGCGTCGATGACCGCATCGGCGCCACGGCCGGCCGTGTAGGCGTTCACCACCTCTGCCACGTCCTCGCGCCGGAGATCGACGACCTCCGAACAGTACGGGCGCGCGCGGTCGAGCCGTTCGGGCACCAGATCCACGCCGATCACATTGGCCGCCGTGCGATGTGCCGCGATGCGGCAGGCCATCGACCCGATCGGCCCGAGCCCGAGCACGACGAGTGTGCCGCCCTCGGGCACGTCGGCGTACTCGACGCCCTGCCACGCGGTGGGCAGCACGTCGGACAGGTACACGTAGCGTTCGTCGGGCCCGTCGTCGGGCACCTTGATGTGGGTGTACTGCGCCTGCGGCACCCGCAGGTACTCCGCCTGTCCGCCTGCGACCTCGCCGTAGAGCTTCGAGTAGCCGAACAAGGCCGCACCCGTGCCCTGGTCGCGGTTCTGCGTCGTCTCGCATTGGCTCTGCAGACCCCGGTCGCACATGAAGCAGTGCCCGCAGCAGATGTTGAACGGGATCACGACCCGGTCGCCGACCTTCAAGGACCCGACTTCAGGGCCGACCTCTTCGACGACGCCCATCGCCTCATGTCCCAGGATGTCGCCGGGAGTCATGAATGCGCCGAGTACTTCGTACAGATGAAGGTCTGATCCGCAGATGTTGGTGCTCGTCACGCGGATGATCGCGTCGTTGGGTTCTTTGATCGCGGGATCGGGCACATTGTCGACGGAGACCGTTCGCCGCCCCTGCCACGTGACCGCTCGCATCGCATCCTCCTGGAGATTGATCGGGTGCTTGTGGCGTGCCCGCTCGGGCTTTGACCAAACCTCGCGCCACGATTGGGAGATGGCCCACCGCGGCACCGTCGTCGAACTGCGGGTGCACGGCGTGTCCGGAACACCACCGGAGGCACTGCTGGGTTGCCCCGTCGAATTCCTCGAGCTGCAGACCGGCGACAAGGCCGCCGGGTTCTATCGCAGGCAGGAGTGGATCGACGAAGCGCAGAAGGCCGTGGGTGACCGTCGGTCGACGTGGCGCCGCGTGATTGAGGCGTATTCGTGGGGCGGCCTGACGTCCGGGCCGGCCAGCAGAGCGGTGTGGTTGCTCTTCCTGCCGTTCATCATCATCAACCTGGCGCACTGGATGCTGCCGCCGGCGGCCGGGCCGCGCCGGGCCGCCGCGATCGCGGTGGGCCTGCTGCGGCTGATCGCACTGTCGCTCACCCTGACGCTGATGCTGGCGGCCGCAGTGGCGGTGATGGACGTGACCGTGTGGCAGTGCGTGGCGCTGGAACAGTGTGCCGCGCAATGGGGCCCGCTGTCGTCGCTCGCAGCTCTGCCGCGCGGAACGCAGGTGGCACTCGGCGCGGTGCCCCTGGTCGTGGTGATCGTGGTGTTGTGGCGGCTGGGCAAGGAGAACACGAGGGAGATCGGCAGGCCGCCGGATCCTGCGGTGACGACCGACGAGGTGCCGTTGGAATCGGACACGTTCTGGCGCATCGATCCATCTGTGATGCGGTTGCGCAGCTGCCATGTGATGGCGTGGACGGCCGGGGTCGCCGCACTTGCGCTCGCGGCGCCGCTGAGCTTCGCGCCGGCCGAGCCGGCCATGAGGCCCTGGGTATCCACCGTCGGTGTGACTCTGCTGGCCGCCAACGGGGTCGTCCTGGCGATCTCGGTGTTGGCCACGGCGTGCAACCGCGTGACGGCGCGAGGAGGCACCGGCGCGGACTGGTTGACGCGGCCGCTCCTGGTGTTGCGCTGGATCTCCTTGGGACTGTTGACCGTATCCCTGGTATGGGTCGCGATGACCGACGTCGGCTATCCGGCGGCACCGACACACTTGCCGGGGCTGCGCGGGGCGATCTACGTCCTGCTCGGTGTCCAGGTGGCGCTGTTGATCGCGCTGTTCGTGTTCACCGGATGGTCGATGCGCGGCCAGCCGAAGCCCTCCGACGCCGCGTGGCGCCCGACGCTGCGCGGTTTCACCGCCCCGTTTGTGGCGCTGATCGCCTGGCTGGTCGGCGGCGCGTTCAGTGTCGGTGTCGGATTGTGGACCGCACAGGTGCTCGGCGACGCCGTGATCTCCACCGCGGTCGCAAACGCTGAAGTCGGCCTCAGGGCGACGACGCTCGGGAATGACGACGCGGGATTCGCGGACAGGGTCGCGGCGCTGAACGCCCAAGCACCGCTGATCGTGCCGCCGCCCTACCTGTGGGCGGCAGTGGCCATCGCGGTGATGCTGGTCGTCACGGTCATCGCGGTACTCGTCGTCTGGTTGTGGGTCGTCCCGAGGAGGGCGAGAGCCGAACTGCCGGAGGTGCTCGCGGACCATCGAGGCGCCGCGGCGGCCGACAAGCGGGCCAGACAGGTGGCGAGGTCGCGGGCACTGGCCTCGCTGACCGACGTCGGCGTCACGTTGCTCGGGGGTATCACGTTGATATCGGTGGTGGTCGTCGCGGCCCTGACCGCATGGTACGTGTCCGAACAGGGCGGGTTCGAGTCACTGCCGGGTTACTCGCCGACGATCACCAGTGCCAGCGTCGTCATCACGCTGTCATTGGCGATCGCTCTGGTTTTCGTTGCGGTGCAGGCCTTTCGGGACCGCCAGATGCGCCGCGCGGTCGCGGTCCTGTGGGACGTGATCACCTTCTGGCCGCGGGCGAACCACCCCCTGACGCCGCCGTGCTATGCCGAGCGCACCGTGCCCGAACTACTGGACCGGCTCCGGATGCTGGCCGCCGATCCTGACACGAGGGTGGTGATTGTCGCGCACAGTCAGGGCACCGTCATCGCGGCGGCGACGCTGTTGCAGTACGACGACCACACCAGGGACAGGGTGGCGCTGCTGACCTTCGGTTCACCGCTGCGCCGGCTGTACGCGCGAAACTTCCCGGCGTACTTCGGAACCGACGCGTTGCCGCGACTGGCGGCACGACAACGGTCGCGGTGGATCAACCTGTGGGCGCTCTCCGATCCGATCGGCTCATGGGTGCGCGACAAGACGGATCGAAGCATGAAAGAGGCGCTGACCGGTGTGGACTTCCGGGTGCTCGACGTGGAGTCGCTCGTGGTGCGGCCCGACGGCACATATCCGCCGATCTGCGGCCATTCGGGATTCTGGGTGCGGCCCGAATGCTATGAAGCGATAACGGAATTGGAAGCGGAGTTGACACCCGCGGGAATCGAGACGGACACCAGGTCATCGCCGCCGCCGTCCGAGAAGGCGCTGTGACCCCTACTTGCGGGGTGGGCGCAGCACCTTCATCGCCAGCCCCATGAGCGGCGCGGGAATCCGATCCTTCACCGAGAGTGCCGCATTGCCTACGTGGGTGCGCGCCGGTGTGCCGCGGCCGAGCATGCGGTTGAGCGGTCCGCCGGTGGGTTCGAGGTCGACATGGAGCGGCGGCTTACCGACTGCGGCGCCGAGCGCATTGGAGATGACAATGCGCTGGATCTCGCTGGTGCCCTCGAAGATGGTGTACAGCTTGGCGTCCCGATACCACTTCTCGACGGGATGGTCCTTGATGTAGCCCCAGCCGCCCATGGTCTGGATGGCGCGTTCGGTGGTCTTGACCGCCACCTCGCTGGCCGCCAGTTTCGACATCGATCCCTCGCCACGCTCGAACGGCACACCGCTGGCCGCCATCCAGGAGGCGCGCCACGTGAGCAATCGTGCGCCGTCGATCTCGGTGGCGAGATCGGCCAGCGGAAACGCGATGCCCTGGTGGTCGATGATCGGTGCGCCGAACGCCTCGCGCCGGTTGGCGTACTCGGTGGCGTATTCCATTGCCGCGCGCGCGATCCCGAGGGCCTGCGCAGCCACCATCGGGCGCGTCTGCTCGAACGTACCCAGCGTGGCCGAGCCGGAATGCGCGGCGCCTTCGATCGCCTCGCGTGCCTTGGCGAGTTTGTGGTCGAGCTTGTCCTGGCCACCGAGCAGGTTCGCCGCGGGCACCCGGACATCGTTGAACTTCAGCTCGGCGGTGTGCGAGGCGCGGCAACCGAGCTTGTCGAGCTTGCGGACCATCTCGAGGCCGGGTGTGCCGCCGGGCACGATGAACAGCGCCTGCCCTTTGTGGCCGAGCTCCTCGTCGACGACGGCGTTGACGACGTGGACGTTGGCGATGCCGCCGTTGCCGATCCACATCTTGTGGCCGTTGATGATCCAGTCGGCGTCCGCTCCGGATCCGTCGCGGCGGGCCGTGGTGCGCAGGTTGCGCACGTCGCTGCCGCCCTCGGGTTCGGAGATCGCCAGAGCGGCCAGCTTGAGATCGCCTGGTGTTCCGAAGCATTCGGGCGCCCATTCCAGCATCTGCTCCGGTGAGGCCGCCTGACCGATGGCCGACAGCGCGAGCGCGGGCATCACCACCGCCAGACCGATGCCGGCGCAGCCCCAGAACAGCTCCTCCATGAACATCGGCAGCGAAAGGCCGGTGGGGTCGCCGATGAGATCGCGATAGAACAGTGGACTGTAGAACCCCGCGGTGGCCGCCTCCTCGAGGACGGGCCAGGGGAACTCCTGGCGCTGGTCGTATTCGGATGCCACCGGGCGGACAACGCTGTTCGGCGAACTCGTGGGTACGGCGCGCCAGGTCGTGCTGTGCGGCGGTCGGGGTGAGGTCGAATGTCATCAGGGCTTCGATTAGCCGCCCGCCGTCAATCCGAAACACTTGTTCACGGAACAGCTGTTTGAACGGACAAGCCCCTGGATGCCAGGGAGAGCATCGCAGGGGCCTGTCGGCGGTGAGGCGCTCGCCTCACCTGCTATTTCACGTCGACGTAGACCGTCTCGCTGAGCAGGATGGTGCTCACGTCATCGCCCGGACCACTGCTGTCGGTGCGGCTGAAGCTCTGCCCCGGACGCACCGCGACAACGCTGGCTTCTTCGAGCGGAGCGCTACCGATGCGGTTGACGATGACCGTGTAGCCGTGTGCCTGGAGATCGCTGATCGTGTCTTGAGCGTTCCCCGGTCCTGACGGTGCGGCCAGAGCCGGTGCGGCCAGTCCGAGGAAGGCCGCGGTCAACGCACTCGCGGCGACGGTGGCGAATCCAAAATTCTTCATCTGTCGAGCTTTCTTCTTTCATCCGTTTCGTATTCGCGCTGCAGCTGATCTGGTAAACCGCCAGGTCAGGCTTTTAATTCCGGTGGCAGTAATTGGTTGCCCGCTGGCAGGAATTGCGCTGGGGGAGCGCTGGAATGGCCCACGATGGCCGACCGGGATTGGACCAGCCGGCGCCGTGTCAGCACACTGGAGCCGATGAACTTCGCGGGGCTGCGGCTGCGCCAACGCGACGGGGTGACGTGCGGTCCGTCCGTAGCGCTGATGGCGGGCGCGCTGCTCGATCCCCGCCGCCAGGCGGCGCTGGCCGAACCGGAATTCGGGGCGGCGCTGTTCGCCGCGGAACAACTGCGCGTGCATGCCGAGGTGAACCGGATCTGGCCGCGACGGCTCGGCACCACACCGTGGGCGATGGCGCGAGCCCTCACCGAGCAGGGCGCCACGGCCGGGGTCTGTTATCGCTGGCGGTTGTTCCGGGGGCGAGGCGACGGGCTGGTGGATGTGGTGACAGCGGTGGCCGGGGGCCGACCGGTCGCGATGCTCGTCGGACAGGTGATCCCGCGGCACTGGGTGCTGATCGTCGACGTGGCCGGTGAGGCGCTGACCTGTTACGAGCCGTCGTCAGGGGAGCTGCGGCCGATCGATGCCGCCGGGGTGCGGGAGTCGCGGCTGACCGGGCTGGGTTACCCACGCCCGTTCGCGTTCGTCCTGCCTCATTCGAACGTATGATCGAAAAGTGGGCGAGCTTCAGTCGATCGGCTACAACGGGCAGCCTGTAGCGCAGGCGTTCCGGCGGGTCGACCCGCCGGTCACTGTGCTCGTCGACCTCGCGGCCGTGTTCCCGCGCGAGCCCCATCGGAGTGGTGGTTACCACCCCGGCGGCTTACAGCTGCATGCGATCGTCGAGGGCCGACTGACGTGTTGGGGCATCTGCGAGCAGGGCTACTGGTGGGGCCTGGTCACGTACGACATCGCCTACGGTTCCCGGCGCAAAGCGGTGACGCATTGGATTCCGGCCTGGACGCTCAAACGCAAGGCCGACTAGCTGCAGATCCGTCAGAACGGCGGCGGTGCATTACGTTCGGCGACGTGCACGTCGTTGAGCGCGCGCTCGGCCCTGATGCGGCCGGCGCGAGATTGCGCGCGGGTGCGTTTTCGCTTGGGCATCATCAGCGTTCGATAGGCGCTGGGCGGCAACGGGGTCGACGTTGGCGCCGGGGTGAATGCGGGCCACTCCGGAAATAAGAGGCCGATCCCGGGCCTGGTGGTATAGGTATGGCCGGTCGGAGTCGTTACGGCGATCGTCCCGTCGGCGAACTGCCGGTCTGACCATCCTGGCATGAAGGTCTTTATCAAATGGTGGATTCGGCAGTAACACTTCAGGTTTCCGGGATGCGTAGCGCCTGCCGGGTAGGCGACGGTGTGGTCGATGTCGGCGTTCGTCGCGAGCCGATCGCAACCTATCGCGCGACAGGTCATGTCACGAGTGCGAACGAATTCGTCAAGGGCAGTGCTGGGCCGGTACCGCGGCTCCGGCTCCGGCCTGGGTGGTAGCACTGGCCTGAGCTTCGCGCCGCGGGCGACGAATTCGGCAAGCAGTGGCGCGGGCACGGTGCCACCGCCGAGAATTACTGCCGCTTTCCGTCGTCCGGTTCGCTCCCGATCTTGCGCGGAGTCGGAACCTTCCCCGTGGAATCTGGAATCGGCAGTGGCCTGAGCCGATTCCTGTTCGGCGACCACGTGAACGACGACGCTGCTGGCTCGGCCGTCGTCGACGACTGCCGGGCAGTCCGTGCGCTCGCATTGGCATGACAGGCGAGTGGAGCCGGCAGCCAGTGCGCCCAACGCATCGGCGCGCCGCTGCGGCAGAGTTCGCGGATCGTCTTCGCACACCATGCGCGCCATCGCGTCGAGCCGTTCACCGAGGAGTGCGGCGTCAGTGGAGAACAACCGCCCCCACACCGGAGTGGTGCCCGACGCGCGATCGTCGCCGATGGTGAAGTCGCGGCTGCGCGCAGACTCGCGAGTGCGGCGCTGTGCGCCCGGATCGATGGCATCGACCCATACGTCGAGCGCCTGGGTGAGCTTGTATTCCGACAGTGGTCCCCACTCGACGATGCGGTCGGCGATCGCCGCGTCGATGGCTGCCAACGCCTCAGCATCGGTGATCAGGCGTGTGCGTTGATCGATCAACCACACTCGCCGCCCGTTCAGGGCGCCGGAGAGAAAAAGGGCGCCAACCTTCGGGAGGCGGTCGCGCAGCGTCACCGCCAGTTCCATCTCGCCACCGGCGCGGGCGTGGCCGATGTTGAGCGCGGCGGCGACTTCGGCGGCGGCAGAATCCCAGTCGTCACATGCCCACTTCGCGTGCTCACCGGTGTTGCGACGACGCTCCAATTCGGCGATTGCGCCGTACTTCCGGGCGTCCGAGATGGCGCTTGTTCGAGCCTCTGCCGCGATGGCGTCGATCAGCTCCGAGTCTGTCAGCGCTTCGAACATGTATTCGATCATAGGCAACAGGCCGACAACAGGGCGCCCCCGACTCACTTGTCGGTGCTCCGGCGGAGGCTGGCCGCAACTCACTATAGAAAGGGTGCGGCCATGTGCTGGAAGTGCGAGAACCCCAACGGCACCACCGAGGCTTATCTCGACGAACTGCGCAGAATGATGAGAGACCATCACGGCTGGGCGGTTCAGTTCGTCGAGCACGACAAGCGACCGTTCGCGTACACGGTTGGACTGCACAACCGCGGTCTGCCGGAACTGTTGATCACCGGGTTGGACCCTCTGGTTTCTACCGGGGTACTCAACTCGATCGCGCACATGATCGTTGACAACGGCGCGGCTCTGGCGCCTGCCATGCACATCGACTACGAGGACAGGTTCCTGATCGAGGTCGTCGAGGTGGAACACCCTGACGTGCACCTGAAGTTCGCCGTCGAGATCTGCGGCCCCGACGTGCGTGCCCTGCAACTGGTGTGGGCAGACAACTGGGGCCGGTTTCCTTGGGAGTCCGGGTGGAGCCACGGCCGCCGCAGACAGTCGGTACTCGGAGTGCGCGCGCCTGTCTAGTTCGCTCGGCGTGCGCAGTAATACGTCGGCCACCGCTGACGGTCGAGACAAGAACGGCGAATGGCTGCCGGGGAGCCCGACGATATCGGCGCCGATGTCGCGGGCTGCCCGCCTCGACCAGACCGGGTTGACGACCAGATCCGCACCGCACACCACGGAGGTGCAACGCACCGAAGGATGCTCGGTCAGTGAGCATGGCAATGTCCACGGACATGCTGACTGCGGTCGAAGATGCTCGATTGCCGCGGCCACGGTGGCGTCGTCGCAGTCGGCGTAAAACACCTTTCGCACGAAGGCCAGGTCCACCCACGTCGTTCGCATCTGCTCGTCGGGCTCGCTCGATCCCGGCAGCCATCCGTCGGCGAATTCGGTCATGACCATGTCGGGCTGTGCCTGCCATTGCTCGACCAGGCCCATTCCGGCCTGCGGGACCGCAGCGCACAGATACACCAGATGCCGCACGGGGCGACGGTCCGGAACCAAGGCGCCGGTAGCTCCGGCTAATGAATGGGCCACGACGACCACGTCGTCGCCACACGAACGAAGATCGCTGCACACCACATCCGCGTAGGCGTCGAAGTCCGCCGCCCCATCTTCGGTCGGCAGCTCAGGAACGACGACGTCGTGCCCGGCTTGCCGCAAAAGCGGAGTGAGGCGTTCCCTAGCACCACGTTCCATGCCACGCGCCGTGGATCAGCGCGAACGTCGGCCGTACGCCGAGCGTAGGGCCGGCGCGGCGTCAGTAGCTAGGCCACGTGCGCGGCGCGGGCCCTCCCGGCGGCGCGGGCTGCAGCGCTGCGCCCGGTATGGCCGAGTTCTGCAAGCCCGCCAGACACAGTCCGATCCTGCCGGGCCGGCACACGCCGCCCGTGCCCGTCGTCCCGAGCGTGGTCTGGGCCTGCGACCAGCACACCCCGGTGCGCTGGTCCCACACCTGTCCAGCATTGCACTGCGCGTGCGCCGCCGGCGCGGTCACCAGGGGCGCCGATATCAGCGCGGCGCCGCACACCGAAGCCATCAGCAAGCCTCGAGCCGCGATTCGAATTCTCATATCGATGCTTCTTCCGTCGACGAGCGGGGGGTAGGTCTCGAATGGTGCTGACCGGTCACGCAGGCGGGGTGATCGTCGTCTGTTCATCGATTGCCTTGGCGGCATCGAGCACGACGTTCTGTTCGGCCTCGAGACTCTCGCCATTCAGCTGAAGAACGAAGAGCCCGTCCTTCGCCGGCACGACGACCGTCTTCTGGGCCACGAAGCGCTTCGTACCCTCGTTCGTATAGGTGCCGGCGTACTCGACAGCATCAAAGCCGCTCAACGTGCTCCGCGTCGGCTCGGCCAACGGCTTGAAATCGGTCAAGTCCTGCAACTGCGCAGGGGCGTACTCGAGGACGTCCGCCGCCTCGACGTTGCCAGTGAGCTTGGAGGCAATCGCGTACATATCGGGCGGGTCGTTGGGATCCACGGGGTTGTCGTAGACGATGGCACCGTATGCCCAGTCCGGCGTCATTTCGCCGGCGTCACTCCATTCCTCAGGGATCGGAAAATCGAACGTCGGGGTCCCCGCCTCGCCCGGCTTGATCGGCACTTCGGCGATGTCGTTCTTGGTGATGTACTCATTGATCGTCTCCTCGGCGGCCGGTGGGCCCGATGCGGTGGTGCTGGCCTCCGTCGAAGTCGAAGTCGAAGTCGAGGTCGAGGTCGAAGTCGCTGTGTCGGTATTGGAACCACATCCGACCAGGCCGAAGCCCAGAACGACGGCGATAAGCCCGGCCCTGGTCGCTAATGGCAGGTTCTTCATCGGCTTGCTGTCTCCTATGGTCTTGTTGCTAAAACAAGGGAGCAAGATCGCGCAAGCAAGACTAAGCACCTGGGACGTCTGGTCGTGGTGTCTTTGGCAATTTCATGATCAATTTCATGATCAATTTGTGCGCGATGCGCATCTGCGGGCGTCAGTCCATGCGTCCGGCGTCGACGACGTGCAGCACCGCGGTGCCCTCCTCGTCGGAGGCTTCCAGATCCACCTCGACCGATCAAACCCCAATCGTGGTCGCCCGCAGGGTCGTCGAGGATCTGCCGCACCCGCCACATGCCCGGCTGCCGATCGATGATCAGCAGCGCCGGGCCGCGGGCGTCGGCGCCGGTGAGCACCTGATCGTGCTCGGCGAAGTAGTCGCCGCCGACTTCCTCCCACCGTTGCGGCGTCCACCCGGACGCCGCGTCCATGTCGCCGAGGTCGTACCAGCGCCGCCGGGCGAACAGCTCGACCCGCCGGAACAACGCATTGCGGACCATCGCCGTGAACGCCCGTTCGTTGCCGGTCAGCGGGCGCGGGCGGGCAGGCACCGAGACCGGCACGTCGAGTGGTTGATCCGGGCTGGTGAGCTGTTCCCACTCGTCGAGCAGGCTCGAATCGACCTGACGCACAAGCTCACCCAGCCACTCGACGATGTCGGTGAGCTCCTCGGTGCGGGCGGCGGCAGGCACTCCGGAGCGCAGCGCCTTGAAGGCGTCGGAGAGGTAACGCAGCACGGCGCCCTCGGAGCGGGTCAGCCCGTACACGCTGACGTACTCACGGAACGTGAATGCCCGCTCCCACATCTCGCGCACCACGGACTTCGGTGACAGCTGCCCGTCCGCGGCCCACGGGTTGCTCTGCAGGTACACCTCGAAGGTGTGCCCGAGTAGCTCATCGAGCGGCCGCGGATACGTGACATCGTCCAGCAGCTCGATGCGTTCGTCGTACTCGATGCCGTCGGCCTTCATCGCCGCAACGGCCTCGCCCCGGGCCTTCTTCAGCTGCGCCGCCAGGATCTGACGCGGGTCCTCCAGCGTTGCCTCGATGACCGAAACCACATCCAGCGCATAGCTTTCCGACGCTGGGTCGAGAACGTCGACGGCGGCCAGCGCGAACGTCGACAGTGGCTGGTTGAGCGCGAAGTCGGGCGGGAGGTCGACGGTGAGGCGGTAGCGTCGCCCGTCGGCGTCTGGCTCATCGAGCCGCTCCACCACGCCCGCCTGCAGAAGTGAGCGGGCGATACCGACCGCCTCGCGGATGTGCTGAAGCTGCCGTTTGCGTGGTTCGTGGTTCTCGGTGAGCAGTCGGCGCATCGCGGTGAACGGGTCACCGGGTCGGTCGACGACGTCGAGGATCATCGCGGTGGACACCCGCATGTTGCTCGTCAGCGGTTCCGGCGGCGCGGCGACCAACCGTGTCTGCGTCGCCTCGCTCCACGGCACCATGCCCTCGGGAGCTTTGCGGCGCACGAGTTTTCGACGCTTCTTCGGATCGTCGGCGACCTTGGCGAACTGTTTGAGGTTCTCCACCTCATGATCGGGCGCCTGGACGACCACGGTGCCTGCGGTGTCGTAGCCTGCGCGGCCGGCCCGGCCGGCGATCTGATGAAACTCGCGGGCGCTGAGCAGGCGCGTACGCGTGCCGTCGTACTTCGACAGGGCGGAGAAGACGACGGTCCGGATCGGCACGTTGATGCCGACCCCGAGGGTGTCGGTGCCGCAGATGACCTTCAGCAGGCCGGCCTGGGCAAGCTGTTCCACCAGTCGCCGGTACTTCGGCAGCATTCCGGCGTGGTGAACGCCGATCCCGTGGCGGACCAAGCGCGACAGCGTTGAACCGAACGCCGTGGAAAAGCGGAATCGGCCGATGTGTTCGGCGATCGCCTTCTTCTCCTCCTTGGTGCACACGTTGACGCTCATCAGCGCCTGGGCTCGCTCCAGCGCCGAGGCCTGGGTGAAGTGGACGACGTAGATCGGCGCCTGCTTGGTCTCCAGCAGATCGGCGATCGTCTCGTGCATCGGTGTGGTGGCGTAGTAGTGGTGCAGCGGCACCGGGCGTTCGGCGTTGGCGACCAGGGCCGTCGGTCTGCCGGTGCGCCGCGTCAGATCCTCGCGCAGGAACGTGACATCACCGAGTGTGGCTGACATCAAAAGGAATTGAGCCTTCGGCAGTTCCAGCAGCGGAACCTGCCATGCCCAGCCGCGGTCGGGGTCGCCATAGAAGTGGAACTCGTCCATGACGATCATGAGGCCCGGTCCGCCCGAATGACCACCCTCGCGCAGCGCGATGTTGGCCAGTACCTCCGCTGTGCAGGTGATGATCGGTGCGCTTGCGTTGACGGCGGCATCGCCGGTGAGCATGCCGACGTTGGACGCGCCGAAGACGTCGCACAGGCTGAAGAACTTCTCGCTGACCAATGCCTTGATCGGCGCGGTGTAGTAGCTGCGCCGGTCCGCCGAGCAGCGCGGCGTAGAGCGCACCGATGGCCACCAGCGACTTGCCCGAGCCCGTCGGCGTCGCCAGCACGACATTGGCTCCGCTGACCAATTCGATCAGCGCTTCCTCCTGCGCCGGGTAGAGCGCGGTGCCCTGCGCCTGCGCCCACGCGGCGAAGGAGCTGAAGAGATCGTCAGCGTCGAGCGTGGCGGCAGGAGGAAGGTCGCAGGAAGGGGCATCGTGAGCACAAGCGTGCCGTAACGATGCCGCCTGACTGCAGCGGGGAGCGGTTCTCAGCCGACGACGGCTGTGCCCTTCTTCGCCGGCGCAGCGGCTTGCGTGCCGGTCGCCTGGCGTCGCTGCCGGCGGGCAGCCCGGTCGATGCGGCGGCCAAGGAGGCGGGCATCGCGTTTCGACAGCGAGCGGTTCTTTTGGGCGAGAAGGTCGAGTTGCAACCAACTGAGCCCGTCGAGATCGCCATCGGCGTCGTGGGTGGCGATGACGACGCAACCCGGCAGCAGAGGGACCGTCTTCGCGGTGAAATTCGTCGTCGCCAGCAGCAATTCGGTGGCGGTCCGGTTGATGTGGCGCTGGCATCGGGCCGCCGATGGGGCGAACCAGAAGTCGAATTGCCGGTCTGCGCTGGTCAGGCAGACCAGCCCGTGACTGCTGACCAGCTGGTTGATATCGGCCTTGGTGTAGGCGCGGGTTTCATAAACGATTCCGTTGGAGCTGCAGTACAGAACTGTGTTCATTCGCCTGGTCCATTCATCTCTTTCGTATTCCGGGTGGTTGGAGCCGTTCTCCATCCACTGTTACCAGAGTTACCCAAGTTGCAGCTGAGACAAACCTGAATAACAACGATGAAACGGCGCGTTTAGCGCTGCGGCAGCGGCCCGGTCAGCTTCGACGGCCGGCACAGTAGGGCGACAATCACGCTCAGCAGCGCCGCCACCGCGAAGGCTGCCTGCACATTGAAGAGGTCGGCCGTGCCGCCGAGCAGCGCCGCCGCAATCGGCCGGGAGCCGAGGAACCCGACCAGCCACAGCGCCATGATGCGGCCCCGCAACTCCTCAGGGGCGCGTTCCTGCACGACGGTGGCAAGACCGGTCATCGCTGCGCCGAAGCCCAGGCCCGCCAACGCAAATCCGGTAATCGCGACCGCGGGCACGGTCCCGAACGCGAGCACCACACATCCGGCCGCCATCCCGGACAGCCCGATCGACGACACCCGCTGTGAGGCCAGGCGCGACCCCATGAACGCCAGCAGACCCATCCCGATCGCCGCGCCGACACCGAAGCTCGCCGACAGCAGGCCGACCATGCGGCTGCCACCGCCGAGCTGATCGGCCATCGAGGGGGCCAGCGTGATCGACGGGTCCGAGGCGATGCCGACCATCGCCACCGCGACCAGTGCCAGCAGTAGCGGGCGGTCCCTCCAGACATATGCGACGGCGGTGCGGACCCGGTAGTCAGTACCGGAAAGACGTACCGGCGGAGCCGGAAAGCGGACCGCGACCAAGAAGACCGCGAACGCGAGGTGGAGGACGGCGCTGACGGCGAACGCCGCCGCCGGACCGAGATGCGCCGCCAGATACGCACCCGATGCGGGGCCGACGATACGGCCGATGGTCATGGGCATGCTGTTGAGCGCCATCGCGGTGGAAAGTTCGCCGTCCCGAATCAGGCTGGGCACGATCGACTGCATCGCCGGGCCGCCGACGACGAAGCCCAGTCCCACCAGCAATGATCCGATGAGTATCGGAAGCGCGGCGGACATGCCCCGCAGGTCTGCGTCGAGGAACAGCCACACCGCCACAGAACCGGACCCGGCGACGCAGAGGAGTCTGCCGAGAAGAATTTGGCGAACCGGGTCTCCGGTGTCGGCCCACCTGCCGCTGGTCGGGCTCAGGAGGAGTTGAGGACCGAACTGCACGACGCCGACCAGGCCGACCATGAGTGCGGAGTGCGTCGCGTCGTACATCACGATCGCCGCGACGATGCTGTGCGTCCAGACGGCGACGACCGCAAAGTTCTTGCCCCAGAACAGCGCACCGAAGACCGGGTCGAAAATGAGCCCGAGTGCACCGCGCGACCGCGGTGGGGCGGTGGCCTCCGCCGTCATCGGCCCACCGAGCTCTCGAATCGTTCGGTCAGCCGCTCCAGCAGGGTGACGAGCATGTCGACGTCGGCATCGGGCCAGTCCGCGATGGTCTCGGCGACCAGCTCGCGCCGCCGGTCCGTCACCGTCGCGAGCGCCTTTCGCCCGACGTCGGTCAGCACCAGAACGCACCGGCGCTGGTCGTCGGTGGCGTACTCCTTGGTCAGCAGACCGGCCGCGACGACGGCGGCGACGGTCCGGCTGGCCGTCGAATGCTCGATCGCCGCGTAGTCGGCGACGTCGCTGATGGATGCCCCGTCGCCGGTCTGTTGGGAGTGCTCGACCGCGCGCAGCACCCGCAGCGTGGACACGCTGGCCACCGCGTCTGCGCCATCGAGAAGCCGCCGCCGCCAGCTCGGTCGCTGACGTGCGACATGAAGACGCGTCAGCAGTTCATCGAGATGGTCGTAGCGCGAAAACGGCACGCATATATGCATAGCACATACATATTTACCGGTCCCGAGCGAGTCCCGGCCAAGGACAGCTGCCTATGGTCGAGCGGTGACGGTCAGTTACGACGACGCGCTCCGTGAGCGGGTCCGCGTTCATCTCGCCGGGCACGATCGCCGTGCCGTGGTCGACCCGACGAAGCGGCACGCCGCCGTCGCGGTGGTCCTCGTCGACTCGGTGCTCGGGGAGGATCGGGTGGACCCCGCGCCCGTCGACGACTGGATCGACGGCAGGCCGATGCCGGAGTCGCTCGACGGCCGCATGATCGACGTCTCGGGCGGCGCCGCTTTTCTCTTGTGCCGCAGGACGTCACGGCTGTCGTCGCACGCCGCGCAGTGGGCGTTGCCGGGTGGCCGGTTGGATCCGGGCGAAGATGCCGTCGACGCGGCGTTGCGCGAGCTGGACGAGGAGGTCGGCGTCACGTTGCCGCACTCAGCCGTGCTGGGTCTGCTCGACGACTACCCGACGCGGTCCGGCTATGTGATCACCCCTGTGGTCATCTGGGGCGGCGGACGGCTCGACCTGCGCCCCGCGCCCGACGAGGTGGTGGCGGTCTACCGGGTCGGGCTGCATCAACTACAGCGCGAGGATTCCCCGCGATTCATCACCATTCCCGAGAGCCCGCGCCCCGTCGTGCAGATCCCGTTGGGCAACGACCTGATCCACGCACCCACCGGAGCGGTATTGCTGCAACTGCGATGGCTGTGCCTCGAAGGCCGCCACGATCCGGTCGACGAGCTCGAACAACCCGTATTCGCCTGGAAGTAGGCGTCCTAGGCGAGTCCGCTCAGCGCCGTCGGCAGCCCACCGCGGTGGAGCACGCCCAGCCGCTGCGTAGCGCGGGTCAGTGCGACGTACAACTCGGCCGCCCCCCGCGGTCCGGCGGCCAGGATCCGGTCCGGCTCGACCACCAGAACGGCGTCGAACTCCAGGCCCTTCGTCTCCGAAGGCGGGACTGCACCGGGTATGCCCGGTGGCCCGATCACCACACTCGTACCCTCTCGCTGCGCTTCGTCGTCAACGAATTCCTGTATAGCCATGGGCAATTCGTCGTCGGTGACCTGTCGCGACCACGGCATCACTCCCGATGCGCGGACCGACTCCGGTGGCCGGATGTCGGGCGCGAAATCCGCGAGCAGCGCCGCGGCGACGGTCATGACCTCTGCGGGTGTGCGGTAGTTGACGGACAGTGACCGGTAGACCCACCGGCCGGGCACGTACGGCTCGAGCATCCTGTCCCAGGAGGTCGCCCCCGCGGCCGATCGACGCTGGGCGAGATCACCGACGACGGTGAAGGACCGGCTCGGACAGCGACGCATGAGCACACGCCAGTCCATTTCGGAGAGTTCCTGAGCCTCGTCGACCACCACGTGGCGGTACGTCCAATCCCGGTCCGCGGCCGCACGTTCGACGAGTTCACGGGTGTCGCGCGCGAGAAAGCGCTCGGCGAGATCCTCGGCGTAGAGCATGTCCTGCGCGAGCAGATGGTCTTCGTCGTCCATCAGGTCCTCGCGGCTGATCATGTTGTCCAGAACCCCGGCCGCGTAGGCGGTCTCCGCCTTCCGTTCCCGTTCAGCGGCGGCGTCGGCCGGCTTGTCACGGCCCAGCAGGTCGACAAGTTCGTCGAGCAACGGCACATCCGAGACGGTCCATGCGTCGCCGTCGACGCGGTACAGCGCCGCCTCGGCACGGGCGGCGCGCAGCCGTTCGGGCGAGGTGTACAGCTCGGCCAGCAGGGTCTGCGGCGTCAGGATCGGCCAGAGTTCGTCGAGCGCGGCGGCGAAAGCGACGTTGTCCGCGAGTTCGTCGATCAGGTTCGTCCGCAGCTGCTCCCACGCGTTGCGGTCATCGCGGGTCAGCCAGCCCCGGCCGATCCGCGCAATCGCGCGTTCGGTGAGGACGTAGGTGACGATCTCGGTGAACACCTTGCGCGCCTCGTTGTGTGGCCTGCCGCTCGCGCGCGCCTCCTCGCGGGCCCACTCCGCGGTCTCCGCGTCGATGCGCATCGTGACGTCCGACAGTTCGATCGGCAGTGGATCCTTCGGCAGCCGTTGCCGATCGGCGATCGCGGCCGCCAGCACCTCGAGCATTCTGTTGGAGCCCTTGATCCGCGCGACCTCGTCGGTGTCCTCTGCGGTGACGCGCAGCCCGGGTACCAGATCTCCGATGGTCATGAACACGACGTCGGACTCGCCGAGCGACGGGAGCACGCGGCCGATGTGATTGAGGAACGCCGGGTTGGGGCCGACCACAAGGACACCGTGGCGTTCGATTCGCTTCCGTTGGGTGTAGAGCAGGTACGCGACGCGGTGCAGCGCCACCACGGTCTTGCCGGTGCCGGGCCCGCCTTCGATCACCAGCACGCCGGGATGCTCGAGCCGGATGATCTCGTCCTGCTCGGCCTGGATCGTCGCGACGATGTCGCGCATGCCCTCCCCCCGCGGCGCGTTGACCGCGGCCAGGAGTGCGGCGTCCCCGCGCTCGTCACCGGTGGGTCGGCCGAGAACCTCGTCGGTGAAGTCGACGATCCGACGTCCCAGGGTGTGGAACTGGCGTCGCTGCCGCATGTTCTCCGGGGTCGCCGCGGTCGCGATGTAGAAGGCGCGCGCCGCGGGCGCCCGCCAATCGAGCAGCAGTGGTTCGTACTCGTTCTCCTTGTCGAGAATGCCGATTCGCCCGACGTATGAACGTTGGCCGGTGATGCTGTCCAGCCGGCCGAAACAGAGTCCGCCGTCGGCGACATCCAACCGTGCGGCCTGTTTCGCCAGCGTCCGTACCTCGACGTCGCGTGCCACGAGCGTTCCGCCGTCCATCCGATCGACATCGGCCCCAAGTGCGGCGCGGTACCGGGCCCTCACGCGCGCGCGCTCGGCATCGAGCCGGGTATACAGCCTGTCGACGTAACTCTGCTCGGATCGCAGTTCGTCGTCGTAGTCCTGTGTTGACACGTGCCCCCAAAATTGTTCCCTGGCCCGCGGCCGTGGGCCCTGGTTCGGGCCTAGGCGGACGATTGTGCGGCATGACCGGGGCCTTGCCGCAAGCCCCCGTGCGCGTTATATGTTGTAGGTGGAAGGGACCTGAAGCCCTTCCATTTTTGTTGCCCGGGGCTTTCCAGCGGCACTGAATAAGCTGGCCTCAATGTTCATCCTCCTGCTGAGCGCGGCTCTGGCGCTGATGAACGCCTATCTGTGGAAGCGACTGGTCAAGGACACGACCGGTCCGGGACGCACGAGACGGATGCTCACGGCCGTGCTCGTCGCGCTCGCAGTGTTGCTCGTCGCCACGCTCGTCGTGCCTCGCATCGCCGGCGCGCGGGAGGCGGGCTGGTACGCGTGGCCGGGCTACCTGTGGTTCGGTCTGCTCGCCTACCTGTTCCTGACGCTGCTCGTCCTCGAGCCGGTGCGGCTCGTGCTGCGCGGCTGGGTTCACCGGCAGCCGAAAGCGGCGGATGGCCCGGACGGCGTGGTCGAGAACGAGCCGCCGCCGGCGCAGGCGTTGAACCGTCGGATGTTCATCGCGCGGGCCAGTGCGGTGGCGGCGGGGGCCGCGTCGGTCAGCCTGGTCGGCGTCGGCGCCGCCACCGCCCTGGGACCGCCCGATCTCCTCGAGGTTCCGGTACGCCTGCGTCGGCTGGATCCCGCCCTGCGGGGGTTCCGTATCGCTGTGGTGTCCGATATCCATCTTGGGCCCCTGGCGGGCCGTGCGCGCACCGAGCGCATCGTCGGCATCATCAACGCGGCCGAGCCCGACCTGGTGGCGATCGTGGGAGACCTGGTCGACGGCACCGTCGAGGACCTCGGTGCCGCGGCCCAACCGCTGCAGGACCTGGTCGCGCCGGCGGGGACGTTCTTCGTCACCGGCAACCACGAGTACTTCGTCGACGACACCGCCTCCTGGTTGACCGAGCTGGAGCGGCTCGGTGTGCAGCCGCTGCGCAACGAGAACACCTCGATCCGGCGCGGCGAGGGCGCCTTCGACCTCGCCGGTGTCAACGACGTCGTCGGTGCGCGGCGTGACGACCCACCCGACTTCGACCGCGCACTGGCCGGAGTCGATCCGGCCCGTCCGACGATCCTGCTCGCGCACCAGCCGGTGCTGGTCTCCGAGGCCGCCACACGTGGGGTGGATCTGCAGCTGTCCGGGCACACTCACGGCGGGCAGATGTGGCCGTTCCACTATGTCGTCCGGATGGTGCAACCCTCGTTGGCCGGCCTCTCGACCGTGGACGACACCCAGCTGTATGTGACGCGAGGTGCGGGGCTCTGGGGTCCGCCGGTGCGGATCGGCGCCCCGCCGGATATCACGGTGGTGACGCTGCAGGATCGTTGACATGTTGACACAAAGAGATAGTCTTTGTGTCAAGCCACCGATCGGAGCGCGAAATGGTCGCACCTGCCGAGACGTCTTCGACCCTCGACAAGCAATCAGTACGGCCGAAGGTGCTGGCCGAGTTCCGCAAGCACAGCGGGAGCACCCTCGGCGGCTTTTTCGGCGCGGCCGCATTCGACGAGGTCGCCCTGGTGCCGGTGGCGGCGGCGGTGGACAAGACCGGTCGCTTCGCCGCCAACTTCGCCGACCGCGGTGTGCGCAGCGGCTTTTCGGCCCTGCTCGCCATCTGGGGTGACGCCGCGGACAAGGTCGCCGAGGCGGACCGACTCAAGACGATGCACCGGGAAGTCCGCGGTCGGGGTACCGGAGACTTCGCCGACGTGCGATACAGCGCGCTAGATCCGAAACTGTGGAACTGGATCGCGGTCAGCGGGATGTTCGTGGTGCTGAACTCCTTCACGCCGTGTACCGGGATCGAGTTGTCGGACGCCGAACGGGAACTCGCCTACGCGCAACTGCTCGAAGCCTTCTCGGCCCTGGAGCTGCCGGGGAAGAGCGCGAAGCTGCCCGGGACCTATGCCGAAGCCGCGGACTACTACGAGTCGATGGTGTGGAATGAACTGCAGGAGAACGCCTTCCTGCAGCGAGTCACGATCGACCTGACGCGCCTGCCGCTGCCGACATTGGTGCTGCCCGCGCCGTTGCGGAAGATGCTGACACCACCGTGGCTGGCACTGCGACCCGTCGCGGGCCACGTTCTGAAGGTGTGTTCCTTCGGCATCCTGCATCCGGGAATCCGGGATATGACCGGGTTCCGATGGGAGCCGCGCCACGATCTGGAGTTCGCATTGTATTGCCGCGTGCTGCAGCTGGCGTGGCGGGTGCTTCCCGACAAGCTGCTGCTGATTCCATTGGCGCGCAATCGAATCGAATACGAGAAGCTGGTTCATGTGCACCGATCGGTTGCACTCGACTCCTTTGCGCCGCCCGCCGGCTGTCCGGCGCGTTGACTTAGGCTGACCCGATGCGCCGCACCAGTGCCAGCCCCTCCCAACAGGAGGCCGCGATACTGAAGGCCGCCGCAGAGGAGGTGGGCCTCGTCGGTGTTGGCCGGTTGAGCATGGAGGTGGTCGCGCGGCAGGCCGGCGTCAGCCGGAGCACCCTGTATCGCCGCTTTCCAAGTCGGGACGCGCTACTCACCGAACTAGGCAGGCAGACCTTCGATTTCGCGATGGCTCGGCTGCAGACTGTGGCGATTGACAGCGGTCCGCAGGAAGCGGCCGTTGCGGCATTCCGCGAAGGCATACGGCTGCTCACCGGGGAGCCGGTGATGCGCAGGTTTCTGCAGTTGGATGGCGACTTCACCGCGACATCAGGAATGTTCGACGAGGCCAGGACATTTCTGGTGAGCGCGTCGACCGCGATGGCCAAGGCGTTGCGGTCGGCGGGCGCGACGATGTCGGACGGTGACCTCCTTGCCGTCGCCGAACTGCACATTCGTGTGGCCGCCTCGCTGGTCCAGGTGAGTTCCCCGGTCCTGGACGTCACCGATGACGATGCCGTTGCGGCGTATGCCAGGACCCATTTGGCACCGCTCGTGCGCTGACACCGCCGAGCTCAGGTTCCGCAGAAGGTTCTGTACGTGCCGAAATCCTCGGGTGCGGGCTCGGCGTACCGCTCGTAGGCCACGACGTTCGTCGTAGGGGGCGGTCACGGCTTCCAGCAGCCGTTCCAGCGGATTCAGGTCGCCGTCGGTCGCCGCTTCCAGCGCCTCCTCGACGAGATGATTGCGTGGCACGTAGACGGGGTTGACCCGGTCCATGGCCTCGGCATCCGGGTTCAGCGCCTGCCATCGGGTCAGCCATTCGTCGAACCCCGCGAGATTCATGAACATCCCGCGCACCGGCTCGGCGTCGTCGCGGGCCGCGGCGCCGAGATTGCGGAAGAACGACGTGAAATCGACGTGGCTTTCGGCCAGCAGTGCCAGCCCGTCGTTCATCAACGCCGTCGCTACGTCCTCGGGGACGTCGTCGGCCAGTCCGAACTTGGCGCGCATACCCGTAGCCAGTGCGGACTGAAGTTGTGCGCCGAATCCGGTGAGCCGCTCCTGGGCGAGTTCGATCGCTCGGTCCTGGTCGTCGTCGATCAGCGGCAGCAGCGTCTCGGCGAAGCGGGCGAGATTCCATCCGGCGATGGACGGCTGGTTGCCGTACGCATAGCGCCCCCACGAGTCGATCGAGCTGAACACCGTCTCCGGGTCGTAGGCCTCCATGAACGCGCACGGCCCGTAGTCGATGGTCTCGCCGGAGATCGTCATGTTGTCGGTGTTCATCACGCCGTGGACGAATCCGACGAGCATCCACTGCGCGACCAGCGCCGCCTGCGCGCAACCCACGGCGTCGAACAGCGCGAGATAGCGATTGTCCGCCCCGGCCGCCTCCGGGTAGTGGCGGGCGATGGCATGGTCGGCCAGCCGTCGCAGCAGGTCGGTGTCACCGCCGGCCGCCACGTATTGGAAGGAGCCGACCCGCAGGTGGCTGCTCGCGACGCGGGCGAGCACGGCACCGGGCAGCGGAGTTTCGCGTTGCACGGAGCGGCCCGTGGCGACCACGGCCAGCGACCGCGTGGTCGGGATGCCCAGCGCGTGCATGGCCTCGCTGACGATGTACTCGCGAAGCATGGGCCCGACCGCCGCGAGACCGTCTCCACCCCGCGCGAACGGGGTAGCCCCCGAGCCCTTGAGGTGGAGGTCGCGCAGCGCGCCGTCGGTGGCTTCGAGTTCGCCCAGCAACAAGGCCCGCCCGTCGCCGAGGCGCGGAACATAACCACCGAACTGGTGCCCTGAGTACCCCTGAGCCACCGGCACGGCGCCCGCGGGGACCAGGTTGCCGGTGAGGAATCGCAGCCCGTCACCCCCGCGCAACCAGTCGGCGTCGATGCCGAGTTGGGTGGCCAGCGGCTCGTTGAGGGCGAGCAGACGCGGCTGCGGGGCCGCTTCGGCCTGCCAGCGGACGGCCAGCTCGGGCAACTCCCTCGCGAAGAGATCGTCCAGTGCAACGCTCACGTACCCAGACTACGGAGGGGCACAGCTGCGGTCTGTAAGGTGAGGCTTCCGGCAAATACAGGTGTGGTCATCGTCGACCTGCGCCGCCGAGGGGGACATTTCACATTCGGACAGGAGCAGTGCGGTGACGCTCAACACCATCGCTCTCGAGCTCGTTGCGCCGAACGTCGAACATGGACATGAGCGCGCGCTCGAGGAAGCGCAGAAGGTGCTTCGTTGCGCCGCGGAGACGGGCCTGGAGGGCCGGATCCGGCACGTGATGATCCCGGGCATGATCGAAGAGGACGACGACCGGCCGATCGAGATGAAGCCGAAGATGGACGTCCTCGACTTCTGGAATGAGATCCGGCCGGAGCTGTCCGGGATGAACGGGCTGTGCACCCAGGTGACGGCCTTCCTGGACAAGTCGGCGCTGCGGCAGCGGCTCACCACTCTGAGTTCCGCCGGTTTCGACGGCATCGCGTTCGTCGGGGTGCCGCGCACCATGAACGACGGTGAGGGCTCGGGCGTCGCGCCGACAGATGCGCTGTCGATCTATGAGGACCTGGTGCCCAATCGCGGCGTCATCCTGATCCCGACCCGTGAGGGCGAGCACGGACGGTTCAACTTCAAGTGCGACCAGGGCGCGACCTACGGCATGACCCAGCTGCTGTACTCGGACGCGATCGTCGGCTTCCTCCGCAATTTCGCCAAGGAGACCGACCATCGCCCGGAGCTCCTGCTGTCGTTCGGCTTCGTGCCGAAGATGGAGTCCAAGGTCGGCCTCATCAACTGGCTGATCCAGGATCCAGGCAACGCGGCCGTCGCCGACGAGCAGGCGTTCGTCGAGCGGCTGGCGGCCACCGAGCCCGCCGACAAGCGTGCGCTGATGGTCGATCTGTACAAGAGGGTGATCGACGGCGTCGGCGAGCTGGGCTTCCCGCTCAGCGTCCACTTCGAGGCGACCTACGGAGTCTCGACACCGGCGTTTCAGACCTTCGCCGAGATGCTGGCCTACTGGTCGCCCGACAAGACCTGACCCGGTGGCCGAGCAGTCGATCGCTGATCTGCGCAAGCGCCTCGACGGCCTGACGACCCGCGACGCGGCACGCCTGGGCCGGCGCATCAAGAACCTTCGCGGCGCCGGGCCAGACAAGCTGCGACAGGTCGCCGAGCAGATCGCGGCGGCCGAGGGTCTCGTCGCGACCCGGTTGGCCGCCGTGCCGACGATCACCTACCCGGATCTGCCCGTGAGCGAGCGCCGCGACGAGATCGCCAAGGCGATCACCGATCATCAGGTCGTCATCGTCGCGGGCGAGACGGGTTCGGGCAAGACGACGCAGCTGCCCAAGATCTGCCTCGAACTCGGCCGCGGTATTCGCGGCACGATCGGGCACACCCAGCCGCGCCGTCTCGCCGCACGCACCGTTGGTCAGCGAATCGCCGACGAGTTGGGCACTCCGCTGGGCGACGTCCCCAGCTCACGCGTGGGCCCAGTCGGTTACAGCGTGCGGTTCACCGACCAGGTGAGCGACCGCACCCTGGTGAAGCTGATGACCGACGGCATTCTGCTCGCCGAGATCCAGCGCGACCGCCGCTTGCTGCGCTACGACACCCTGATCCTCGACGAGGCGCACGAACGCAGCCTCAACATCGACTTTCTCCTCGGCTACCTCCGCGAGTTGTTGCCGCGGCGGCCCGACCTCAAGGTCATCGTCACCTCGGCCACCATCGAACCGGAGCGCTTCGCCGCGCACTTCGGCGGAGCGCCGATTGTCGAGGTTTCCGGACGGACGTATCCGGTCGAGATCCGGTACCGGCCGCTCGAAGTTCCGGTGGTGGCTGACGACAGTGAGGATCCCGACGATCCCGATCACGAGATCGTCCGTAGCGAATTGCGCGACCAGACCGAGGCCATCGTCGACGCCGTCGACGAACTGTCCGCCGAACCGCCCGGCGACGTCCTGGTCTTCCTGTCCGGGGAGCGCGAGATCCGGGACACCGCAGTGAAGCATTGCGCGGCGTTATCGATAGACACACCGAGGTGCTGCCCCTCTACGCACGTCTGCCGACCGCCGAACAGCAGCGGGTCTTCCAGCCCAGCCGGACCGGGCGCCGAATCGTGTTGGCCACCAACGTCGCCGAGACATCACTGACGGTGCCCGGCATCCGCTACGTCGTCGATCCTGGCACCGCCCGCATCTCGCGCTACAGCCGCAGAACCAAGGTGCAGCGGCTGCCGATAGAGCCGATCTCCCAGGCGTCGGCCGCGCAGCGGGCAGGCCGGTCGGGCCGCACCGCGCCCGGTGTGTGCATCCGCCTCTACTCCGAAGAGGACTTCGCGTTGCGGCCGCGCTACACGGATCCGGAGATCCTGCGCACCAACCTGGCCGCGGTCATCCTGCAGATGGCGGCGTTGAATCTCGGCGACATAGGGACGTTTCCGTTCCTCGACCCGCCCGAGCGGCGCAGCATTCGCGACGGCATCGTGCTGCTCCAGGAACTCGGCGCGTTCGACGGCAACGGCGCCATCACCGATATCGGCCGCCGGCTGGCACAACTGCCCGTCGACCCGCGCCTGGGCCGGATGATCCTGCAGGCCGCCGAAGAGGGGTGTGTGCGGGAGATCCTCGTACTGGCCGCCGCACTGTCGATCCCCGATCCCCGCGAACGGCCGGCCGACCATGAAGAGGCCGCCCGGCAGAAGCATGCCCGGTTCGCCGACGAGCACTCCGATTTCGTCTCCTACCTGAATCTGTGGCGTTACCTCGGTGAGCAACGAAAAGAGCTTTCGGGCAACGCGTTTCGGCGGATGTGTCGTGAGGAGTTTCTGCATTACCTGCGCATCCGCGAATGGCAGGATCTCACGGGCCAGCTGCGCAGTATCGCCCGCGACCTCGGCATCAGAGAATCCGAGGATCCCGAACCCGCCGACCCGGCGCGTGTGCACGCCGCGCTGCTGGCCGGCCTGCTGTCGCACATCGGGCTGCGGGAGGGCGAGTCGCGAGACTTTCAGGGCGCCCGCAACGTGAAATTCGTGCTCGCACCGGGCTCTGTGCTGACCAAGCGCCCGCCCCGCTGGATCGTCGTCGCCGACCTCGTCGAGACGAGCAGGCTCTACGGCCGCATCGCGGCGCGGATACAGCCGGAGATGGTCGAGCGCATCGCGGGCGACCTCGTCACACGTACGTACAGCGAGCCGCACTGGGACGCGCAGCGCGGTGCGGTGATGGCATACGAACGCGTCACGCTCTTCGGGCTGCCGCTGGTACCCCGCCGGCGTGTCGGCTACGCGAACGTGGACCCGACGGTGGCGCGCGAGCTGTTCATCCGGCATGCCCTCGTCGAGGGTGACTGGCAGACCCGCCACCAGTTCTTCCGCGACAACGCCGCGCTGCGTGAGGGACTCACCGAACTCGAGGAGAAGGCCCGGCGCCGCGACCTTCTGGTCGGCGACGACGAGGTCTATGACTTCTACGACGCCCGGGTCCCCGCAGAAGCCTTGTCGGCGAAGCACTTCGACGCGTGGTGGAAGAGGCAGCGGCAGAAGACCCCCGAGCTGCTGACACTGACCCGCGACGATCTGCTGCGCAAGGACGACCCCGCCGCCGACCAGCCGGACACCTGGCACGCCGACGAGCTGTCGCTGCCGCTGACCTACCGGTTCGAACCGGGCGCGCAGGACGACGGTGTGACGGTGCATGTACCCGTCGAGGTGCTGGCCCGCCTGGGTGGTGACGAATTCAGTTGGCAGGTCCCAGCCCTGCGCGAGGAACTCGTCACGGCGCTGATCAAGTCGCTGCCAAAGGACCTGCGCCGCAACTTCGTTCCCGCACCGGATACCGCCCGGGCAGTGCTGGCTTCGATCGCGCCGGACGGAGAGCCGATACTGCATGCCCTGCAACGTGAACTGCACCGGCTGACCCGGGTGCTCGTGCCGATCGACGCCTTCGACCTCGACAAGCTGCCGCCGCACCTACGGGTCACGTTCGCGGTGGAGTCCGACGGGAAGGAGGTGGCTCGCGGAAAAGATCTCGAGGCGCTACAGGCGCAACTCGCCGCACCGATCCGTCGCGCCGTCGCCGAGGCGGTGGCGGGTGACGTCGAGCGGACGGGCCTGCGCGCCTGGCCCGACGACCTCGACGAGTTGCCCCGCACCGTCGAGAGAGCGAGTGGGGGCCATGCGGTGCGGGGTTACCCGGCACTCGTCGACGCGGGCGCCGCCGTCGACGTGCGCGTCTTCCCGACAGCGGACGAACAGGCTGCCGCGATGGTGCCGGGTACCCGCAGGCTGTTACGCCTGGCCGTGGCGTCGCCGGTGAAGAGTCTTGAGCGACAGCTGGATCCGCGTGCCCGGCTGGTGCTGGGTGCGAACCCCGACGGAACTCTCGCGGCCCTGCTCGACGATTGTGCCGACGCGGCGACCGACAGACTCGCACCGGCGCCGGTATGGACCCGCACCGAGTTCACCACCCTGCGCGATCGGGTCGCCCGACAACTCGCGCCCACCACCATGGCGATCCTCGGACAGGTCGAGAAGGTGCTCGCCACCGCCCACGAGGTGGAGCTTGCACTGCCCGCCACCCCCGTCCCCGCGCAGGCCGACGCGGTCGCCGACATCCGCCAACAACTCGACCGGCTCATGCCGGCGCACTTCGTCACCGTCACCGGGGCCGGCCGGCTGCCCGATCTGGCCCGCTACCTGACCGCCATCGTCCGGCGGCTCGACCGACTACCGCACTCCGTCGGCGCGGACCGCGAGCGGATGCAGCGGGTCCACGCCATCCAGGACGCGCTCGACGACCTCCTCGGCGCACTGACACCGGCCCGCGCGGACGCCGACGACATCCGCGATATCGAGCGCCAGATCGAGGAACTACGGGTCAGCCTGTGGGCGCAACAACTCGGCACTCCGCGTCCGGTCAGCGAACAACGGATTTACCGTGCGATGGACGCCGTAGACCCCTGATCCACCCCGGCACGTCCGAGCGGGCCGTACGCTGGCAGCGATGGCAGACGAGATTCCTGATCGACTCTCCCCAGATGATGCACGCATCCTCAGCCTCGAATCTGCGGCCATCACCGGCCACACACTCAAGCTGGTCATTCTCGAGCCCGGCGCGGGACCGCTGGACATCGAGGCGCTCAGAGCGACTGTGGCGCAGCGCCTGCCGAGTCAGCCGCGCGCGTTGGAGCGCGTCGACACCGCGGGTCCCCAGGCCCGCTGGGTGCCCGCGACCGACTTCGACATCGACTGCCATGTCCGTCGCAGGCCGGCACCGGACTGTGTTTCGCAGACCGACCTCTGGCGGGCCGTCAGCGAATTGATGGCCGAGCACCTCGATCGGGCGCAGCCGCTGTGGACGTTCGACGTCATCGGCCCGCTCGACGACGGCCGGGAGGCGATCGCCGCGCGCATCCACCACGCGATGGCCGACGGCATCGCCGCCGTCCGCTTCCTGCAAGAGGTGCTCTGGGATCCGCACGTCGAGCCGTCGGCAACGGGCAAGGCTCGGCCCGGTGTGCGTGCGGCCGCTCCGGTCGGGCACGTCGCAGAGGCATTACGGATGCCCGGCGCCGTACTTCGCGAGCTGGGTCACCTCGGTTCCGAATCACCCTTCGACCGGCCCGTCACCGGATCGCGGGAGTTGGCCTTCACCGTCGCTCCGCTCACTGAGGTGAAAGCCATCGGCGCTTCGCGACCCATCGGGGCGACGGTCAACGACGTCCTACTCGCCATCGTCGCGGGCGGGCTGCGCGAGTGGCTCGGGTCGACTGCGGCTGCGCAGCACCTGCGCGCGCAGGTTCCGGTGAGCCTTCACCACCGCGAGGAGGCGTCGACCGACCTCGGCAATCGCGATTCCTTCATGAACGTCGACCTTCCGTTGGACGAGGCTGACCCTCTCGCCCGGCTCGACAAGATCAGCGCGGAGACCCGACGGCGCAAACAGCTCGACGACGCCGAGGAGCTCTACGACTTCTTGCATGCCCTGGGCCGTATCGGTCACGTCGGCGCCGCTGTTCGCCGCTTCGCCATGAGCGCCCGTGAGTTCAGCGTCTCCATCTCCAACGTTCCGGGGCCTTCCCTCCCCGTCGGGGTCGCGGGACGCCGGGTATTGCATCTGTTCTCGTCATCTGAGCCCGCCGTCCACCACGCGCTGCGAGTCTCGGCGATCTCGTGTGCCGACGATTTGTGCATCGGCTTGTGCACCGATCCGCAGGCTCTGCCCGACGTCGCAGCCCTGGCAGGTGCAATCGAACGCGCCTATGGCGAATTACGCAGCGCAGCAACCGGTGATGCCCAGTGCTCCCAGTGATGAGGCGTGCTGCGCGATGCGCACGAGATCGGGTATCTGTATCTCCTATGCGCAATGGTGACCGCAGGCGAGGACGGCGTGCGGCCGTATTGGCCGGCGCCCTGATCGCTCTGGTCGCCGGGTGCAGCGGCGGGCACCCGTCGACCGACACCGAGACGAGCAGCTCGAAGGAACCCGTCCCGGTGGTGAGGCCGGTGGTACTCGACGAGATGCCACACGACACCTCGGCATGGACGCAGGGCCTGGAGTTCGACGGCCCCACGCTCTACGAGGGCACCGGTGTCGCAGGCCAGTCGCAACTGCGTGTACTCGACCCGGAAACAGGCCAGGTGCTGCGCGCTGTCCCGGCGCCCAACAACTACTACGGCGAGGGAATCACCGTCGTCGGCGATCGGATCTGGGAGCTCACCTGGCAGGACGGCGTGGCCGTCGAGTTCGACAAAGCCACCATGACCCCGCTGCGGGAAGTGCCGGTCAACGGAGAGGGTTGGGGGTTGTGCAGTGAGGGCGACCGGCTCGTCCGCAGCGATGGCAGCGACCGGCTCAGGTTCCACGACCCTGAAACGTTCGCCGAAACGGGTTCGGTCGCCGTCACGCGAGACGGTAAGCCGGTTGCCAGACTCAACGAGCTGGAATGCGTGGACGGACAGGTGTGGGCCAACATCTGGATGACGAACGAGATCGTGCGGATCGACCCGGCGACGGGTGAGGTGAACGGCGTCGTGGATGCCGGCGAGCTGGCCGCCGCCGCGGGTGCCGACCGACAACGAGTGCTGAACGGCATCGCACACATCGACGGCGACGAGTTCCTGATCACGGGAAAGTACTGGCCCAAGATGTACCGGGTGCGCATCGACTTTCCGTCGAGCTAGCCCGGACCCCGGTCCGTGCTGACGGCGAAAGCTCCGCCGACACTATGGTTACCGGATGCGTGTGGTCATTGCGGGACTCGGGGACAGCGGCGTACTGACGGCGATCAGGCTCGCCAAGCACGCCGACGTCGTAGGCATCTCGGCAAAGCCGGGTCTGGTCAGCGGGCAAGAGCTGGGCTGGCGGATTTCCAGGCCGCAACACTGGGCTCGCCACAACTGGATTCCGTTCGACCGCTTTCACGGCCTCGATCGGGTGCGCACCGTTCAGGGCACGCTGACCGGTGTCGACCTCGCCGCGCGGAAGGTGTCTCTGGACCGTCCCGACGGCATCGCCGACGTCGAACCCTACGACGTCCTGGTCATCTCGACCGGAGTCACCAATGGCTTCTGGCGCAAGCCCGAACTGCAGTCGGCCGATGAGATCGAGGCAGATCTCACCGCCGCGCACGACCGCCTGGGCGCGGCGCAGTCGGTGATCGTCGTCGGTGGCGGCGCGGCCGCCGTCAGCAGCGCCGCCAACGTGGCTGCGAAATGGCCGCACAAGCGGGTGGCGCTGTACTTCCCCGGCGACCGCGCGCTGCCCCAACATCACCGCCGCGTTTGGGAGACCGTACGTCGACGACTGACCGATGCGGGCGTGGAGTTGCATCCGGGCCATCGCGCGGTGGTGCCCGACGGCTTCGCGTGCGACCAGATCACCAGCGACCCGGTCGAATTCAGCACCGGGCAGTCACCGGCGTCGGCCGATGCCGTGCTGTGGGCGATCGGACGCGTTCGGCCCAACACGGAGTGGCTCCCGGCGGAACTGCTCGATGACGACGGTTTCGTGCGGGTCACCCCGGAGTTGCGGGTGCCGGACCACCCTGGTGTGTTCGCGATCGGCGACGTGGCGGCGACCGATCCGCTGCGGACATCCGCACGCAACCGGGCCGACGGGCTGCTGGCGAAGAACATCCTCGCCGAGTCCGCTGGCCGTCCGCTACGACCGTACAAGCCGCGCAGCAAGCGCTGGGGTTCGATCATCGGGATACAACCCGACGGTCTCGAGGTGTTCGCTCCCAACGGGCGGGCATTCCGGTTCCCCGCTTGGTCGTTCGAGCGGGTGCTGATGTCGTGGATCGTGCGCCGCGGCATGTACCACGGCGTGCGCGAGAACCAGCCGCTGAGCTAGCCGACAGGGATCTCGGCGGTGATGCGATCCAGCAGCGCGGGATAGCGCTTGGCCTCCTTGTGCGCGCCCGGCTTACCGCTGCTGATCAGACCGGCTGACAGTTTCCGTTGCGGGTCGGTCCAGACGGCGATGTTGGTGAGCCCGGTGTTGCCGAACGCTAATGGGGCGTGCTTGCCGAATGGGCCGAACCTGTTGGATCCCAGCATGTATCCGGTGCCCCACCGCAGCGGCATCAATCCGACAGCGACGTCGGGCCGTAGTCGGCGGCACTCCTTCACCGCTTCGCTCAGCGTTTCCGGTTCGATCACCCGGACACCGTCGAGTTCACCGCCCCGACGCAGGATCTCGGCGAACCGCGACAGCTCGTTCGCCGTCGAGACGGTGTTGGACGACGGCAACACACTCGTGAGGTACTGCGGAGAGTTCGAGAACGGGATGATCTTGTGCAGCGGACCGCCGGTCGCCAACTGGAAGACCTTCTGCATCGGCGCGGGCAGCGGCTTACCGGTGGCGTGGCTGGGGGCGACAAACGGAACATCCTGTGCCGCAACACCGTAGTTGGTCCAGCGGAAGGCGAGCGGGTCGAGGATTTCGTCGGCCAAGATGTCGCGGATGTTCTTGCCGGTGGCCGCGGACACGATCTCGCGCACGAGCGGGCCCCAGGTCAGACCGTGGTAGATGTGCACCAGACCGGGGCGGTGCAGCGGCTTGAGCCTGCCGAGCATCTCGCGGGTGTAGTCGCTGTCGTCCATGCGCTTGAGGTCGACGCGGGGACCGGTGTAGATGGGCACGCCCGCGCTGTGCGTCATCACGTGGCGGATGGTGGTGCGGTCCTTGCCGTGGCTGGTGTAATTCGGTAGGTAGTCGCAGACGCGATCGTCGAGAGAGAAGTGGCCCCGTTCGATCAGCATGTGCACGACGGTCGTCGACATCGTCTTCGCTGCCGAATACACACAGAACGGTGTGTCCGTTGTGACAGTCACCTTTTCGGCGTCGGGCGGATCGGTCGGGGCGTTACCCCAGCCATGGCCGATGGCACGGTTCAGGACGACTCTCCCGTTGTGCCGCAGGCACAGTTGGATCGCCGGATGCATACCCGCCTGGTACCAGTACCGCGCCGCCTGCCATATGCGCTCGATCGATGCCGCGTCGATCTCCGAGTGGTCCTCATCGCCGACCGCGGTGACAGCGTCGAGATCGGCCGCTACCCGAATCCGGCCGTCGCCGGTCACGGACGTCGTCAGGGTGGTCCGGGCGCTTCGCCCGACGGCGCCAAGTGCTCGGTCGGCATCGGCTCGGCCGGCTCCTGCGTCGGAGCCGCTGCCGGGGCCGCTGCGCTGCCGGGTGTCGGGCCCTTCGGCGCCGTCATGACGAAGCTTGCCGAGCTGACCCAGGAGGTCCATCGGGTTGCCTGGCGGCGGTGGCGCGGCGTTGGTCAGCTGCCATGGTTGGCAGTCGTTGGTGGTGAACGACGTATCGCCCGCCTGAATCTGCACCACCTGTGGCTTCTTGGTCATCGCATTGTCGACGAGCGAGTCGCCGCTGGTGCGTTTCCAATAGCACGCTCCGTCGGGCACCGGCCCGGCCGATGCGTAGGTGCCCGGCACGATGTCCGTTCCGACCGCGAACGTTCCGTCGGAGTCGATGGACGTCTTCGGTCCAGCCGGGGGCGCCGCCTCCGCCGAAGGGTCGGTCGGGGGCGCAGGATTCTCCGTGGAGGGCTGCGCGCTCACATGACCAGCAGAAACGCCAGCCGCGATCAGCAGTGCCGCAGCTAGCGCGGCGGTTCTCGTCGGCCTCATATCAAGTCAGTCTAAGCGCCGTCCGAAAGTGTTACTTCCGGGTGCGAGAAACCCGCCGCCGCAGCAGGGCTGTGACGACGGGTTTCCGCTGTTCGATTCGTCCGGCTCAGCCGGCCATGAACTGGCTGTACGCCGACGCGAGGTCGGGCGGCAGCACGGTCACGTTGCACTGGCTCTGCTTGTCACCGATCGGCGCCAGAATGCCGCGCAGGTCGTGGTACTCCGCCGGGTTGGCGGTGAAGTACCCGCGCAACGTCGTCGCCGCCTGGTCACGAGGCTGGCTGAATGCGGTCGTCACAGCCGCGTTCGCGCCCGGGTGGCTGGCGAGGTACGCGCGGGCCGAACCGGTTGCCGAGCTGACCGTGCCCGACAGCTCGCTGGCGCTGCACGGATCCGGGGCCGCCGTCGCTGCCGGAGCGGCGATGGTCGCCAACGCCAGACCCCCGAGGATCGACCCTGCCGCACAAGCGCCGACGATCCGTCGGCGCGCCTGGATATCAGAAAACTTCATATGTGTTTCTTCCTTCGAATTGCCATCGTGTCATTGCATTGTGTCGCTGTTTCCCCCGTTCCCGAATCCACGGTAGCGAAACAAAAGATGTGCAGTCCGGATCGATGGCAGGCCTTCTGCCAGCGCCGACAGCGTTACATCTGACGGGGGTGACATATACCGCAATTTCGGCGGGTTTCGATAAGTCACCGACCAGATCGCCGCCGAGATCTTGAAAAGTCTCATAATTCACCCGGCGTCCTTAATTGATCGTGATGTCGATAGTGACCGAACCGTTACCGGTGCGAGCAGTAGGTTCGAGCGCATGCGGGTGGGGCGAGTCCGCTGGCCGCGGCGTTGAACGTGGATCATTGGGATCGGCCCCCGGCAGACCTGCTGGGGGAGAACTGTTCTCTGGAGACGAGGCGACCGTGAAATTGGATTTGCTCTCCCCGGGCATCGAGGTCGGCCTGGTGACGACCAACCTGGAGGCGATGGTCGCCTTCTACGAGGGGTTCCTCGAACTCGAGTTCCAGGGGGAGATCGAGTTTCCCGGCGGATCGCAGCGCCGCTACACGCTGGGCGGCAGCGTGCTCAAGCTTGTCACCTTCACCTCGCCTCCTCCGCTGCCTGCCACCGCCGGCGGCGGACGGGCTGCGGCCGGGGTGCGGTACTTCACCATCGGGGTGAAGGACCTGCGTGGGTTGTCGCAGACCTTCGCGGAATCGCCCTACGACGTGGTGGAGCCGCTTACCGAGTTCGAGCCGGTGCCGGGCATGGGGTGGATGTTCGTCGCCGATCCCGATGGCAACTGGATCGAACTGTTCGGCACGCTGTAGGCATGACCACTCCGGCGCAGACGCCGACCTGCTATCGGCACCCCGACCGATCGACGTATGTGCGGTGCACTCGGTGCAACCGATACATCTGCCCGGAGTGCATGCGCGACGCCGCCGTCGGGCATCAGTGCGCCGAATGCGTCGGCGAGGCTGCCAAGACCGTCCGGCAGGCACGCACACAATTCGGCGGAGTGCCGTCGGCCACCCCGCTGGTCACCTACGTACTGATCGCGATCAACGTGGTGATGTTCGCGCTGCAGACCATGTCATCCGATCTGCAGCGCGAGCTCGTGCTGTTCTCTCCCGCCGTCGCCGATGGGGAGTGGTACCGGCTGCTGACGTCGGCGTTCCTGCACTACGGCACGACACACATCCTGTTCAACATGTGGGCGCTGTACGTCGTGGGGCCGCCGCTGGAGGCAGCGATGGGCCGGCTGCGATTTATTTCGCTGTATCTGGTGAGCGCGCTCGGCGGATCCGTTCTGGTCTACCTGCTGTCGTCGCTCGGCGCGCAGACGGCGGGTGCGTCGGGCGCGGTATTCGGTCTGTTCGGCGCGACATTCGTGGTGGGCAGGCGGCTCAATCTCGATGTCCGATGGGTGATCGGCCTCATCGCGCTGAACTTGGCGTTCACGTTCGTGATCCCGTTGGTCAGTTCGCAGAACATCAGTTGGCAGGGCCACATCGGCGGCCTCGTCACGGGTTCGGTGATCGCCGCCGCCTACGCCTACGCGCCGCGGAAATCACGCACCGCCGTGCAAGTCGGGGTCACTGTCGCAGTGCTCCTGCTGTTCATACTGCTGATCTGGTGGCGCACAGCCGATCTCCTGTCTATGTTCGGTGTGGCCTGACACGCCTCCGGAAGTTTGCCCGCTGATCAACCATTGG
Source organism: uncultured Actinomycetota bacterium (assembly GCA_963805835.1). GTDB lineage: Bacteria > Actinomycetota > Actinomycetes > Mycobacteriales > Mycobacteriaceae > Mycobacterium. The sequence continues at coordinate 555,293 of CAWDVX010000003.1, read as the reverse complement.
TCACCCGTGCATGTCAGCGTGGACACGTGACGGTCGAGTCGTCGCCTCCGACGAGGGCGGGAGCGGTCGAACGGTTCCACCGATTCTGCGTCCAGGTAGTCGCACGCCTGCCGTTCGGGCTGAGTTCCGTTGTCGCCCCGACCTTTCTCGGGTTCTGTCTGATCAACAGCTTCACGTTCGGCGTCGATCTGGCGCTGCTCTACGTGATGCACGGGGTGCTGCAGCTGCCGGTGCCGATCGCGGTGTCCGTCGCTTACGCCTGTGCGTTCGCGCTGGCCTATGTGCTCAACCGCATCTTCAACTTCCGGTCGCACGCTCCGGTCGGGCCGCAGTTGGGGATCTACGTGGTCGTCGTCGTGATCAACTATCTGGCGTTCATCCTCGGATTGGTAAGCCTGCTCACGTATCTCGGCGTCGACTACCGAATCGCACGTCTGATCGCGGGTGCATGTGAAGCGGTGTACATGTACAGCATGATGCGCTGGGTGGTCTTCGGGAAATAGCTCCGCCGAGAATGGAGCGTGTCCTACCCGCTAGAAGGGTGGTGGGTCGTCTTCGCAGTCTCCTTCGGGACCGTCACGCTGTGCCCGACTGCGTGCACGCTCTGGTGCTTCGTCTTGGAGGGCGGCCTGATTGTGTCGGCGTTCGTCGTTGATGGCTTGGGTGCGGTTTTGGGTGCGGGTGGTGGTGCGTCGGGGCATGGCCAGTGTGCGTGCCGCATCGTTGACCGTGGCGGGTGCGTCGACGTGGCGTGAGGGGTGCGGTGGGTCGGCACAGGGTGGGGAACAGGAGTCGGCTGCCGGGGTGGGTGGTGTAGGTCTGGCCCTGCGGGCTGGTCCATATCACGGTGCCGCCGGTGATTCTTCTGAGATACACCCGAAAGTTCCGGTCGTGGGGGCATCAGCCTGGTGGTCCTTCGGTCCCTATCCGGCATGGCGCGCCCGGCAGGGGCAATCTCAGCAACCAGTGGGTCGGCAGCGGGCCCGCAGGAACCTTATGACATGGACCCGATAGCCTGCGAGAATCGGCAGCGTTGTTTCTTTGAGAGGAAACGATCTGACATGACTGATAAACAGTTCACCGACATCGGTGCCCCTGGAGGGCTGACCCTCACGGATCTATGCGACCAAATCGAGCAAAAGATCCACACCAACGCAGACAACTATAAGTTGCCGCAGGAGTTCCCGGACTGGCAGTCGTGCGTGGAAGATCGGGACGCCACCATTTACAAGTTGAGTGCGGCTGTTGTCAACCTTTGCCAGATGGTGGAGTACTTGGCATCGAAGCATCAGCACGGCGGCGCTGGCCACGCCACTACATGAGGCAAAGGACATCTGCCTGCCGGGCGTGACTCACCAGGCCTAGGAGTCGGTCTCCCACCGAATGGCACATGACGGTGCCCACCGTCATTGGTCTGAGATACCGGATCCAAATCTGTGAGATCTGGCAGATTCGCCGCTGTTCACGCGCGATCATTGTCACGCCATGACCACCATCACCGCTGCAGAGCGGCGCGCCCGCCAACGAGACATGACGGCGCTGGCTGCCCAGATCAAGGCGTGCACGCGCTGTCGCCCCGAGCTGAACGTGCCCGGCGTTACGGAGTCCGCACCGGGCTACGGCTCGGAATGCTCGCCCGTGGTGATCGTCGGGCAGAGCCTCTGCCGAGCGTGTATGGCCAAACAGGAACCGTTCTATCGCGGCAGCGGACGGCTCATCGACGAGGCTCTCGCCATCGTCGGCCGAAACAAGTGCGAGGTGTTCACCACGAACGTGGTGCACTGTCATCCGCCTGGCAACCGCCGGTCGCGTCGCGAATGGAAGGGCAACTGCACCCCGTATCTGCATCGTGAGCTTGCAATCGTCCAACCCCGGCTGGTCATTGGCCTCGGCGATGACGCGCACGCGGCGTTGCGGTCGCACTATCCGGACACGGAGCCGTTGTTGTGGGAGCGCCAGCGGCTCCGCAGCAAGGGCAGTCCCGATCTGTGGCTTGCACCGCATCCCTCGCGCATCCTCAAGCCTTGGGTTCAGGAGGAGAACCCCGGCATCCTTAAGCGCTATGTGGCCAGCCTGGCGCGGGCGATCCGGTTCGGCTTTCGCGACCAGCAGTGAGCTGTGACCATGATTCCAGAACCATTGACAGACAGCCAGATTCGCGGTTATTTCATCGTTGGCTCACGCAGGCAGAAATTGGAGGCCTACCGTGCCCGACGTGCACGGGACTCAGCGGCGCGATGACTTCTGCGATCAACGCCGCCGCGAAAGAACATCCGAATATCAAGGATGCAACGGTATCTGAGGCACAGTTGATCCTTGAACGTGAACTGCAAAGCTGTCGGTTGAGCGTGCACGCCGGCAGGACGAGGCAGAGCCACCCGTACGTGATCGCACGCCTGCCGAAATGGCCCATGTCGGCATAGAGCGCCTCGGCGCCGGTGACCGCGAGCACGATGGCGGCGAGCGCGAAGAAGGCGATGTGGAAGTGATCGACCACGAATACCAGCGCGTACGTCGGCGACAGGGCCTTGAGGATTTCGGGGTTGTCGACGATGCCGCGGATTCCGCATGCGCCGATCGAGGTGAACCACAGAATCATCACCGGCCCGAAGAACCGGCCGACGGTCGCGGTGCCGCGGCTTTGCACGGCGAACAGCCCGACGATGATCACCGCGGTGATCGGCACGACGAAGTCTCTGAAGCCCGGGTCGATCACCCGAATGCCCTCGACAGCCGACAGCACCGAGATCGCCGGGGTGATCATGCTGTCGCCGAAGAACAGCGCAGCCCCGAACAGCCCTGCCGCGGCGAGCGTCGCCGAGGTCCGTCGCCCCCGTGCGCCCGTCCAGCGCCGCAGCAACGTGATCAGCGCCATGATGCCGCCCTCACCGTTGTTGTCTGCGCGCATCACCAAGGTGACGTAGGTGACCGTGACGATGATCATCACCGACCAGAAGATCAGCGAGACCACGCCGTAGACGTTGTGGTGGGCCACCGGCACGGGGTGCGGGTCCCGTGGGTTGAACACCGTCTGGAGCGTGTAGATCGGGCTGGTACCGATGTCGCCGAACACCACACCCAGCGCGGCGACGATCACGCCCAGCCGCAACGCCTGGGTGCCCGCCGGTGTCTGCACCCCAAGATCATCGCCGAGCGCACACCTGCTCGCGGGTCAACTCGGCGGATGCGGGCAACATCAGTGCGCTCGAGGTGATGATGGCGATATGACCGACGGCGACCTGTCAGGCCTCGACGCGCTCTATGCCGCGAAGCTCACGGACTTCACCCCGCTGCGCACCAAGCTCGCCGCGGAGGCGAAAAAGCGCGGCGACGCCGAGACCGCCAAACAGATCGCGGCGGCGCGCAAGCCCACCACCGCGGCCCACGCCGTCAACGTGCTGGTGCTCAACAACCCGGGCGTGCGGGGGCGCCTCACCGACCTGGGCGAGCGGCTGCGCGCCGCGCATGCGGGTATGGACGGCGGCCTCATCCGTGAACTGACCGTCGAGCAGCGCCGCCTGATCGACGAATTGGCGCGGACCGCATTCGAGGAGGTCGCGCTCGCCGCGCCGACAGCCGCGCTGCGCGCCGACGTCACCACCTCCCTGCAGGCCGCGATCGCCGACCCTGAGGTCGCCGCGCGCCTTGGCCGTCTCACCAAAGCCGAGCGGTGGTCGGGCTTCGGCGAGTTCGGAGACACGGCAAGCGTTTTCAAGCCCGCACGCAGCCGCAAGACAGAAGCCAAGTCAGACGCCGAGCCCCCACCTCCGGTGAAAGAGGCCGGCAACGACCGAGATGCCGAGGAACGCCGCAGGCGCGAAGAGGCACGTGCGGCGCTGGCCGCCGCCGAGCGCGCCAAGGCCGACGCCGATGACGCGCTCGAGGAACTGCAGTCCGATCTCGCGACCGCGCGGCTGCGACGCGACGACGCGCGCCGGCGGCTGAAAGACGCCGAAAGTGCGCTCACCGCAGCCGAAGACGCCTACGAGCAGGCGAAGCAGTCCAGCCGAGATGCCGCCGCCGTCGTCAAGGATGCGAAGGCCCGCCTCCTCAAGTGATTTCGGCGTGTTCAGTCACGCCTGAGCGTGACGCCGCACGCCGAAAACGCTATGTGCGGCAGCTGATCTCCATGCTGTCGGCGTCCCGTGCCGGGAAGCTGACGCTGACGTAGCCGTTCGCCGGGTCCCGCACGTAGTCGAGGTAGGGCGCGAGCTCCTGCATCGAGGTGTTGTCGGCGACGACGAGAGTGCCCGGTGACAGGCGCGGCTCCAGTAGCTCGAGCACCGGTCTGTAGAGCTCTTTCCAGCCGTCGAGCAGCACGAAATCAACCGGGCCATCGAGGTCCTTGAGAGTGGCCAGCGCGTCACCCTCCAGCACGACGATGAGATCGTCGAGGCCGACCTCGGTGAACGTCTTCTTGGCGGCGGCCACCTTCGCGGCGCTCAGCTCGGTGGTGATGACGCGGCCGCCGCCGTTGTCGCGTACCGCCGACGCGAGATGGATCGCCGAGATTCCGAGCGACATGCCGAACTCGACGACCGTGGCCGGCCGGGCCGCGCGCACCAGCGCGTACAACAGCCGCCCCGCATCCTGGGTCACCGGCAGGTAGTAGTCGCTCAAGGCGTCCGCACGTTCCTGCGCACTGGCCGACGCCAGGCGTGAGAAGTCGGTGCTCCCCGAACGCATCGAGGCGAATTGCTCGGCAGATTCGGCGAACATGCGATCGAGAGCGGCAGCGACTTTGGGGTCGTCGAAGTGTGGTGGTCACAGCCTCGAACCTATCCATCCGATCTGAACGGTTCCGCAGGGGCCGCGTGCCAGGATGAGGAAGAGAGACATGGCCGGCATCGACAGGTCGACACAGCGCGTGATCGCGGTGATCACGCTCATGACCGTTGCCGCCTGGGCGCTACGCGGCTATATCCCCGGTGGCGAGCCCGTCGCCGAGCGCGAACGGCCGCCGAGCAACCCGGCAGCCTTGATCGTGGTTGTCGCGATGGTCTGCGCGGCGGTGATGATCATCGGGTTCGCGATCATCGCGCGCCTGCGCGATCGCACCCCGAGGCCCGCTTCGGCAGGCGCGCTGCCACGGGGTTCGGGCGCCGTCGCGCGGCCGAGCTGGCGATTCGCGCTCATCGCGCTGGCACTGGTCATCGGCTGGCTACTGCTCGTGCTGGTGTTGATGCGACTGGGCGGGCCATCCGACCAGCCACCTCCCGCGCCGCCGGCGGATCCGGAGACCGTCAACCCGGCACCCGACACCGCATCCCCACCTGCTCCCGCGGACGCCGAGCCGGAGTCCAATGTGGTCGGTTACCTGATCCCACCGATGCTGATCCTGATGGTCCTGGTGATCGTCGGGACGGCGGTTGCGTCGCGGCGACAACGAGCCGGCCCAGTTCACGACTCCGATGCGGACGTCGGCGCCGCGGCCGTGGCCGCGACGGCGGGAGATTCCCTCGTCCGTGCCGCGGAGGTCGGACTCGCCGAAATCGGCGATCGCACCCGGGAACCCCGCGAGGCGATCATCGCCTGTTACGCGGCGATGGAAGGTGAGTTGACCCGGGTGCCCGGCGCGGTTCCGCAAGACTGCGACACTCCGTCAGAGGTGCTCGCCCGCGCGGTGGACAACCGGGCATTGCGGGCAGACAGTGCGACCGAACTGGTCGACTTGTTCGAGGAGGCGAGGTTCTCCCCGCATGTCATGACCGAAGCACATCGTGACGCCGCCGTCCGAGTGCTGGAACGTGTGCTTGCCGAGCTTCCGGTAGGTACCCCGAGGAGCATGGCATGAAAAAGCTTGTCGCAGCGGGATTCCTCCTTGTCGCCGGCGCCGAACTCTTGTCGCTGGCGGGACCCGACCGACGGTTGATCCTCATCATGTCCGGCGCGGCCGTCGCCTGTGCGCTGCTTGCCGTGCGCTGGTACCTGGTACGGGAGTCCGACGTCCACGGAGAGGATCAGCGCACCGACGATGCCGCAGAGTCGTTGCGCCGCTGGCGTTCTCGCACCGAGACGTTGATCGGCCAGTCGGAGGCCACCCGTAGGGACTGGGATCGGCACCTGCGGCCCACCCTCGCCCGTCAGTTCGAGATGGCTACGGGACAGAAGCGGTCCAAGGACCGTGCGGCCTACAACGCCACGGGACAGATGCTGTTCGGCGCCGAGCTGTGGGCATGGGTCGACCCCGAGAACGTGGCGCGCGGTGGTGGTCGCACCGAGCCCGGCCCCGGCCGCGACGCACTCGACCAAATACTTCAACGTCTGGAGCGGGTGTGACCGAGTACGTGCCCGGTGCGACCACCACCGCGAACTGTGAGACGGTCCTCGACGAGATAGGGCGGGCGGTGGTTGGCAAGCGCAGCGCCCTCACCCTGATCCTCACCACGGTGCTGGCCGGCGGCCACGTGCTCATCGAAGACCTCCCCGGCCTCGGCAAGACGCTCATCGCACGGTCGTTCGCCGCCGCGCTGGGCCTGGAATTCACGCGGGTGCAATTCACGCCCGACCTGCTGCCCGCCGACCTGCTGGGTTCCACGGTGTACGACATGCAGTCCGGCCGATTCGAGTTCCGCCCGGGACCGATCTTCACGAATCTGCTGCTCGCTGACGAGATCAACCGGACACCACCCAAGACGCAGGCGGCGCTGCTGGAGTCGATGGCCGAGGGTCAGGTCAGCATCGACGGCATCACGCACAAACTGCCGGCCCCGTTCATCGTGTTGGCCACTGACAACCCGATCGAGTACGAGGGCACGTATCCGCTGCCGGAGGCGCAGCTGGATCGCTTCACCATCCGGCTCGAGCTGCGATACCTGTCGGAGCAGGAGGAGGCGTCGATGCTGCGTCGTCGCATCGACCGCGGATCCGCTGAGCCGACTGTGCATCAGGTCGTCGACGCGCACGAGTTGCTCGCGATGCGCGAGTCGGTGGAGCAGGTCACCGTCCACGACGATGTGCTCCGCTATGTGGTGTCGCTGGCCGCCGCGACGCGCCAGCATCCGCAGGTCGCAGTCGGCGCAAGCCCCAGGGCCGAGCTCGACCTCGTCCAACTCGCCCGCGCCCGTGCGCTTCTGCTGGGCCGCGACTATGTGATACCCGAGGACGTCAAATCGCTGGCCGTTCCGTCGATGGCGCACCGGATCAGCCTGCGCCCCGAGATGTGGGTGCGCCGAGTGCACGGCAGCGATGTGGTGGAGGAGCTGTTGCGTCGGCTTCCCGTGCCCCGGACCAAAGCGTGATGCGAAGTGATCGAGACAAGTAGCACCGAGGCGCAGTTACGTTGGCGCCCCTCGTCTCTCACGCTCGCGTTGCTCACCTGCGTCGCAGCACTGCTTGGTGTCGCGGTCACCATGTCGCTATGGCAGCTGGTGATGTTCGCGGCGCCACTGCTCGGCGTGGTGTGTTCGATCGGATGGCAGCGTCCCGTCCCCGTGGTCATCGTGAGTGCAGATCCCGGATCGCACCGCTGCTTCGAGAACGAACCCGCGCAGGTGAAGGTATGGGCGGTCGCCGAACCCGAAATCGATTCCGCATCACTCGAACTCACCGTTTCGGTGCTACCGGGGATGCGGATCGACAGCGCGTCCGTCGAATCTCTTGGATCCCGCACTGTCGTCGTGGCTGCGGACCGATGGGGCCGGTATCCGATCCAGGGCCGGGTCACCGTGGTTGCGCGGGGCGGGCTGCTGGAAGGGACGGTCGTTGTCGACGCCGCGGACGTCTACGTGTTTCCCGATGGCACCGCCGCAGTCCACGGCGATTCCACGGACCGACCTGCTCGACCGCCTCGGCACCCACCTCACCCGGCACGTCGGGCCCGGAGTCGAATACGCCGATGTCCGTCGCTACGTGCCGGGCGATCACCTCCGCACGGTCAACTGGCCGGTGAGCGCGCGGACGGGCAGCCTGCACGTCACGCAACGACTGACCGATCGCGCGGCCGACGTCGTGGTGCTGGTGGACAACTATCCACAGCCGGCAGGACCGGCCACCGAGGCAATGGACCGCACCGTGCGGGGAGCGGTACAGGTCGTGCAGAGCGCGCTGCGCAGCGGCGACCGGGCGGGGATCGTCGCGCTGGGGGATCGCCGCCCGCGCTGGCTCGGCGCCGACATCGGGCGCCGACAGTTCTACCGTGTGCTCGACGCGGTGCTCGCCGTCGACGGCGGCTTCGAAACCACACCGGGTACGTTGGCGCCGCGCGCGGCGGTTCCGCCCGGCGCGATCGTCTTCGCGTTCTCCACGCTCCTCGACACCGAGTTTGCGCTGGCGCTGATCGACCTGCGCAAGCGTGGACACAACGTGGTTGCCGTCGACGTCCTCGAAGGCGCTCCGTTCGAGAACGAATGCGACAGTGTGGTCGCCCGGATGTGGTCGCTGCAGCGAGCATTCATGTACCGGGACATGGGCACGATCGGTGTCGACGTGATCGCGTGGCGCGAAGTCGACACGCTCGACACCGCCTTGCAGCTGGTACCGGATCGCCGGCGCACGTCGCGGCGGCGGCGATGAACCGCGCGTTGTCGACGGCCTTCGGCCTCGTGATGGTCGCCGCGGTTGCCGTCCAAGCCGACGACGCGGCCATGATCGCGGCGGCATCAGCGGCCCTCGCGGTGTTGGTGGGCAATCTTTTTCGCCCGGCCGCGACCCTGTCGGTGCTGCTTGCCGCCGCCGCACTGGTGCTCAACGAATCGCCGGTCGTGCTCGCCGCCCTGTCCGGCCTCTGCGCGGCCTGCTATCTGGTTCTCCGGCACACTGTGACCATCACCGCACCGACTGTCATTGGCGCCGTTGGGTTTACGGTGGCCAGCCTGGCGGCGGTGTCGCTGCCGCTGGAACTGCCGTGGGCGCCACTGGTGGCGCCGCTGGCCGTCCTAGCGCTGGTGGCACTCGCAACGAGACCGTTCTGGGCCGACCGCGGGTCCCGCCGACGCTAGGCCGGCACTCGTCGTGCCGGTGCCACCACTGGTATGGAGTAAGTGCGACGACTATCTTTCTCTCTTGAATACGACCTGCGGGTTGTAAGCGAAATGCTGAGCGAGGCGCTTAGATTCGGGAGAGTAGCCATGCCTTCGGACGTGCGCAAGGCAGTCACCGGTGCATCTATCGGCAACGCCGTCGAATGGTTCGACTTCGCCATCTACGGATTTCTGGCGACCTTCATCGCCGCGAACTTCTTCCCGGCCGGCGACGAAACGGCCGCGCTGCTGAAGACGTTCGCGATATTCGCCGCAGCGTTCTTCATGAGACCGCTGGGCGGCTTCGTGTTCGGACCTCTTGGCGACCGGATCGGACGACAGCGCGTACTCGCGGTGGTGATCCTGCTGATGTCCGGCGCAACGGTCTGCATCGGGCTGCTTCCCACGTATGCCTCGATCGGCGTCGCGGCCCCGCTGCTGCTGTTCTTCCTGCGATGCCTGCAGGGCTTCTCGGCCGGCGGTGAGTACGGCGGCGGGGCGGTCTATCTCGCGGAGTTCGCGTCCGAAAAGCGCCGCGGCCTGACGATCACGTTCATGGCGTGGTCCGGTGTTGTCGGCTTCCTGCTCGGGTCAGTGACCGTAACGCTGCTGCAGGCACTGCTGCCCGCCGACGCGATGAACAGCTATGGCTGGCGAATCCCGTTCCTGATCGCCGGGCCGCTGGGCCTGATCGGCCTGTACATCCGGCTGCGCCTGGACGACACCCCGCAGTTCGCCGAACTCAGCAAGGCCGAACAGGTTGCGTCCTCGCCGCTGCGCGCAGCCGTGACCACTTCCTGGCGGAAGATCCTGCAGGTGATCGGACTCTTCATCGTGTTCAACGTCGGCTACTACGTCGTGTTCACGTTCCTGCAGACCTACCTGATCGTGACGCTGAACTTCACCAAGACAGAGGCGTTCACGTCGATGACCCTGGCGACCTTCGTGGCGCTGGTGCTGATCCTGCCGCTGGCGGCGCTGTCGGACCGGATCGGGCGCAAGCCGATGCTCATCGCCGGATCGGTGACATTCGCGGTCCTTTCCTATCCGCTTTTCCTGTTGCTGAACTCGGGATCGCTGGCCGGGGCCATCGCGGCCCACTGCGCGCTGGCGGCCATCGAGTCGATCTATGTGTCGACCGCGGTGTCGGCAGGCGTCGAGCTGTTCGCCACGACCGTGCGCTACAGCGGCTTTGCCATCGGGTACAACGTCTGCGTCGCGGGGTTCGGCGGCACGACGCCGTACGTCGTCACCTGGCTGACCGCGCAGACCGACAACAACACGGCGCCCGCGATCTATCTGATCGTGGCCGCGGTCATCTCGCTCGGCACGGTTCTGACGCTTCCCGAGACGGCGCGCAGGCCGCTTCAACAGACGATCGACCGACGCCGAGAGACAGCGTTACAGTGAGTATGTGCCGCCACAATCCGACCGTGAGCCGCGGCCTCGTCTGACTTCGCGAGGGGCCGCGACCCGGAACCGGATTGTCCTTGCGGCGGCCGAACTGATGCACGTGCAGGGAGTGGCGGCGACGACGATCGACGACGTGCTTGCGGCCAGCTCGACCAGTAAATCCCAGTTCTACCAACACTTTGAGGACAAAGGCGAGCTGGTGTACGAGGTCATCACGTTGCGTGCCGACGAGGTGTTGTCGTGGCAGCGTCTGCGCCTGGAAAAGGTCGACTCGTTCCGCGGGCTGTACCAGTGGCGAGATGCCATGGTGCAGCGATGTGCCTTGCGGCGAGGGTTGTGGGGGTGCGAACTCGGTTCTCTCGCTGCCGAATTGTCGGATTCCGACGACAAGGCCAGGGCATCGCTGTCCGAGCAATTCGCCGAATGGCGGACACTTCTCGGCGCAGCGCTGGACCGCATGCGCGATAGCGGTGTCTTGCGTCCCGAGGCCGATACCCGAACTCTCGCAACAGGATTGCTCGCTGCGGTCGAGGGCGGTTACCTACTGTCTCAGACTGGACGCGATCCGCGGCTGATGCAGGCGGCGCTGGACATGGCAATAGGCCATGTGGCGTCGTTCGCCGCCGCCGTCCAAACATTGAACTGACGGCGGCCGCGAACGTCGCAAACAGACGGACCGGCGACTACTAGCCGGTGTTCTCGCGGTTGCCCGGGACAGCGGTCGGCGCGCCCGGAGCTCTCACCGTCGGTGAGAACGGGTTGGGTCCGGTGGGATCGATGCGCGGCGCCTTCTCCGTCGGCGTCGGCGCGACCGGCGTGGTGGTGGTTGTCGTCGTCGTGGTGCTGGTCTCGGGTGCCTTTTCCTCCTCTTTGGCACACGACGCGGTGAGCACGACCATCGCGGTGATCGCGGAGCCACCGGCGACAGCCGCGAGACGCCGACCCAAAACTGACCTCATGGTTAAGTCCTATCTGTGTGTAAACTGAACTATATCGTCCAAAAAACCTCTACGTCAACTATTAGTGCCTGTTCAAGCACTATATTGCGGCCGGTTTTGAAGACGAATTAGTCCAGTATCGTGCTGCCGCCACCCGATGCCGATCGGGTGCCGCGGTTAGTGTGTGGACATGAAGCTTCGGGTGTTGCCCTACGTCACGGTCGAGGTTGACGATCGGCTGCGACGGCGGCTGAGGGCCAAGGGGGAGCGGTTGCGCCTCAACGTGCGGTCTTATCTGTTGAGCGCGGCCGACGATGTCGACACGGCCAGCGACAAGGTCCGTGGACTATGCGACCGCGCGGTGGAGCGGGTCGATGCCGCGGTCGCAGGAGTCAACGACAAGATCGCACCGTCGCAAGCGCCGATGCCCGATCGGCGGCCCGCCGCCGGACGCCCGCATCTGGTTTACAGTCGCGAAGCCGGCTAGGCCGTCCTGGCGCTGCCTGCTCGTCCGCCGACGAAGAACCCGCCGGCGACCACCACGAGCCCGACGATCGCCACCGGAATGGACCACGTTCGCCGTTCCGACACCGCCGACGCACATTGCGCGACGTAGTCCGTGTGGGGTACCACCTCGTTGATGATCGGCAGATTCACGGGATTGTTGTTGTCCGCCTCGCGGGCTTCGGAGTCATCCGCGGCGAGCGCGCTTCCGCAGCCGATGCTCTGTCCGTTGGGGCCGGCCACCGACACGGGTATGAGCAGACCGATGACGCCGACGACCAACACGACCGCGCCCGCAAGCAAGACCAACCATCGCAGATTCATGCCGGGTTTATGCCCACTCGAGCGCAGGCCAAACCTCGATGAAGACCCCGGGGGCGCAGTCGGTGCGGGGACATGGCGCCCCCTATGTTGTTCTTGTCGGGTGGGCCGGCCGTGGTCCGAGAGGAGCTGATCCCCTTTGGTAGGCCATGGTCTGGCGGTACTGTTCGCCTTCCTTGCCGCGCTCTTCCTTGCCATCGGCATTGTGGTCCGGCAGCGCGCGACCATGGACGTCCCCGAGGACAAGGGCGTGAGCCCGCTCATGGTGCTTACGCTGATACGCCGACCGTTGTGGTGGGGTGGAACCGCCGCTGCGATCGCCGGCTTCGCGTTCCAGGCGCTCGCGCTGGCCTACGGCTCGCTGCTTCTGGTCCAGCCCATCCTCGTCTCGGCTCTGCTGTTCGCGCTGCCGCTGAGCGCACGTCTGGCCCACCGCCGGGTCACCCGCGGTGAGTGGCTGTGGGCCTTGGTCCTGACCGCCTCGCTGGCCGTATTCGTCGTGCTGGCCAAGACCAGCGCCGGCGACTACGAGGCATCGGTGCCGCTGACGGCGATCGTCGCCGTGGTGTGCACCGGAGCGGTGGCGGCATGCGTGATCGTTGCGATCCGCAACCCCGGATGGCGACGGGCGGTGCTTCTCGCAGTCGCCGTGGGAGTGTTGTTCGGTGTCGTCGCGATGCTTACCAAGCTCGTGATGCACATGCTGACCCACGACGGCGTCCGTGCGGTCCTCATCACACCGGCGCCGTATCTTCTCATCGTGATCGGAGTGATCGCGGTGTTGTTGCAGCAGTCCGCATTCCACGCGGGTTCACTGCAGACGTCGGTGCCGACGATGCTGGTGCTCGAGCCTGTCGTCGCGGTGATACTGGGCGCCGTCGTGCTCGGTGAGCACATGACGGTCAACGGCGTCAAAGCCGTGGCGATCACCGTCGCACTCATCGCGATGGCCGCCGCGACGGCCGCCCTCGGGCGCGAAGAGGGTGCGTTGGAAGCGGAACTCGAGGCCGCCGTGGCGAAGCGGGAGCGCTGAGACCTAGGGCAGCCGGAATGTCATCTCGACCGAGGTGCCGTCGTCTGTTCCGCTCACCTCGACCTGATCGCTGATCTTTCGGATGAGCAGCAGGCCCCGGCCGCGGGTGCCAGGGTCGGCGGGCGGTGTCTTCCACGAGCCGGAATCGACGACGCAGATGTGCACCTGGCCGTCGCGCACCTCGGCCTCGACCCGCATGCGCCCCGGTGCCCGCCGCCCCCGGTACGCGTGTTCGACGCTGTTCGAGCAGGCCTCATTTACGACCAGGATGATGTCGTCCGACAAGCGGTTCTTCGATGGAATTGGCGCGCAGCCACGCGGCCAAGCGGTGCCTGATGTCGCTCAACTGCCTGGGTGCAGCGTCCTCCTCGATGAGCAGGGCAGCCGAGGGGCGGCGATACACCACGATCGCGACATCGTCGTCGTATCCCGACTCTGGCGCAAGCCGCTGCAGAATCTCGTCCGCCACGGCCTCAACTGGCAGGGCGGCGGTGTCGGCCACCACGTCGGCGACGCGGTCGATCTGTTCGTCGATCGCTTGGTCGCGCCGCTCGACCAGGCCATCGGTGTACAGCAGCAGCGTGGAACCCGCGGGCAATGGGCGCGCAGCCTGCGGCCGAGGCGCGTCCCGCTGAACGGCGAGCGGCACCGCGGATCCGTCGGTCAAGAGTTGCGGACGTCCCGAACCGGACGCGAACACCGGCGGCACGTGGCCGGCGCTGCTGTACTGCAGCGTCTGGGAGTCCAGGTCGGCGATCGCGACGAATACCGTGGCGCAGAACGCATCCGGAATGAACTCGGCCACCGAGTCGAGGTGTTCGAGGAGGCGTGCCGGTTCGGCCCCGGTGAGTAGCAGTGCGCGCGTCGATGCGCGCAACTGGCCCATCACCGCAGCAGCGGCCAGACCGCGGCCCACGCAGTCTCCGACGATGATGCCGATGCGGTTTTCGCCGACGGGAAGCACGTCGTAGAAGTCGCCGCCGATCTCCAGCGGGGGCACCGCGGGTTCGTACCGTACGGCACAGCCGACGGGCAATGTGGTGACGGGCAGCAGTGAGCGCTGCAGAGTCAGCGATGTGTCACGCGCGATCTCCAGTTGTCGAACGTGCTGCATGGCCAGGCTGATGTGACCGAACAGCGCCATGGCGAACTGGCGGTCCTCTACGCTGACCGCCCGCGGAACGTGATGCTCGAGTCCGACGACTACATCACGCGCGCCTGACAGCACGGCCACGAAGCCGCGCGTGGTACCCGCGCTGGGCGCAGCCCCGACCGGGGTGACGGTCAGCGGCAACCAGCTGCGGGCGTCGTCGAAGGTGCGTCGCCAATCCTCGTCGAGGTCAGACCATGACGACAGGGTTGGTTCCCCGGCCGTATGGAGCGCCGGCTCTCCCCCACCCTGTGGCCACACGACCGCCATCAGGCGCTGTGCGTCCAGTCGTGGATGGGACTGCGCCAACGCCGCGGACAACACCTCATCGACGTTCCTGGCCACGCTCACAGCGGTCGCCAGCCGCGCCACCGCCCGCTCGCGCTCCACCAGTGCGCGCGCAGCGGTCACATCGCGGATCGTTCCCACGTAGGCGTAGCGGTCTGTGCGGTGCGCCGTGACGGCGCTGATGCTGAGCGCCACCCATCGCAGCGATCCGTCACGATGACGGATCGCCGTCTCGCTGGTCACCCTGCCCACTTCTCTCAGCGCGGAGAGTCGCTCGTTGGTCGCGGTCTCGTCGGTCACCCACGGGTACGGCGGTTGATACGGAAGCCCGTCCTGGCCGTAGCCGGTGATGTCGACGAACGCGTCGTTGATCTCGACGATGGCTCCGCTGTGATCGGCGACGTAGAAACCTTCCTGCAACGAGTTCACCACTGCATCGCGAAATTCGTCGCGGTCGGCGAGATCATCCGCACGATCGCCCTGCTGGTCGTAACGCCTTGTGCCGTCGAGGAATCCGCGGGTGGCCACGTCGAACGCCGCCAGCGTTTGTAGCAGGAATTGCAACGGCGCGGCGCGATCGTGGTCCCTGTTCTGTCCGATCTCCGCGACGAGCCGGGTGTGGTTTTCGATGATGTCGAGGATGCTCATCCGCGAGCTCAGCGCACGGCGGCCCAGTTCGTGGCCCACCGCGAGACCGGCCTTGGCCTTGCGCTGCAGGTACGCCCTCAACCCCTCGGCATATTGCACGTAGAAGTCGTCGCGATCGGTCATGATGCCCCTCGAGGACGCGCCGCGGGCATACGTGCGTCGTCGGCCCCCATACCGTATCGGCCCACCAGTCGTTCGGCGATCGTCGCTGCTTACGCGGTGCAGCCGGCGCTGGCCGCGCGTGTCGGATCGGACATTGCACCTCCCGGGTTCCCTTGCTGTTTCGACCCTAGTCCTCAAGTCGAGGACCCCGGTATCGACGCAACGATCTGCCGTTCGGCCACAACAGGTTAAGCTCGGCGCACCGCCGTGGCCAGTTGCGGCGCCGACTTAAGGACGGCCGTGCCCGCGAAGGATCCGATCACCACCTCAGTCAGTCATGACGATGGCGTCGCCGTGCTGGCAGTCGGCGGCGAAATAGATCTTGCGACGATCCCGGCACTCGAAGCAGCAATCGCCGAGGCGCTGACCCAGCGGCCGACGGCGTTGATCGTCGACCTGTCGGCGGTGAACTTCCTTGCGTCCGCCGGGCTGCAGGCATTGGTGGCCACCCACGAGAACGTCAGCGGGGTGGCGGTGTTCGCGGTGGTCGCCGATGGTCCGGCGACGAGTCGGCCCATCGAGTTGACCGGGCTGGACCAGATCCTGTCGCTGCATTCATCTCTCAGCGCGGCGAAGGCGGCCGTGACGAGGGCCGATTAGTCGTCAAGATCGTTCTTGGTGTCGCGGCTTTTCCGCTGTTCGGCTAAAGTTCCCTGGGCCGGACTGATCTTGGAAACAGCTGGCATTGGTCGGGATAGTTAGGACTTAACCATGAGGTCAGTTTTGGGTCGGCGTCTGGCGGCTGTCGCCGGTGGCTCCGCGATCACCGCGATGGTCGTGCTCACCGCGTCGTGTGCCAAAGAGGAGGAAAAGGCACCCGAGACCAGCACCACGACGACGACAACCACCACCACGCCGGTCGCGCCGACGCCGACGGAGAAGGCGCCGCGCATCGATCCCACCGGACCCAACCCGTTCTCGCCGACGGTCATCGCGCCGCCCGCGCCGACCGCCGTCCCCGGCGACAACTAGCAGCGGGGTACGTCGGCACGCACGTACGCTGGGTTTCGTGAGTGCGCGGTATATCGGCGTTCTGGCGCTGGTCGCCGCGAGCGTGGTGGTGCTCGTATCGGACCTGCGCACGTCGTCTTCACGCCCCGGTAACGCTGGCGGTGACGCCATCACCGGGCCGTACTCGTATCTGCTTGCCAGTTCCACAGATCTGGGACCGTCGCACGACGACAACGCCCAACTGACGGTCGCCCTGCACGAGTCGACGCGCCCGGCGGGCGTGTTCGAATGGGCGCGCAACCAAGGCTTGTCGGTCAGGTGGAAGACGGGCCAGGATTGGGCGGTCCTCGAGGGCACCGCCGAGAAGGTGGCCGATGCGTTCGACGTCGAGGTGCACGACTATCGCGGTCAGCGTGGCCAGGTCTTCTACGCGTCGCCCCAACAGCCCGCCGTTCCAGACGAGCTGAATCCCGAAGTCGCCGAGTTGGGCCGGATCCTGGGGTACCTGCCGCACCACACCTCGCATAATTGGATGCTGCCGCTGGATGTGCCGGACAAGGGCCTGATGCCCAGCGCGCTGTTGAACACCTACAACGTGTCGAAGCTGGCCGCCGACGGTTACACGGGCAAAGACACCACGATCGTTTTCTTCGCCTTCGACGGCTTCGACCAGTCCGACCTGGACACCTTCTCCGCCAAATACGGTCTGCCGCAGTTCACTCCGGAGGTAGTCGGCGGCGAGCTGGACGAGCCGCGCGGCGAGACGACGATGGACCTGGAGGTGGCCCACGCCATCGCACCCGGCGCGCGCAAGGTCGTGTTCAGTGCGCAGTCGACCGTTGCCGGCGACGGCACATTCGAGAAGATCGGTGAGTTGTTCGCCGAGGCCGATCGGAGGTATCCCGGTGCGGTATGGAGCTTCTCGATCGGCTGGGGTTGCGACAAGCTGATCACCGCGGCAGATCTGGCTCCTGCGCGCTCGGCACTCGCGACCGCGCAGTCACACGGCACGTCGGCGTTCAATGCCAGCGGGGATCTCGCCGGGCTGGAATGCAAGGGTGGGGAAGACTGGTCGTCGCCGCCGGGCGAGGCCGATATCGGGCTGGACTCGCTGGCGTCATTGCCGGAGATGACCGATGTCGGCGGAACGACGCTGTCTACCGAGGGCGACGGCAGGTGGCTTGCCGAGCAGGCCTGGTATGACGTGCCGCTCTCGGTCGGCAGCGGTGGTGGGGCGTCGAACATCTTCGACCGTCCGGAATGGCAGCGCGCGGTGATGCGCGACACGGACCCCGAGCGCAGGCTGACACCCGACGTCGCGGCGGTCGCCGACCCTTTCACCGGAGTCCGCATCATCTACAAGGGCACCGAACTGGTCGGTGGTGGGACATCGCAGTCCGCGCCGATCTGGGCCGGGCTGGCCGCGGTGATGAACCAGTACCTACTCGCCAACGGGGGCCGACTGATCGGTGATTTGAACCCGTTGCTCTACCGGATCGCTGCGGGGGCACCGTTACCGGCGTTCCGTGATGTGACGCTCGGCGGCAACGCCGTCGCCGCCGCCGGGCCGGGCTACGACCTCGTCACGGGTCTTGGCACACCCGACGTCGACAACCTCGTGCGCAATCTGCTGATTCTCCAAGAGGCGACCCAATGACGACCCCTGACGATTCTGTGCCGACGACGGCGTGCCGCATCTGCCACACCGACGTCCCTGCAGGCGAATACTGCGGACTGTGCGGTTGCCACCTCGAACCACGGAAGGGGGAGGGCCCGGACTGGCTGCGCATGCGGACCTACGGGGCGGCACCGAACGAGCACCTGCTGCAGTTGTCGTTGGCGAGCTCGCTGTTCCCGCATCTGGCGCAGCGATCCCGATCAGCGTTCCGGCTCGGCCTGGTGCTGCTGCTGGTGTGCCTGGTCGCCTTCACCCTGTTGCGCCTTCCTGCCGCGCTGATCACCGTCGGCACGCTGGGCCTTGCCTGTGCTGTACTTCATCTATCTCCGCGAGTCGGATGCCTTCCGCGACTTTCCCGTTGGAACTTTGGTGCTCACCGCGTTGGTGGGCGTTGGGCTGGGTGTGGGATGGGTGCTGCTGACGGGTGCGATGGTCGCCCGTTCGTATGAGGTCGGCCTCGGATCCGCGATGGTGGGCATGCCCATGTTGCGCGTAGGTATCGGCATTCCTTTGGGCGGGGTGATGCTGATGCTGCTGCCGGCGGTGGTCGTGAGGGTGCTGCGGCCATCCTCTCGAGAAGCGTTGGATGGCTTCCGAATCGGCATGCTGGGCGCACTCACGTTTATGGCCGCGGCGGCGATGACGCGGTCAGCTCCGCAGTTCGCCACCGGTGCGATAAGTAAGCGACCGATGGAGAGCCTGATCGTCGAGGCGGGAATCAGGGGTGTCGCGATACCGTTGATCACCGCGGCAGCGGGCGGATTGATCGGTGCGGCGCTGTGGTTCACCCGCCCGGTGAGCAAGAAGGACCAGCATCCCGGCATGGTGCGGCTGGTACTCGTCGCCCTCGCCGCGGCGATACTTGCCGTCTATCTGAGCCTGGGCCTGATCGACGTCGCGCGCGTCCCGCAGGTGCTGATGCTCGGGCTCTACCTGGCGCTGGCACTGGTGGCGCTGCTGGTCTTGCGGGTGGGACTGCACCTGGCGCTGTTGCACGAGGCGCACGACGATATCCGGTCGGATGAGCCGTTGCTGTGTACGCACTGCGGACATGTGGTGCCGGACATGGCGTTCTGTCCCGCGTGCGGGGTGGCGACGCGGGCGTCGTCGCGATCGTCACGACGGTCACGCCGTGAGGACCGGCCGGTGCGCGAGGGAGCCGAGCCGCAGGGATCATGACCACTTCGCCGAATTTTTTTCCCGGATACGCGGTTCCGGGCGACTCCTATCGGGCCGCGCAGCCGCGTTCTACGTCACGTAGCCGGTTGGTGCTGGCGTGGTTCGCGGCCATCGCGGTGGTCGCGGGCGCGCTGGTCGGCCTCTCGGCGATGATCAGCAAGCCTCCCGTGCGCTATATGTGCCCACCCGAGTGCGGCAGGCCGCCCACAGGCACTCCAGTGGCGATCAATCCGCGCTTCACGTCAGCCGACGGCACCTTCTCGGTGTCGCACCCGGCGGCGAGTTCGGCATACCGCATCACCACCGAGCCGAACAAGGTGATCGCCGAGTTCCTTGCCGGTGATGGCGGCAGCATGCAGTTCTTCAGTGAGCCCGTCGGCAACCGCTCGCCCGAGCAGATCGCCAAAGACCTTGTGAAGACGCGATTCCCCGATACCCGCACCGCATACGAGATTCCCAACGCGACCGTCGGCTACCAGCCCGGGTACGGAGAGGTCATCGACTGGTGGCCACAGGGCGCCAACAGCAACTACATGAGAGTGCGGGTGCTGATCATGGTCGCCATCAAGAACGACGTCGCACTCGTCGCCTCGGCGGTCGGGCCCTACCACCAGTTCGGACCCGACTTCGGGTTCGGCAAGCCCTCGGGCGCCAACACGCAGATCGCCCTGGACATGGGTAAGTACGTCAACAGCTTCAGCTGGCAGGGCGACCCACCGCGTTAGTGCCGCGATCTCCTGACGCGTCAGTGAACCGGTCCCGGGCTACGCGAGGGCCTTCACCTTCGCTGCGGCCTGTTCGGGCATCGGCTCATATCGGGCGAAGGACCGGGTGAAGGATCCGGCACCGTGCGCCAGGGAGCGGAGGTCGATCGCGTAGCGGGTCAACTCCACCTCGGGAATCTCGGCCTTCACGACGGTGCGGTCCTCACCGACCTTGTCGGTGCCCACCACGCGGCCGCGCCTGCCCGCCAGGTCGCTCATCACCGCACCGACGAAATCGTCGGGCACCACGACCGAGACCACGTCGACCGGTTCGAGCAGATTCACCTTGGTCGCCGCGGCCGCTTCGCGCAGTGCCAGCCCACCCGCCATCTGGAACGCGAAGTCGGAGGAGTCGACGCTGTGCGCCTTGCCGTCGAACAGCGTCACCCGGATGTCGACGACGGGATAGCCGGCGCCGACACCCTTCTCCATCTGCGCGCGGACACCCTTCTCGACGCTGGGGATGAAGTTTCGCGGAACCGCGCCGCCGACGACCTTGTCGACGAACTCGAATCCCGAGCCTTCCGGCAGCGGTTCCACCTCGATGTCGCACACCGCGAACTGGCCATGGCCACCGGACTGTTTGACATGTCGCCCATGGCCTTTGGCCTTGCCGCCGAAGGTTTCTCGCAGTGGCACCCGCAACTCCACGGCGTCGACGGCGACACCGTAGCGCCGGGACAGTGCATCCAGCACGACTCCGGAATGGGCCTCACCCATGGTCCACAGCACGATCTGATGCGTCTCGGGATTCTGTTCGATACGCAATGTCGGATCCTCGGCCGCGAGCCGCTGTAGCCCGACTGCGAGCTTGTCCTCATCGGTCTTGGCGTGCGGCTGCACGGCCATCGGCAGCAGCGGTTCCGGCATCGTCCACGGCTTGAGCACCAGCGGGTCGGACTTGTCCGAAAGCGTGTCGCCGGTTTCCGCGCGGGACAGCCGTCCGATGGCGCAGATGTCACCCGCCACCACCGAGGGCGCAGGCCGCTGCTGCTTGCCGAGCGGGAACGACAGGGTGCCGATGCGCTCGTCCTCGTCGTGGTCGGCGTGGCCGGCCGTCCAACGGTGGTCGGCGTGGCCGGCCTGATTGAACCTGAGTCGGAATGGCCCGCGGCACCATTGGATCCGGCGGACCCGAAGAACGAGGAGAAGTGGCCGGACACATGAACCGTCGCGTCGGGGGTGATGGTGCCGGAGAACACCCGCACCAGGCTGACGCGACCCACGTACGGGTCCGATGTGGTCTTCACGACCTCGGCGAGAAGGGGTCCGGACGGATCGCACGGCAGGCTGTTGCGGGACTTGCCCTGCTGGGTGAACACCTCGGGCAGCTGGTGTTCGGGAGGGGACGGGAACCCGGCGGTGATGATCTCCAGCAGCTCGATCGTGCCGACCCCGGTGCTGCTGCACACCGGGATCACCGGGAAGAACGACGCGCGCGCGACGGCCTTTTCGAGATCGTCGATCAGCACGGACTGATCGATCTCCTCGCCGCCGAGGTACCGCTCCATCAGTGTCTCGTCCTCGGACTCCTCGATGATTCCCTCGATCAGGCTGCTCCGCATCATCTCGATCGCCTCGCCATAAGAGGCGTCATCGGGTTCATGGGATGCGGTGCGCTTACCGTCGGCGTACTCGAAATGGGTCTGGGAGAGAAGGCCGATGAGTCCGGTGCACGGCTCGCCGGCGGTGCCGGCAATCGAAACGGGTTTGGCGGGCAGATAGAGCGGCAGCACCTTGTCGCCGAACGCGTGCTGCGCGGCGGTCAACGCGTTCTCGTAGTTCGCGCGGGCGTGGTCGAGTTTCGTGATGAGAACGGCGCGTGGCATGCCGACCTGGCTGCACTCCAGCCACAGCGACTTGGTCGGCTCGTCGATCTCCTCGTTGGCCGCGATGACGAACAGCGCGCAGTCGGCGGCTCGCAACCCCGCACGGAGTTCGCCGACGAAATCGGCGTAGCCCGGCGTATCGATCAGATTGACCTTCACGCCGTCGTGTACCAGCGACGCCAGCGCGAGACCGACCGAGCGCTGCTGCGAGATCTCCGCCTCGTCGCAATCGCAGACGGTCGTTCCGTCGACGATCGACCCGGGTCTGTTCAGCACGCCGGCAGCGACCAGCAGCGCCTCGACGAGTGTGGTCTTGCCGCCACCCGATGGGCCCACCAGCACCACATTCCGGATGGCGGCCGGACTGTCCGCGGTGGGCGCGCCTGAAGCCTGGGAACTTGCCGTCTTGTCAGCCATGACATGCCCTCTCCCGGGAAGCCACTCTGCTTCCCATCGGATATGTCAATCCAGAATTCTCTACAACCGTCTCCGAGCACAAGGGATTCGCACAACTCCCGCTGCCGCCATCAGACCGTCGAATTCACGCCCGCCAGGACGCCCACCGAGACACGGTGACGGTTACGACGGGGCCGTCCAAGGCAAGTCGTTGGTACTGAACGTATTTGCGCCGCAGCAGGGCATAGCCGACGGCCATTTCGTCGCCGCTGTAGTGGATCTGCGCCAGGCCGTCGGCTCGCACCCACCACAGCTGGGTCCAGTCGTCGTCGTAGTTGTCGACGAGCATGCTCACCCGGGGGTTGGCCTCGATGTTGGTCAGCCGTTGCAGCCGTCGGGTGGTCTTCCGTTTGGCGTCGACGGCGGTGTAGACGACGGGCTGGTCACCGCCGTTGTGCACCGCGAACACCACGGGCACCACGTGCGGCGCCCCATCGGGCCCGACCGTGGCGAGCATCGCGACGGGCGCCTGCGCGAACGAGGCCGCAGGATCGGTTTCGGCCATGGAACCAGACTATTCGCAGGAAGCGCGGTTGAGCATTCCTGACGGAGATGATGGCGGAGTCTCCCGATTCGCTGGGCCGCTGGGTGCCGCGTGGCATCGTGTATTCAGCGCGATCCCGGCCGCATCGGCGCGACGCTGATCGGTGACCGCGTTACCGGTGTGCGCGTGACCCCGATTTCGGGCGCTTTGGTGGTCCGCGTGGACGGGCTCTGGGGGCGCGCCGTCTCCGCGGGCCGCGGGTCGATGGGCGCCGCCGACGTCTCGGGTGGCGGTGGTGGTGGCGACGGCGACGGTTGGCTGCTGGTCGCCGGTTCGTTGGAAACCGCTGTCGTGGAGGCGGTCGGCTCGACCGACGTGATCACGTCCTCAGCGGTACCGGGACTGCGGACCAGAAGCAGAACTGTGGCGATGACGAGCGCGGCCGCGGCCGCCGCCGCAGCGGCGAATGCAGTAAGGGCCTGCTTGCGGCGGTACCAGGGCGGGGGAGCGGGTTCGAAGTACCAGGTGTCCGTGTCGAACGCGTCGAACGCCCCGTTGCGCACGGGCAAGGCCTGGTCGGACTCGTCGGGCTGCGTAGGTCCTGGCAGCGCGTCGTCGTCCGGCACTTCGGTGCCAGCGGGGGCTTCGGCCCCCTCGCCGATCAAGTAGTCGAAGTCCCCCGAGACTTCGCGTTCGGCCACACACCGATGTTAATCCCTGTTCCTGCACTTACGTGGGGTGATCAAACTCGGGGGAACATGCACCCCGGTCGGCGCCGCCACGGTAGGGTCGATCGCCGCGTATCTATTCGTTCAACGCCGCGACGCAGCACGGTCATCGCCGCGCCACTGCGCCGCCTTTTGCCCAACGGAAGGTTCGGCAATGAAGTCTTCACGCCTGATGGCGGCCGCAGCCGCATCGGTCCTGCTGTTCGTCGGTCTGATCGGTTGCGCACCGCCCGAGAAAGACAACTCGGACGAGCAGACGCAGTCCGGTGTGAACGCCCGCGAGGCCACGTCGGCCGAGGACTTCGGCGGCATGGACGGCCTCGTCGAGGCGGCGAAGAAGGAAGGCGAGCTGAATGTCATTGCGCTGCCTCCTGATTGGGCCAACTACGGCGCAATCATCAAGGCGTTCGAGGACAAGTACGGCATCAAGGTGAACTCGGCGCAGCCAGACGCCGCGAGCCAGGACGAGATCAACGCCGCCAACCAGCAGAAGGGCAGGAGCACCGCGCCCGACGTCTTCGATCTCGGTCAGTCGGTGGCGCTCGCCAACACGTCGATGTTCGCGCCCTACAAGGTGGCGGTGTGCGACGACATCCCGGCGGCCTACAAGAACTCCGACGGCAGCTGGGTCAACGACTACGGCGGCTACATGTCGATCGGCTTCGACTCGGCCAAGGTGCCGCCCGTCACCTCGGTCGACGATCTGCTCAAGCCCGAGTACAAGGGCAAGGTGGCGCTCAACGGCGACCCGACCCAGGCCGGTGCGGCCTTCTCCGGAGTGTTGATGGTCGCGCTGTCGCAGGGCGGTTCGGCCGACGACATCGCGCCGGGTGTCGAGTTCTTCCGCAAGCTCAACGAAGCGGGCAACTTCCTGCCGGTCGACCCGACACCGGCCACCATCGAGTCCGGCCAGACGCCGGTGGTGATCGACTGGAACTACCTGAACGCCACCGAGACCAAGAAGCTGCCGTCGTGGCAGGTGCTGGTTCCGCCGGACCATGCCGTCGCCGGTTACTACTACCAGGCGATCAACAAGGATGCCCCGCACCCCGCCGCCGCGCGGCTGTGGCAGGAGTTCCTCTTCAGCGACGAGGGCCAAAACCTTTACGCGGCAGGCGGTGTGCGTCCGGTGCGTGCCGACAACATGATGGCGGACGGCACCCTCGACGAGGCCGTCGCGGCGTCGATCCCCGTCATCGACGGGCCGGTCACCGTGCCGAGTCCGGACCAGACCGACAAGGCCACGCGCGTATCTCGCGGACAACTGGGCTGAGGCGATCGGCTGACGTGCCGGGCGGAACCCTTCGACCCAAGCGAGGAACAGAAGCTCTGCCGCTGCTGCCGTTCCTCGCTGTCGTCGCGGTGTTTCTGGTGATTCCGACCGTGACGGTGATCGTCAACGCGTTCTTCATCGACGGCGCGTTCTCGCTCGGCCGCATCGGTGCGCTGTTCTCCGTCCACCGCGCTCGCAGCGTTGCGGTCGAGCGTGATGCTCTCGGCGAGCACCGCGATCCTCGGCGCGGTGCTCGGCGCGGTGCTGGCATGGCTGATCGTCAGCAGCCCGCCCGCGTCCATGGTGCGCCGGGCGGTGATATCGCTGTGCAGCGTGCTGGCCCAGTTCGGCGGCGTCGCACTGGCATTCGCGTTCCTGGCGACGGTCGGCCTCAACGGCGTGCTGACGCTGTGGGTTCAGCAGGCGTTCGGCTGGAACCTGGCCGGGTCGGGATGGCTCTACAGCCTGACCGGCCTGATCGTGGTGTACACCTACTTCCAGATCCCGCTGATGGTGATCGTGTTCGTGCCTGCGCTCGAAGGTTTGCGCGCGCAGTGGCGAGAAGCGGCGATCAGCCTGGGCGCGTCTCGGTGGCAGTACTTCCGCGAGGTGGCGATGCCGCTCCTGACCCCGGCCTTCCTCGGATCGGCTTTGTTGTTGTTCGCCAATGCTTTTGCCGCCTATGCGACGGCGGCGGCACTGGTGAGTCAGGGCAGCCCGATCGTGCCGCTGCTGATCCGGTCGGCGCTGACCAGTGAGGTCGTCCTCGGCCAGTCCGGGTTCGCGTATGCGCTCGCGCTCGAGATGATCGTCGTCGTCGCGGTGGTGATGACGGCGTACAACGTTCTGGTCCGTCGCACCGCGCGGTGGCTGCGATGAAACGGGTGGGCCGGGCGGCATTGTGGGTGATCTTCGGGCTGTTCTTCTGGATTCCCGCTGTATGCGATGGCCGACTTCTCCACCCGCAACCTCGTCGCCGGTGGCCGCAGCTTGCAGGCCTGGAGAAACCTCGTCACCGACGACGCGCTGTATCAGGCGATCGTGATCTCACTGCTGCTTGCGGTGTTCACGGTCGTGGCGATGCTGGTGATCCTGGTGCCGACGATGATCTGGGTGCGGCTGCGAGCGCCGTGGGCCAGCGGTGCGGTGGAGTTCCTGTGCCTGCTGCCGCTGACCATCCCCGCGCTTGTGATCGTCGTCGGCCTGCGCAACGTATATCTCTGGGTGACGTACCTTCTCGGTGAATCCGCGCTGACGCTGACATTCGTCTACGTGGTGCTGGTGCTGCCGTTCGCCTACCGCGCTCTCGACGCGGCGCTGTCGTCGATCGACCTGCAGACCCTCACCGAAGCGGCGCGGTCACTGGGGGCCGGATGGGCGACGACGATCCTGCGGATCGTGGTGCCCAACATCTGGTCGGGAATCCTGTCCGCGGCGTTCATCTCGATCGCCGTCGTGCTCGGCGAATACACCATCGCCTCGCTGTCCGGGTACGAGACGCTGCAGGTGCAGATCGTCGCGATCGGTAAGACGGACGGCCCGACGTCGGTGGCCGCCTCGCTGGCGGTGTTGTTGTTCGGCTTCGTCCTGCTCCTCGTGCTGTCGATGGTGACGCGAGGCGGCAGACGCGTCCAAGGAGTGACTGCATGACCGCGACGCGAGGCACGACGGTCGACCTGACCGATCTGACGCGGGTTTATGGAGACGTCAAGGCGCTCGACGGGCTGACCTTGCACATCGAGTCAGGTGAACTCGTTGCGCTGCTTGGTCCGTCGGGTTGCGGCAAGACCACCGCGCTTCGCATCCTCGCAGGCCTGGACGACGCCACGTCGGGCACGGTGGCCGTCGGCGGGCGCGACATCAGCCGAGTACCTGCCAACAAGCGCGATATGGGCATGGTGTTTCAGGCCTACAGCCTCTTTCCGCACCTGACCGTGCTCGACAATGTCGCATTCGGACTCAAGATGCGCGGTAAAGACAAGCGCGAGAGGACGTCTCGTGCCGCCGACATGCTCGACCTGGTCGGACTGACGGCGCACAAGGACAAGTACGCCAACGAGTTGTCGGGTGGGCAGCAGCAGCGGGTCGCACTGGCTCGTGCGCTGGCGATCCAGCCTCGCGTGCTGCTGCTCGACGAGCCGCTCTCGGCACTGGACGCCAAGGTGCGCGCGCAGCTGCGTGACGAGATCCGCCGCGTACAGCTCGAGGTCGGCATCACCACGCTGTTCGTCACCCACGATCAGGAGGAGGCGCTGGCCGTCGCCGACCGGGTGGGGGTGATGAACCAGGGCAGGCTCGAACAACTGGCGGCGCCCGCCGACCTGTACGCCAACCCGGCGACACCGTTCGTCGCGGAGTTCGTGGGACAGAACAACAAAGTGCCCGTACAGGTCTCGGACGGCCGGGTGCAGCTTCTCGGCTCTGCGGTGTCGACGTTGCCGGGGTCGATCACCTCGGGCCCGGGCCTGGCGATGGTGCGTCCCGAGGCCGTCACCGTCACCCCCGAACCCACGGGCACCGCGACGGTCAGCTCGGTGGCGTTCCTCGGTCCGATCTCTCGGGTCTACATCGCGATGCCGGACGGCTCGGTGATCAACGCCCAGATCGCGGGCTCGGCCGCGAGGGCATTCACGCCGGGCGATGCGGTCACCGTTTCCGTGGAGCAGGGCGGGGTCCTGGTCGTCGCCGCCTGAGTGTCAGACGTCCTTGACCGGGTCGATACCCAGGTCGCGGTAGCGTGACCAGTGCGGCGAACGGCACACCGCGTTTCGCGAAGCGCTTGGCGGCGACGTCGCCGCGGTCCACCATCGGGATCACGCCGGTGACGACGGCGCCGGCGGCGACCACGCGCTCTAAGGCGATCTCGGTGGAACCGCCGGTGCTGATCACGTCGTCGACGAGCATCACCCGGGTGCCGGGTTGCAGCCGGGTGCCTTCGATCCACTGCTCGCGCCCGCGCTGCTTCTGTTCCTTGCGCACGGAGAACCAGGCCTTACCGGTGACCATCGCCACCCCGATGGCGATCGAATCGGCACCCATGGTGAGCCCGCCGACGGCGTCGAACTCGATCCCGGTCGCGGCTGCGAGGTCGGCGATCGCACGGCTGACGAGCGTCAGGCGTTCACCGGTGTCGATGGCGTACTTGCCGTCGATGTAGTCGTGGCTGAGCTGGCCGCTGGCCAGTTTGAACGGTTCGGCACGATGCTCGTAGCCGCGCGTACGGATCAGCTCGAACGCTGCTTGCCATGTCTGTGGGCGCTCGCTCGCATCGGCCATACCGCGATCGTATTTCAGCCCGCCCGCGCCCGATGCGTCAGCTCGATGGTCGCCGAGCGCAATTGGTCGATCGAGTCGATCGGCGCTGCGAAGCCGACCCGGGTGTAGGCGATACCTCGGTCAGTCACCAGCCTCAGGTCCAGGCCGTAGCGATCGGCACCGGTGCACGTCGCCGCCGTGGTGTCGGGGTAACCGCCGAGCACCTTGGCCATCGCGGCGAGCGCATCCGCGTGATCGGCGTTGAGATGGGTTATCGCGCCGGCGGTCTTCGGGGCCACCGGATCCGGCGTCGCGGCGGAGTATTCCTCGCCGGTGGTCGACTCCATGCGCCCGTAGCCGCCGACCCAGCGCACCCGGTGCACCCGCAGCACCCAGAGCGCGAAGTCGCTGTAGTCGATGTAGTACTTGGCGGCCTCGACGGCGCTCAGATGCGCGTCGCGGGCCGCGGTCAGTTCGTCGCCTGTGGGCGCCTGCACCACGCCGGCGAGGGTCACGCGCCCGCTGGCCAGCGGATCGGATTCCGAACTCGGCGCGACGATCGCGATGCTGGCCCTCGGGTCTGCCGCGAGATTGCGACCGTGCTCGGCAAGATTGGAGACGCACAGCACAGGTGCGCCACCGAGCAGTCCGTACGTCACATACGACGCCCACGGACCGCCATCGTCGGTCAGTGTGGCAAGTGTCCCGGTGTTGGTCGATTCCGCGATCGTGCGGGCTTCTTCGGCGGCGGACGGGCGGGTGGCGTCGGCCACCTGGGTGAGTGGGGGAGGGACGGAGGGCGCATCGCCCGGGTCCCCGTGATCGCGGGACGGCACGGTCGAACGATACTAGAGCTCTTTTTGCAGGTCGGTGGTGATATCCGCGACTGCGGCGTCGATGCGCGCCCGATCGAGTTCGATCGACTCGGTCGCTGCGTCGGTGGCGTTCTGCAATGCCTCGTTGAGCCGCTGCTCCACCGTGTCGGCGCCCAGTCGGAGTAGACCGTCTGCGATGAACGTCCCTGTCAGGTGATGGTGTCCGTTGAGGGTCACCTCGACCGTCTCGGCTTCGTCAGTGGCCGTGAATGTTTGGCTGTTCATCCTCTGCAGCTGCTCATCCATCAATGACTGCAACCGTGCGGCCTGCCGAAGAACAGCGGCCACCTCCGGATGCATCTCATCGGTCACGTGGCGTCCTTGCCGTCCCTGCCGTCCTGCACTTCCCTGCGGCGTCGATTACCGACGACTGCTTCGGTCCAGGGCCGGTCCTCGGTGTAGAGATCCTCATCGGGCGCCAGGCGAGGATCGCGTCGCTTCTCCTTGCCCTGCGCCCCGCCGTGGGCGCCGTGCATGGGTGCCATCCCACCGGCCATCATCGGTCCGCCCGCCATGCCGGCGGCCGGTCCGGGGGTGGGTCCCGCGGCGACGGGCACGGGTGGGCCCGGTGCGACCGTTTCTGCGGTCACGGCGGGCGACAGGGGTGCCGACTTCCCGCCTCCGGCCCCACCGCCCGATCCGCCGCCGGACGCCGCGGCGGGCCGAAGGCTCGGATCCGTGGGCAGCTTCGGCGTGCCCGTCGTCGGTGGACCGCCGGGCATCCCGCCCGGACTGCCGTCGGGAGCGCCACCGGGAGCGCTGCCGCCCGATGACGATCCGCCTCCTGCGCCGCCGCTTTGCCCCGAACCCGACTCCGACTGAGGCGCTGCCATGGATCGGGCCACCTTCTGGGCCATCGCCGCCGGATCGCCGGTGGGTTGATCGCCGGCCTCCGCCGCCGCCTCCGCCGCCGGTTGTATTCGTCGGGCCGCCGCTCCCTTTGAACGGTGGGTCGGCCGGGCGCACAGGTGCGAACGTCGCGCTGTTCGCGTAGTCCCGGCGCACTTCATCGGAGGCCGCCTGCAATTCCTCCATCCGCTTGCGGATGTTCTCCATCTCCATCTGAGCCCGGACGCCGCCGTGGGGTCCGGTCAGTCCGGCGAGCTGCATCATCCGCGCTTCCAGCTCGTTGTACTCCTGGTGGATGGGGTCGTGGTCGCTCTTCGCTTTATCATGTGCGGAAACAAGTTTCGACGCCACTTCGGCAAGGTCGTACCATGCCTCGGAAAGTTGTGTGAGCCAGCTGCCGAAGGTCGTCATCCGCGAGTAGGCGGCGTCGGCGGCCTCACCTTCCCAGTTTCCCGGCGGTGGCTTCGGTTTGTTGTTCTCGACGCGCTTGGACGCGACGCCCCATTGCAGCATGGCGGTTTTCAACGACGTCCCGGTGTCGGGTGCGGTCAGCTCGGCCTGGGTCTGGTTGACGCTGCTATAACCGCTGGCATCGAGCAGGTGTGGAGTGCCTGCCGGGCTCGGGATGTCGGGAGGTTGGGTCGGTGGATCGGGAATGGTGATGGCGTCGACCGCGGCGACGCGTTCGGGATTGTCGATCGCCTTGCCGTGGTCGTCATCGACCTTCTGATAGGCCGCTGCCGCAATGTCGAGCATCTCGGCAATGCGCTGGTTCTCGACCTCGGCCCACCGCTCGAATTCCTTCAGTGATTGGGCATTGTCGTTCAGGTTGGCGATCGCATCGCCGCTGGACGGAAGCGCATCCGGCGGCACCACCGCGTCCTCGGCGGGGTTGTGCCAGTTCTGCCCCTTCATCTCGGCAGCTTGGCTGGTGAGCGCACCAGGTTCCACCCGCTGTACATCGCCCGCCACTATCCCTCCAGCGCCATCTGATAACGGCTTTCCTCGCGGGGATTGATCAACCGGATCGGTAGCTGTCGATGCCGCGGTGTGTCGATGAAGTTGTCACGCAACACAACTCGCCCGATACCCGGGTGCGGGCCCAGGTATGTGGTCGCATTCGGCCACGCCACCTTGGCCTCCTGCCCGATATGGCCGTTGACGGTGCCCGCGAAGGCGGCGAACTGCGGCAACAGGGTGACCACGGCGCCCGCAGCGGCCGATCGCACGACGAACTGGGTGAACAACCGCGCGTCGCCGAGGTTGATGCTCACATCGACGTCGTCGAACGGCATGTACACGGGGTAGCGGTCAGCGGTCTCCCCGACAAGGACACCGGCGGAGCCGACCGGCAGCTCGTAGTGCCGGTCGTTGACGGGGCTGATGCCGTGCAACGCCGCCCGCTGGCCGCCGAACAGACAGGAGAAGCCGCGGGGTGTAGCCGGATTCGCGAGCGTCGTCAACAGCACCGTGGTCGTCGGAGCCTCACCGGGGCGAATGCGGACCCGGGTGATCGTGTGATCGGCGCGTGCCGACCACCACACGTCGGGACCCCCGGGTGCGGTGTACGCGGCGGTGAATGTGCTGCGTCCCTTGATCGCCGACCACGTCTCGCGCTCGAAGCTGATCTCGGTCGCCCTGTCGAAGTCATCGAAGCTGCGAATGGGCCTGGCGTCAATGCCGTTGCTGGCCAACTGATCCGCGATTCGCGTGACAGAGGCGACCAGATACCGCGCCAGTCCCGCGACGCCGGAATCGCGTCGCTGGGCGGACTTTCGCGTGTGTTCTGGATCGGCCCTGACCACGATCCAGGTGCGCCGATTGGCCGGTGCGGGGTATGGGCCGACCACCTGTTCATACAGCGCCACCAGGCTCGCGGGCGCAGTCTTGCCCACTCGGTAACCTGCCGACACCACATCGGCCTCGAGGTCCTGGGAGTGCGCAGCCACCAGCCGCTCGACGAGGCGCGTGTCGACGACGTCGTCGGTGAACGCCTCGCCGTTGACGATCACCGTCGGTGTGAACGGTCGGGGGACCAGCTCCATGGCCGAGACGAGATAACCGTCCTGCCAGCGGACGGCGACGTGATCGCCGGGCATGACGGTGGCTCCGACGGCCGGTTCGGACGGCCGGTCGGGAACATTGCGGTGGCGCCGCCGCCATGCGAACACCGCAGCGACCCAGCCGGTTGCGCGTCGGCCACGAATGGTCAATACCGTCGCCAGCGCGATGATCACCGCGAGGGTGATCCCCAGCCAGAGCAGGTCCATCCGGCGCAACAGCAGGATGCACGCCGGGATCAGCACCGCCGCCCAGATGGCGTGGCCAGTGCTGAAGCGCAGCCCGAACCAGGACGTGAAGTTCCTCATCGGCGCCTCAGTGCGCGCCGAGCCAGGGCACCGAGCCCGAGGGCGGCGGCCAGCGCGACCCCGGTGATGACGACTGCGGTGATCGGTCCTCGGTCCGGCGGCGGGATGTGCGCCGGCGGCGGAACCTCCTTGACCTGGTAGGGAATGCGCTCCGGCCCGGCGGGGACGTCCCACGTGAGCGCGGCCACCGGGTCGATGACGCCGGCGCCTACGTTGTTGTTGACGCCGCCACCCGGGTGCCGTGCTGTGGCGGTGATCCTGTTCATGATCTGAGCGGGCGTCAGGAGGGGAAAGCGTTGTTTGAGCAGCACGGCAAGCCCGGACACGTAGGCCGCGGCGAACGAGGTGCCACTGATCGGAATGGGACCGTCCTGACCCTGAAGCGCGTTGACCGGTCTTCCGTCGTAACCGAGTGCAACCAAGTTCTCTGCAGGCGCCGCGGCACCGACCCAGGGTCCGGACATTGAGAAGGTGCTCGGCTGACCGTTCTGCGCGATGCCACCGACGGTGAGTACCAGCGGTGAGTACCACGCGGGACTGACGATCGTCTGCACCTGTTTCCAGCCGCGCGGATCGGACGGGATCGCGGGATCGGGCGGCGGATTCTGGCTGCAGTCCTGGCCGGTGTTGCCCGCCGCGACGATGACGACCGCTCCCTTGACGTTGACCGCGTAATTGATCGCGGCGCCGAGGCCGGATTCGTTGATCGGCCTGGTCACCTTGTAGCAGGCCGCCTCGCTGATGTTGATGACCTGCGCACCGAGGTTGGCCGCGTGCACGACTGCGCGCGCCAGGCTGCGCAGTGAACCAGCTGTCTGCGTCGAGTTCGGATCGTTGGGATCGGTACGAGCGCCGACCGTTTGAAACGCTTCCGACGTCTGCCGCAGAGACAGGACGCGGGCCTCGGGTGCGACACCGATGAACCCATCTGTGGGCGCGGGCCTGCCCGCGATGATCGAGGCGGTCAGCGTTCCGTGGGAATCGCAGTCGGACATGCCATTTCCGGCTTGGTCGACGAAGTCGCCGCCCGGTTCGGCGGGCACTCGCGGCGAGGCGTTGACCCCGGTGTCGATGACGGCGACGGTGATCCCGGCCCCCGTCGCGAACTTCTGCGCCTCGGCCAGGCGCAGGTAGTCATTCGCCCACGGCTTGTCCGCGAAGTTCGAGTTGGGAAACGCCGTCGGGGCCGAGCAGACGCGGCGCTGTTCCATCGGCTGATCGGGCCCGGTCTCGTCCGGCGGCAGCGCCCCCGGATCGATGGTGGGCGGCTCGATAGCCGCTGCGGGAGGAGCGCTGACCAACGCCAGCAACAGCACCGCCAGCAGCACACCAAGACGGTGCACTCGCTACGCACCTCCCTCGATGTGTGCCAGCGGGGTGGTGCGCAGATCTGGTCTCAGCAAACTCGCGATAGTCCCCCACACGCTGCCAATCTTAAGGGGCGGCGCGGGGGGGTCGGGTCCGCAATCTTGTCAGGCGTCGAGGTCCTGGCCGACCAGGCCGGCGATGGTGGCGAGAACGTCGGCGTCGTCGCAGGCAACGGTCACTTGGGCGCTGTTGCCCGCGCCCAGGGTCATGATCATCAGCGCTGAACCCGCGTCGACGGGTTCACCACCGTCCAGCGACAGGGTGACGGGCACGCCGGCCTTCACGACCTCCTCGGCGATGATGGCCGCGGGGCGGGCGTGCAGACCGATGGCTGAGCCGACGATGACGGTCTTGGTGTGCATGGGTGATCTCCTTCTGCAGTGGTGGGGTGGTGAGGGTCAGGCGGTCGCGAGCGCGGGTTCTTCTGCAACCTCCGCGCTGGGCTTGGCGAACTGCTTGGCGGCGATGACGGCGAGCGCGCTGGCCACCGTGCCGACTGCGAGTGCGACAAGGAACCACAGGAGGTGTCCGATGGCGAAGAAGACGAAGATCCCGCCATGTGGAGCCTTCAACGTGACGTCGAATGCCATGATGAGCGCACCGGTGATGGCACCGCCGAACATCATCGACGGAATCACCCGCACCGGATCGGCAGCAGCGAACGGGATTGCTCCCTCCGAGATGAAGGATGCGCCGAGAAGCCAAGCTGCTCTGCCGTTCTCCCGCTCCGGTTCGGTGAACATCCGCGGCCGCACCGTCGAGGCCAGCGCCATCGCCAGCGGTGGCACCATGCCCGCGGCCATCACCGCGGCCATGATGCGCAGCGACGCCGGGTCGGCGACGTTGAGCCCCGCGGTGGCGAAGGCGTACGCCGCCTTGTTGACCGGCCCACCGAGGTCGAAGCACATCATCAGGCCCAGGATCACGCCGAGGATGATGACGGAGGTGCCCGACATGCCGCCGAGCCAGCGGGTCAAACCCGACGTGATCGCTGCGAGCGGGCGGCCGAGCAGCAGGAACATCAACAGTCCGACGACCAGCGATGCGAACAGCGGGATGATGACGACGGGCATCAAGCCCCGCAGCCACCGCGGAGCGGCGATACGGCTGATCCACAGTGCGGTGAAGCCGGCGATGAGGCCGCCGACGATACCGCCGATGAAGCCGCCGCCGACGAAGACAGCGACTGCGCCAGCGGTGAACCCAGGGGCGATGCCCGGCCGGTCGGCGATCGCGAACGAGATGTAGCCGGCGAGTGCGGGCACCAAGAACATGAACGCCAGCCCGCCGAGTGTGAACAGCACTGCACCGAGATAGGAGACCAAACCTCCTGCGGGCAGGTTCGTCAACGAGTTGGTGCTGGCGATGACATGGCCGATCGATCCGAATCCATAAGGTAGCGAGGGAGTTTCACCTCCAGCTGTGTTCGCCATCTCGTATCCGCCGAACAGGAATCCGAGCGCGATCAGCAGGCCGCCTGCAGCGACGAACGGGATCATGTAGCTCACGCCGGTGAGAAGAATCTGACGCGTGCGGGTGCCCCAGCCGACGCCGCCGCCCGGCGCCGCGCTCGGCGCCGAAGGCCCGGCCGCACCCTCGACGCGAGCCGCGTTTGGATTATCCGCGGCGGCAAGGGCTTCGGTCACCATGTTGTCGGGTTCGTTGATCGCCCGTTTCACGCCGGATGCGATGACGGGCTTACCGGCGAAACGTTGCCTGTCCTTCACACCCACATCGGTGGCGAAGATGACGGCGTCGGCTGCGGCGATCGTCGATGCGTCGAGTGGCGTGCTGCCCGAAGACCCTTGCGTCTCGACGTGCAGTGTGGCGCCTGCCTTCTTGGCGGCCGCGACCAGTGAGTCGGCCGCCATGTAGGTGTGCGCGATCCCGGTCGGGCACGCCGTGACGGCGACCAGGGTCTTGGAACGTTCCTCAACGGGTTCCTTTGGAGCGGTGGGTTTGTCCGGATTCAGCACACCGTCGACAAGTGCGACGACATCGTCGGACGTCGATGCGTTCCTCAGCGAGTCCACGAAGTCCTTGCGCACCAGGGCCCGCGCGAGGCTGGACAGCAGCTTCATGTGTTCTGCGCCGCCGGCCTCGGGGGCGGCGATCAGGAATGCGAGGTCGGCCGGGCCGTCGGGTGCGCCGAAATCGACGGGCGGGTGCAGTCGCGCGAAAGCGATAGAGGCGGTCTCGACGTGCGGTGAACGGCAGTGCGGAATCGCGATACCGCCCGGCAGTCCGGTGGCCGACTGCTCCTCACGCGCCATCGCCGCAGCAAGCAAGCCGTCGGCGTCGGTGGAGCGGCCGGCGTCGGCGAGACTCCGCACGAGTGCGCCGATCACCGCCTGCTTGTCTTTTCCTGCGTCGACGTCCAGCAGGACCAGATCGGTGTCGATGATCGAGAGCGTCATGGCATCACTTTCGTGTCGGTTGCGGAGGCTGTCGGAGTGACGGGGAGTACCTGCACAGCGTCGAGGTCGAGGTCTGCCGGGCACGGCAGGGCGGATCCGGGCAATCCGGCGGCGGCGCTGCCGTAGGCGACTGCCATCCGAAGGCGCTGCGGCCCGACCGCGCCTTCTACCTCACCCCGCAGATAGCCGGCGAGAGCGGCGTCACCGGCACCGACCGTGCTGCGCGGTGTGATGGGGGGCGGGGTGGCCAGCCAGCTGCCGTTGTCGTCGACCAGCACGGCGCCGGCCGAGCCGAGGGTGGCGAGCACGGCGCCAACACCCCGATCCAGCAATCGGCGGGCCGCAGAAACCACCGGTTCCGGGTCGCCCTGTGCGACAGCGGCTTCCAATGCAGCAGGAGCGAGCCCGAGCAGGCTGGCGAGTTCCTCGGCATTCGGTTTGATGAGGTCGGGTGCGGCCCGGTCGAATGCCTTCACGAGGGCCGTCAGCGGGCCTTCGGACGTGTCAACCGCGACTCGGCAGGGTAGCGCGGCGAGGCTCGCCACGATGTCGGCGTACCAGCGGTCGGGCAGTCCCGGCGGTAGCGAACCCGACAACACCACCCACGATGCGGACTCCGCCGCAGCGATGACGGTCTGGGTGAGCGCACCGACGTCGCCCGGTCGCAGTGTGGCACCGGGTTCGTTGAGTTTTGTTGTCGTTCCGTCGTGTTCGGTGATCGTGAGGTTGGTCCGCACCGCATCGTCGGTGGGTACACAACGAAATGGCACCGCGCCCGCGTGCAGGGCGATGATCATCGGATCCTCGAGGGGCGCGGGCAGCAGTGCGACGGTCTCGACACCGGCCAACGTGAGCGCCCGCGCGACGTTGACCCCCTTTCCGCCGGCTTCGGTGGTCACCGAGTTCACCCGGTGTACGGCGCCCCGCGTCAGCGGCGTGGTGAGTGTGACGGTGCGGTCGATGCTCGGGTTCGGTGTGACGGTGATGATCATGCGACCACCACCTCGATGCCCTTCTCGATGAACTGCGAGCGATCCGCATCGGTGATCTCGGAGTCGGTGATCAGGGTGTCGACGCTGGACAGAGGTGTGAAGCTGACGAAGTCCTCCCGGCCGATTTTCGACGAGTCCGCCACCGCCACTACGTAATTCGCCGCGCTGACCATGGCACGTTTCACCGCGGCTTCGTCACTGTCGGGTGTGGATAGGCCGTGGCGGGCGCTGATTCCGTTCGTCCCGATGAAGGCCATGTCGACGCGCAGCGTGTCCAGCACACGTAGTGCCTGTTCGCCGACCGTCGCGTGGGTGAGCCCGCGAACCCTGCCGCCGAGCAGTTGAAGCGAGACCGACCGCATCGCGGCAAGGCGGGCGGCGATCGGCACCGAGTTGGTGACTACGACCAGCTCGCGATCGTCGGGTAGGTGGGCGGCGATGCGGGCCGTGGTGGTGCCTGCATCGAGCAGGATCGTGGCGCCGCTTGCCGGCAGCAGATCGGCGGCCGCCCGCGCGATGGCGTCCTTGTGCTCGGCCCTGGTGGTTTCGCGTTCCCCTACACCGGCCTCGACGAGGTGGAGTGCGCGCACCGGTACCGCGCCGCCGTGCACTCGCCGCAACACGCCGGCCTTGTCCAGTGCGGCGAGATCCCGCCGGACCGTCTCGGTGGTGACGTCGTAGCTCTGCGCCAACTCGGCCACTGAGGCGCGGCCGTTCGCGATCACCAGCGAGGCGATCGCTTGTTGGCGCTCTTCGGCGTACATATTGCTCCGTATGTGTGGGTATCGCAGCCTAGAAATGTTGGTTTCATTGGTTTTACTCCCGTTTGTGTTGACTTGTCAACCTTTTCTTGTAATCTGTCTCACATGACCGCTTCCTCCGCGCCCACATCACATCCACCGGGTAACACCTCCGCAGAGCCGGCGCCAGGCACCGTTCTGCGTGGCGTCCCGGTGGTGCCCGGCGTCGCATACGCGCCGGTGATCCGCCCAGGCCGGCTGCCCTCCCTCGACGACGAGTGGACCGGTGACGTGGCCGAATCCGAGCGGTCCGCCGAGGCGGATCGCTTCACGGCCGCTGCGTCCGCGGTCGCATCACGACTGCGGGACCGCGCGGCACTCGCGACGGGCGCCGCGTCGGAAGTGCTGGCCGCGACCGCGACCCTGGCGCAGGACCGGGCATGGCTCGGAGCCGCCGAGAAGCGGATCAACGCGGGCGCGCCCGCAGTTCGCGCGGTGATCGGCGCAGCCGAACAGTTCGTCGACATGTTCACCCAGCTCGGTGGGTTGATGGCCGAACGGGTGACCGATCTTCGCGACATCCGTGACCGCGTGATCGCAGAGCTCAAGGGCCTGCCCGAACCCGGTGTTCCGGTGCCCACGGTGCCGTCGGTCCTGTGTGCGGAGGACCTCGCGCCGGCCGACACCGCAGGACTCGACCCGACCCTCGTCGTCGCGCTGGCCACGACGCTGGGCGGACCCACCAGTCACACCGCGATCATCGCGCGTCAACTCGGCATCCCCTGCGTCGTCGCCGTCGACGGGCTGGACGCCGTCGGGAGCGCGACTTTGGTGCTCGTCGACGGCACCGCTGGAACGATCACCATCACGCCGGACGCCGCAAGCGCCGGCGACGCCGTCGCGCAAGCGAAGCGCGCCGCCGACCGTGCCGCGCAGTGGGCGGGGCCCGGCGCCACCTCCGACGGACACCCCGTCGCCGTCCTCGCCAACGTGCAGGACGGTGCGGCGGCGCGAGCCGCGCGTGAGACGGCGGCCGAGGGCGTCGGCCTGTTCCGCACCGAACTGTGCTTCCTGAATCGCGACACCGAACCCGGCGTCGGCGAGCAGGCCGATATCTACGCCGAGGTGCTCGAGGCATTCCAGGGGCACAAGGTGGTCATCAGGACACTCGACGCGGGTTCTGACAAACCCCTGAAGTTCGCCGGACATCCCGAGGAGGCCAACCCCGCGCTGGGTGTCCGAGGCATTCGCATCGCCAACGGTAATCCCGGCCTGTTGGACCGGCAGCTCGAGGCCATCGCCACTGCGGGTGGGCGCACGGGGAACCCGCCGTGGGTGATGGCGCCGATGATCGCGACGGCGGCCGAGGCCGAACACTTTGCGGCGCAGGTCCGCCTCCATGGCCTGACGCCCGGCGTGATGATCGAGGTGCCCGCGGCGGCGCTGCTGGCCGACCGGATCCTCGACCACGTGGACTTCCTGTCGATCGGGACGAACGACTTGGCCCAGTACACGATGGCCGCCGACCGGATGTCGGCCGAACTGGCCGCGCTCACCGATCCGTGGCAGCCCGGGGTGCTGGCACTGGTGGCCATGGCGGCGCGCGCCGGTGCCGCGGCGGATAAGCCCGTCGGTGTCTGCGGCGAGGCCGCCGCCGACCCTCTGCTGGCATGCGTGCTCGTCGGCCTCGGTGTGACGTCGTTGTCCGCGGCGGCCGCGGCCGTCCAGGGCGTCGGCGCCAGGCTCGCGCAGGTGTCACTACCGCAGTGCCGTCAGGCGGCCGAAGCGGTACTCGCCGCCGGAAGCGCGGCCGACGCGCGAGCGGCCGCCATGGCGGTGCTCGGCTGACTTGGTCAGAGTGAGGCGAAATCGGGAAAGGGGAAAGCGGACGTGCACATGGACCAGGTGATTTCTCTGAGCCGAAGCAGCCAGATTCTTACAACGCAGGCAAGTTCGGCGTGATCCCGCCGAATGCCCTCATGCCGCACCGCGTTTGACACCGGCATCGTCGGGGTGCCCGGAATCGCTTCTTGGATAGAGCAATTCCAAC
Source organism: uncultured Actinomycetota bacterium (assembly GCA_963805835.1). Taxonomy (GTDB): domain Bacteria; phylum Actinomycetota; class Actinomycetes; order Mycobacteriales; family Mycobacteriaceae; genus Mycobacterium. Next base: position 515,619 of record CAWDVX010000003.1, on the reverse strand, counting down.
TCGCCGATATGTGCGGCGGCAGTCACCAGCGGCAGTGCGGCTGCGACGGCCAGGTCGTCGTCGGAGGCTTCGGCGCGCAGCGCGACCACGAAGTCATCGCTGATCGGTTGCAGCGGGGGACCCTGCGAGCTCCCGGTGACCTGATGACACACCGCTTCTGTATGTCGTTCCAGCACTGCGCGGGTGTGTGTGTAAACACCGTGCGGCGGTGGGACGATGTCGGCGATCAACTCGGCGGCGGCGCGGAGCCGGACTGCACGGTTGGCCCGCCGCACCACAGGCGCCCGGACATCCGCAGCGGCGCTGCTCTCCGAAAGATACTGTCGTACACCGTCGTCGACCGTGCGCGAAGCCCCCAGGGCATCGTGGCTGAGTGCGATAACCTTGTCGGTGGCCTCCTCGGATGCACCGCGGGTGACGCGCAGTACCGCCGCGGTGAGGAACTTGGCGCCGACGGCGAAGGACTCGTCGATGACCTTCGACACCCGGGTGCGCACGCCGCGGGGCCACAGCAGGACTGAAACGACGATGCCGACCATGGCGCCGATGATGACGTCCTGGATGCGGATCAGCCCGACACTCCATCCGGTCGGCGCGATCAGATTGAAGATGATCAGGACCATCATCGTGAACGCCGCCTGGCCGGCGATGAATGACGCGACTTCCGGCACAAAGGCCGAACCGAATGCCACCAGCGGCAGCATCGCCCACATGACGATGGGATCGACGCCTACCAATTCGATGACGACGACACCCAGCACGAAGCCCAGCGCCGTGCCGGCTACCGCGCGAACCACCCGGGTGCCGGTCGACAGCGCGCTGTTGCGAAGTACGGACAGTGCGCCCAGGACCACCCAGAAGCCGTTCTGCAGCGGGAAGACGTGAGTGACGGCGACGGCCAGGGCCAAGCCGAGACCGGTACGCAGGCTGTTGCGCAGCACCACCGCCCTGGTGGCCACCAATCCCTTGGTGATCGCCGCGACCGCGGTCGTCTCGGGCATCACCCAGTCGGCGGTGCCCGTCGGTGGCAGGCGGCGGCCGAGAACGCGCGCCCATACCGGGCGCGCATCGGCCTCGGCGGCATTGCGGATGATGCGGCCGGTCACCCCGACCGTGGCCGAGAAAGTGCGGCGGCCCATCAGCTTCCGGCCGACGGCCACCGCAGCCGCGTCATCGGGCTCCCCGAGTATCTCGATGATGTCCTCGCGGTAACTCCCCTGTGCGATGGATCGCAGTTCTGCCAGTGCGGTGTTGAGGTCGGCGCCCCGGGCCGCACGCGCGGCCGGTTCGGGAATGCTGAGCACCGCGGCGCAGTCGCGTAGCACTCGGACCAGGGGTCGCTTCAGGTCGCCCAGCAGGCGGCCGGTGTCGTCGGTGATCCGGTCGGACAGGAATCCCAGGTCGTCGACGACCCGCACCAGGGCCCGACTGCCCGCGGTGAGCCCAACTGGCCGGAAGTCGGCGCCCAGGAAGCTTTCCCACAATGCGTTCATCGCGCGGGTCGCGTCCCTGGCCGACCCGGTGCCCTCCAACGCATCGGCCAGTCGGGTGCACACCTGCGCCGAGTCGTGACGCAACTCGTCGTGATGACGCGGCGGGAACAGGAACAGGGCCGCGGGCACACACACCGCCAGCGCTATCAGCCAGCCGAGCAGTCGCTCGGGAATGGGACCCACCGGGGTGCAGGCCGGCAGCACGAACGTCAGCAGGGTGGCACGCTGGCCGGCGGCAACGATCTCACTGAGCACACCGGAGAACGTCACCACCACGCCGAGCACGAACATCACCGTGACGCTGACCCATGGATGGTCGGCGACCAGCGTCCCGAGGGTGATCAAAACCAGTCCGTTGACACCCAGACCGCCATAGGCGAATGCGCGGGCGGGGCGGTTGCCGGGGAAGTCCACCAGGATCAGCAGTGCCACCGAACCGAAGATGCTGAACAGCGGTGTCTGCGAACCACCGCCGACGGCGAATCCGATGGCGGCTGCGACAGGGCACAGTGACGGCCGCGCGCACAGCCCGCCGCAGCGCGTCGAATTCAGGGTCGCGCTGCCGAAGCAGGTCAACTGCGCGCCGCCATCGGGTCGCCATGTCAGTGCTGCGGCAGCGCGACGACGTGCGGGACGTCGACCGGCGCATCGTTGGTTTCACGGGTTGCGTCAGCCACCGTCTGGTACCGACGCAAACCCGTCCGTTTCGAGTGCGGCCTGCAGTCGTCTGGCGATCCACTCCAACGCTTCTGCGTCGGGAGGGAGGGCGGACTGCTCGTAGCCGACGAGCAGATATACCGCCCATGATGCGAAGACTTCCGCCTGCCGCTTGCTGTGCAAAATCTCGCACGCTGATTCGTACATTATGTCGAAACGCTGCCGGTCCACCGCGACCTGCACAGAGTGCACATGTGGATCAAGGGAGCTCCACACCCGGATCGCCGCCTCCGCGCCGTGCGGAAGCCCCAGCCCGGCCTGGATGAGCCTGTCGATGCGGCGGCGCGGATCCGTCTCGCTGTGCGCCGCCTCGATCACCAGCACGGTGCGTTCCCGCACCCAGTACTCGACCAGCTCCCTGGTGTACGCCGCCCAGTTGGTGAAGTAGTGATAAAAGGAACCGGTCGTGACGCCGAGACGCTGACAGACCTCGGCGAGTTTCAGCCCCCCGTAGCCGAGGTCGGACAGCACATCGAGGCCGGTCTCGAAATAGGAATCCCGAGAAACGACGCTGGCCATGGGACCGCACACTAGCCCAGCATCCCGTCGAATCTCCATGCCAACGGTCGGCGCGGCACCGCCGAAAAATTTGCTGAATCGGCACCCGGGGCACCTCACAGGTAAATACCGGTTAGGGCACCGAGTGGGCTGTGGCACAATTTGACCGTGCCGCAACATACCGCGAGTAGGGGTCCTGGTCGCCCACCCGCAGCGAAGGCCGCCGAGACGCGGGAGCGCATCATACGAGCCGCCCGCGAGGTCTTCAGCGAACTCGGATACGACGCCGCCACCTTCCAGGCGATCGCGATCCGCGCCGGTCTCACCCGCCCTGCAATCAACCACTACTTCGCAAGTAAGCGGGTTCTCTGGGGTCAGGTTGTCGAACAAACCGATGCGCTGGTAGTTAGCGCGGGCCGGGAGCGCGCAAAGGGCGAAACCAATCTGTTGAGCCGGTTGTCGGCATTCTTCACCGCGGCGATTCAGTCGAATTCCGAAGACCGTTCGGCGGCAGCGTTTCTCGTGACGTCGGTGCTGGAGTCTCAGCGCCACCCCGAACTCGCCGGCGACGAGCACGATTCGCTGCGGACGTCGCGCGAGTTCATCACCTGGGCGGTCAACGACGCTATCGAGAAAGGCGAGCTCACCACCGATAACGACGTCAGCGACCTGGTCGAGATGCTGGTCGCGGCGATGTGGGGGATGGGCTTCTACGCCGGTTTCGTCGGCAACCACGAAGAAATCGGCGCCGTCGTGCAGAAGTTCGAGCTGCTGATGGCCAACAAACTCTGGAAACTGCGCGACTAGCCGGGACGCGGTGTTACGTCCCCCACAGTTCGTATAGCTCGGCTAAGTTTTTCGGTACCATGGCGCGATGAGCTCGTTGCGCACGCATAACGACACCTGGGATATCGCGTCGAGCGTCGGCTCGACGGCCGTGATGGTCGCCGCGGCCCGCGCCGGAGAGACCGCCAAGGCCGACCCGCTGATCCGCGATCCATATGCCGAGGTGCTGGTCGCCGGCGTCGGTCGTGGTGTGTGGGACTTCGTCCGAAGCGAGGAGTTCGCCGCCAAGGTCGCCGAGGCCGACGCCGAAGTGGCCGCGATCTTCGCGCACATGGGCAATTACCAGGCCGTGCGAACCCACTTCTTCGACGCCTTCTTCGCCGATGCGACTGCGGCAGGTATCCGCCAGGTCGTCATCCTGGCTTCCGGACTGGACTCGCGTGCCTATCGCCTGCAGTGGCCGGCTGAGACGTCCGTCTACGAGATCGACCAGCCCAAGGTGCTCGAGTACAAGGCCGCGAGGATGGCCGAACACGGCGCCCTGCCATCGGCGAAGCGTCACGCTGTGGCCATCGACCTTCGATTGGACTGGCCGACCGCGCTGCTCGAAGCCGGTTTCGACGCCGGCGAGCCGACCGCATGGCTGGCCGAAGGCCTGCTGATGTATCTGCCCGCCGAAGCTCAGGACCGATTGTTCGAACAACATCACCGCGCTGAGTGCCCCCGGCAGCCGGGTGGCGGCCGAGACGGTCGGTGTGCGGTCCGACGAGCGACGTGCCGAGACGCGACAGAAGTTCGAACGCATCGCCGCGCAATTCGGACTGGAGGATTCTCCCGACGTCGCCGAGCTGATGTACAACGATCCCGACCGGGCCGATGTCGCGCAGTGGCTCGGCGAACACGGTTGGCAGTCGTCGGCCGTTACCTCTGCCGACGAGATGCGCAGGCTCGATCGGTGGGTGTTACCCCCAGAAGAGTCCGACCAAGACGCGTTCTCGACGTTCGTCACCGCGCAGAAAGCGGGCTGACCCTCCGAACGGACGACGGGAGGGGGACAAAGTTGCCCCTTCTTGACGGGCCAACCGGTTGGTTAGGATCGGGTATTCCTCGGGTCAGGAAGGATACCCACCCATGACCACAGAATCCGTCGCGCCCGAAACCTCCGCGGCAAGCACACCAGACATTCCCGGCACTGTTCGCAGGCTGCGCGAGACGTTCGCCTCCGGCCGCACGCGCAGCGTCGAATGGCGTAAACAGCAGCTCGAGGCCCTCGAGCGGATGATGACCGAGAACGAGGGCGCCATCATGGAGGCCCTTGAAAAGGATCTCGGCCGCAGCCCGTTCGAGGCCTGGCTGGCCGATATCGCCAGCACCGCCGGCGAGGCGAAGGATGCCGCGAAGAACGTCAAGAAGTGGATGCGCCGTAAGTACCGGCTTCTGGAGATGTCGCAGCTGCCCGGACGCGGGTGGGTGGAGCACGAGCCGTACGGCACCATTCTGATCATCGGCGCATGGAACTTCCCCTTTGTGTTGACGCTCGGACCTGCTGTCGGGGCCATCGCCGCGGGCAACACGGTGCTGATGAAGCCCTCGGAGGTGTGCCCGGCGTCCTCGGCGCTGATGGCCGAGCTCGTGCCGCGCTACCTCGACAACGACGCGATCGCCGTGATCGAGGGCGACGGCGGGTGCAGCCAGGAGCTCATCGCGCAGGGCTTCGATCACATCTGCTTCACCGGCGGCACCGAGATCGGTCGCAAGGTCTACGAGGGAGCGGCGCCGCACCTGACGCCCGTCACCCTCGAGTTGGGCGGTAAGAGCCCAGTCATCGTCGCCGCGGATGCGGACCTCGACGTGGCCGCCAAGCGCATCGCGTGGACCAAGCTGATCAACTCCGGCCAGATCTGCATCGCGCCGGATTACGTGCTGGCCGACGCGAAGATCCGCGACCAACTCGTCGACAAGATCAAACAGGCGATCACGACGTTCGAGGCCGAGAACCCCGGCGGAAAGCGCATCGTGAACGAGCGCCACTTCGACCGGCTCACCACCTCGCTCGCCGCGACCAAGGGCGACGTCGTCATCGGCGGTGGGTCGGACGCGTCCAACATCAGCATCCAGCCCACCGTCGTGGTGGATCCAGACCCGGCCGAATCGCTGATGACAGACGAGATATTCGGCCCGATCCTGCCCATCATGACCGTCCAATCCCTTGATGACGCAATCAGTTTCGTGAATTCGCGGCCGAAGCCGCTGGCGGCCTATCTGTTCACCAAGACGAAGAGCATTCGTGAGCGGGTGATCAAGGAGGTGGCGGCGGGCGGCATGGTGATCAACCACCTGGTGTTCCAGTTCTCCACGAACAAGCTGCCGTTCGGTGGCGTCGGCCCGTCGGGTATGGGTGCCTATCACGGCAAGTTCGGCTTCGAGCAGTTCAGCCACAAGAAGACCGTGATGACCAAAACGACCCGACCCGACGTCGGCGCCTTCATCTATCCCCCGTATACAGAGAAGGCTTTGAAGCTCGCGAAACGGCTTTTCTAGCATAGCGCTGGGGGCACCCCCGCCCGAAGGGCAGGGGGACGACCCGGGACTAGCCCAGTAGAAAGGAACCCCATGCCAGGAGTGCAGGATCGCGTCATCGTCGTCACCGGGGCCGGAGGCGGTCTCGGGCGCGAATATGCGCTGACGCTCGCCAGGGAAGGCGCCAGCGTCGTCGTCAACGACCTCGGCGGCGCCCGTGACGGCACCGGCGCCGGCCACAACATGGCCGACGAGGTGGTCAAGGAGATCAAGGACGCCGGCGGCCGTGCCGTGGCGAACTACGACTCGGTCGCCGAGACCGAGGGCGCCGAGAACATCATCAAGACCGCGATCGACGAGTTCGGCAAGGTCGACGGTGTGGTGAGCAACGCGGGCATCCTGCGCGACGGCACCTTCCACAAGATGGAGTTCGCCAACTGGGACGCCGTGCTCAAGGTCCACCTCTACGGCGGCTACAACGTGATCCGCGCGGCATGGCCGCACTTCCGGGAGAACAGCTTCGGCCGCGTCGTGGTGGCCACGTCGACCAGCGGACTGTTCGGCAACTTCGGTCAGGCCAACTACGGCGCCGCGAAGCTCGGCCTCGTCGGGCTGATCAACACGCTGGCCCAGGAGGGCGCGAAGTACAACATCAAGGCCAACGCCGTCGCACCCATCGCGGCCACCCGGATGACGCAGGACATCCTGCCGCCGGAGGTCTTCGAGAAGCTCACCCCCGAGTACGTCGCCCCCGTGGTCGCGTACCTGTGCACCGAGGAACTTCCAGAGACGGCATCGGTGTTCATCGTCGGCGGCGGCAAAGTACAAAGGGCAGCGCTGTTCCAGAACGAGGGCGTGACGTTCTCCGAGGTGCCGTCGGTGGAAGACGTCGCGGCCAAGTGGGGCGAGATCGCCGATCTGTCCGCGGCGCAGCGCGCTACGTTCTCGCCTCGGCTGACATCGAGTGAAGGCGCTTGTCGCACAAGAGCTTTCGGGGCCGTCCGGACTGAAGTACGTCGACGTAGACGATCTGTCGAAGGCAACGACGACCTCGTTGTCGTCGATGTCGGCGCCGCCGGTGTGAGCTTTCCCGACCTGCTGCTTTTGCGAGGTGAGTACCAGCTTCGGTTGGAGCCGCCGTTCATCGGCGGCATGGAGGCTGCGGGGGTGGTGCGTTCGGCACCGTACGAGTCGGAGTTCACGCCGGGCCAACGTGTGACCGCGTTGACCATGCTGGGCGGTTGGGCCGAGCAGGTGGCGGTGCCACCCGCCACCCTCAGGCCGACGCCAGACGACCTCGACGACGCCGAAGCCGTTGCGCTACTGGGCAACTATCAGACGATGTACTTCGCCTTGGCCCGCCGCGGCGCACTGAGGCATGGCGAGACGGTGCTGGTGCTCGGAGCGGCGGGTGGCGTCGGTACGGCTGCGATTCAGGTCGCAAAGGCACTGGGCGCCAACGTGATCGCCTTGGTGCACCGGCCGCACGCCGTGGAGTTCGTGAAGTCATTGGGCGCCGATGTCGTGCTGCCGCTGACCGACGGCTGGCTGCAGTCGGTCAAGGATCACACCGATGGTCGCGGTGTGGACATGGTCGTCGATCCCGTCGGCGGTGACGCATTCGACGACGCGATTCGCGCGTTGGCCACCGAGGGGCGGCTGCTCGTCATCGGATTCGCCTCCGGCGGCGGCATCCCGACCGTGAAGGTGAACAGACTGCTGCTGCGCAACGTGTCGGTCATCGGGGTGGGCTACGGCGAGTTCGTCAACCGCACTCCGGGCGCGCAGTCGCTCTTCGAATTCGGTGTGGCCGAACTGGTCCGGGCGGGTCTGCGTCCACCTGCGCCGGTGCGTTTCCCCCTTTCGAAGGGCGCCGAGGCGCTGCAGGCCCTGGCCGACGGCGGCGTGCTCGGCAAGGTCGTGCTGGAGCCCTAGATGAGTCCGCGCGCGCTGGCCTTTGACGTTTTCGGTACCGTCGTCGACTGGCGTTCCAGCATCATCGCCGAACTCGAGGCGTTTGGCGAAAGCCATGGCGTTGAGCGAGATTGGTCCGCCTTCGCCGACAACTGGCGTAAGGGATACCTGCCTGCGATGGACCGGGTGCGTCGCGGTGAGCTGCCATGGACGAGGATCGACGACCTGCATCGCATGATCCTCGAGGCTCTGCTGCGCGACGCGGGGATCGCGGCGGTCAGCGACGCCGACGTCGATCATTTGAACCGCGCCTGGCACCGTCTCGCCCCGTGGGCGGACAGCGTTGCCGGCCTGACGCGGCTGAAGTCGAGCTTCGTCATCACCACGTTGTCCAACGGCAATGTCTCGCTGTTGACCAACATGGCCAAGCGGGCCGGACTGCCGTGGGACTGTGTGATTTCGGCGGAGTTGTTCCGCCACTACAAACCCGATCGCGAGGCGTATCTGGGATGTGCCGACCTCCTCGATGTGCGGCCCGACGAGCTGATGCTCGTCGCCGCCCATCCGGGCGATCTGCGGGCCGCGCAGCGGGCGGGCCTGCGGGCCGCATATGTCACCCGCCCGCTGGAGTACGGCCCCAATCAGCGGGAACACCGCGTCGCTGACGGCGAATTCGATTTCACGGCAACCGATTTTCTGGATCTGGCCGACCAACTCGGCGCCTGATCACCGCGGCGTAGCGTGGAAGCGTGACCGATCACGTGACCACCGATCTGCCGCCCGCCCTGAGCCGGGCGCTCGACCTGCTCGCCTATCCGCCCGCCCATCCGGACGTCAGCTTGGGCTATCTGGACCTGCTCGGACACCTCCCCGAGACCGACGTCGCGCCACCGAGGAACACCGGCGTGATCCAGGCGGCGTGGGCCTCGGGTCTCGGTTCGATGCTCTACGACAACGCGCAAGCGCTGGCCCGCAGGGTGGTCAGCGCCTGGCAGCTGCCGATCGACTGGCTGAGCATCGGAGCCGGCGGTGTCGCACTCGACATCGGTAGTGGACCGGGGAACGTGACGGCGGCGCTGGGCCGCGCGGCGGGCGAGCGGGGTCTCGCGCTCGGCGTCGACATCTCCGAACCCATGCTGGCGCGTGCGGTGAGCGCCGAGGCGGCGGACAACGTCGGGTTCCTGCGCGCGGACGCCCAACAGCTGCCCTTCCGCACGGAGGTCTTCGACGCCGTCGTCTCGCTTGCTGTCCTGCAGCTGATCCCTAACCCGGCTACGACCCTGGCCGAGATCGTGCGCGTGCTCAAGCCCGGTGGACGGGTGGCGATCATGGTGCCGACGGCCGGCCGGGGCGGCGAACTGCTGCGCCGGCTGCCCAATGGCGGCGTGCACTTCTTCACCGAGGACGAGCTGGGTGACGCCTTCGAGGAGCTGGGCCTCGTCGGCGTACGGACCAAAACCCTCGGCAACATCCAGTGGGTGCGTGCCAGACGCCCGTGACACTAGATTCGTGTCGTGGGTACCGGCGGCATCATCGCAGTAGCGCTCGCCATCGCCGTCGGAATCATCGGCATCGTGGTGCCGCTCCTACCGGGCACACTGCTGGTCTTCGCCGCGATCGCGGTTTGGGCCGTGGTCGAGAACAACGTCACCGGCTGGCTGACGCTCGGTGTGGTGACCGCACTACTGGGCGTGTCCACGTTGATCAAATACACCTGGCCGGTGAAGCGGATGCGGGCCGCCGACGTTCGGACGCTGAGTCTGGCTTCGGGCGCAGTGCTGGGCATCATCGGGTTCTTCGTGATCCCGGTGATCGGTCTGGTGATCGGCTTCGTGCTGGGCGTCTATATCGCTGAGCTGTCCACCCGCGGAGACCGGCGGCAGGCGTGGACGTCGACCAAGCACGCCGTCAAAGGTGTTGCGCTGTCGATGGGTGTCGAGCTGGCGGGTGCCCTGCTCGCCACCGTCGCGTGGGTGTTCGGGGTCTACGTGGCGCAGTAACTCTGGGTTCGGCGATCAGCGGGTTCGGCGATCAGCGACCGGGCATCGCCTGTTGTCTCGACAGCTCCTCGGCAACCACGCTGGCGATCCTGTCGAACGGCGTTGTCTGCCCGATCTGGTGGCCAAGCCGTCGAGCGGCATCGCGATGCGTGCCATCGATGCGTCGGACGGCCGCCGCGATCAAACCTGTATCGGGATAAGCGGTCCGCAGGTTCACCCCGACGCCCGCATGTGCCACGCGAGCGGCCACTTCGGCCTTGTCCGACGACTCGCCGGCCACCACGACGGGTATGCCGTAGCTCAGCGCGTGGTGGACTCCGCCGTATCCGCCGTTCGTGATCATCACGTCGACGTGTGGAAGCAGAGCCGAGTAGGGAAGCCACTCGACGACATGAGCATTCGACGGCACGTCGGACGACAACCGCTGACCGGTGCGCCGGCCCGTCGTGGCGACCACGACGACGCCGTCTGCACCGGCGAATGCCTCGAGGGTCGGCCCGACGAGTTGGTCGAGATCGGCGTTGTCGAGCGTGCCCTGGGTGACATGGACGACCGTCCGGGCCCCGACGATGTCGCTCCACCAGGGCGGTTCTTCGAACGCCGCATCGTTGTGGGGCAGGACTGGGCCGACGAATTCGACGTTGGGCGCGAGGTCGCGACGGGGGTACTCGAAATCGGGAACGGTGAGCTGTAGCAGTCGGTCCGCCAGTCGTGGCCAATCCATGAGGGGCACCCGGCACTGACCACCGACGGCGCTGAGCGCACTGCCGAATTCGTTTTCTATGTCGCGGAACAGGATTTGATTGACGACGGTGTGCATGCCGGAGTAGTCCTTACCTGCCCTCGGCCGCCAGGCCATCCCAAACGGGGCGGTGTCAGCACTTGTCAGGGTCATCGGCCCGACACCGCAGACCAACACAGCCGGCCGCGGGTGCGCAGCGAGCAGCGGTAGTGCCCCGGTGAACGCGAGGTCGACCAGTACCACGTCGGCGCTGTGCGAGTCGACGGTCTTGTTGAGGCTGCGGTATTGCGGCGCAAGCGGAGCGATGAAGGTCGAGCGGATGTCGCTTCTGCCGAGGACGTAGCGGCGAAGCAAGTCCGGCAGCAGTCTGTCTGCCTTCGATGCCGAGGCCGGCGAGCGCACGCAGGCGGCTGGATCCAGCGGCTCGAACGTCAGGCCGGAGCGCTCGACCACGCCGCGGTGATCGCCGTCCGTGAGCATGACGACGTCGTGCCCGAGCTGGCGCAGGTGTGCGCCGATCAGTGCCATCGGCAGGACGTGGCCTGCGAGCGGACTCGCCGCGATGACGATGTGAGGCAAGGAGTTCTCGCTATCAGCCCAGCAGAGACGCGCGCAGCTTCGCGAGATCGTCGTGCGTGACGCCAAGCGCCTCGAGGTATTTGGCCAGCGAGCCGTATTGGTCGTCGATGGCCCTGCGGGCCGCGTCCAGGTACGCCTCGCGGACGCCGAGCACCTCCTCGGTGAGCCGCGCTTCGGCGAAGGTGACGATCTCGTCGGTGGCGTCCTCGGATCGATCGCGTATCGATGCGAGGATGCTCTGCCTCAGCTGGGGCACCGCGGCGTTGCTGCGCAGGAAGTCCGACATGATCGCATCGCGATCGACGCCGACAGCCTCGAGCACCGTCGCCACGGTGAAGCCGGTCCGATCTTTACCCGCGAAGCAATGCGTGATGACCGGTCGTTCCTCGGTCAGCATCGAAATGAGTTGCCGGACAGCCAGTTGCGCGCCCGCCAACGCTGGGAAACGCTGGTATTCCTCGGTCATGAACCGGCCGGCGGCGACAGCTGCGCTCTCCGGGTCCTCGCGCCCCTGATTCTCGGTCATCATCCGCTCGAAGCTCTGCTCGTGCGGCGCCTCTGCACCCGGCCTCGACAGTTCATGAAACGGCAGCCGGTGAATCACGACGCCGCCGGGCACCCGGCCCGCACCCCGGCGCTCGACCTCGCGCGTCCGAGCGGAGATCGGCGACATCGGTGATGCCGAAGCCGAGCAGCGCGGCCTGTCCGGAGTCGTCGAGCCCGCTCAACTCACTGGACCGGAAGAACCTGCCCGGCCGGATGCCGGCCTCCTCGGCGACGTCACGGAAATTCCACGCCCCCGACAGGGCGTCGGGGTTGGAAGCCACTAACGCGTCACCGATTGTGTTACTGCGGCCGCGAAAGCTGACTTCTCCCTGCCGAGTTCGGCGCGCGCGATGGTTCGCATGTGCACCTCGTCGGGGCCGTCGAACAGGCGCATCGCGCGGTGCCAGCCGTAGAGCCGGGCCAGCACGGTGTCGTCGCTGACACCGGCCGCGCCGTGCACCTGAATCGCCCGGTCGATGACATTGCAGGCCATCTGCGGTGCCACCGACTTGATCATCGCCACCAGCTGCTGAGCGTCCTTGCTCCTGTTGCCGTGCTCGTCGATCACCCATGCCGCCTTGTGACACAGCACGCGGCTCTGCTCGATCTCGTTGCGGGACTGCGCAACCTGCTGTTGCACCACGCCCTGATCGGCGAGTGGCTTACCGAAGGCGATGCGCGTGTTGACTCGGTCGATCATCAGGGCCATCGCGCGCTCGGCGACACCGATGGCGCGCATGCAGTGATGAATTCGCCCCGGACCCAGCCGCGCCTGGGCGATCGCGAAGCCGCCGCCCTCTTCTCCCAGCAGGTTCGCAACCGGAACCCGCACGTTGTCGAAGGTGATCTCGCAGTGCCCGTGCTGGTCCTGCCAGCCGAACACGGGAAGCGACCGAAGGATCGAGACCCCTGGTGTGTCGACCGGGACCAGGATCATCGACTGCTGCTGATGGCTGGCCGCGTCGGGATTGGTGCGTCCCATCACGATCAGGATCTTGCAGCGGGGGTCGGCGGCACCGCTGATCCACCACTTGCGGCCGTTGATGACGTAGTCGCCACCGTCGCGCAGCATCGTGGTCTGGATGTTGCGTGCGTCGCTGGATGCGACCGCGGGCTCGGTCATCGCGAACGCACTGCGGATCTCACCATTGAGTAGCGGTTCGAGCCACCGCTTGCGCTGCTCTTCGGTCGCGAAGAGATGCAATGTCTCCATGTTGCCGGTGTCGGGCGCCGCGCAGTTGGTCACCTCGGGCGCGATCTCCATGCTCCAGCCGGTCAGCTCGGCCAGCGGTGCGTACTCCAGGTTGGTCAGGCCCGACTCCGAGGGAAGGAATAGATTCCACAGTCCGCGTTCGCGGGCGAGCTTCTTGAGGTCTTCGATGATGGGCGGGACGGTGTGATCGTCGGGACCCTTCTCGTGCCGGTAGGCCTCGTAATCCCGCTCCGCGGGAAATACGAACTCGGTCATGAAATCGGAGAGCCGATCGTGGTAGTCCTGACCCTTGGCCGACATCGCGAAATCCATGGCAGTCACGATATGACACCCGTAAAAGCGCGAACGCGGCAGTGCGTGACACGTATAACGGGGCATGACCGAAAGCCGCCCGCCCTTTCCGCCGTACACACGCAAGACTGCCATGCAAAAGGTCCAGGCCGCCGAGGACGCCTGGAACACCCGAGACCCGGAGCGGGTGAGTCTGGCCTATACGGTCGATTCGCAGTGGCGCAACCGCGGCTTACACGTCGTCGGGCGCAAGGAGATAGTCGCGTTCCTGACCCAGAAGTGGCAGCGCGAACTCGACTACGTATTGCGCAAGAGCCTGTGGGATTTTCACGACAACCGGATTGCCGTGCGGTTCCAGTACGAATGCCACGACTCCGACGGTCAGTGGTACCGCAGCTACGGCAACGAGCTGTGGGAGTTCACCCCGGAGGGTCTCATGTCGCGCCGGGAGGCCAGCATCAACGACGTGAAGATAGGGCAGGCGCAGCGGCGGTATTTCGGTCCGCGACCGGAGTCTGAGCACGGGGTGGAGATCCCCTTGTGGTGACTAGCTGTGGTGACTACTCGCCTGAGCCCATGTCGATGACGAACCCGGTGCCACCCTGGTAGCCGCGATGACGGGGCAGGACGATGACCGGCGGATGGGCGATGGTGTTCGGGGTGGCGACGAGGCCCGGACGCGGCTCCGGCTGGTAGGAGTAGGTGCCGGCGTTGGCGATCCCGGCCAGGCCGAGCGCCGCACCGCCGAGAATGCCGGCCGAGACGACCGGAAGAGCGATGTAGCGGGCGAAGGTGCGGCTGGCGTTCACGGGAGTTGTCCTGTCGGTTCGAGGTCTAGGTCGCGTCGGGCCGGGTGTTCCGGCGTTGGAACAACTATCGCGCGGTCCAGCGGTGGAGTCTGTCCGCTGATCGCCCACTGAACCGGGGGAATCCGCCGTCCCCCGATCGGGGGACAACCGCCCGCGCGGCGCGCCCGGCGCACCGGGTGTCAACCATTGCGAGGAATCGTACAGCCGGCTGTGCGAAGCTGACGGCTGTGTCGACAGGCCTGACCAGCGAAAAAGTGCGGGTAGTAGTCGGTGACGATCACCCGATGTTCCGCGACGGTGTCGTGCGCGCCCTCGTCTCCAGCGGGTCCATCGAGGTGGTCGCGGAGGCCGACGACGGGGTGTCGGCACTGGAGGCCATCCGCACCCACCTGCCGCAGGTCGCCCTGCTGGACTACCGGATGCCGGGGATGGACGGTGCTGAGGTCGCCGCCGCGGTGCAACGCGACGAATTGCCCACGCGCGTGGTGTTGCTGTCGGCACACGACGAGCCGGCGATCGTGTTCCGCGCCCTGCAGGAGGGCGCCGCCGGCTTCCTGCCCAAGGAGTCGAGCCGCTCGGAATTGGTGAACGCCGTGCTGGATTGCGCCAAGGGCCGCGATGTCGTGGCGCCCAGCCTCGCCGCAGGACTGGCGGGCGAGATCCGGAAGCGCGCAGAGCCCGAGGGGCCGGTGCTGAGCCCGCGCGAGCGCGAAGTGCTCAAGTTGATTGCCGCCGGTGGCAGCATTCCCGCGATGGCCAAGGAGCTGTTCCTGGCGCCGTCCACCGTCAAGACCCACGTGCAACGCCTCTACGAGAAACTCGGGGTGAACGACCGGGCCGCCGCGGTCGCCGAGGCGATGCGCCGCAAGCTGCTGGACTAGCGGTGCTGGATCGCATCGCCGGCTATTTCGCGGCGGAACCCGTGCGCGTCACCGCCGTGTTACGGCTGCCGCTGATCGCACTCATCGCATTGCTGGTGTGGACGTGGGAGGTCGACCACTGGCTGCCAGAGATGTACGAGGTGGTGCTGGGCGTCTACGCCGCTGCGGCCGTGGTGTGGCTTGTCGTTGTGCTGCGCGGTCCCGTGCCGCGCTGGGCGGACTGGACCTCGACGGCCTTCGACGTGCTGGTCGTGGTGGTGCTGTGCCTGGTTTCCGGTGGCGCAACCGCGGCGCTGCTTCCCGTGTTCTTCCTGTTGCCGATCGCGGTGGCCTTCCAGGACCGGCCGATGCTCACCGCGATTCTGGGGACTGGCACCGCACTGTGCTATCTCGCGGTGTGGATCGTGTACTCCAAGCGCGACGATCACGTCGGCATGCCCGACATCGTCTACACGCACTTCGGCTTCCTGCTGTGGGCGGCGGCCGCCACGACCGCGCTGTGCCTGGTGCTGGTGTGGCGCAGGGCGCGGGTCACGAAGCTGCAGCACGTCCGCAGGCAACTGGTGTCCGAGGCGATGCAGGCCGATGAGCGGCACAACCGCGAAGTCGCCGAGCATCTGCATGACGGCCCGCTGCAGACCTTGTTGGCGGCGCGCCTTGACCTCGACGAGATCCGAGAGCGAAACGACGATCCCGCGCTCGAAGCCGTACATTCGGCCCTGCAGCAGACCGCCGCGGCGCTGCGCTCAACGGTGACCGAATTGCATCCTCAGGTGCTCGCCCAGCTCGGACTGACACCGGCTGTGCGAGAACTGCTGCGGCAGTTCGAGTCACGTGGCGCCTACACAGTGCAAGCCGATCTCGACGACGTCGGGAAACCTGAGTCCGAGCAATTGCTGTACCGGGCGGCCAGAGAGCTTTTGGCCAACATTCACAAGCACGCGCTGGCGACAACCGTTCGGGTGGGTCTGTCGCGCCGCGGTGATCGGGTGGTGTTGACCATCACCGACGACGGAAAGGGGTTCGACCCATCGGTCGTCGAGACTTACGTCGCCGACGGGCACATCGGACTGGGCTCGCTGCTGGCGCGGTTCGACGCGATGGGCGGTTCGATGGAGATCAACTCCGTGATCGGTCACGGAACACGGGTGACAGCCACCTCGCCGCCCGAGCCGCTACCAGGCTAGAAAAACCGTGGCGGCAGTGCGGTCTCAGCGGTAGCGTCCGGCTGATGAAGTGGCGGATCATCGCGATCGCAGCCGTCATCGTCGTCGCCGCGCTGGCACTGAATGCGTTCCTGGTCTCCAGGGCCACGCGCCCGGCGGAAGCGTTCGACGGTGGCCGGATATTGGAACTGGACGGCCCAGACCTCAACGTCAAGGAGTACGGCCCACCCGGCGGCCGCGCCGTGGTTCTGCTGCATGGGTATACGGCGTCGGTGGAGTGGTGGGATCGCGTCGCCGCGGCGCTGCTCGATCAACGGGTGATCGCCATCGACCTCGTCGGCCACGGCGGGTCCGAGGCCCCGCGCGATTCGGCGCAGTACGGAATCGACGGACAGGCCGAGGCGGTGGATCGCGCACTGAACGCCCTCGGGATCAAGCAGGCCGTCCTCATCGGACACTCGATGGGCGGCCTCGTCGCGATCGCCGTGGCTGAGCGGGATCCGGGACGCGTTGAGCGGGTAGCGATCTCGGATACACCAGCGGCCGAAGACCTGGTCGAGGAGTCCGCGCTGGCCGGGCTCGCATGTGCTCCACTCATCGGACCCGCCGTGGACCTGCTGCGCCCCGTGGACCCCGTCACTGAGAGTTCGCTGCAGGCGGGTTTCGCCGCCGACTATCCGGTACCGCAGTACGCGCACCGCTCCCTGGAGCGGCTCACCCACACCGGTGTCTGTGCGTCGGGCAACCCCGGCGACGACCGACCCGCCGCAGATCGCCTGGCCGGGCTCGGGAAGCCGGTGCTCGTCGTGTGGGGTGAACGCGACGTGCTGACACCCACCGAGGCCAACGTCGCGCGCTACCGCCAAGCGGGACTGACTCCCACAATCATCCCTGCGGCAGGGCACAGCCCGATGGTCGAGGCTCCCGGTGCGTTCATCGCCGCGATCACCGACTTCATCACGCCAGCCCCCGCGAGATGACGAGGCGCTGAATCTGGTTCGTGCCCTCGAAAATCTGCATGATCTTGGCCTCGCGCATGTAGCGCTCGACGCGGTAGTCGCGGGTGTATCCGGCGCCGCCGAACACCTGAACGGCGTCGGTGGTGACCTTCATCGCCGCATCCGTCGCGACCAGTTTGGCGACGCTGGCCTGCGCTGAGTATGGGCGGCCCGCGTCGCGGCGGCGCGCGGCATCGAGATAGGTGGCGCGCGCGCTGATCACCGCGGCGCTCATATCCGCCAACAGGAACCCAAGCCCCTGGTGGTCGATGATCTTGCGGCCGAACGTCGTTCGCTCGTTGGCGTATCGGGCGGCTTCGTCCAGCGCGGCCTGGGCCAGCCCAGTGGCCACCGCGGCGATGCCCAGCCGGCCGGAATCGAGCGCGCTGAACGCAATCGACAGTCCCTGACCCTCTTCGCCGATACGGCGTTCGGTTGCGATGCGCGCGTTGTCGTAGAACGCCGAGGTCGTGGGGACGGCGTGCAGCCCCATCTTCTCTTCGGGCTTACCGAAGGACAGGCCGGGAAGATCGCCGGGAACCAGGAAACAGCTTATGCCCCTTGACCCTTCGCCAGTGCGGGCGAACAACGTGTAGAAATCGGCGACACCGCCGTGGGTGATCCACGACTTGGAGCCGTTGATCACGTACTCGGTACCGTCGGGCTTGGCCGCACATCGGAGCGCCGCGGCATCCGAGCCGGCCTGCGGCTCCGAGAGGCTGTAGGCCCCGATCTGCTCGCCCGACAGCATGCCGGGAAGCCAGCGTTGCTTCTGCTCGTCAGTACCGAACGTCAGCAGCGGATGCGACGACAGGCTGTGCACGCTGACCGCGACCGCCACCGCCGCCCACCGCGCCGCGAGTTCCTCGAGCACCTGCAGGTACACCTCGAACGGCTGACCGCCGCCACCCCACTCCGCGGGCTGCGGCAGGCTCAGCAGTCCCGCGGCCCCTAGCGCCCCGAACACCTCGCCGGGATAGGTCTCGGCCTTCTCATGGGCGTCGACGATCGGATCGAGCACCTTGTCGGCGACGTCGCGCACCAGCCCGATCAGGTCATGGGCTTCTTCGCTCGGCAACAACCTGTCGACCGGCATGAGTGCAGCCCTAGCGCCCGGTGGCGATGGTTTCGGACAGCGAAGCGTTGATCGCGTCCACTCGGTCCTTGGCGTCACCGAAGAGCATCTGGGTGTTCTCCCGGAAGAACAGCGGGTTTTGCACGCCTGCGTACCCCGACGCCATGGACCGCTTGAAGACGATGACGTTGGTGGCGTTCCACACCGTGAGCACCGGCATACCGGCGATCGGGCTGCTTGGATCCTCGGACGCCGCCGGGTTGACGGTGTCGTTGGCGCCGATGACCAGGACGACGTCGGTGTCGGCGAAGTCGTCGTTGATCTCGTCCATCTCCATGACGATGTCGTAGGGCACCTTGGCCTCGGCCAGCAGCACGTTCATGTGACCGGGCAGTCGACCCGCGACGGGGTGGATGCCGAACCGGACGTTGACGCCGCGGTCGCGCAGCTTGCGGGTCAGGTCGGCGACGCCGTACTGGGCCTGGGCGACGGCCATGCCGTAGCCCGGCGTGATGATCACGGAGTGCGCCGAGGCGAGCAGATCGGCCGCGCTGTCGGCGTCGATCTCGCGGTGGGTGCCGTAGTCCTTGTCGTCCGCCGGGCCTGCCTCGATACCGAAGCCACCGGCGATGACCGAGATGAACGACCGGTTCATCGCCTTGCACATGATGTAGGACAGGTAGGCACCGGAGGAGCCGACGAGTGCTCCGGTGACGATGAGCAGATCGTTGCCGAGCAGGAAGCCCGACGCCGCTGCGGCCCAGCCGGAATAGCTGTTGAGCATCGACACCACGACCGGCATGTCGCCGCCGCCGATCGAGGCGACGAGGTGCCAGCCCAGCAGCAGGGCCAGGACGGTGACCACCGCAAGCAGCCACAGCTGCGGGTCGATCACGAACCACACGGTGAGCGCGGCGAAGACGACGAGCGCGCCCACGTTGAGCACGTTCTTGCCGGGCAGCATCATCGGCGCGGACTTGATCCGGGCCGATAGTTTGAGGTTGGCGACGACCGAGCCGGTGAATGTCACGGCGCCGATGAAGACGCCGATGACGACCTCGGCGGAGTGAATGCCGAGCATGCCCTCGCCGGCGAGCTGTACGGCCTCCGTGCCGCCCGGGTCGCCCTCGACGTGCAGGTAACCGTTCCACCCGACCAGCACCGCGGCCAGACCGACGAACGAGTGCAGCAGCGCGATCAACTCCGGCATGCCGGTCATCTCGACGATCTTGGCGCGCCACAATCCGATCACGGCGCCGATGACCATCGCGACGATAAGCAGCGCGAGCCCAAGTGGCTCGATGTGGCGGGCCAGCGCCAGCGCGATTGTCGCGATCAGCGCCACGGCCATACCGGCTATACCGAATGTGTTACCGGCCCTTGAGGTCTCGTGTCTGGAGAGTCCGGCCAGCGCGAGGATGAACAGGATGGCCGCGACGACGTATGCCGCGGTTGCCGTGGTTTCGAGTGTGAACATGCTGCTAGCTCCTCGAGAACATGGCCAGCATGCGGCGCGTGACCGCGAAGCCGCCGAAGACGTTGATGCTGGCGAGCAGGATCGCTACGAACGCCAGCGAGGTGATCGCCGTGTTGCCGTGGCCGATCTGGAGCAGCGCGCCGACGACGATGATCCCCGAGATCGCATTGGTCACCGACATCAGCGGCGTGTGCAGAGCGTGATGCACGTTGCCGATCACGTAGTAGCCGATGACGATCGCCAGCGCGAAGACCGTCAGGTGCACCTGGAGGGCGGCCGGCGAGAGTGCGATGAGAGCGAACAGCACCGCGGCGGCGGCGAACGTGATGCCCAGCCGGCGTCCGGTCGTCATCGGGCGTCCTGGCGGGCTTGTGCTCGGTGCCTGCCGGGGATGCGGCCGCGCTGGCGGCGGGTGCCGCGGACACCTGCACCGGCGGTGGCGGCCAGGTGGTTTCGCCATTGCGGACCACGGTCACCGACCGCTGGACGACGTCGTCGAAGTCCAGGGTGAGCTGCCCGTCCTTCTCCGGCGTGAGCAGCTTGAGCAGGTTGACCAGGTTGGTGCCGTAGAGCTGCGAGGCAGTCGCGGGCAGGCGCCCCGCCAGATCGGTGTAGCCGATGATCGTCACGCCGTGGTCGGTGACGATGGCCTGATCCTTGACGGTGCCCTCGACGTTGCCGCCATTGGCGGCGGCCATGTCGACGAGCACACTGCCCGGCTTCATCGAGGCGACCATCTCCGCGGTGATGATGCGAGGTGCGGGCTTACCCGGGATCAGCGCGGTGGTGATGATGATGTCGACGTCGGAGGCCAACTCCGCATACAGCGCGGCCTCGCGTTCCTTGTAGTCGTCGCCCATCTCCTTGGCGTAACCGGTCGCCGAGACCTCATTCTCGCTGGCCGCGTCGGATGCGACGGACACGTACTCCCCGCCCAGGGAGCGCACCTGATCGGCGACCTCGGGCCGGGGGTCGGTGGCCTTCACGATGGCGCCCAGGCTCCCGGCCGCGCCGATCGCGGCCAGTCCGGCCACCCCCGCGCCGACGACGAGCACCTTGGCCGGCGGCACCTTGCCCGCGGCGGTCACCTGCCCGGTGAAGAACCGGCCGAAGCTGTGCGCGGCCTCGACCACTGCGCGGTACCCGGCGATGTTCGCCATCGACGACAGCACGTCCAGCGACTGCGCTCGCGAGATACGCGGAACGGCGTCCATCGCCAGCACGGTGATGGGACGCGCGGACAACTTCTCCACCAGCTCCGGGTGCAGCCCCGGGGAGATCAGACTGACCAGCGTCGCGCCGTCACGCACGGCCGCGATCTCTGCATCGGTAGGGGCGTTGACCTTGAGGACGATGTCAGCGGACAGTGCCTCTCCGGCGGAGCCGACACTGGCCCCGGCCTCGACGTAGGCCGCATCGGCGAAGCTGGAGGCAGCGCCGGCACCCGATTCGACGACGACGGAGTAGCCCAGTTTGAGCAGTTGCCCGACGGTCTGGGGCGTGGCGGCCACCCGCGTTTCACCCTCGTGGGATTCGCGCGGTATCCCGATGATCATCCGAAAAGTCTCCCATCTGCCTCTCGGCGCCCCGCGTGCCGGTATTGCGGCCCATGAAAAGGAACGCCTTCGAGGCGGCGGCCGAGTTCCACGTAGAGTACGACGCGATGACGGCCGAATCCCGACCGCCGGCCGCCGCCCTGCGATAATCGCCGCGATCAGCTGCGACGGGGCGAGGTGGCACGTAGCGCGGCGTGCCACGGGTCCGGTTGGGATTCGAGATCGCCACCGTCGTGATGGCGACGGCGTTCCGGTCGCGTTTTCTGGTGCAGAACGCACCTGTACGACACGGATCAGGAAGCGCGGATCAGGAAGCGCATCGAAGCGCTAAGTGCAGCTGCCCTAATCGCGATGGGCTAGCCGATCTTTCTGGTCACCTCGTCGGTGATTTACGTCGCCATCCGGGTGGCGATCCGGGCATTCGCCCGCGAAGCCTTAAACGGGAGGATAGGCGGGCGGTGGATACACGCCGCGGAGGATCCAGGCGAACCAGTTCACGCCGTACTCCAGCTCGTCGCTCGCGTCATAATCGGGGTTGGGATCCACGTCATCACCTCTCGCGTTCGCGGCTGATCCAGCTGAGTCTAGCCCCGCCGCCGAGGCCGCGACACCCTCTACACATAAACTAGCCAACCAGTTGATTGATACCCCGGACGCGCCTCGGGCCTGCATATAGTGAGTCGCCATGATCGCCTCGTCACCGGTACCTCCCAGCAACGGGATGTCACGGCGTGAAGAGTTGTTGGCCGTCGCCACCAAGCTGTTCGCCGCAAGGGGCTATCACGGCACCCGGATGGACGACGTCGCCGACGCCGTCGGCCTGAACAAGGCCACGGTCTACCACTACTACGCCAGCAAGTCGCTGATCCTCTACGACATCTACAAGGGCGCTGCCGACTTCACGGTGGACGCGCTGCACGACGATCCGACCGCGTCGGCCCGGGAGACCATCTATCACTTCACCCGACGGCTGTTGGTCGGCATCGCCAGCGACATCGAGCGCGCGGCGGTGTACTTCCAGGAGGGTCCCTACATCACCGAGTGGTTCACCGAAGACCAGGTCGCCTACATCCGGGAGAAGGAGGCGCAGGTCTACGAGCATGTGCGCGACGTCATCGACCGCGGCATCGCCAGCGGGGAGTTCTACGACTGCGACAGCCACGTGCTCGCGCTCGGCTATATCGGGATGACCCTGGGCTCTTACCGCTGGCTGAGGCCGCACGGCCGGCGCACCGCACAGGAGATCGCCGTCGAGTTCAGTACCGCGTTGTTGCGCGGGCTGATTCGTGACGAGACGGTGCGCGAGTCCGAGCCGTTGGGCCTCGCCGTCGAAGGAAGCGCACAGCAGAGCCAGCGATGAAGTCCAACCTGCTGTCGCGACGGGACCTCGATTTCCTGCTCTACGAATGGCTGCGGGTCGAGGAGCTGACCAAGCGGGACCGCTTCGCCGAGCATTCCCGCGAGACGTTCGACGACGTGTTGGATCTGTGCGAGCAGCTGGCGACGCGGTACTTCGCGCCGCACAACAAGAAGAGTGATGCACAAGAACCGCGCTTCGACGGTGCGAAGGTCACCGTCATCGGTGAAGTCAAGGAGGCGCTGGACGCGTTCACCCAGGCAGATCTGATCGGCGTCGCGATGGACGCCGAATTCGGTGGGGCCCAGCTGCCGGTCACCGTCGCGGAGGCCGGCTTCGCCTGGTTCTCGGCGGCCAACATCAGCACCGCCGGCTACCTGATGCTCACCATCGCCAACGCGAACCTGATCGCGAAGTTCGGTACCCCCGACCAGATCGACACCTTCCTGCGGCCCATGCTGGCGGGGCGGTTCTCAGGGACGATGGCCCTGTCGGAGACGCAGGCCGGGTCGTCGCTTGCCGACATTTCGACACGGGCCGAACCGCAGTCCGACGGTAGCTATCGGCTGTTCGGTTCGAAGATGTGGATCTCGGGAGCCGAACACGACCTCACCGACAACATCGTCAACCTGGTACTGGCCAAGATTCCCGGCGGCCCTGCAGGCACCAAGGGCATCTCGCTGTTCATCGTGCCCAAGTATCTGCTCAATACCGATGGTTCGATCGGCGAGCGCAACAATGTCGTCATCGCCGGGCTGAACCACAAGATGGGACAGCGGGGAATCACCAACACCGTGCTGAACCTCGACGGCGCGGTGGGTTACCTCGTCGGCGAACCTCACCGCGGCATCGCATACATGTTCACCATGATGAACGAGGCGCGCCTCGGCGTGGGTATGGGTGCGGTATCACTGGGCTATACCGGATATCTCAAGTCATTGGCGTACGCCCGGGAACGTCCACAGGGCAGGCCGGTGACGGTCAAGGATCCGACGACGCCGCAGGTCCCGATCATCGAACACGCCGACGTCAAACGAATGCTGTTGGCGCAGAAGGCGTATGTGGAAGGCGGGATGGCGCTGCTGCTCTACTGTGCCAAACTCGTCGATCTGCAGCACGGCGCGGAGTCCGACGCGGAACGCGATGCGGTGACGCTGTTGCTCGACATCCTCACGCCCGTCGGTAAGAGCTGGCCGTCGCAGTGGTGTCTGGAGGCCAACAGCCTGGCCATCCAGGTGCACGGCGGCTACGGCTACACCCGCGAATACGACGTCGAACAGCACTACCGCGACAACCGACTCAACCCGATCCACGAAGGCACCCACGGCATTCAGAGCCTGGACCTGTTGGGCCGCAAAGTAACTCAGCGCGGTGGCGCGAGTCTTGTGGCACTCGGCGCGGCCATTTCCGAGACGGTCGAGGCTGCGACCGCCGCGGGTGGTGAGGCCGTCGACCTGGCCGAGCACCTCAGTGCGGCCTGGCACCGCCTCGTCGAGGTGACCACCGCGATGCTGGCCTCCGGTGACATCGATGCCGCCCTGGCCAACAGCGTCGTGTACCTCGAGGCGTTCGGCCACATCGTCGTCGCATGGATCTGGCTGCAACAGGTGGTGGCCTGCAACGGTCGGCACGGGAGACTTCTACGACGGCAAGCGGCACGCGGCGCGCTATTTCTTCCGCAGCGAACTGCCCAAGACCGGTCCTGCGCTCGATTTACTCGCGGCACTGGACCGCACCACGCTGGACATGCGCGACAGCTGGTTCTGACCCCTGCTAGTCGAAACCGATGATCTGGCGCACGGCGGTGCCGTCAGCGAGTTGATCCATGCCGATGTTGATGTCGTCGAGCGTGATCGTCGACGAGACCAGCGACTCAACCGGTAGTCGGCCCGCCCGCCACAGGCCGACAAAGTGCGGGATTTCCCGCGACGGCACGGCCGAGCCCAGGTAGCTGCCGATCAGCGAACGACCCTCTGCAACAAAACCCAACGGCGACAAGTTGATTCGTGCATCGGGGTGGGGTAGCCCCACACAGACGGTTCGGCCTCCCGCGGCCGTGAGGTCGACGGCCGTCTCCACGGCCTGCGGATGGCCGACCGCCTCGATCACCACGGCGGCCTTCAGCCCGGCGTCGCGCGCCTCGTCCGGGGTGTAGGCGGCGTGCGCGCCCATCGTGCGCGCCAGCTCGAGCTTGGCGGGTAACTGGTCGACGCCGATGACACGGACATCGTCATGCGAGAGCGCGGTGAGCACGGCCGCCATGCCTACCCCACCGAGGCCGACGACGACCACGGTGTCGCCCGGTCGCGGGCGGCCCGCATTGATCACCGCGCCGCCGCCGGTCAGCACGGCGCACCCGAGCAGGGACGCGACCTGCGCAGGCACGTCGGCGGGCACCGGCACGACCGAACGACGGTCGACGACAGCATGGGTGGCGAAACCCGAAACCCCGAGGTGGTGATGGACCGGATGGCCGTCGCGCGAGAGTCTGCGCGCGCCGCCCATCAGCGTGCCTGCCGCATTGGCCGCGCTGCCGGGCGCACACGGCGTGCGGCCGTTCGTCGCGCACGCATCGCATGCACCGCATCTGGGGAGGAAGGTCATCACCAGGCGCTGGCCGACGGACACATCGCTGACGCCGGGCCCGACCTCCTCGACGACGCCTGCCGCCTCGTGGCCGAGCAGCATCGGCACCGGCCGGACGCGATTGCCGTCGACGACCGACAGATCCGAATGGCACATTCCGGCGGCTTCGATGCGGACGAGCAGCTCGCCCGCACCAGGCGGGGCCAGGTCGAGATCGTGCACCGCGAGCGGTCGCGATTCGGCGTACGGCCGTGGCCGACCGATCTCTTCGAGCACGGCGCCACGGATCCTCATGGCTACAGCCTGCCGTCACGTCGGCTGAGCCGACAATCCGGCTCCTGCGAGACTGCTGCAATGACCGAGCAATCGCTCACCAGCGGCGACTTTCCCGTGCACTGGCCGGTGACGACCAGATGGACCGACAACGACATGTTCGGTCACCTGAACAATGCGGTCTACTACGGGCTGTTCGATACGGCGATCAACGGGTGGATCAACACCACCTGTGCGATCGACCCGCTGACCGTGCCGTGGTTGGGCGTGGTCGCCGAGTCGGGGTGTCGCTACTTCGCCGAACTGCGTTTCCCCGAACCGCTTTTCGTCGGACTGGCGGTCACGCGGCTGGGCACCAGCAGCGTCACGTACCGGTTGGGGATTTGGCAGGAAGGCGAGCCTGTCGCGGCCGTCGGGCACTGGGTGCATGTGTACGTCGACCGGGTCGGCCGTAGACCCGTGCCGATCCCCGAGGTGATTCGCTCCCTGCTCGAAAATGCGCGCGTGGACTAGTCATATGCTCATGCGATGCCGTTCGTGAGCACGACAGTCGAGGTCGCCGCCCCCGCCGAACACATCATGGGGATCGTCGCCGACTTCGAGTCGTATCCGTTGTGGAACGAGGAGATCAAGGGGTGCTGGGTGCTGGCGCGCTACGACGACGGGCGCCCCAGCCAGTTGCGTCTCGACGTCGTCGTGCAGGGGCAGTCGGGCACGTTCATCACCGCGGTCTACTACCCGGCCGAGTTCCAGATCCAGACGGTGCTGCAGCAGGGTGAGTTCTTCGAGAAGCAGGAACAGAAGTTTTCGGTGGTCCCGATCGGAGCGACCTCGCTGCTGACCGTCGACCTCGATGTGGAGACCAAACTGCCGATCCCGGGCCAAATGGTGAAGAAGGCGATCGGTGACACGCTCGACTACCTGGCGGGCAACCTCAAGACCCGCGCCGAGGAACTGTCCGCCTAATGGCGCTCAGCCCCACAACTTTGTCTCGTTGAGCCGCTCGATCAGTCGCTGTGCGCCGTCGGTGAACTCGCCACCGGTCAGCCTGACCACCGTGTCCACGTCGCCCCGGCGAAGGGCCGCGATCATGTCGCGATGTCCGGCTACCGCGGAAATCCCCCACTGCGGATTTCCGGCGTAGAGGTGCCCCGGCAGGTAACGCGCGACATGCAAGAGGAACCACGCCAGCTTGATGCGGCCGGTGGACCTGTTGAACGCGCGGTGGAACGCGAACTCGGCGGACGTGATCTCGTCGAGCTCATGGTGTTCGACGGCCTCGGCCAGCGCTTCGTTGAGGTGCTCGAGCTCGTCGATCTCGGCCTCGGTGATCCGCTCGGCTGCTGTTGCCGCCAACTCCTTGGCGATGGTGGCCTGCAGCCAGAAGATGTCCTCGACGTCGCCTCGGGTCAGCGGTACGACCACGTGACCGCGGTGCGGTTCCAGTTGCACCATGCCCTCGCCGCGCAAAGTGCGCAGCGCCTCTCGGACCGGCGTGATGCTGACGCCGAGCTGGGCAGCGGTCTCATCCAGCCGGATGAAGGTGCCGGGCCGCAGGACACCGGTCATGATGTCCGTGCGTAACCGGGCCGCGACCTCGTCGGAAAGCTGTTCGCGCCGCACCGCGCGCCGGGGCCGGGTCCGGGCCTTGGGGGGTGCATTCACTGGGCTCTCCGGTCCGTCTGCCGCGGGGTTGTACCCGAGCCGCCGAGGCCATAATGTGACCGGGGCAACACCATATTTGATCAAATATCAACGCAGCGCAACCGGGGCGGTGGGCCCCCAGCTTGCGAGGGGAGGGACTCGCCGTTGACCACCGCATCGTCTCTACCGGACCCGACCGATCAGCCGTTTCTCGCACGCCGTCAGAACTGGACGAACCAGCTTGCGCGGCACGCGCTGATGCAGCCCGATGCGACGGCCCTGAGGTTCCTCGGCCACACCACGACCTGGCGTGAACTCGATGACCGGGTCGCCACCCTCGCGGGTGCGCTGAGCCGGCGCGGAGTCGCATTCGGCGACCGGGTGTTGATCCTGATGCTCAACCGCACGGAGTTCATCGAGTCGTTCCTGGCGATCAACAAGCTCGGCGCCATCGCGGTCCCGGTCAACTTCCGGATGACCCCGCCAGAGATCGCCTTCCTGGTCAGTGACTGTCAGGCCAAGGTCGTCATCACCGAATCCGTGCTCGCCACCGTGGCCGCCGCGGTGCGCGATATCCCGGACACTGGAGCCTCGCTGACGACGGTAGTGGTCGCCGGCGGCACCACCGAGGACTCCCTGATCGGCTACGACGACCTGATGGCCGAAGAAGGCGCGCCGGCTGACGTCGTGGATATCCCCAACGACTCAGCGGCGCTGATCATGTACACGTCGGGGACCACCGGCAGGCCCAAGGGCGCGGTGCTCACCCACACCAACCTCGCCGGGCAGGCGATGACCTTCCTGTTCACCAACGGCGCCGACATCGGTAACGATGTCGGTTTCATCGGTGTGCCGCTGTTTCACATCGCGGGCATCGGCAACATGATCATCGGGCTGCTGCTCGGCCTCCCGACGGTGGTCTATCCGCTCGGTGCTTTCGATCCCGGCGCATTGCTCGACGTTCTGGAATCCGAAGGCGTGACCGGTATCTTCCTGGTGCCCGCACAGTGGCAGGCGGTCGTCGCCGAACAACGTGCGCATCCGCGAAAGCTGAAGCTGCGAGTGTTGTCGTGGGGTGCGGCGCCGGCATCAGATACGTTGCTGCGCAGCATGTCTGAAACGTTCCCGGGTACGCAGATCCTCGCCGCCTTCGGTCAGACGGAGATGTCCCCGGTGACGTGCATGCTGCTCGGCGACGACGCGATCCGAAAGCTCGGTTCGGTCGGCAAGGTGATTCCGACGGTGTCCGCGCGTGTGGTCGACGACAACATGAACGACGTCGAGGTCGGCCAGGTCGGTGAAATCGTCTACCGCGCACCGACGCTGATGGCCGGCTACTGGAACAACCCCGAGGCCACCGCGGAGGCCTTCGCCGGCGGGTGGTTCCATTCCGGCGACCTCGTGCGCCAGGACGCGGAGGGCTACATCTGGGTGGTGGACCGCAAGAAGGACATGATCATCTCCGGCGGCGAGAACATCTACTGCGCCGAGGTCGAGAACGTCCTCGCCGGACATCCCGCGATCGCCGAGGTGGCGGTGATCGGCCGCGCGGACGACAAGTGGGGAGAGGTGCCGGTGGCGGTGATCGCTCTGGGCGCCGACGCGAAACTCGGCCTGGCAGATGTCGAGAAATTCCTGTCCGATCGCCTCGCGAGGTACAAGCATCCGAAGGCCGTGGAGATCGTCGACGCGCTGCCCCGCAACCCTGCTGGCAAAGTATTGAAAACCGAACTGCGTGTGCGCTTCGGCGTAAACCAGAAGATTGACGCAGGCGAAAGCGCCGTTCCGCCAACGGTTTCAGCTGGCGCACAGGAGACTTAGGGAATCGGGGCGGGTTTGCTAACGGTTAAGGGTTCAATCTTGTCGATGCGGTCCATCGCGGGGAGGGCATCGGGTACAGTCCTGTGGTCTGTCTTACTACTGACGAGTAGGGAGACGGGGGTCACAGCAGTCACCGGGTTGGGGCAAGGAGGCCGCGTGCGACAGGGTGCGCCGTTGTGCCGCGACGGTCTCGTCGTGGGAGGGGGCCGGTGACGGCGTCGAACGACCTCGTCGGTTATGTGCGCGATCAGGTGCGGCCGGGTTTGACTGCGGTTGGCGGGTTCGTGCGGATGTGCGTGCTGACCGCCAAGGCACTCTTCAAGCCGCCGTTCCAGTGGCGTGAGTTCATTCTCCAGAGCTGGTTCCTGATGCGGGTGGCGTTCCTGCCGACCGTCGCGGTGTCGATCCCGCTGACCGTGCTCCTCATCTTCACGCTCAACATCCTGCTCACGGAGTTCGGCGCGGCCGATATCTCTGGCGCGGGTGCCGCGTTGGCCGCCGTCACCCAGCTCGGCCCCCTGGTGACCGTGCTCGTGGTGGCCGGCGCCGGCTCGACGGCCATCTGTGCGGACCTCGGCGCCCGCACAATCCGCGAGGAGATCGACGCACTCGAGGTGCTCGGCATCGACCCGATCCAGCGCCTGGTGGTCCCACGCGTGATCGCCTCGACCTTCGTCGCGCTGCTGCTCAACGGTGCGGTGATCACCATCGGCCTGGTCGGCGGCTTCATCTTCGGCGTGTACCTGCAGAACGTGTCCGCGGGTGCCTATGTGTCCACCCTCACGCTGGTGACCGGGCTGCCCGAGGTGCTGATCTCGGTCGTGAAGGCGCTGACCTTCGGCCTGATCGCCGGCCTGGTCGGCTGTTACCGAGGACTGACGGTCGCGGGCGGCGCGAAAGGCGTCGGCACCGCGGTCAACGAGACGCTGGTGCTGTGTGTGATCGCCCTGTTCGCGGTCAACGTGGTGCTGACCACGATCGGTGTCCGGTTCGGAACGGGGAGCTGACGTGTCGACAGCCCAGGTTCTGCGTTCGCGGTTCCCGCGGGGGTTCTCGCGCGGAACGGGTGTCGTCACCGCCCCCGCGCGGTTCCTCGACAGCGTCGGACATGTCGCGTGGTTCGTCGTCACCGCCATCGGCTCGATCGGCCACGCGCTGCGCTTCTACCGCAAGGAGACCCTGCGGCTGATCGCCGAGATCGGCATGGGCACCGGCGCGATGGCCGTCATCGGCGGCACCGTGGCGATCGTCGGGTTCGTCACGCTGTCGGGTTCGTCGCTGGTGGCGATCCAGGGCTTCGCGTCGCTGGGCAATATCGGTGTCGAGGCGTTCACCGGGTTCTTCGCCGCGTTGATCAACGTGCGTATCGCCGCGCCCGTGGTCGCTGGGCAGGCGCTGGCGGCCACGGTGGGTGCCGGCGCGACCGCCGAGTTGGGGGCGATGCGGATCAGCGAGGAGATCGACGCGCTGGAGGTGATGGGCATCAAGTCGATCTCTTATCTGGTGTCCACCCGGATCATGGCCGGCTTCATCGTCATCATCCCGCTCTACGCGATGGCGATCATCATGAGTTTCCTGTCGGCTCAGGTCACCACGACGTTCTTCTACGGGCAGTCGATCGGCACCTATGAGCACTACTTCCGCACGTTCCTGCGCGCCGACGATGTGATGTGGTCGTTCGTGCAGGCGATCATCATCTCGGTCATCGTGATGCTCAACCACTGCTACTACGGCTATTTCGCCAGCGGTGGGCCGGTCGGCGTCGGTGAGGCCGTGGGCCGGTCGATGCGCGCCTCACTTGTCGCGATCGTGTGTGTGGTCCTGTTCGCCTCGTTGGCGCTCTACGGCGTCGACCCGAACTTCAACCTGACGGTGTAGCGCGATGACTGTCACCGCTCAACGAACCCCGCACCCCGCCGTACAAGCTGGCGGGGCTGGTGTTGACGATGTTGACGATCATCGCCGTGGTGTTGGTGTACTTCCAGTTCCGCGGGGACTTCATGGATCGCACGGAGTTGACGATGCTGTCGGCGCGGGCGGGTCTGTCGATGGATCCCGGTTCCAAGGTCACCTATAACGGGGTGGAGATCGGCCGGGTGGGCAGTGTGAAGGCCGTGGACGTCGGCGGGGAGCCGCGGGCGAAGATCACGCTGCTGGTCAACCCCAAGTATTTGCATCTGATCCCGAAGAATGTGGATGCCAGCATCGACGCCACCACGGTGTTCGGGAACAAGTACATCAACTTCTCGTCGCCCAAAGACCCGGTGGCGCAGCGCATCACCAGTTCCGACGTGATCGATGTGACGTCGGTGACCACCGAGTTCAACACGTTGTTCGAGACGGTGGTGTCGCTGGCGTCGCAGGTGGATCCGATCAAGCTGAACCAGACGCTGTCGGCCACCGCCGAGGCGCTGGACGGTTTGGGTGACCGCTTCGGTCAGTCGATCATCAACGGCAACGAGATCCTTGGCGACCTCAATCCGCAGATGCCCCAGATCCGGCGGGACAACCAGTTGCTCGCCGACCTGGGCGAGGTGTACGCCGATGCGGCCCCGCAGTTGTTCGACGGCCTGCAGAACGCGGTGACCACGGCGCGCACCCTCAATCAGCAGCAGGGCAATATCGACCAGGCGTTGATGGCCGCGGTCGGTTTCGGCAACACCGGGGCCGACATCTTCGAGCGTGGCGGCCCGTACCTGGTCCGCGGCGCCCAGGACCTGATCCGCCCATCGGAGATCCTCGACGAATACAGCCCCGCGCTGTTCTGCACGATCCGCAACTTCCACGACGTCGAACCCAAGGTGGCGGCGTCCCTCGGCGGCAACGGCTACTCGCTGCGGACGCTGTCGGGGCTGATGGGCGCGGGCAACCCCTACGTCTATCCGGACAACCTGCCGCGGGTGAACGCCAGGGGCGGCCCCGAGGGCAAGCCCGGCTGCTGGCAGCCCATCACCCGCGACTTGTGGCCGGCCCCGTACCTCGTGATGGACACCGGCGCCTCGATCGCGCCGTACAACCACTTCGAGTTGGGCCAGCCGATCCTGATCGAGTACGTCTGGGGACGCCAGATTGGGGAGAACACGATCAACCCATGAAAATCACCGGTACAGCCATCAAGCTCGGCGCCTTCTCCCTGGTGCTGTTGCTGTTCACCGCGATCATCATCGTGGTGTTCGGTCAGATGCGGTTCGACCGCACCACCGGCTACTCGGCGGTGTTCTCCAATGCCAGCGGGCTGCGGGCCGGGCAGTTCGTCCGCGCGTCTGGTGTGGAAGTCGGCAAGGTCTCCAAGGTCGAGCTGATCAACAACGGCTCGCAGGTCAGGATCGACTTCGACGTGGACCGGTCGCTGCCGCTGTTCGAGGGCACCACCGCCTCGATCCGCTATCTGAATCTGATCGGCGACCGCTACATGGAGCTCAAGCGGGGCGAGAGTGACAGGCGGTTGCCCGGCGGCGGCACGATTCCGATCGAACGCACCGAGCCTGCGCTGGACCTCGACGCGCTGATCGGCGGCTTCC
The DNA here is from genome assembly GCA_963805835.1 of uncultured Actinomycetota bacterium. Classification (GTDB taxonomy): domain Bacteria; phylum Actinomycetota; class Actinomycetes; order Mycobacteriales; family Mycobacteriaceae; genus Mycobacterium. The sequence goes on along the minus strand of CAWDVX010000003.1, from coordinate 483,156 downwards.
GTCCGGTGTTCCGGTCCCTTGATCCGGACAAGGTCAACACCATCGCCCAGTCGATCATCACGATCTTCCAGGGGCAGGGCGGCACCATCAACGACATTCTCGACCAGACCGCGTCGCTGACCTCCGCGCTGGCCGACCGCGACCAGGCGATCGGAGAGGTGATCGTCAACCTCAACACCGTGCTCGACACCACGGTCAAACACCAGCAGCAGTTCGACGAGACGGTGCAGGATTTCCAGGCGTTGATCACCGGGCTGAACGACCGCGCCGATCCGATCGCCTCCTCGGTGGCCGATATCAGTGACGCCGCGGGGACCATCGCGGACCTGCTGGCCGACAACCGGCCCCTGCTGCAGAGCACGGTCGGCCACCTCGAGGCCGTCCAGCAGCCGCTGGTCGACCAGCGCGACAAACTCAACGACATCCTGACCAGGCTCCCGACGGCGTTCAAGATCATCGGGCGAGCGGGCGGAATCTACGGTGACTTCTTCAACTTCTACTCCTGCGACATCTCGATCCGGCTGAACGGTCTGCAGCCAGGGGGTCCGGTGCGGACGGTGAAGCTGTTCAGCCAGCAGTCGGGTAGGTGCACGCCGCAATGAGAACTCTGGAGGGATCGAACCGCGTCCGTAACGGGTTGATGGGCATTCTTGTGCTCCTCCTCGTGATCGGTGTCGGGCAGAGCTTCGCCAGCGTGCCGATGCTGTTCGCGACACCCACGTACTACGCGGAGTTCTCCGACACCGGCGGCATCAACAACGGCGACAAGGTGCGCATCGCCGGCGTGGACGTCGGCAAGGTGCGCAGTGCGGAGATCGTCGGGGACAAGGTCAAGATCGGGTTTTCGCTCGACGGCACGCAGATCGGGACCGACAGCCGGGTGGCCATCCGTACCGACACCATCCTGGGCCGCCGCAACATCGAGATCGAGCCACGCGGGTCGAAACCGTTGAAGGCCAACGGGACTCTGCCGCTGGGTCAGACCACGACGCCGTACCAGATCTACGACGCGTTCTTCGACGTGACCGAGGCGTCGTCGGGCTGGGACACCCAGACGGTGAAGAAGTCGCTGAACGTGTTGTCGGAGACCATCGACCAGACCTATCCGCACCTGAGCGCCGCACTCGACGGCGTGGCGCGGTTCTCCGACACCATCGGCAAGCGCGACGACCAGATCAAGCAGCTGCTGGCCAATGCCAACAAGATCGCCGGGATCCTCGGCAACCGCGGTGAACAGATCAACAAGCTGCTGGTCAACGCCCAGCAGCTACTCGCGGCCATCAACGAGCGTCAGTATGCGGTGAGCATGCTGCTCGAACGCGTCGGCTCCTTCTCCGAACAGGTCAAGGGATTCATCGACGACAACCCGAACCTCAACCGGGTGCTCGAACAGCTGCGCGTGGTCAGCGACGTCCTGGCCGAGCGCCGACTCGACCTGATGGACACCCTCACCACGGTCGCCAGCTTCGTGGCGTCACTCGGTGAGGCGGTCGCGTCCGGCCCCTACTTCAAGGTCATGCTGGTCAACCTGCTGCCCGGCCAGATCCTGCAACCGTTCGTCGACGCGGCGTTCAAGAAGCGCGGGATCGACCCCGAGAAGTTCTGGGGCGACGCTGGTCTGCCGGCATGGCGGTTCCCGGATCCGAATGGGGCCCGGTTCCCCAACGGCGCTCCGGCGCCGGGGCCCGCGGTGCTGGAGGGCACGCCCGAACATCCGGGGCCGGCGGTGCGGGCGGGAACGCCGTGTTCCTACACGCCGCCACCCGACGGCATCCCCACCGCTGCCAACCCGCTTCCGTGTGCGGGCCTGGCGGTCGGTCCGTTCGGCGACAACCCGTACGGCGCCAACTACGGGCGCCCGATGTGGTCACCTCCGACCCGAACGTGCACGGCCCGCAGCCGTCGCCCGGTGTGCCCTCGGCGGCGATCCCGGGTCAGCTGCCCCCGGATATGCCCGGCGTGCCGGCTGCGCTTCCGCCGGCCCCGCCCGGTGCCCGCACCGTTCCCGTCGGTCAGGATCCGGCGCGGCCGCCGTTGCCCCCGGACTTCACCCCGGGCATCGCGCCGCTGCCGCCGGCCCTGACCGGGCCGCCGCCTCCGCCGGGACCGGGACCGGACGCGGGGCCTGCGGGGACACCGCCGTTGCCGGGGAACCCGCCGTTCCTTCCACCACTATCTCAGGGTCAGTAGGGGGTGTAACCGATGACAACGATCTTCAACGTTCGAAATATGAAGCTGCCGAACGTATCCCGCGCTGCGGTGATCATCGGCACGCTCGTGGTGATCCTCGCGCTGGTGGCCGCCATCGTGGGCTGGAACCTGTACAAGAAGCTGACCACGAACACCGTCGTCGCCTACTTCCCCGAGACGCTCGCGCTGTATCCCGGGGACAAGATCCAGATCATGGGCGTCAAGGTCGGCACGATCGACTCGATCGAGCCGGCCGGCGACAAGATGAAGGTCACCTTCGACTACGACAACAAGTTCAAGGTGCCCGCCAACGCCACCGCGTCGATCCTGAACCCGAGCCTGGTGGCGTCGCGCACCATCCAGCTGTCACCGCCGTATACGGGCGGACCGGTGATGGAGGACGGCGCGGTCATCCCGATCGACCGCACGCAGATACCGGTGGAGTACGACGATCTGCGCGACTCCATCAACCGCATCCTGACGGATCTGGGTCCCACGCCCGAGCAGCCCAAGGGCCCGTTCGGCGACATCATCGAGTCGGCCGCCGACGGGTTTGCGGGTAAGGGCGAGGAGCTCAACCGGACGCTGAACGGGTTGTCCGAAGCGCTGTTCACGCTCAACGAGGGCCGCGGTGACTTCTTCGGCGTGGTCAAGAGCCTGGCGCTGTTCGTCAACGCGCTCTACAAGAGTGATCAGCAGTTCGTCGCGCTCAACGACGACCTCGCGACGTTCACCAACGCGTTCACCAACACCGACCGCGAGGTGGCCAACGCGCTGCAGGACCTCAACACACTGCTGTCGACCACGCGCAGCTTCCTCGACGAGAACGCCGAGGTGCTGACGCACGACATCAACAACCTGGCCGACACCACCAACGCGATCCTGCAACCCGATTCGAAGAACGGGCTGGAAACCGCGCTGCATGTGTTCCCGACGCTGGGCGCCAACCTGATGAACATCGTCTCCCCGGTGACCGGTGGCGTGATGGGCATCCCGGTGATCAACAACTTCGCCAACCCGATCCAGTTCATCTGCAGCTCGATTCAGGCGGGCAGCCGGTTGGGCTATCAGGAGTCCGCCGAGATGTGCGCGCAGTACCTCGCCCCGATCCTGGACGCGATCAAGTTCAACTTCCCGCCGTTCGGCCTCAACCAGTTCAGCTCGGCGATGACGTTGCCCAAGCAGATCGCCTACTCGGAGCCGAGGCTGCAGCCGCCCGCCGGGCTACAAGGACACCACCGTGCCGGGTATCTGGTCGCGCGACACCTTGTTCTCGCACGGCAACCACGAGCCCGGCTGGGTGACCGCGCCCGGTATGCAGGGTGTCGATGTGCAGCCGTTCACCAAGAACATGCTGCTGCCCGAGTCCCTCGCCGAGTTGATGGGCGGCCCCGACGCACCCATCCCGCCCGCGCCGCCCACCTTCGGTGGCCCCCATCAGGCCGGCCCGCCGAACGCCTACAGCGAGAACACCCCGCTGCCACCGCCCTGGTATCCGCAGCCGGGTCCGGTGCCTGGCCCCGCGCCGGGTGTCATCCCGGGAGATCCGGGCAGCGCGGCCCTCACCGGACCATTGCCCGTACCCGGACCCGGGCCAGGACCCGCCCCGGCGGCGCCACCGGCGCCGGTCGGACCGCCGCTACCCGCCGAGGCAGGCTGATGATGACACCTCGCAGATGGAGTCGAATCGCGCTACGCACCGTCGCGCTGGTGGCAGTCGCGCTGACGCTGAGTTCATGCGGGGTGTGGCCGTGGCGCGGCATCTCCAACGTCGAGCTGCCTGGCGGGCCGGGCACCGGCTCGGACCGGATGACGATCTACGTCCAGATGCCGGATACGTTGGCGCTCAACGTCAATAGCCGTGTCCGTGTCGCCGACGTGTTCGTCGGGCGCGTCCGGTCGATCGAGCTGAAGAACTGGGTGGCCACGCTGACCCTGGATATGGAGCCCAACCTCGGGCTGCCGTCCAACGCGCTGGCCAAGATCGGGCAGACCAGCCTGCTGGGCAGCCAGCACGTGGAATTGGAGCCGCCGCCGGATCCGTCGGGCCAGCCGTTGCGCACCGGCGACACGATTCCGTTGAAGAACAGCTCGGCGTTCCCGAGCACCGAGCGGGTGCTGGCAAGCATCGCCACCATCCTTCGCGGCGGCGGGGTGTCGAACCTCGAGACGATCCAGACCGAGATCTTCAACGTCCTCAACGGCCGGGCCGACCAGATCCGCGAGTTCCTGAACAAGCTCGACACGTTCACCGACGAACTGAACAAGCAGACCGAGGACATCACCCGCGCGATCGATTCCACCAACCGGTTGCTGTCGATCGTGGCCCAGCGCAATGACACGTTGGATCAGGTGCTGACCGAATTCCCGCCGCTGATCAAGCATTTCGCCGACACGCGCGACCTGTTCGCCGACGCGGTCGAGGCATTGGGCCGCATCAGCGTCGCCGCCGACAACGCATTGGCGCCGGCGAGCGACAACCTGAACACCAACCTGGCGAACCTGCAGCGGCCGCTGAAGCAGTTGGGCCGGGCCTCGCCGTATGTCATCGGTGCGCTCAAGCTGCTGCTCACCGCGCCGTTCTCGATCGAGAACGTGCCGAAGGTGGTGCGGGGTGACTATCTCAACGCATCGCTGATGGTTGACCTGACGCTGTCGGCACTCGACAACACGGTCTTGTCGGGCACGGGTGTGTCGGGCATGCTGCGCGCCCTCGAGCAGGCCTGGGGACGCGACCCGGCGACGATGATCCCGGATGTTCGCTTCACACCGAACCCGCACAACGCTCCGGGCGGACCGCTTGTCGAAAGGGGTGAGTGAGCAGTGCTGACCAGATTCATCAAGTTTCAGCTGGTGCTGTTCACCATCCTGACGATCATCGCCATCACGGTGTTGGGCTGGTACTACCTGCGGGTACCGAGCCTGGTCGGCATCGGGCAGTACGAACTGCACGCCGAACTACCGCGCTCGGGTGGCCTGTATGCGACGGCCAACGTGACCTACCGGGGCACTCAGATCGGCAAGGTCACCAGTGTCGAGCCCACCGAGAACGGTGCGCGCGCGACGATGAGCATCGACGACCGGTACAAGATCCCGGCAGACGCGTCGGCCAATGTGCACTCGGTGTCCGCGATCGGCGAGCAGTACCTGGATCTGGTGTCGACGGGTAATCCGGGTCAGTACCTGAGCCCGGGTTCGACGATCACCGACAGCACCGTGCCAAGCGAGGTCGGTCCGGCGCTGGACGCCGCCAACAAGGGTCTTGCGGTGCTGCCGAAGGAGAAGATCGATGTCCTGCTCACCGAAACCTCCATTGCGGTAGGCGGTTTGGGGCCCGCGCTGCAACGGTTGGTCGACTCGACCACCAACGTGGCGCAGGGGTTCAAGGACAACCTGCCTCAGGTCAACGACATCATCGCCAACTCGGCACCGATCCTGGACAGCCAGGTCGTCTCCGGCGACAACATCGAACAGTGGTCGCGCAACCTGGACATCATCGCCTCGCAGTCAGCAGAGCAGGACGCCGCGCTGCGCAGCGGTCTCGAGCAGGCCGCCCCGACACTCGACCAGGTCAACACCGTGTTCAGCGGTGTACGCGACTCGCTGCCACAGACGCTGGCCAACCTGTCGATCGTCATCGACATGCTCAAGCGGTACAACAAGGGTCTGGAACAGACGCTGGTGATCCTGCCGCAGGGCGCAGCAGTCGCACAGGCGGGAACGCTGTTCGAAGACCTCGGCCAGCTGCCGCTGGCGCTGTCGATCAACCAGCCGCCGCCGTGCCTCACCGGCTTCCTGCCCGCCTCCGAATGGCGCTCGCCGGCGGACACGAGCATGGCACCGCTGCCCAAGAACACCTACTGCAAGATCCCGAAGGATTATCAGGGCAATGTCGTTCGCGGTGCACGTAACTACCCGTGCGTCGACGTGCCGGGCAAGCGCGCGGCCACGCCGATGGAATGCCGCAGCCCCGAGCCGTACGTTCCGCTCGGCACCAACCCGTGGTACGGCGACCCCAATCAGATCCTGTCCTGCCCGGCGCCAGGTGCCCGGTGCGATCAGGGTGTGAACCCGGGCCGTGGCGTCATTCCGGCCCCGACGGTCAACAATGGCGTCAACCCGGCGCCCGCCGACCAGCTGCCTCCACCGCAGTCCGCGGCGCCGATCAGTGACCCGCTCAGCCCGCCTGGCCAGGGCACTGTCAGCTGCAGTGGACAACAACCCAACCCCTGCATCTACACTCCGGCACCGGGGCCTCCCGGCTCCACGGCGGTTTACAGCCCGGCCAGCGGTCAGGTGGTGGGGCCTGACGGCGTCAGGTACAACGTCAGCAATTCGAGTAACCCAGGAGACGACGGATGGAAGGAGATGCTGGCACCCGCCAGCTGAACCCCACCGATGCTGATCAGGCGCCCGACGAGTCGTTAGCAGTATCCACGGAGCCGCCCCGGCGGCGACATCAAGACCCGGAGCCGCCCCGGCGGCGACATCAAGACCCGGAGCCGCAGACCACCGAAGCCGCCGCCGAGCCGAAAGACAGTCGGCGCCCGGCGCGGCTCGGGCGAGGCTGGGTCGCGAGCATATGCGCCGGACTGCTACTCCTGGCCGGGGCCGGCGGGGTCGCCGGCTACCTCGCGCTGAAGGCGAACCAGCAGAGCGCGGACACTGCGCGCGAAGAAGCCGAGGCCCTGAAGGCCGCCCGGGATTGCGTGGCCGCCACGCATGCGCCCGATGTGACGGCGATGACCGCAGCGCAGTCGAAGATCATCGAATGCTCGACGGGTGACTTCGGCGCGCAGGCCAGCCTGTACAGCGGGGTCTTGGTGGATGCATACCAGGCGGCCAACGTCACGGTGCAGGTGTCGGATATGCGCGCCGCGGTCGAACGGCACAACGACGACGGGTCGTTCGAGGTGCTGGTAGCCGTGCGGGTGAAGGTCACCAACTCCGAGGCCGCCGATCAGGAGCAGGGTTACCGTCTGCGTCTGCAGATGGCGCCCGATGAGGGCACATACAAAATCGCGAAGCTGGACCAGGTCACATCGTGACCGCTGTACTGGACACCTCCGACGCCTCCGCACGAGCCCGGCACCGAGGAGTTGCGCGGACCTGCGCTGGCCACCTGGCCGGCCCGGGCGGGTGCGTTCGCGATCGACGTCCTGCTCGGCGTCGCGGTGATCGCGACGATGGCGGTATGTGCATGGAGCGCACCGTGGCGCGGCTGGCTGTGGTGGGTCTTCGTGGGTGCGGCGGCGCTGACCATCGTGGCGATGGCTGTCAACCGGCTGATGCTGCCGACCATCACCGGGTGGACGCTGGGCAGAGCGCTCTTCGGCATCGCGGTGCACGCGCGAGATGGCGCGTCGCCGGGGGTGCTGCGCCTGTTGGGCCGGGACCTGGCGCACCTGCTGGACACCGCGGCGGTGTTCATCGGCTGGCTCTGGCCGCTGTGGGACAGCAGGCACCGTACATTCGCCGACCTTCTGCTACATACCGAGGTGCGCGTCGCTGAACGTCCGCAGCGCGAGATGCGACGGCCGGCGGGCGTGGCTCTGATCGTGGCGACGGTGGTGTGCGCGCTGGCCGTCGGGCTGAGCTATCTGTTGGTGTACCGACCGGAGCGAGCGGTCGACGTCGCCCGCCAGCAGATCGCCGAGCAGGGACCGCGGATCGTCGAACAGATGCTCAGCTATTCCGATGAATCACTGCAACAAGACTTTGCGCGCGCCCAGTCGCTGACCACAGACAGCTATCGCGATCAGTTGATCGCGCAACAGCAGGTCGTGCAGCAGGCCGGTGCGACATCCAACGAGTACTGGGCCGTCAGCAGCGCGGTGCTGTCGGCCACCGCGGACAAGGCGGCGATGTTGATCGCGCTGCAGGGTCAACGCGGCACCGACCCGAAGGACCTGAAATTCATCACCGCGACGCTGCGGGTGGAGTTCGAGAAGTCCGGCGATGGCCAGTGGAAGGTCGCCAACCTCATCGTGCTGAAGAAGCCGCAGATGAATACGGGTGGCCAATGAGCCCGCGGCGCAAGATCGAGCCCGACGAGCCCGACTTCTTCGAGGTGAAACCGGAACCACCGCGCCGATGGGGCCTGCCGCTGCTGGCCGCGCTGGCATCGGTGTTGATCGCCGCCGCCCTCACCGCCGGCACGCTGATGTTGGTCAGCCACCGAGCCGACGTCCGAGCCAGGGCGGATGACGCCCAGGTGCTGGATTACGTACAGGCGTTCATGACTGCATATACGACGTTGGATCCGTTCAACGCCAACGCCTATACCGACCGGATCCTCGCGCAGGGCACCGGTGAGTTCGCGAGCATGTTCTCCGAGAAACGCAACGAGATCCTGATCCAGGTCGCCCAAGCCGAACCGACCACCGGCACGGTGGTCGCCGCCGGTGTCCAGCGGTGGAACGACAACGGTAGCGCCGACGTCCTCGTGGCTACGAAGATCTCCTCCAAGTCACCAGATGGGAAGTCGACCATCGAAAGCGGAAACCGTTGGGTCGCAACGGCTATCAAGGAAGGACAGCAGTGGAAGATCAGCCAGCTGATCCAGGTGATCTGACCACCGAAGATGAATTGCCGGCTCAGCCGGCGGAAGCCGAATTGCCGGCCGTCAAGTCACGCGGGCGACGGTTCTCGCTGAGGCGACGCGCGAAAAGCCCTGATCCTGAAACGGTTTCCGAGCCCGAACCGTCGGACGAAGGGGAGCCGGCATCACGCAAGCCCGTCGGAAAGTCGCGACGTACATCGAAGGCGCAAGCCCCGGCGGCGGAGGAGGAGACGTCCGAACCAGCCGAGATCGTCGACTCCGGTGAACCCGCCGAGGCCGACGACAAGCCCGTCGAGGTCGACGAAGAACCGGCGGACGATCGGATACTGGTTCCGCATCGCCCCGCGGGGAAGCGGCTGATCATCGCGGCCTCGTCGGCAGCCGTGCTTTTCGTTGCCGCCGCCGCCTTCGCGGGCGCAACGCTGCAGCCGTATCTGGCCGAACGCGCGGCTGTGGACACCAAGCTCGACGTCGCTCGCACGGCGGCCAGCGCGATCTCCACACTGTGGACCTATACGCCCGACAACATGGAAGCGCTGCCGGATCGCGCCGAGGTGTTTCTCGGCGGCGACTTCGCCAACGAATACCGCAAGTACATCGATGCGATCGTCGAGCCCAACAAGCAGGCCCAGGTCACCAACACCACGCAGGTGATGGGCGCGGCCGTGGAGTCGCTGTCCGGCGACGAAGCCACCGCGATCGTCTACACCAACTCGGTGGCCACCAGCCCGGTGACGAAGAACATCCCGTCACTGCGCTATCTGTCGTATCGGCTGACGATGCAGCGCGATCGATGCCGACGTGGTTGATCACCAAGATGTCCACCGTGACGTCGTTCGATCTGACGCCGCAGTTGTAGGACCGCCCCCGCGTTCCGTGCCCGTCGCGCCGAACATTTGCTTGCCAGCGCAAAGGTCACCTGAAACGGGTGTTTGGACGCACCGACCTCGGGAAACACGTGTTTGCGGAGGTGATCAGGGTGATTCGAATTGCAGGGGTGCTCGCAGCCGTGGTCGGCGCCGGGATGCTGTCCGCACCTTCGGCGGCGGCGAACGAGGCCGAATACTTGAACAAGCTGCAGGACAAGTTCGAGTTCTTGTCATCGCAGCAGCTCCTCACCGAGGGGGACAGGGTATGCGCCGCCGAAGATGGCGGCGCAATCGCACCCGACAGGACCGCGATGGTGCAAAACGATCTGCAGGTGTCGGCCAACGTGGCGCTCGAGATCGTCAGCGCCGCCGAGTGGGACCTTTGTTGACTGGGAGTGACTAGTCTCCCCGTATGCCATCTGTTCTTGTCACCGGCGCGTCACGGGGTATCGGCAAGGGGATCGTCGAGCATCTGGCCGCACGCGGCTGGGATGTCATCGCCGGGTGTCCGAAGCCAGCAGGACGCCGACGCGGTCACCAAGCTTGATCCGCAACGCGTGTCCTCGGTGATCCTCGACGTCACCTCTGCAGATGACATTGCCGCTCTGGACGAGTCGCTGCCGGAACGGTTGGATGCGATCGTCAACAACGCGGGCATCGCTGTCGGCGGTCCGATGGAGACACTGAGCTCCGAAGAGTGGCGAAAACAGCTGGAGATCAACGTCATCGGTGCCCTCGCAGTGACGCGCGCGGTGCTACCGCGGCTCCGCAAGTCCCGCGGAAGGGTAGTGTTCATTTCCAGCGTGAACGGGCGATTGTCGATGCCGCTGACTCGGTGCTTACGCGGCAAGCAAATTCGCGCTGGAGGCCGCGGCCGACGCGCTGCGAATGGAGCTGACCCCCTGGCAGATCCGCGTCGCCGTCGTGGAGCCCGCACAGACGGACACGGACATGTGGCGCACGGCGGACACCATGGCGGAGGATTTGGAGGCGGGGCTGACCGCCGAGTACAAGGGTCTCTATGCCAAACACATCGCGGGGTTCAAGAAAATGATCCCGGTGTCGCAGCGGATCGCCGTCCCCACAGAGAAGGTGTCCGCCGTTGTCGAGGAGGCGCTCACGGCCCGTCGCCCCCGAGCCCGCTACATCGTCGGAATCGGACCAAGGGCGCAGGTGGCCGTGATGAGCATCCTGCCCACGAAGCTGCGTGACATCGCGCTGCGGAAGGTGTCCGGCCAACCGTAGGATGCCGACCTTCGTCAAGCGCAACCCGAGCGCCCCGTCAGGGTTCTTCGCCTGTGAAGCCGCCGGGCTGCAATGGCTTTCGGCCGCTGATGACGGTGTGCCGTGCGCCGAGGTCGTCGATTACGACGACGTGAGCCTCACGTTGAAACGGCTCGAGTCCGTCGGGCCGGAGCGCGCCGCCGCACACGAGTTCGGCCGTCGATTGGCTCATACTCACGACGCGGGTGCCGAAGCGTTCGGTGCACCGCCGGGCGGGTGGACAGGTGCAGGGTTCTTCGGGCCGTTGCACCATCCGCTTCCGATGTCGATGACCGGATGCGACACCTGGGGGATGTTCTACGCACGCGAACGTTTGGTCCCGATGGCCGCGCGCGCCGCAGATCGACTGAGCGCCGAGACGCGTGATGTACTCGAGACGGTGATAAGCCGTTGTGAAGCTGGTGATTTCGACGACGGCGACCGGCCCGCCCGGCTACACGGTGACCTGTGGAGCGGCAATGTGATGTGGACACCGGACGGCGTCGTGCTCATCGATCCGGCGGCGCACGGGGGCCACCGCGAGACCGATCTGGCGATGCTGGCGTTGTTCGGGTGCCCGCACTGGGACGCCGTCATCGACGGCTACCAGTCAAGTTGCACGCTGCGGGAGGGATGGCGCGACCGGATCGGCCTGCATCAGTTGTATCCGCTATTGGCCCATGTCGTGTTGTTCGGCGGCGGCTATGCGAGTCAGACGGGGGCGGCGGCGCGAAGAGCGCTGCGCACCCCCGGCTAGTTGAACGCCAGCCAGCTCGGCAACGCGCGCTCACGGGAGTCGCACAACACCTGGCGGGTGTCGCAATTGCCGTCCGGCACACCGGCCCCCGCCCACATGCCGCCGGTATCACGGCGCAGCACGATCGACGATGACCCACCACCGTCGAGCAGCACGGCGGTATCGCTGCCCAGACCGCGGAACAGATCTTGGATCTGATCCGGGGTGTAGCTGCCGCCCTGGAAGACGTACATCTCGTCCTTGCCCCTAGCGTAGGCGAGGGCGGTACGGGCGGCGCTCGGGCCGCCATCGTCGAGCTGACCGGTCTCGCCGGGTGACAGCAACCCGATGCCTGCGACCGCGACGAACCGGACTCCCTTGTCGAGCAGGCCGGCGATGACCGGCGACGCGGCGTCGTAGTCGTCGGGACCCTTGGGCGGCACGACGTACGGTGCGCCGGCGACGGGAAGGATCATGGTGGACAACGCACTCCAGTGCTCGTTGCCACCCGAGAGGCCCTGCTTACCCGCGTACGCGAGGGTGCCGGTCACCGCGGCGTTGGCGCGCCCCTGGCCGCGCGTGTTGTCGACGTAGGCGCCGAGTGGTGAACTGCAGCCGGTCGACTTCCACGACCCGCCCTTCTGCCCGCGGATATCGAAGAAGTTGGCGTTGATCGCGATTGTCGGCTGGCCCAGGGCCTGCCATGCCTGCAGCGGCGAGAAGATCTCGGATGCCTGCAAAAGCCCCTCGCCGGTACGCGCTCGCGGGTCGCGTTCGCACCGGGATTGATACCCGCTGTGGGAGTCGACCAGCAGTCGGGGCGCGAGCCGCTGTGACGCCGACTTGATGATCATCAGGTGTCCGCCGTTACTCATCTCGTACCAGTTGCCTGCGGCGTTGAGCATCGGCGCGGGATGCCCGCCGCCGAAGTTGTAGACGAGGTACGACCCGCGGGTGTTGGCGATCGCGCCGGCGAGCAGATCGCGTCCGCTGGCAGCTTCGGCGCGCGGGACGCCGGCTGTCGTCGACAGCGAAGTGCACAACATCAACGCTGCTGCCGATGCCGCGATGCGCCGAAAAATCGTGACTGGAGTCGACAATGTGGTCCCTCCCGAGGCCGGCTCGACCCAAACCACACTAGCCACGCCAGCAACACTGTCAACTTTCGTAACGAGACCATCACGATCGGATTTCATACCGACCTCGTGGCGCCGGCAACGGATTATTTCGGCGGGATCCGGGTAACCGCACCGCATGCCTTCAGTGTCGCGAACATTCTCGGTCAGCCCTCCGCCGCACGTGGTGCTCGGCTATCTCAAGGATTTCGGCAATGCCGTCGAATGGGATCCCGGCACGCAGAAGTGCACTCGCATTGACAGCGGGGCCATCAAAGCAGGAGCCTCGTGGCACAACGTCTCGAAGATCTTCGGCGTGACCACGGAACTGACTTACACCCTGGACAGCCTCAGCGACAGCAACATCGTGTTCGTCGGAAAGAACAAGTCGGCGACCTCCGTCGAGAAGATCTACATCGACGCCGCGAACACGGGTTCGGTGATCACCTATCGCAACGACCTGGAAATGCACGGGATGCTTTCGCTTTTCAGTCCGGTCATGAAGCTGGTATTCGAAAAGCTGGCCAATGACACCGAGAAACAGTTGACCTCCGTGCTCAACCGACTACCAATAGAGGAGAAAAAATGATCGGCACCATTCTCAGCGCGCTCGTCGTCGGCCTGATCGTGGGAGCGCTGGCGCGTCTCATCATGCCGGGTAAACAGAGCATTGGCGTGATCATGACGATTGTGCTCGGCGCGCTCGGATCCTTCGTCGGTTCCTGGCTGACCTACCAGTTCGGATACACGAACGCCAACGGCGGGTGGGAGATCATTCCGTTCTTCGTCGGCATCATCGTCGCCATCGTGTTGATCGCGATCTACGTGGGCATCACGGGGCGCAAGAACACTCCGGCTCGCTAGCCGCGCGACGGGACCAGCCGGTAGACGGCATCGGCGTAGTCGTCGGTGATGTATATCGCACCGTCCGGCCCGGTCACCGCTGCCACCGGGCGGCCCCACCGCGAACCGTCCTGCGCCTGAAATCCGCCTACGAGCGTCTGCTTGTTACCGAGACGCCCGTCCTGCCAAGGAAAGAACGCCACCTCCGGCTCCCGGGGTGGCTGACGATTCCACGATCCGTGTACGCCGATGAGCGCCCCGCTGGCATACGGCGCGGGCAGCACACCATCGGTGAAGCTCATGCCCAGCGGTGCCGCGTGCGCGCCCAGGCTCTGTTCGATCGGCGGCAAGGCCCCGCAGTCCATGCGGCTGCCGTCGGCGTTGGTCTGCACGTCGCGAATCAACGGCTAGATCCGCCGGACCGCCGTCGGGATTGCAGTAGGGCCAGCCCAATTCGCGACCGGGTGTCAGGCGGGCAACCGATTCGGGCGGATGCTCGTTGACGTATTCGGGGTTGGGTTCACCGGTCCGCGGATCGGCGACGTTGTCACGGTTGTTGACCGCGGTCCATATCGACCCATCGGGGGCGATCGCCAGGCCGGTGCCGTTGCGTACGCCTGTGGCGAACGGTTGCGCCGGTCCGCCGCCGGGCGGAACCCGCATGATGGTCGCGCGCGGCGGGTCGGTGTCACGGTCCGCGGCGCTGATGTTGCCCGTCGAGCCGATCGAGAAGTACACGGCACCGTCCGCACCGATGGCGACGCTCTTGAGCGCGTGAGCGTACGCGCCTCGGAGATCGGGGCTTTCGGCATCGGGTAGGCCACCGGCGATCGTGCGTCGATTCGTCGCTCGCCCATCGGCATAGTCGTAGGCATCGATCTGATCGCTTTCGGCGACATACAATGTGTCGCCTGCGAAGGCCAATCCGTGAGGTTGGTCGAGCCCGTCGAGCAGCACCGACTGCGTCGGTCCGTCGTCGGTGGGATGCAGGCCGACGACTTCGCCTGTGCTGGGTACGGATACCAGCAACACGCCGTCGGGCGTCCATGCCGCCGAGCCTCGGCTTGGGCAGGCGGGCCCACACCGACATCGTCCACCCCGTTGGCACCACCACCTGCCGCGCCTCGTCGAACGGTGCCTGTGCCAGGCCAGGACCGACCTGGACGGCAACGGGAGCCAGACCCGTGGCCGAGTCGGTCGCCGGGACCGCCGGTGACGCGGGCTTCTGAGTTTCGCGGGGCCGTCGAGCACGCGGCAAGCAGCGCCGCGACAGCGATGCTGAGTCCAATTCGGTTATGCCGCAGACAAACCCGCATGCATCTCCCAAATGAGAATTTCTGCGGGCTCGGTGGCGGTGACGCGCTGGCCGCCCGACGCGGTGAACCGCACGGCATCGCCATCGTGCAGCGAGCCCGCGCCCTCGAGCGTCACCTCACCGCGGGGCACGAACAGGTGCAGGTATGGCGCGGAGGGCAGTTCGACACTCTCGCCGGCCTGCAGTCGCGCGCCGTGCAGCGCCGCGTACTTGTTGCGGATCGTGATCGCGGCTTGGTCGCTGTGCTCAGGCATCCCGGAAGCGATGGTCACCAAACCGCCGCGCAGCAGTTCGTCGTCGATCTCGAGTTGCTGGTACCCGGGGTCAGCGCCCGATTCGTCCGGCACCACCCACATCTGCACGAAATGGACAGGCTCGGTGTGGGATTGCTCGCCGGTGAGTGTCCAGGAGTCGTTCTTCTCGGAATGCAGGATGCCGCGCCCGGCCGACATCCGTTGAGCCAGGCCGGGATAGATGACGCCGGAGTGTCCGGTCGAGTCCTGGTGCACGAGCGAGCCCCGCAGTACCCAGGTGACGATCTCCATGTCGCGGTGCGGGTGGGTCTCAAACCCCGCAGCCGGTGCCACTCGATTCGTCATTGTTGACCAGTAGCAGGCCGTGGTGGGTGTTCTCGGGTTCGTAATGACTGCCGAACGAGAACGAGTGCTTGGAGTCGAGCCAGTCGATCCTCGTCTTCGCGCGGTCCGCAGCACGGCGGATGTCTACTGTCGGGGCCACATCGATGCGCGATTCGCGTTCGCTGCTCGCTCGGCTCATCCGTTGTCCTCTTTCGCTCGGGGACCAGCCTAGGTGCGGCCACTGGACACGACAACATAGATGATGTGTCATGTATTCCATCGCCGGCACCGATTGGAGTCTTGTGGACCCGATGACCGTCATGTTCGGCAAGATCCTGTCGCTCTACCTCCTTACCGCGGGTATCGCCTTCGTCGTGGCGACACCGTTCTACGCGGATCTCACCCGCAAGGCGGACACCTCGGATGCGATGGCGGTGAACGTCTCTGGGATGCTGCACCTGTTTATCGGGTTCGCGATCGTGGTCAACCACTTCGCCTGGGACGGTCCGCTGGCCGTACTTGTCACGATGCTCGGCATCGTTTTCATCCTGCGGGGCCTCGCCTATTACTGGCTGCCCCGGCTGATCGTGCGGTCGTCCGAAGCGCGCGCAACGGTCCTACGCTTGATGGGGGCGTTCTTCATCGTGGTTGGCGGGGTCATGGGCTATCTCAGCTTTTTAGGTTAGGGACTGCCATGTGGCTGACCGACGAACAGCAGCGGATCTGGCGCAGCTACCTGATCATGGCGAGCCGCCTGCAGACGGCGATGCACCGCCAGCTTCAGTCCGACTGTGACCTGTCACTGTCGGACTACGACGTGCTGGTCGCCTTGTCCGAGCGCGGACCGCTGCGCATCAACGAACTCGGCGAGGCACTGGCGTGGGAACAGAGCCGGCTATCGCATCAACTGCGGCGGATGCGCGGCCGCGGCCTCGTGGCGCGTCAGGGCAGCGACGACGACAGGCGCGGCGCCACGGTCGAGCTCACCGACGGTGGTCGGGCCGCCCTGCAGTTGGCGGCGCCGGCGCACGCCGAGTTGGTACGCAG
Organism: uncultured Actinomycetota bacterium; assembly: GCA_963805835.1. GTDB lineage: Bacteria > Actinomycetota > Actinomycetes > Mycobacteriales > Mycobacteriaceae > Mycobacterium. The sequence continues at coordinate 466,638 of CAWDVX010000003.1, read as the reverse complement.
CGCGATGTTCGACCATATGGCGGCCGCACAACTGCGGGCGTTCGGCGCCGTGGTCGATGCGGTCGCCGAGCGGTTGGCTACCAGTCCGCCTCGTCGAACGTGATGACACCGCGGATGTTGCGGCCCTCGAGCATGTCCGAACTTGGTCTCGCCGAGCGGCCAGTTGTGCCGCGAAATCTTGGCAAAATCGCCCCATAAGTGGCCACTCGGGCCTGTGGATAAGTGCTATGCGACGGCGCCGATCTGTCGTTGGCCGGCGAGACCGTAAGCGCATGTCATCACAGCCGTTCCTCGGCACCGAAGCGATTGCGAGCGGTGTCCTCAACCGGTACACGCTGTTGCAGCGATACGACCGTATCTACCGAAACGTCTATCTACCGAAGGGTGTGGAACTCGACGCGGCGAACCGTGCCATCGGGGCGTGGCTCTGGTCGGATCGCCAAGGCATCGCGATGGGCCTGTCCGCGGCGGCGTTGCACGGTTCAGGCTGGATCGACGCCAGATTGCCGGCCGAGTTGTATCGGCGAAACGGCAAGAAGGCCGACGGGATCGTGATCCACCGCGACGAACTGGCCTCGGACGAAGTGACCCGGATTCACGGTGTCGGCGTGACCACCCTGGAACGCACCGCTTTCGACCTGGGCCGGCGGCGGGGCCGCACCCGCGCGCTCATCAGAGTCGATGCGCTGGCGAACGCCAACCGGTTGAAAAGGGCCGACGTGCAATCGCTGATCAAGACACATCGAGGTGTCCGCGGTCTGGTGCAACTGCGTGAAGTGCTCGACTTGATGGACGGCGGTTCGGAATCTCCACAGGAGACACGCACGCGACTGCTGCTCATCGACGCGGGTTTGCCGCGACCGCGAACGCAGATCTGTGTGGGGCGCTGGCGCATCGATATGGGCTACGAGGAGTTCAAGGTCGCCATCGAGTACGACGGCGCGCAACATTGGGAAGACCCGGAGATCCGAGCCCGAGACATCGAAAAGTATGCCGACCTGGCGGCGCGTGGCTGGGTCATCATCCGCGTCGGCGCAGACCTACTGCGCTACCGCAAGCAGGTGCTTGTCGAACGGGTGTGCACTGCGCTGCGGCAAGCCGGTGCCGAGTGGCCAGTTATCGCACGGATTCTCGGCGACATAGCTCGCATAAGTGGCCACTCCGCGATCAGAGCCTGTCGGGTAGGCCCCACTTCTCGAACGACTCCATGTGAAACGCGACGACATGGGATATGCCGTCGGCGTTGACGGCGAGCACGTGCATCTGAAAAGGCTCGTGCACGCCGGTCTCGGGATTGCGCATGTACATCGCTCCGGCCGGCTGACCATTGGCCGTCGTGGGAAGCAACCGCATATCGCCTGGCAATTCGGCCGGGCAGTGCGTCTTCGACAGCAGGACGATGTTCTCCGGACCCTGATACCAGCCGTCGAACGGCGGCATCTCCCAGACGGCGTCGGCGGTGAACAACTCGACGAGCTTGTCCATGTCGTACGTCTCGAACGCGTCGATATAGCGCTTCAGCAGATCCTGGGCCTCCTTGGACTCCGGTGCCTGAAGGCGGTCATCCTCGCTGAGGCCGACGGTGTCGAGTTGCGCCCGCGCCCTCTGCAGCAGGCTGTTGACCGCCGCTGTTGAGGAACCGATCGCATCGGCGACCTCGGCCGCCTTCCACTGCAGCACCTCACGCAGGACGAGCACCGCGCGTTGCCTGGCGGGCAGGTGTTGCAGCGCCGCGATGAATGCGAGCCGCACCGATTCGCGCGAGCCCACGATGTTGGACGGATCGGTCGAATCGTCGGGTATCGGTTCCAGCCACGGCACCTCGTCGCGCGCGACGATGTCATCGACGGGATCTGAACTCGGCGCACCGAGCCCGGTCGGCAGGGGCCGCCGCTGACGGCTCTCCAACGCCGTCAGGCAGGTATTGGTCGCGATCCGATACAGCCAGGTGCGCACCGACGATTTGCCCTGGAATCCTTTGTACGACTTCCAGGCGCGTAGGTACGTTTCCTGCACCAGATCCTCGGCGTCGTGCAGCGACCCGGTCATCCGATAGCAGTGTGCGAGCAGCTCGCGGCGATAACGTTGAGCATCGGCCAGGAAGGCATCCTCGGCGCTACCGTCATCGAGATCGTGGGCCAGAACCGTCACGTCGCCGAGCTTAGTCAGCAGCTGTGACAACCGACACCGTCGCTTGATCGGGCAGCCCGATAGTCTCCGGTGGTGGCAACTACCCGCAGCGAACGCACCTTCGACGGCATCGGCGGCGTCCGCATCGTCTACGACGTGTGGACCCCGGAGGTGGCCCCCCGCGGGGTCGTGGTGCTGTGTCACGGATACGCCGAGCACGCGCGACGCTACGACCATGTCGCACAGCGATTCGGCGAGGCCGGCTTGATCACCTACGCGCTGGACCTTCGCGGGCACGGCCGATCCGGCTGGCAAACGCGTGTATCTGCGCAACATCTCCGAGTACACGGGCGACTTCCATACCCTGGTCGGCATCGCCACCGCCGATCATCCAGACCTGCCGCGGATCGTGCTCGGCCACAGCATGGGGGGCGGTGTCGTGTTCGCGTACGGCGTCGAGCATCCCGACGACTACACCGCGATGGTGCTGTCCGGACCCGCCGTCTATGCCCAGGACGCGGTGTCGTCGTTCATGATCACTGTCGCCAAGGTGGTGGGCAGCATCCTTCCCGGCCTGCCTGTCGAGAAGCTCCCGACCGAAGCGGTGTCCCGGGACCCGGAAGTGGTCGCCGCGTACATGGCTGATCCGCTGGTGCACCACGGCAAGCTGCCCGCGGGTATCGCCAAGGCGCTTCTCAACGTTGGCGAGACCATGCCGCAGCGAGCCGCCGCGCTCTCCGCCCCACTGCTGGTCGTGCACGGAGAGAAGGACATCCTGATCCCGGTTGCCGGCAGCCGTCACCTTCTGGAGTGTGTGGGGTCGACGGACGCTCACCTCAAGGTGTATCCCGAGCTGTACCACGAGGTGTTCAACGAGCCCGAGAAGGCGCTGGTGCTCGACGATGTCACGTCGTGGATCGAGGCCAAGCTTTGAAATCCATTGTGGGTGTGCTTCTTTCGCTGACCCTGCTCCTGGCCGCCTGCGGGTCGGACGAACCACCTCGCTGGGTCGACGAGAAGGTGACCTTCACCGCCGACGGTCTGGACATCCACGGCACCTACCGCCATCAGCGCGACGCCGCACCGGGCCCGGCGGCGCTGTTGATCTCCGAGAGCGGCAACACCGACCGCAACGGCGACAACGCAGTGGCCGGTCCGGTGGGCAACATGCGCCAACTCGCCGAACTGCTGTCGGACAAGGGTGTCGCCAGCCTGCGCTACGACAAGATCGGAACCGGAGAAACGGGGCTCGGCCCGTACGCGCAGCGCCCGATGGACGTCGTCAGCTCCGTCTACACGTCCGGCGCGAAGGCCGCGCTGGGCTACCTCGCCGAGCAGCCCGCGACCGACAGGTCCCGGATCTCGGTGTACGCCCTCGGCGAGGGCACCGTCCACGCGATGTCGCTGGCGACCGACGCCGATGTGGACGCACCAAAGATCCACTCGCTGGCGCTGTTTCAGCCACTGCCGGGCCGGTACCTGGACATCATCACCAACCGGGTGCGGGCCAGCGCGGCGCCGGAGGCGCTGAACTCCTGGCTGGCCGCCGTCGATCAGGTCCGCACCAAGGGCACCGTGGCGCAGAATCTCCCCGAGGGGCTCGGCGCGCTGCTCAATCCGGGCAACGTCAAGGCGGTCATCGAGGCCGACAAGATCGATCCGCTGACGCTGGCCGCCAAGGTTCCCGCGGGCACGCCCGTGCTGCTGACATGTTCAGACGCCGACGCTCAGGCCACGTGCAAATCGATCACGCCGCTCGTCGATGCGCTCCAGCACACCGCACTCACCGTCGTCGAACTCAAGGGTGTCAGTCACGTGCTGCGCGACGACCCCACCGACAACGTCGCGAGCTACGCCAAACAAGACCCACTTTCTCCACAACTCGTCAGTGCGCTCGACGCGTTTGTCGGCAAGTAGCCCTAATCTGGCGCCATGACTTGCAAGCGAGGAGCGGTGGGCCCACGACCGAAGGTCAGGGGATGGATCGCGCATGGCTGACGACAAGATGCTTGCGCGCATCGCCGCGCTGCTGCGCCAGGCCGAGGGGACGGACAACACGCACGAGGCCGACGCGTTCATGGCCGCAGCCCAGCGGTTGGCCACCGCCACGTCGATCGACCTGGCGGTCGCACGGTCGCATGCGTCGAACCGCACCAAGGCGCAGATGCCGGTCCAGCGCACCATCACGATCGGCAACGCGGGAACCCGCGGCCTGCGCACCTATGTGCAGCTGTTCACCGTGATCGCGATGGCCAACGACGTGAAGTGCGACGTCGCGTCGAACTCGACGTTCGTCTACGCGTACGGGTTCGGCGAGGACATCGACGCCAGCCATGCGCTGTACGCCAGCCTGGTGATGCAGATGGTGCGGGCGTCGGAGGCCTACATATCGTCGGGTGCGCACCGGCCGACCCCGACGATCACCGCGCGCATCAACTTCCAGCTGGCCTTCGGCGCGCGTATCGGCAAGCGGTTGTCCGAGGCGCGCGAAGAGGCACAGCGCGAGGCCACCGGCTCGCGCTGGCGCAGAAAGCCGGGCACCGCTGTCGCGTTGCGGAACAAGGACATCGAGCTCAAGGACTTCTACCGTCAGACGTCGGCGGCACGGGGAACGTGGCGGGCCACCAGCGCGACAGCGGGGTACTCGTCGGCGGCGCGGCGCGCGGGCGACCGCGCGGGCCGCAAGGCCCGGTTGGGTAGCAGCGGGGAGCTGTCCGGTGCGCGCTCGGCCCTGGAGACGTGAGCGATCAGAGACAACCAGCGCGCGAAGGTCTACGCCGCAGAGGAGTTCGTCCGGACGTTGTTCGACCGGGCGGCTGAGCACGGCAACCGCGTGGTCGACTTCTTCGGGACGCAGCTGACGCTGCCACCCGAAGGCCGGTTCGGGTCGGTGGAGTCGGTGCAGCGCTACGTCGACGACGTACTCGGCATGACGGTGGTCCGTGAGTCGTGGCCAGGCGTCGGGCACGTTGGCGGTCCGCCCCCGGCGCGGGGTCACCGCGGCGCACTACGAACGTGCCGGCGACGGAGCGGGCATCGCCGTGCCCGAGGGGCGCACGACGTGGGCGCTGCGCGAACTGGTGGTGCTCCACGAGATCGCCCACCATCTCTGCGCTGCCGAACCACCGCACGGCCCCGAGTTCGTCGCCACCTTCTGCGAACTCGCCGCCGTGGTCATGGGCCCAGAGGTGGCTCACGTGCTGCGGGTCGTGTACGCGAAAGAGGGTGTGCGATAGCGTGTCCCGCATGGAAGAGCCGGACCCGGTAGCACTTGATCAGCTCTTCAACCGTTTGCTGCGCACCGAGGACGAGGCGCTGGAGGCCGCGCGGGGGTCCGCCGACGCGGCGGGGATGCCCGCCATCGAGGTGTCGGCCCAGCACGGGAAGCTGCTGTATCTGCTCGCCGCGGCGGCGCGCGCGACCCGCGTACTGGAGATCGGCACGCTCGCCGGGTACAGCACCATCAACCTGGCCCGCGCCGTCGGTCCCGGCGGTCGTGTCGTCACGCTGGAATACGAGCCCGCCCATGCCGAGGTGGCGCGCCAGAACCTGAGCGCGTGCCGGCGTCGGCGACCGTGTGGAGGTCATCGTCGGCGCGGCATTGGACACCCTGCCGGGTCTGGCCGAGCGTGGCGAGACGTTCGATCTGTCGTTCATCGACGCCGACAAGGAGAACAACGTCGCGTATGTCGAATGGGCGATCAAGCTCAGTCGACCCGGCTCAATCATCGTGGTGGACAACATCGCTCGGTTCGGACGGGTGTTCGAGCCCGCGGCCGACGACCATCAGGCCCGCGCCGTGCGCGACATGCTCGAGATGATGGGGGAGCACCCGCGCCTGGACACCGCCGCGATTCAGACTGTGGGAACAAAGGGCTGGGACGGCTTCGCGGTCGCCCTGGTCAGGTAACGAGCGCTCGCGCGGATTCGCGCAATGCGTCGACGATTCTGGTCTCGTTCTCGTCGAAGCGTTCGCTGGGTGCCGGCACCGAGAGTGCAATCCGTACGCTCGGACTACCTGATCCCAAGACCGGACGGCAGCTTCTTCGGTCAGCGGACCATCACCGTCGAGGGCGCCGGATGTCCGGGTGAGGGCGCCGGCGTGCACTCGCTGCCGATATCGGTGACACCTGCCGATCCACCGCCGCCTGACGGCTAGCGCTCGTTTAACGTTCCGCCATCGGGGCATAGGTCGCATATGGACCTCGCCCTCCGGAACCGCATGCCAACGGTCGAACGCCATATCGCCGCCCCACCGGGGGTGGTGTGGAACCTGCTGGTCGACCTCGAGGCGTGGCCGCAGTGGGGGCCGTCGATCCAGCGCGCACAGTTGGCTGCACCGGGGCCCTTGAAGAGGGGATCGCACGGCAGGGTGTGGACGCCGTTCGGCCTTGCACTGCCGTTCGAGATCACCGAGTTCGACGAGAAGCGCTGTTGGGCATGGGACGTCGCCGGAATCGGTGCGACGAGACACGAGGTGCAAGCCGAGGGTGCCGGGACCCGTGTCGCGTTCTCCGTCCCGTGGTGGGCTCCCGCCTACCTGGCCGTCTGCGCGATCGCCCTACAACGGATCGCTCGGCTAGCCGCAAACGGCGCCACTCGCGGCTGAGCCGACCAGCTTGGTGTACTTGGCCAGCACGCCGCTGGTGTAGACGGGCGGCAAGGGTTCGAAACCTTTCTTGCGCGAGTCGAATTCGGTCGGATCCACCAACACGTCCAGCGTGCCCTTGGCGACGTCGAGGCGAATACGGTCACCGTCGCGCAAGAAGGCGATGGGGCCACCGTCGACGGCCTCGGGCGCGATGTGTCCGACGCACAGGCCCGTCGTGCCGCCCGAGAACCGTCCGTCGGTCATCAGCAGCACGTCCTTGCCCAGGCCCGCACCCTTGATGGCACCGGTGATGGCGAGCATCTCGCGCATCCCGGGGCCGCCCTTGGGACCCTCGTAGCGGATGACCACCACGTCGCCGTTGGTGATCGTGCCGTCCTCCAGTGCATCGAGTGCGGCCCGCTCACGCTCGAAAACCCTTGCGGTGCCCTCGAACACATCGGAGTCGAAGCCCGCCGACTTCACGACAGCGCCTTCGGGCGCCAGCGACCCGTGCAGGATCGTGATGCCACCGGTGGGGTGGATCGGATTGTCCAGCGCGCGCAGCACCTTGCCGTCCGGATCGGGGGGATTGATGTGAGCCAGGTTCTCGGCCATGGTCTGACCGGTCACCGTCAGGCAATCGCCGTGCATCAGACCGGCATCCAGTAGCGCCTTCATCACCACCGGCACACCGCCGATGTGGTCGACGTCGAACATCACGTGCTTGCCGAACGGTTTGACGTTCGCGAGGTGCGGCACCTTCTCGCCGACGCGCGTGAAGTCCTCCAGCGTCAGCTTCACGTTGGCCTCGTGCGCGATCGCGAGCAGGTGCAGCACCGCGTTGGTGGACCCGCCGAACGCCATCACCACCGCGATCGCATTCTCGAAGGCCTCCTTGGTGAGAATGTCGCGAGCGGTGATCCCGCGGCGCAGCAGCTCGACGACGGCCTGTCCGCTGCGTCGGGCGAAGCCGTCGCGCCGCCGATCGGTGGCGGGCGGTGCGGCGCTGCCCGGCAACGACATGCCGAGCGCCTCGGCGGCCGACGCCATGGTGTTGGCGGTGTACATTCCGCCGCAGGCGCCTTCGCCCGGACAGATGGCCCGTTCGATGGCGTCGACGTCCTCGCGGGGCATCAGCCCACGCGCACAGGCGCCCACGGCCTCGAATGCGTCGATGATCGTCACGTCCATCTCGGTGCCATCGGAGAGCTTGGCCTTCCCGGGCAGGATCGACCCGGCATAGAGGAACACGCTCGCCAGGTCCAGACGTGCGGCGGCCATCAGCATGCCGGGCAGCGACTTGTCGCAGCCGGCCAGCAGCACCGAACCGTCGAGACGCTCGGCCTGCATGACGACCTCGACGCTGTCGGCGATCACCTCGCGCGACACCAGCGAGAAGTGCATGCCCTCGTGGCCCATCGAGATGCCGTCCGACACCGAGATGGTGCCGAACTCCATCGGATAACCGCCGGCCGCGAACACACCGTCCTTCACGGCCTTGGCCAGCCGGTCGAGGGAGAGGTTGCACGGCGTGATCTCGTTCCACGAGGATCCGACACCGATCTGTGGCTTGGCGAAATCGTCGTCCTCCATGCCAATCGCCCGCAGCATTCCGCGGGCGGCGGCCTTCTCCAGGCCGTCGGTGACGTCGCGGCTGCGGGGCTTGATGTCGGGCTCCGCCCGGTGCGGGGCTCCAACGTCGATCGATCCGGACTCTGAGGGCATGGGTGCCAGTATGCCCCCGGTGTTTCACCCGGCCAAACCGTTATTAATACCCCTCAGGGGTATCCGGTATGGTGGCGCCATGCCGTCTCGCATCACACGTGTCGCCGCCGTCTTCATAGCCGTGTTCGCCGCCCTGTTGGCCGCCCTGCTCCTTTCCTCGTGTTCGGGGTCCGAGGAGCACCAGGCCGGCGCCGGTAATGCCGACGAACCGGCCAGCACCGCACAGCCCTCTGGTTTCAACGCCGACGACTACGCGTTTGCCACCAACATGATCCCGCACCACGAGCAGGCGATCGAGTTGTCGGCGCTGGCTCCCGAGCGCTCGACCAATCAAGAACTCATCGCCCTGGCCAGGCAGATCACGGCCGCGCAGCAGCCCGAGATCAACGCCTTGCGGGTGTTCCTGGTGCAGTGGGATGAAAATCCCGAGGACAACGCCTCGCAGAGCGCGAGCGGTCACCACGACCAGATGCAGGGCATGGTCGACGACGCCACGATGGCCAAGCTTGGATCGCTGAAGGGCGCGGAGTTCGACACCCTGTGGCTGCAGTCGATGATCAGCCACCATCAGGGAGCGATCGAGATGGCCGAGGCCGAGGTCGCCAACGGTCAGAACGTCGATGTCAAGCGCATGGCGCAGACGATGATCGATGCGCAACAGGCCGAGATCAACCAGATGAATCAGATGCTGGGAGGTGGCCACAATGGCTGACGAGAAGGCTGACGAGAAGGCTGACGGGAGGACGAGAAGGCTGACGAGAAGGCCGCGCGTGGCTATTCGCCGCAGAAGGAAAACTATGCGAAGCGGCTACGCAGGATCGAAGGTCAGGTGCGCGGAATCGCGAAGATGATCGACGACGACAAGTACTGCATCGACGTGCTCACCCAGATCAGTGCCGTCAACAGCGCACTGCAGTCCGTCGCGCTCGGCCTGCTCGACGAGCATCTTGGCCACTGCGTCTCGCAGGCCGTCGCTGAGGGTGGCGACGAGGCAGACACCAAATTGGCAGAAGCGTCGGCGGCCATTGCCCGGTTGGTGCGCTCCTGAACGTAACGTCGCGCCGTTTCGGCCGATAAGACACAGCAGGTCAGGGGTTTGGCGACATCCTGCTGGCGATAACCGCCCGGGACGCTGTGCCACACTGGAACGAAGTGATGCGATTGGGAGGTCAGGTATGCGGCAGCCGATGACGAGGCGCCTGCTCACCGCCGTGATGGCGGCTGGTTTGGTCGGTGGATTGGTGCTGAGCACCCCGTCAGCGCTGGCTCAACCAGGGGTTCCGCCACCGCCGCCCGCGCCGGTCGACCCGGCCGCCGCACCGGCCGCCTTCCCGGCGCCGCCGCCCGGGCCACCTGCGCCGCCTCCGCTCGGCGCGCCGCTGCCGCCGCCCCCGCCACCGCTCTTTGGGGAGCCCCAGCCGATGGCGATTCCCCCGGGGACCCCAGCAGGGCAGAATCCGACGCCGTTCGTCGGGGAGCCGCCGTTCGTGCCGCCGTCGTTCAATCCGACGAACGGTTCGATCGTCGGTGCCGCCAAGCCGATCTACATCAACTTCCAGCGGCCGATCGCCGACCAGCAGATGGCCCAGGACGCCGTGCACATCACGTCCGTGCCGCCCGTTCCCGGCAGGTTCTACTGGACCAGCGACACCCAGCTGCGGTGGCGCCCGCAGGACTTCTGGCCGGCAGGCACCAAGGTCTACATCGACGCCGCGGGGACCAAGTCGAGTTTCACGGTTCCCGAGCAGTTGGTCGCGACCATCGACGACGCGACGCACGAGATGGAAGTCATGCGCAACGGCGAGCTGGTGAAGACCATCCCGGTGTCGATGGGCAAGTCGGGGGGCGGACATACCACCCCCAACGGCACCTACTATGTGCTCGAGAAATTTCCCCACATCGTCATGGACTCGTCGACATACGGCGTGCCCGTGAATTCAGCCAACGGCTACAAGACCGATGTGGATCTCGCAGTCCGGATCGACAACAGCGGCAACTTCGTGCACAGCGCGCCATGGTCGGTAGACGATCAAGGGGTGCGCAACGTCAGCCACGGGTGTATCAACATCAGTCCTGCTAACGCGAAATGGTTCTACGACAACTTCGGCAGCGGCGATCCGATCGTGGTCAAGAACTCGACGGGCTGGTACAACCAGCCTGACGGAGCGTCAGATTGGCAGATGTTCTAGCTCCAGATCCGGACCCGCTGCTGCGGGTCGAGGTACAGCGCGTCTGATTCGTCGACCTCGAACGCGTCGTAGAAGGCGTCCAGGTTGCGGACGACGCCGTTGCACCGGAACTCCGGCGGAGAGTGCGGGTCGGTCGCAAGCCGCCGGATGGCCTCGGCATCACGGGATTTCGTGCGCCACACCTGAGCCCAGCCGAAGAACACGCGCTGCTCACCGGTCAGCCCGTCGATGACCGGTGCCGGTTCGCCAGCCAGTGACAGCTGGTAGGCGAGCAGCGCGATCGAGAGTCCACCCAGATCGCCGATGTTCTCGCCAACGGTGAACGCGCCGTTCACGTGGTGGCCGTTACTGAGCGCTCGCGGCACGTATTCTTCGTACTGCGCGATCAAAGCCTTTGTCCGCGTGCCGAACTCGGCTGCGGTCCTCGTCGGTCCACCAGTCCACCAGGTTTCCGTCGCCGTCGTACTTTGCGCCCTGATCGTCGAATCCGTGCCCGATCTCGTGCCCGATCACCGCGCCGATGCCGCCGTAGTTGGCGGCATCGTCGGCGTCGGCGTCGAAGAACGGCGGCTGCAGAATCGCAGCGGGAAAGACGATCTCGTTCATCCCGGGGTTGTAGTACGCGTTGACCGTCTGCGGCGTCATGAACCACTCGTCGTGGTCGACGGGTCCGCCGAGCTTGGCGAGCTCACGCTGGTATTCCACCGCGTGGCCTCGTCTGAAGTTGCCGTAGAGATCGTCACGTTCGATCACCAGCGCCGAATAGTCGCGCCACTTGGCCGGGTAACCGATCTTGGGCGTGAACTTGTCGAGCTTGGCCAGCGCCTTCTCGCGGGTCCGCGGCGTCATCCACTCGAGCGAGTTGATGCTGACCCGATACGCCTCGCGCAGGTTGGCCACCAGCTCGTCCATCCGGGCCTTGGCCTGCGGTGGGAAATGCCGCTCGACATAGAGCTTTCCGACGGCGTCGCCCATCAGACCCTCGACCAGTGATACCGCGCGCTTCCAACGCTCGCGGATGGCTTCGGTGCCCGACAGCAGGCGGCCGTAGAACTCGAAATTCTGCGCGATGAGCTCGTCGGTGAGGACGTCCGACCGCGCGTTGATCAATTTCCAGCGCGCCCAGAGCTTCCAGTCGTCGATGTCCTCATCCGCCCACAGTGCGGCGAACGCCGTCAGGTAGTCGGGCTGACGCACCACCACCTCGGCGGCCTTCTCGGCGGGTATTCCCAGGGCCGAGAGCCACGTCTGCCACGCGAAACCCGGTGCTTCGGCGGGGATGTCGGCGAACGTTCGCAGGTTGTACGTCGCCTCGGCGTCGCGCCGCTTGACCACGTCCCAGTGTGCGGCCGCCATCTTCGTTTCCAGGGCGACGATCCGGGCGGCGGCGTCGGCGTGGTCGCCCGCGGTTCCGCCGTACACGATCGCGAACATCGCAGCGATGTGTTCGCGGTAGGCGGCCAGAATCTCGGCGTGCTGTTCGGAGCGGTAGTACGACTCGTCGGGCAGACCCAGGCCGGACTGGGTCAGGTGCAACAGATAGCGGGTCGAATCCTTGGAATCGGTGTCGATGTAGAGGCCGACGCCACCGCCCGAACCGGCCTGCTGCAACTCGCCGAGCACGGCGGCCAGCTCGTCGGGGTTGTCCGCGGTGTCGACGACGGCGAGCTCGTCGAGCAACGGTTGCAGGCCGCGGTCGCGGACGGTCTGCTCGTCCATGAAGCTGGCGTACAGGTCGCCGATGCGCTGTTCGTCGGTCCCGGTCACCGCGCCGGCCTCCGCCGCCTCGGTGATCAGGTCTCGGACATGCTCTTCGGCCCGGTCGTACAGCGACCGGAACGCGCCGTCGGTGGCGCGGTCGGCCGGCATCTCGTACTCCGCCAACCAGCGGCCGTTGACGTGGCCGAACAGGTCGTCTTGCGGGCGGGCACCGGAGTCGACGTAGCTCAGGTCGATCCCCGATCTGATTGTCGCTCCCGCGCCGGATCCGTTTGTCGCTCCCGCTCCGCTGCGCGCTGCTTCTACTGTCACCCCACCAGGGTGCCAGACAGGTCGTCCGCGGCTGCGCGGCGCAGCTCGCCAGGTAGCCTCACGCGCATGCCCGACGAAGAGCCGGACTCCAGCCACGCCGAGCCCAGCATTTCCGGCTATGGCATCGGCTCCGCGGTGGTCGGTGTGATCGCCATCGCCGCGATCGTGCTGGCCACCCTGATCTGGACGCACCATCGCGCCGACACCGAGGAACTGCGCTACCGCACCCGCGCCATGCAGGCTGCCGCCGACTGGACCGGCGTGCTCATCAACATGAACTCCGACACCGTCGACGCCAGCCTGGCCCAGCTCCACGAGAGCACGGTCGGCCAGCTCAACGCCGACTTCGACGCCGCGGTGAAGCCCTACCGCGAGTTGGTCCAGAAATTGCGGTCCCGCACCACCGGCCAGGTCGACTCGGTGGCGATCGAACAGGTCCACCACCCACAGCCGGGCACGGCAGGGCAGTCACCGCCGGCGGCGCCCGAGCTGGCCGAGTTCGCGTCGCGCACCGACACCGTGATGGTGGTGGCGACGTCGGTCAGCGAGAACGCGGGCAGCGATAAACCGCAGACGGTGCGCTGGACACTGCGGCTCGACGTCGCCGACATCGACGGCAAGCCGATGATCTCCCGGCTGGAACCGATCCGATGAGAACCGCCCTGCGCATCCTGGCGTTCGACGTCGCCGCGCCGTTGGCCGCGATCGCCGCGCTGGTGTACATCGGCATCGCGCTCGCGTGGCCGCTGTGGTGGGTATCGGTGTGTTCGGTGCTCTGCCTGCTCGTCGTCGAGGCCGTCGTGGTCAACGTCGCACTGGCGCGCAGGGACGGGGTCACCGTCGGCACCGATGACGACGGCCCGAGGCTGCGACTGGCGGTGGCGGCGACGGCAACGGCGACGCTGACAGCGGCCGTGGTCGTGGGTTACCTGAACTGGTCGTTGCCGGATCGCGAATTGCGCAACGACGCCACGGAAGTGGTCGGAATCGCCACGTCGGTTTCGGAGGCGTCCGCGACGTTCACGCCGCAAAGCCCCACCGCGTCGATCGACAAGGCCGCGGCGATGATGTCTGAGCGAAGCGCTGAGGAATTCAAGAAGGAATTCGCCCCGGTAGCAAAGGATTTGGCTGGTCGGAACATCTCGGCTCAGGCCAGTACCGTGTCCGCGGGCGTCGAGGCCATCGGGCCGGCCGCCGCGAGCGTCGCCGTGATCCTGCGCGGGACCCAGAACTCGCCAGGCAAACCCACTGACACCGCCGTGCTCGCGCTGCGGGTCCAACTGTCAAAACAGGACGGTCGCTGGTTGGTCGACGACGTGTCGCCGATCCATTCGCGCTAGCCGATCAGGCGCGCGTGGTCCACCTTCAGACAGCGATCCATCACGACCTGCAGTCCGGCCGCAGCACCGTCGCGGGCGATCTCGTCATCGGTCAGACCCTGCTGCAGCCAAAGGGTTTTCGCGCCGACGTCGATGGTGTCGTCCAGCACCGAGCGCAGATGCTCGTGCCGACGGAACACGTCGACGAGATCGGGGACCGCTGGCAGATCCGCCAGCGACGGGTACACCGTGGTGCCGTCGATCTCCTCGATCGTGGGGTTGACGAGGTAAAGCGTGTAGTCGCTCGCCGACTTCAGGTACTGCCAGACGCCGTGGCTCGGGCGCATTGGGTCACTCGAAACACCCACAATCGCCACGCTTCGCGTCTCGCGGAGAATCCGTGCGATGTCCATCGGCGCCTAATAGCTGAACGTGGTCGCGCCGTCGCCGATCCATTCCCAAAGCTGTACGGTCCCTCCGGGTTCAGCTCCGCTGATGAAGCTGTCGGCGTCGAGTTGCTTGGACTTGATGCAGATCGGGCAGACCAGGTAGCGTCCGCCCGCCTTTGCATAGCGATCCATCAAGTCCTCTAGCGGCGGACAGCCGTCGCATGCCGTGCCAACGGCGACGCCGGGCACCATCAGACGGACGGCCTCCTTGGTGAGGAACATCAGCGTCGGCCTGCCGCTCTCGGCGGCGCCGACGGCGACGAGAAACGCCACCGTGACCTTCTCGGGGTCTTCGAGGCCAGTGGTGAGGCTGATCGCTGCCTTGTTGTTGCTGTTCATGGCGCCAGCCTAGGTGTTCACGCCCTGTCGTCGCGGCGCGTCGAGCGCATCTTGGCGAACCTGTCGGCGAGCCTGCGCATGCGCACCATCAGCGCTGCGGACGGACTCGTCTCGCCGTTCAGGTAGGTCGCGAAGTCGTTGTTCGGCACGCCAATACGCGAGGCGAACTCCTGCTGGCCCAGCCCGGACTTGTCGAGTAGCGCGTGGATCTGGCGCGCCACCTCGGCGCGCTCGTTGGCTTCCAGATGTTCGCGGGTGCGGTGCAGTACCTCGGCCAGCGCCTTCGAAACGCCGTACGGACGAGCCGTCTGCAGGACTTCCTCGACCTGACGCGCGGTTCGACCGAACGGGTCGCGCTTGATCGCGGCCACGATGCGCTGCCACACGTTGAGGTCGTCGGTCTCCAACGCCGCGCGGATCGCGGCGGTGGGCCAGAATTCGACCGGCCGGTCGTCGGCCACCGGATGGCGCTGGGTGCCCCGTACCTCGGGAGCCACCGTCACCTCGCCTCCTCCAGCATCGCCACCGCCACCGACAGGCAGCGTTCCCTCACTTTGGCCCAATCGGCCTCTGCCTGCGGGCCCGACATGCGGGTGTCGTGCTCGTCTGATGGTTGGGGGTCGGCCAGTCGGCGCACCAACTGCGTGGCCACCCATTGTTTCCTTGAATCCTGTCCAGAGTAATACCGGTCCATCCCGGCCAGCACCAGTGCGGCGGTGCGAGTCTCCATCGCCTCAACCAAATCGGCGAACTCCGCGTAGTCCCTCGTGCTGTTTCGGCACATGATCAGGTAGCTCTGCAGCCGCAATGTCTCGGCGCCCGTCGGAATCTGCAAGCGGTCGCCTGTCGGCAACTGCACATTGGTGGTCTCCACCGGGCTGCTGCGCTCCATCGGCGCCCGCTCGAGATCGGACGCCGCCTGCAAGGCCTCCAGCGCCACCGCCAGCCGACCGCGCCACATCGTCACCGGATGCGGCGGCAGTTCGGCGGTGAGCAGCGCTTCGCCGCCGGAACCGTTGCGGTGCATGCCGTTGAGCCGGTCTGCACTGCGTAGCTGTTTGACGGGTAGGCAGCCGCTGAACGCCAGCGGATCGGCGACGGTAACAGCCTGGGGTACAAGAGTTTTCAATTTGGCCGCCGACTTGACCACCATCCGCAACTCCGCACCCGTTGGTCCGAGGGACGAAAGGTCGTCGGGGATGATGATCAGATCGGGGATGTCGACCTTGGGCAGTGGCTTCTCGAAATCGACCGACGGCAGTATCCGATCCAGCCAGCGCGGCAGCCACCAGTTCCATTCGTCGAACATCGCCATCAGCGCAGGCACCAGCACCAGGCGCACCACCGTGGCGTCGACCGCGATGGCCACCGCGCACGCCACCCCGAGCTGGGCGACCAGCGGCATACCCGCGAAGGCGAACCCGGTGAACACCGCGATCATGATCAGCGCGGCGCTGGTGATCGTGCGGGCGCTGGTGCTCACCCCGTACGCGACGGCGTCGCGCGTGTTCCCGGTCTGCAGGAACCGCTCCCGGATTCGGGTCAGCAGGAAGATCTCGTAGTCCATCGACAGGCCGAACGTCATCGCCAGCACCAGCGGCGGGATGGTGCTGTCCAGCGACGAGATCGGTTTGAAGCCCAGCGCCTCGAGCCAGCCCCACTGGAAGACGGCGACCAGGCTTCCGTACGCGGCGGCGACCGACAGGACAGTCATCAAGACGCCCTTGAGTGCCAGGAACACCGAACGGATCGCGATCAGCAGCATCACGAACGCAATCAATGCCACGAACGCGAAAACCAGCGGCTGCTTGGCGGCCACCTGATCGTCGAAGTCCTTGATCAGTGCGGTCGGTCCGCCGACGTCGACGCGGGCATCGCCGAGGCCGGGGGTGGAGGGCAGTTGTGCGCGCATCCAGTCGACGGTTTCACGCGCACCCATGTCTTCTGGGTCCACCGACAGCACGGCCGACAGCAGGGCGTGACGGTAATCATTGCCGAACACCGGCGGTGTGACCGAGACCACGTTGGGTCCCTGGGCCATGCGCTGGCGCAGCGTGTCGAGCAGGGGTTCCTTGGAGGGGGCCGACGCCGCATTGCCGTCGGGAAAGCTCACCAAAACCCGGACCGGCCCGAGCGCGCCGGGACCGAGTGCTTGAGCCGCGGCGTTCACACCGCCGCGGATCTCGTGGGTCGGTTCGAACTGGCGCTGCATGCTGTTGCCGAGCACCATCGAGAACGCAGGGGCGGCCAGCACCAGCAGCAGCACCGACGCGCCGAGCGCGGCCAGCCACGGACGCCGCATCACCGCACCCGTCCAGCGTGTCCAGAACCGCGACTGGGTCGTCTCCGGGCGCCTTGACCAGTGCAGATACGACGATCGCTTGGCCGCCGCCTTGCCGAACGTGGCGAGGACCGCGGGCGTCAGCGTCGTCGAGGTGAGCACCGCAACGGCGACCGCCAGAATCGCGCCGGTGGCCATCGACACCAGGACCGGCGTCTGGATCAGGTAGATGCCGGTCACCGAGGCGATCACCGTGAGGCCGGAAAGCACGACCGCCAGACCGGAGGTGGCCATCGCGGCGTCCGCCGCCTGTTCGGGATCGCGGCCCGACCGCAGTTCCTCGCGGAAGCGCATGAGGATGAACAGTGAGTAGTCGATGGCCAGGGCGATGCCGAACATCGATACCGTCGACGTCACGAAGACCGACATCGTCGTGTACATCGACAGTAGATAGACGAGTCCCATCGTCACGACGACGGTGCAGATGCCGAGCACCAGTGGCATCGCCGCGGCCGCCAGCGAGCCGAACACCGCAAGCAGAACAATCAGGACGATCGGCAGGTTCCACTGCTCAGCCTGGGCGATGTCGTGTTTGGTGGCCTGCGTGGCGGCGGCGCCGAGGGCGCCCTGGCCGATGACGTAGAGCTTTACCCTGCCGTTCTCGATCTCGCCGGGGTCCTCGCCGTTGATCCCGACCTTCTGTCGGAGCTGCTTGGCGACGTCGACTGCGCCGGTGTTGTTGAAGTCCAGCTGCAGCGTGATGACGTACGGGCGGTCGGGTTGCGGCGCCGGCTGTTGCGGATTGGGGACGATCCGGACGCTGGGCACCTCCGTCGCGGCCCGCTCCAGATACGCGACCGCGATGTTCATGTCGTCGAATGACGCGTCGGCGCGCGGTGCGGCCACCAAGGCCAGTGGCGACGCACCCTGATCCGGGAAGTTGTTCTCGAGCTCACGCTGGACCCGCAGCGACTGTGACCCCTCGACCTCGAAGCCGCCGCCGGTGAGGTGACTCGATTGGGCCAGCGCGAGATAAATCGATGGCACGAGGAGTAGCAGCCACACAGCAAACACCGCCCAGCGATATCTGCGCAGGGTGCTGCTCAAGCGCATCATGAACTGCTGGATTTCGAACTCCCCGCTTTCTCCCCGGAGTCGGGCCGCCGACGACATTCGGCCCGGCGTTCCTAGCGTGAGCGTACAACAGCATGTGCTATGGCAGGGGGGCGATGAGGGCTCCGCGAGGATCCTGCCAGCAACGCCTTAAGCAGCTCTAACCCCGTTTTTCGGTGGCCCCGTCCCGCCGGGCCGAGTGCTGCTGGTCTGCCGCCGTTGACGTGTGGATACCCGCGCTGAATTGGTCCGCCCCGCGGGGATGATGGCACTATGTAACTGGCCGTTTCGGCCGTTTTCTAGTCGGGGATCGATTGCCGCCGATGTGGCGAGCGTTTGCGGTGCGCCCAAACGTTCGCAAACCGTAAGGAGTCCCGCCATGAAATCGGTCACTGCTGTGCTGCACCGAAGCCTCTTCGCCACGTTCGTCGTCTCCGCCGTCGGCGGCGCTGCCGTAGTCGCGATGACGGTGTCATCGTCGCCGATCATGCCGTCAGCAACCGCGGCACCGGATCCGTGCGCGGCCAGCGAAGTCGCCAGAACGATCGGCGCGGTCGCCACGTCGACGGGCAACTACCTGGACGCGCACCCACAGACGAATCAGGCGTTGACGACCATCGCCAAACAGCAGGCCGGCCCGCAGTCTCTCGGAGCAGTCAAGGCGTACTTCGACGCGAACCCGCAAGCAGCTGAGGACATGCAGCAGCTGCAGCAGCCGTTGGCGACTCTCTCCGGTCGGTGCAAGCTGCCCCTGACGCTTCCTCAGGTGATGGGTCTGATGCAGTCCGCGCAACAGGACACCGGCCTGCCGGCGAGTTTGCCAGGCGGTGCGCCGAGTGCGCCGATCGCCGGTGCACCGGGCGCCGCGTCACCCGCGCAACCGGCGTCGGTATCGCCGGTTTCGCGGGGCGCCGGCCCACTCCCCGGTGCCGCGGTCGCGGGCTTGCCGTAGCCGCCGCAGACGCGCCGCCTTCGCTGGTGGGCCAATGAGCTGCAATTTCAGACTTTCTTCAGATTCGTTCCGCGCAAGGCAAGAAAGTCTGTGGACATTCTGATTAGCTTTTGGTGTCGGTAACCGCCCATGGTTACGGCTCGACCACTTCTGATAAAGGAGCTTGTCCATGTTGCTCTCGGCCCGTGCTGCCCGACGTGCGGTAGCTGGTGCGGTTGGAACCGGCGGGATCGCCGGTGCGATGTTCTTCGGTGCGATACCCGCAGCGATGGCGCAACCCGCACCCCCCAACTGCACCGCGGCTGACCTGGCTGGCGTCGCTTCGGGTGTTTCGGCGGCGACGTCCGCCTACCTGTTCACGCACCCCGACGTGAACTATTTCTTCACGAGCCTCGAGGGTGTCCCTCGGGATGAGATCCGTGACGACGTCCAGAACTATCTGAACGCGAATCCTCAGACCAAGGCGGACCTGACTGGTATTCGCCAGCCGCTGGTCGACCTGAAGAACCGCTGCGGCGACACCAACGGCGACGGCATCGCGGACAGTTAAGCCTGCATTCGGGGGCGCACCTGAGCCGTCGGCGGGGGAATCCGCCGGCCGCACGGTGCTGATGGTCGATGACGACCCGGACGTCAGGACTTCCGTCGCGCGCGGATTGCGCCATTCGGGCTTTGACGTTCGGGTCGCTGCGAGCGGCAAAGAGGCTTTGCGGCTGTTGTCGAACGAATCCCACGATGCGTTGGTTCTCGATGTGCAGATGCCGGAACTCGACGGCGTTGCGGTCGTGACCGCACTGCGTGCACTCGGAAACGAGATCCCGATTTGCGTGCTGTCCGCGCGGGATACCGTCAACGACCGCATCGCGGGGCTGGAAGCCGGGGCCGACGACTACTTGACGAAGCCCTTCGATCTGGGCGAATTGGTAGCGCGTCTGCACGCATTGCTGCGGCGCGCCGGCCATTCCGACCAGCAGTCGGACACGATGACCGTCGGGCCGTTGACCATCGACGCCGCCCGACGACTGGTATTCGCCGGCGGTGAGCGGGTCAATCTGACCAAACGCGAGTTCGACCTGCTCGCCGCGCTGGCGGAGAACGCCGGAGTGGTGCTGAGCCGCCAGCGGCTTCTCGAACTGGTTTGGGGCTACGACTTCGACGTCGACACCAACGTGGCCGATGTCTTCATCTCGCTATCTGCGGCGCAAGCTCGAACGCGATGGCCTGCCGCGGGTGATTCACACGGTTCGCGGGATCGGGTACGTGTTGCGAGACGAGCCCTAGCGGGTGAGATTTCCGCGTTTTCTGCGATCCGCGTCGCTGCGCACCCGGGTGGCGGTCGCGTCGGCAGCGGCAGCGGCTGCCGTTGTCGCGGTGTTCACGATCGCGACGTCGGTCGTGCTGGCGAACAACGATGCGGCACAACTGGATCGCCGGCTCGATTCGATCATCGACGCGAGCATGTATCCCGAGCAGCTGCAGGATCCCCGTCGTGGAGTGTTGACCACAGGCCGATACGAACGCACCGGTCAGGTGGTGTTCCAGCGCGGCTTCCAGTTACCACCGCTGCCGCCGGGTACCGAGACGGTGGAAGTCAACGGCGTGGAGTACCGGGTCCGTACGCTGCGCGTCGAGCGGCCGGACGGCGTCATCATGTCGATCGGTATCCGCGCCGACAGCATCCTGCTGAACCGCTCGCGAATTCCGCTCTACACCGCGGCCGGGTCTGCTCACGGTGCTGATCGCGGCACTCCTGGGATGGACTGCTCGCGGGTCCCGCGATACGGCCGCTGCGCAGGCTGACCGAGCACACCAAGCAGTTGAGCAGGGGCAGTGAGCAGATGCCCGAGGTTCGTGGTGTGCGCGAGGCCGAAGACCTCTCCAAGGCGATGTCGGCCATGCTGAGCCGACTGGCCGGAGCGCAGCGCGCCACGACCAACTCGCTGCAGGCGGCCCAGGATTTCGCCGCCAACGCTGCGCACGAATTGCGTACCCCCCTCACGGCGATGCGCGCCGATCTCGACACGTTGCGGATCCACGATCTGCCCGCCGAGGAGCGCGAGGAGGTGGTGGCAGACCTCTCCCGGGCGCAGCGCCGCGTAGAGGCGATCATCACCGCACTCGGGCAACTGGCGTCAGGTCAACTGGCGCAGGCCGAAGACCGGGAACTCGTCGATCTCACCGACATGCTGGACCGAGTGGCCCGGGAGAACATGAGGCTGAGCGGCGAGGTCGAGATCGTCGTGGAGGCGGACGACGAGCTCACCCTCTCGGGCTGGCCGAGCGGCCTGCGCCTGGCCGTCGACAATCTGGTGCGTAACGCGATCACACACGGACAGGCAACGCGCATCGTGTTGGAGGCGCGGCGGGCGGGTGACACCATCGTCATCGTCGTGGACGACAACGGGCGTGGGCTGCCCGTCGAGGAACACGAGGCGGTCCTCGGCCGATTTTCCCGCGGCAGCACCGCCGCGCCGGGCGGATCCGGGCTGGGCCTCGCGCTTGTCGCGCAACAGGCGACGCTGCATCGCGGCAGCATCGAACTGTCCGACGGCCCGCTGGGCGGGCTACGCGCGACCTTGACCGTGTCAGCGTCGGGTGAGCAAGCCGGTGCCGACTCGCCACCCGAGTAAGAGCAGGGCAGTCGAAAGTGACGCCACCACGATGAAACTCGGCGCCACCGATGCCGAGGTGAGCTTCCGCAGCAGCATCCCCACCGCGACGGTGCACAACCACACCGCCACGCCGGTGGGCACGACGGCCGCCGGACTGCGCCAGGCCCGAGACAGCAGCCAGCCAACAACCGTGCCGGCCAGAAACGGCCACGCGGTCTCGGCGATGCCCGAAACGGTCAAGCCTTCGGAGTGACTGCGCCGACCTATCGTGCAGAACACGATCACGCACACGACGTCGGTGGCGAATGCGGCCGCCGCGGGCCGGGCCTCAGGGGGCATAGGTCATCACATCGAGATCCAGTGGCATGACGGTGTTCTCCTCACGGGCGGCGAAGCCTGGTTGCAGCGGTATGGGTTGGTCGGCAACTGGACCCTCGTATGTCCAGGTGACGACGCTTGCGCTACGGCTCGGGTTCGTGGCGGACGTCGGAGCTCGGCCGGTGTGTCGACGCGGCTCGTCGTCGATCGCATCTGACGTGGCGTCGGGATCGACGTCGGCCTCGGTGCGGAACATGAAGAAGAACAGCACCCAGCCGATCGCGGCGATGAAGATCCAGCTGATCAACCGGTAGATCAACATCGCGGAAATCGCTGAGGCCAAGGTCATTCCGCTGGAGACCAGCCCTGGCACCAGCACCGCCTCGACGACCAACAGCCCGCCCGGCATCAGGGGGATCGAGCCGACGGCGCGGGCGGCGACGTAGGCGACGACGACACCGAGAAGCGACGGTTTACCGCCGGCGGCGAAACAGGCGAACAACAGCGTCGCCACACCGGTGACCAGTGTCATCATCGACCACACGAACGCGACGCCCAGCTGGCGCCGGGTCAAGTTGACCGATTCCAGTTGAGCCAGGGTTTCGCGCCATTTGGCCAGGCCGTTGTCCGAAGGCTTGGCACGCAGGTAGTTGATCCACGACAGCACGCGGACCCCGACGCCGTCGAGCAGATCGGGACGCGATGCCACCGCCTGGGCGAGCACGATCAGCATGATGAACCCGGCGAGGGTGAAGATCAGCGAGAACGGGTTGTGCTTGGCGCCCAGGAAGAACGCGCTGCCCAACCCGAGCAGTGTCAGGCTGATGACTTGAAGCGCGCCCGACATCACCAGCTGCCATGACGCGATCACCGGGGTGGCCCCCCACATGCGTTGCTGGCGGTAGATGAATGTCGCCGACAGCACCGGCCCGCCGGGCAACGTGGTGCTCAGCGAGTTGCCTCCGTAGAACGCCGCCTGCGATCTGAACTGGTGCACGGGAACGCCCGCCGAGCGCAGCAGCTTGCGCTGGATGTCGCCGAAGAAGTGCATCGAGGTCATGGCCGCACCCAGCGCAGCGACGACCCACCACCAGTTCGCCGAGTAGAGGCTGCGCCACGCGTTGGCGAGCTGGTCGCGCACCAGCGTCAGTTCGACCGACAGCACGACGACCGCGACGGCGATGATCAGCCATCGCAGCCACCAGTACTTTCCGCGGGCGCGGCGGTCCTGACCGCGGGCCTCGCGCGCCGGCGCGTCGTGTGACACGCCCTACAGGGTAGAGCGTGGACGGACGGTTTCCCCAGATACACGGACTCCGTGAGGCAGGCCGTTACGCTGTCGGGATGCCCGCCGGCCTTTCTGACGCTGACCAGGCTGTAAGCCCACTCGTTCGCAAGACCGCGGCGTGGTCGTGGCGGCTGCTGGTGATCTTCGCCGCGATCTGTGCGGTGCTCTGGGTGGTCAAGCGGCTCGAGCTGATCGTCGTTCCGGTCGCCCTGGCGACGATGGTGGCAGCACTTCTACTTCCCGCGGTCGACTTCCTCGATCGCCTCGGCTGTCCGCGCGGCCTCGCGGTGGCGTTGATGCTGCTGTCCGGCTTCGCTGTCGTCGGCGGCATTCTCGCCTTCGTGATCAGCCAGTTCATCGAGGGTGTGCCCGCGCTGGTCGAGCAGGTGGGCCACAGCATCGAAGGCTTGGGAAACTGGTTGGCGCAGCGGCCCACTTCATGTCGGCGTCATGAACAGATCCAGCAGGTTCGCGAGACCGCCCTTGAAGCGCTGCGCAACAACCAGGAGAAGTTGACCAGCGGGGCGCTGTCGACGGCGGGCACCTTGACCGAGATCCTCACCGGCGCTCTGCTCGTGCTCTTCACGCTGATCTTCCTGCTGCACGGCGGACGCAACATCTTCGGGTTCGTCACCAAGGTATTCCCCGCTCACGTGCAGCCGCGCGTCCGCGACGCCGGCCGGGCAGGGTTTCGCTCACTGATCGGCTATGTGCGCGCGACGTTCCTGGTGGCGCTCGTCGACGCGGTGGGCATCGGCACCGGCCTGGCCATCATGGGCATTCCCCTGGCACTTCCGTTGGCGTCGTTGGTCTTTCTGGGTGCGTTCATTCCGCTCGTAGGTGCTGTGGTCGCCGGATTCCTCGCCGTCGTCGTCGCGCTGATCGCCAAGGGCTTGATCTACGCGTTGATCACGCTCGGCCTGATCATCGCGGTCCAGCAGCTCGAGGGTCATGTGCTGCAGCCGCTGGTGATGGGCCGCGCGGTCTCGATCCATCCGCTTGCCGTCGTGCTCGCGATCGCGGCGGGCGGTATCACGGCAGGCATCGTCGGGGCGCTGCTCGCGGTGCCCGCGGTGGCGTTCCTCAACAGTGCGGCGAGGGTGCTGCTCGCCAGCGATCCGGCGGCCGAAGAGGCCGCGCAGGCAACCGGAGACGAAGCCGTGATCGCGGCGAAGGCCGACGACATCGGGGATGCCGGGAAGGCCTAGAGCCGCCCCTCGCGACGCAGCAGATCCTGGGCGCTCATGCCGCCACCGCGGCGCTTGGGCTGGTCGTCTTGCTTACGGGAGTTCAGCTTGTCCGTCGCAGTCTCGGGATCCTCTGGCCTTTGCGCCGGGATCGCGGTGGTGGCATCGGCATCGTCCTGCGCCGGAATTGCGGTCGTCGGTTCGTTGCCGGGTTCGGGACGCTCCCTGCCTTGCGGCGGGGTGCCCATCGGGCATCGCGCGGGTGGATTCGGCCGACGGCTTTGGCCTGGCCGCGGTCGGTGGCCTGTTCGGCGTGCGGCTGACCCGCCGGCGCGCCGGTGCCGCGCAATTCGCCGAGCCACGACTCGATCTCGCGCTCTTCCCGCGGTGGACGCGGGGCCGGAGGTGCGGCGGCTGCACGGGTGGCCGCCGCGGCGTTGGTCACGGCGTTGCGCACCGCGCTCTTGGCGCTCGACAGTCGGGTCGTCTGCGGTTCGTCGGCCGGCGGGCGGCCGGTCGGCATGCGCGTGGTGCCGGTACTCGACGGCGCGTTGGGTCGCCGTGGCGCCGCGGTCCGTGCTGCCGCGCCGGGCCGCGACGCACCCTCGACGGCCGGATGCGTGGGGTCGTGCGGCGGACGCGGCCGGGCCGCTGGCGGCACGGGCGCACCCGCACCGACCAAAGCCTCGGAATCGTCAGCGGGCTCGCGAACGGCGGGTCGCCTGCGCTCGTCGGGCAATTCGGTCTCGCCGAGTCCGAGGCGTTCCTGGATCCGCTTCATCCACCGCGGCGCCCACCAGCAGTCGTCGCCGAGCAACTTCATGATCGCCGGCACCAGGAACATACGGACGATGGTGGCGTCGAGCAGCAGCGCGATGAGCAGGCCGAACGCCAGATACTTCATCATCACGAGGTCGGAGAACACGAACGCACCGGCGACGACCGCGAGAACCAGTGCGGCGCCGGTGATCAACCGGCCCGTGGTGGCGGTCCCGATTCGAATCGCTTCGGCGGTGGACATGCCACGCTCTCGGGCCTCCACCATGCGGGACACCAGGAACACCTCGTAGTCGGTGGACAGACCCCAGATCACCGCGATGATCAACCCGATCATCGGTGCCATCAGTGGCTGCGGCGTGTAGTTCATCAGCCCCGAGCCGTGACCCTCGACGAACATCCACGTCAAGACGCCCATTGTCGAGCCCGAGCGTGAGCGCGCTCATCACCGCGGCCTTGATCGGCAGCACCACCGAGCCGAATGCCAAGAACATCAGGACCGTGGTGGTGACGATGAGAATGGTGACCATCAACGGCAGTCTGTCGAACAGGCTGTGAATGCTGTCCTGCTCCAAAGCCGGTGTGCCACCGACGGATATCGTCAGGCCGCGCGGCGGGCGTGATCGACCGTAGCTCGTCGACCTTCTTCGCGGCGTCATTGCGGTCGATGAGGCCGTTCTGGATCACCCGTACCGAGTCGTCGGTCGATTCGCCGCCACGCGGTTGCCACATCTTCGAAGCGTCACCGTCCGGTTCGATGAAGCCGGGGATGGTGAGAGCTTTATTGCGGATCTCGGCGACCTGTTGGTCGGTTACCGGCTGGCCGTCGGTGTTCTCGATGACCAGTGTCAGCGGCTCGGTGCGGAACCCGGGGAAGGTCTTGTCGAAGTCTTCCTGCGCGATCCGGACCGCGTTGTCCGGCGGCAGATACTTCTCGCTGATGCCGCCAAGGGCCAGCTGTCCGAGCGGAATGATCAGCACGATCATCGCGATCGCGATGGGTGCTGCGAAGGCGATGGGACGCTTCATCACAACGTTGACGAGCTTGCCCCAGAATCCCTTCTCCACTTCAGCACGCGTCTTGGTCTTCTGCGTCTTCTCGGCAAGCCAGTTCAACCACCACACGATCGGAGTGCGAGCGAGCGGTATGTAGCGCGCGAGTACGACGCCGGCGACGACGACGGCGACGAAGATCACGATGCCGAGCGTCACCCAGTACAGCGCCGTTCCCAGGCTGTCCTTCATCGTGGAGATGGCGTAGGCGAGGCCACCCAGCAGCGTGATGTAGCCGAGCGTCAAGCCGATGACCGTGTATTGCACACCCTGCTCACCGGTCTGCCTGATGCGTTTGCGCGCAAGATGTCCCAGAGCGATGCCGACCGGCGGGACCAACAGGCCGGTGGGGATCGAGGCCAGCGCAAAAGTATTGGTGCGCGTGTTGTTCGGGTCGGAAACGATCGGGTCCGGGTCGGTGAATTTCAACAGCCACCGCACCCCGAGCGCGTCGACCCTGGGACCGAGAATGGCCAGCGCGGCGGGCAGCACCGTGATCGACAGGATCGCGGCGAGCATCACCGACGCGATGATCGCGTAGGTGATCGACTTCAGGAAGCCTTGCGGGAACAACAGCAGAGGCACTGATGACGCCACGAGGATGACGGCGGAGAACATGATGGTGCGTCCCGACGTCATCACTGAACGGCGTACAGCGGCCTCGGTGTCATAACCCTCGGCGACTTCTTCGCGGAACCGGCTCACCATGAAAAGGCCGTAGTCCACCGCGATGCCGAGCCCCATGAGAGTGACCACTGGCTGGGCGAAGAAGTGCACCGGCATGATTTCGGCGAGCAACCGCATGATGCCCAGCGCCCCGGCGATGGTCAGACCGCCGATCACGCCGGGGAGGGCCGCCGCGATCACACCGCCGAACACGAAGAACAGCACCACACACACCAGCGGGATGGCGGCGACCTCGGCGCGCTTCTGGTCCTCGCCGATGGTGCCGGTGAGCTCACTGGCAAGGGGGTTCAGGCCGGCCAATTGGATATTGCCGCCGTTGACCTTCTGCAGGTCGGGTTGGATGGCCTGGTAGTTCTTCAGGATCGTGTCATCGTCGTCACCCTTGAGGGGGATGCTGACGAACGTCTGCGACAAATCCGCGGTCTTCATCTGCTGAACCGTCGGATCTTCGCTGTTGGGCGCGCGGAGCCAGCCGACCCAGCCGACCATCTGGTCCTCGTGGTCGGCCACGAGTTGGTTGAGCTCGTCGGTGGTCTTCTTCATCCACGCGGGGTCATCGACCTTTGTGCCGTCGGGTGGCGTCAGGATCGCCACGACATGGCTGGTTCGGTCTCGTCCATATGCCTCGTCGGCTACCACCGAGGCGTGAACGGATTGGCTGCCCTCGTCGTAGAACCCGCTTTGGGTGACATGGGCGCCGAGACTGATGCCGAAAACGCCGCCACCGAGGCACAGTGCAACCATGACGCCGATCACGGCGTACCGGTACCGGTACACCATTCGACCCCACCAGGCGAACACCTAAGCTCCTAACACTCACACGTATTCAAGGCGACCCACGCTAGTTCAGTTGTTGACTCGCGAGGTTAGTAGCGATGACAGCGGCCGGAACGGCTGCAGCCAAGCCCCTTGCTCGGGCAGTGAATCAAGGCCGATCCGCGGTAGCGGTTCCCGGAAAACACCAGGGATGTCCTCCAGGTCGACGAACACCAAGGTATCTGACGCTAGCGCCCAGCTCGCATGTTCGCGAAATCCGAGCACCTGCACGGGTATGCCGTCGCGGGCGATCTCCTCCAACGGCAGCTTGAACGCCTGGCCGTCGGCTGAAGCCACCAGCAGGCCGGCCAGTCCCTCGCTTCTGCGGAGCGCGATGTGGTTGAGCATGTCGCTATCGACGTCGCTGTCTTCGTCGATCTTCGGTTTCGCGAAGACCGCGAAGCCGACGTTACGCAATGCCTCCACCCAAGGTCGAACCACGTCGGCGCTACCTGGGGCGATGTTGGTGAAGACGGTGGCCTCGGGAATCAAGGGGGTCTGCAGCGTGATCTCCGGGCGCGCGGCCGACAGTTCGGCGGTGCGGGCCAGCAGCCAGCGGCCCAACGCATCGAACCGGGGCCGGTGCGCGGCGGTCGGGCGGCCGCCGAGGATCGATCCCAGGCCCATGTCGAGGTTGGGAGCGTCCCAGACGAGCAGCACCCGCGAGGTGCCCTCGACCGGCGCCGAGCTGTCCTGCTGGGGTGGTGTGACCTCTTCTTCTATGCGCTGAATGTCTTCGGCGAGGCTCATCGTGATTTCTCCCACAGCAATTCGGCGACCGAACTACCCGCGTGCTGCGCCTTGCCCTCGTACTTCGTGACGGGCCGCTCGACCGAGATGGGCAGGCTGTCGCCGGCGGTGACGCGGCGTAGCCGCGGTTCGGCGTCACCGACTGCGGCGATGTGCTCGGCGTATCCCGCATGGTCGGTCGCGGCGTGCAGCACACCGCCGGGACGCAGACGGTCGGCGATCAGCGCCATGGTCGTCGGCTGCAACAGCCGACGTTTGTGGTGGCGCGCTTTCGGCCACGGATCGGGAAAGAACACCCGCACGCCGGCCAGCGAGTCCGGCGCGAACATGTGCTCGAGCACGTCGACGCCGTCGCCGCGGATCAGGCGGATGTTGGGGACGTTCTCCCGGTCGATGCCGGACAGCAGCTGAGCCAGCCCGCGACGGTAGACCTCGACCGCAACTACGTCGACGTCGGGCTCGACCTGAGCCATTGCCAGCGTCGAGGTGCCCGATCCGCAGCCGATCTCCAGCACGATGGGGGCCGAACGCCCGAACCACGTCGCGGGGTCCAGCAATGGGGCGGGCCCGTCGTCGTCGCGGGCGTTCATGCCCACCTGAGGCCAGAGCCGATCCCACGTCGCCTGCTGCGCGCCGCTCAGGGTGGTACGACGGGTTCTGAAGCTGGTGACCCGGGGATGCAGATGTGACGCGGGTGGAGCCCCGACATCCGCACTTCCCGAAAGCATCCGTCCATGGTCGCTCATCAAGGGTCTAGTACCCGCATCGTCGTACAGATTGATACCCAACAGTTGCCTTCGACTGCTACTCGCCGGCGGTGAGCCGTCCACCAACCGACCTTTGTCCCCAACCGACACAACAACCGCTCGCGGCACATACCGACAGGTGCCAACATCGTGGGGGAACGGGGGTCACCGAATTTGGTACTCGGTGAGGGGAACTTTGGAGGCGGCCAGATCTTCGTCGACGTGTTGAGGCAATTCGCTGAGCAGAGCCGCAATCCGCGGTTGACACCGATCATTCGGCGTGCCGGTGCGCCAGTGCGCGTTGCCGTGCGTGGTCGCAGCGGTGCGGGAAGGGCCACGGTGTCCGCCGCGTTGGCGGGTGCGGGCGTCGCGACGACCACCGAGTTCGCCGCC
The DNA here is from genome assembly GCA_963805835.1 of uncultured Actinomycetota bacterium. Lineage (GTDB taxonomy): Bacteria > Actinomycetota > Actinomycetes > Mycobacteriales > Mycobacteriaceae > Mycobacterium. The sequence goes on along the minus strand of CAWDVX010000003.1, from coordinate 436,892 downwards.
GCGGACGTCACCGTGCTCGTCATCGCCGAGGCACTCAAGCCCGAGGACGTGCTGGTGGCAGGTCGGGTCGGTAGGCCGACGATGATCGTCCTGAACAAGGCCGACCTGATGGCCTTCGGCACCGGCGGGCCACTGGCGCGGGCGCAGCGCCATGCCGCGGCGATCGGCGCGACGACACACACGCCCACCGTGACGATGGTCGGACTGCTCGCCATCGCCGAGCTGGACGACGAACTGATGGGCGCACTGCGGACGTTGGCCGATGCTCCGGGCGATCTCTCGTCGACCGACGCCTTCGTGCAGGGCGAACATCCCTTGCCGCCGACGGTGCGAAGCCGCCTGCTCGACGCGCTGGACCGGTTCGGCCTCGCCCATGCCGTGTTGGCTGTCGGAGATGGCGCCGACATCACGGCGGTGCGGGCACTGCTGCGCCGATTGAGCAATATCGAGGAGGCGGCGGCGCAGGTGGCTGCGGTCGCCGCGCCGGTGCGGTACCGGCGCGCGCGGGCGGCGATCACCGAATTACACGTGCTGGCAATGCAATCCGGAGATCAGTCGCTCGCCGAGTTCCTCGCAGACGACGACACCGTACTGGCCATGATGGGCGCGGCCGTGGAGGTGATGGAGGCCGACGGCATGCACGTCGACAGGGTCGACAGTCCCGTGGCGCACCGCAGGCGCGCGGTCGGTTGGCGCCGCTATGGAGAGGGGCCGGTCAACGCCTTGCACCGCAGCTGCTCGGCAGACATCTGCCGGGGCTCGCTGCGCCTGTACGGGCGCACCCGGTGACCGCCGAGAGCACTGGCGCGAGGATCGCCGCGGCAGATGCGCTGGTGGCGGCGATCGAACCAGGCCTGAGCTCTCCCGGCGTCGAGAGTCGCGACGTCGTGCTGGTGGTCGGCCCGGCGCTAGCAGGCACCACCAGCATGGTCTCGTTGTTGCGCGACCGGTTGCCCGAGCACACGTTCGTCGAGTCCGACGAGCTGAGCGCGGCCCATGCGCCGACCGCGGTGGTCTTCACCGTGTCCGCGATCGCACCGTTGACCGAATCCGACTGTGCACTAGTCGATGCGGCGACGAGGTACACCGACCTGGTGGTGGGGGTGGTGTCCAAGATCGACGCGCATCGCAACTGGCGCGAAGTGCTCGCCGCGGACCGGGCCCTGTTGACCCGGCGCGCCCCGCACTACGCCCATGTCCAATGGGTCGGGGCGGCTGCTGCGCCCGATCTGGGTGCGCCCCGCACCGACGAGCTCGTCGGCCTGTTGCGGCAACGATTGTCGGATCCCGATGTCGCCCGGCGAAACCGGCTACGTGCGTGGGCAAGCCGATTGCAGAGCATCATCGGGCAATGCCGGGTCGACGGTGACGGCGCCGATCGGCGGGCCCGGGTGAACGCACTGCACGCCGATCGCGACGACATCCTGCGGCGCCGACGACTGTCGAAGAGCGAGCGCGGTATCGCACTGCGCAGCCAGCTCAAACAGGCGCGGGTGCAGCTCGCGCATTTCGCGCGCAACCGCGCGACGTGCGTGCGGAGTGAACTGGCCGAGGCCGCCGCACAGGTGACGCGCCGCAGGATCGCCACCTTCGAGGCGCATGTCCGGACCCGGGTGTGCGATGTCGTCGAGGAGGTGGAGAACGGCATCACCGGTCAGCTGGCGGATGTGGCGGTGCGACTGGACCTGCCCGCGCCCCCGGGGGCCGCGCCGCCGCCGACTCCGCAGGTCGCCGCTCCACCACTGACGTCACGGCGGCAGGAAACGCAGCTGATGATGATCCTCGGCGCCGGGTTCGGGCTCGGGGTGGCGCTCGTGGTGACCCGGCTGTTCGCCGGGCTCGCTCCCGGCATGACCGTGGCAGGTCTGGCGGTGGGCGGTGCGATCGGGCTGGCCTTGACCGTGTGGGTGGTCGGCCTTCGCGGGCTCCTCCATGACCGGGGGGTACTCGACCGCTGGATCACCGACGTCGTCAACGTCGTGCGGTCCGACACCGAGGAGAGGGTGGCCACCCGGGTCCTTGTCGCCGAGACGGCGCTGTTCTCGGAACTCACCCATCGCGAAGAGGCCGCGAGCGCCGCCGCCGCGGACCAGGTCGCCGAAATCGATGCCGAACTACGCGACCATGCCGTCCAGACGGCCAGGGCGGCGACGGTCAGGGATCGCCGGCTGCCCTCGCTCTTGACGGCACTGGAAGCGGTCCGGTTCGAGCTGTACGGATCCGTCGGGCCGGAAACCGGCGATTAGCTGAATCGATACACCAACGAGATGGGCTTTCTGAATCGTTCCTGTGAGTGATCGGACATAGTCCCGATTTACCGCGGGTATGTCACCCGCGTTAACCTTTGGAGTACGGGGACGACCGGGTGCAGCAGCCGCTTTGGTGGGCTGACGCTCTGGGTGCCTGGGTCCTGGCAGAAAACGTAAACAGGAGATTTTGATGACCGCAGCGACCATTCCAGGTCTGGACACCGCACCGACGAAGCACAAGGGGCTGCTCGCCTGGGTCCAGGAGGTCGCCGAACTCACGCAGCCGGAGCGGGTCGTGTTTGCCGACGGGTCCGAGGAAGAGGCTGCCCGGCTGTCCGAGCAGCTCGTCGAGGCGGGCACCTTCCGGCGTCTCGACGACGCGAAGAAGCCGAACTCCTACCTGGCGCTGTCGGACCCCTCCGATGTGGCACGCGTGGAGTCGCGCACCTTCATCTGTTCGGAGAAGGAGATCGACGCCGGTCCCACCAACAACTGGATGGACCCCGCCGAGATGCGCGGCATCATGACTGACCTGTACCGCGGTTGTATGCGCGGTCGCACGATGTACGTCGTGCCGTTCTGCATGGGTCCCCTCGGTGCCGACGATCCCAAGCTGGGCGTCGAGATCACTGATTCGGAGTACGTCGTCGTGTCGATGCGGACGATGACCCGGATGGGTAAGGCGGCGCTGGAGAAGATCGGCGACGACGGCTTCTTCGTCAAGGCGCTGCACTCGATCGGCGCCCCGCTGGAGCCGGGCCAGAAGGACGTTCCGTGGCCCTGCAACGACACCAAGTACATCACCCACTTCCCCGAGACCCGCGAGATCTGGAGCTACGGCTCGGGCTACGGCGGCAACGCCCTGCTTGGAAAGAAGTGCTACTCGCTGCGCATCGCCTCGGCGATGGCGCACGACGAGGGCTGGCTCGCCGAGCACATGCTGATCCTCAAGCTGATCTCGCCGGAGAACAAGGCGTACTACGTCGTGGCGGCGTTCCCGTCGGCCTGCGGCAAGACCAACCTTGCGATGCTGCAGCCCACCATCCCGGGTTGGCGCGCCGAGACGGTCGGCGACGACATCGCGTGGATGCGGTTCGGCAAGGACGGCCGGCTCTACGCGGTCAACCCTGAGTTCGGCTTCTTCGGTGTCGCACCGGGCACGAACTGGTCGTCGAACCCGAACGCTATGAAGACCATCGCAGGCCGGCAACACCGTCTTCACCAACGTCGCACTGACCGACGACAACGATGTGTGGTGGGAGGGCCTGGAAGGCGAGCCCGATCACCTCATCGACTGGAAGGGCAACGACTGGGTCCTGCGTGAGACCGAAAGCAAAGCCGCCCATCCGAACTCGCGCTACTGCACGCCGATGTCGCAATGCCCCACGCTGGCTCCCGAGTGGGACGACCCGCAGGGTGTGCCGATCTCAGCGATCCTGTTCGGCGGCCGCCGCAAGACGACGGTGCCGCTCGTGACGCAGGCCCGCGATTGGCAGCACGGCGTCTTCATCGGAGCCACCCTGGGTTCCGAGCAGACCGCGGCCGCCGAGGGCAAGGTCGGTACCGTCCGGCGTGACCCGATGGCCATGCTGCCGTTCCTCGGTTACAACGTCGGCGACTACTTCGCCCACTGGATCGACATCGGCAAGAACGCCGACGAGTCGAAGATGCCGAAGATCTTCTTCGTCAACTGGTTCCGTCGTGGCGGTGACGGCCGCTTCCTGTGGCCGGGCTTCGGCGAGAACAGCCGCGTGATGAAGTGGATCGTCGACCGCATCGAGCAGAGGGCCGGCGGCAAGACGACGCCGATCGGTATCGTGCCGACCGCTGACGACCTGGACCTGTCCGGCCTGGATGTCGACCCGGCCGACGTCAACGAAGCGCTCGCGGTCAACGCTGCCGAGTGGCGTGAAGAAATCCCGTTGATCGAGGAGTGGTTCGAGTTCGTCGGTGAGAAGCTGCCGACCGGCATCAAGGACGAGTTCGACGCCCTGAAGCATCGCCTGGCCGAAGCCGAGCGTTCGACTCGTCTCGGAGCCGGACACGCCACATACGCCAGCCAGATCGAAACCGCCTGCAAATACGGAGCACCTTGCGAGCAAGACTTTTCGGCATCGTTCAGTAGATCATAGACCACTGCACCGCGTGACGCAGTGTTTGGTGGCGCTCAAGCTCGCGTCGAGAGCCGACCAGGAGGCGGAAGCGTCTGTCGAGGCGATCGCGAACCTCCGTCACGGTCATTGACTGCATGCGCGACGCGGCCAGCTCGATGGCGAGTGGTATTCCGTCCAGCCGTCGGCAGATCTCTGCGATCGCTCTCGCCGTCGGTCCGAAGCGGAGAAGGCAGGGCAACTGCCTGAGCGCGTTCGATGAATAGCGTTGCGGCGCTTGAGTCGACGCCGCTGCGTACGTCCAGTGATCGCACCGGCCACAGCTGCTCGTCGGCCAACCCGCAGACCTTCCCGGCTCGTCGCCAGGATCCATCACCGTCGATGACGCGCGCCACAATCGCGCTCGATCATGTCGGCCGAGCTGTCGAGCACGTGTTCGCAGTTGTCGAACACCAGCAGCCGCGCACGGCCCTCCAAAGCCGTAGCGATGCTGGCTGTCATGCTTACGCCCGGCTGCTGTTTGATACCGATTATTGCAGCTGTCGCCTCAGGAATCGCCGACGCATCAGCTACCGCCGCCAGCTCTATCACAAACACACCGTCCGGTAGCTCGTCGCGCTGATCTCGCGGCCAGCTCCAGTGCCAAGCGTGTCTTGCCCACTCCGCCGACACCAGTCAGAGTCACCATCCGATGTGTCTTCAATGCCGTTTTGCAGTTCCGCAATTTCTGTCTCGCGTCCGATCAGGTTCGTCGTCGGCACCCGCAGATTTCCTGGCGTCGGATCCAGTCGGTCTTCAGTGGCGGAAAGTCGCTCCGCAATTCCCGCGGCTTGAACTTGGAATATCTCGACCTCCCTGGCGATGTCACGTAATCGCTGTGCTTCCCAGCGTCGATCACGTCGATTCCGATGAAGTAAGTAGCGGACCGGACCCGTCCGGTACCTCTTGACACCTGTCAAGAATCGGCGTCGTAGAGTCTGCGCATGCAGATTCGCGAGCATGCCGAGGCCACGCCGGACAAGCCGGCCGTCATCATCCATCCGGCCGGAACCGTCGTCACGTTCAAAGACCTCGAGGAGCGGGCCAACCGCCTGGCCCACCATTTCCGGAATGCCGGACTGGTCGAAGGCGACACCGTCGCGGTGCTCATGGAGAACAACGAGCACCTGCCGGCGGTGATGTGGGCGGCGCGCCGCAGCGGCCTGTACTACACGGTCGTCAGCACCCACCTCACGCCGCCCGAGGTGGCCTACATCATCGAGAACAGCGGCGCGAAGGCCGTCATCGGATCACAGGCGACGCGCAAGGTCTGCGCAGGGCTGGCGGAGCTGGGCGCGCTGCCCGAGCTGCTGTTGATCGCCGACGGAGCCGAGACGTCGGCGGCAGGCGCCTCCAGCGATCTGGACGGCTGGCAGCGCTACCCCCAGTGTGTGGCCGACCACCCGATGCACCCCCATCGACGACGAGATCGAGGGCGACCTACTGCAGTACTCGTCGGGAACCACCGGCCGCCCCAAGGGAATTCGCCGCGAACTCACCCACGCCAAGCCGGCCGACGCCCCCAATCTGGTCTCGGCGCTGCTGATGGCGATTCAGATGAGCCCGGACTCCGTCTATCTGAGCCCGGCACCGCTGTACCACACCGCTCCCTGCCTGTGGACGATGAGCGCGCAGGCGATGGGCGTGACGACGGTGATCATGTCCAAGTTCGACCCCGAATCCGCGTTGGACGCCATCCAGAAGTATCGGGTGACCAGCGGCCAGTTCGTCCCGGCGATGTTCGTTCGGATGCTGAAACTGCCTGAGGACGTGCGCAATTCGTATGACATGTCGAGCCTGCATCGAGTGGTGCACGCCGCAGCGCCATGCCCCGTCGACATCAAGAAGCAGATGATCGACTGGTGGGGGCCGGTCATCGACGAATACTACTCGTCGTCGGAAGGCGCGGGCATCACGTTCATCTCGGCCGAGGAGTGGCTGAAACGCCCTGGCTCCGTTGGCAAGCCACTGCTCGGCGTGGCCCACGTACTCGATGATGACGGCAACGACCAGCCGACCGGTCAGGCCGGCCAGATCTACTTCGACCTCGGCGTCGTGCAGTTCGTCTACCACAAGGACCCCGAGAAGACGGCCGCCTCACGCGACAAGCACGGCTGGGTGACGGTTGGCGACGTGGGTTACCTCGACGAGGACGGATACCTGTTCCTCACTGACCGCAAGCACCACATGATCATCTCCGGCGGCGTCAACATCTATCCGCAGGAGGCCGAGAACATGTTGATCACACACCCCAAGGTGCTCGACGCCGCGGTCTTCGGCATTCCCGACGACGAGATGGGACAGTGCGTCAAGGGCGTCGTCCAAACCGTCGACCCCGCCGACGCCACCGCGGAGTTCGGCGATGAACTGCTGGTCTGGCTGCGGGACCGGTTGGCGCATTACAAGTGCCCGCGGTCGATCTCCTTCGAAGCGCAGATGCCCCGGACCGAAACCGGCAAGATGTTCAAGCAGGAGCTGATAAAGAAGTACTCGTGACCAGTGCTGTCGAACTCGTTCCCGGCGTAGTGGTCGCGATCGGATCTGTCTCCGAGCGGCGCGCTCTTCACGATCACCGAGGATCCTTGTGACGACCGGCGCGCCGTGACCGTGGCATCGGTGCCCGACGTCCTCGACGAACTGCGGGACCGTAGCCGACGATGGCCACAGGCCGCCGCGGTGTGCAGCGACGTACTGCGAGCACTGGATGTCGAAGCGCCCGCTTTCGCCGGCGTCATCACGGAGTCGCTCGCCTACTCGACGTTGCAGTCCGGACCGGAGTTCGCCCGCTGGCTCGGTGAGCGGGGACCCGCACGCCCGGTGCTCATCCCGGATCCGGTGCAGGCAGAACGCGTCGAGGACGCCCTGTATGTGCGGTTCAACCGGCCGCAGCGGCACAACGCCTTCTCGACCGACGCGCGCGCGGGGCTGCTCGAAGTGCTCGAGGTGGCCCGCCTCGACCCGTCGGTGACCGATGTCGTGCTGTCGGGCAACGGCCCGTCGTTCTGCAGTGGTGGCGACCTCGCCGAGTTCGGTACGTTCGCCGATCCGGCCAGTGCGCACCTCGCCCGCACCCGGCACAGCCCCGCCCTGGTGCTCGACGAGCTCACGGCGCGTCTGGGCACGCATTGTCGCGCCGAGGTGCACGGCCAGGTGCTCGGCAGCGGCCTGGAGATGGCCGCCTTCTGCGGCTGGGTGCAGGCGCGGCCGGACGCCGTCTTCGGCCTGCCTGAACTGAGCCTGGGACTGATTCCCGGCGCGGGCGGCACCGTGAGCATCACCGCGCCGAATCGGGCGCTGGCGCACCGCCTATCTGGTGCTGAGCGGGCAGACCATCGATCCGCCGACCGCGCTGCGGTGGGGCCTGATCGATGAAGTCGACGTGACCAACTAACCGGAGCGGCGCAGCGTCACCCGGTAGGTGTACTGCTCGGGCAGGAAGTGGCTCACGGACAACTCGACGGGCCTGCCCGCGGTGTCGGAATACAGCCGGTCCACTCGCAGCATCGGATGACCGGGCTCGCACGACAGCGCATCGCCGACCGCGCTGTCGGCCGGTGCGACCGTAATCGACTGTGCTGCTTCGGCGATCGGACTTTCCAAACACGTGCGCCCGAGCACGCCGATCACCGTCTGCGTGCCGACCGCACCGCCTCTGAGTTCAGGCGACGACAGCACCGTGTGGGCAACCGCGGGCGCCAGGTGCACGGTCGTCATCACGAACGGCACGCCATCGTGCAGCCGTCGGAACACCACCGAGTAGACGATGTCGTCGTCGAGCCGCAGCCGGCTGGCGGCGTCGAGGTCCACCCGCCTGCGCAGCCCGGAAAGCACCTCCATCGTGGTGTCGTCGGACAGACTCATCAGATCTTCGATCGAGCCGAGCTGCCGGAGGTACCGTGATCGCCCCTCGCTGGCGTAGGTGCCGCGCCCGGGCACCCGGTACACCGTGCCCTCGGCGACCAGGTCCGCAAACGCACGCCGCACCGTCTGCCTCGAAAGTCCATGGCGCTGAGCGAGTTCGGATTCGGTGGGCAGTCGGACTGCCGTCGCTGTATCGACCTGCGGCGATATCGTCGCGAAGCTGTTCGCGCAGAGTCTGATACGCCGGCGCGGATCGCACTAGATTCCGCCGCGGGCGACCAACTGGGCGGCGATCACGTTGCGCTGAATCTCGTTGGTGCCCTCGCCGACGATCATCAGCGGCGCATCGCGGAAGTACCGCTCGACATCGAACTCGGTGGAATATCCGTACCCGCCGTGGATCCGGACGGCGTTCAGCGCGATCTCCATCGCGACCTCGGATGCGAACAGCTTCGCCATCCCCGCTTCCATGTCGGCGCGTTCGCCGCTGTCGTAGCGTCGAGCCGCGTAGAGCGTCAGCTGTCGCGCCGCGGTGAGTTTCGTCGCCATATCGGCCAGATAGTTGCCGATGGACTGATGCTTCCAGATCGGCTGACCGAAGCTCTCCCGCTCCTGCGCGTACTTCAGCGCGTCTTCCAGCGCCGCCGTCGCCACTCCGAGCGCGCGTGAGGCCACCTGAATGCGGCCTGTCTCAAGGCCTTTCATCATGTGCGCGAATCCCTTGCCCGGCTCGCCTCCGAGTATCGCCGTTGTGGGCGTGCGGTAGTCGTCGAACGTCAGCTCGCAGGACTCGACGCCCTTGTAGCCCAACTTCGGCAGATCCCGCGACACCGTCAGTCCGTCGCTGAGGTTGATGCCGAGGCCCGGCACGGCCTCTCCGTGCTCGACAAGCACCACCGAAATGCCCTGTGCTTCGGCGTCGCGGCCGGATCGGTCTTGCACAGCAGTGCGATCAGGCCGGACCGGCGGGCGTTGCTGATCCAGGTCTTGGACCCGTTGATCACCAGACTCGGAGCCGTCGACCGCCGCGACAGTGGTGATGTTCTGCAGGTCCGAACCCCCGCCGGGCTCGGTGAGCGCCATCGTCGCCCGCAGCTCACCGGTCGCCATCGGCGGCAGATACCGCTGCTTCTGCTCCTCGGTGCCGAACAGCGCCAGCAGCTTGGCCACGACGGTGTGTCCGCCCATTGCGCCGGCCAGGCTCATCCAGCCCCGGGACAGCTCCTGCGTGACCTCCACATAGCACGGCGTCGACACCGGGGAGCCGCCGTAGGACTCGGGGATGGCCAGGCCGTAGATGCCGATGCGCTTCATCTGCTCGATCCACGCCTCGGGGTATTCGTTGGCGTGCTCGACCTCGCGCACCGCAGGTTTGACGTCACGGTCGACGAACGCCCGCACGGTGTCCACCAGCATGGTTTCTTCTTCAGTCAACATATGTACGGCCATATTTGACACTTTGTGCGGCCTAATGCCAACATGGCTGCCGTGAGCGGCCCGTTCTTCGACGACCTCGAGGTCGGCCAGGTCTTCGACGCCGCACCGTCGATGACCCTGACGGCTGGCGCCGCGGCCGTTCATCAGTCGATCATCGGCGACCGGTTGCGCCTCGCCCTCGACGGCGAACTGGCGGCTGCCGTCACCGGCGCACCGGGACCGCTGGCCCATCCAGCCCTCGTATGCGACGTCGCGATCGGCCAGTCGACGTTGGCGACCCAGCGCGTCAAGGCCAACCTGTTCTACCGCGGCCTGCAGTTTCACCGCTTCCCGGTCATCGGCGACACGCTGTTCACCCGCACCGAAGTGGTTGGGTTGAAGCAGAACACAGCCAAGCCGGGTCGCGCACCGACGGGTCTTGCGGCCCTGCGGATGACCACCGTCGACGACGTCGGACGGCTGGTCCTCGACTTCCACCGCTGCGCCATGCTGCCGCTGAGCGACGAAGCGCCCGACACAGGTCACGCCGACGACCTGTCGGCGATCGGCACCGATGACGCACGGCTTCCCGACCCGACCGCCGAGTGGAACGCCGATGCGTACCGTGCCAAGGTCCCGGGAGCCCATTTCGATGCGGGGCTTGCCGGCACGGTGCTTCACAGCACGGCCGACGTCGTCAGCGGGGCTCGCGGAGCTCGCGCGCTTGACGTTGAATATCGCCGCCACACATCATGATTGGCGAATCGGCGGACAGCGGCTGGTGTACGGGGGACACACCATCGGCCTGGCTCTGGCGCAGGCCACCCGGCTGTTGCCCGACATCGTGACCGTGCTCGGCTGGCAGTCCTGCGACCACACCGGACCAGTGCACGAGGGCGACACCCTCTACAGCGAATTGCATGTCGACGGTGCGGTGCCGCTGCCCGACGGCCGCGGCGGGGTGCTCAAACTGCGGTCCGTGGTCTTCGCGGTGGGGGAGCCGGACCAGCAGGTACTGGACTGGCGCTTTACTGCGCTGCAGTTCTGAGCACAATGAGCTGGTGACGTCTTTGGCCGTCCCCGCTGCCGTGTTGTCGCGGGCCCGCAGTGTGGCCAACGACTTTCGCGCCCTTACCGGCGCAGCAGTCGACGCCGATGAAATCATCGCGGGGCGGGCGGGATTGCTCGGTCACGCCCCGCACGATCGGATCTCTGCAGGTGGGGCCACGCACCTGATGCAAAGTCGAGACGGGTGGTGTGCGCTCACGCTGGCACGTCCCGATGATGTCGCTACGGTTCCCGCACTGATTGAGATGGACACCGTCGCAGGTGACCCCTGGCCGGCGGTGCGGCGCTGGGTCGCCGACCGCGATTCCGTCGCAGTCACGGACCGCGGCCGCCTGCTCGGGCTTCCGGTCGCACAGCTCGGCGAAACACCTGCCGAGCCGCCGCATATCGACCCGTTCGGCCCGGCGACGACGGCGCGTGGCCCATCGGGTCTTCTCGTCGCAGACCTGTCCGCGATGTGGGCGGGCCCACTCTGCGGACAGTTGTTGGCCCGGGCGGGGGCGATCGTCGTCAAGGTCGAAAGCACATCCCGTCCCGACGGTGCACGCGCCGGTCCACCGGTATTCTTCGACTGGATGAACGGCGGAAAGCTCTCGTATCTGGTTGATTTCGACAATCCGTCAGGTCGTGCAGAGCCTACTCGCCGCGGCCGATGTGGTGATCGAGTCGTCACGTCCTTCGGCATTGATCCGCCGCAATCTCGGGCCGGTATCCGGCACGCCGCGAGACGGCAAAGTCTGGCTGCGGATCACCGGCCACGGCACCGAGGGCCCGCGGGCCAACTGGGTGGCGTTCGGTGACGACGCCGCGGTGTCCGGCGGGCTGGTCGGCGGCGGCGACGACGCCCCAGAGTTCTGCGGTGATGCGATCGCGGACCCGTTGACGGGCCTCGAGGCCGCGGTGTCGGTGGCTCGATCGCTGAGCGGCGGCGGCGGCGAGCTGATCGAGCTGTCGATGGCGGCCGTCGCCGCCACGTACGCCGACCTGCCCCGCACCGACCAAATCCACTGCACCGCAACCCTACGACCGTTGTCGCCGGCGTCGGTGCTGGGCGCCGACAACGCTACCGTGGATCAGTTGATCACCGAGAAACGTTTTGCTTCATGCTAATTCAGCGAGCGGCCCTGCTGGACGGGGGTGCCGTGGACATCCGTGCGAAGGAGCGGATCATCGCTGTGGCGCCGCGCTTGGTCCCGCTGCCCGGAGAACAGGTCTACGACGCCGACGGCGGGACCGTCATCCCCGGTCTGCACGATCACCACGTCCACCTGCATTCGGCGGCGGCCTCGTTGACGTCGATTCGGGTGGGTCCAGCCGAGGTGCACTCCCGCGCCGATCTCGCGCGCGTGCTCGCGACCGCCGGGATCCGCAGCGACGGATGGCTGCGGGCAGTCGGATATCACGAGGCAGCCGCCGGGCCGCTGGACCGTGCGGTCCTGGATGAGGTATCGCCACCTGTGCCGGTCAGGGTCCAGCACCGCAGCGGTGTCGCTGTGGACGCTGAACTCAGCCGGCCTGGCTTTGGTCGGGCTCCCAGACCACCCCGACGGCCGGCTGCGCAGCGCCGACCACAGCTGGTCGGAAACGTTGCAGCGCAACGATACCGGCCTTGCCGAGGTCAGCAGCCGGCTGAGCGCGTACGGGGTTACCGCAGTGACCGATGCGACACCCGAGTTGGAAGTCGGCGATGTCGTCAGACTCATGGAAGCCCACCGTCGCGGAGAACTGCGCCAACACGTCCATTGTCTGGCCCCCGGCAAGCGAATTCTGCACGACACCGATCTCGACCTTGCCGATCTGACCGCGTGGATCGCCGAGCGGCATGGCGATGACGCGCCCGTCGCGGTGCACTGCGTCACGGCCGCGCAATTGGTGATCACCCTGGCCGCGCTGAGGTCGGCGGGGCGACATCCGCAAGACCGCATCGAGCACGCGGCGGTGGTCCCCGACGGAAGTGTTGCCGACACTCGTCGATGTCGGGGCGACCGTGGTCACTCAGCCGAACTTCGTCACCGAACGAGGTGAGCAATACCTCGACGACGTGCCCGCCGCCGAGCACCACGAACTGTGGCGGGTGGGCACCCTGGTAGCCGCCAAGATTCCGGTTGCGCTGTCGACCGACATGCCGTTCGGCCACGACGATCCGTGGAAGGCGATGCGCGCCGCCGTTTTTCGCACTACCGGCGGGGGAACTGTGCTCGGCGCCGACGAATGTGTCCCGGCGCGCGACGCACTGACGATGTTCTTCGGCGCGGCTGATGCCCCCGTCGTGCAGCGCCGAATCGCGCCCGGCGAGCCCGGTGATCTTTGCATCCTCGATGCACCTCCCAGCGAGGTACTGGCCGAACTCGACTCGGGTCTGGTCGCGGCGACGATCGTCGCGGGAAACTTGGTTTACGAACGCCAGCCTGGCGGCTAGGCGGCCGCGGGGCTGAGGAATCGCCGCAGCATCGTGCATTGACTATCGAAGAACGACTGCGACACTTGGGCTTTCGGGACGATTCCGTCGAATCCGTGGAAGGCGCCCTTGACGATCTCGACCTCACACGGCACGCCGGCCGCCTCGAGCCGCTCCGCGTACGCCAAGTCTTCGTCGTGGAACAGGTCGAGCGTTCCGACACCCATCCAGGCCGGCGGCAGTCCGGACAGGTCCGTCCTTCGCGCGGGCACCGCGACGTCGGGGTCGGCATCGCCCAGGTAGGCCGACCATCCGAACTTGTTGCTCGACCGGTTCCACAACCGCAGTCCGGGATTGTCCGGCGCGCCGCGGCCCACGGTGCGGTCGTCGAGCATCGGGTAGACCAGCAGCTGGGCGGCCAACGCGACCTCGCCGCGGTCTCGGGCCAGCAGCGCCAGCCCGGCTGCGAGGCCGCCACCCGCGCTGGCACCGCCGATGGCGACGCGGTCTGGGTCCACCGACGGCAGCTTCGCCAACCAGGTCAGTGCCGCGTAGCAATCCTCCAGTGGGACGGGGTAGGAGTGCTCGGGGGCCAGCCGGTAGTCGACCGATGCGACCGTCGCACCGAGGCTGCGGGCGAATCGGCGGCACAGATCGTCGTCCTGCCCCGGATGGCCGATGACATAGCCGCCGCCGTGGATCCACAACAGCGCGGGTCCCTTACCTGTGACGCCGGTAGGTCGGTACAACCGCACGCCGACACCGGACGGCAGGGTCAGCGATTCGACGTCTTCGGGTACGCGGCGCCACATGCGGCGAGTCACCAGGCGGATGACCGGCAGCGTCACCGGCGTCACCACCTGCTTGGGTATGAACCGCGCGATTCTGCGTAGATCTGGATGGATGTCCGACGTGTTGAAGGTGCCCGGCACCTCACCAGTATGCGACTACTTCAGTAGTGGATCGCGGGGCAGACCCAGGATCCGTTCGGCGATCGTGTTTCGGGTGATCTCCGAGGTACCTCCCGCGATGGTCATCGCCCGGTTGCCGAGGTAGGCCAGGGTCAACGTCGGGGTCTGCCCGACGACGGCCGCAGAGCCGGCGAGTTCGAGGCCGAGCTCGGTCATCCGCTGGCCGGCCTCGGCCAGCAACAGCTTGGTCACGTTGCCCTCGGGGCCGGGCTCGGATCCCGCGATCGCGCGCGTGATCCGGCGCAGATTGAGCAGCCTCAGCGTGTGGGACTCGGCGATGACCTCGCCTGCGCGGCGCAGGTAATACGCGGCCGTCTCGGCGGGGGCATTGTCGAGCAGCTTGATGAGAGCATCGGCGGTGAACCCGGTGGTTCCGCCCGAACCGCCGCCGATCGAGACGCGCTCGTTGCCCAGTGTCGCCCTCGCCACCAGCCATCCCTTGTTCACATCGCCGACCACGTCCTCGTCGGGCACGAAGACATCGTCGAAGAACACCTCGTTGAAGTGTGCGTGACCGGTCAGCCCTTTGAGCGGATTGACCGTCACCCCAGGGGATTTCATGTCGATGGCCATCATGGTCACCCCGGCGTGCTTCGGGGCGTCGGGATCGGTGCGCACAGTGGCCAGTCCCCATTGGCACTGCTGCGCCAGGCTGGTCCACACCTTCTGTCCGGTGACCCGCCATCCGCCGTCGACCTTCTTGGCCGACGTGCGTACCGCAGCGGCATCGCTGCCCGCGCCCGGTTCGGAGAACAGTTGGCACCACATCACCTGCCCGCGCAGCACCGGTTCCACCCAGCGCTCGCGCTGGTCGTCGGTGCCGGCCCCCGAGATCGTCAGCATCACCCAGCCGGTGATGCCCATATCCGGGCGCTCGACGCCATTGAATTCCTCCTCGATCACCAACTGCTCGAGGACGTCGGCGGCGCGGCCCCAGGGCTTGGGCCAGTGCGGCACCAGGTAACCGGAGTCGACGAGAAAGTCACGCTGCTTGTCCGCGGGCAGCCCGCGCAGCGTGGTGACCGCCTCGCGCGCCTGCTCGCGGTACTTCTCGGCCTCCTCGGGCAGGGTGAACGAGGCGCCATGAGCCTGGCCGCTGCGCTGACCCTCGACGATGTCGAGCAGCGGATCGCCGGCCTCGGCCATCAACGCGGCGAGGGTGCGGGCCCGGCGCAGGTACATGTGCGAATCGTGCTCCCAGGTGAAGCCGATGCCGCCGTGCAACTGAATGTTGTTCTGCGCGTTGAATATCTGGGTTCGAATGGCGTGCGACGCCGCGACCGCGGCGGCGAACCACGCGGTGTCCAGGTCGTCGGCGCGCGCCGCGTCCCAGGCCGCCGCGGTCGTCTCTTCCGCGTTGACGAGCATGTTCGCGGCATGGTGCTTGACCGCCTGAAACGTGCCGATGGTCCGGCCGAACTGCTCGCGCACCTTGGCGTATTCGACCGCCATCTCCAGGCTCGCCCAGCTGACGCCGACGGCCTCGGCCGACGCCAGAATCCGGAACACGGTTCGCGCCCGCCGCGCCGCGCCGCGCAGGACCCGGTCTTCGGTGACGGCGACGTCGCGCAATGCGACGGAGCCGATGCTCCTGGTCGGGTCCAGCGACTCCAGCGCCGTGACGGTGACGCCGTCTGCACCGCTGTCGACGACCACCACGTCCTCACCGGCGATGACGACCAGAACGTCCGCGTCCGGCGCACCGAGAACGGCGGGACTCTCACCGGTCACCACAAGATCGGAGCCGATCTTCACGCCGCCCGAGACGGCCAGCGCGCCGACCGCGGAGCCATCGGCCAATCCCGGAAGCAATTGAGCGCGAAGGGAATCCGATGCACAACGGTCGATGACGACGGCGGCGGCGACGCTCGGCAGGAACGGGCCCGGGCACAGCTCGTGCCCTTGGGCCTCCAGCACCACCGCCAGTTCGGACAGCCCGAAACCCGATCCGCCGTGCTCTTCGGCGATCGCCAGACCGGTCCACCCCAGGTCGGCGGCCGCCGACCAGACCTCGGCCGGATTCGAGGGCCCGCCCTCGAGGCTCGCGCGGGCGGCGGCCCGGCTCTGCACGCGGTTGAGCTGGCCAAATGCCGCGTCGGCCAGATCTGTGTGCTCTTCGGTGATGGCAAGGGCTGACTTACTCACGGTGGAAGTCCTCATTCACGGTTCGATTTACATTTGACGCCAATAACGTCACGTTATCCCGTCGGCCCAGCTCAGCGTATACGTGATCCGGTTCACAAAATCGCGTGTCAATCGATCGAGATAGACATATAGCGAATGTTGTCGTTTGAAAACTCGCCTGCGGGGTACAGTCGCGCAATGCCGCCACAACCGGATACTCGGTACCCCGGCCCGACGATGTGGACACGCGCCCGGTGGTTGCTGAAGGCCGGCCCATCGGACTACATGCTGGCGATGAGCGTTGCCTCGGCGTCCCTGCCCGTTATCGGGAAACACCTTGAGCCGCTTGGTGCAGTGACCGCGGCGAGCGTCTGGGGCTACCGGCACCTGCCCGACTTCCTCGGAGCGACGGCGAAATCGTTGCTTAGCCCCGGCGATGCGGAGCAAAAGCGCGCAGATCGCGACTGCACGCACGCCGTGACGGCGTCGGCGCTGCGCGGAATCGTCAACGCCAAGGATCTCGACATCGAGTGGCCGGCACCGGAGGGTGCGCCGCCGCTGTGGAAGCTTCGCGAGCACCGCCGCAGCGTGCACCGCACCTCGGTGCAGTACGGCCCCCGCCCGTCCCAATTGCTCGACGTGTGGCGCCGCGAGGATCTGCCCGCCGAACCCGCGCCGGTGTTCATCTTCGTGCCCGGCGGCGCCTGGGTGCACGGCAGCCGCCTGCTGCAGGGCTACGCGTTGATGTCGCACCTGGCCGAACTCGGCTGGGTCTGCCTGTCCATCGACTATCGGGTAGCGCCGCACCACACCTGGCCGTCGCACATCACCGACGTCAAGACGGCGATCGCCTGGGCGCGCGCCAACGTCGACAAGTTCGGCGGTGACCGCAACTTTGTGACGATCGGTGGTACGTCGGCAGGTGGTCACCTGGCCGCACTCGCCGGGCTCACCGCCAACGACCCCGAGCTGCAGGGTGAACTGCCGGAGGGTTCGGACACCTCAGTGGACGCCGTGGTGGGGATGTACGGCCGGTACGACTGGGTGGATCGTTCGACGGCCGAGCGCGCGCGGTTCGTCGACTTCCTCGAGCGCGTCGTCGTCAAGCGCAAGATCGCCAAGCATCCCGACATCTACCGCAAGGCGTCGCCGATCGCCCAGGTCCACGCGGACGCACCGCCGTTCCTCGTCGTCCACGGCACCGGTGACAGCGTCATCCCCGTGGCACAGGCCCGCAGCTTCGTCGAGCGGATGCGCGCGGTATCGCATTCGGTGGTGGGCTACGTCGAACTGCCGGGCGCAGGTCATGCCTTCGACATGATCGACGGGGCCCGCACCGGATCGGCGTCGACCGCAATCGGATTGTTCCTCAACCAGATTCACCGAACCCGATCGCTCATCGGGGCCAAGAAAGTTATATAAGCTCCTCCGGGTGGGAGGTAGCAGGTGAAGAGGCTTAGCGGATGGGACGCTGTGCTCTTGTACAGCGAGACGCCGACGGTGCATATGCACACCCTCAAGCTCGCGGTGATCGACGTCTCCGAGCTGAAAGGCCGTCACTTCGGCATCGACGAGTTCCGTGAAGTCATCCACGGCCGCCTCCACAAGCTGGACCCGTTCTGCTATCAGCTCGTCGATGTCCCGTTCAAGTTCCACCATCCGTTGTGGCGCGAGAACTGCGAGGTCGACCTCGAGTACCACGTTCGTCCCTATCGAGTCGACAGCCCGGGTGGCCGTCGCGAGCTCGATGCCGCCGTCAGCCGGATCGCCAGCACGCCGCTCGACCGCAGTCGGCCGCTGTGGGAGATGTACTTCATCGAAGGGTTGGCGAACGGCCGCATCGCGGTGCTGGGCAAGATCCACCACGCCCTCGCCGACGGTGTCGCGTCGGCGAACCTGCTGGCGCGCGGCATGGACCTGCAGAAGGGTTCACCCCCCGACCGCGATTCGTATGCCTGCGAGCCGCCGCCGACCAAGGGCGAACTGTTGCGGACAGCGTTCGCCGACCACATGCGGCATATCGGACGGCTGCCCGGTGTCGTGGGCTACACCGCGAAGGGGCTGCGGCGTGTGCGTCAGAGCTCTCGCAAGCTCTCGCCCGAGCTGACCCGTCCGTTCACCCCGCCGCCATCGTTCATGAACCACCGTGTCGACGCGCAGCGCAAATTCGCCACCGCAACGCTCGCGCTCGCCGACGTGAAGGAAACCGCCAAGCATCTGAATGTCACGATCAACGACATGGTGCTCGCGATCTCGGCGGGTGCCTTGCGAGAACTCTCGCTCAAATACGACGGCAAGGCCGACCACCCGCTATTGGCCTCTGTCCCAGTGAGTTTCGACTTCTCCCGAGATCGCATCTCCGGCAACCGCTTCAGCGGCGTCATGATGGTGGTGCCGATCGAACTCGAGGACCCGTTGGAGCGGGTGCAGGCCGTGCACGACGCGGCGGTGAACGCCAAGGAGACCCACCACCTGATGGGCCCTGAACTGGTGAGCCGCTGGTCGGCCTACTTCCCGCCGGCGCCCGCGGAACGGCTGTTTCACTGGCTGGCGGAGAAGGACGGCCAGAACAAGGTGCTGAACATCCCGATCTCGAACGTGCCCGGACCGCGCGAGCCCGGCCGCGTGGGCGGCGCGTTGGTCACCGAGATCTACTCCGTCGGCCCGCTCACCACGGGCAGCGGTCTGAACATCACGGTGTGGAGTTACGTCGACCAACTCAACATCTCGGTGCTTTCCGACGGTGCCACCCTGGTGGATCCGCACGAACTGACCGACGCAATGGTCGCCGCGTTCGTCGAAATCCGCCGCGCTGCAGGACTTTCCGAGCAGCTGACGGTTATCGAAGCTGCGATGGCGCCGTAGCAGGCTCCGCCGACGTGGTGTCCTGACGACCGGCCGTGTGCTTGGCATGCACCCAGGACAGGAACTCCTCGACCGCCCGCGCGGTGTATTGCGCGCGTGGCGACCCATAGTAGAAGTCGAACGCGTGCTGCGCATGCGGGATCTCCGCATAGGCGACGGTGGAGGCCGAGACGTCGCGCAGCGCGTCGGCGAACTCGCGGCCCTCGCGGACCGGGATGATGGAGTCGTCCTGGCCGTGCAGGATGAAAAACGGTGGTGCGCCGGGGTGTATCCGCTTGATCGAGGACGCGTCGAGGTAGGTCCGTCTGTTCTGGGCGTACGGCTTCTTCACCACGAACTTCTGCAGGAAGGCGATGAACTCCTTGCGGCCGGAGCCCGCTCCGGTGAACCAGTCGTAGCGGCCGTAGATCGGCACCGCGGCGGCGACCGAGGTGTCGGCGTCCTCGAATCCCGGCTGCCACTGCGGATCATTGGGAGTGAGCGCCGCCAGCGACGACAGATGACCACCCGCCGAGCCGCCGGTGACGGCCACGAAGTCGGGGTCGCCGCCGTAGTCGGCGATGTTCTGCTTGATCCACGCCAGCGCACGCTTGACGTCCACGATGTGGTCCGGCCAGGTGTGCTTCGGGCTGACGCGGTAGTCGATCGACAGGCACACCCAGCCGCGCTCGGCCATATGGCTGAGCAGGGCATAGGACTGTGGCCGACGCATGCCGATGGCCCACGCGCCGCCGGGCACCTGTAACAGCACGGGTGCCTTACCGTCTCGCGGCAAGTCGGCGCGGCGCCAGATGTCCGCGCGGTTCGCCCGACCGTGCGGGCCGTACTGCACCGTGCCGGTCTTCTCCACGTAACGCCGGCGGACCAGGTCGGTGGGCCATACGCCGATCTGGGCGCGACGGCGTCGCGCAGGCTGCGACCGGTTGGCGATCTGCTCATAGTCGTCACCCAGGGCCTCGCGCAGAGGCTCTTGGAAGTGTGGCTGCGACGAGACGTTGCGGCGATGGATCAGGTACAGCAGGGCCCACGCAATGGTGGTCAGCCCCAGTGCGATCCGGCCACGTACCCCGCGGAAGTCGCCACGCAGGCCGCGGCGCAGCGCATCGAGCATCGACACGCCCATGTACACCGGTGACATCTCCGACGTCGGCCAGCCGAATGCGAACACCGGCAGGGTGAAGTAGCCCTCGCGGCCGATGGGCTGTACGCCGTTGGCGGCGTTGACGAGTTCTGCGACCGCCCGCAGCAACGGGTAGCGACGCTTACTCATCGAGGACCTTGATAGCCGCAGGGCTGACATGCAAAACCAGATCAGCCCAGTATCGGAAGGCGACGTTCGCCTGCCAGCTCGTCCAGTGCGCGCTGCATCACGCGCCGCACGTGCGCGTCGATCTCGTCGATGTCGGGGTCCTCACCGAACTCGGCGACGAGGTCGATCGCCGGCAGCACCTTCATGACGATCTTGGACGGCAGCGGAATGTTGGGCGGAACCACGAGGGACAGCCCGAACGGGAAACCGAAGGACACCGGCACGATCTTGGTGCGCGCCAAGCGGGCGATCGGCCCGAGCCGCTCGGCCAGCCAGGTTCCCCGGGTGAGGAATATCTGCGTCTCCTGGCCTCCGATGCCGACCGCGGGCACGATCGGCACCCCGGCGTTCAACGCGGCCTTCACGTAGCCGGTGCGGCCGCCGAAGTCGATGACGTTCTCAGTGAACGTCGGCCGGTACACGTCGTAGTCGCCGCCGGGGAACACCACGACGAGGCCGCCGGAGCGCAGTGCCTCATCGGCGTTCTCGTGGTTGGCGCTGATGTAGCCGATCTTCTTGAAGAATTCGCCCGTGGGCCCCACCGACAGCATGTCGTGGCTCAGCGTGTACAGCGGGCGGTCGTAGCCGTGGAAGTCGTAGAAGTCGGCCGCGAGAATCGGCACGTCCATCGGCAACATGCCGCCGGAGTGGTTGCAGACCAGCAGTGCGCCGCCGGGTGGCATGTTCTCCAGCCCCCGCACCTCTGACCGGAAGTACCGCTTGAGGAAGGGTCTGCAGATGCCCATGACGCGCTCGGTCAGGCCCGGATCCCACTTGGTGAGCTCCGAGGGTTCGTTGTCGGTCACGGGATATCCCCTAGCGTCAAATTGAAACGTGTTCTAGTTTACCCTGCGGCCCTGCGGGCTACGTTATCGGTCATGAACGGCCGCGAACCACTTGCGGGCCGATACGAATTGCGGGGCCTGTTGGGCGCCGGTGGAATGGCCGAGGTCCACGACGGGTGGGACACCCGGCTGAACAGGCCGGTGGCGATCAAGCTGCTCTATCCGACCGCAAGCGCGGACGCCGATGCCCGCAGGAGATTCGAGGCCGAGGCCCGGGCGGCCGCCGCGCTCAACCATCCCAACATCGTGGCGGTGCACGACTGCGGTGAACACCATGGCGCACCGTTCATCGTGATGGAGCGGCTACCGGGCCGGACGCTGGGGGATGAGATCGCCATGGGGCCCATGGCGCAGCATCGGGTGCGGTCGATGCTCGAGGACGTATTGGGTGCGCTCGCCACCGCTCACGCTGCGGGAGTGGTGCATCGCGACATCAAGCCGGGCAACGTCCTGCTCGCCCAGGACGGCGTCGCCATGAAGGTGGCTGACTTCGGTATCGCCAAGACTGCCGGAACCGCGCATACCTCGACCGGGCAGATCGTCGGGACGATGGCGTACCTGAGTCCGAAACGGGTGGCCGGCGCGCCCGCGTCGGTCGTCGACGACCTCTACGCCGTGGGCGTCATGGCACACGAAGCACTCAGTGGGCGGCGCCCGTTTCCCCAGGAGGACCCCGCACAGCTGGTCCGGGCCGTATTACACGATCCGCCGCCGCCGATCGAGGCGGTCCGGCCCGACATCGACGCCAACCTCGCGGCGGTAATCAATCGCGCGATGGTCCCTGACGGCGCCGGCGTGCACTTCCGCAGTGCCGTCGAGATGCGGGCCGCGCTCGCAGGCGCCGGCGCCCCATCGCGGCCGGCAACCAAGGTGCTCGCACAACCGGTGGCGGCAGCGGGCGGCTACCAGGCGCCGTCGGCCAACTACTTCGTCGCTGGGGGATCTGATCGAAAACCAATGGCTCGGCGCGGAAAGCTACTTCTCGCGGCGGCGGCGTGCATCGCACTCCTCGTCGCCATCTTCGCGTTGGCGCTGGGTCCGTCGTCGACCACCGAGCCTCTACAACCGGTCAACAGCACGACCGCTGTGCCGCCCCCGCCCCCCGTCAGTTCGACGCCGCCGTCACCGACGCGTGTTCCGGTGAACGATCAGCCGCACCCCAAAAAGAAGCCGGGAGGCAGGGGCAACGGCAACGGCAATGGCAACGGCAATGGCAACGGGACAGGGGCTGACATCTCCGAACGCCGGAGGCGCAGCGGCCGTTACGATCAGCCGCGTGACTGATAACAGCGAACAAGCAGTCCTGGTCGAGCAGCGCGACCGGATCCTGATCATCACCATCAACCGGCCGAAGGCCAGGAACGCAGTGAACGCCGAGGTGAGCCGCGGACTCGCCGACGCGATGGACCGCCTCGACGGTGAGGCCGGCCTGTCGGTGGGTGTGCTGACCGGGGCCGGCGGATCGTTCAGCGCGGGGATGGACCTCAAGGCCTTCGCACGCGGCGAGAATGTCGTGGTCGAGGGCCGCGGGATGGGATTCACCGAGCGTCCGCCGGCCAAGCCGCTGATCGCGGCAGTCGAGGGATATTGCTTGGCGGGTGGATGCGAACTGGCGCTGGCCACCGATCTGATTGTGGCCTCGAAGGAATCGGCGTTCGGGATTCCCGAGGTCAAGAGAGGCCTCGTGGCCGGCGGCGGCGGACTGCTGCGTCTTCCGCAGCGCATCCCGCCTGCCATCGCGATGGAGCTCGCGCTGACCGGCGAGAACCTGCCGGCCGTGCGCGCGAAGGAACTCGGACTCGTCAACGTGCTCGCCGAGCCCGGGCAGGCTCTGGACGCCGCGATCGAACTGGCCGAGAAGATCACTGCCAACGGACCGCTGGCCGTCGCGGCGACGAAGCGGATCATCGTCGAATCGCGGGGGTGGAGCCCCGACGAGATGTGGCGGGAGCAGACCAAGATCCTGGCGCCGGTCTTCATGTCCAACGACGCCAAGGAAGGTGCGATCGCCTTCGCCGAGAAGCGCCCACCGAAGTGGACGGGTGCCTGACCGGGCTCGGCGACGTGGAGGCGCGGGTCAGTGAGGTGCTGGACAGCTGACGACGATCTGCCACGGATCGTCGGCGGTGAGCGCGATGCGGCCCAGCCGTCTCGCGTGGTGCGTGGTGGTGCCGAACTCGTCGGCCCAACTACGTGCGCGCATCGTGAACAGCCATAGTCGGTGATCGACGGTCACACCGATCGCCCCGTGCAACTGGTGCGCGATCGTGGTCACCGACCCCACCGCGCGGCCGGTCGCCACCTTCGCCACGGTCACGGCGTAATCGGTTGCGGCGCTGTCGAACCCGTAATCGGTTGCGGCGGTGATGGCCAGCTCCGTCGCGGCGCGGGCACGTTCGATTTCGCCCGCCATCTCGGCCAGAGAGTGCTGCACCGCCTGGAACTTGGACAGCGGGCGGCCGAACTGCACCCGCTCGCTCGTGTGCGCCACCGTGAGGTCACGGGCGGCGTCCAGTGCGCCGATGATCTGAACGCACCGCGCCCACGCGCCGCGGCGATTGAGTTCGTCGGCGACCTCGAGGTCGAGCTCGCGCCGGTGTCGCGCCCCGGAACCTCGAAAGCAAAGCTGCCGCGAGGTTCGCCCGCGAGATTGTGTGATAGTTCGGCCGTCGCGTCGGTGAGCACCCCGACATGCAGCGCGTCGGGGGTCTTCGCGGCGAGCACCACGGGCGCCGAGTTCGGCCACGGCACATCGCGTGCGGTTCCCCTGAGCGTGCCGTCGCGCAGCTCGGCATCGGCGAGCGCCACCGTCAGTGGGCCGCTGTCGGGGACCACCACACCGGCCTTGCCTGCGAGCCACATTGCCAGCAGGTCGGTTTCGGCGATGGGCACCGCCGCCGCACAGCCGGCCAGACCGGACAGCACGACGGCCGCCTCGGCCGGCCCGGCGTCCCCGCCGGAAGTCAACCGGCTCAGCCCGGTCTCCTCGAGATTGCGCCACAGGTCTGCATCGAAGGTGTCGTGGAAACCGGCCCGGCCGAGTCTGGCCTCCAACGAGCGCTGGCCGACATCGGCGACGAGCTGCTCCAATTCGTTCACCGCACCCCCATCCCTCGAGCCACGACGCCGCGCAACACCTCGTTGGTGCCGCCGCGCAGCGTGAAGAGCGGTGAGTGCAGTCGGGCGGTGGCCAACAGCTGCGCAAGCCGCGGGGCTTCGGGCTCATCGGGGTCCACGCGATCCAGGAGATCGGCGGCCAGCTCGACGGAGTCCTGTTCGAATCGGGTGCCGAGATCCTTCACCAGCGCCGCCCTGGTCGCGGCGTCTTCACCACGCGAAAGCGCGCGGGCCACCGAGATCGACAGCTGCCGCAAGGAGATCATCCGGGCGACCAGTTCACCAACGGCTGCGGCGGTCCCGTCGTCGACATCGCTCGGCAGGGCGCGGATGACCTCGACGATCAAGGTGAGGGTGGACAGGATGCGTTCGGGTCCGCTGCGTTCGAAGCCCAGCTCGGAGGTGACCTGCCGCCAGCCGTCACCGATGCTTCCCAACACATCGGAGTCCGACACGAAGACGTCGTCGAACGTCACCTCGTTGAAGTGATGTTCACCGCCCATCTGCACGATCGGGTCGATGGTGACGCCGGGGGAGTCCAGCGTGACGATGAACTGACTGAAGCCCGCGTGGCGATGGTCGGGATCCAGCGGGCTGGTGCGGACCAGCACAACGATCCGGTGCGCCAGGTGGGCCCCGCTGGTCCACACCTTGGTGCCACGCAGAGACCAGCCGCCGTCGACCTGACTCGCTCGCGACTTGACCGCGGCGAGATCGGAACCTGCCTCGGGTTCACTCATCCCGATCGCCGCGTACATCCGGCCCGCGGCGATGACGGGCAACAAGTCCCGGCGCTGCGCGTCGGTCCCGTACGACAACAACGACGGGGCGAACTGACGATCGGAGAACCAGTGCGCGGCGACTGGCGCACCGTGTGCCAGCAGTTCCTCGGTCACCACGTAGCGGTGCAGATGACCTAACCCGCGGCCGCCGTACTCGGTGGGGATGGTCAGGCCGACGAAACCCGCGTCGCCCAGTCGTGCGGAGAATTCGGCATCCCAGCAGGCCAGCCAGGAGTCGACTGCGGGCTCCCAACCGAACTCTTCGCGATCGGCGGCGAGGAACTCCCGGATGGTCGCCCGCAGTTCGGCCAGCTCCGAGTCATTGGCGCACAGCGCATCGAATTGAGTCACTGGGAATCACACTAGTGACTCCACCGCAGCAGGAATTGTCATGTCCTTTCAGTCGGCCGCCGACCACACTCGATCACCGCGGGCGAGGGAGGACACCGTGACCGATTACGGGAACTGCTTGATGCCTGGATGTATGAGCAACCGTCGTGGGTGATGACTCACCGCCCGCACATCGTCTCCGAGGAGCACCCGGTGCGGACATTCGACGGTGATGTGCGTCAGTTGCACCCCACGTTGACCGCCGATGCGACGGGCCGGGATGTGTGGGTGGTCGGCGGCGGCGATGTGGCCGCGCAATTCGCCACCGCGGGTCTCATCGACGAGATGATCGTCACCTACACGCCGTGTTCGTTGGGAGGCGGCTATCCGGTGTTGCCGATCCGTTCCGAATGGTTGTTGGCCGAGGCCGGGGTCAACGGCGATTTCGTATGTGCGCGATGGCTCAAGGCTCAGGCTGTGGTGGGTACGCCGTAGCGCTGGACGAATTCCCTTGACTTGATCAGGAATTCGAGCTGGGCGGCGACATCACGCAGCGCATCGACACTGTGCGTCGACCGGCACAGCACTACGGCCCCCTCCAGGGACGCGATACACATGGTGGCCAGGGAAGACGCATCGGAATCTGTGAACCCGTCGGAGGCGAACGCTCGGGTGAGGGCGTCACGCCAGTGACTGAAGATGCGGCCGGCGACTGTGGTCAATTGCGGCTCTTCGTCGGCCGAGCCGATGGCGGCCGCGACGACCGGGCAGCCTGCGGCGAAATCACTTTCGACGAGCAGTTCCTCCCAGAAGACCACGAATTTTCTGACCAGATACAGACCACCGTTGACGGCGGCTTCGTCGATCACATCCGTGATGGCCTCGCCGGCGTACTGCAGCGCCTCGGACAGGATCTGATTCCGGCCCTCGGGGAAGTGGTGATAGACCGAACCGCGTGGGGCGCCGCTGCGGGCGAGCACCTCGTCGATCGTGACGCCTGCGGCGCCGCGCTCACGCAGCACCTCGGCGGCACTGACCAACATGCTGGTGCGGGTGGATCCGCGCTTGGCGGGCTTGGTGGCGGCGGCGGTGCCGCCGATTCCTACAGTGGAAGACAGAACTACCTCCAACCGGTGATCACGCCGCGCGGGTCTGCTCGAGGTGAGAGTGGCGCCAACCGAAGCTGCGCGGGCTGAATCGGAAAGACGGCCGCCGGGTGTGCACCTGGTGGACGAATCGACGGCCGGCGAAGTTGACCTCAACGATCCACATGTCGTGCCTCCCTAGCTATGACAAGCAGCATAGAAGAGATAACACACGCACGCGACAATTGTATTCCGCGTCACAGCCAGATCCAGCGGTAAACAGCTGGTGAACACGTGTACCGAGCTGTCCGGTTCAACCGCTAGCCCCAGTGACGGGGCCCGCAGATTATGGTCTCATTGCATATTTGGCGCCCGGCCGTCCCGCGTCAGTCCTCGGGGGTGTAGCCGAACGGCAGCAGGACGCTCTTGGGCTCCACGTACGCCTCGATGCCTTCTGGTCCGTTCTCGCGGCCGACGCCCGAGTTCTTGTACCCGCCGAACGGAGCGCAGGGATCGAACGCGTACATGTTGACCGCGTACGTGCCGGTGCGGATCTTCTTCGCGATCTCGATCGCCTTCTTGTTGTCCGTCGTCCACACGCTGCCGGCGAGGCCGTACACCGAGTCGTTGGCGATCCGGATGGCGTCCTCTTCGGTCTCATACGGGATCACCGCCAGCACGGGTCCGAAGATCTCCTCCTGGGCAATCGTCATCGAGTTGTCCACGTCGGCGAAGACCGTCGGCTGGACGAACCAGCCGCTGTCCAGGCCCTCGGGACGCCCGCCGCCGGTGACGATCCGCGCGCCCTCGTCGACGCCCTTCTTGATGTAACCCTCGACGCGTTCACGCTGCTTCTCGGAGATCAGCGGGCCAATCGCTGCGTTCGGGTCATCGGGCAGTCCAACCGGCATGGCCGAAATGAAGTTGGCGATCTTCTCGACAACCTCGTCGTAGCGCGACCTCGGCGCGAGGATGCGGGTCTGGGCGACGCACGCCTGACCGCTGTTCATCACGCCGGAGAACCCGAGCATTGGAAGCGTGGAGTCCAGATCGGCGTCCTCGAGGATGATCGCCGCGGACTTACCGCCCAACTCGAGGGTGCATGGCTTCAGCTTCTCGGCGGCGATCTTGGCGATCTCCTTGCCGACAGCGGAGCTGCCGGTGAACGTGAACTTGTCCAGCTCGGGGTTGGACGTCAGCGCGCGCCCGGTGTCGGGGCCGCCGGGCACGATCGAAAGCACGCCCTCGGGAAGGCCCGCCTCGGCGAAGATCTCCGCCATTGCGAACACCGACAGCGGGGTCTCCGCGGCGGGTTTGAGGACGACGGTGCAACCGGCGAGGAAGGCCGGGCCAAGTTTGTTGGCGGCCAGGAAGAACGGAACGTTCCACGCGGTGACGGCGCCCACGACACCGATGGGCTCGCGCACCACCAGCGTCTGGCCGTACACGCCGTCGCGAATGTCTTTCCAGGGGAACTTGTCGGCGGCGCCGGCGTAGTACTGGAACGCCGACATGGCGGCGCCGTACTGCATCATGTCGACGATCGTCTGCGGCTGGCCCGTCTCGGCGGCGAGCAGATATTTCAGCTCGTCGGCGCGCTCTTCCATCCCCTTGATGGCGGCAGCGAGGACCGCGGCCCGCTCCTGCGGCGACATGTGCGGCCACGGGCCCTCGTCGAAGGCCTTGCGCGCGGCCGCGCACGCGGCGTTGACATCGGCTTCAACGGCCAGTGGGACCTTGCCCACCAGCTCGCCGGTGGCCGGTGAGTGCACCTCGATGACCTCCGAGGAGGCCGGCTCGACCCACTTGCCGCCGATGAAGAGCTTGTCCCATTCGGTCTTGAAAGCCACGGTCTGTGTCATGACCGTCACACTACCTACGAACCACCGAAAGTAGAACCTGTTGCAGTCGGCGGCCGCAGGACCAGCACCACATTGCTGACCAGGAACTCCCTCAGCAGCGGCACGCGCACCATCCACCATGCCCATCGTGGGTGGTAGCGGGGGAATGCGGCGACCCGCGCCCCGGTGGCGGACGCCCACTGCAACCCGGCTGCGGCCGAGATCGCGAACAGTGACGAGCCGTAGTTGTTCTTCGGCGGATGGCCGTGCTTTCTGGTGTACCGATTGGCGGCCCGCCTGCCGCCGAGGTAGTGCCACAAACCGGTCTCGTGCCCGCCGAACGGGCCCAACCACACCGTGTAGGACAGCACCACCAGCCCGCCCGGTTTGGTGACGCGCAGCATCTCACCGCCAAGTCGCCACGGGTCGGCGACGTGCTCTGCGACGTTGGAGGACAGGCAGACGTCGACGCTGTCATCGTCGAACGGCAGGGCGGTCCCCGAGGCACGCACGTAGGTGGCCGTGCCGTCATCGTGTGTAGGTCCGGCGTGCATCTCGGCCGGGTCCGGCTCGACCCCGACGTAGGTGAATCCGGCGCGGGCGAATGCCGCGGCGAAGTAGCCGGGTCCGCCGCCGACGTCGAGCAGGGTGTGCCCGGTCGGCGCCGCACCGTGCGCTGCCTGCCACAGGTTGGTGACCAGCGCCGCGGTGTCCTCGGCAAGCGCACCGTAGAACCGGGCCGGATCGGGTTGTTCGAACCGGAACTCCCGCAGTAGCCGCACCGACCGCGACAGCGTCGCCCGGCGGGCGAAGAGGTCGGTGACTGCCATCGGAATCGAACGGTAGCCCTAAAAACGAGAAGCTAGGGTGAACGGGATGTCCGCCGGCGATAACAGGTTGTGCTCCGCACCTCCACGTGTGCGCAACGTGCTGCTGTTGTGCTGGCGCGACACCGGCCACCCGCAAGGTGGCGGCAGCGAGACCTACCTGCAGCGCATCGGGGCGCAACTTGCCGCCTCAGGTATGGAGGTGACCCTGCGGACCGCGCGGTATCCAGGCGCGGCGCGTCGCGAGATCGTCGACGGAGTGCGGGTGAGCCGAGGCGGTGGTTCCTACTCGATCTACATCTGGGCGGGGCTGTCGATGATGCTCGCCCGTATCGGACTGGGCCCGCTGCGCAAGGCCCACCCCGATGTGGTCATCGACGCACAGAACGGGATCCCGTTCCTGGCGCGACTGGCCTACGGTCGCCGCGTCGCGGTGCTCGTCCACCACTGTCATCGTGAGCAGTGGCCTGTCGCCGGTCCGTGGATGGGGCGCTTCGGTTGGTTCGTCGAGTCCCGGCTGTCGCCATGGCTGCACCGCCGCAATCAGTACGTGACGGTGTCACTTCCGTCGGCGAGAGATCTGGTCGCCCTCGGTGTGCACCCCGGCCGGATCGCGGTCGTGCGCAACGGCCTTGATGAGGCTCCGGCGGAGACCCTGACCGCGGCGCGGTCGGCGGCGCCGAGGGTGGTGGTGCTCTCCCGTCTGGTGCCGCACAAGCAGATCGAGGACGCGCTCGAGGCGATCGCCGAGCTGCGAACGCGAATTCCGGGCGTCCACCTGGACGTACTCGGCGGCGGATGGTGGGAAAAACGGCTGGTCGAACACGCCGAGTTACTCGGCATCTCCGATGCGGTGACCTTCCACGGCCACGTCGACGAGCACACCAAACACGATGTCCTACAGCGGTGTTGGGTTCATGTGCTTCCGTCCCGGAAAGAAGGCTGGGCGTTGGCCGTGATCGAAGCCGGCCAGCACGGCGTACCCACCATCGGCTACCGGTCCTCGGGCGGGCTGACCGACTCGATCGTCGACGAGGTCACCGGCCTGTTGGTCGACGATCACGAAGGACTCGTCGACGGGCTGGCCCGCCTGTTGACCGATCCCGTGCTACGCGACCAGCTCGGCATCAAGGCCGCGGTTCGCAGCGGCGAATTCTCTTGGCAGCAAAGCGCCGACGCGATGCGCACTGTGCTCGAGGCCGTCAAAGCGGGCACGCATATCAGCGGCGTCGTCTAGCCGGGCGGTTTGAGTCTCCGCCTGCGGAGTCCAACGCTCAAGCTCACAAGGCCAGCCCCGAGCAGAGCCAGCCACGCGATGTGAGTGGCCAGCACGATACCGCGCCCGTGCGCCTGAGGAAGGTTGCCGCCCACGCGGTAGAGGGTGAGGTCCTCGTCGGCGTAGGCGATCGGCAGCGCCAAAGTCTGGGCGGCACCACCGGATTCGACGACAACCCAGCCAACGCCGGCGTCGGCCAGTTGGTCGCGATCGGCGCCGCTCAACAACATCTGCTGGACGGTGCGAGCGCGTACACCCTCGCCGGGCACCGTTCGGCCGCCGATCTCCAGGTCACCTGTCGACAGCACGTCGGCGCGCACCCATCGTGGCAACGGGTCGAGCACCGGCGCATCGCCGGCCCACTCGAAGCTCCGCATGCTGTCGACGGGGAGGACGGCGACCGGGCGCGGAGCGGCGTTGATCATCGCCGCGACAGACGCCCATCCCGGGGGGTAGGGCACCGCGGACACCTTGCCGCCCACCCCCCAGGCAAGGTCTGGCAGCGTGGTGATCAGTGCGGCGCAGCAGACCAACGCCGTCGCCGCCACCGGAAGTCTCGGAAGTTTCTGCCGCAGTGTGACGACCGCCGCCGCTCCCGCGAGCGTGTAGCCGGGAACCGCCAGCGCCACCCATTTCTGTGCATCGCGCAATACGCCGAGTCCCGGCAGTGCTCGAACCGTCGCCTCGACGGCGGCCAAACCGGGACCGGTCGCCATCGCCGCAGGTAACACCACGGCGAGCGCGGCCAGCCACAACAACGGCACAGCCGTCGGGCGGCGGATCACGACGGGCAGGCCGACGACCACGATTCCGAGCAGGACAACGGTCGCGATCACCGCGAAAAGTGAGGTACGCGAGGCAGGTACGGCGTCACCGTTCCAAATCCCGCCGAGGCCCGCGAGCGTCCCGAGCGTCCCGAGGCCGGGTTCGGCCCGTGCCGCGAACGCTGAGACCCCGTCGGCCTGCGAGGGCGCCAACGACCTCGCCACGATCGCGCCTGACAGCCACGGCAGCGCCGTGATCAGGGCGGCGCCCAGCGCCACTGCTGCGCACCGCCACCGGGGCCATCCCGTACCGGGCGCGAACACACACGCCAGCGCCACGCCCGCGGCGAGCATCGCCCCGGTCGGCGTCAGCCCGGCCAGCGCGATCCAGAACCCGAGCGCACCGACACCGGCCCACCCCGGTGGCGATTCGCGCAGCCGCTGCATCGCGATGGCCACCCACGGCAGGCATCCGTAGCCGACGATCAAACTCCAGTGCCCCTGCAGAAGACGCTCCGCGATGTAGGGGTTCCAGATCGCGAGTGTGGCCGCGACGCATTGTCCGGCCAAACCTGCGTCGGGCAGCACCGCCGCCGCGAGCCGCGCAGCGCCCCATCCCGCGAGCCATAGCCCAACGGCCAACAACAGCTTGACCACCACGCCGCCGTCGATCACTGACGAGGCCAGGGCCACAGCGAAATCCTGGGGCAGCGCCCGTGGCGCGGCCTCCGAAAGCCCCAGCGCCGCATCCGACAGATACGAGCGCGGAGTGGACACCGCATCGCGAAGCAGCAGATAGCCCGGCGCGAACAGCGGCGCTGTCACAGCAAGGGAGAGCACCAGCGCGTAGGCGGGCGCAATCAGCGATCGCGCCCGTGCGGGCGCGCCGACACGCGTGGTCAGACCGGTGTGTCCGGCGGCAGATCGGCCGGTTTTTGCGCCGGCAGTTTCTCGGTCTTGGCCTCGGCTCCCGGCACCTTCATCCCCTGGGTGTCGAAGAAGCTGTGATCGGCCTCGTCCAGACCCGGATCGATGAGCGCTGACTCCGCCCGCAGGCTGAACGATCCCAGCAGTGCGCCACCGACCAGAGACACCAGCCCGATGGCGGTGAAGGAGATCGGCAAGATGCGGCCCCACAGTCCCACCCGGTCCCGCTCGTCCCTGGCGCTGGCCACCTGGGTTTCGATCGTTTCCTCGTTGAAGGTGACCTTGAAGTCGACGAAGGTCACCTCGGGCTTCAGCGGCTCACGCGCGTAGTAGTGGTAGCCGTGCTCCTCTTTCTTGACGATGGTGCCCGACACCGGATCAACCCAGAACGTGCGCTGCGCGGCGTAATAGCGGGCCATCGTGATCGACTCTTCGGGATCACCGGGGACACCCCACATCGCTGCGGTTGCGGTGACGTCGGCGTCGGCGTCGTCGTCGAACAACGACGAGTACTTGACCGGCTCGACCAGCTTGCCGTCTGAGTCATAGCCGACGTTCTGGCTGAATCGGTAAGTGGTCAACCCGTTGACGTCTTCCTCGCCGTCGTAATTGGCGTCGAACGGCTTCTGCGCAACCGGGTCGAAGACGGGGTATGTCCGCTTCTCGGTATCGAACGGGAATCGGTAGGTCAACCCCTCATGCGGCAGCGCGATGTTGGTCGGTGGCTCGTCGTCGTCGATGGACCGCGGCTTCTGGACCGCGCCGCCGGGATTGCTCTCGCTGGAGACGGCCTCGGCGGTCTGGCGGTTCACCGTCACGGTGTCGACCAGCGCGAGCAACAGGCCCTCGTCCTTCTGTTTGTCGGTGCGACGCAGCGTACTGCCGACCTGAAGGGTCACCACGTCCGCGTTCGATGGGGACTCCACCGAGATCTGCTCCTGCAGAGCCAGCGGCACGTCGCGGTCGATGACGAACTTGTCGCGATTCAGTGAGGCGGGATCGAACGCCGTTCCGGTGCCGTCACTGACCAGCGTGGTGTCCAGGTTCAGCGGAACCTTGGCGATCTTGCCTTTGGTGTAGGTGGACAGCAACAGCGCGGCGATCAGCAAGCCAGCGCCCAGCCCCATGATTCCGCAAGCCGCAATGCGGAGCGCCACTGCGCGGTTCAAACCGTGCCTCCTTCACCTGCGGGGGACCCGCAAACCCGTTCGACCCTAACAGCACAAGTTAAGGTCGTTGTTTACCCCGAGTGCATCTACCTCGACCCCAACATCAGCCGCACGAGTACCCATATTCAGCGCCTTTCGTGCCGCCCGGCACACTGAAGTCGTGACGGAATCGAGTGCCGCCGCGGCGAGCGCCGAAAACGCTGTCGGCGGAACTCGTGGGTTCCTTCCCGCCGTCGAAGGAATGCGCGCCTGTGCCGCAGTCGGCGTCGTCATCACCCACGTCGCCTTCCAGACCGGGCATACCGGTGGGATCACGGGCCGTTTCTTCGGCAGGTTCGACCTCGCCGTCGCCGTGTTCTTCGCGCTTTCGGGCTTCCTGTTGTGGCGCGGCCACGCCGCGGCGGCTCGCGGTATGCGGCCCCGCCCACCGACGGGCCACTACCTGCGGTCACGCATCGTGCGCATCATGCCCGGCTATCTGGTCGCGGTCGTGGTCATCCTGTCGCTGCTGCCCGAGGCCAAGCCCGATCTCACCGTCTGGCTGGCCAACCTGTCGTTGACTCAGATCTATGTGCCCCTGACGCTGACCGCGGGCCTCACCCAGATGTGGAGCCTCTCGGTCGAAGTCGCCTTCTATCTCGCGCTGCCGGTTCTTGCCGTGCTGGTGCGCCGGGTTCCGGTGCGCGCCCGGATACCGGTCATCGCCGCAACGGCCGTGGTCAGCTTGGCCTGGGCGCTGGTTCCGTTACACGCCCCGTCCGGCGTCAACCCGCTGAACTGGCCCCCCGCGTTCTTCTCCTGGTTCGCCGCAGGAATGCTGCTGGCCGAGCTGACGGTCAGCCCGCTGGGATGGGCACACCGGCTGGCCCGGCGGCGGGTGCTGATGGCGGGGATCGCGACCGCGGCATTCGCGGTTGCGGCGTCTCCGCTGGCCGGTCCGGAGGGGTTGACTCCCGGCACGGTCAGCCAGTTCATGGTGAAGATCTCGATGGGGGCGGTGGTGGCCGCGGCGCTCGTCGCGCCGCTGGTGCTGGATCGGCCCGACACCCCGCACCGCCTGCTGGGTAACGCGACGATGGTGACGCTGGGCCGATGGTCCTACGGCCTGTTCGTCTGGCACCTTGCGGCGTTGGCGATGGTGTTCCCCGTCATCGGCGAGTTCGCCTTCAACGGGCACATGCCGGTCGTGCTCGTGCTGACCGTGGTGTTCGGCTTTGCGATCGCGGCAGTGAGCTACGCGCTGGTCGAGTCGCCTTGCCGAATGGCGTTGCGGCGCTGGGAGAGACGTAATGATCCCGCACCGCTGGACAGTTCTGTCACCGACGAGCCCGAGCCTGCCGTCGCGCGCTAGCCGGACTGCGCGGCCCGCCGCGTGATGACCTCGTCGCGGACGGCCGATCGGCGGGCCTTTCCCGCGTCGTCGCGCAGCGGAGTGTCGCTGAACTCCACCGAGCGGGGGAGCTTGTAGCCGGCGATGCGGTCGGTCAGGAATGCGACTACCGCGGGTTCGTCGAGCCCCTCTGCCTGCACGATGGCGTGCGGCACCTGGCCCAGGTCCTCGTGCGGCACGCCGACCACCAAGCAGGACAGCACATTCGGGTGTGCCGATAGCGCCGACTCGATCTCGGCGGGGTATACGTTGCGGCCGCCGACGGTGAACATGTCCACCCGCCGGTCGTTGAGATAGAGGAAGCCGTCCTCGTCGAAGTACCCCAGGTCGCCGAGTGAGTCCCAGCCGTCGCGCTGTTTCGCGGTCGCGCCGATGTATCGGTACGTCGGCGCGCTTCCCGGTGATCTCCGCATGTAGATCTCACCGCTCACCCCGGGTGGGCACTCGTTCCCGTCGTCGTCGAGCACCTTCATCTCGCCGGCGACCACCACGCCGACCGAACCTGGATGGGTCAGCCACTGGTCGCCGGAGATGAACGTCAGTGCTTGTAATTCGGTGCCGCCGTACAGTTCCCAGACCGCATTCGGGCCGAGGATGTCGATCCAAGCCTGTTTGATCACGGGCGGGCACGGTGCGGCCAGGTGCCAGAGTCGCCGGATCGAGGACAGGTCGTAGGCGTCGGGATCGGCGCGATACACCGGGAGTAGACGTTGCATGACCGTCGGCACCGTCGCCAGGAACGTGACGCGGTGTTCGGTGACCAGTCGCAGAAACTCGTGCGGTTCGAACCGCGGCATCAGCACCATGTGATGGCCCTGCACCAGGCCGATCGCGAAGGTGGTGAAGCCGGTGTTGTGGGACAGCGGCACGGAAAGCAGATTGACGTCGCCCTCCTGCGCGCCCAGTGGATAGCCCGCCGCAGCGGGGAATCGGCTGTCGCCGCCGGCTTCGATCAGCTTCGGTCTGCCGGTGCTACCGCCGGATGCCATGGCCTTGAAGACCGGCGAGACCGCCTCCGGCAGCGGCGCGTCGGACACCGCCGGGTCGGGTGTGAAATCGCTTGCCAAGCTCGGCGTGACACCGTTCGGGTCCGCCCGCCCGACCAGCAGGCCGGGCCGTCGCAGCTCCAGGAGTGCGATCAACTCGACGTCGGGGAGTCGCGCGGACAACGGCTGCGGGACGGCGCCGAGCTTCCAGGCGGCCAGCACCGCCTGCACCCACTCGATCGAGTTGGGCATGACGACGGTGACGTAATCTCCTTGGCCCACACCCAGTTCGGCGTAGGCCCGCGCGAGTCGGTTGGTCGACGCATCGAGCTCGCCACGTGTGATCGTGCGACCTGCGCAGGTGAGCACCGGTGCATCGGGGTCGGATTGCGCGAGATGGGAGAACTGGGTCGGGATGGGGGGAACCGGTGACGTCCGAGTCATCTCAGTAGGCGCCCCGCGTTTCGAAGATCTTGCGTGGGTTGTCGACCAGCATGGTGGTGAGCTGTTCGTCGGTGACGCCGCGCTCCTTCAGGGCCGGAATGACGTCATTGTGGATGTGCAGATAATGCCAATTGGGCATGACCACCGAGACCATCTCCTCAGGCAGCCAATCCATCAGACAGGATGCGTCGTGCGAGAGCACCATCTTGTCGGCGTGGCCACGCTCGCACATCTGCGCGACGGTGTTGACGCGGTCCTCGAACCCGAGAAAGACATCGACGCCGAAGCGGTCCATGCCGATATAGGAGCCCGCGCCGATGAGCTCCTCGAGGTAGCCGAGGTCGGTGCTGTCGCCGGAGTGACCGATGACCACCCGGCCGAGGTCCACCCCCTCCTCGGCGAAGATCCGCTGCTGGTCGAGGCCGCGCCGGGTCGCTGCGTGAGTATGTGTCGAGATCGGCACACCCGTGCGCCGGTGGGCCTGCGCGACCGCCCGCAACACCCGCTCGACGCCGGGCGTCACGCCGGGTTCGTCGGTGGCGCATTTGAGTATCGCCGCCTTGATATCGGTGCCCGCTATGCCGTTTTCGATATCGCTGACGAACATGTCCACCATCGGCTCGCCCAATGGAGTGTCGGGTCCGCTGAAGTGGAAGTACATCGGCACGTCGTTGTAGGTGTAGACGCCGGTTGCCACCACGATGTTGATCTCGGTTTGCGCGGCGATCTGCGCGATGCGCGGAATGTAGCGACCGAGACCGATGACCGTGAGATCGACGATGCTGTCAACGCCTCGCGATTTGAGTTCATTGAGTCGGGCGACAGCGTCTGCCTGCCGCTTGCTCTCGTCGCCCCACACTTCGGGATAATTGGCATGAATTTCGGGGGACAGCACGAACACGTGCTCGTGCATCAACGTCACCCCCAGGTCGGTTGTCGCGATTTCTCCCCGGGCGGTATTCAGCTGCGGCACATAGCCGATGCTAGGGGTCGGAGGAGTCCGTGGGTGCGAAACGGCGGCGATCGTCCGGTACGACGGAGACGGCCAGCATCGCCACCGAGATCAGAGCAAGCAGCTGCACGCCGGCAGAGTGACCGATGTAGCCGTCGACCGAGCGCCATGGGTACTGGCTGAGCACGGTGCCGGCCAGGATCAGCCCACCAGCGGTCGTCGTGACGGTGATGGCGTCGCGAAGTTGCTCGCGGTTGCGCAGCAGATGCCG
This sequence comes from uncultured Actinomycetota bacterium, assembly GCA_963805835.1. GTDB lineage: Bacteria > Actinomycetota > Actinomycetes > Mycobacteriales > Mycobacteriaceae > Mycobacterium. Next base: position 399,475 of record CAWDVX010000003.1, on the reverse strand, counting down.
CAGTCCCAGAGCAAGGCCGACGACGATGAATCCCGCGACCCCCGAGATGACGGCTCCGACCGCAAGCACCGCGGCGCTCGTCGGCCACCGCCCGGGCCGCCATACCCGCGCGGGCTGGTCCGGATCGGCGCGGCGGCGCGCAGGCAGAAAGGCCAACAGCGCGAGCACCGGAAGTAGGGCGAGGCCGCCGATCAGTCCGGCTCGGTAGAGCGTGTTCGATTCGAAGGTCAGCGTGACGGGTCCTTCGGTGCCCGGCGGCAGCACCCAGCCCTGTTGCCAGCCGTTGACGGTGACCGGCGTCAAAGGGGTGCCGTCGACGCGATGTGCCACCCAGCCGGGATTGACGCTTTCGGGGACGACCAGCACCCGCGACGCCTCCGACGGGGCGACGCGCATCTTGCGCTGGTCGGCACTCCATGAATCGATCTGCGCGGGAATCGTTGCCGCTGAATGTATTTGCTTGGCCAGTGGGCCGTCGAGCTGGACGCCGTCGGCGGTGAATGCGGCGCCGGGGCTGATCAACAACTCCTGCTGTCCCGCGGGTAGCTGTATCGGACCGGACTGGCATGGATGCGCTGCTACCGGGTCTCCGTCGAGGAGCGCGCCGACCGTGGTGCTGATCGAGGTCTGGACGAACTGGCCGGCGACACCGATGATCGGGCCACGGCCGCAGGGCAATTCGATGATTCGTTCGCGATTGCGCGCGGCGTCGGCCGCCGCGATCGGGACACCGCGTGCGTCGAGGGCCGTCACCTCGGCGAGGCCGGGAGGTTTCACCTGGTCGAACCCCAGCGCCGTCCGGTCGATGATGTCGTCCCAGTTCAGGATCGACACCTTCACGGTGTCCGTGACGCGGGGTTTGAGGTCGATCCTCTGCGCTCCGGCGTCCGGAGCCAGCCGACGCACCTGAGGTCCGTCGCCGAGGTCGACCGCGACGAGCGTCGGATGTGCAGGCAGCTCCGACGAACTGGGCGTCAGCCGCACGGCCGCCACTTCGCGTGGGTCGGGCAGAGTCAGTGTGAGGGTGGGCGCCGCCCGGTGTTGTACGACGCTCTGCCGCGCGGTCCACGCCGTGTCAGGGTCGCCGTCGGCGGCGGCGTACGCAGAACCGAGAACGTCGATGGGGTCTGCGTCCCCAGTTGCCCGCGCACGTGCCGGGCGCATGGACCAGATCGGCGAGGTTCGGACCCTGCCGGGCGCGCACCCACACCGTCGGCCTCACCGCCGTTGGCTCCGGCACCGTCAGTGTGCGGCTCAGGTTCACCGGCTCCTCCGGTGACAACGCCATCGCCGCCGCGCAGCGGATCCCGCGCGGACTCTGCGCACATCCGGGCCTGCCCAGTAGCTCGGATCCCAGATCCCACTGCGCGACAGCGGTATCGGGAGGCGGACCCGGGACCGAGACGGTGTGGCGCACCCCGACAGGATGGGCGAACCCGTTGGCGTCGTACTGGGTGACGGCGAAATCGGTGACGCCGAACTGCACGCCCGGCGATCCGTCATCCGTGGCCACCGCGGTGATGCGCACCCATGGCGACTCTCCGTACGGCAGCGCGACCGTCAGCGGCTCGCCCGCCTCGTCGAAGCGCACCGTGCTGGTGCCGTTGACGGTCGAGACCTCGATGCGGCGGACCTGTGCACCGACGGCTGTGGCGCTCGGGGTGATGGTGATGGTGGCGTTGGTGACGGGATGGTCGAAGTCGACCTGCAGCCACTGGCCGATCGCCGACTGCAACGAGTTGGACACCCAACTCGTCGAGGAGTCGCCGTCGATCGCGGCGGCGGCTCCAGTTGCCGGTGCGACGTTGGGCAACGCGGTCGAGTCCGACGCCGAACTCGACACCGAGACGCGTCCGCCCGACCATTGCCCATAGACGGTGTCGGCCCCGGGAGTCGGATAGTCCAGCACGCGGTTGAACGTGTTCCGCGGATCGTCGGGTGACCGGATCGCCGATGAGTGGTCGTCGACGCGGCCGTAGTCGGTCTCCCGGGCAAGTGGCGTGTCGGTCACGATGACCCCCGTCCCCGCTGGAACGGATAGGCCCGCCTGCTGCGCGTCTGCAGTCAGCAGCATCGGGCCCAGCGGCGGCTGTCCGAGCAGGCGACGCCGTTCGTCGAGCCGCAACAGCACCTCGGGCGCCCCGTCGACGCGAGCCATCGCATCGGTGTCGACGAGGTACGGCGTCACCGGCACGGTAGGCGCAGCGGCGTTCACCCGGTAGATCTCCACCGCGGGATAGCGCGGTCGCAGCCCGCTGTCGGTGATGAATCCGGGCAGCGTGCCGGGGCCGACCGGTTCACCGAACTCGGCGACGCGTTCCAGGCCGGGCGAACCCTCGATCGCCCTGTGCACCAGCACCGGTCGCGCGGACCGCGACGTCTCGGGATCCAAGTCATTGCGCACCACGACGTACGAGATCCCTTGCCGGGCAAGGGTATCTGCCAGTCCCGCAGACGGCCGACCCGCGGCGAACAGGCGCTGGACCGAGTCCAGGGCCCGGATGGTTTCCGGCGGGGTCAACGGAATCGAGTCGCGCACACCCCATGCGCTTTCGCCGAGCACCTGCAGCGGCTCGTCGTGGCTGCTACCCCACACCTGGGTGGCGAACGGGGCGCCCGGCGCTACCAGCACACGGCCCGAGTCGTTGTGCTCGTCGAGCCAATTCGCGGTGTCGTACCAGTACTGCGGGATCGCATCGAACGCGCCGGGCGGAGTGAGCCGGCCGGTCCAGGCCAAAGACGTGGCGGCGGTCAACGCGACCAGCACGACGATGCCGACGGCCATCCGCTTGTCGCGTTCCGGGTGGGCGAACGCATCTCGCCACACCGCACGTGGTGCGCTGCCCGGCAGCGGGATGCGGCCCAACAGATGCGCCAGACCCAACGTGATCGGCAGCCGTAGCAGCGGCTCGAGTTTGTGAAGGTTGCGCAGCGGAGTGCCACCAGCGTCGAGGAATGCCTGAACCGCAAGGGCGACAGGCGAACCCAGCCCTCCAGAGTATGCGAGTGCCAGCGCCGCGACACCGACGAGCAGAATGGTGACGAGCCGTCCGCGAGCAGGCATCGACCGAAGTGCCAGCCCCGCCAGACCGGCGGCCGCGACCAGTGTGGTCGCGAGCACCGCGACCGATCCCGTCACCAACGAGGCGCCCGCGGTGGCGTTCGGTGCAACGAACGGTGTCCAGACGTCGGTGCCGCGCAGCATCTCGGTCAATGACATCCACCGGGTGGTCACGCCGGAGGATTCGATGAAGTCCAGGAATGGTGGGCTGATCCGGCCCAGTAGTACCAACGCGACCACCCACCACAGCACCGCGAGCACGATGCAGATCGCCCACCAAGCGGTGAAGCGCCACCACAGCCGGTTCGGCTTGTGACAAAGCAGCCAAATCGCCGCCACCAGGCAGGCGGTCAGCGTCGCGACGGCGTTGACCGCACCCATCAACGCGATGGCCACCGCGGAGCGCCCGGCGAGGACGCGCCACGCCCACCCGCCTCCGCCCGCCGCACCTCGCAGGGCGAGGATCACCGGAAGCAGCACCCATGGCGCCAGCATCATCGGCAGCGTCTCCGATGAGATCGCACCGATGGTGGTCAGCACTCGCGGCGACAAGGTGAAGGCGGCGGCGGCGATCAGCCGAGACGTGCCAGTGCCGATGCCAAGCGCTTCGGCCACCCGCAGGAATCCCCAAAACCCGATCACCAGGAGCAGTGCCCACCACAGCCGCTGGGTCACCCAGTCGGGCAGCCCGAGTATGTCGCCGGCGAGAAAGAAGGTGCCGTGTGGAAACAGATAGCCGTAGGCCTGGTTCTGCGCTTGCCCGAAAGGCAACTCGCTGTTCCACAGGTGGAAGGCGCGAGCCAGGAACCGTAGCGGGTTGGCGGTCAGGTCGAGCTTGGTGTCGGGCGAGATCTGTCCAGGTGACTGGGCGAACGCCAGGATCAGCGCCGCCGCGGCAACCACCCACAGCCAGCGCCGCGATAGCGGCGAGGACTCGCCAACGGCGGAGGGCAGGAGCGGAGGGTCCACGTCCGAAGGGCAGGGGACGGCCCGGAGACTAACTACGGTCGCCGTACTCGACCCTGTTGAGCACCGAGGACGCCGGATCGCCCGCCTGCAGCGGAGGCTTGTTGTCCTGCTGGACCATCAGCGTTACCCCGAATACGGCGGCCGCACCCAACAGCAGGCCGACAACGATGCTGGCCGCGGCGGGCACGAGAAACCGATCCATTCGGCAAAAGTAGCAGACAGTATCGGCCGTGCCTGCCGCCGAGCGCGCATTCTGGCTGGCCGGCCAGGGGATCGTATGCGGAGTCGTTTCCCACTAGTCTCGGGGCCCATGGTTTCAATCGGTTCCGGGCTGCGCGCACTATGTGCCGCCGTCGCACTGCCCGCGCTCGTGTCCGGCTGCTCGACCGCCGCGGACCAGGAAGCCCCGACCCCCGCGATGGCGGCGACCGCCGCTCCACAGGCTCCGGTGATCATCCCGCCTCCCGCGTGCGGCGAGGGGCCGGCGCTGTTGTCGCAGATGTCGACCCGCGACAAGCTGGCGCAGCTGCTGATGGTCGGCGTCGACAACGCGGCCGACGCCGGGGCCGTGGTCGAGGCGCAGCACGTCGGCGGCATCATGATCGGCAGCTGGACCGACCTGTCGATGCTGTCCGACGGCTCGCTGAAGGAGATCGCTGACTCGGCCGCCCCGCTGCCGCTGGCGGTCAGCGTCGATGAGGAGGGTGGCCGGGTGTCGCGGCTGTCCTCGGTGATCGGCACCCAGCCGTCGGCGAGGGTCCTTGCGCAGACGCAGACGCCCGAGCAGGTGTACGAGATCGCGCTGCAACGAGGCCAGGCGATGCGTGGCATGGGCTTCACGATTGACTTCGCACCGGTGGTCGACATCTCCAACGCCCCGGACGACACGGTGATCGGTGACCGGTCCTTCGGAGCGGACCCGGCTGTCGTCACCGACTACGCCGGCGCGTATGCCCGTGGTCTGCGTGACGCGGGACTATTACCGGTGCTCAAGCATTTCCCGGGGCACGGGAACGGTTCGGGGGACTCGCACACCGGCAGCGTCACTGCGCCGCCGATCGCGGATCTGCAGAACGCCGACCTGGTTCCGTACCGCACGCTGAGCGCGCAACTGCCCGTCGGTGTGATGGTCGGCCATATGCAGGTTCCCGGGCTCACCGGCAATGAACCGGCCAGCCTCAGCCCGAGCGCCTACGCGCTGCTGCGCTCCGGTGGCTACGGCGGGCCGCCGTTCAACGGCCCGGTTTTCACCGATGACCTGTCGTCGATGCAGGCGATCTCTGATCGACTGGGAGTTCCGGAGGCAGCCCTGCGCGGTTTGCAGGCCGGCGCCGACACCGCGTTGTGGGTGACCACGGGCGAGGTGCCTGCCGTACTCGACCGGTTGGAGCAGGCGGTCGGCGGCGGGCGAACTGTCGATGCCGCAGGTGGATGCGTCGGTGCTGCGACTTGCCGCGGTCAAGGGGCCCCATCAGCGCTGCTGAAAATTGAACAGGAGTCGCGCTGTTGACGCCCGTCGGTCGTGCATTGCTTACTCTTGAGTAATGGCAGGTGGGACGAAGCGATTGCCGCGCGCCGTGCGTGAGCAGCAGATGCTCGACGCCGCCGTGCAGATTTTCTCCGTGAACGGCTATCACGAGACGTCCATGGATGCCATCGCAGCAGAAGCCAAGATCTCCAAGCCCATGCTGTACCTCTACTACGGCTCCAAGGAGGAGCTGTTCGGTGCGTGTCTGGACCGGGAGCTGTCCCGTTTCGTGGACGACGTGCGCGGCAAGATCGATTTCACACAGAGCCCGAAAGAACTACTGCGCAACGCTGTGCTGGCGTTCCTCACCTACATCGACGCCAACCGGGCGTCGTGGATGGTCCTCTACAACCAGGCCACCAGTTCACAGGCGTTCGCGCACACCGTCCGCGAGGGCCGGGAGCGGATCATCGACCTCGTCGGTCGGCTGCTGCAGGCTGGAACCCGTAATCCGGAACCGGACACCGACTTCGACATGATGGCCGTCGCGCTGGTGGGGGCGGGCGAGGCCATTGCGGCGCGGGTGAGCACCGGCGACGCCGGCGTGGACGAGGCCGCAGAACTGATGATCAATCTGTTCTGGCGGGGTCTGAAGGGTAAGCAGTCCGACAGGGATGCGTCCGCCGTCACCGCCGGCTAGAGAGCGGTCACCGAACCCATCAGATGCGGGTCACCCTTGGTGGCGTGGCGCAGCGTGAGTTCCCATCCGTCAGTGATGCGATCGACGTAGAGCGCGGCGCGCGCAGGCAGCACCACCGGCTTGGCGAACCGTACCGAGTACTTCACCGCGTCGGGAAGCTGCCCCTCGATGTTCGCCAGAACGGCTGCGGCGCTGAACATTCCGTGTGCGATCACCGTGGGGAAACCGAACAGCTTCGCCGCGATCGCATTGGTGTGGATCGGATTGTGGTCGCCGCCCACCGACGCGTAGTGGCGGATCTGGCCGGGCCGTGATGCGCAGCACCGCGTTGGGCGGCCCGAGCTTCGGTGTCTTCTTCTGCGGCGGCTTCGGCTCGTCGGACAGGCTTGTCTTCTGCTGATGCAGGAACGTCGTCACCTGATGCCAGGCCTTCTCGTTGCCGACGTTGACATCGGTCACGATGTCGACGAGCAGACCGCGCCGATGCTCGCGCAGGTTCTCCGCGTGCACTCGCACCGTCACGGTGTCCGTCACCAAAATCGGGCGGTACTGCGTGATGTGGTTCTCGATGTGGACCGAACCCATTGCGGCGAAGGGAAAATCGAAATCGGTGACCAGCGACATCACGGTCGGAAACGTCAGGGCGAACGGATAGGTCAACGGCACGGTGTCGCCGAATCGGAGCCCGGTGACGGCCGCATATGCCGCCACGTTCGCGCTGTCGATTGCCAGATCCTCGACGGTCAGCGTGCGTTCCGGCAACGAGTCGCTGCGGGGTATGAATGGCAGCGCACCCGCTGCGGCGCGCACCAGATTTCTCAGGCCGGACGGTTGCGTCACCTCAAGCCCCCAGCATGGCCTGGCCGCACACCCTGATGGTGTTGCCGGTGACGGCATTGGATGCGGGGCTGGCGAAGTAGGCGATGGTCTCGGCGACGTCGACCGGCTGACCACCCTGGTACAGCGAGTTGAGCCGGCGGCCCACCTCGCGTGTCGCCACCGGGATGGCCTCGGTCATCTTGGTTTCGATGAAGCCGGGTGCGACGGCGTTGACGGTGATGTGCTTGTCGGCGTACGCCACCGACAACGCGTCGGTCAGTCCGATCATGCCCGCCTTGGTGGCGGCGTAGTTCGTCTGACCGCGGTTTCCGGCGATGCCGGCCATCGACGACAACCCGACGACCCTGCCGCCTTCGGAGATGGTCCCGTTGCCGACCAGTCCTTCGGTAAGTCGAAGCGGGGCAAGGAGATTCACCGCAACGACCGAATCCCAGCGCGCTTCATCCATGTTGGCGAGAAGCTTGTCGCGGGTGATGCCCGCATTGTTGACCAGGATGTCGAGCCCGCTGCCGTGGTAGTGCTCGCGCAGGTGCTCGGTGATCCGGTCGACCGCGTCGTCGGCGGTGACGTCGAGCGTGAGCGCCGTCGCGCCGACCTTCGCGGCGACCTTTCCGAGGTCCTCGGCCGAACCTTCGACGTCGACGGCGATCAGGCTGGCGCCGTCACGGGCGAACACCTCGGCGATGGTGGCGCCGATTCCGCGTGCCGCGCCGGTCACCAGTGCGATCTTGCCGTCGAGCGGGCGATCCCAGTCCGCCGGTGGCGCCGAATCGTCCGCGCCGACCCGGAACACCTGCCCGTCGACGTAGGCGGACTTCCCCGACAGCAGGAACCGCAGCGTTGATTCGAGTCCGGTCGCCGCCGGCTTCGCGCCGGCGGCCAGGTACACCAGGTTGACGGTTGCGCCTCGCCGCATCTCCTTGGCGAGCGAGCGCGTGAACCCCTCGAGCGCGCGCTGCGCTATGCGTTCGGACACGCTGGCGGTGTCCTCGGGTGTGGTGCCGACGACGACGATCCGTCCGGACGGGCCGAGGTTACGCAGCAGCGGGGTGAAGTACTTGTACAGCCCCTTGAGATCCGCGGGCTCGGTGATGCCGGTGGCGTCGTACACCAGCCCGCCGAACGAGTCGGCCCACCGGCCGCCGAGGTTGTTGGAGACCACGTCGTAGTCCTCGGACAGCGCGGTCCGCAGTGGTTCCACGACGCGTCCCTCACCGCCGGCTGAGCCGGCAATCGAACCGCCGCCGATCAGCAGCGTGCCTGCCAGAGGGGGATCGCCGGCCCGGTAGCGGCGCAGCGTCTCGGGCTGTGGGATGCCGAGCTGCTTGGCGAGGAACGATCCGGGCGTCGAGTGGACGAGTTGTGAGTACAGATCGGTAGCCATGGGGACGAACTTACTCCAGAGTAAGGATGGTGGGTACTATGGGTCTCATGGCTAGAGATACCCGCCGACCGGTTGCAATTCTCGGTGGCAACAGAATTCCGTTCGCACGCTCGGATGGCGCGTACGCCGATGCCTCCAACCAGGACATGTTCACCGCGGCGCTCGACGGCCTCATCGACCGGTACCACCTGGCAGGCGAGACTTTGGGGGCCGTGATCGGCGGCGCAGTCCTCAAACACAGCCGCGACTTCAACCTGATGCGTGAATGCGTGCTGGGCAGCTCACTGTCGGCCTACACACCCGCGTTCGACATCCAGCAGGCCTGCGGGACGGGGTTGCAGGCGGCCATCGCCGCGGCCGACGGAGTCGCGGCAGGCCGCTACGAAGTGGCGGCGGCTGGAGGTGTGGATACCGCCTCGGACGCACCGATCGCGTTCGGCGACGATCTGCGCCGCGTCCTGCTCGGGCTGCGGCGCTCCAAATCCAACGTGGACCGGCTCAAGCTGGTCGGCAAGCTGCCCGCGTCGGTGGGCGTGGAGATCCCGGTCAACAGCGAGCCGCGGACCGGGCTTTCGATGGGTGAGCACGCCGCGATCACGGCGAAGAAGATGGGCATCAAGCGTGTCGATCAGGACGAGCTGGCCGCCGCCAGCCACCGCAACATGTCCGCGGCGTACGACCGCGGGTTCTTCGACGACCTCGTCACCGGGTTCCTCGGCGTCTACCGAGACAACAACCTGCGGGCCGATTCGTCGGCGGAGAAGCTGGCCACCCTCAAGCCGGTGTTCGGTGTGAAGGCCGGTGACGCGACCATGACCGCGGGCAACTCGACGCCGCTCACCGACGGCGCCTCGGTGGCGCTGCTCGCAAGCGACGAGTGGGCGACCGCACATTCGATCGAGCCGCTGGCGTATTTCGTCGACGGCGAGACCGCGGCCGTGGACTACGTCAACGGTGACGGACGGCCTGTTGATGGCACCCACCTACGCGGTGCCGCGGCTGCTGGCGCGAAACGGCTTGAGCCTTGGCGACTTCGACTTCTACGAGATTCACGAAGCGTTCGCGTCCGTCGTCCTTGCCACCCTGGCGGCATGGGAGTCCGAGGAGTACTGCAAGGAGCGGCTCGGCCTGGACAAGGCGCTGGGCAGCATCGACAGGAGCAAGCTCAACGTCAACGGTTCCTCGCTGGCAGCGGGCCATCCGTTCGCGGCGACCGGTGGCCGCATCCTCGCGCAGTTGGCCAAGCAGCTGAAGCAGACGAAGGAAGAAAGAGGGGGAGAGAACGGCGGTCCCGTCCGCGGTCTGATCTCGATCTGCGCGGCGGGCGGCCAGGGCGTCGCGGCGATTCTCGAGGCGTAGGTCCGGGCCCGAATAATTGTTGCGCGCGGCCTGTAACGGCGCCGTGGGCGGCGTCGATACACCGGATAGCTCCGTGTTGGCGTCTGACCCCCCGACCCGACGTCAGCACGGAGCTCTAGCTCCTGCCGCCGACTGAGGGGTTCGGCGGCGGATCTTTTTTGGCCCTGATTGGGCCGGCGGCCGGAGGCGGAGTGAACAGAGCTCCGCCGAGGCTGCCCCGGGCGGTTTGTACGGCGACCAGCCCCCAGGTGCTCAGCAGGGCGAGATAGGCGACACCGGCGGCCACCCGGAACGCGGGCAGCCCGGTGTGGTTCGCCAGTTGCGTGGTGCCGGTGACGAACGTGCCAACGGGGAACGTCAGGCTCCACCAGGTCAGCGCGAACGGCATCCCGCGCCGCAGAGTGCGGACCGTCAGTTCGGTCGCCAGCACGATCCACAGCACCGCGAATCCCCACACCGGCACGCCGAACAGGACCGCGAACACGTTCATTCCGCTGGCCAGTTCCGGCGGCACCGCCAATGCCGCATTCGCGCCGAGCAGACCGGCGGCGGTGATGCCTTGTCCCAGCGGGCCGAGCACGATCCACAGAGTCGGCACCCGGGTGGTGCCCGACGTGCCATAGAGGGCGAGCCTGCTCCAGATCATGGCGATGATGATCAGCGCCGCGACGAGGGACAGCCCGAACATCGCGTAGCAGCCGTAGAGCATCGTGGTGCGCCCGGTGCCCGGCGCCATGTGCGGGATCAGCAGCGCGCCCGACGCGGCGGACACCATCGGCGGCACCACCGGCATCAGCCAGCCACCGAAGGCGGCGTCCGGTTCGACGTTGAGTTGCGTGAACATCAGGAACGGGATGGTCGCTGCCGTGAACAGCCCGCCGATGGTGCCCGACGTCCACAACACCCACGCGATGTCGACGGCGATTCGCTCGCCGATCAGATCCTTGCCCGTGAGCAGCGCACCCGAGCCGACGGTCATGAGTGCCATCGGTGCGGCGCCGTAGAAGTGCGTCATCTGCGGGTTACGTACGTGACCGCGCGCCACGGTCGGGTGGCGAGCCCACTGGACCGAAACCGCGACGATCAGCATGACCAACAGGACCGACGCAATCACCCACACCACCCGCGAGAACACGTGCAGCCCGGGAACGTGTACCGGAAGCGTGACTCCGGCGGTGGCGACGATGCCGGTGCCCATCACCGACGCGAACCAGTTCGGGCCGAAGTGTTGCAGGCGGGCGAGTTCGGTCGTCATCGCCAAAGTATGTTCGGACGTCCCGTCGATGCGGGGTCAGGCTCGCCGCCGCGCGTGCTTCGATAAGCCAATGGAGATCAGCCTGTCCATCGTCGGACTGAACACTGCCGCCCCCGCTCCCGTCGACGCCCTGGTGCGCAACCTCGCCAAGCTGCGCGACGAAGGCTTCCGCCGGGTGTGGCTGGCCCAGCTTCCCTACGATGCCGACCTGCCCATCGCGCTCGGGGTGGCGCTTCGCGAGGTCGACGGCATCGAGGTGGGATCGGCCGTCATCCCCATCCAGGTGCAGCACCCGATGCAGCTGGCGCAACGCGCCCTCACGCTCAGCCTCATCGGCGGCGGCCGGTTCTCGCTCGGCATCGGCATGAGCCACCGCATGGTCACCGAAGGCGTGTGGGGTATCTCCTGGGACAAGCCCGTGCGTCAGATGCGCGAGTACCTCGACGGCCTGCAGCCGCTGCTGGCCGGCCAGCCCGCGGATGCGACCGGCGAATTCTGGACCACCCGGGGGGCGTTGCAGATACCCGGCGCACCGGCACCCGACGTATATCTCGCTGCGCTGGGTCCACAGATGCTGCGGCTTGCCGGACGGCGCACCGCGGGCACGCTCACCTGGATGACCGGGCCCAAGACCCTGGCCGAACACGTCGTGCCGACACTGCGCGGTGCCGCCGTCGAGGCGGGGCGACCTGAGTCGGCGGTGCGGGTGGGCGCGTCGCTACCCGTCAGTGTGACCGACGACGTCGACGGTGCGCGTGAACAGGCCGCGCAGGAGTTCGCGATCTACGGCACGCTGCCGTCGTACCGCGCGATGCTGGATCGCGAGGGCTGTGCCGGGCCCGAGGATGCCGCGATCATCGGCGACGAGCAGACGGTTTCCGAGCGCCTCGACGAACTGAGTGCCGCGGGTGTCGACGAGTTCACCGCATCGGTCTTCGACAACTCGCGGGAGGCGCGAGAGCGCACCAGGGCGCTGTTGCGTGCTAAGGACGGATGACGACGATTTCGGCTCTGGTGTGACGGCAATCACAGGCGTACGATCGATCGCACGACGGGTTCGGGAGTGACGATTCCGAAGAGCCGGCATAAGGGTTGAAAGCCGGACGCGCGAGACCAATGAGACGCACCTAGATGTCCTCCCGAACCCGCCCTAGTTTCTGTAGGACTGCACCGCCTGCGCATCGCTATCGACAAACTGCAGGCGTCCTCTCGCACTTTTGCTGCACAACGTCGATAGCGTTGCATAGAGCACGTGCAAAACGCCCCCGGGAAGAGTCCGGGGGCGCTTTGGTTCGAGGCCTGGTTTGAGGCGTTCTAGAAGGCTGCCTCGTCCAGTTCCATCACGTCGTTGTCGAGATTCTCGACGATGGCCCGGGTGCTGGTCAGCAGCGGGAGGAAGTTCTTCGCGAAGAACGACGCCACGCCGACCTTGCCCTCGTAGAACGCCTGGTCGGCACCGCTTGCGCCGTTGTCGAGCGCCTCGATCGCCACCGCGGCCTGCTTGGCGAGCAGCCAGCCGATCACCAGATCGCCGACGCTCATCAGGAAGCGCACCGAACCGAGGCCGACCTTGTAGAGCTCGGCCGGGTTCTCCTGCGCGGCCATCAGGTAGCCGGTCAGCGAGGCCGCCATGGCCTGCACATCCTCCAGCGCGGTCGCCAGCAGTGCACGTTCGGCCTTGAGCCGGCCGTTGCCGGACTCGTTCTTGACGAACTGCTCGATCTGCCCTGCCACGTGCGCCAGCGCCGCACCCTTGTCGCGGACGATCTTGCGGAAGAAGAAGTCCTGCGCCTGGATGGCGGTGGTGCCCTCGTACAGCGAGTCGATCTTGGCGTCGCGGATGTACTGCTCGATCGGGTAGTCCTGCAGGAAGCCGGAACCACCGAAGGTCTGCAGGCTCTCGGTCAGCTTGGCGTAGGCCTGCTCAGAACCGACACCCTTGACGATCGGCAGCAGCAGGTCGTTGACCCTGACCGCCAGCTCGGCGTCGATGTCGTGCACGGTCTTGGCCACCGCGGCGTCCTGATAGGTCGCCGTGTAGAGGTACAGCGCGCGCAGACCCTCGGCGTATGCCTTCTGGGTCATCAGCGAACGACGCACATCGGGGTGGTGCGTGATGGTCACGCGCGGCGCCGTCTTGTCGGTCATCTGCGTCATGTCGGCACCCTGCACGCGCTCCTTTGCGTACTCGAGCGCGTTGAGGTAGCCGGTCGACAGTGTCGCAATGGCCTTGGTGCCCACCATCATTCGAGCCTGCTCGATGACGTCGAACATCTGCGCAATACCGTCGTGCACGTCGCCGACGAGCCAGCCGACGGCGGGAGTGCCGTGCTGGCCGAGCGAGAGCTCGCAGGTGGCAGAGACCTTGAGGCCCATCTTGTGCTCGACGTTGGTGACGAACACACCGTTGCGCTCACCGGGCTCGCCGGTCTCGGGATCGAAGTGGAACTTCGGCACGAAGAACAGCGACAACCCCTTGGTGCCCGGGCCTGCGCCCTCGGGGCGGGCCAGCACCAGATGCATGATGTTCTCGAACAGGTCGTCGGAGTCGCCCGAGGTGATGAAGCGCTTGACGCCGTCGATGTGCCAGGTGCCGTCGGGCTGCTGTACGGCCTTGGTGCGGCCGGCGCCGACGTCGGAGCCCGCGTCGGGCTCGGTCAGCACCATGGTCGCGCCCCAACCGCGCTCGGCGGCCAGCACGGCCCACTTCTTCTGCTCGTCGGTGCCGTTCTTGTAGAAGATCTCGGCCATGCCCGAGCCCATCGCGTACATATAGGCCGCGGGGTTGGCGCCCAGGATGTGCTCGATCAGTGCCCACTGCAGCGAGCGGGGCATCGGCATGCCGCCGAGCTCCTCGAGCACGCCGACCTTGTCCCAGCCGCCGTCGAGCAGCGCCCGCATCGACTTCTTGAACGACTCGGGCAGCGCGACGGTATGGGTCTTGGGGTCGAAGACCGGCGGATTGCGATCCGAGTCGGCGAACGATTCGGCGATCGGCCCTGCGGCCAGTCGCGCCATCTCGCCGAGCATTTCGCGGGCGGTGTCTACATCGATATCGGTGTAGTCGCCGGTACCCAGAACCTTGTCGAGCCCGAAGACCTCGAACAGGTTGAATTCCTGGTCACGTACGTTGCTCTTGTAGTGGCTCACTGTTCCTCCTCGTCGAGAATGCCACTTGCGGTTGGGTACTTTTGGCTAAGTTACCCACCAGTAACTGGTCCGAACTATACCGCTCAGTAACTTGAACACAAAGCAGGCGGGAGCAATTTCCATCCGGCTAAGCAACCCGCTGGTTGGTTGGGAGTTCAAAAGCCCAGTTGACACGGTATTTCCAGGCGCTTTCGCGGCACTGTGAAACTCGTCACGGGGCGGGCCGGATAGGGTGTTCGCGTGCTTCGAGTCGCAGTGTGGGGAACAGGCAATATGGGGGCTACGGCGATCCGGAGCGCGGTGGCGTTCCCCGGGTTGCAGCTGTCGGGCGTCATCACGTCCTCGCCGGACAAGGCGGGCAAGGACGCGTCGACCTTCGCCGGCCTGGACCAGCCGACCGGCGTCACGGCCACCACCGATGTCGACGCCGCACTGGCGGACTGCGATGCGGTCGCCTACATGGCGTCCGGCGACATCCGCCCCGATGATGCGGTCAACGACATCGAACGGTGCCTGCGCGCCGGTTCGCACGTCGTCACGCCGTCGCTCTACTCGCTCTATGACCCGCGCTCGGGGCCCCAGGAATGGGTCGACCGATTGAGCCAGGCCGCCGAGGAGGGCCGTTCCACCCTGCTCGTCAGCGGTGTCGACCCCGGCTGGGGAAACGATGCGCTGGCCGTCATCGCCGCCGGGTTGTGCACGCGGATCCAATCGATCCATTGTCAGGAGATCTTCGACTACTCCACCTACGACCAGCCGTATGCCGTGAAGGTGTCGTGTGGTTTCGGAGGGCCCATGGGCCCGGATGATCCTGTGCCGATGATGCTGTTGCCGTCCGTCCCGACCATGGTGTGGGGCGGCAACCTGCGGCTCATCGGCCGGGGCCTCGGCCTCGAGATCGACGAGATCACCGAGGAGGTCGAACGCCGACCGCTGGAGGAGTCCGTCGACACCGTGATGGGACGATTCGAGAAAGGCACTCAGGGCGCCTTCTGGCTGAAGGTGATCGGAAAGGTCGAGCGGCCGCGAACGCATCGTCATCGACCACATCACCCGCATCCATGAGTCCTGCGCGCCCGACTGGCCATATCCCGACGAAGGAGTCGGTGATCACCGGGTGATCGTGCACGGCGACCCCGAGCTCACCATCACCAGTCGCGCCGACGTGCCCGGCGGCACGCGCGCTGATGGCGGCAACACGACCGCGGCCAACCGCCTGCTCGGCGCGCTGCACTGGCTGTCGACCCAGAAGCCCGGGATCTACGACGGTCTCGACGTGCCGCTGCAGACGGGCCGCCCCGCCGAGATGGAAGCGCAGCGCTGGGCCGACTGACTCAGTCCTGCGGTGCCGCGCCCGACCAGACCGGGTCGGGGTCGCGGCCGAGGCGGCTGAGTCAGCTCCGCTCTCACCGCGGGCTGTCCAATGAATCCGCAACGTCAGCAGTGATATTCGCGGTCTCGGGTACGCCGATGACGAACACGATGAGGGCCACGACCGCAACCCCGGCAAGCACGAACAGAGCGATGTGAAAGCCTGCGGCCACCGCGACGATGCCGGCGAGGGTGGGGCTCAGCGCGGCCCCGATGCCCTGCACAGTGGTGGCCGCGCCGAGAGCGAGGTTGAAGTGTCCGGTGCCCCGGGTGAGATCGGCGATCACCAGGACGAACATCGCTCCGAAGATGCCCGCTCCGATGCCGTCCAGGATCTGGATGGAGATGATGTAGAGGGGGTGATCCCAGGCGGTGAACAGCACACCGCGAATCGGCAGAACGATGAAGGCGGCGAGGAAGATCGGCTTGCGGCCCCACTCCTTGCCCTTCTTGGCGACCATTATGGCCATCGGGATCATCACCAGCTGCGCGACGATGATCAACGCGGCCTGGTAGAGGGTGCCCATCCGCACGTTCTCCAGCGCCAGTTCCTGTCCGGTCAGCGGCAACATCGCGCCGTTGGCGAGCTGCCACAACAGCGTTGCCGCACACACCGCCAGCAGCGGACGGGATTCCAGCAGGACTTTGAAGCCGGACGGTTTCTTGTGTCCGGCCTCCGTTCCGGGTCCGCCGGGGATGAGGCCGCGGGCCACGTCGTTGTCGATCAGCCGCGGATTGATCATCAGGGTGGCGATCACGACCAGGATCGCAGTTCCCGCGGCAAACCAGAATCCGGCTTTGATGGTGATGAGGTAGCCCGCCAGGCCGAAGACGATGGCGCCGACCACGTTCCCTGCGTGGTTGAACGCCTGCATCCGTCCGGTGCGGTAGGTGTAGGCCGCCGCGCCCACCAGGCCCAGGGCGACGGCCGCGATGGCCGGCGGGAATACCGTGCCGGCGATGCCGGTGACTACTTGCGCGGCGGCGATCACCGAGTAGCTGGGCTGCACGGTGATCATGAAGGCTCCGGCCGCGGTCACGACCGCCGCCACGATGATCAGGGCGCGCTTGTGCAGTGTCTTGTCGATCAGGGCGCCGATCGGCGTCTGCACGACGAGGCCGACGAGACCGCCGACGGTTAGCACCAACCCGATGTCGGCCGGGTTCCAGCCGGGCACGGTGAGCAGATAGATACCCAGGAACGGCCCCAGCCCCGATTGAACATCGGCAAGGAAGAAGTTCAGACCATCCAGCGCTCCGAGCGAACGGCCCATGGCGGGCGTCGCGCCTGCCATGTTCCCGGGTGGAGCCTGGTTATCGGACATCAAGAGTTTCCGTGGCAACTGCATCGGGCTGCACGTCGGCGCGACATTGGCTGCGATGCGCATTCGATCGACAGGCAGCCGGTGAGCCCCGGACGCGGCAACGTCATTGGACGCGATGACCAATCTATCGATAATTGACGCGAGCGTGAAGGGCCCTCACATCCGAAGTGCCAGCGCGGCCCGGCGTCGGCTGGTTGTCCTGCGCCGGCCGGATACATGCGAAAATGGAGTCGATGAGCGAGAACGATCTGAGCCCCACATCGCTGCGGGAGGCGTTCGGCCATTTTCCGTCCGGTGTCATCGCGATAGCGGCCGAGGTCGACGGCGTTCGGGTAGGTCTGGCGGCCAGCACGTTCGTGCCGGTGTCACTGGATCCGCCGCTGGTGTCGTTCTGCGTGCAGAACACCTCAGAGACATGGCCGAAACTTCGGGACCTGCCCCACCTGGGCATCAGCGTGCTCGGTGAATCGCACGACGCCGCCGCCCGCGCGTTGGCGGCCAAGACCGGCGATCGGTTCGCCGGCCTCGACACGCACTCGCGGGAATCCGGTGCGGTGTTCGTCGGTGGCACCAGCGTGTGGTTGGAGAGCGCGATCGAGCAATTGATCCCGGCCGGGGATCACACCATCGTGATCCTGCGAGTCAGCGATATCACCGTGCACGACGATGTATCGCCGATCGTGTTCCACCGCAGCACTTTCCGTCGCTTGGGCGTCTAGCGCCCCGAGCGCGTCACGGTCGCGCGGCGAGTTCCTCCCGGTAGCCGTCGATACGCCGTTCGATCTCCTCCGCGTCGGCGGTCGCGACCCTCCTTGCGGGCCAACTCGGCGCGACTGGTGAGTTCCCGAATCGCGGTGCGGATGTCGTTGATGCTGTGGGGTGCCTGCATGCTCATAGGCCGCCTTTCGTCGATGATCGGCTGCTTCTTTAGAGGCTACCCGCGTGAGCGCCCTCCTCAACCCTGCGAAAACCCCGCGAATCAGCTGCGCCGGAAAAGCTTGTTTCCCAACCACACCACCGGGTCGTACTTGCGGTCGGCGGCGCGCTCCTTGAGCGGAATCAAGGCGTTGTCGGTGATCTTGATGTGCTCGGGGCACACCTCGGTGCAGCATTTGGTGATGTTGCAGAAGCCCAGGCCGTTCTCTTCCTGCGCCTGCACCGCACGGGTGCCCCGGGTGTCCAGCGGATGCATGTCGAGCTCCGTCTGACGCATCAGGTACCGCGGGCCGGCGAAGGCCTCCTTGTTCTCCTCGTGGTCACGCACCACGTGACAGGTGTTCTGGCACAGGAAGCACTCGATGCACTTGCGGAACTCCTGTGACCGGTTCACGTCCTCCTGCATCATCCGGTACTCGCCCGGCTGCAGATCCTTCGGCGGGGTGAACGACGGTATCTCCCTGGCCTTCTCGTAGTTGAAGGACACGTCGGTGACCAGGTCGCGGATCACCGGGAACGTCCGAAGCGGGGTGACCGTAATGGTTTCGGTCGGTTCGAACGTCGACATCCGTGTCATGCACATCAGCCGAGGGCGGCCGTTGATCTCGGCCGAGCAGGATCCGCACTTGCCCGCTTTGCAGTTCCACCGCACCGCGAGGTCCCCGGTCTGCGTCTGCTGCAGCCGGTGGATGATGTCGAGCACCACCTCGCCCTCGTTGACCTCGACCGAGTAGTCCTGCAGGTCGCCGCCGCTCTCGTCGCCGCGCCATACCCGCATATTCGCTTGGTAGCTCATCAGGCTCTCCTTGCCGAATGGTTGGCGAGTTCCTCGGACGTGAAGTACTTCTCCAGCTCTTCCACCTCGATGAGCTCGAGCAGGTCGTCGCGCATCGGGATCTGGTCTTCGCGGGTGATGGAGACCTCCGGCACGACCGCCTCAGCCCCACCGGTTTGGCCGGCGCGGCACACCAGCAGCGTCTTGCGCCACGTCGAATCCATGGACGGATGGTCGTCGCGGGTGTGCCCGCCACGGCTTTCCGTGCGTTCCAGCGCGGCCATCGCAATGCATTCGCTGACGATGAGCATGTTGCGCAGGTCGACGGCCAGATGCCAGCCGGGATTGAAATGCCGGCCACCTTCTACCCGAACGCGCTTGTAGCGCTCCCGCAGCTCCTTGAGCTTGTCGATCGCCTCGGACACTTCGTCGGCCTTGCGGATGATGCCGACCAGCGCTGTTCATCGAGTCCTGCAGGTCGAGCTGCAGCGTGTAGGGATTCTCCGACGCATCGCCGTTGGACGGACCCTCGAACGGCGCGAGCGCCAGTTTGGTCGCGTCGTCGACGGCGGACTCGGACACATTCGGCCGGTCGGACAGGCGCGCGAACGTAGTCGGCGGCACCCATTCCCGCGCGCCTGCCGAACACCAGCAGGTCCGACAGCGAGTTGCCGCCGAGCCGGTTGGAGCCGTGCATGCCGCCCGAGCACTCACCCGCTGCGAACAGTCCAGGTGTCTTGGCCGCACCGGTGTCGGGATCCACCTCGATTCCGCCCATGACGTAGTGACAGGTCGGCCCGACTTCCATGGGCTCCTTGGTGATGTCGACCTCGGCGAGCTCCATGAACTGGTGATACATCGACGGCAGCCGACGCTTGATCTCCTCGGCGGGCAGCCGCGACGCGATGTCGAGGAAGACGCCGCCGTGCGGCGTGCCGCGGCCAGCCTTGACCTCTGAGTTGATGGCGCGGGCCACTTCGTCGCGCGGCAGCAGGTCAGGTGTTCGACGGGCCGAGTCGTTGTCCTTGAGCCACTGGTCGGCTTCCTCGACGGACTCCGCGTACTGGCCCTTGAACACCGGCGGGATGTAGTCGAACATGAATCGGTCGTCCTCGGAGTTCTTCAGCACTCCGCCGTCGCCGCGCACACCCTCGGTGACGAGGATGCCCTTGACGCTGGGCGGCCACACCATGCCGGTCGGGTGGAACTGGACGAACTCCATGTTGATCAGGGTCGCGCCGGCGCGCAGCGCCAGGGCGTGGCCGTCGCCGGTGTACTCCCACGAGTTCGACGTCACCTTGTAGGACTTGCCGATGCCACCGGTGGCCATCACCACCGCAGGTGTCTCGAAGAGGACGAAATTGCCGCTCTCGCGCCAGTAGCCGAACGCGCCCGCAATCCGGTCGCCGTCCTTCACCAGGTCGGTGATGGTGCACTCGTGGAAGACCCGGATACGCGCCTCGTAGTCACCGAACTCGGCCTTGTCCTCCTGCTGGAGCGAGACGATCTTCTGCTGCAGGGTTCGGATGATCTCCAGGCCCGTGCGGTCGCCGACGTGGGCGAGCCGCGGGTAGGTGTGACCGCCGAAGTTGCGCTGGCTGATCCGCCCGTCCTTGGTGCGGTCGAAAAGCGCACCGTAGGTCTCCAGCTCCCAGACGCGGTCGGGCGCCTCCTTGGCGTGCAGTTCGGCCATGCGCCAGTTGTTCAGGAACTTCCCGCCACGCATGGTGTCGCGGAAGTGCACCTGCCAGTTGTCCTTGGGGTTCGCATTGCCCATCGCGGCGGCGCATCCACCCTCGGCCATGACCGTATGTGCCTTGCCGAACAACGACTTCGTGATCACGGCCACCTTCAGGCCACGTTCCCGCGCCTCGATGACCGCACGCAAACCCGCGCCGCCGGCCCCGATCACGACCACGTCGTACTCGTGCCGCTCGACCTCAACCATTGATAATCCTCACTAGATTGCGAATATGCTTGTCAGCCAATAAATCTCAGGTCAGAAATGGTGCCGCTGGCGACCAACATGATGTAGAAGTCGGTCAACATCAGTGTTCCCAGCGTGACCCAGGCATACAGCTTGTGCCGTGTGTTCAGCCTGCTGATCTGAGTCCACATCCAATACCGCACAGGGTGTTTGGAGAAGTGCTTGAGGCGGCCACCGACGACGTGACGGCAGGAGTGGCACGACAGCGTGTACACCCATAACATCACCACGTTGACGACGAGAATGACGTTGCCCAAACCGAATCCGAAGCCGCTCGGAGATTGGAACGCGATGATCGCGTCGTAGGTGTTGATCACCGAGATGATCGCCGCGATGTAGAAGAAGTACCGGTGTGTGTTCTGGATGATCAGCGGGAAGCGGGTCTCACCGGTGTACTTCGCATGCGGCTCGGCGACCGCACATGCGGTCGGGGCCTGCCACACCGAGCGGTAGTACGCCCCGCGGTAGTAGTAGCACGTCAGCCGGAACAGCAGCAGGAACGGCAGTGTGACCGCCGCGTAGGGCAGCCACCAAACGTCGGGCAGGAACTGGCCGAAGTGGCTGGCCTCGGGAATGCAGCCTGACTGCGTGGCCTCGTTCCACTTCACGACACACGGTGAGTAGAACGGTGTCAGGTAGTGGTATTCGGCGACGTAGTAGTTGTTCTGCAGGAAGGCCCGCACCGTCGCGTAGATCACGAACGCGGCGAAGCCCAGATCAACGACCAGCGGTGACTGCCACCAGCGGTCGGTGCGCAGGGTGCGCTGCGGGATCTGGGCACGGCTCGGCGAAAAGACGCCGGTCGCCTTGCGGTCGGCGGTGGGTGCGCTCACTGTTACCTCTCGGTGTTGATGTATCCCGGTCGGGCGGTGCCGCGCCTAGCGCGTGCCGCCCAGACCCTCATCGTCGACACCGCGCCAGAAATCGGTGTCGTACTGCGTGTCCGGAATCGCAATCCTTTCACCTGCGTGATGGTGAGCCACGCCACGGGTGAGCTCGAGCTCCTCGGCGTCAATGTCCAGACGGTCGATGTCGTTGAGGATGCGCTCCGCGTCATTGACGATCCGGCGCGTGGCGGGGCTGTCGCCGTACCTCGACGCCAACGATGTGACGCACCGACGCAGGCTTCCGATTAGCTCGTGCAGTTCGGCAAGTTCGGTAGTGCTGGACAAGTGACCTCCTTGGGCTGAAGGGTGTCAGGCATCACGTTACGACACCTGGGGCTAGTCACATCATGCAGTACCTAGTGAGACGGATCACGTCTGAAGCGGAGGTTTGCCAATGTCCGACACGGTTCTCGTGGAGCGCGCCGACGCCCTGCTGGCGCTGCACCAGCCCGGAAACCCGGTGGTACTGCCGACGGTGTGGGATGCCTGGTCGGCGAGGCTGGCGGTCGATGCGGGGTTTGCCGCGCTCACCGTCGGCAGCCACCCGCTGGCCGATTCCGTCGGCAAGAGCGATCAGGAGGGCATGACGTTCGAGGATGTGCTCGCCAGGATCGCGCAGATCACCGCGGCCATCGAGGGAAACGACGTCCCGATCTCGGTCGACATCGAATCGGGTTACGGACAAACGCCGACGCGACTGATCACAGGCCTGCTGGAGGCCGGCGCCGTCGGTCTGAACATCGAGGACACCGTGCACGGCGAGGGCGGCCGGCTGCGTTCGGCGACCGAGCACGCCGCCCTCGTCGGCGCGCTGCGCCAGGCCGCCGACGAAGCGGGAGTGCACGTGGTCGTCAATGCGCGTACCGACCTGTTCCTCCGCCAGGACGGCGATGCGTCCGACCGGGTGGACCGCGCGATCGCACGACTCGCGGAAGCGGCTGCCGCGGGCGCGGATTCGTTGTATCCGGTCGGCCGCCACGATCCGGACACGATGCGGCGCTTGACCGCAGAACTTCCGTTGCCCGTCAACGCGATCGCGCTTCCCGATCAAGACGACCCCGCGTCGTTCGGGCCGCTCGGCGTCGGCCGGATCAGCTTTGGCCCGTTCCTGCAGCGTGCGTTGTCAGCAAGTGCAGGGGAGATCCTGCAGCGCTGGGCATAGCATTCCGCCTGTGGCGAGTGACGAGGAGCCGAACTGGTACGACGAGCGATCGCTCGTCGTGGCGGCGGGCGTCGCGGCGCTGATCCTGGTCGCGATCCTGGTCTATGCGGTGATACGCACCTCGGATTCGTCGAAGGTCCCCGAGACGGTGTTCGTTCCCTCTTCGTCGGCCACCCCGTCGACATACACCACGTCCTCGACAACCACGACCAGCTATACGGTGCCAAGGGTCCAGACCAGCGAGTTCAACCCCGTCGTTCCTACTCCCACCACCGAGCAGTCGACGACCACCCCGACCACCCCGACCACGCGGTTTCCCTAACCGACCGCGGGCTTACAGGTCGCTCACATCTGCCGCTCGACGACGGTGAGCACACCGTGATGGCCGCTTCACACAAGGCGACATTGCGGCAATATCCGCTGCTTAGCCTTCCCGACATGCGGGCGTCAAGAAACGTCGTGGTCGTCGGCCACGGCATGGTCGGTCACCGGTTCGTCGAGGCGTTGCGTTCGCGCGACACCGACGGTGAATGGCGCGTGACGGTACTCGCCGAGGAGGCGGACGCGGCCTACGACCGGGTGGGACTGACCGGCTACACCGAACACTGGGATCGCGGGCTACTGGCCCTGCCCGGCAATTCCTATCCCGACGATGAACTGGTCGAAACCCGGTTGGGCAGCCCGGTGGCCGGCATCGACCGGGCCGCCAAGAACGTCAGGACCGCCGACGGCGACCGGGTCGACTACGACGCCCTCGTGTTGGCCACGGGGTCGTATGCGTTCGTTCCTCCGGTGCCCGGACGCGACCTGCCTGCGTGCCACGTCTATCGGACCCTCGACGACCTCGACGCGATCCGCGCAAGTGCGCAGCGCGCCGTACACGCAGGCAATCCGGTCGGGGTGGTCATCGGTGGCGGTCTGCTGGGTCTGGAGGCCGCCAACGCCCTGCGCTCGTTCGGGCTGCACGCGCACGTCGTCGAGATGGCGCCCCGCCTGATGGCCCAGCAGCTTGACGAGGCCGGCGGGGCACTGCTGGGCAGGATGATCGCCGAACTGGGAATCGCCGTGCACACCGGCGTCGGCACCGACAGTATCGCTCCGGCACAACGAAATCGGCCCGTGCGGCGGTCCGCCGACGACGACTCGCTGCGGGTGACGCTGAGCGACGGGACGTTCATCGACACTGGTGTGGTCGTGTTCGCAGCAGGTGTTCGGCCCCGTGATGAACTGGCGCGTGATGCCGGACTGGCGCTCGCCGATCGTGGCGGGGTCCTCACCGATTTATCCTGTGCCACCGCAGATCCCAATATCTTCGCGATCGGCGAGGTCGCGGCGATCGATGGCCGCTGCTATGGCTTGGTCGGTCCCGGCTACACAAGCGCCGAGGTGGCCGCGGACCGGCTGTTGGGCGGTGAGGCGGAATTCCCCGAGGCCGATATGTCGACCAAGCTCAAGCTGCTCGGGGTAGACGTGGCCAGCTTCGGCGATGCGATGGGCGTCACCCCGGACTGCTTGGAGGTGGCGATCAACGACGCGGTCAACCAGACCTACGCGAAGCTGGTGCTCTCCGACGATGCGAAGACGCTCCTCGGCGGCATCCTGGTGGGGGACGCGTCTGCGTACGGCATTCTGCGGCCGATGGTCGGCGAACAACTGCCTGGCGATGCCCTCGCGCTGATCGCACCGGCCGGATCCGACGGTGGCGGGGGATCTGGGCGTCGGTGCGCTGCCGGCCGCAGCTCAGATCTGCTCGTGCAACAACGTCACGAAGGGCGATCTCACCGACGCCATCGCAGGCGGCTGCTGCGATGTGCCCGGCCTGAAGAATTGCACGCTGGCCGGCACCTCGTGCGGATCGTGTGTACCACTGCTCAAGCAACTGCTGGAGGCCGAGGGCGTTGAACAGTCCAAGGCGTTGTGCGAGCACTTCAGTCATTCGCGGGCAGAGCTTTTCGAGATCATCTCAGCGACTTCGATAAGGACGTTCTCGGCCCTGATCGAGCGCTTCGGCACCGGAAAGGGTTGCGACATATGCAAACCCGCGGTCGCATCCATCCTGGCGTCGACGAGCTCCGAGCACATCCTCGATGGTGAACAGGCCTCGCTGCAGGACAGCAACGACCACTTCCTGGCCAACATCCAGCGCAACGGCAGTTATTCGATCGTGCCGCGTGTGCCCGGCGGCGACATCACCCCCCAGCAGCTGATCCTGATCGGCGAGATCGCCAGGGATTTCGATCTCTACACCAAGATCACCGGCGGTCAGCGCATCGACATGTTCGGTGCCCGGGTCGACCAGCTGCCCGACATCTGGCGGCGGCTCGTCGAGGGCGGAATGGAGTCGGGACACGCGTACGGCAAGGCGCTGCGGACGGTGAAGAGCTGTGTCGGCAGCGACTGGTGCCGTTACGGACAACAGGATTCGGTGCAGATGGCCATCAATCTCGAGCTGCGCTACCGCGGGCTGCGGGCGCCGCACAAGATCAAGATGGGCGTCTCGGGCTGTGCACGCGAATGCGCCGAGGCGCGCGGCAAGGACGTCGGTGTCATTGCGACCGAGACCGGATGGAACCTATACGTCGGCGGCAACGGCGGCATGACGCCCAAACATGCCCAACTGCTCGCGGGCGACCTCGACGACGAGACACTGGTGCGCTACATCGATCGGTTCCTCATGTTCTACATCCGCACCGCCGATCGGCTGCAACGAACCGCGCCGTGGGTGGAGGCTCTCGAAGGCGGACTGGACCATCTGCGCGATGTCGTCTGCGATGACTCGCTGGGGCTGGCCGACGAGTTCGAGGCGGCCGTCGCCAGGCACATCGAGGGTTACGCGTGTGAGTGGAAGGGCGTGCTCGAGGACCCGGAGAAACTGTCGAGGTTCGTCTCGTTCGTCAACGCGCCCGACGTCGCCGACCCCACCGTCGAGTTCACGCAGCGGTCAGGCCGCAAAGTTCCCATCGGACTACCGAAGGTGCCCCAGAGATGACTCTGCTCAACGATGTTCAGGTGTGGACGACGGCCTGCGGCTATGACCGCCTGGTGCCCTGCCGTGGCGTCGGCGTGCTGCTGGCGGACTTGAACACAGGTCGCGTTGTTCCGGCTTGACGACGGTAGCCTGCATGCTGTGGGCAACATAGATCCGTTCTCCGGCGCCGCGGTGATCTCGCGCGGCATCGTCGGTGACCGGGGTGGTCGCCCGACAGTCCAGTCGCCGATCAAGAAGCAGGCGTTCGGCCTTGACGACGGAGTCTGCCTCGACGATGCCGACATCGCGCTGCCGGTCTACCCGACGCGCATCGTGGACGGGAACGTAGAAGTCGGCGCCTGACCCGGGGCGGATCAGCCGCCATCGGGACCGGGCAGCTGGGGCACTGTGATGTCCGGGATCGACGGGGGCTGGATCACGGTGACAGTGCTGGTACTGGTACTGGGAACAACGCTGGTATCGGACTCAACGGGGGCCGACGACGCAGGGGCCGATGACGTCGTTTCGGTGACGGTGCTGGGTGGAACCGTGGTGGCTGCGGTCGTGGTGACGGTCGATGTCGAGGTCGAGACGGATGTGCTGGTGGTGCTCGCCGGGCTGAGTACGCCGCAGGCGAGGCGCTGGTCAGAGGCGGGGTCCTCGGCGCCCATGTCGGCGCCCTGGTGGAGCATGATTGCCGAGCCGTCAGGGCCTTTGAGCTGATCCTCGGTGAAATTGTCGCTGGTGGCGACGAGTTTGCCGGCACCATCCGAGCGCACCAACAGAGGTGGAAGATCCCCGCTCGCGGGCTGGCCGGTATGCCCAGGCGCCTGGAAGTGGTCACCGGCCGAAGCGAAATCGCCTTCGCACTTGCCGACGGCATGGATGTGCAGGCCGTGCAGGCCGGGCGAGAGGATTCCGGTCCCGACGGTCTCGACGGTCACCGTGGCGTATCCGCTGGTGAAGTCGATCGTCGCATCGGCGACAGGCTCGCCGTCGGCCGTTTTCAGTTGGGTCGTCAGTGTCTGTGCGCTGGACGCCGACCCGGATGTGGTCGGCGAGTTGTCGGCAGGCTCATTCGAGCAGCCACTCAAAGCGGTTACGGGCGTGGCAATTAAAGCGATGGCGGCAGCGACATGTTTGATCATATGGGCGGGCCTACCCGCGCGGCAGTCGCGGCAAACGTAGAATTCGGCTGTTCGTTCCGGAGGAAACGATCCCGCACACCCGCTACACCGGAAACGGGACGCGGGCGCGGCGAAACCGGCTGGTGATCAGTCGCACCATCGCCGGATGCAACCCAAGCGGCTCGGCGATCCCATCAGCGCCGCTGCAGCGGAGGCGATCCTGAAAGAGGCCGTCCGACAACAGGTATGACGCCACGACCACTCGCCGGGCGCCTCGCCGGCGAAGGCGGGCGACCGCGTCGGCGACGTTGGGTTCACCCGTGGCGGCGAACGCGAGTTCCGCTCGATCGCCGATGATCGCCGACAGCAGGGCGGCGACACGCTTGAGGTCGGAAAGTGCGTGAGGGTTGGATGTGCCGGCTGCGGCGAGAACCACCGCGTCACCTGGACGCCAACCACATTCGACGAGACGATCGGCCAGCATGCGGCCCAGTTGTGGACTGGGGCCCAGCGCTTCGGTGATCAGGACGTCGGAATGTCCGCTCGCCGCCACGTGCTCGGGGATGTCGGTGTTGACGTGGTAGCCGCGGGAAAGAAAGGCGGGCAAGACGATTGCGCGCGCGTCGCAGGTCGCGTAGGACCTCGCTGGGCGTCGGACCGAGCACGTCGACGAACGCGACGTGGACGCTTGCGCCCAGCGCTACCGACACGCTGTGGGCCAAGTCGCCGATGAGCGCAATTCCGGACTGCTTGCGAGTGCCGTGTGCCACCAACACGTGCGCCGCAGGAAAGCTCGCCGCAGGAAAGCTCATAGTGCGTGCGCCAGATCCTCGTCGATCGCCAGCCGATAGCCACGCTTGACGATCGTTGACACGATGTTCTTGTCCCCCAAAGCGGTTCGGAGCCGCAGTACGGCCGTCTCGACGGCGTGCGTATCGGTGCCACTGCCGGGCAACGCGGCGAGCAGCGCGTTGCGCGATACCACCGCGCCGGGATCATGTGCGAGCGCCCGGATGGTCGCCATGCCAGCCGGCGACACGGCCTTGACGTTGCCGTCGACGAGTACGCACGTCCCGCGGATCTCCAGCACGTGGCCGGCCACCCGCACCGTGCGCGCGCACAGCATGGGGAGTTCGTCGGTGATGTGCCGGGCCAAGGCGCCCAACCGCATTCGTTCCGGTGCCGACGTGGGAACGCCCAGCCGCACCAGCGGTCGCGCCGTCACGGGGCCGACGCACATCGCGTGGACGTTGCTGCGCAGCGCGGTGAGCACCCGGTCCTCGATGCCCATTTCCCTCGCCCGTAGCAACACCGATGCGACCGCGGGCGCGGAGGTGAAACTCACCGCGTCGAATTTCTCCTCCGCGATCCCGGCCACGAGTTGGTCGAAGTCTCCGTTGCGAGGCGGTGGGCGCCACCGGTAGACCCGGATCGGCACCACTTCGGCACCCGCGCCACGTAGTTCGTCGAGGAACTCCGGGTACGGGTCCCAGTCCTCGGTGGCACCGTGCAGTTGCACCGCGATCCGTTGCCCGGCAATACCGCCCTCGACGAGGTAGTGCAGCAGTTCGCGGGAAGACTCCGACTCGGGTGACCACTCCTCGGGTAGCCCCGCGGCCCGCAGCGCACCGGTGGCCTTCGGTCCTCGCGACACGATGCGCGCCTTACCGAGGGCAGTGATCAGGTCGCCGGCCAGCCCCCACCCGTCCGCCGCCGCGACCCATCCGCGGAACCCGATGCCGGTGGTCGCGATCACGATGTCGGGCGGAGCCTCGATCAGCGCTTCGGTGTGTGTGCGCAGTGCGTCGTCATCGGGAAGCGGCACCATTGCGATCGCCGCAGCGCTGGACACGGTCGCTCCGCGACGTTGCAGCAGTGCGCTCAGTTCCTCGGCACGTCGAGCGGAGGTCACCGCCACCCGGAATCCGGTGAGCGGTGCCCAGTCGGGCTCACTCATGGCACCTGTTTATTCAGCTCGTGTTTCCAAGTGGTTACTCGGCCATTGCCACGACGTGTCCGCGCTCGTCGGCAACCCATAGCAGCAGGTTAGGGATTTTTTGTTGCCCGAAGGTGCCCCGCCGTGACCCCGCCGTGAACTTCCGCTCACCTCACCGGCGGCGTGGGTGTGAGCTCCCGGCTACCAAACGTCGCCCTCGCGCCAATCGCAGGTGATTTCGGCGGCGGTATCGAGCACCAGGCCGTTCGGCAGGTCGATCGGCAGGACGAACAGGCCGTTGTCATCGTCGGGGGTTCGCGACACCCCGGCAGGTGCCAGCACCGACGTCGGGCCCTGCCAGGCCAGCCAACCGCGAGCGGTGTAGATGGGCCTGCCTGCCTCGGACGCGCTGAGCGCCCCGAGTTGATACGCACCACGCAGCACCTGCTCCGCGGCGTCCATCACGGCGGTCGCGAGGCCCTGTCCTCGTCGGTCTTCACGCACCGCGACACCCTCGACGTAGCCGCACCGCAGCGCCGCATCCCGATACAGCAGCCGTCGCTGCACCACGGCGGCATGTGCGATCAGCGCTCCATGGTCGAAGATCAGCGCGTGCATGCCGCCGAGCGAATGCTCCCAGTCGGCGTCGGTGAACTCTCCGGCGAACGCCTCGATGACCATTCGGCGCGCGTCATCGCGCGTCTCTCTGTCGAGATCGGAAGTGTGGATCAGGCGGGCGCTGTGGACGCGAGGCATTGAGTCCTCGCGCACGTGAGACGCACTGAAGCCGCGCGTGTGCACACTGTTGTTCTACCAGCACACAGCGCGCTATGCGATGTCTTCGAAGGGACGACGCGGCCGTGACCAATGCATCCGCACCGTCTGCCCTGGTCGGATCTGGGCGACCTTGTCGATGTCGTCGTCGGTCACCACGCCGATGACTGGATAGCCACCGGTCACCGGGTGATCCGGACCCAGGATCACCGGAAAGCCGTTCGGCGGCACCTGAATTGCCCCGCGGGTGGCGCCCTCGCTTGGCAGCTGGCGGTCCGGCCACCGGTATTCCAGTGGCATGCCGACCATCCGCATCCCGACGCGGTCACTCTTGTTGGTGGCCTGCCAGTTGGTGCGAATCAGCACGTCCGGATCCATGAACCAGTCGTCGCGGGGCCCCGGTACCACCATCAACTCGAGCACATCGTCCTCGATCGCCGCGACCGGCGCCTGGTCCAGCTCGGGGAACTCATCGCTGTGCTCGCCGATCGGCAGCACGTCACCCGGGGCGAGCGGCAGCGGACCGACCGCGGACATGACGTCATATGAGCGAGAACCGAGTACCGGCTCGACGTCGATGCCTCCGCGCACCGCAAGATAGGTCCGCAACCCCGAATGCGGTGCGCCGAGCGTGATCACTTCACCATCGCGAGCAAAGTGAATGCTGTTCGTGCCGAACGGAACCCCATCGATGGCGGGATCTGTGTCCGCGCCGGTGACGGCGATCGCGACCCCTTTCTCGCCGCCGCCGCGCACCCGCGCCGTCAGCCCACCGAATGTCACCTCGATCGTGGCGAATTCGCCCGGGTTGGCCACCAGCCGGTTGGCCAGGGTATGCGAGCGACGATCGGCGGCACCCGAACGCCCCACCCCCATGGTGGGCGAGACCCGGCCGGCCGAGATCCTCGATCAGCGACAGTGGCCCGGAACGAAGGATCTCCAGTGTGGCGCTCGGCTGAGGGGCGCATTCGGCCGCGGTCATTGCTGCACCGCCCGGAACTGCACCCACATGCCCGGGATCAACAACGCCGGCTGCTCGCGATCGACATCCCACAGTGCCGGTTGATCCTTGGCGATGCGTCCGATCAACTGCCAACCGCCCGGCGACTCGCGGGGGTACACACCGCTGAATTCACCGGCGAGGCCGACCGATCCGGTGGGGACCTTTGTCCGCGGCTCTGCCCTGCGCGGCACCTCGAGCCTGCTGTCGCCGCCGACCAGATACGCGAACCCCGGTGCGAAGCCGCCGAATCCGACTCGCCACGGAGTCCCGGTGTGCGCCTCGACGACCTGATCGACGGTCAACCCGGTGAGCCGGGCGACTTCGTCCAGATCCGGACCGTCATAGACGACTTCGATCTGGACATCGGCGCTCACATCGGCCGGCGCCGATGGGTCGGCGACGCGCAGTTCGGCCAACCGCTGCCGGGTGGGCGCCTGATACTGTGCGCCCTCCAGCTTGACCAGGACGGTCCGAGATGCCGGAACGATGTCGAACACCCCGGGCAGTTCGGCGGCACGGATCGTGGCCGCCCACGCCAGCACCTCATCCGTGCTGTCGAACTCCAACAGCAGGGCATGGTCCCCGTAATCGCGGATCATGGGGGGAACCGCGCCCTTCGCGTTGGCGTCAGTCACATCGGCTGACGAGCTGGCTGACAAGCTGGCTGACACGCTCATGGAAGTAAATTACCCGCGAGTAGATACCCCTACTCATGCTCTATGAGGCTTGCCAGAGGAGCCTTAACGAAGCCTCAAACGGCGGGCTGATACGTCGGTTCGCGACGCTTGATGTACGCGATCACCCGATAGGTCACCGGCAGGACAAGGATCTCGACGACGGTCTTGTACACCCAGCCCAGCGCGACGTAGGTGAGGAAGTCCGGCCAGGTGCTGATGCCGATCGCACCCGCGGCGATCGCGCAGAACACCACGGTGTCGGCGAATTCGCCGACGATGGTCGACCCGATCAACCGGGCCCAGAGGTGCTTCTCCTTCGTGCGGGCCTTGATCTGCACCACCACCCATGCGTTCAGTGTCTGGCCGACGACGAAGCCGGCGAGCCCGGCGATGATCAATTGGGTGAACGGTTTGACGACGGCTTCGAACGCTGCCTGGTTGGTGTAGAAGTCTGCCGGGGGGAGGTACGCAGTGAGCCAGAACATGAACGCCGCGATGGCCTCCATCACGAAGGCGATGTAGATGGCCCGGCGGGTGGCTTTGAAGCCGTACACCTCGGAGAGCACGTCGCCGATCACGTACGTCAGCGGGAATACGACGAATCCGCCGTCGGTGATCAGCGACCAGTCGCCGATGATCGGTCCGAAGGCGATGCCCTTGGTGGCCGACACATTCGAGATCAGCACCAACCCGGTGAATACCGCGACAAGCGTCGGATAGTAGGCCGAACCCGTGGTCGCGAAACCCCGGTGCTCGGACACGGTGCTGGTGGCGCTCACCCGGACATCTTGTCAGGCGATCGCCCGGGCGATGCGCTGCGGCAGCTGGTCTGCCACCACCGGGTACGACAGCGGTGAGGCGAAGGCGATGGCGCCCGCCAATTCCTTGCCGGTGAACACATTCCGTGTGGGGCGCAGCTGCGCCACGGCCGGGTCGGCGAGCAGCGCGGATTGTTCCTCGTCGCTCTCGGTGGTCCAGATCAGGACGTCGGCGGCCCCGAGCAGCGCCCCGACTCGATCTCGGGGGATCGACGTGCCGCCGGTGTCGGGGACGGTGAGCCCCATCGCGGTCAGAAAGTTGCTGCGCCAGCTCGGTGTGGCCACCTGGACGCTGCCTTTTTCGAGACGTCCTTCCAGCAGGAGGGCCTTCTTGCCGGCGAACTGCGCGTTGCTCTCGCCCGCCGCGGCGAACTTCTCATCGACGGCGGTGATGAGCCCCTGCATCTCGTCGTGTTTGAACACCGCCTGGCCGATGGTCGTCGCCTGAACCTTCCACGGCTCGAAGAACGCATCCTCACCGGACTGCGCGATCGTGGGCGCGATGGCCGTCAGCTTGTCATAGGTGTCCTGGTCGAGGCCGGCATTGGTGGCGACGATCAGGTCTGGCCGCAACGCCGCGATCTTATTTACCGCGACGCCGTCGGCGAGGCTCAGCACCGCAGGCTTCGTACCGGCGAGTTTCGGCTGCGCCCAAGGCCATACGCCGAACGGCTCGCCGCCGAACCAGTCCGTCACCGCGATCGGTATGACGCCGACTGCCAGCAGGTCGTCCTGCTCGGTGAGGCCGGCGCTGACCACCCGCATGGGCGGTGCAAGGACTTTGGTCTCGCCGAACGCGTGCTTCACGGTGACTGAGCCGTCGTCGGCGACCTCGCCCGGCTGTGATCCGCACGCGGACACCAAAGCCGCCGTCCCGGCCGTCATGGCCAGGAAACTCCGCCGGGAGAACGAAGCAGGCACCCGGCGAGAGTAGCTAACTCACCTGAAAACCGCCGAACAAATACGGCTACGTTAGATCGGCGGCGCCTCGCCGTAGGACGCCGACGCCGTTGATGAGCGACGACGATGTCAGGACGTCGCCGCGGTTCAGCTGAGCCCGTTCGATTCCCCTGATCAGCACGCCCACGTTCTCGCCGATCGTGGCCTCGTCCAGCTGCTTGCGGAACTTTTCGATGGCGGAGACCGTGAGACCGGGGCCTCCGTTGATGTGCACGGTGTCGCCGACACGCAGCGTCCCGTTCTCGACTCGGCCGGTGGCGACCACACCCCGATTACGGATGGCGAAAACGTCTTCGACGGTCATCCTGAACATCAGGAGTGCGCCAATCTCTTGTTGACCAGCCGGGTCAGCCAGCCGGGTGAGAAGTGGGAACCGGCCGCGAGCACCTTGGTCTGTGAGCCTACGGGGAAATGCACCTGGTGGATGAGGCGGCGCAGCTTCGACGGCTCCGTCGCAGCCACGATGGCATCGGCGATGTCCTGCGCTGTCAACCGAATGCCAAGCGACTCAGTGGTTCCGGTCTTGATGTTGTCGGTCATCGCCGTCTGAACGTACAACGGCCACATCGCGATCACCCGGATCCCGTGCCGATTCCACTCCAGGTCCAATGCCTCGGTGATGCCGCGGACGAAGAACTTCGTCGCGCTGTAATTGGCGAGTTCGGCCTGGCCGTAAATCGCTGACGCCGACGAGAGATTGACGACGACGGCGTTCGGCGTGGATCGCAGGTAGGGGAACGCGGCGTACAGCCCGTTCACCACGCCCTTGGCGTTGATGTCGATCTCCTTGAGGTGGCCACCGATGTCCATCTCTTCGAACCTGCCGGCACGCAGTATTCCGGCGTTGTTGATCATCACGTCGAGTCGGCCTCCGGCCGCCGCCGCGAACTCACCGACCCGTTGCGCCATTTCGTCGGGATCGGTGACGTCAAGATGGCCGACGATCGCCTTGGCGCCGATTCGTTCGATGTCGTCGGCAAGGGACTTCAGTCCGACCTCGTCGATGTCAAAGCCGCCGACGATGAATCCCTTGCGGGCGAAGGTCAGGGCGGTGGCCCTGCCGATCCCGGCGGCGGCGCCCGTGATCAATACGGACTTCGTTGCTCCGGTCATGTGAACGGCATACCAGATTCCATGAAGTCCAGCGTCTGGTACATCCGCTCGGCCACCCCGGACGGATTGCCGTCCAGGGCGGTCATCATCCCGCCGGCCAGTGCCCCCACGAATACGCGCACTGCCAGGTCGCTCGCATCGCGACCGGTTCGCCGGGCCTCTGCCTCGGCGAGCTTGGCGGCCGTGCGGTGGTACTCGTCCAATTGCGCGGCCTTCAGTTCCGGCACCGACAGGACCAGTCGCAAACGGGCGCGCTCGAAGTGCCACTCGGCCGCGGATACCGTTGCCAGCGTGATCTCGAGCGCGCGCCGAAACGCCTTGATCGGTGACAGGTCTGCCGGTTGGGCGGCCAGCGCTTCGATGGTCACCTTGTCCAGGTCGTTCGCGATCAGCACCGATTCTTTGGTCGGGAAGTAGCGAAAGAAGGTGCTCGACGCAATCTCGGCGGCGACCGCGATGTGCTCGATCGTGGTGTTGGCGTAGCCGTTCGCCTTGATGAGCCGCAACGCCTCACGCCGAATGGTGTCGCGCGTCTGGATCTTCTTGCGGTCGCGCAACCCCAGCGTTGGTTCCACTACCCCCATGGACGAGATTGTGTCAGGACAGGGCGAGCGACACGCCGAGGGCGGTCATAGTGACGGCGATCAGTCCGTCGAGGATGCGCCAGGTGATCGGGGCGGCGAACAATCCCGAGAGTCGACGTGCCCCAAGCCCGAGGCTGACGAACCACACCAGGCTGGCGGTGACCGCTCCTACGCCGAACAGCCACCGTTGGTCGCTGTGCTCATTGGCCAGCGTGCCCAGCAGTATCACGGTGTCGAGGTACACGTGCGGATTGAGCCACGTCAGCGCGAGACAGGTGACGAGCACTTCGAGAAGTCGCGCCGGGCCGGTCTCCGACGGTGTCAGCGTGGACGGTCGCCAGGCGCGCCGCGCCGCGAGCAGCGCGTAGCCGATAAGAAATGCCGCGCCGCCGAACCTGACGATGTCGAGGGCGCCCGGGTGGGCCGCGATGAGGGCGCCGATGCCTGCGATGCCAGCGGTGATGAGCACGATGTCGGAAACAGCGCACACGGCGACTACCGCCAACACATGCTCGCCGCGGATGCCCTGGCGCAGCACGAAGGCGTTCTGCGCGCCGATCGCGACGATCAGTGTCAGCGAGGCGAGGAAGCCGACGACCAGGGGTGAGTTCACGGCTCTGAGGTTAGGAAACGTCGTCGCATCAGTACAGCTAATGATTCTTCATTGGCATTAGCAATATTAAACCCGCAGGGTGCGGTTCTCCCCTTTGCCGCGATTTCGTCGGCCGTGAAGCGCGAGCATCGCCAACACGCCCGCCCAAATGATTCGCGGACGTTGCCCGATCATGAAGCCGGGCGGGTAATTTACGGGGGAGTAGATTGCCCGCGCGCTTGGACGGTGCCACATAAGGCGCGACAGATGGGAGCCGGCTGTGCGGCGGGCTCTTCTTTGGCGCGTTAGCCGGTGCGGGTTTGGGGGGCTTGGATGGACTTTGAGGCCGGGGGACGGCCGCTCACGCGCGGACAGTTGGACATTTACCTTGCACAGGAAATGGGCCTGGCTGGGACGGAGTGGCAGCTCGGCCTTTTGGGGAGAATCGCCGGCAAGATAGACCGCGATGCGCTCCAGCAGGCCGTCCGTCAGGTGGTCCAGGAGGCCGAACCGGGCAGGACCGCATTCGCCGAGGTCAATGGTCGAGTTCTGCAGCGGGCTGTCGAGTACCCGGATGTCGAGGTCGAGTTCTACGACCTCATCGGGTCAGACGATCCCGTCCAGAAAGTCCACGAAATATCCTCATCGATTCAACGCACGCCCATGCCGCTGGATGGCCCGCTATTCAAATTCGTGCTCTTCCAGACGGCTGTCGACGAATTCTTCATATTCGCGTGCTGCCACCACATCGCCATGGATGGCACGGGCATGGCACTGGTCAGCCGTCGAGTGGCAAGCATCTACTCTGCGATCGTTTCCAGTGAACCCATTCCGGCTGCCTACTTCGGATCGCTGCAAGACTTGCTCGATTGCGAGTCGGAATACGAGGCGTCCACCGACTATCTCGAGGACCAGGCGTACTGGTGTGACAACCTCCCATCGGAAGATGAATCGCCATATCAGCCGCTGGAGTCCACGAACGGGCGGGACCCCTTCGCCGCGTCCGATCAGGTGCAACTGAACCCCTCCGTCGTCAGCCGATCAAAGGCTCTGTCGAAAGTCCTGCGAATCCGGCGCTATTCGGTGATCACCGCCGCCACAGCCCTTTTGGTGCGTGGATGGAGCGTCAACGGCCCGGAGGTGGCACTGGACTTCCCTGTCAGCAGGCGAGTGAGCCCGGAGTCGAAGACGCTCCCGGGACTGCTCACGGGAGTCGTCCCCCTGGTGTTGAAAACTCCGCCGGATGCGACGGTTGCCGATTTTTGTCGCGACGTTGATTCGCGTATTCGGAACGTCTTGAAGCATCAACGGTTTCCGGTGCGTGCTCTTTCTCGTGATGGCGTTCGTCCAGATAGAGGTGAGGCGTCGAATCGGGTGGCGATCAACTTCATCCCGGCCCGCCTTACTCTCGACTTCGCTGGCATTCCGGCAACGGCGACGTATACCAACCTCGGTCCTGTGCGCCACTTCGAACTCGTCTTCCTGGGCTCCAGTGATCAGCTTCTTCTCAGTACTGCCGGTGCTGGACAACCGTTTTCGAATTTCGAAGTATCGACCCTAGCTCGGCGGTTGGAGCGGTTGCTTGAGGCCATGGCAGGCGATCCTGATCGGCGATTGTCGTCCATCGATGTGCTTGACGCGGGTGAGTACGACCAGCTCGACGAGTGGGGTAACCGGGCGGTGTTCGGCCGGCCTGTTACCACGGCGCACTCGATTACGGCGATGTTCGATGAACAGGTGGCTCGCTCGGCGGAGGCGTTGGCGATCACGTTCGAGGGTCGGTCGATCACCTATGGCGAGTTGGATGAGGCCGCGACTCGGTTGGCTCATCGGCTGGCGGGCCTGGGTGCGGGCCCGGGTGAGCGGGTGGCTGTGCTGCTTTCTCGTACACCTGATGCGGTCGCGGCGATCCTGGGGGTGCTCAAGACCGGGGCGGCGTATCTGCCGATCGATCCCGCCCATCCTGATGCCAGGGTCGAGTTCGTGCTCGGTGACGCTGCACCGGTCGCGGCGATCACCACGGCTGACCTGCGTGCGCGGCTGGAGCCGTTCGGCGTGCCTGTCATCGATGTGAGCGATCCTGCCGTCGATCCCGAACCCGGCGCGGCATGCTGGCGCCGGCGTCGCCGGAGGACATCGCTTACATCATTTACACCTCGGGGACCACCGGGAGGCCCAAGGGTGTGGCGGTCACTCACCGCAATGTCACCAGGCTGCTGGAGTCGCTGGATGTGGAACTGTCGCTGGGGCAGGTGTGGACGCAGTGCCATTCGCTGGCGTTTGACTACTCGGTGTGGGAGATCTGGGGCGCGCTGCTTTGCGGCGGGCGGCTGCTGATCGTGCCGGATGCGGTGGTGCGCTCGCCCGAAGAGTTGCATGCGCTGCTGGTCAGCGAACAGGTCAGCGTCTTGAGTCAGACGCCGTCGGCGTTTTATGCGTTGCAGACCGCTGATGCGTTGGCTCCCGAGCTGGGGCAGCAGCTGAAGCTGCAGACGGTGGTGTTCGGCGGTGAAGCCCTTGAGCCGAAGCGTCTTTCGACGTGGTTGCACAGTCATCCGGGGCTGCCGCGGATGATCAATATGTATGGCATCACCGAGACGACGGTGCATGCCTCGTTCCGCGAGATCGGCGAGAGCGACGTCGCCGGCAATTCCAGTCCTATCGGTGTGCCGTTGGATCATCTGGGCTTCTTCCTGCTCGATGAGTGGATGCGCCAGGTGCCCGTGGGTGTGGTCGGGGAGTTGTATGTGGCCGGCGACGGTGTCGCCGTCGGGTACCTGGGTCGGGCTGGCCTGTCGGCGTCTCGTTTTGTGGCGTGCCCGTTCGGAGAGCCGGGTGCGCGGATGTATCGCACCGGGGACCTGGTGTGCTGGGGTCCTGATGGGCAGCTGCGGTACCTGGGCCGTGCTGATGGGCAGGTGAAGATTCGCGGCTACCGCATCGAGCGAGGAGAGATCCAAGCGGCGCTGGCCGGTTTGGACGGGGTTGATCAGGCCGCGGTTATCGTCCGCGAGGATCGTCCGGGCGACAAGCGCTTGGTGGGCTACATCGTCGGGAGCAGCCGATACCGCCGAACTCCGTGTCCAGCTGGCCGACCGGCTGCCGCAGTATATGGTGCCGACGGCGATCGTGGTGATGGAGCGCGCTGCCGCTGACGTCAACGGCAAGTTGGACACCCGCGCCCTGCCGGCGCCGGAATACCAGGGTGTGGGGAACGATTATCGGCCCCCTGCCACCGCCATCGAGGAGATCCTGGCGGGCATCTTCGCCCAGGTCCTTGGCCTCGAGCGGGTCGGCGTCGACGACTCGTTCTTCGACCTCGGCGGGGACAGCATCTTGTCGATGCAGGTGGTGTCACTCGCGCGGGCGGCCGGGGTGCTGTGCCGGCCGCGTGACATCTTCGTGGAGCAGACGGTGGCCCGGCTGGCGTCGGTCGCCACGGTGGTCGGTGGTGAGGCCGCCGTCATCGATGAGGGCATCGGCGCGGTGGTGGCCACCCCGATCATGCGCTGGCTGCGTGACGTCGAGGGGCCGGTCGATGAGTTCAACCAGACTCTGGTGCTGCAGGCGCCGGCCGGCGTGAGCCGAGGCCGATGTCGAAGGCGTGCTGCAGGCGCTGCTGGATCGCCATGGCACGCTGCGGTTGCGTGCCGAGAGATGGCGATCAGGGTTGGTCGCTGACGGTGCCCGAGCCCGGTTCGGTCGAGCGCGCCGATTGCGTGGATATTGTCGACGTGTTGACCGACGCTGCGGTGGTTGCGGCGCGGTCGCGGTTGAACCCGGCCGGCGGGGTGATGCTGAGCGCGTTGTGGGTGGGCGCGACGAGCCAGCTGGTGTTGGTCGATCCATCACCTGGCTGTTGACGGGGTGTCATGGCGGATCCTGTTGGAAGACCTCAACATTGCGTGGGCGCAGCATCACAGCGGGCAGCCGGTGGCGTTGCCGACGGGGGGACGTCGTTTGCAGCGGTGGGCGTCGCTGCTCGAGGAGCACGCCCGCAGTTCGGCGGTCGTCGAGCAGGCCCACGGCGTGGCGGCAGGTGGCGGCGCTGCCGGCGCGTTGCCTGCGGCGCAGTCCGAGATCGATACCTACGCCACGGCCGGTCGCCTCGCGGTGTCGTTGGACGTCGAGACACGACCCGGCAGTTGCTCGGTGAGGTGCCTGCGGCGTTTCACGCCGGGGTGCAAGACATTCTGCTGATTGCGTTCGGGTTGGCCTGGGCGGAGTTCTTGGGTACCGGCGCGGCGCCGATCGGTTTCGATGTGGAGGGCCACGGCCGCCACGAGGAGCTGGCCCCCGATGTCGATTTGTCGCGCACGGTGGGCTGGTTCACCACCAAGTACCCGGTGGCGCTGAGTGTCGGTGGACTGGCCTGGGCGCAGGTGGTCGCCGGCGAGGCCGCGCTGGGTCCGGTGATCAAGGACGCCAAGGAGCAGCTGCGCGCCCTGCCCGACGGCCTGACCTATGGGCTGCTGCGCTACCTGAACCCCGATGTCGATCTGGGTGGGTCGGATCCGGTGATCGGGTTCAACTACCTTGGCCGCCTTGGCGCGGGGGCGGGTGATCTCTCCGATGAGCTGTGGCGGATCAGCCCGGAGAGCCTGTCGATGGCCGATGTGGCCTCGGCGGTGCCGATGCCGCTGGCGCACACCGTCGAGCTGAACGCCGGCACCGCCGACACCGACGCCGGCCCGCACTACAGGCCAACTGGACGTGGGCGCCGTCGGCGCTCGATGACGATCAGATCGAGCCGGCTGAGCCGGTTGTGGTTCGAGGCGCTGGCCGGGATCTGCGCTCACGTGCGCAGCGGTGGCGGCGGGTTGACGCCCTTCGGATCTGGTGCCTGCCCGGCTGAGCCAGCAGCAGATCGATGAGCTGCAGCCGGCAGTACCGGATCGCCGACGTGCTGCCGTTGACCCCGCTACAGCAGGGACTGCTGTTCCACACCGGCAGCCGCACGCGGCAACGAAGATCTGTACGCCGTGCAGCTGGATATCACGGTCGACCGGCCAGCTCGATCCCGCAGCGTCTTCGCGATGCGGTGCACAACGTGGTCAACCGCCATCCGAATCTGGTGGCCCGGTTCAACGAAGAGTTCGGTGAGCCGGTACAGGTCATCCCGGCGGATCCCGAAATTCGCCTGGCGGTACGTCGAATTCGACGCCGACGACGTCGACGCGAGAGCATGTCGAGCAGTTGTGCGCCGCCGAACGGGCGGCGGTGTGCGACCTGGCCGACGCAGCCGGTGTTCCGCGCGGCGCTGATCCGTATCGCCGAAGACCGGCACCGGCTCGTGCTGACCATTCACCACATCGTGATCGATGGCTGGTCGCTGCCGGTGCTGCTGCAGGAGATCTTCGCCGGCTACTTCGGGCAGCGCCTGCCCGCGCCGCGCCCTATCGCCGCTTCGTGACCTGGCTGGCCGAGCAGGATCGCGACGCCGCGCACGCGGCGTGGGCGCGAGTGTTCGACGGTTTCGACACGCCGACGCTGGTGGCGCCGGCCGGCCGGCGGGCCGGGGCGCGCGAGGCGTCGAGTCCTGCCGGCTGACGCGCGAGATCACCCAGCGCGTAGGCGAATTGGCGCGTGCGCAGCCAGACCACGGTCAACACTGTCCTGCAGGCGGCGTGGGCGCAGCTGCTGATGCGGCTGACCGGCCATCACGATGTTGCGTTCGGCACCGCGGTGTCGGGACGGCCGGTCGAGCTGCCCGGCGCGGATTCGATCGTGGGGTTGATGATCAACACCGTGCCGGTGCGGGCCAACATCACCGCGACGACCACGGTGGCCGACCTGCTGGAGCAGCTGCAGAAGCGGCCACAACGACACCCTCGAGCACGACACCTGGCGCTCACCGAGATTCAGCGCGCTCACCGGGCACGACCAGCTGTTCGACACCCTGTTCGTCTACGAGAACTATCCGATCGACACCGCCGCGCTTGTCGAGCGAGCGACGAGCTTGGCCGTCACCGACTTCAGCAGCCGCGAGTACAACCACTACCCGCTTGTCGGTGCAGGCCGTGCCGGGTGACGAACTGAGCCTGCGCGTCGAATACGACACCGACGTGTTCGACGCGGCGACTATCGAGACGCTGGTCGAGCGGTTCCAGCGGGTGCTGGTGGCGATGACCGCCGACCCGTCCCGGCGGTTGGCGTCGATCGATCTGCTCGACGACGGTGAGTACGACCAACTCGACGGGTGGGGTAACCGGGCGGTGTTGACGCGCAGCCGCCGCGACGCCGGTGTCGATTCCGGCGTGTTCGCCGAGCAGGTGGCCCGCACGCCCGGAGGCGGTGGCGCTGACGTTCGAGGGGCGCTCGATGACCTACGCGCGAGCTGGATGAGGCCGCGAACCGGTTGGCGCACCTGCTGGCCGGCCATGGGGCGCGGCCCGGGTCAGTGGGTGGCGCTGCTGTTTCCGCGCTCCGCGCGAGGCGGTCATCGCGATCCTGGCGGTGCTCAAAACCGGGGCGGCCTATCTTGCCGATCGACCCGGCGCTCCCGGATGCGCGGATCGAGTTCATGCTCGCCGACGCCGCGCCGATCGCCGCGATCACCACCGCCGATCTGCGGTCGCGGCTGGACGGGTCCGACGCTGCCGGTCATCGACGTCGACGACCCCGCCGTCGATGCCCAGCCCAGCACCGCGTTGCCGATGCCGGCGCCGACGACATCGCCTACATCATCTACACGTCGGGTACCACCGGCACCCCCAAAGGGGTTGCCGTCACCCACCACAACGTCACCCAGCTGATGCGAGTCGCTGGACGCCGATCTGCCGCAGCGCCGGGCAGGTGTGGACGCAGTGTCATTCGTTGGCCTTCGACGTCTCGGTGTGGGAGATCTGGGGCGCGCTGCTGCGCGGTGGACGGCTGGTGGTGGTGCCCGAGGCGGTGGTGCGCTCACCGGAGGACTTCCACGCCCTGCTGGTCGCCGAACAAGTCAGCGTCCTGACCCAGACGCCGTCGGCGGTCGGGGATGCTGTCGCCGGAGGGCTTGGAGTCGATGGCGTTGGTGGTGGGCGGCGAGGCCTGCCCGGCCGAGGTGGTGGATCGGTGGGCGCCGGGGCGGGTGATGATCAACGCCTACGGCCCGACCGAGACCACGATGTGTGTGGCGATCAGTGCGCCGCTGACGGCGGGTTCGGGTGTGGTGCCGATCGGTTCGCCGGTGCCGGGGGCGGCGTTGTTCGTGCTGGACGCCTGGTTGCGGCCGGTGCCGGCGGGTGTGGTCGGCGAGTTGTATGTGGCCGGTCGATGGTGTGGCGTGTGGGCTATCTGGCGCCGGGCCGGGTCTGACGGCGTCGCGGTTTGTGGCGTGCCCGTTCGGTGGGCCCGGTGCGCGGATGTATCGCACCGGGGACCTGGTGCGCTGGGGCGCGGACGGGCAGCTGCAGCTATCTGGGCCGCGCCGACGAGCAGGTCAAGATCCGCGGTTACCGCATCGAGCTCGGTGAGATGCAGGCCGCGCTGGCCGCGGGTGGATGGGGTGGAGCAGGCGGCGGTGATCGCCCGCGAGGACCGTCCCGGCGACAAGCGGCTGGTCGGCTATATCACCGGGACCGCGGATCCGGCCGAGGTCCGTGCCCAGCTGGCGGATCGGTTGCCGGCCTACATGGTGCC
Source organism: uncultured Actinomycetota bacterium (assembly GCA_963805835.1). Classification (GTDB taxonomy): domain Bacteria; phylum Actinomycetota; class Actinomycetes; order Mycobacteriales; family Mycobacteriaceae; genus Mycobacterium. The sequence continues at coordinate 356,671 of CAWDVX010000003.1, read as the reverse complement.
GGCGGCGGTGGTGGTCTTGGAGGCGCTGCCGCTGACGGTCAACGGCAAGCTGGACAAGCGCGCGCTGCCTGCGCCGGAGTACCAGGGCGTCGGTGCGGATTATCGCGCGCCCAGTCACGCCGGTCGAGGAGATCCTGGCCGGCATCTATGCCCAGGTGCTGGGTGTCGAGCGGGTCGGGGTCGACGATTCGTTCTTCGACCTGGGCGGGGACAGCATCCTGTCGATGCAGGTGGTGGCCCGTGCCCGGGCGGCGGGGCTGGTGTGTCGGCCGCGCGACATCTTCGTCGAGCAGACGGTGGCCCGGTTGGCCGGTGGCCGCCAAGGTGGTCGGCGGTGAGGCCGCGGTCATCGATGAGGGTATCGGGCCGGTGTTGGCGACCCCGATCATCCGGTGGCTGCACAGTGTGGACGGTCCGGTCGACGAGTTCAATCAGACGTTGGTGCTGCAGGCCCCGGCAGGGGTGACCGAGGCCGATGTGGCCATGGTGCTGCAGGCGTTGCTGGATCGCCATGCCACGCTGCGGCTGCGCGTCGGAGGACGACGGTGCGGGCGAGTGGTCGCTGCGGGTGCCCGAGACCGGGTCGGTGGACGCGGGTGCGTGCCTGCACGTCGGTCGATGCGTTGTCTGATGAGGCGCTGGCGGCGGCCCGGTCGCGGCTGAACCCGGCCGCCGGGGCGATGCTCAGCGCGTTGTGGGTGCCCGACACCGGCCAGTTGGCGTTGATGATTCATCACCTGGCGGTCGACGGGGTGTCGTGGCGAATCCTGCTCGAAGACCTGAACATCGCCTGGGCCCAGCATCACAGCGGACAGCCGATGGAGTTGCCGACGGGCGGAACCTCGTTTCAGCCCGTGGGCCACGCTGCTCGACTGACTACGCGCGCAGCGCAGCAGTGGTCGGGCAGGCCGACGCGTGGCGGCAGGTGGCGGCGGCCCCGGCCGCGTTGCCTGCGGTCAACCCGCGGTGGACACCTACGCTCAGCGCTAAAGCAGCTGTCGGTGACGTTGGATACCGCGACCACCCGGCCGCTGCTGGGTGAGGTGCCTGCGGCGTTCCATGCCGGGGTGCAGGACATTATGTTGATTGCGTTCGGGCTGGCGTGGGCGGAGTTCCTGGGTAGCGACGCTGCCGATCGGTTTCGATGTGGAGGGCCACGGCCGCCACGAGGAGCTGGCCGCCGATGTCGATTTGTCGCGCACGGTGGGGTGGTTCACCACCAAGTACCCGGTGTCGCTGCCGGTCGGCGGGCTGTCCTGGGCTCAGGTGATCGCCGGTGAGGCTGCGCTGGGTCCGGTGGTCAAGGACGCCAAGGAACAACTGCGCGCCCTGCCTGACGGTCTGACCTATGGTCTGCTGCGCTATCTGAACCCTGATATCGACCTGGGTGGTGCGGATCCGGCGATCGGCTTCAACTATCTGGGACGCCTGGGCGCCGGGGTGGGCGATCTTTCCGATGATTTGTGGCGCATCAATGCTCGAGGACATGTCGGTGGCCGGCCGCGGCCGCGGCGGTGCCGATGCCGTTGATGCACACCGTGGAGCTCAATGCCGGCACCATCGACACCGATGCCGGCCCGCAGTTGCAGGCCAGCTGGACGTGGGCACCCTCGGCGCTGAACGACGATCAGGTCCAGCGGCTGAGCCACCTGTGGTTCCAGGCCCTGACCGGTATCTGCGCACACGTGCGCGACGGCGGCGGCGGGGGACTGACTCCCTCAGATCTCGCCCCGGCGCGGCTGAGCCAACCGCAGATCGACGAGCTTGACCAGCCGAACACGACATCGTCGACGTACTTCCGCTGACTCCCTTGCAGCAGGGCCTGCTGTTCCATTCCACATTCGCGCAGGGTTCGGGCGAGGATCTGTATGCGGTGCAGCTGGACATCACCGTCACCGGCGCGCTCGATGCCGCACCGCTTCCGCGATGCGGTGCAGACCGTGGTCGCGCGCCATCCCAACCTGGCGGCGCGCTTCTCTGAACAGTTCGGCGAGCCGGTGCAAATCATCCTCGCTGATCCCGCAATCGCATGGCAGTATGTCGAGCAGCGAATGGATGTCGATGCCGATGAGCAGATCGATCAACTGTGCGCCGACGAGCGCGCTGCGGTTTGTGACCTCAACGACCGGCCGACCTTCCGGGCCGCGCTCATCCGCACCGCGGACAACCAGCACCGGTGTGTGCTGACCATTCCACCACATCGTGATCGACGGCTGGTCGCTGCCGATCCTGTTGCAGGAGATCCTCGCCAGCTACTACGGGCACCAGCTACCCGAGCCCGTGCCCTATCGCAGGTTCATCACGTGGCTGGCCGAGCAAGGATCGCGACGCCGCGGAGACCGTCTGGACGCGAGATCTTCGATGGTTTCGACACTCCCACCCTCGTCGGCCCCCCGGACCGGATGACTCTCGGGCGCCGAGGTGTTCGAATCGTTTCGGGTTTCAGCCGAGACCACGCGGGCGCTTGGCGAGCTGGCGCGCTTGTGCCACACCACCGTCAGCACAGTTCTGCAGGCCGCCTGGGCGCAGCTGCTGGTGACGCTCACCGGTCAGCACGACGTCGCGTTCGGCACCGCGGTTTCTGGGCGGCCGGTTGATTTGCCCGGCGCGGAATCGATGGTCGGACTGTTGATCAATACCGTGCCGGTGCGCGCGAATATCACCGCCACGACGACTGTCACCGACCTCCTGAATCGGCTGCAGGATTTTCACAACGACACCTTCGACCACGAGCATCTGGCGCTGGGCGAGATCCATCGGGTCACCGGCCACGACCGACTCTTCGACACCCTGTTCGTCTATGAGAACTACCCCGTCGATCCCGCCGCCGCACTGTCGGGCGAACACGACTTGGCGGTCTCCGATTTCAGCAGCCGCGAATACAACCACTATCCACTGACGATGGCTGCAACACCCGGTCACCAGCTGGCGCTGCGGGTCGAATTCGACAGCGAGGTGTTCGACGCGGCCACCATCGACGCTCTGATCAAACGCTTCCAGCGAGTGGTGGCCGCCATGGGCACCGAGGCCGACGGGCGGTTGTCATCGATCGACGTGATTGATAGCGGTGAATACGACCAGCTCGATGCGTGGGGGAACCGGGCGGTGCTGATGCAGCCGACCCCGACACCCCTGTCGATCCCGGCGATGTTTGCCGAGCAGGTGGCCCGCGCGCCGGGAGCAGTGGCACTGACCTTCCAGGGCCGGTCGATGACCTACGGCGAGCTCGATGCGGCCGCCGACCGGTTGGCGAACCTGTTGGCCATGCACGGGCTGGGCCGGGCGAGTCGGTCGCGTTGTTGGTGCCGCGTTCGGACGAGGCGATCGTGGGGATGCTTGCGGTGCTCAAGACCGGTGCGGCGTATCTGCCGATCGATCCGTCGGTGCCGGCGGCCCGGTTGGGGTTCATGTTGGGCGACGCCAAGCCGATCGCGGCGGTCACGGCCGCGGATCTGCGCTCGCGGCTGGATGGTTCTGATGTGGCGGTCGTCGAAGTCGACGATCCCGCCGATTACTTCCACCACAACACCTTGTTGGCGCCGGCTCCCGACGACGTCGCGTACATCATCTACACCTCGGGGACCACCGGTGTGCCCAAAGGGGTTGCCGTCACGCACCACAACGTGACTCAGGTGCTGGAGACACTGCACGCCGATATGCCTGCGGGGCCGGATCAGGTGTGGTCGCAATGGCATTCGTTGGTGTTCGACGTGTCGGTGTGGGAGATCTGGGGTGCGCTGCTGCACGGTTCACGGTTGGTGATCGTGCCCGAGTCTGTGGCGGGCTCGCCGTCTGAGCTTCACGATCTGCTGATCGCTGAACAGGTGACGGTGCTGTATCAGACCCCGTCGGCGGCGGGGATGCTGTCACCGGAGGGTCTGGAGAACGTCCACGCTGGTGGTGGCCGGTGAGGCGTGTCCGACCGAGCTGGTGGACCGGTGGGCGCGGCGGACGGGTGATGGTCAACGCCTACGGTCCCACGGAGGCCACGATTTACGCGTGCGATCAGTGCGGCGCTGACGCCGGGTTCACCTGTGGCGCCGATCGGTTCTCCGGTGCCCAGCGGCGCGACCTTCGTCCTGGACGGATGGTTGCGTCCGGTCCCCGCAGGTGGGGTGGGCGAGCTGTATCTGGCTGGCCGTGGTGTGGGCGTGGGCTATGTGCACCGGTCCGGGTTGACCGCGTCGCGGTTCGTGCCGTGTCCGTTCGGGGAGGCGGGGGCGCGGATGTATCGCACCGGTGATCTGGTGCGCTGGGGTGCTGATGGGCAGCTGCAGTATCTGGGCCGTGCCGATGAGCAGGTCAAGATCCGTGGCTATCGCATCGAACTCGGTGAGATCCAGGCTGCCCTGGCCGAACTGGACGGGGTCGAGCAGGCGGTGGTGATCGCGCGTGAAGATCGCCCCGGCGACAAGCGCCTGGTCGGCTACATCACCGAGTCAGCCACCGGCGCAGTCGATCTGGCCGGCGTCCGTGCCGCCTTGACTCAGCGGCTGCCTGCGTACATGGTGCCGGCCGCGGTGGTGGCGTTGGAGGCGCTTCCGTTGTCAGTTACCGGCAAGTTGGACACTCGCGCGCTGCCTGCGCCGGCGTACCAGAACGCTGAGCGTTATCGTGCGCCGTCGAATGCCATCGAGGAGGTCATCGCGGGGATCTTCGCTCAGGTGTTGGGTGTGGATCGCGTTGGTGTGGATGATTCGTTCTTCGATTTGGGTGGGGATTCGATTTCGGCGATGCGGGTGATCGCGGCGGTCAACACCGCCCTGGATGCCCAGCTCGCGGTGCGGATGTTGTTCGAGTTCCCGACGGTCAGCGGTCTGAGCCATCAGTGGGACGGCGGGTCGGCGACCCGGGTGGCTCATGGCCCCAGTTTCGCGTGCGGTGCACGGCCGCGATGTCGCCGAGGTGCATGCGGCCGATTTGACGTTGGACAAGTTCCTCGATGAGACCACGCTGAGCGGTGCGCCGACGTTGGCGGGACCCGGGCGCTGAGGTGCGCACGGTGTTGTTGACCGGGGCGACCGGGTTTTTGGGCCGCTATCTGGTGTTGGAGTTGCTGACCCAGATGGAGCAGGTCGGCGGCACGCTGGTGTGTCTTGTCCGAGGCAAGGACGACCAGGATGCCTATCGCCGGTTGGAGAAGACCTTCGACAGCGGCGATGAGCAGCTGTTGGCCCGGTTCGGTGAGTTGGCCGCCGATCATCTGAAGGTGGTGGCCGGCGATAAGGGCCAGGCGCATCTGGGTTTGGCTCCCGATGCGTGGCAGGAGTTGGCCGACACCGTCGATGTGATCATCGATTCGGCGGCGTTCGTCAACAGTGTGTTGCCCTATAGCGAGTTGTTCGGCCCCAATGTGGTGGGTACTGCGGAGTTGATCCGGTTGGCGTTGAGCACCAAGCTCAAGCCGTTCGCCTATGTGTCGACCTCGGATGTGGGCCGCCAGATCGATTCGGCGGCGTTCGCCGAGGATGCCGATATCCGGGTGATCAGCGCCACCCGGCGTCGGTCGATGGCTCATTACGCCAATGGTTACGGCAACAGCAAGTGGGCCGGTGAGGTGCTGTTGCGTGAGGCCCACGATGTGTGCGGGTTGCCGGTGGCGGTGTTCCGCTCGGGCATGATCATGGCCGATGCGCGGTATGCCGGTCAGCTCAATGTGTCTGACACCGTGACCCGGATGGTGCTCTCGATCGTGGCGACCGGGGTGGCGCCGGGCTCGTTTTATCAGCTCGACGCCCAGGGCAACCGTCAGCGCGCGCATTTCGACGGGCTGCCGGTGGATTTCGTGGCCGAGGCGATCGCGACGTTGGGGACCCAGGTCATCGACGGGTTTGATACCTATCACGTGATGAACCCCCACGATGACGGCATCGGCATCGACGAGTATGTCGACTGGCTGATCGAGGCGGGCTATCAGATCGAGCGCATCGCCGACTTCAACGAGTGGGTGTCGCGGTTCCACATCGCGCTGGGGGCCCTGCCCGAACAGCAGCGCCAGAACTCAGTACTGCAGATGCTTCAGATGTTGATGCAGGCCACCGACGACCTGCACGCGCCCGAGCCCACATTGGGCTCCTACGCACCCGCGCACCGCTTCCACGCCGCGGTCCAAGAAGCCAAACTCGGCCCCGACAGCGACAATCCGGACATCCCACACATCAGCGCACCCATCATCGTCAAATACGTCACCGACCTACAACTCCTGGGCCTGCTCTAAGCCCGTTCCGGGACCTGCGGCGGCGGGCGACTGTAGGTTCTAGGCGTTCATGGTGGCTGCGAGAAGGACAACGATGACCACGCACCTCCCCGATTCGCCCGTGGGACAGCAGACGATGACGAAGGTCAGCCGCCGTCTGATCCCGTTCCTGATCCTCCTCTATTTCATCAACTACCTCGATCGCGTGAACATCAGCTTCGCCGGCCCGAACGGCATGAACGAAGACCTCGCGATGAGCGCCAAGATGTTCGGGTTTGCCTCGGGCATATTCTTCATCGGGTATTTCCTGCTGGAAGTGCCGAGCAACATCGCGCTCCACAAGTTCGGCGGCCGCCGGTGGCTCGCGCGCATCATGCTGACGTGGGGAATCATCAGCACTGCAATCGCTTTCGTACCCAATGCAGAGACCCTCGTCGTACTGCGGTTCCTACTGGGCGTCGCGGAAGCGGGTTTCTTTCCCGGAGTCATTCTCTACCTCACCTTCTGGTTTCCGGAAAAGCAACGCTCGAAGGCGATCTCGTTGTTCATGGTCGCGGTCCCGGTGTCGACGGCGATCGGGTCCACTCTGTCGGCACTGATCATCGATTGGGGGCATGGCTTTTTCGGGCTCGAAGGCTGGCGCGTCATGTTTCTCATCGAGGGCCTGCCCGCCGTCGTCCTGGCGTTCGTCTGCTGGTTCTATCTGACGGATCGCCCGGCCCAGGCCGCCTGGCTCGAGGCCGACGAGAAGGACTGGCTGGAAACGATTCTGGACTATGAACGGTCGATGGCCGAGACCGGCCAGCATTGGCCGCTGAAGAAGGCGCTCAGTCATCCGAGAATCCTGCTCTTGGCGTTCATCTACTTCGGAATCACCTATGGCCTGTACGCGGTCGGGTTCTTTCTCCCGACCATCGTCGCCGGGTTCCAGGAGCAGTACGGCACCCACCTGAACATCATCGAGCGAGGCCTTGTGACGTCGGTTCCGTTCGTCGTGGCGGCCATCGTGATGGTGCCCTGGGCGCGCCACTCAGACCGAACCGGCGAACGGGTATGGCACGTCGCGATTCCCGCCATCGTCGGGGGTGTCTCCATACCGATCGCGCTCTACATGACAGATCCGTATCTCGCGATGGTTGCCGTCACCCTGTCCACCTGCTCGGTCATGTGTGCGCTGCCGGTCTTCTGGTCGCTGCCTTCGACATTCCTGACGGGCCTCGCCGCGGCCGGCGGTATCGCCCTGATCAATTCGATCGGTAACCTCAGCGGATTCAGCGGCCCCTACATCACCGGTTGGCTGACCGAACTGACCGGCAACGCCAAGCTGGCGCTGTGGGTGGTGGGTGCGCTTTCCCTGGCCGCCGCCGCGGTGGTGGTCTTCCTGGGCGTGAGGCCGAGGCCGGACCGCGATGCATCCAGTCTGGAACAGCACAGCTCATAATTTGGCCGATGGCTTAGCATCGCTAATGTGGATATTGACGGCCAGCAGCTGGCGGCCTTCGCCGCGGTGATCGAATGCGGGTCGTTCGATGCTGCGGCGGCACGACTCCACGTCACGCCGTCGGCGATCAGCCAGCGCATCAAGGCCCTGGAACAGCGGGTGGGGCAGGTGGTTATCGTGCGGGAGAAGCCGTGTCGAGCCACGGCAGCAGGGGTTCCGCTGTTGCGGTTGGCTGCACAGACCGCGCTGCTGGAGGCCGAAACCCTTACGGAGATGGCCGGCGGTGACGGGTCGTCCCCGCGTATCGCGTTGGCGGTCAACGCCGATTCGATGGCGACATGGTTCACCGGCGTGTTCGACGCGCTGGACGGCGTGTTGTTCGATGTCCGCATTGAAGATCAGGACCATTCGGCGCGCCTGCTGCGTGAGGGCGTGGTGATGGGAGCGGTGACGACCGAGCGTACGCCGGTGCCGGGTTGCCGCGTGTGGCCGCTCGGAGTGATGCGCTACATTCCGGTGGCCGGCCCGTCGTACATCGAGCGACATCTGCAGGACGGCTTCACGGCGCACGCCGTCGCGGTGGCACCGTCCTTGGCGTGGAATCGCGACGATGCGCTGCAAGACCTGTTGGTGCGCAAAGTGTTCCGCCGCGATGTCGCAAGGCCGCAGCACTTCGTACCGACAGCGGAAGGCTTCGGCAGCGCGGTGCGGGCGGGCCTTGGGTGGGGCATGTTCCCCGAGAATCTGGCTACCCCGGCACTGGCGGACGGCTCGTTTGTTCGCGTGGCCGAAGCGCACCTCGACGTGCCGCTGTTCTGGCAGTGTTGGAAGCTCGACAGTCCGTTGGTCGAAACCATCACCGAGGCGGTGCGGTCGGCCGCCGCAAAGATCATGGTGTAACGCCCATTTCGGGCAATATGCGCCGCTTCTTAACGCATGCCGGTGGCTGCAACGTTGTGACTCAGTGCTTTTCGCGCTGCTCCTTACCGAACGGCAGGATGTGCACAATCGCCACCACGACGGCGCCGACGGCCAACCCGATGATGGCCGATACCGCGGTGTTCGCCAGCCACGCCAGCACGCCGTCGACGCTATCGATGACCGCGCGGTTTATCAGGTCCTCGAAGTGGTGTACGAAGCCGTAGGGCGCATGCCAGCCGACCGTGTCCGTTCCCAGCAGGAGGATGTGGCCGCCGACCCAGAGCATCGCGACGGTACCGATGGTCGACAGTGCCGACATCAGTTTGGGCATCGCGGCAACGAGGGCGCGACCGACCTTCTGCGCGAACTTGGATGAGCGCTGCGCGAGGTTGAGGCCGATGTCGTCCATCTTCACGATCAGCGCGACCACTCCGTAGACGGCGGCCGTGATGACGATCGCGACCACGACGAGGATCACGAACCGCGACCAGAACCCCTCGCTTGCCACTTCGTTGAGGGCGATCACCATGATCTCGGCAGAAAGGATGAAGTCGGTGCGGATCGCGCCTGCCGTCATCTTGCGTTCGGCGTCCGGGCCGACGGTCGCAATCGGTGCAGCATGTGCGTCATGTCCGGTGAACCAGCCCAGCACCTTCTCTGCGCCTTCGTAGCAGAGGTACGTGGCGCCCACCATCAGTATCGGCGTCACCAGCCATGGCGCGAACTGACTGAGCAGCAGCGCCGCAGGCAGAATGAACAGCAGCTTGTTGCGCAGCGATCCGATCGTGATCCGTTTGATCATCGGCAGTTCGCGGTCGGCGTTGATGCCTCGCACGTATTGCGGCGTGACCGCGGTGTCGTCGATGACGACGCCTGCCGCCTTGGCGGTTGCCCGCCCGGTCGCGGCACCGACGTCGTCGACCGAGGCCGCCGCCAGCCTGGCCAGCGCGGCGACGTCGTCGAGAAGTCCGAACAGGCCCGCGCTCATCCTGTCTCCATGCTGTGGAGGTTACCCACAGTCACATACCGACGAGCGACTCGATCTCGCCGCGCGCGAAGTACACCACGAAGCCCGCGGCGACGACCCACAGCAACGGGCTTATCTCGCGGGCCTTACCCGCGGCGGAGCGCGTCACCACCCACACGATGAACCCCACGCCGATTCCGTTGGCGATCGAGTAGGAGAACGGCATGGTCGCCACGGTGAGCACGACGGGCAACGCGACGGAGAACTCGGAGATGTCGATGTGCCGCAGGTGGCGCGCCATCATCACGCCGACGACCACCAGCGCCGCCGCCGCGACCTCGGACGGAACGATCGACGCCAGCGGCGAGATGAACATGGCCGCCAAAAAGAGCGCACCTGTTACGAGATTCGCGAGACCGGTGCGCGCACCCTCCTCGATGCCCGCCCCGGACTCGACGAACACGGTGTTGGACGACGATGATGTCGCACCGCCGACGACAGCGCCCGCGCCCTCGACGATCAGCGCAGAACGCAGGCGTGGGAAGGTTCCCTGATCGTCGGCGAGCCCGGACTCACGTGCCAGCCCCGTGAAACTGCCCATCGCGTCGAAGAAGTTCGCGAATACCAGCGTGAAGACGAACATGATGACGGCGAGCACACCGATGCGGCCGACGCTGCCCTGCAGGCTGAAGTCGCCCACCAGCGACAGATCCGGTAGGGCGAACGGCGACCCCGACAAAGTCGGCACCGAGAGGCTCCAGCCGCCGGGCGCGTCGGTGAGCGAGCCGACGTGCCAGATCGCCTCGACGACGATGGCGACGAGCGTGCCGGCGATGAGTCCGATGAGGATGCCGCCACGCACCCGACGGACCACGAGGACACCCGTCAGCAAGAGGGTGAAGACGAATACGACGGTCGGGACCGTGCTGATGTCACCGATACCGCCGATACCGAGACCCACTGGTGGCGACGCCGTCCCGGTGGATCCGACGAAACCGGCGTCGACGAGCCCGATGAACAGGATGAACAGTCCAATACCCGCCGTGATCGCGGTCTTCAGCTGGATCGGCACGGCATCGAAAACCAGCCTGCGCAGGCCCGTCGCCGCCAGCGTGACGATGATGAGCCCGTCGATGACGACCAGTCCCATGGCCTCGGGCCAGGTCAGCGATCCGACCAAAGTCGTGGCGACGAACGTGTTGATACCGAGCCCCGCGGCGAATGCGAACGGCAGCCGGGAAATGACGCCGAAGAGGATGGTCATGACACCTGCGGCCAGCGAGGTCACCGCCGAAACCTGTGCGAACTCCAGCTCCTGGCCGGTGACGTCCTCGATGCCCGACAGAATGATCGGGTTCAACACGATGATGTAGGCCATCGCGATGAATGTGACTACACCGCCGCGAAGTTCGCTGGTGATCGTGGATCCTCGCGCCGAGATCTCGAAGAAGCGATCGAGGCTATTCACTCTTCGACCCTAGGGTCATCGCGCACGCGCGTCATCTCTTGCAGAGCGCGCAGAAACAGGCGTCGCTCGTCCGCCGAGAGCATCGAGAGCCAGCGTTCTTCGCCGCGTTGGATGCTCTGCTGCACACGGTCCTTCACCTGTCGGCCCGATTTGGTGATGGCGAGCAGCCGGACGCGGCGGTCATCGGGATCGGCCCGTCGCTCGATGTAGCCCTTGGTCTGCAGCTCGTCGAGCGTCGGGATGATGCGCGTCTTGTCGGCGCCGATGGCTTCGGCGAGCGCTGCCTGCGTGCGCACCGGCGACTCGTCGAGAGCGAGCAGCACGCTATAGCCCCACATCGACAGGCCATGCTCCTTGAGCACGGGAAGCTCCGCGGCGATCAACTCCCGAATCAGTGGAGCCAGCATCGCGGCGAGGTCGGGACGTCTGGCCCTGGACGGCATGAAGGAATACTAGACATTGACCAACTATCTACATACGCTTATCATAAGCGCATGCATATTAATATCGACATTCGTCCATACCATCGCAGTGCCATCTCCATCTCTGTCGATGTCGTCGCATCGGTGGCCATCGACGATCTCGCCCGCCCGACGCCCTGTTCCGGCTGGGACCTCGCCGATCTGCTGGCGCATATGATCGTCGCAGCACAACGGATTTGCCGCGTCCGCCCGTGGTTGCGGAGCCGACCTCGAGGTGTGGAAACCGACAAGGGTCGCCGATGCGGTGGCCAGCGACCCCGCAGGCGCTTACGCGGCCGCCGCCGCGGATCTGCTCGACGCCTTCTCGGCGGACGGCGTGCTCGATGCGCCGTTCGCGTTGCCGGAATTCGGCCCCGACGCCGTGGTTCCCGGTGCGACGGCCATTGGCTTTCACTTCGTCGACTACGTCGTCCACGGGTGGGACGTCGCTCGCAGCATCGGGCTTCCCTTCCCGTTGCCGGCCGACGTGGTGAGCGCCGTACTTCCCATCGCGCTCGGAGTTCCAGACGGCGACTTCCGCGCCGCCGACAGTTCCCCCTTCGCGATGGCGCTGTCGCCCAGAGCGGGGGCGAGCGAACTGGATTGCGTTCTCCGTCATCTCGGTCGCTCACCCGACTGGACGGGCGAGCGGGTCAGCGAGGGTCTATGAGATCGCGCAGGCGCTGTGCGGGGTAGACGGCCGCGCCGAGTGCACGGACCCGCTCGGACAGCGCGCGATCTGACGTGGCCACGCGGATGTCCCGCAGATCGCCGGCGGCGGAAATCATGCGGATGATCTCGTCGTCGGCCGAGTTCGCCGCCGCCCTGGGTGCATGCGCGATCGCGATGATCGTCGATTCGATGGGGGGCGACAGTGGCTGCTCGAAGACCACAGTCACGTCTTCACCCGCGCTGGACGCCCAGCGCTCAAGGCGCTCGATCAACGCGGACATCGCCTGTCGGCGGTCCCGCCACCAGCCGTCGGGACGGCATCCGATCACATTCATGCCATCGACGATCCAGCGCATACCGCATGGTATGCGCTGGTAGGTCGGTCGCTCTAGCGAGCGGCTTGCGCTGGGACGCGCTTGGCGGCCGGGTGCCGGCGGCCAATGAGGAATCCGAGCCAGCGGATGTCGAGAAGCACGATGTCGTCCTTTCTCGCTACGCGCTTTGCATGGTCAGAAGGGGCAGCAGATGACGGCGCTCGTCGATGCTGTCCGCGAAATGGTGTAGCGCATCCGGCACCGAGTCGGCGACCGGGAAGTTCAGCCCGGAAGTCTCGTGCAGCACCGGTTCGCTCGCGATCAAGCAGCCACTCCACATCGCTGCGGAAGCAATGCTCGTCGACCGCGGACAGCAGTGAAAGTTCGTGTGCGGAAAAGTAATCCACACCGCTGAGATCAAGGACGAAGGCCTTCTCGGCGATGATAGAACGCACCGCCAGCGCAGTGATCCGCTCGATATTGGTGTCGTCGACCACGCCCTGGACCGTCACCACGGTCGCCAACTGCCGGCACACGGTACGAACTTGTGCGCCACCACATTCGAATGCTGGATTTCCGTACATTGTGTGCCTCCTCTCGATCACTTGTCCCTAAAGGTAGTGAGCCAAAGTAAGGCAACCGGGAGTCAACGCTAATACTTTCGTAAGAACATATTTTGACGCGAAAAGCAATACAGCTCAGATTCCGCGCATCCATTGCGGTCCCGAGTAGTTCTCCCACGGGTTGTAGTCGGCGAGTAGCGGCTCCTGCGACGGCCGCTGATCCTCGGGTACGTGTTGCAGGTTGATCCGGATGCGATACCAGATGGAACTGGGGCCTCGCATTCCGTCCACCAGAACGTCTGGCGCTTCGAGCTTTTCAGCTACCGACGGGTAACGTCCGCGCCACGTGTCCAGCGCTGCCATCGCTTCGTCTTTGGTCTTTGTACGCGCGATCTCGATCAGGGGCATCGACGAGATGCGGCCCTTCTGTCGTCCGCTTGCGCCTTTCGCGCGGCGCGGTGCCTTCTCGGGCGGACCGAGCGTCTCGGCGAGCTCGCAGCAGCGGATCGAGTGTGCCCGCTGAGTCGTCTATTCCCTCCCACGGGTCGCCGTAATCATCGAAACGGTGAGGGACGGTCGCAACGGTGAACTCCTCGGGTCGGCAGTCGCCGACCTCCTCCCACAGCAGGGGTGTCGACACCCGCGCGTCCGGTGTGGCGCGCACCGAGTACGCCGATGCCACCGTGCGGTCGAACGCGTTCTGGTTGAAGTCGACGAATACGCCCTCGCGCTCCTCTTTCCACCATCGGCTGGTCGCCAGGTCCGGGGCCCGCCGTTCCACCTCGCGCGCGATCGTCTGGGCGGCCAGCCGAACCTGCTTGAACGGCCAGCGCCGGTCGATGCGCGCATAGATATGGAAGCCCCGCGATCCCGAGGTCTTCGGCCACGGCGTGAGTCCGTAATCCTCGAGCACGCCGCGCGCGACCAGCGCCACCGCCACGATCTGGCGCCAGTCCACCCCCGGCATCGGGTCCAGATCCACCCGCAGTTCGTCGGGATGTGCCAGGTCGTCGGCGCGCACCGGGTGAGGATTGAGGTCGACGCAGCCGAGGTTGACCGCCCACACCAGACCACCGGCGTCACGGATCACCGCTTCGGAGGCCGACGTTCCCGACGCGTACTTCAACTCGGCGACGTCGACGAAGTCGGGCCGTTTCGCCGGGGCGCGCTTCTGGAATACGGCCTCTTCGGTGATCCCCTTGACGAACCTCTTGAGGATCATGGGCCGGTCCGCCACACCGCGCAGGGCGCCGTCGGCCACGCGCAGGTAGTAGCGCATCAGGTCCATCTTGGTGAGCCCGAGCTCGGGGAAGACGACCTTGTCCGGGTTGGTGATGGGCACCTGCTGACCGTCGACCTCCAAGTGGAGCGGGGCGGGCATAGGTCCCATGTTAGGTTCCCGGCCGTCATGCGACGCCCGTCACATATTGTGGGTTCATGCCCAAGCTAACTGATCTTCCGTTGCAGGCAGCGGCCAAAATTCAGCAGTACGCCGAGCGCGGATCGGCCGAACTGCACTACGCCCGCAAAATGTTCGAGGCCGGCGCGCTGAGGCTGGAGGCGCCGCAGAACATCGCCGCGTTCCTCGCCGATATCCGGCGCTGGGGTGAGTTCGGGATGATCCCGGCATTGAACGCCCGCCGCACCCCCGATCGCGCTGCCGTCATCGACGACGACGGCGAGTTCACGTTCAAAGAACTCGACGATGCCGCCCACGCGCGTCGCCAATGGCCTGCTCGCGATGGGCGTCAAGGGTGGCGACGGGGTGGCGATCCTGGCCCGCAACCACCGGTGGTTCCTCGTCTCGGTGTACGGCGCCGCCCGTGCCGGTGCCCGCATCATCCTGCTCAACAGCGAGTTCTCCGGACCGCAGATCAAAGAGGTGTCCGAGCGCGAAGGCGCGAAGGTCATCATCTACGACGACGAGTACACCGCAGCGGTCTCGCAGGCCGATCCCGACTTCGGCAAGCTGCGCGCGCTGGCGACCAACCCCGACAAAGACGAGCCGTCGGGCAGCACCGACGAGACAATCGCTGGATCTGATCGCGCGCAGCAGCTCGGCGCAGGCGCCCAAGGCGACCAAGCATTCGTCGATCATCATCCTGACCAGCGGCACCACCGGTACCCCGAAGGGCGCCAACCGAAGCACCCCGCCGTCGCTGGCACCGATCGGCGGCGTGTTGTCCCACGTGCCGTTCAAGGCCAACGAGGTGACCTCGCTTCCGGCGCCGATGTTCCATGCCCTCGGTTTCCTGCACGCCACGATCGCGATGATGCTGGGCTCCACGCTCGTGCTGCGACGGCGCTTCAAGCCGGCGACCGTGCTGGCGGACATCGAGAAGAACAAGGCCACCGCGATGGTCGTGGTGCCGGTGATGCTGTCGCGTCTGCTCGACGAACTCGAGAAGACTCAACCCAAACCCGACCTGTCGTCCCTGCGCATCGTGTTCGTTTCGGGGTCCCAGCTGGGAGCGGAACTGGCCACCCGCGCGCTCAAGGACCTGGGCCCCGTCATCTACAACCTCTACGGCTCGACCGAGATCGCGTTCGCGACCATCGCGCGGCCCAAGGATCTGTCGATCAACCCGGGCACGGTCGGACCCGTCGTCAAGGGCGTCAAGGTCAAGATCCTCGACGAGAACGGCACCGAGCTGCCGCAGGGCGAGGTGGGCCGCATCTTCGTGGGCAACACCTTCCCCTTCGAGGGCTACACCGGCGGCGGGCACAAGCAGATCATCGACGGGCTGATGTCCTCCGGCGACGTCGGGTACTTCGACGAGCACGACCTGCTGTACGTCAGCGGTCGTGACGACGAGATGATCGTGTCCGGCGGCGAGAACGTGTTCCCCGCCGAGATCGAAGATCTCGTGAGCGGCCATCCCGAGGTCGTCGAAGCCACCGCGCTCGGAGTCGAAGACAAGGAATGGGGCCACCGGTTGCGCTGCTTCGTCGTCAAGGCCGAGGGCGCCTCGATCGACGAGGACGGCATCAAGACCTACGTGCGGGAGAACCTGGCCCGCTACAAGGTGCCCCGCGAGGTCGTCTTCCTCGATGAGCTGCCCCGCAATCCCACCGGCAAGATCCTCAAGCGAGAACTCCGCGATATCGCCGTCGGCGGAGACGACGAGAACGCCTGAGTCGGCGGAGACGACGAGAACGCCAGCGATGGAGACGTATCTGCGACTGAGCGCAGGCGTCGGCGGACGACCGACGAGAACGCGCGTCGACGACGGTGGCGCACGATCCTCGCTTAGCCCGCCGATATCGCGGCACCGGGAACCGACAGGCACACCAGCATCAGGGTGAGCAGGAACCAGCCCGCGCCCTGCCAAGCGGGCCATGCTCCGCCGGCCTTCCACTCGCGATAGGTCCTGACGAACGCGCCGACGCCGCCGACGAACAGGGTGGCGGGTACCAGCGATGCCGCTATCACCGAGTCACGTGCGGTCAGTGCGTAGAACGCGAAAGCGATGGACCCGACCACCACGACGGCACCGACATAGACGGCGGCAGCGCGAAAGGTACGAGGCCGGTCATAGCGCTTCTCGACGTCGTTGGTCATCGTTGTGGGGTTTCCCACCTGCGTGCAACGAAAACAATCAGGGGTTAATCAGGGGTTGTTGACGTACCAGGACAGACATCCCGGAATGCCCCGGCACGCGATGATCGCGTTGGCATCGGGTGCTGATCCGCGGATCTTGTTAACCGGGCCGGGGATGCGTGCAACTGCGACCCCATGGGTTCGGGAACGTCGTGCCCATGTAGCAGGGTTGCGCGACAGACCGCGAACCGTCGGCGTCCTGCGATGCCGTCAGCGCCGAGGGCACCACCAGAAACGCCAGCGAAGC
This sequence comes from uncultured Actinomycetota bacterium, assembly GCA_963805835.1. Lineage (GTDB taxonomy): Bacteria > Actinomycetota > Actinomycetes > Mycobacteriales > Mycobacteriaceae > Mycobacterium. The sequence continues at coordinate 339,820 of CAWDVX010000003.1, read as the reverse complement.
CGCCGCCGAGAAGACCAGCGGAACAATCCGATTCTTGAGAACCCGCATATAAATCACCAACCCAAATAGGCAAACGCCTATTTCGATAGTAGACCCGAAATCGCAGGTTTCCTACGGATCGCGGGGGAGTCCGAGCAACCGCTCGGCGATGATGTTGAGCTGCACCTCCGAGGTGCCGCCATAAATGGTGGTCGCCCGGCTGGCGAGCAGGAACTCGGCCCACTTGCCCTGCGGTGTGTCGGGTGCTCCGACGGCACCGTCGGTGCCGAACGACGACACGGCGAACTCGGCGTACTTCTGGCCGGTTCGCATCGACAGCAGTTTGGAGATGGCCGCCGCGGGCATCGGGTCGCCGCCGGCCAGCGTCAGCAGGGTCGAGCGCATGTTCAGCACCTTCGCGGCGTGCCCTTCCGCGATGAGATGTCCGGCCTGGTTCTGCCCGACCTGATCGAACTGGCCGTCGCGGACGAAGTCGACGAAGCCGTAGAGGTTGGGTAGGAACGGTGGCTCAGTGCTGCCGATCGACACCCGCTCAGCGGTCAGGGTCGTGCGGCTGACCTCCCACCCGCGGTTCACGTCGCCGAGCACCATGTCGTCGGGAACGAACACGTCGTCGATGAACACCGTGTTGAACATCGCGTTGCCGGTCAGCTCACGTAGCGGCTTCACCTCGACGCCGTCACTGCTCATGTCGAGCAGGAAGTAGGTGATGCCGTTGTGTTTCGGAGCGTTGGGGTCAGTGCGGGCCAGCAGCATGCCCCACTGCGACGCCTGTGCGCCCGTGGTCCAGATCTTCTGTCCGGTGACCCGCCAGCCGCCGTCGACCTTGGTCGCCTTGGTGGTCAGGCTGGCGAGGTCGGATCCGGCACCGGGCTCGGAGAACAGCTGACACCAGATCATCTCGCCGCGCAGTGTCGGAGGCAGGAATCGCTGCTGCTGCTCTTCTGTACCGAATGCGACGACCGAGGGGATCAGCCATGCTGCGATGCCCATCGTCGGACGGCGGACGCGGCCGCTGCTGAACTCCTGGGCGATGATGATCTGCTCGATGGGACTCGCGGCGCGGCCCCATGGCTTCGGCAGGTGAGGCACCACCCAGCCGCCTTCGGCGATAGCGGTGGTGCGCTCCTCGCTCGGAATCGCCTTCAGCGCTGCGACCTCTGCGCGGATCTCATCGCGCAGCTTCTCGGTATCCGGGTCGAGGCCGATGTCGATGTTCCGCATGCCGCTGGTGGTCGCGATGTCGACCACCAGCTGTGGGTAGTCACTGGTGCGGCCGAAGCACGCGGCCAGCAGGAGCGCGCGGCGATAGTAGACGTTGGTGTCGTGCTCCCAGGTGAAGCCGATACCGCCGTGCACCTGGATGCAGTCCTGGGTGGTGTGCAGTACGGCGGCGGGAGCCAGTGTGGCGGCGACTGCCGCGGCGAACTCGAAAGCTGTGGCATCCGTGGGGTTCTGGCTGTGCTCATCGATGGCGCGCGCCGCATCCCACACCGCGGCGGTGGCTCGCTCGGTGTCGGCGATCATCTCGGAACACTTGTGTTTGATGGCCTGGAACTGGCCGATCGGCCGGCCGAACTGCTCGCGGATCTTGGCGTATGCCGTCGCGGTGTCGGTCGCCCAGCGCGCGACACCGACGCACTCCGCGGAGAGCAGTGTCGATATGACGGCGCGCGCGTGCGCACGGCTCAGGTTGCTGAGCACTCGATCGTCGCCGACCTCGACGGCGTTGGCACGCACGTCAGCCAGCGGACGCAGCGGATCCACGCTTCCGACGGGTTCGATCTCCAACGAGTCGGCGTCGAGCAGCACCCATTCCACGCCGCTGTCGATCGCCACCGGCAGTACGAGCACCGTCGCCTGCGCGGCTGCGGGCACGGCGCGCACCTCACCCCGAATGACCAGGTCGTCGCCCTGTCTGGTGGCCGTCAGCCCCGAGTCGATCGCATAGGTCGCGATGACCTCGCCGGAGGCCAGGTCGTTGAGCAACTTGGTGTCGGGGTCGTGGGCGGCGATCAGCGCACTGGCAATCGCCGAAGGTACGAAGGGGCCGGGGACAGCGCCGTAGCCGAATTCCGCGACGACGATCGCAAGCTCGAGGAGGCCGAACCCCTGCCCGCCAACGGATTCCGCTAGATGCACACCCTGCAGACCTTGTTCCGCGGCGGCCTTCCAATACGGCGGCGGGTTCGGAACCGGTGTCTCCAGTGCCTCGTGCAGCACCTCCGACGGCGCCACCCGCGCCACCAGGGACCGGACGGAATCTGCCAGGTCGTTGTGCTCGGTGTTGATGGCGATGGGCATAGCTCTTGCACCTCATTGTCGCGGCGTTGCGGCGGTGGTTATTCCCTATTAACCGGTCGGTTGGGAACCACGATACCGTTCACGACATTGGCGAGTTCTGCGCCATCCCGAATCCGGCGGCAGTTGTCGACGGCCTCGGTGAGGTATCGCCGCATCGTGTCCAGCGTGTACCAGGTGACGTGCGGCGTGAGTACCACGTTGGTCAACGTGAGCAGCGGATTGTCGACGGAAATCGGTTCGACTGCGAAGACGTCCAAACCCGCCGCCGCCAGCCTGCCTGAACGCAGCGCGTCGACGAGCGCACGCTCGTCGACCACCGCGCCGCGGGAGGTGTTCACCAGCACCGCGTCGGAGTGCATCAAGGCCAGCGCGTCGCCGTCCAGCAAGCCGGACGTCGCGTCCGTCAGTGGTATGTGCAACGAGACGATGTCGCTGGCCGAAAGCAGCTCAGCGCAGTGGTCGCCAGCCCTGGTGACCGTCATCGCGGGTGCTGGTGTGCAGTATCTGCGAGGGCGGCGTGCCCATCGCGCTCACGATGGTTTCAACGCGCTTCGCGATGTTGCCGTAGCCGACGAGTCCGACGGTGCAGCCGCCGATGTCGCGTACGGTCTCGCCGAGGCTCGGATCCGACGGCCAACCCTTGCCGTCGCGGGTGGCGCGGTCGAGTTCGGTCAGTCGGCGCAGCGCTGCAAGCATCAGCAGCACGGTGCCCTCGGCGACCGAGGGAGCGTTGGCGCCCGGCATGTTCGCCACCGCGATGCCCAGCCGAGTCGCGGCCTCGACGTCGATGGTGTTGACGCCCGCGCCCAGCTTGTGCACGAGCCTGCACTGCGCGGCCTTCTCGAGATCTGCACCAGAGATCGGTCGCAGCACGTGCCAGATCACTTCGGCTTCGGCAAGCTCACGGTAGAACGTGTCGTCGTCGTCCTCTGCGCAGTAGCGGATATCGAGCCAATCAGCTTCTGGCGCAACGAACTGCGTGACCTTGTCGCCGGGAACGTAGTGCGCGAGGACTCTTACCGCCAATGCTTCCCGATCCACTTGGCGATGGTATCGGCCTTCTCGCTACGTGCACCCGGGCTGGTGAAGTAGTGGTCGGTGTCGATCGAGCACTGCGCTTTGTCAACGCTACCCAGAGCGTCGAAAATGCGTTGCGCGTCGGACGGATACACACCGGTGTCCTGCTCGGCATTGATGACCAGCGAGGGGCAGTCCAGGCGCGCCAGATGCGGTTCGGCGCGGGTCTGAGCGTGCCGCAGGCTCCACATACCGATCCAACTGCGCAGCGTGCATGCCGCGGCGATGCCGTGTGCTGATCGGTTGGCCTTGATCGGTTCGCCTGCGTAGCACATGTTGGCGGGGCGTTTGGTGGGTTCCAGCGTGGGGTCGACCATGCGCGGGTCGGCCCACGTTCGCAGCACCGTGAACGGACGGTCGGAGAATCCGGCGGCGTGGATGCGCTTCAGTTCGGCTTCGGCCCATTCGGTGATGGCGTTGTTGCGCTGGGCCTGTGCTGCGCGGTAACGCTGGACGAATTCGTCGGAGAACGGTGGGCCGTTCTCGGGGTTGAACAGATCGAGTTCAGGATCGCTTGTGACAGCGTCGTTTTCGTCGACGACGGACGCGTCCATCCAGGCGGTGAGAACGTCTGGCCGACCTGGATGCGCGGCACTTGCGATGTAGCCGTCCGCCGGCGGCAGATCGTTGAGACCCGCCGCCGGCCGCATGCCTTCCAGAGGCGTCACATGCGGATCCACGGCTTGTGCCTGGTATGCCGCCATGAGCGAGCCACCGCCGGAATTACCGAGCAGGACGACTGTGTCCACCCCCTGAACCTCACGCAGCCACCGCACGCCCACGCCGATGTCGACCAGGGCGTGGTCGAGCAGGAAACTGCTCTCGAAGCCGCGGTAGCGCGTGTTCCAACCGAGGAACCCGATCCCGCGGGTCGCCATGTAGTCCGCGAGATAGTGCTCGGAAAAGTCGATCTGGTAGTGCGTGGCGATCATCGCGACCTTCGGTTTGCGACCCACACTGCGGTAGTAAAGCCCCTGACACGGGTTTCCGCCTGCACCGGCCCGGCGTGCGGTGGGCGACTGCAGACCGACGAATTCGCGGGTGATGCCCGGAGTTTCGCCGCTCGCTGGTGCCCTCGTCATGCCGCCCCCTTGTGGTAGATCACCCGATAGAAGATGTTGGCCAGCAGTGGTGATGCACGCCTCGTCATCGACGGAGTCGACAGCGGCGGCCTTGCCACCGGCCAGCTGTGTGTAGCAGAACTGGTTGAGCATCGACACCAACGCCACCGCGACCAGATGAGGATCGTCGTCGACGCAGAAGCCCTGCTGCTGAGCGTGTTTCACCATATGAGTGACGAGCGCGGTCGGCAGTGCGCAGATGTCGCTCCAATACTCCGCGAAGTCGTCGTTGACCATCGCCAGCTGTGACACGCTGATGATCTCGGCGAGTTGGTGGCGATAGGTGTGCCAGTGCGCGGCCGCTGCCTCATACGCGCGTTCCCAGTTGGTCAAGCCAGGTTCAGCAGCCGCTCGGGACCTTTCCCTGGCTTCGTCGCGGAACCGCAGGGCCCACTCGCGGACCATCGCTTCCTTGGAGTCGTAATAGTTGTAGAACGACGCCGTCGACTTGCCGGCTTCTGCCGCGATATCCGAAATCGTGGTCGCAAGAATGCCTTTGCGCGCAATCACCGATCGAGCCGCTGAGTCGATCGCCGCCTGTGTCCGCCGGCCGCGCGATGTCGGAACTTGCTCGCGTGGACTAGCAGTCACGGCCTCTCCTTGACCGATGATCGGCCCGCCGGGACCGTTGATCGAAACTGAACCTGATGTTAGATTCAGAAATCGAGCTTGGCCAGAGGAGCAGCCAAAGATGATCAAGCCGAACAATCCGAATTCCGAGTTCGAACTCGGGGGTATCAACCATGTCGCACTCGTATGTTCGGACATGGCGAAGACCGTCGACTTCTACAGCAATGTGCTTGGCATGCCGTTGATCAAGTCGCTCGACCTGCCGGGCGGCATGGGCCAGCACTTCTTCTTCGATGCAGGCAACGGGGATTGCGTGGCGTTCTTCTGGTTCGCCGACGCCCCAGACCGCGTTCCGGGAATCTCGTCCCCCGAGGCGATTCCGGGCATCGGCGACATCGTCAGCGCCGTAAGCACCATGAACCACCTGGCATTTCACGTTCCTGCGGAGAAGTTCGACGAGTACCGGCAGCGACTCAAGGACAAGGGTGTGCGCGTCGGCCCGGTGCTCAACCACGACGAGAGCAAGCAGCAGGTGTCGCCGTCGGTACACCCCGGTGTATACGTGCGGTCGTTCTATTTCCTCGATCCCGATGGCATCACGCTCGAGTTTGCCTGCTGGACGAAGGAATTCACCGACAGTGACGCGAACACTGCGCCGAAGACCGCTGCGGACCGCAGGCCAAGGGTGTCCGTCTAGGTTCGTGGCGGCATCGCGGCCAGCTGATCGATCAGCGCGGCCAGCGCAACTACCAACTCGTCGCGGTTGAGCTTGACGTCACCGGACAGCCACGCACTGATGGTCTGGCCGACACCGCCGACAGTGAAATGCGATGCGGCCTTGACGTGGTCGTTCTCCAGCGCCCCATGCGCGCCGGCGTGCGCAAAGAGCAACTCGGCGAACAACGCCGTCGACTCCGCGCGTTTGCGAACGATCTCCGTGTTCGACAGCTCGACGCTGAACAGCAGGCGGCCCACCCGGGTGTCGGCGGAGATGGTGCGCACGATGTTGGCCATAGCCGCGCGGGCCTGCTCGTCAGGTGGCGCCGACGCGACGGCGGCCTGGGTGGTGGCGGCGATATCGGCGATCACCGAGTCGAACACCGCTCCGACGAAGTGGTCCTTGTCGGTGAAGCTCTCGTAGAAGTACCGGACACCCAGTGCCGCCTGCCCGCAGATGGCGCGCACGGTCAGTTCGGCGGGATCTTTCTCCGCAGCCGCCGAGCAGTTCCAGGCCCGCGTCCAGCAGGCGACGTCGACGGCCGGCGACTCGTTCACCTGCGTCGATGCCACGGTATGGGCGGACCTGTGCCATGCCCGCCATCTTGACACCCGTCGTCTGCGAGGGCAAGATCAGGAAACACGTGTTATCACATTTGCGATGAGGGGCGGCCAATGACGGTCACTGTTCCGATCGACCACGTCGGGCGTCCGCTCAACGATCCGGTACTTCCCGGTGGCAGGCGGCCGCCTCGCTGGATGCACAGATCTGATGACGCGGCGTTCATCGGACTGCTGTCCGGTGGCGCCAATGTGATCATGGAGCTCGGCCGCCCGGGCGTCGGTTACGGCGTCAAGGACAGCCGCGTCGAGACCGGACGCGCGGACCGCCATCCGATCAAGAGGGCGAGGACGACCTTCACGTATCTGGCCGTCGCCCTGTCCGGCACCGATGAGCAGAAGACCGCGTATCGCCGCGCTGTGAACCGCTCCCACGCCGAGGTCTATTCGCGGCCTGACGACCCGGTGCAATACAACGCATTCGACAAGGACCTGCAGATGTGGGTGGCGGCCTGCCTCTACAAAGGCTTTGTCGACGTACACCGCATCTTCGTCGGCGAGATGGACGACGAAACCGCGGACCGCCATTACCGCGAAGGCATGACTCTCGGCACGACGTTGCAGGTTCCCCCGGAGATGTGGCCCGCGGACCGCAAGGCTTTCGACGAGTACTGGCAGGAGTCGTTGGATCAGATCCACATCGACGACGCCGTCTACGAGTATCTCTGGCCGATCGCGGCGGGCCGGCTGGGCAACGCGACGCTGCCCCGGCCGCTGCAAAAGCGATTGGACGCGGCCAACCTGTTCATGACCACCGGCTTTCTGCCGCAACGGTTCCGCGACGAGATGCGGTTGCCGTGGGATGCGGCAAAGCAGCGCAGGTTCAATCGGGTGATGGCCGCGATCGGCGCCGTCAACAAGGTGATGCCGCGGTTCGTTCGGCGCTTCCCGTTCAACTGGATGCTGAGGGATCTCGACTGGCGCCTGCGGACCGGACGCCCGCTCACCTAGCGCGCGCTGACCCCGCAGCTCAGCAGGTTGTCAGATTGGCGGCGTACAAACGGCTTTATGCGTACCGATCACGACACCTGGGACATCACGACGAGCGTCGGGTCGACGGCGTTGTTCGTCGCCGCCGCGCGGGCACTGGAGGCGCAGAAGTCCGACCCCGTCGCCGTCGACCCGTTCGCCGAGGTCTTCTGCCGCGCTGTCGGCGGCGAGTGGGCCGACCTGCTCGACGGGACGGCCCCCGAGCACGCGCTGAAATCCGAGTTCGGCGCGGACTTCGTGAACTTCCAGGGCGTGCGCACCAAGTATTTCGACACGTACTTCGCACGGGCTGCCACCGCGGGCGTCCGCCAGATCATCGTGCTTGCCGCCGGTCTGGACTCCCGTGCATACCGGTTGGACTGGCCCGCCGAGACCGTCGTGTTCGAGCTGGATCAGCCACAGGTCCTGGAGTTCAAGCGCGCTGCACTGGCCGGGTGCCGCCCCACCGCGCAGCGTCGCGAAGTCGCCGTGGATCTGCGTGACGACTGGCCGCGGGCGCTTGTGGAGCACGGGTTCGACCCGTCATCGCCGTCGGCCTGGATCGCCGAGGGGCTATTGATCTATCTGCCCGCTACCGCGCAGGTTCAGCTGTTCACCGGCATCGACGCGCTGTCGGCGTCGGGAAGCCACGCCGCGGTCGAGGAGGCGGTGCCGATGGACGCCGCCGCGTTCGCCGCGAAACGGGACGAAGAGCGTGCCGGCATGGCCTCGGGCCACGGTGGTCCCTTCTTCCAGCTCGTCTATAACGAGCAGCATGAACCGGCCGCCGATTGGTTCGGTGGTCGAGGCTGGCAAGCGGATGCCACTCCGCTGCCGGACTATTTGCGGGCGAACCGCCGTCCGGTCCCCGGGCCCGACTCCGACGCCGGCTCCATGACCGCCACGATCAGCCTGGTCAGCGCGATCAAGAGGTGAGGGGAGCACCTCGTACCCGGCACCGTGACTCTCGACAGAGTTATGCCACGCCAACTTCGTCACGGTTAGCGATTCACGTCGATGGCCGGCCCGGACATTCCGAGCGCTCCGTTGCAGGCGGGACTTCTGGAGCCCGCCGGACGGCTGGTGGGTGGGCGCTCGCTAGTCGAACATGAAGTCGCGCATGAAGCGGGTCATCCTGCGTAAGTAGTCAGGCTGGCTGACATGCAGGATGTGGTTACCAGGGAACCAGTGGAACGCGCAGCGATCCCAGTGCTCCCATAGCATTTCGGCCTGTTCCGGCGGAGCCAGCCGGTCACCCAGGCCGGTGATGATCAGCCGTCGGTCCTTGGGAACCAGCGGCGGATAGTTCAGCGGTGAGGAGATACTGCGTCGCCGCCCTGGTGAGCTCGGAGTCGGTGTTCGACAGCAGGCTTCGCAACTGCACCACCTTGTTGGCGGGGAACCACTCCTCGACGGTCTGGTCGGGTGTGACGACGGGAACGTTCGGAATGACAGCCTGAATCCGGTCGTCGACGCTGGCGATCAGCGCCGAGGTGTAGCCGCCAAGCGACATTCCGGTCAGTCCGATGCGGTCGACCCCGGTGTATTCCAGGTAGTCGATGATCGACCGGAAATCGTGCACGGCTTGCGCCATCGCCTCGGCGAAACCGGAGAAGCCGTTGGCGAAGAATCCGTAACCGCTGAAAGGCGAACCCTTTTCGGCACGGCTGCCGTGGAACGGCATGGTGTACAGCAGAACGTCGTAACCGGACCGGTAGAACCACGGCAGCGAGAAGAACAAACCGTTGAACAGATAGGGCGATCCCATGAAGCCGTGGATCACGCACAGCGTCGGATGCGGGCCGTCGCTCGTGGCGCCAGTGCTGGGCATGCACCACGTTGTTACGGGTGAAGCCTCGGCACTGGTCACGCAGCGTCGGATTGACGGCTTCGAAGCTGCTGTCGAACCGAATGTTGTGCACGTTGCCCTTGGCGATCCATTCGGCGATCGGGCTGGCCGGGCGGGAGGCGACCCGCGGCAGGCTGTCGGGGCGGGAAAGGACAACGCGGGATCCTTCGCGGCGGCCAGCTCGGCGTAGAACTCCAGCTGATCGCTGTTCGGCGCGCGATCGGCTGCCGCGGAGGCCGCTCACCAGTGTCGGAACCATCGTCGCGGCGATCAGCGAGGCGATCGCGGTGCGCAGGGCGATGTCGGCAACCGCCGAGGAGTCCACGATGAGCCGCTGGCGCAGCGTCAGGTCGATGCGACGGGGCAGTCCACGGGTAGTCGCGTCAGCACCGGAGATATCGGGAACGGGGAGGGGCGGATCAACCGGGGAGTTGTCCGAAATGGTCACGTCCGCATGGTAGCCCGCCGAATGCAAGACTTGCGGAATGTGGGATCCCGATGTCTACCTCACCTTCGCCGGTCACCGGGGGAGGCCGTTTTTCGATCTGATGTCTCGGGTGGCTGCCCAATCGCCGCGGCGGGTGGCCGACCTCGGATGCGGCCCGGGGAACCTCACCGTCGCGCTTGCGCAACGCTGGCCCGACGCCGTCATCGAGGCATGGGACAGCTCGCCGGAAATGGTCGAGGCGGCGCGTGAGCGCGGTGTCGACGCCCATGTCGGTGATGTGCGCACCTGGGAACCGCGCACCGACACCGACGTCGTGCTGACCAATGCCGTACTCCAGTGGGTGCCCACGCACGCCGACCTCCTTGTCCGATGGGCCGGTCAGCTGTCGTCCGGGTCATGGATCGCTATGCAGGTTCCCGGAAATTTCGATGCCCCGTCACACGAGGTCGTTCGCCGACTCGCGCGCCAACAGCGATGGTCAGAGCCGTTGCGGGACTTCCCGTTCCGGGAAGGCCAGGTCGCCGGTCCGTCGGAATACGCCGAGCTGCTCGCCGATGCGGGCTGCACCGTCGACGCCTGGGAAACCACCTACATCCAGGAACTCACCGGCGAGAATCCGGTGCTGGAGTGGATCACCGGCACCGCGCTCACTCCGGTGAAGAGCCGGCTCGACGACGAGCAGTGGCAGCAGTTCCGCCGCGAGCTGATCCCGTTGCTCGACGAGGCCTACCCACGGCGGCCGGACGGCACTACGTTCTTTCCGTTCCGCAGGATATTCGTTGTCGCCCAAGTGAAGTGAGCGTCAGGCCGGCAGTCCCTTTCGTTCGGCTTCCGCGCGGTACCGGTGCCCCCATTCGTCGGAGCATTGATCGGCTTGGCGCTCGGTCGGGCCACGAAACAAGGCGCTGCGCAGATCCGGCAACCCTTTCGTTCATCGCGAGCAATTTATCCCCAATCGGGTGATTCATCCACAGGTTGGGCTTGAGCTGGGGTTTCGGTCGGCACGCTGATTAGTGTCGAAAGCTATGTTCGATTCATTGGTGGACGGCGGCGACCGCGCGTCGGGCCTCGGCTGCGGTGGGGGCATGGGCGCGGGTGGAGAACGCCGCCTGCGCGCGCCGGCTGGCGGCGATGGCCGACGAACTCGAGCGCCAACTGGCCGCTGACGGCTCCGCCGAGCGCGAGCAGTGGTGTCTGGACAACTGGGACGCCGTCGCCGCCTCGGTCGCCGCCGCGCAGAACGTCTCGTTGGGGGTGGCGTCACATCAACTGTTGATCGCCGACTCCTTACGCCACCGCCTGCCGCGGGTGGCCGAGGTGTTCGCCGCCGGCGCCATCACCTACCGCATGGTCGCCGCGATCGTTTCACGTACCCGGCTGATCCACGACTCCGATGCACTGGCCAAGGTGGACACCGAGATCGCCGCCCAGGTCACCTCTTGGGGGTCCTTGTCGGTCGAGAAGACCCAGCACGAGATCGACTACTGGGTCGACCGCTATGACCCCGCGGCGCTACGCCGGACCGAAGACCGGGCGCGCGGGCGCTATGTCGATGTCCACAAGCCTGATGACGGTTCCGGTACCGCAGACATCCAGGCCCAGCTGTTGGCCACTGATGCCGAGGCCCTCGATCAACGCCTGGAGGCCATGGCCGCCGACGTGTGTGAGCGCGATCCGCGCACCACTGACCAGCGTCGCGCCGATGCCCTCGGCGCGCTCGGCCACGGCGGGGATCGCCTGGTCTGCGGCATGCGGGGATCCCGACTGTGCGGCCGCCGGGACCCCACCGAGCACCGTGGTGATCCATGTCGTGGCCAATGAGGACTCGTTGAGCGATGACACCCCGGTTCGGCTCGACGGGGAACAACCACCGTCCACGCCGTGGCAGCGCCCGGAGTCTGCACCACCGAAGCAGCCGACCGGCCCGGCCGCCACCGCACCGGCGGCGCATCATGGGTGGCGGGATGCTGCCCGCCCCGCTGCTGGCGGCCAAGTTCGCCGGCACCGCCAAACTCGTGCCGATCGTGCACCCCGGCGACACGGCTCCCGAACGGCGCCACATCCCATCAGCGGTGCTGGCCTGGTTCATCCGGTGCCGCGATATGACGTGCCGGTTCCCCGGCTGCGATGAACCCGCCCACCACTGCGATGTCGACCACACCATCGCCTACCCCGCACGGCCCCACCCAGGCGTCGAACCTCAAATGTCTATGCCGAAAACACCACTTACTCAAAACCTTCTGGGGCTGGCGACGACCAACAAGAACCTGACGGCACCGCGATATGGACCAGTCCCGCACGGGCAGACCTACACCACGCATCCCGGCAGCCGATTACTGTTCCCCACCCTGTGCCGACCCACCGCACCCGTCACCACCGCCGCGACATCCACCACCCTCAACGAAGCCGCGCGGGCACTGGCCATGCCCCGACGCACCACCACCCGTACACAGAACCGCACCCAAGCCATCAACGACGAACGCAAGCTCAACGCCGACATTGTGGCCGAACGCGCCAAACCCCCTCCGTTCTAGGGGTGGTAGGGCACTCCCACCGCGCGGAAGACGTACTCGGGTGGGACGTCGAATGCCAGCGACCGGCGCGGCACATGCATCAGCACCTCGGCCGGGATTTCAGTTTTGTACTGCATCGAGAGCTGACCTTCGCACCGCGGGTCGACAGCGCTGATGTTGACCTCGAGGTGCACACCTTCGTCAGACAGATCCGCCGTCACCGTCCCCGATTGTGCTGCGTCCCAGGGCTGATCGATCGTGCGACCGGCCAGCTTCGGCACCGACGACAGCGTGCCCAGTATCCGTTGATTGGTGAGCACCAATGAGCCCACATAGCTCGCCACATCGCCGTGTGCGCGCTTGCCCGGGATCTTGCCGCTGAACCTTCGAGTCACCGGCACGTACTCGGCGAGATAGATGATGCCTTCGGCCTCGACCTCTGTCCGCAGTTGCTCGGGCAGCCCGCCGATGCGCAGCAATTTACGCAGAAACACCGCCATAAAGGCACCGTAGCTCAGCCGCAGGAGGCCCCGAGGATGCTGTACCCGAACCTGGGTTGATCGGTAGCGCCAGTCACCCTGACGGTCTCCGGCAGCAGCTGGTAGAGCTATCTATATGACATCCAGGACGCGCTGGCTCCTGGGTACCGCAGTGGCGGCGGTCGGCGTCTACGCGCTGATGTGGATCGGCTATGTGTCGCAGTGGAAGTGGCTGACCACCATGGACTCGGTGGCGTTGGACCATGCGCACGACTACGGAGCCACCCACCCGGGCTGGGTGAGGCGTGGGACGTGTTCTGCGCAGTGCTGGGGCCGAATGTTTTCCGACTGGCCGGGCTGGTCGTCATCGTGGTGGCGTTGTGGCGTCGCTATTGGCGTGTTGCGGGATTTGTGTTGATCGCCGCGGGACTGTCGGGGCCGCTCATCGAGCTCGCGAAGTTCATGGCTGAGCGCCCGCGGCCCCCGACCGCCCTGGTGTTCGCCTACTCGTCGTCGTTTCCGTCCGGCCACGCGCTTGGCGTGATGGTCGGTGTCCTCGTGCTGCTGACGGTCGCCTGGCCCTTTGTGAGACCGCCTCTGCGGGGGTGGCTCATCGCGCTGGGCGCGGTGATCGTCATCTTCATCGGGATCGGTCGCGTCATGCTCAACGTGCACCATCCCTCCGACGTCATCGCCGGATGGGCATTGGGCTACGCCTATTTCGCTTTCTGCTTCGTGATACTGCCACCGCGCCGGCCTGTCACGGCAACGGTCGATACACCTCAAGCCCCCGGTATCGCACGCTGAAGGTGGCTTCGGTGAACTCGGTTCCGACCTCGCCGTCGTGGGCCAGCACAGTCGGTCCGTCGAGGGCGGTGAACGAGAACTCCGGCACACGCATCTCGTGGTACAGCGGGCTGCGCGTCAGGCGACCCAGCGCCAGAGCTACCAGAATTCGCATCCTGGCCATCCGGCGACCGGTCTCGAGAATCCGGACGTCAAGTAGACCGTCGTCCATCCTGTGCCTGCGCGACGGTGCGAATCCCGAAGGTAGATAGACCGAATTGCCAAGGAAGAAAAGCGATGTCTGCAGTGTCTTGTTGTCGTACTTGATGCGCACCGGCTCGCCGTGGCGCAGCGTATGGAACATCGCGTAGACACCGGCGACCGGCTTACCGATCTTGTGCTCCAGCTTCTCCCGGGTCTGCACGAACATCGGGTAGGCGCCGATACTCGCGGTGTTGATCACCATCTCGGCGTCGTTGATGCGGACGAGATCGACACAGGACACGTGGCCCCGCCTGATCGCCTCGACAGTCTTGGCCACAGTCTCGCAGCCGATGTCCTTCGCGAAGTGGTTGAACGTGCCACCGGGGAACACCGCCAATGGGACACCGGCTTCGACCGCGACACGCGCCGCGCACGAGACCGTCCCATCACCCCCCGCAACCGCGAGCACCTCGGCCTTCTTGGCGGCCGCCCGCAGGATCTCCGCTATGTCATCGCTCTCGTCGACCTGCACAATCTCTGTGTCCGGCAAGGCCTCTCGCACCTGCTCGATCACATCGGCCCCGGTCCCGCCACCCGATTCAGGATTGACGACCAGAACCACGCCGGCGCCATCGGGTCGGTCCGGCGCGTCGACCAACAGTGGGTCGGCGGTCGGCAACCGCGTCGGCACCACGGGCGGCACGATCCGCGAAGTGAGCACCGCGACGCCCGCCCCGATTCCGAATCCCGCGAGCACGTCGCCGGGATAGTGCGCGCCGGTGGCGATCCGCGACATCCCGACCAGACCCGCCAACAATGCCAATCCCAACCCGAGCGGAGGACTCTCCAACCCGACACCGACCGCGAACGCGGCCGCGCTCGCAGAATGGCCCGACGGCAGCGAGTTCGACGTGGCCATCCGCCGGGTCTGGCGAGCCAACGGCACCGAGAGGCGGTTGGGCCTCGGCCGCTTCCACACCCTCTTGGCTACCTGGTTGGTGACCAGGCTCGTCACCCCCAGGCTGACGACGCCGCGAGTCGCGCCGCGCCTGATCGACGGGGTGCCGAACGCAGCCAGCCCCGCTGCGATCGCGAACCACAGCTTGGAATGATCCGCGGCCCCGGTCAGCCGCGGCATGACGGCGTCCAGCAGTGGGCTGGGCGAGTCGGCGATGGCGTCGAACACCTCGCGGTCCAGCGTCCCGAGGCCCTCTCCGATTTGCCGGATGCCTCGATGACGACGAATGGGCAGGATGTTCATGCCGCTTAATCTATCCACGTAGTTGACAGATTATTTTGTCAATGGCAACGATGACGTCATGCACGACGTCGAAGTGATCGCCGACCCCGCCGCGGCAATGAGCGCTCTTGATCCGATCCGCAACCGACTGCTCGCCGAACTGACCGAACCGGCGTCGGCGGCCGCGCTCGCGTCGCGCATGGGGATGAGCCGGCAGAAGGTCAACTACCACCTGCGCGCCCTTGAAGACCATCACCTGGTGGCCGCGGCCGGCGAACGTCGGTGGGGTGGACTCAAGGAGCGCCTCCTCGTCGCGACGGCGGCCTCCTACGTCGTGTCACCGAGTGCGCTTGGGCCGGTCGCGGCCGATCCCGGCCGCTCCGAAGACCGCCTCTCGGCGAGCTACCTCATCGCACTGTCGGCGCGCGCTGTACGAGAAGTCGGCGAACTCTGGCGTTCGGCGCGCAAGAACAAGTGGCCGGCGACATGGGCGATCGACATGGCGATCCAGTTCCGCTCGCCCGCGGATCGTGCCGCCTTCACCAAGGAGCTGTCGGATGCGGTGACATCACTGGCGGCGCGTTACGACGACGGAGCACATCCCGATGGCCGCAGCTACCGATTGATGATCGCGGCCTATCCGAAGCCGTCGGCCGTGCGTGGCCTCCTCGGAGGCGACCCGGTCACCACCTAGCATGTACGGGTGCGCCGGCTCCTGATCCTGCTTTGTGTGGCACTGGTGTCGCTTTCAGCCTCACCTGTGAGCCAGGCGCAGACCGTACCCTGGTTCGCACCATCGGTCGGCAATGCCACCCAGGTCATTTCCGTTGTGGGCGTTGGCGGTTCGGATGCCAAAATGGACGTCTATCAACGCACCGCGGCCGGCTGGCAGCCTGTCGCCGTCGGCATCCCGGCGTTCATCGGCGCCGCAGGTATGGCCCCGCAGACGCATGACGGCCAGATGAAGACGCCGATGGGCGTGTTCACCCTCGACTTCGCGTTCGGGACGGCGCCCAATCCCGGCGGTGGTCTGCAGTACGTGCAGGTCGGACCCAATCACTGGTGGGACGGCGATATGAAGAGCCCCACCTACAACACCATGCAGGTGTGCGAAGAGTCGCAGTGCCCGTTCAACACCGATCCGTCCAGCGGCACTGAAAACCTCGACATTCCGCAGTACGTGCACGCGGTCGTGATGGGCGTCAACAAAGCTCGCGTCCCCGGCAACGGTGGCGCCTTCTTCCTGCATGCCACCGACGGCGGACCGACCGCGGGGTGCGTGGCGATCGACGACGCCAAGCTGGTCGAGATCATGCGATGGCTCAAGCCCGGCGCGCTCATCGCGATCTCGAAGTGATTCTCAAAGATTGATTGCCCGACCGGCTTTCACCTTGAAGTTGAGATTCTCGGTGGACATCGATGCGTCGTACGTTCGGTCGTAGCCGGTCTCGCTGATCCGCCAGCCCTCACCGGTCCGACGGTACTTGTCGTGATAGAACCCTGCACCGATCAACATGAAGTTGAAATCCGGCGCGATCACCCGATCCTGCAGATACCAGGTGGCGGTCGCCTCATCGCCGGTCACGGTGATCTCAGGGTGGGTAACGCGGTGCTCGGTGATGATTTCCGGGCCGAGTGAGTTGCGCATGAAGGTGACCAGTTCATCGCGATTGGTGAAGTGGTGTTCCTCGCCTATCGACTCGCCGTACCTGCCGACCACATCCTCGGTCAGCGTGTCGGCGAACTCGTCCCAGTGCTTGGTGTCGAGCGCGCGAAGGTAGCGATACTTGACTTGTTTGATGTCGTCGATGTCACCCATGGCCGACATTGCAGCACACCGGCTACCGCACCGCATTGAGATTGGGGTGGTCGTGGCTCGACGTGTTCGTCACAGCGAAGGCAAAGCGGATTATGTGCCCGCACATGGCGGTCCAAAACCGTGATGGTGGAACGCCGTTGGTGCGGAGTGTCTAACGAATATCAGCTGGTCCGGAGGCTATGGTGTGGTCCGTTATGAGCGACCCTTTGGGGTTGTCGATCGGGACGACGAATTTGGTCGCGGCGCGTGTCGGCAATCAACCCGTGATACGCCGTTCGGCGGTGACCCTCGCCGACGGCTCCGTCCTGGACGGTTTCGTCGAGCGTGTTGGCGACCCGGTGCCGTTGGTCGCACCGGACGGTGCGCCGCATCAGGCCGACCGCCTGTTGGTCGAGGCACTGGGAAACATGGTCGACGAGAGTGGCGGGCAGCCACCGTCCGACCTTGCCATCGCGGTGCCTGCCTACTGGGGAATGGGGACGCTGCGCAGCCTGCGCACCGCATTGCGCAGCGATCCGACCCTGGTTCCCAACGGTATGCCGCCACGGCTGGTATCCGACGCGGTCGCGTCGTTGACGGCGTTGCAGGCCAATCCCGGGTTGCCGGCTCAGGGTGTGATCGCACTGCTGGATTTCGGCGGCAGCGGAACGAGCATCACGCTCGCGGACGCCGGGAGGGCGTTCGAGCCGATCGACGAGACCACCAGGCATACGGAGTTCTCCGGCGATCAGATCGACCAGGCGCTGCTGGCCCACCTCGTCGACGGTATCGCCAAGACGGGTGGTATCGATCCGGCGGCCACCGCCGCGGTGGGTTCGCTGACCAGGCTGAGAGCGGAATGCCGTAGCGCCAAGGAACGGCTGTCCACGGACTCGACGACCGAAGTCATCGCCGAACTACCCGGTTACCGGTCGGCGATCGCAGTGACGCGAACCGAGTTGGAGTCACTTATCGCGCCGCCGCTCGATGGTGCTCTGGCTGCCTTGGCAGATACGTTGGAGCGCAACGGTATTGGCTGGTCCGATATTGCTGCAATGGCCATAGTGGGTGGCGGTGCGAGCATTCCGCTTATTACACAACGGCTTTCGGTGCAGGCGGGCACCCCGGTGGTGACGACCACGCAGCCCGCCCTGGACGCGGCGGTGGGTGCGGCGCTGTTTGCCGCATACGGTTCGGTGGCCGAGGCGCAGACCGGTATGGCTCCGGCGGTGGCCGAGGCTGCCACCGGTGTGGCGCCGGCTGCGGCCGTCGACGCTCCGCCGTCGGAAACGGTCAACGCGTTGGCGTGGTCGCAGGACGAAGAAGCCGACAACGAGCCCGTACCGTACACGGGCGAGAACCCGTATGCCGCAGAACCCATCTCGATGCGTCAACCGGTGCAATACGTGCCCGCGACTGGCCCGATAGCGGAACCTCGCACGTGGCAACGGGTGCCTCAGCTGGTGTTCGGGCTGGCCGCTGCGGTTGCGCTGATCGCCGTCGGCGGGGTGGCGATCGCGTTGACGAGCAGCAGTTCCAACCAGACGGAGCCGCCCAGCACGGCCAGCCCGGCGACACCGCCGAGCCCGCAACCACTCCCGCCGAGTGCTGAACCGCCGCCTGCGTCCGTCGCGCCGCCCGCCGAAACCGTCACCTTCACAAGCGAGGCGCCGCCTCCTCCGCCCACCACCCAGGAGCCGGTCACGACATACGTGACCACCACACAACCGACGACCACCACCCCGCCGACGACCACCACGACAACGACCACCACCACAACCACGACGACAACCACGACCACCACGACGTCGCCACCACCACCACGACGACACCGACGACCACTACGACACCGACGACACTACGACGACGCCGACCACTACGGCACCGACGATGACGACGAGCTACCTCACCGTGCCGTTCGTGCCGGTACCGATTCCGATTCAGGTGCCGAACCAGGTGCAACCGCCGGCTGTGCCCTAAGGGTCAGTTCGGGTACGGGTACTCCGGTTCGTGGAACCGGTTGATGATCGGGATGCGCTCGATGATCCGATCGCGCAGCCGCGGTTGTGGAATCACGGGCGGCACATAGGCCGGCGGTGGCGCGGGCGCGGCATACACCGGTGCGGGGGGCGGCGTGTACTCGGGCGGCTCGTATGCGGGTGCGGCGGGCAGTTCCGGCGCCTGCGGAACGGCCACCGCGATGGTCTGCGCCACGACGGGGCGTGCCGCTTGTAGCGACTGTGTGAGCTTCGCCACCTTCGTCGCGTTCAGCGTGCTCGGAGGCGGCACCTCCGGCGGTGGCCTCGGTGTTCGCGGCCTGCGGGCGCTCGGATGCCCCATAGTCGGGGGTCAGGCTCAGTCCGAGCGCGACCGACAGCGATACGACCAAGGTCACTGCGGCCGCGGCGACAACCGCCGTCAGAGCGCGGACCCGTGACGGGAAGGTGCGCGTCGGCCGTCTCCAGGGCGTTGACGGCGCGTGCGGATGCCAGCGCGGCACCGCGGGCGAGCGCCAGATCGGCTTCGGCGGCGGAGAAGACCGGGGCGTCGGTCACTGCTTCGAGCGTGGATTTGATCAGGTCGAGGTCGTCGGCGGAGCCGATAACGAAGATCGAATCGGGATGCCAGTCGTCGAGCTCGAGCATCGCCATCACCGAACTCGGCAGCTCCACCACGTCCGAACCGTCGGAGGGACGAGCGAAGCGGTCGACGTTGGATCCCTCGGAGTCGACGATGGCAACGATCGCGGAGTCGGGTTCGACAACGCAGACGGCGATGTCGTCGTAGTCCGCGATGCCTGCGATGCCCGATGCCAGAACGTCGCCCGCCTCGAGTTCCGAGACCGCGATGACGTTCTCGTAGCCCCTGGCCCGCAGGGCGTCCAATAGGGCGGATGCCGAGTCCTCTGCCGCATTGGTCCAGGTCAGGCCGATTGCGTGCATCCGACTGTCGGGCTCTGCGCTCAACAGCGCGTCCAATAGGTCGTCCGCCTCGACCGCTTCGGGCATATCGAACATGCCGCGGTCGATGGTGGCGCCCTCACCCGTGGTGCCCTCGACGAGCACCCAGCGCACGGCGCCAGACGTCATGGACACACCGAGCACGAGGTCCATTGCTCCCCCGATCTTGGCCGCCGATCTTGGCCGCCGATCTTGGCCCCCGACCTGGCCCCCGATCTTGCTGCAAGTCGATTCCGAGGGTACCGCTAGCCCGTCAGAACGCGTTGGGATCCGCCTGGACGGCGACGGGAACCGGATGCTGATAGAGCCGCGCCGCGTTCTCCCACGTGACCTTTCTGATGACCGTCTCGGGGAGCCCGCCGATCTGCTCATGGATCGTCTGTTGGGTGTGTGGCCACGTGGAGTCGCAGTGCGGGTAGTCGGCCTCCAGCAGAATGTTGTCGGTGCCGATCCGCTCGTGCTGAATGAACGACGACTGATCCTCCACCGCGCAGAACCAGAAGTTCCGCTTGAAGACCTCGGCCGGCGTCAGGGTCTCGCCGAGTGCCTTCCACGTCCCGTACATCTCGTGGTAGCTCAGCATGTGATCGAGGCGGTCGAGCAGACCAGCCACCCATCCGATACCACCTTCGGAGAGGCAGATCTTGATATCGGGGTGCCGGGTGCACAGCCCGGAGTACAGCCAGTCGACGGCCGCGGAGATCGCATACGCGAAGAACAGCACACCCTGTACGTCGGGTGGGGCGTCTGCGGTGGTGGACGGCGACGTACCCGACGAGCCGATGTGCAGGTTCACCACGGTTCCGGTGTCCGCGCAGGCCGCCATAAGCGGCTCCCAGTAGCCGGAGTGAATTGTCGGCAGTCCGAGCATCGCCGGGTTCTCGCTGAACGACACCGCGTGAAATCCGCGCTCGGCGTTCTGGTAGATCATCTTCGCGCCGACCTCGGGGTCGAGCAGCCACGGCAGCTGACACGGAATGATCCGATCGGGATAGGCGCCCGCCCACGCTTCGATATGCCAGTCGTTCCACGCCCGCACCGAGGCCATCGCGAGATCGCGGTCCTGGGTGACCTGCTGGAGTCGCTGGCCGGCGAAACCGGGGAGGAAGGACGGGAAGTTCAGCGACGCGTACACGCCGTTGAGGTCCATGTCCTTGACACGTGCGTGGATATCCCATGCGCCACGGCGCATTTCGTCGAACCGTGCAGGTTCGAATCCGTACTCGGACACGGGCCGTCCGACCACGGCGTTGAAGCCGACATTGGGCAGCGAGTGGCCGTCGTACATCCAGGTCTGACTGCCGTCGTCGGTGTCGACCACTCGTGGGGCACGGTCGGCGAACTTGGCGGGCACGCGTCCGGTGAAGGTGTCCGGCGGCTCCACGATGTGATCGTCGACTGAGATCACCGTGTATCTGCGCTCGGCCCGTTCCGGCTCGGGCAAGAAGGTGACGGTGCGGTCGGCACCCGTCTTGGCGGTGGTGAAGTTGAGATTCGCCGCCATGTCGTCGATGGAAGTCATTGACAGTCCTCACTTCTTGTCATCGGGTGGGCCACTAGCTCAGAACGCCGGGGTCGGCCTTGATCGTCATGCGGGCGGCGCCGGCCCAGTAGACGTCGGCGGCGCGTTCGATCAGCGACTGCTGCATCCCGACCATGTCGCCGCGGCTCATCTTCGACGGTGTCCGTCCGGTGAGCATCACGTCGTAGGCCAGCCGGCAGACCCGTTCGATGGACACCGCCCGATAGACCGCCTCGGCCAGGTTGCGGCCGGCGGCGATGACGCCGTGATTCGCGAGGACGATGAGGTTGGCGGATCCGATCTGCCGGGCCAGTTCGCTTGCCCGCCAGGGGGCGTCGATCTCACCGTCGTAGTTCTCGACGAGATACATGTCGTCGAGGAACAGCGATCCGGTCTGATGGACGAGTTCGGGCAACGTGCCCAGCGCTGCGATGAGGCTGACGTAGTACGGATGGTTGTGGATCACCACGCGGGCGTCTGGCCGGATCCGGTGAAGTTCGGTGTGCAGATGAATCGCAGGAGTGACGTCCCACCGGCCGCGGACCACGTGGGCATCCTCGTCCACCACGCAGATGTCGGAAGCCGTCAACTCCTGCCACCACAGTCCCCAGGGGTTGACGTACATGTCGCGCTGTCCGTCCGGCTGCCAGGTGATGTGCCCGGCCATGTTCTCCGCGAAGCCGATATCGGCGAGGTGCCGGAACGCGACGGCCATCAACTGTTCGTCCGTGAGGTCGGCGCCGATGGGTGGCGTCTTCGACGGAGACCACACGTCCAGCCCGCCTCGACGCACTTCTTCTGTGGTCATGACATCTCCCGAATCCGTTCGCGAAGTTGACCTTTGGCGACCTTGCCGCCAGAGGAACGTGGTAACTCATCGAGCACTTCGAGACGCTCCGGCAGCAGCTCCTTTGAGACACCCTGCGCCAGCAGGTGTTCGACCAGTGTCGGCAGGTCGAGAGTGCCGGCCTGCCTGAGTTCGACATAGACGCATACACGTTCGCCGAAGACCGGGTCGGGCATCGCGACCGCCGCGGCGACAGCGACGGCGGGATGCGTCGACACGGCTTCCTCGACCTGGACCGCGCTGATGTTCTTTCCGCCGCGAAGGATGAAATCCGATGTCCGGCCGGTCAGGGTGAGGTAGCCCTCGGCGTCGAGTTCGCAGATGTCGCCCATCCGCATCCACCCGTCCTCGGTGAACAGCTGATCGTGGTCGGAGCCGCCGAGATACCCCAGCGACAGCGCCGGCCCTCTGCATGTCGGCTGCCCGCGACCGGACTCGGTGACGTCGCGGTCGCCGTCGAACAACCGCACCTGCATCTCCGGCACGATCCGGCCCGCCGTGCGCAGCCTTCGCTCCAGGGAATCTTCGACGGTGGTCGCGCTCAACATGCCTGTCTCGTTGGAGCCGTAGAACTGCAGGATCGTCGCGCCGGTCAGCTCTTCGAACCGTGCCGCCTGTGTGTACGGCAGCGGCTCGCCGCCGGTGAACACGACGCGCAGGCTGCTCAGATCGTGGCTCCGCGATGCGGGGTCGGCAAGTATCATCGCCAATTGCGTACTGACGCAACACAACACCGTCGCATGATGGCGCTCGATCGCGGCGCATGTCGCGGCGGGGTCAAAGCGTTCGATCCGCACGGCGGTCGCGCCCAGATAGATCGGCGTGGTGTGCGAAGTCCAGATCCCGAAGCCGAACGGCGTCGGGATGACGGGAAGAAAGACGTCGTCCGATGTGAGCTCGCCGTTCACGACCGCCTTGAGATGGAAGTAGTGCCATCTGTTTTGTGTGTGCACTACGCATTTGGGCATCCCGGTGGTGCCCGACGTGGAGTTGATCAGAAAGACATCGTCGGGACCGGTCGGCGACAGGCCGGTCTCCGGGTGTGGTGGCCGGGTGTCGACGGCGAGTTCTGCACCCAGCGCCGCCACCGGCATCGCCCCGTCGGCGGCCTCCGTGGCGAACCGGTGCCGTTCGGTGTCGGCGACGAGCAGGGCGGGCTGCGTGGTCCGCAGGATCTGCTCCACCTCGCGGATACCGGCGCGGGAGCCCAGACCGACGACTGCAGCACCGCAGCGCTCGATGGCGACCAGTGCGACGTGGATCGCCGCACTGTCCTTGTGCCACAAGCCGACGCGGTCTCCCGGCCGGACACCACGATCCATCAGGTCGCGGGCCAAGTTGGTGGCGGCGTTGTCGAACTCGGACCAGGTGAATTGGCGGTGGGCCGAATCACAGGTGCCAAAGGTGTCAAAGGTGTCGAAGGTGAAGTCGATGTAGGCGGGTTTGTCCGGCGACGCGACTGCGATGCGCTGCACGCAGTCGGACAGGGTGACATCGGACCACCAGCCGGCGGCCCGGTAGTGCGCCGCCTCGGTGCCGGTCACGGCGGCAGCCTCGTCGACGCCCATCACCAAATCATATGAAAATGAGGCTCACGGTCAACGGTCAGTCTCCGGAGGGGTGTGCGCCCAATCGCGCAGCATCGAGGGGTCGATGACGCCCGAGGATCCCGGGTAGTGCTGCGCGTCGATGAGATGGGCCGCGGCCAGGTCGTAGGCGCGCCGCGCATCCCCGTCGTCGATGGCATCGATCACCTGCAGGTGATCCTCGAGAACCGCGAGCCGTTCGTCGATCGGCACGATGCTGCCGTCCGCCACCCGGCTCGACCAGCTCGTCTCATGCGCCGACCACAGCATCTCGAGTGCTCCGGCCAGGATGATCATGGTCTTGTTTCCGCACAGGGCGACGAGCGCCTCATGGAACCGCCGACTCGCCGACGTCACGAGCAGCAGGTCCTCGACGGCCTCGACAGCCTCGGCATGCAGCCGTCGCAACGTCGGGACCACCGCGCGGCCGCGGTCGCCACGTTGGGCACACAGCCCCGCGCATGCCGGCTCGACCTGCAGCAGAGCGTTGCCGACGTCGGAGAGGCCCACCTCCTGGGAGCCGAGCACCAGACCGACGGTGTAGGCGACGTTCGCGGCATTGGGCCGGCGCACCACGGCCCCGCCGAGCTTTCCGCGACGGACCCGAAGGAGCCCTTCCGCCTCGAGGATGCGCATCGCCTCGCGCAGCGACGGCTTGCTGACCGGGAACTCGCGCAGCAGCTCGTCCTCCTTGGGCAGAATGCTGCCATCGGCCAGTTCGCCGCGCAGAATGCGCCTCCGAAGCTCGTCGGCGACCTGCTCGGCGAGGCGGCGAAATGCAATCGTCGGCTCTGCCACGAACCGATTGTCCCCGCATCTGACGGTGAACAGGCCATTCAAGGCCGATAACGGACAGATAACAAAATTATCTCAGCGCCGTGACCTGCGGAAACATCGTCGCAGGTCGGACTGTTGCTGTGTTTGTACCTATTTCCGGTTATGGTGCTGTGCGTGGGTCGGCATTCCATAGCCAAAAAGCGACGGACGTCGCCCGTTGTGCTGGCTTCAGTTCTTGGCCCCGCCGCCGTGTGGTTCGCGGTGGGTGCAGACGTCCAGCCGGCCGGGATCGCCGCGAGTGCGCCGGTTGAGCAGGCCGTGCCAAGGGACGTGGAAATCGTCGCCGTAGGACCGGCGGCACCGCTCCCCGCACCGCTCATCGGTCAGGTGTCCCTGAGCTCCGGGACCGATACCGACACCATCATCTCGGCGTCGCGATACCGGACCGTCGATCGCACGCTGCCCGTCGGCCTCGCTCCCGAACGCGGACTGCAGGTCAAGACGATCCTGGCGTCGCGTGCCATCACCGCGGCATTCCCCGAAATTCACAGCATCGGCGGGGTGCGGCCCGATGCGCTCAGATGGCATCCAAACGGCCTGGCGCTCGACGTGATGATCCCCAATCCCGGGTCCGCCGAGGGCATCGCGCTCGGCAACGAGATCGTCGACTACGTGCTGCGCAACGCGTCCCGGTTCGGCATGCAGGACGCCATCTGGCGTGGTGTCTACTACACCCCGAACGGTGCGCAACGCGGCGGCGGCTACGGCCACTACGACCACGTTCACGTCACCACGACCGGCGGCGGATACCCCACCGGAAACGAGAACTACTACCGCTGAGCCCGGGTAGTCACGGGCGGAATGTCACGCCGCCATCAACACTGATCGTCTGAGCGGTGATGAAGCTGCCGTCGTCGGAGAGCAGTAGTGCACCGAGTGCGGCGACGTCGTCCGGATGACCGAAGCGCGACTTGATCATCTGACGGGCGCGTGTCTGCTCGACGATGCCATCGGGCATCCACTGTTCGTCGAACTTGTAGTGCCAGATCAGTCCCGGGGCAATGGCATTGGCGCGAATACCCTTGGGACCGTACTTGCGGGCGATGTGGCGCATGAGCGCCAGTTCCGCCGCTTTGCTCATCGCGTAGGAGACGCGGGTGCCTGCGCCGTTGTAGGCGTCGATGGACGCGGTGAATACGAGCGACCCGCCGCCCGCGTCGATCATCGGTGGGATCGCGTGCTTGGCGCAGATCACGAAACCGCGTGTGTTGACGCGCATCACCTCGTCGAACGCCTCCAATGGCAGCTCGACGACACCGCCGGGCAGGTACGCATCGGCGGCGTTGGTGAAGTTGACGTGCATACCGTCGAGCCGCCCGAACTCCTGCACTGCCAGCCTGACGATCGAGATGACCGACTCTTCGTCGGCGCCGTCCAGTGCGACGCCCAACACCCGCTGTCCCGACGGGTCGATGTCGGCGACGACGCGCGACACCGTCTCGTAGTCGAGGTCGCCGACGACGAGTCGCGCACCCTCGTCGGCGTAGCGGCGTGCGAGGCCGTTACCGATGCCGCCGAGTCCCGCGACGATGATGACCTTGTTCTCCAACAGTCCGGGCATGTCTGACATATTGCCCGACGACGCCCTCGAGGTGGTCATCGCGGCTTGGTCGTTTCGGTCAGGCCTAGAACCCCAGTGGCTGGATCTCGGATTCGCGCATGTGATGGATTGGCACGCAACGTCTACCTCGCCGCCGCAGCGGCACTAGGGATCCGCAGCGTCGATCATGTTCTGCATCAATAGGTTTCGCTGGTCACACACGCAACGAGGTGAACGGCTCGAACGGCAGGTTGCGCACGACGAACCACAGAGTGACGAGGACCATTGTCACGGTGGCAGCCCAGCGTTGATGTTGCCAGCCGGAGATGGTGCGGCCGACGACGCGACCATAGGTCCATACGCCGTACGCGACGACAAGAAATGCCAGCGCCACCACGGCGAGAGCGTTGAACCGCAGCGCGGCAAGGAAGTCGAAGTGCAGCAGCGAATAAATCATCCGTAGTGTCCCGCACCCCGGGCAGTCGATGCCCAGAAGGGCTTTCGTCGGGCACAGGGGCAGGAAACCGCCCGGCGTCGTCGGATCGCCGATCCAGACAACCGCGCACGCACCTGCCGCCAGGGCGCCCACCAGAAGTGGGCCGCCGAGGCGGACGGGCACGCTGTGCCGAAGCTGTGTGGAGATCAGTAGTCGGTGGTTGTCGAGGTGGAGAAGTCCATGTTCAAGGCACCGACGGCAATGAGGATGCCGTAGATGACGAACACGACGATGCCGGCGATGAGGCCCCACGTCGCCCACTTCTTGGCGGCTGCCGAGGACGCCTGCGCTTCGGCGTACTGGCCCTGTGCCCAGAGCCCGTTCACCTGGGCCGCCTTGACGATCGAGACGATGCCGAACGGTAGACAGCAGAACAGTGTCACCAGAATGGCGAACACCAGGTGTGTGCTTGGCTGCGCGCCTTGCGGTTGCGGAGGCGGGTAGTTGCCAGGCGGTGGTTGTGTCATCGTCGTCTTCCTCGTAAAGGCGGTTAGGACGGAAAGCGGTGCTAAATGTACCTGAGAGAAGTGCTGAAGAACGGAAAAGCAAAGATCAATCGGCGGTTGCGAAATGATGGCCGAAACCACGTTCACCTGGGATGGCAACTCGGCCGTCACAGCGCCATTTGCGCGCGGCGCGGTGCGACCGGCCAAGAGACCTGAGTGACGGCGCCGAGCAACGTCGACTGACCGGCCAACAGAGGCGGGCGGAAGCCGAATGCCGTTGCGCGCCTAGTCTGGCAACATGAGCACCTGCCGCAGTCAGATCCCGATTACCCAGCGATGGCAGCCGATCGCGGACGCATCGAGCCGGCTCCGCGCCGGGTCCGCGGGTTTCTGGGTTCCCATCTGGTCTTCGACACGACCTCGGCGCGCTATGTATGGGAGGTGCCGTACTACCCGCAGTACTACATCCCGATCGCGGATGTCCACACCGACGTTCTGCGCGACCGTCTCAAGGGCACAAGGGTATTCGACGAAGGCGACCTCGCCGGACTGGTCCGGTTCCGATGGGACGCGCTCAGTTGGTTCGAGGAGGATGAGCCGATCTACGGCCATCCGCGCAACCCGTACGTGCGGGTGGATGCGTTGCGGTCCCATCGCCACGTCTCAGTCGCGTTGGACGGTGTCGCATTGGCCGATACCCGTTCCCCGGTAATGCTTTTCGAAACGGGGCTGCCGACCCGCTACTACATCGATCGCACCGACGTGGCATTCGAACACCTCGAGCCGTCGACCACGCAGACGCTGTGCCCCTACAAGGGGGTCACGTCGGGCTACTGGTCGGTGCGCATCGCGGACGCGCTGGAAGCCGACCTCGCCTGGACCTACGAGACGCCGCTACCGGCGGTGGCACCGATCGCGAACATGGTCGCGTTCTACAACGAGAAGGTCGATATCACCCTCGACGGTGTCCAATTAGCGCGACCCAGTACGCATTTCAGCTAACGCAGAGTGCTGCCGGCGCGCAGGCTCATCCGGTGCGACACAAAGCCACCGCGGTGATGTCGTCGTCGACCGTGTCGACCGAATCGACACACAAAGAGTCCACCACCGCCTGCGGGGTCATTTCCTCACGGTTGGCGCACCGTGCGATCGCGTCCTCGAGGCCATCCAGCGAACCGCCCCACAGGTCGAGCACTCCGTCGCTGACGAGCAGGAGCATATCCCCGGGAGCCAGATGGTCGGAGAGTTCCCGATAGCCCCCGCCCATCCCCAACGGCATATCGTCGGACACCAGGCGTTCGACCCGGCCGGAACCGGTCCGGACAACAAAGTGCAACCCGTGGCCGGCGTCGGTGAATTGGAAGTCGCCCGAGTTCATGTCGACCAGTACATAGGCGAGTGTGACGAATGCGCTGATGCGGCGCAGATCGCCGTCGAGGATGCCCGCAGCACGGGTGACGACATCCGAAGGGCTGCTACCGAGATCGAGGGACCGCAGCGCGGTGCGTGTCGCGGCGGCGAGCATTCCCGCGTCCATGCCCTTACCCATGACGTCGCCGAGGCTGATCGCGATGGAAGGCTCATGAACGCGCACGTCGTAGAAGTCGCCGCCGATCTGTCTGGCCGGGATCGTGGCCGCGCCGAATGTCCAACCCGGAGTCGCAGGCAACTTGTCCGGCACCAGTGCACGTTGGACCTCCACGGCCCGGTCCAATTCCTCCTGCTCGAGCTGGCGTAGCCGCTCGGATTCGGTGACGTCGTGGAAGTGCAGTGCCAGCAGGGTCCCTTCGGGGCTCTGGTCGATGACGGCGACACTCACATCCAGGCTTCGGCCATCGGCCAGCTCCACAGTGAGACGCGCATTGTCGTCAATGAGCGAATCTGCGGCCTCCGACAGCCTGGTAACGGCGTCCTCACCCAACAACGTGTCTAGTCGCGCGACTCCCTTTCGCAGCGCGGGCAGCATTTCCCGTGCTGAACGGTTGGCGCGCTCGACAATCCATCCGGTGGATTGCCGGATGACCAGCAACTTGCCGGCGACCGATGAGTTGAAGCTCTTGCGGAACAACTCCTCGCTCTCGTGCAGCCGCGTCGACATTCCCGCTCGGATCCCACCACGAGGGACAGCGTGAGGAAGACGGCCACCATCGACATTTGATAAACCTGCATCAGGACGGTTCCCGTCGATGCCCCCCACACTTCGAACGACAACGGGCCCATTCCGAAAATGCTGCCGTTGGCCGAGATGCTGGCAACGCCGACCATGAGGACGGTCAGCATCCAGGTCGACAACCGAAGTGCCGCCCATACCAACGGCAGGAATGGCAGATATTCCAGTGGCAGCGGCTCAAGCATGAACACCGCGGCGGTGACGGCGAATGCCGTTACGGCGATCGCCACCGATTCGGCGTAGCCGGTCTGCTGGTTTCGCCGCGGCGGTGTCATGTACAGCGGAGTCAGTAGGGCGATTCCGGCGGCATGCTTGAGCAAACCGGTCACCAGCGACTCCATGGCGGCTGCATGATCGCCGAACAGCGTGAAGGCGCCGAAGGCGAGCACGCCGTATAGCGCCGTCGATACCAGTGCGATCCCGAAGAACAAGACCAGATCGCGCGGGGTTGCCAACCGCGGCACGCGATCCCGGCGCCCGCGCAGCAGCAGCGTGCCGACCGCCATCTCGACGGCGAAGGCCGCGGCCAGCGCGATGGCGAGCGGTGCCGGGCGCCCCGCCCACATCAATACCGGCAGCGTCATCACCGCGACGGCCGGCGCGAGGAACCACAGGTACCGACGCGGAAAACAGATGCCGATACCAAGCGCGACGCCAGAGGCCGGCCAGAAGGGCGGCGTCGCGAGGCCCGCTGGTTGGCTCACGATGCTCAGCGCCGCGACCACAAGCAAAGCGAGCAGGTTGGTCACGATGATTACTGCGTTGGGGGCCCGCCACCCGCCTATCACGAAAGCCTGCGTGCCTGATGCACGATCGGCACGCGATAGTCGAGGGTTCGATGTGACCTCGTCAGACAAATCCGGCCATCGCGCCATCACCGGCTGCCGAGCACACTCACTCGGACCGCCGCCGTTTCAGCGTCCAGTGGTTGCCGTCGCGATCACGGCTGTATGACAGTTCGTCGAGGACGCGAAAGGCGATGGCCAGGCCGCGGCCGCCCTCCGCGCCGTCATCGGGCATGCTCACCTGAGTCAGGTCGACCGGGGCTGGATGGCCGTCGTCGGTGAACAGCACGGCTATGGTGTCCGGCTGAACATCGACCACCATGCGCAATCGCACCGGCTCGCCATCACCTGAGTACTCGATGATGTTCGTGCCGATCTCGCTGACCGCGAGTTCGATGCACATTCTGGTGTACTCGGAGAGTTCTTCGTCGCCCAACGCCAGGTCGAGCGTCTGCTGAATGTCGGCCAGCGTATCGGGGCCGGTCACCGCCTCCATGGTGTGCTCAGTCATCGAAAGCGCTGTCGGCGAACGCGTAGGACCGTAGAACTCGGTCGAGGTTGCTCAATTCCAGCACGGTGCAGACCTGCCGGGTGGGGGCCGCGATGCGCAGATCGCCACCGGCCTTCCGGGCAATCTTCAGGGCCGCGATCAGTGCGCCCAATCCAGAGGAGTCGATGAAGTCCGTGGCGCTGAGGTCGACGACGATCCGATTTTGCCCACCCTCGACGATGTCATTCAGCTGTTTGCGCAGTGCCGGGGCGGCCACCATGTTCAAACGCCCGGTGGGCTGGACGACGACAACACCGGACTCCGTTGTACGCGCTGCAAAGTCGCCCACGGCGCGCTCCTTTCTACATCGGGCCCCGGTTGGCACCCCCTCTGCGCGCCAAAAGGTACCTAGGCCACGACGAGCGACAGACTAGTTCTTTTTTGGCGCCCCGACGGTCGATTCAGACCGAACCCCGCGACATATTCCAGTTTCATTTCCAGAAGGCATCGAGCAACTAGACTCTGGCCGTGGATGACGCAATGCCGTCAAGCGAGGACGCGAAATCACAAGCTGCAGGGGGGCTTTCTGATGCCGAACGGCGCCAACTCAAAGAGGGGCTGGTGGCAGCGGTCGTCGGCGCCGGAGTGGATGACGCGGCGTCCGCTCTACTAGTTGAGAAACTCGCATCCGATCCAGACGCGCTGAATCCCGTAATTCAACTTACGCTCGGCGCGCCGTCCCGGCTCGCCGCCCTGCGCAGCACGGGACTGATGGAGAACACCGCCAGTGTCACGCTCGACACCGTCGCACTATTGGCAGCGGAAGCGATTAGGGCGCCATTTGTTGCGATTTCACTAATTGACGACAACAGAGAATTGATTGCCGGGTGCAACGTCGCCAACAATGCTCTCGAAAGAGTGCGCCCGGCAAACCTGTCAATTAGCAAGTTCGCCGTCGTCAGCGGTATCCCGTTCATCGTTGAGGACGCGACCGAGCACCCATTGCTGGCAAGCCATCCCCTTGTGGTCAGCGGTCAGGTTGGGGCATACGCCGGCATTCCAATTTTCAGCGACGACGACCACGCGGTCGGCTCGCTGTACGCCTGGGACATCCGACCCGTCAATTGGACGGGCGGTCAGATTCTTGTTCTGCAGGACATGGCAGACCTGGCGAGCGCAAAGATATTCCGCCGACCGATATGACGACGCGGATGGAATCTGTCGTTACGACTCCCAACGGCTCGGCGCCCGCACATGGTGCGCAGAACAACAGTGCGGCGCGCGCCGTCTTGAGTCGGACCGGACCGCTCGGGGCGGCCGCTGCCGTCGTCGTGGACATAGTGTCTGCCTCGGTGTCTGTCGCCTTGGGAGTGTGGTGGTCGTCGGCGACCGAGCAAGTCCTCCCACCGATCTGGATGACCGCCCTGTTCGTGCCCATCGTCATCGTGTTGTTCGGTGTGCAATCGCTCTACCGCCACCATTTGGGCCGCAATTTCATCGACGAATTCGTCCCCATCGAGACCAATGTGGCGCTTGCCGCCGTTCTTGTGCTTGTCGTCATGACCCTCGCCGACGCGCCTGCCACCGCAGGCGACGTGATCTCCAAGACCTGGGCGTGTGCCGCCGTCATCATGCCGCTGCCGCGCTTCTTCCACGCGATGATCCAGAAGCGACTGCGAAGAAACCACCACCTCATGACCCCCGCCCTCATCGTCGGGAGCGGATCGGTCGCCAACCGGATCATCGAACGCCTGAAGACCTTTCCCGAGTACGGTCTGGAGCCGATCGGTATGCTCGAAACCGAAGGTGCGGAAGCTGATTCGCATTCCGAGCTTCCAGTCATCGGCACTGCGGATTCCATTGCCGCGGCGATAACCAGCACAGGGGCAGGGGCCGTCCTCATCGCCTTCGCGCCGGTGAGCGACGAGCGGCTCATCCGGGTGGTGCGCGTCGCACACCGGTACAAAGTGCGCGTATGGGTTGTGCCCCGCATGTTCGACGCAGTCGGAGAACGGGCAAGCGTCGAACATCTCGGCGGCTTGCCGCTGTTGGCGCTCCCGAACGCCGACCCGCACGGCTGGCAATTCACCGTCAAACACGTCGTCGACCGTGTGGGGGCGGCCCTCGGACTGCTTGCGATCTCGCCGCTACTTCTGTCCCTGATTCTGTTGATTCGGTTGAGCTCGCCGGGTCCAATCTTCTTCGCACAGGAGAGGATCGGACGTGATGGAAAAGTGTTCCGTTGTCTCAAGTTCCGCAGTATGCGGCCGCCGTCGGCTTCCGACGCCGACTTCGAATTGAAGGCGAGTTCGGCTCCCGGCGGAGTCGAGGGCATCGACAGACGGACCGCCATCGGCAAGTTCATGCGTAGGACATCACTCGACGAGTTACCCCAACTGATCAACGTTCTCAAAGGGGAAATGAGCATGGTCGGTCCGCGTCCAGAACGGCCGGAATTCGTAGAGTTCTTCGAAATACAGATCCACCGCTACGGCGAACGCCACCGGGTGAAGGCCGGCATGACCGGTTGGGCGCAGGTGCATGGGCTCCGGGGCCAAACGTCGATCGCAGACCGGGTCGAATGGGACAACTACTACATCGAGAACTGGTCAATCGCACTCGACCTGAAGATCCTCGCGCTGACGGTCAAGGCCGTCATGCAGGGTGCAGAGTAACGCGCTCGCGATTGGTTTCGTCAGCCGACCTGTTGCAGCTGGAATGGGCTCTGGGTGACGATTCCGCCCGCACAGCCGTAGTTGGAGTCTGAGGACACCACTCCAGCCAGCGTCACCGGGTCGACCGACATCGACACCACCGCCGGTTCATAGTGCCCGTCGTCGCAGGTGAGGCCGCCAGGCTTCGAGACCGTGAAGGTCCAACGGCCGCCCGACAGCGTGGTGGGCGCCGTCCAGCCCTCGTTGCTGGCGACCGTGCCGGTGCAACCCGCCGCGCGGCAACTCGTCGCGAAGGTCAAGACGTTATAGGGGTCACCGTCGGTTGCGCCGTAGGTGCCGTTGAGCAGCGGCGGGTCGGCGGCCGCCGTGCCGGCGAATGCGATGCCCGCGATCGCCGGCGCGGCGACGGCGGTGGCCAATGTGTGCAAGACCTTTGCCATAGTGATCAGCAATCTAATGGTCGGGTGGCCACGATCGAGGCCAGCGCGGCACGTGAATCCCGGTTTGTGCCCATGATGTCGCCGAATCGAAATCTCCGGTGAAGTAACCCCGAGCTGTTGCTCTCGTCACGTCGGCTTGGTGGTTGGCGGGGGCGAATCGGAGGAACAGCTTGGAGACGACAGGTGCGGCGAACAACATCAGCACGACGCGGAGCACCTGAGACGCCATGACGAGGTCGAGCACCACGGGCACCTCCACAGCCACCAGCGGCCCATTGAACTCCAGGGCGATGGTGATCCCAGACAGAAGGCAACGGTCCCGAGCCTGCGGCGTCACGACCGCGGCAACGCGATCATCGCCGCCGAGCTGGCGGGGGATGGACATCACGTCCGACGAACCACCGACAACGCCGCCATCCTCCACAACCGGAATGCCTTCACAGACGCAACCGAGGTCGACGACCGGCGGTGCCTGGTGCGGCTCTGGCTCGCAACGAGCGCAGTCGAATGACCTGAAAGCGCCTGCCTGCCGGGTCGGAGCTCTAGGGTGGGCTTCGGTGCAGAAACCGTACGCAACACCCAGCGTCGGGGCGGCAGTGAACCGGGTCGAGGGCGAGGCCAAGGTGACCGGAGCGGCCCGGTACGCTGCCGACACCGAAATGCCCGGAGCGCGTCATGCGGTGCTGGTCGTCGCCGAGGCTGCGCGCGGAGAGATCACCGCCGAGTCGATGTCCGCATCGTCAGCGCGTGCCCGGGCCGCACCGGGCGTGCTGCACGTGTTGACGCCGCTGAACTGCCCGCGAATCAGTCCGCCGCCAACAGATTTCACAGATATCTGGCCGGTGGAGCGGCGTCCTCCGCTCGCCGACCTGAAGGTGCACCACGTCGGGCAGTATGTGGCGGTCGTGGTCGCCGACACGTTCGAGAACGCCACCTACGCCGCCTCATTGTTTGTGCTGACCTACCGGGAGAGCGCCCCGGAGACCGACGGGCGAGGCGATGCGGCGGTGCGCTCTTCAGACTACTGTCCGGACCACTGGGTCGAGGTGGCGGATGAAAAGCTTCAGGACCTTCGCGGCAACCGATCTCGAAATATCAGCGGCTGCAACGGTTTCAGAGCACTTCAGCACAGCGGCAACCACTCCGTATCCACTGGAGCCGTGCGCGACGGTGGCGCACTGGGACGGAGATCGGCTCACGGTCCATGACAGCACCCGGTGGATCAGTGGCGAACAGCGGCTGCTGGCCCATTGTCTGGGCCTGCCGAGTTCGTCGATTCGCGTGCTCTCGCCGCTTGTGGGCGGGGCCTTCGGTGCCAAGGTCTTCCTGTGGATGCATGTGTTGTTGTGCGCGGTCGCAGCTCGTGAGGTAGGTCGACCGGTCCGGTTGGTGCTCACCCGCCGGCAGATGTTCACCGGGACGGGCCACCGGCCTAGCACCGAGCAGGACGTCACCCTGCAGGCCGATGGCGATGGGATCATCTGCGGCACAGCCCATCACAGCGTCAGCCGGACATCGGTGGTCGCAGACTTCTGCGAGCCGGCCGGGGCATCGAGTCGCTTTCTCTACCACTCGCCGCGGCTTGCGGTCTCACACCGTGTCGAGCGCACCAACATTCCCACCCCGTCCTTCATGCGTGCGCCCGGCGAGGCGAGTGGCCTATTCGCCCTCGAGGTGGCCATGGACGAGTTGGCCGAATTGGTTGAGCTGGATCCGCTGGAACTCAGGATCCGCAACCACATCGACATCGACCAGACCAACGGCAGACCGTGGTCGGACAAGCATCTGCTGGACTGCTACCGCTCTGCGGCGGCCCGGTTCGGCTGGGCGGATCGCCCGCAGGCCGCTCGCGCCTTCTTCGGCGAGACGGTGTGCAGGTGGGCTGGGGTATGGCCACCGCGACTTTTCCCGCCCGTCGATCGGGCGCGGGCTGCCAGGTCAGCACCGGCGCCGATGGGTGCGTGCGGTTCGCTTCGGCCACCCACGAGATCGGCTCCGGAGTACGCACGGTGATGGCGCAGCTCGCCGCCGACATCATCGGTCTGCCCCTGTCGGCGGTGGTGTTCGACAGCGGTGACTCGGCCTACCCGGCCACACCCCGCAGCGGCGCCTCGCAGACCACTGCTACGGTCGGTGCGGCTGTCGCGAAGGCGGCCACCGAATGGCGGCAGCGCCTGACAGCGCTGCCCGGTAGTCCAGTTGCCACGGTTCAGTCGCTGGCAGCGCTTTCCTCCGAACACCGCTCGACACTGAGCTTTTCGGTGACGGCGGAACCGAACATCGACGAGCGCGACCCTATCCGGTCTTTCGGCGCGCACTTCTGCGAGGTCGAGGTCGACGAGCAGCTCGGCCGTGCCGTGATCACCCGATGGGTGGCCGCGTTCGCGTGCGGACCGGTGCTGAATCCGAAATTGGCCGGCAGCCAGCTGATGGGCGGCATTACCTTCGGTGTCGGAATGGCTCTGCTCGAGCACATGCCCGTCGACCCCGCGGCGAGCGCCGCACTGCAACTCGGCGGCGAATACTACGTTCCCACCCACGCCGACCGCCCGGACTTCGACATCGAACTCGTCGAGATGCCGCAGGAGGGCAGCGTCGCCGGGCCTACCCTGCGCGGTATCGGTGAGATCGGGATCGCCGGTGCCCCGGCGGCCGTCGCCAACGCGATCCACCACGCCACCGGCAAGCGACTACGCCACCTACCGATCACCGTCGAAGATCTGATGGTGCCGTTCGGACTCCGGCCGATGACCGAGATCACGGTGCACCTCACCGTCAACACCGTGGCGTACACAGTGATGTGCGATGTCCGAACCACCCTGCTGGATCTGCTGCGGGATCGGTTGCGGCTCAGCGGAACCAAGAAGGGCTGCGATCACGGGCTGTGTGGTGCGTGCACGGTGCTCGTCGACGGGGAGCGGGTCCTGAGCTGTCTGGTGCTCGCCGCCTCGGTCGACGGTGCCGACATCGTCACCATCGAGGGGATAGCCGGGGATGGTGGGCTTCACCCGCTGCAGCGTGAGTTCCTCGATCACGATGCCTTCCAATGCGGCTATTGCACGCCGGGGCAGATCTGCTCGGCGCTCGCCATGCTGAACGAGCACGCCAGAGGGGACCTTTCGGTGGTGTCCTTCGAGGGCGGTCACGACGTCGTCGCCGGCGGACCGGTACCCCTCACCGACGGTGAGATCCGGGAGCGGATGGCCGGCAACATCTGCCGCTGCAGCGCTTACGCCAATATCGTGGCGGCGATCGCAGCCGTCGCCGATGGCGGGCCGCGATGAAGACCTTCGAATTCCACCGTGCCGACTCGGTCGACGATGCCTTACGGCTGGCCGCGCCGGCGGGGGCGAGATACCTCGCGGGCGGGACGAACTTGGTCGACCTGATGAAGTCCGACATCGAACAGCCGACCGCACTGGTCGACGTCAGTGGCCTCGAATTGGCGACCATCGAGGCGACCACCTCCGGCGGCGTCAAGATCGGGGCGGTGGCAACCAACAGCGCCGTGGCCAACCACACGCTGATCCGCGGCGGGTATCCCGTGCTCGCCCAGGCGATCCTCAGCGGGGCCACCACCCAGATACGCAACCGAGCCACGGCGGCGGGCAACCTGATGCAACGCACCCGGTGCAGGTATTTCATGGATCGCGCCGCCGACGCATGCAACAAACGCAGCCCTGGCAGCGGATGTGCAGCGCTGGCCGAACACCATCGCGAACACGCCATCTTCGGCGCGAGCCCGTCGTGTGTGGCGGTGCACGCGTCGGATATGGCGGTGGCCCTGGCGATTCTGGACGCATCCATCCACGTACGCGGTGACGCCGGAACGCGAGTGGTGCCGGTCGAGCGAGTTCTTCCGGTTGCCCGGCGACCGCCCGGACATCGATACTGCACTACGCCCCGGCGAGCTCATCACCCACCTCGAACTGCCCGCGAAAGAGTTGGCCCGCACCAGCTGGTACCTCAAGGTCCGCGACCGACGCAGCTATGCGTTTGCCCTGGTCTCGGTGGCGGCGGGGTTGGAGATCCGCGACGGGGTGATAGCCGATGCGGCCATCGCACTCGGCGGGGTGGCCGCGTCGCCGTGGCGCGCACCCGCGGCCGAGGACGTGCTGCGCGGTCACCCACCGAGCACGCAAGTGTTCGAAGCGGCCGCCACCGCGGCGCTAGCCGGTGCCCAGCCGTTGACCCACAACGGCTTCAAGGTCGACCTGGCCATGCACGCGGTGGTGCGGGCGCTGACCCTGGCGGCGGGCAGTTCATCGCGCCGATGACGGGAATCGAACCCGCGTATTCAGCTTGGGAAGTTCGGCCCAACGCGCCCTCTTCGCTAAGGCGGGCGAAGCCGACGCCGGTCGATAGCCGCTCGGAGCACATCGGTGGCGGTCATCTTCACTCACGAATGGACGAGCCCTGACTGGACGAGCGCGGCGTTCACAAACCGCTGCACTGGCCGAGACTGGAAGAACCCGGTATGACCGCCCTTGTACCAGACGATCTCGGGTCTGCCCCAGTGTTCCCAGAGGCGAACAACTTGCTCACGGGGATGTACGAGTTGGTCAGCGATCCCGGCATAGATGAACCGACCCGCCATCGGCACCCGGGGAGTCAGCGACAGCGGCGACACCATTCTGCCCAGCGGTTCCGCCAACGACACGGTCTCACGGCGCGGGTCGCTGCGGCGCATTCCTGCGTGGCGCGAAAGAAGTTCTGTCATATCGGCGACCGGCACCCCGAGAATCGCACAGGTGAGACCGTCTTCAAGGCTGGCAACGAGCGAGGTGATGTAGCCCCCGAGGGAGATGCTGTTCAGGCCGATTGGCGAGTCCGGCTCCTCCGCGCGTATCCAAGACAGCAGACGGCGCACGTCCCACACCGCCTGAGCCGTGGCGTGGACGTTGTCCAGCACGTCCTCCCCGGGGAACGCCGCACCCTCTGGAAGGCCCCGCGCACGCGGGCCGTGCAAGGGAAGCACTGGGAGGACCACATTCAGGCCGAGATCCTCATGGAGATGCCAGGCACGGAACAACGTGAGGTCGAGCAGGCCCCGGCCCATCACGGCACCGTGCACGCACACCAGCCACGGTCGTGGCTCGCGGTGTCGCAGCAGCAGTGCATACTCGCGGTTGTTCGCGGTGTACCCCATCCATCGTTCACGGCCCGGATCGCCTGCTTTCGGCTCGTACCCGCTGTCGAAGACCATGCGTTGGTAGGCCCGTCCGCGGGTCTTCACCGCTCGGACTGTGACGTCGGTCAGTGGCGGCGGGGCCACGAAGAATTCTTCGGGCTTGTCCAAATACCCTTGCTGTCCATAGAACTCGATCGCTGCCCGAACTTCGCGGTTGATTCGTTCGAACACACGCGTGTCGCTGACGGGCCGGAACACTCGGAAGGCGGTAAGGACGATTTCGTCGCGAAACGCTTGCGCAGCAAGCGCGAGAGTGGGGAGCGCGACGGGGAGCTCATCCGGCTGATTGCCGAGATAGTCCCGCCATGACCGTGCGTAGTAACGACCGGTCCGTCGGAACGGCCTGACGACGTAGTGCAATGGACCGGCACCGCGAGGAGGCTGATCAGATGCAACCGCCGGCGGTTCACCGCTGTCGGGTGCTGCCATGTGGCGAACGCTAATTTCACGCCTGCCGGGCAGCATAGGGACTTAGGTCCCGCTCGATGCGGCCGCTCGCCACTTGGAATGCGCGTAGCCACGGGCGAAGGTAGGCGATACCGATCGTTATTCAAGGAATTGGGGTCTGGCCAAATGGACCCGATGGAACCGTTGGATGCGGCGATGATCACGGCGGAACTGCTCTCGGACCCGCTGCACACCGCCGCGTTGCTGATCCTGTCTCCACCCGCGGACGCCGGGTCCGGG
This sequence comes from uncultured Actinomycetota bacterium, assembly GCA_963805835.1. Classification (GTDB taxonomy): domain Bacteria; phylum Actinomycetota; class Actinomycetes; order Mycobacteriales; family Mycobacteriaceae; genus Mycobacterium. The sequence goes on along the minus strand of CAWDVX010000003.1, from coordinate 300,452 downwards.
TATGTCGACGAGCTCTATCAGGAGGCGCTGACAGACACCGCAGAACTGGATCCGCGCTTTCGCCGGCACCCACACATGGGCATCGACACCGCAGGCCTGTGGTTGTGGCGTGCCGACGACACCATCGAGATGCGCGAGCATTTGCAACGCCGAACACTGCCTGCGGGCGCAGATCGCGAAGTGCTGTGGGAGCTGATCAGTGAGCTTCACAGCGAGCCGCTCGACCGGTCACGGCCGATGTGGATGGCGTATGTGATCGACGGTTTGCCCGGAGGTCGATTCGCGTTCTATATCAAGGTGCACCACACCGTGGTCGACGGTGTCGCCGGATTGAAGGTGATCACTGATGCGCTGACCATCGACCCCGAACGCCGGTCGATGCGGCCTATCTATGCCACAGCCCCGAAGCAACCCGCCGAGCATGGCGCTACGTCACACGGACTGATCCCCAACCCGTTGAAACTCGTACGCGTGGCGCTGAACGGCATCGCCTCGGGACTGGGCCTTGCTCGCCAAGTAGTCCTCGGCGAAATATCAACAGTGGTTGCGAGTCTCGGGGCGGGGACTGCCGTTCTATCGGTCGGCGCCCCCTACACCAGATTCAACGGCCGACTCGGCCGCGAGCGCACCTTCGCGGGGGCCAGTTGGTCGAAATCGCGCATCCGCGCCATCCAGCAGGCGGCCGGGGTGACCGGCAACGACGTACTGACCACCGTCGTGGCCGGAGTGCTGCGGGAGTGGCTGACCGCGCATGGTGAGTTGCCGGACAAGTCACTGGTAGCAATCTGCCCGGTAACAGTGCGCGGTCGCGAGCACGCGACCGCTGAGGACAGCCATGGAAACCTGTTCGGTTTGGAGCTGATCCCGTTGGGCACCCAGATGGCCGACCCTGCCGAGCGGCTGGCCCACATCCATCGTGCGATGTCGTGGGCAAAGCACCAGGTAGCGAGCCGCGGGTCGAACGCGACGATGCTGCTTCTGGCGCCGAGTATCGCGTCGACGGTCCTGCCGCCAATCATGCCGTTCGTTCCGCGGTTCCGCCGCGGCTACAACGTGTCGATCTCCAACGTTCCCGGGCCGCAGGCCGAGATGTATTGGAATGGCGCGCATCTCGAGGAAATCTATCCCGTGTCGACCGCCATAAACGGTCAGGCACTGAACGTGACGATGTGCTCCTATGCCGACCGGGTGACGTTCGGTTTTGTTTCCGGCCGCAGCGTGATGCCGGACATCGGGTCCCTCATACCGCTGACCGAGCGCGTGCTCGTTGACCTTGAGACTGCGGTTGGAGTGGCGACGTAAGCCCGTTACCCATCAGCGCGAAGGAGATGAACCCATGGGTGTCTACGCGGTCACCGGATCGGCCTCGGGGATGGGGCGCAAGGTCGCGGAGAAGCTTTCCGACTCCGGCCATACCGTGATCGGAATCGACATCAAGGAGGCCCACATTGTCGCCGATTTGTCGACCGTCGAGGGACGCCGGGCGGCTGCCGACGAGGTGCTGGCGACCTCAGAGGCCAAACTTGACGGCGCCGTTCTCGCAGCCGGTCTAGGCCCCGGCGAGGGACCCGAGCGTCTGCGCTTGATCGCCCAGGTCAACTACTTCGGCGTCGTTGACCTTCTTGACGCGTGGCGGCCGGCACTGGCTGTTGCCGACCGCGCGAAGGTCGTCGTTTTTTCAAGCAACTCCACGACGACAACCCCCGTGGTTCCCGCGCGCACCGTGCGGGCATTCCTTGCGCGCGATGCCGAGAAGGCGGTTCGCACCACCCGATTGTTCGGCAAGAACGCTTCGGTGATGCTGTACGCCGCATCCAAGATCGCCGTCAGCCGCTGGGTTCGCCTCGAGGCGGTGAAGATCGAGTGGGCGGGCGCAGGCATACGCCTGAATGCTCTGGCTCCGGGCGCGATCATGACGCCGCTTCTGGAGGAGCAGCTGTCAACGCCGGAGCGGGCGAAGCTCGTTCGTTCCTTCCCTGTCCCGGTCGGCGGGTTCGGCGATGCTGGGCAGCTGGCCGACTGGGTGCTCTTCATGCTCTCGGATGCTGCGGACTTCCTCTGCGGGAGCATCGTATTCGTCGATGGCGGAACGGACGCGTACTTCCGTGCCAACGACTGGCCGAGGACTGTGCGAGCGTATCGATTGCTGTCGTACTTCAAACGGTTCAGAGCCGGGACTTGCCGGGAGTAAGGGAAGAGCGTTAGGGGGTCCATAGCCGCTGATCTGCGTCTCTGTGGAGCCGATGACGGGAATCGAACCCGCGTATTCAGCTTGGGAAGTCGATCCTGAACGATTTTGGGTCTCCACCAGTAAGCGGAGGTCATCATTAGTCGGGAGTGAGGCGCAGTTCAGCGGCACTATTTGCTTGACAAGCGAGGACCTTTGCTGCCTACCGGTCTAGTTCGAGAACCCCCCTTCTCACGGCCAATCGACGGTCGAGCGCAGCAACTGCCAGCGGTCGAACCGACTCTCGATCGACTGGGCAAGGCGTACGAGTAATTGAGCCGCGCGAGCGCTCGTTCGGCAGCACGGAGATGGATGCACGCCACCTATGCGCAGCGACCGGAGCTCTACGTCACCGTGTCTATGTGATGGATGGCTATCCACGACGAACTGGCTCAATCGAACTGCGAAGTCCGACAACACCTGAACGGTGCGTCCGAGGCCGGATTCAGCCACGGCGGACGCCGCTTCCGCGTTAGCAGGCACACCGCTGAACGCGAAGGCGGGAAACACGGCCATTGGGCGCTTATACAGGTCGCCTCCAATGCGGCGACTCGCTCGGTGGCCCGTCCGATGTTCCCGGCGGGGTCGCTGCCACGACTTCGTACTGCACCGCGGTGACCTTGATCACGTGCGACTGCCGGGCTGCCTGCGAATCAGTGGGCACCTTGAAGAAGGCGAGCTCGCCATACAGTTCGGGACGAGGCGTAGCAGTGTCGTCTTCTGTTCGTTGGCATACAACGCCGGGTCGATCTGGCCGTACAGGATGGCCGCAGGGTTTGCGGCGGTCAGGTTCTGGTCGGTGGCGGGCAGGTGCCCGGTTCGACGTCCGTCGGCCTGCCAGATCGACGCCGAGCCTCCGCAGACGACGGATATCCCGGTGGTCGGACACGGCGCCGACCGCGGTCAGCGCACCAACCCAGCATCCGCGCTGGCTGAGGTGGCCAGCAGTAGGTTTCTCCCATGACCACGTCATCCAAGAAGCCCCGCTGGTGGCAGGTGCTTGGCGCCCTGCCCGCCGCCGTCGCCGTCCTGGTGGCGGCCAATGCGCTGTACATGCTCCTCGTCGCCCTCGGCAACATCACGGACTACGACACCAACTTCGCCTTCGTGCAGCACGTGCTATCTATGGACACCACCAACTTCGGCGGCACCCCGGGCTCCAACCTGGATCCGGATGTCATGTGGCGCTCCCTCACAGGCCCCACCGTCTGGAACGTGGCCTATATCGGGGTGATCGTCTGGGAGAGCCTTGCTGCCGTCGTGCTCGTCTTGGCATGTGCGGCCTGGCTCCGCGCGTTCTTCAAGCGCGGTACGTTCGATCGAGCCCGCGCCCTGTCGAGCGTCGGGCTGCTGATGATCATCGTCCTCTTCGTCGGCGGCTTCATCACTGTCGGGGGCGAGTGGTTCCAGATGTGGCGCTCCACGGCGTGGAACGGACTCGACCCCGCCTTCCGCAACTCGGTGCTCGCCGCAGTCACGCTCGTGCTCATCCACACGCCGGCGTCGGCGTGGGAGCCGAGAGGTTCACACGGAGAACACGTTCTGGCGACTTGAGCACACGTCATGGGTCTTTGTCCCGACGGGCGAGAAGATCCGAGATGACGTGCTCGCGGGTGAGAAACACACAGTGGTGTCAGGCGGCATCACTGGTGGTTTCTGTTTCGACGGGGCGACGCCCAGCGCCGCGATAAGGATGTTGGCGGGGGGCTTGCTGCCGGGGCGGCGATGACACCAACCAATTTAGACGTGCCCCAATTGCACCCCAATCAGTTTAGGTGCTGATTCCGGGGCCCGCCGGCACCGACATGATGCAGGCCGCAGCCGAAAACTGCTGTCGGAGCGACTGATCGTCAGCATGCTTGCATCACTATCGAATGACGACACTTGGCGGCATTGCCGATGAGATGCTTACCACGTGACAACCCCGTCTGACCCCTCTGTCGTTGTGGGCGCCGACCGATCGATACGTCGACGCACGCTGCTCGTCGGGTTCGTGGCCACGTTGGGAGTTTCGGGCGACTCGGCCGGCTTCGGGGCGACGACAGCCATTCTGAACGAGAAGCTGCAGATGTCGAGCTTCGAGTCGACGTTCATCATCAGCGCCTACGCGCTGGCTGCAGCCGCGACCCTGATGGTCGGTGGCGCGCTGTCGGATCGATATGGGCACCGCCGACTGATCGGCGTGGGCACCAGCCTGATGCTCTTCGCGCTGTTGGTGTCGGCAGCGGCCCCGAACGGCTGGATCATCGCGATCTCGCGTGCGATGGCAGGCTCCGGCGCCGCCCTCATCACCGTGTCTACGCTGGCGGCCATCGCCGGCGTCTTCACCAAAGCGGACCGTACTCGTGCGTACTCCTACCTTACGGTCGCCGCAGCAATCGGCTTTATGGTTGCGCCGCTCGCAGCCGGCTATCTCATTGACCAGGCGATTTGGCGCTTTACACCGCTGTTCGCGACGCCGATGTTGGTTGTTGTCCTTGCCACCTTGCGGCTCATGCCACGACAGCAGAAGGACCCGGGGATGGACTCGGGCACACGGCTGGACTGGCCCGGCTATGTCCTGTCGATCGTGACCACGCTATTCGTGTTCGCTACCGCCTCCGTCCTGACGCGAAGCGGATTTGGAGTGGTGGGCATCACGGTCCTGGTCGTCTCTGTCAGCCTCCTCGTCATCTTCGTCGCTTGGGAGGCGCGCGTCGGCCGCAAGGCGGAGCGCACACCGGTTCTCGACGTGCGACTGTTCACGAACCGCAGCTTCGGAGCAGTCGTCGGCGCCTCCGTGCTCGGCAGCTTCGGTGCCGGCGCAGCCTTCTTCCTCGTCGCCTACCTGGCGCAGGCGGTGCTCGAGATGAGCGCTGTCGGAGCCGGACTCGTCCTGGTGCCGGCATCTGTAGTCGGGATCGCCGCGGCGCTGATAAGTCCATATGCAGCGCGGCTCTGGGGGATAGGTCATACGATCGCCGTCGGGTATGGCATTGCCTGCGCGGCGTATATCGCGATCGCCACGATTATCGAGTCCGAACTTTGGGCGGCCTTCGTAGCGATCGCCGTGCTGTCGTTCGCCGGCAACTTCAATGAGCCGTCAATTAACACTGCGATCGTGTCGTCGGTGAAGTCCGGAGAGGCCGTGGCGTTGGGGACGGCCGCGACGGTCAAGAGGCTAGCCTCGACCGTCAGCCTCGCAATCGTCACCGGCGTGTTCGCGAGTCGGTACTCCGAGAGACTGCACTCGGCACTGCAACTGAGGGATCTCGACCAGAGGGACCACGCCATCGAACACCAGTCGTTGGGGGCGATCATCGAGGTCCAAAGAGCCCTTGGCGGTCACAGCGCACTCCATACCGCGGCCTTCGACGAAGCCATGACCCAGGCGTTCCTGTCAGCACTGCACATCGCGATGGCCATCGGTGCTGTTGCGGCGTTGGGAGCGGCCATGGTCGCCTGGCGCATGATCGGCTCTGGCGAGGCGGCAGAGGACAAAGAACGCTTGAACGTTGGTCACAAGAACGGGTGAGAGCAGCTTTAGGTCTGCAGGTTGCGTTTGGCAGCAGTCGGTCAAGACCGATGGCTTTGGAGATGTGAATGTCTATGGTGTGCAATGTCGTTCGCGATGAGAGTGCAGCAATATCGGAGACCATCCCGGGACCACACGTCATGCGCGATGCCGAACGATCTGCACGTCCGTGAACGTCACATAGCGTGCCATGCGCTATCCCTACCTCCTGGGGGAAGTGGCCGCAGGGTCGAATCCTGTCAGCCCGACAGGCGAACTCCCAGGTCAGAGCCGGTTTCGGAGCAACCCAGGACCGCTCCTTCTACACCCGGGCACGGCGGCGATCGCCGTTGCGCGGTCTAGCATCGCCTGGTGCGGCAGCAAGAGCAGGTCACCGGGTTGGCGGCCACCATGACGACGGTGGCCATGAGCCTTGGCAGCGCCGTCGCCGTGGGTGATCTGAGAATCCTGGCGGCCAACATCTCCATCGTTCGCAATGGCCTCCGGTTCTCGCCCGGCACCACCATCTTCGTGTCGTCTCTGGCGACTCTGACCCTGGCCGCCTCGGTGCTGGGAGCCGGCGTCCTGGGCGACAAGTACGGCATGAAGCGGATGTTCGTCGCCGGCGCGTGTGGCGCGGTCGTGTTCGGGCTCATCGGGGCGGCCGCCCCCAACGTCGCGGTGCTGATGATCGCCAGAGCCTCGAGGCGAATTTGACCTGTAGCTCGTGGAGCCGATGACGGGAATCGAACCCGCGTATTCAGCTTGGGAAGCTGATGTTCTGCCATTGAACTACATCGGCATTGTCGTGCCGAAAGGCTAACACCACGGGCTACGCGGGTTATCGCGCCTTCGCCAACAGCCAGGCCTCGCCGTGGCCCTCGCCGGATGCCAGCACGTCGAGCTCACCGAAGGCGCGCGCGCAATTCGCCGGGGCCCACTCGGAACGGGCCGGGCGCGGCGCCGACCTCGCTGAGCGCGCTGATCGCCAGCAGCCCGCCTCGTGACAGCCGCCGGATGATCTCCCGGTCGAGGCGACCGTCTCGGAACTTGTGGCACAACACGAGGTCGACGGGCGGCCCGGCGGGCAGGCCGCCATCGAGGTCGACAACATCGAACCGGCAGCGATTGCCTACCCCGCTCCGCCGTGCCAGATCTCGGGCCTGGCTGATTGCCACGCCCGACACATCGACGCCCCAGACGTCCATCCCCCGGCGGGCCAGCCACACGGCTGCAAGGCCCTGCCCGCACGCCAACTCGAGTGCCTTTCCCACAGTCGGGAACAGGTGCTCGAACGGTGCGAAGACCGCCGGGCAGCCGATCTGACCGGCCTCTCACCGGCCCACGACCGGCATAGCGCTCGTCCCAGCGGAGACGGTCCCGTTCGCCCACCCATCAATCAGATCACCCCCACAGAGGACCCGGAAATCCCACTCGCAGGAAATTGACGCCTAGGAAAAAATCGCGCGTAACATCGCGTTAACACGCGAATTACGCGTGGAAAAGGGACGCAGAACAGCGAGCTCAGCTCTGCAGCAGCTGCGGTGCCGTTTCCCGTGCGTCCGCCGTGGAGAACTGGGCGAGAGTCACCCGCATCACGGCGACGGAAAGAAGGTGGAGGCAATGCAATTCCGACGGCGAACCAAACGGCTGATCCCGGCCGCCGCGTTCGGCGCTCTGTTGGCCTCCGTCGCTGGTGTCGCTATCGCGAGTACCGATGGCGTCGGCATCCAGCCGGTGGCGACAGACCTGCCCCTCGAGTATCACCGAAGATATCTTCCCTTCCGGCTGTATACCGAGCGTGAAGCCGCCTCCGGGCGCCGTCGACCTGCGCGGACCCGGCGAGCTGCCCACGCTGTACGGAATTCCGTGCAAGGGCAGCAACAGCGGTACGTGCATCGGCTTGAGTCAGTTGCCGACCGCCATGGCCCCGACGCCAGGCATCGTGGTCCGGACCAGCCCGTGGTATCGTACATTGAAAGGCCAGCACCGCTCCGGTTCAGCTGAGCACGGTCAATTGTGTTGCACGCCACCCGGGGATGAACGTCTAGTCCGGGTGTTCCTCGGGTAGCCGCATGGCTTACGTGCGAATGTCACCCCAGACGTGGCGTTGAGCGAACAGCGCAAGTGACTCCGCCGTCACGGTTGGCAGACCCGTGCCCGCAGGCAGTGTGTCGCCGCCGTGAAATCCAGGTCGTCTCGCTTGCTGAGACGAGCCTGTCCCCTGAAGGAGAGGAGTGGAAGTGAATCTCCAACACCTGTCCAAACGACTCATTCCCGCTGCCGCATGCCTGAGCATCGGCGCAGGCGCACTTGGGCGTCGCGACCGCCGTGGCCTCGCCGGCGGGCGCCACCGTTCCTCGGATATGCCCTGCCCTGGCAATGTCGCCGAGTCGCTCGTCATTCAGGGCTGTCTTCCCGGCACCGAACCGCCGGCCGACAGCCTGGACATGCGCGGGCCGGACGAGGTTCCCAAAGTCAACGGCATCCCGTGCACGGGCGACGACACCGGCACCTGCATCGGATTGAGCCAGTTGCCGTCGGCGGATGTTCCCGAGCCGGACACCTCTGTCCGGCACAGCCCGTAACGGCGCCAAACGCCGAAGGTCGGAGGGCGGCACCGAACGGCTACGCTCGTCGCGTGCTGCTCTCCGATCGCGACATCAGGTCCGAAATCGCCGCCGGGCGGCTGGGTATCGACCCCTACGAGGAAAGCCTCATCCAGCCGTCGAGCGTCGATGTCCGGCTGGACAATTTGTTCCGGGTGTTCAACAACACCCGCTACACCCACATCGACCCGGCGCAGCGTCAGGACGACCTCACGACGCTGGTCGAGCCCAAAGAGGGCGAACCGTTCGTGTTGCATCCGGGCGAGTTCGTCCTCGGCTCGACGCTGGAGCGGTGTGCGTTGCCCAATGATCTCGCGGGCCGTCTGGAAGGTAAGTCCTCGCTCGGCCGCCTGGGCCTGTTGACCCACTCCACCGCCGGGTTCATCGACCCCGGTTTCACCGGCCACATCACGCTGGAGCTGTCCAACGTCGCGAATCTGCCGATCACGCTGTGGCCGGGCATGAAGATCGGCCAGCTCTGCCTGCTGCGCCTGACCAGTCCCGCCGAGCACCCGTACGGCAGCTCGCAGGCGGGGTCGAAGTATCAGGGCCAGCGCGGCCCCACGCCCTCACGCTCCTATCAGAACTTCATCAAGTCCAGCTGAGCGTGAGGGTTCGGTAACCGGGCCGAAACACGAAACATATGCTTCGTCGGAACTTCGCCGAAGGAGCTGACGTGCCCGAGATCGATCCCGCCGCCACCGCATGGCTGCTGGCCGCCACCGCGATGGTCCTGCTGATGACCCCGGGTCTGGCCATCTTCTACGGCGGCATGGTCCGCACCACCGGCGTGCTCAACATGATCATGATGTGTTTCATCTCGATCCCGGCCTGCACGGTGGCGTGGCTGATGTTCGGCTACACCCTGGCGTTCTCCGAGGACGCCGGCGGCGGGCTGATCGGAGGCCTTTCGCACTTCGGCATGCTCGGTATCGATCCGACGACCGTCCGGGGCGTCGTACCCGAACTCCTGTTCGCCACCTTCCAGCTCACATTCGCGATCGTCACCGCCGCACTCGTCAGCGGCGCGATCGCGGACCGCGCGCGGTTCTCGGCGTGGGTGATCTTCGTCCCGCTGTGGACGGTTGCGGTCTACGCCGTCGTGGCGCACTGGGTGTGGGGGCCCGGACGGCTGGTTGTTCAACCTCGGGGTGCTCGATTACGCCGGCGGCCTGGTGGTCGAGATCGTCTCCGGTGCTTCGGCATTGGCGCTTGCGCTGGTGCTCGGCCCGCGCATCGGGTTCAAGAAGGACGCGATGCGGCCGCACAACCTGCCCTTCGTCCTGCTCGGTGCCGGGCTGCTGTGGTTCGGCTGGTTCGGGTTCAACGCCGGCTCGGCGCTGGCGGCCAACGGCACGGCGGCGGCCGTCTTCCTCAACACCCTGGTCGCCGGTTGCCTGGGCATGCTGGGCTGGATCACCGTCGAGCGATTCCGCGACGGCAAGCCGACGACGTTCGGCGCCGCGTCGGGTGTGGTCGCCGGCCTGGTCGCGATCACGCCGTCGTGCGGCACGGTCAACACCCTCGGCGCGCTCATCGTGGGTCTGCTCGCCGGCATCATCTGCTCGTACGCGGTCGGCCTGAAGTTCCGGTGGGGCTACGACGATTCGCTGGATGTGGTCGGCGTGCACTACGTCGGCGGGCTCGTCGGCGTGCTCCTGATCGGATTCCTCGCAGCCGAGGTGATGACGGCCGGGCCCGAGGGCCTGTTCTACGGCGGCGGGCTCGCTCAACTGGGTAAGCAGGCGTTGGCGGCCCTCGTGGTCAGCCTCTATGCATTCGTCGTCTCGTTCGCACTGGCCAAGATCATCGATCGCGTCTTCGGATTCCGCCTCAGCGCCGAGGACGAGACGACCGGGGTCGACTTCACCCAGCACGCCGAGACCGCTTACGCCGAGGGGGTGCACGGTCACCAGCCGGCGCGCCGGCCGACCCCAGGCAGTCCGGGCACGCTGGAACCGCGGCCCGAGCGGGCCGATGGTAGCCCGGACTGAATTTCTCCCCGCGGTTTGAACGGCGCGGCGCGTCCAGCCGTTGACCGGGTAAGGTCGGCTTACCGGCGTCGTCGGGGCGCCGGAGCTGCCAGAGGTCCGGCACGACTCAATCGCCGCAGCAAATGTGTTCGGGGCTGTAACGCACACGCTGAGCAGGTCGATTAAGTACTAGTTGTCGGCTCGTGCAGAGTTGCGCCGCCCATCAGCGAACTAGATAGCGTAGCGAACTTATTGGAGGGTCAGTGGACATCGTATTGGGTGTGTCGACGACACCTACGACGGTCCGCATGGTGCTGGTCGAAGGGGAAAAGGGCGACGGTCTAACCGTCGACCACGACTCGTTCGACGTCACCGCGAACGACAGCTCGGCTAACTCGCCGGCGGCCGATCAGGTCGTCGAGGCAGTGCTGGGCACCCAGGAGAGCGCCGCCGCGGGTGGTCACCACCTCAAGGCGATCGGCGTCACCTGGAGTGACCACGCCGAAGGGGCGGCACTTCGTGACGCCCTGGCGGCCAAGGGTCTGGACGAGGTGATGCTGGTGTCCGCGGGGCATGCCGCCGCAGCGCTCGCCCAGGCCGCCGGCCGTGCGGTCGGATACGGCACGACCGCGTTGCTGTTCATCGACCGCGACACCGCCACGCTGTCGGTCGTACAGACCGACGACGGGTCGGTCGTGAAGGTGCTCAGCCGCAGCCTGCACAGCGCGGACGCGATGGGCGTGCTGACCGAGATGGCCGCCGCCGTCGACGCGCAGGACGCACCGCCGCAGGGCATGTTCGTCGTCGGTTCGGGTGTCGACGTCTCGTCGGTGAAGGAACACCTGCGGAATCTGGTCAGCCTCCCCGTCAGCGCACCGGACGAACCCGAACTCGCACTTGCGCGCGGCGCCGCCCTCGCCGCGGCCAACGCGCCGGCTCTGGAGTCGTCCACCGTCGGACTGGCCTACTCGCAGGACCCTGACGGCACCACCGCAGGCTCAGCCTTCGCCGGACTCGCCAATGCCGAGACACAACTGGCGTCGGTCGGCTCCGATGGTGCGTCCCTCGACGACGACGACCCCCAAACCGAATTCCAACTGGACGAGGGGGAGCGCAAGCCGTTCCTGCTCGTCGGCAGCGCGCTGACGTCAATCTTCATCGTCGGCGTTGTGGCGCTGGTCATTTCGTTGGCGGTGAGCATCCGGCCGACAGCCGACCAGCGCCCGAGCCCCGGCCAGAACGCCCTCGTCCCGACGGTCGCACCTGCCGCACCGGCACCTGCCCCCGAAGCTCAGCCGATCGAGGCGGCTCCGCCGCCGCCACCCCCGGCCGCAGAAACCATCAAGCCGCCGGTGCCGGTGGCCCAGCAGGTTCCGCAGGCGCCGCCGCGGACCGTCTACGTGGAGGCCCCGCCCCCCGCGGCTCCGCCTCCCGCGGCCCCGGCGCCCGCCCCTGCGGCTCCGCCACCCGCGCCCGTCCCGGCGCCCCCGGTGTACGTACCGCCGCCGGTCTACAACCCGCCGCCGATCTACCGTCCGTGGACACCGCCGTGGCAGCAGCGTTATCTGCCGAAGCCGTGGAATCCGCCGCAGGGGAATCCGCCGTGGGAGGACGACGAACCCGAGGCGCCGCAGCTGCCGCAGCAGCCCCAAGTCCCTGACGTTCCGCAGCGGCCGCAGATCCCGCAGCAGTCGCAGTCGCCGCAGGTACCGCAGTCGCCGTCGCTGAACGGCGGAGGTTCCAGCCGCTCGGGGTCAGGAGGATCTGGCTCGAGTCGTGGTCCGCAGTACCCGAGCTCGCAGTACCCGGGATCGGGATCGTCGGGCCGTAGCGGTGGTGGTCGGCGGCGGTAGTTGCTTCCTGATCTTCTGCAGCAGGGGCTAGCCACTTTCACTCGTAACCTACCGTTGGTGTGTTGCTAAGTGTCGCGTAGCGGTTAGCTCATCGCGGCTGCCTAAAAGGGTGGTATGCGATGCTCAGTCTTCGGCACGGGCTACCTCGGTGCGACGCATGCCGCCGGAATGGCCGAACTCGGGCACGACGTGATCGGTGTCGACATCGACCCCGGGAAAGTCGCCAAGCTCGCCTCCGGCGATATTCCGTTCTACGAACCGGGCCTGCGAAAGATGTTGAGCGACAACATCGCTGCGGGCCGTCTCCGTTTCACCACCGATTACGACGCGGCCGCTGAATTCGCCGACGTGCATTTCCTCGGTGTCGGAACTCCGCAGAAGAAGGGCGAGTACGGCGCGGATCTCCGGCACGTGCATGCCGTCATCGACAGATTGGTGCCGCGGCTCAGGCGATCAGCGGTCATCGTCGGTAAGTCCACGGTTCCGGTCGGCACCGCCGCCGAGCTGGGCGAGCGGGCGCGCGGCCCTGGCCTCGACGGGTGTCGACGTCGAGGTGGCATGGAATCCCGAGTTCCTTCGCGAAGGGTTCGCCGTCCACGACACGCTGCATCCGGACCGGATTGTCCTTGGCGTGCCGAAGAATTCGGTGAGCGCCGAGGCGGCTGTCCGCGAACTGTATGCGCCCCTGCTGGACGAGGCGGTGCCGTTCCTCGTCACCGATCTGCAGACCGCGGAACTCGTGAAGGTGTCGGCCAACGCGTTTCTGGCCACGAAGATCTCGTTCATCAACGCGATCTCGGAGGTCTGCGAGGCGGTCGACGCCGATGTCACGATGCTCGCCGACGCGCTGGGTCACGACTCCCGCATCGGGCGGCGATTCCTCAACGCGGGCCTTGGATTCGGCGGCGGATGCCTGCCCAAGGACATCCGCGCGTTCATGGCCCGCGCAGGCGAGCTCGGCGCCAACCACGCGCTGACGTTCCTTCGCGAGGTGGACAGCATCAACATGCGCCGCCGTACCAGGATGGTGGAGTTGGCCACCACCGCCTGCGGCGGTTCGCTTCTCGGCGCCAACATCGCGGTGCTGGGCGCGGCGTTCAAACCCGAGTCCGACGACGTGCGTGACTCTCCGGCGCTCAACGTCGCGGGCATGCTGCAACTCAACGGCGCCACCGTCAACGTCTATGACCCCAAGGCGATCGAGAACTCGCGGCGGCTGTTCCCGACGCTGAACTACTCGACATCGGTGGTCGAGGCGTGCGAACGCGCCGATGCGGTGCTGGTGCTGACCGAATGGCAGGAGTTCGTCGAACTCGACCCCGACGATCTCGCCGACACCGTTCGCGCCAAAGTCGTTGTCGACGGCCGCAATTGCCTCGATGTCGCAGCGCTGGTCGGCTGCGGGCTGGCGGCTGTACTGCCTGGGAAGAAGCCCGCGCGAGGTCAGTCCGCCGTCGCTTGTCTGAGCATTCCGTCGAAGCCCTGCCATAGCAGCATGACGACGAGCTCGACGACGCGTTCGCGCGGTGCGTCGCGGTTCTCGTACCACCACCTCGCGACGCCGTCGGTCGCCGATTGTGTTGCGCGGGCGAGGATCCACGCCGCCTCGTCCAGGGTGATGCCGTTGAGCTGTTTGAGATCGCCTGCACCGAAACGGATCAGATCGGCGATGCTTGCGGTCCCGCGATCGGCGATCTCCCGGTACACCGCGGCGATCTCCGGGTCGGCAGGCACGTCCTGATGTAGCACGCGCCAGATGAACGGATCCTCCTCGACGAACGTGAAGTAGCTCGAAATGGCGGCGCGGACCATCTCCTCGACCGACGCCCCCTCGATGCGGCGCAGCGAGCGCTCCCGCAGCTGGGCGGCGTGCAGTTCGAGGAGAGTGACGTGCAACTCGCGCTTGGAACCGAAGTGGTCGTAGAGGACCGAGGGGACGATGCCGGCGCGCTTGGCGATGTCGGACATCTTCGCGGCTGTGTATCCGTGCTCGGCGAAGACCTGCACGGCCGCGTCGAGGATGCGGACGCGGCGCTCGTCGGCGGACATCCGCTTCCTTGCCATACCGAATGATAATTCGGTAAACTCTCAATCCATAACCGAACGACAATTCGGTTGTCAGCGATGGACCGTCAAAGGGGCGGAGTGACATGGTTCAAGGCCCGATCAAGCAGCGGATTCACTGGCTTGCCGTGCACGGAGGGATCCGCGGGATTTCCAAGGTCTTCGCGCGCAGGGGCGATCCGCAGGGGCGCCTCCTCACCGATCCTGCGGTGCGGGCCGACCCGGTCCCCTTCATCGAGGAACTGCGGGCCATGGGCCCGGTCGTCACGTGCCGCGCCGTGTACATGACCGTCGACCACAAGGTCGCCAACGATTTGCTGCGCTCCGATGACTTCGAAGTGTTCGGGATGGGCACGAATCTGCCAAAGCCGGCGCAGTGGGTGGCCGACCGCACCAAATCCGATCTGCTGCACCCGATTCAACCGCCGTCGATGTTGTCGGTGGAACCGCCGCAGCACACGCGCTACCGCAAGCTTGTGTCCTCGGTGTTCACCCCGCGCGCGGTGGCCGCACTGCGCGACCGCGTCCAGGCGTCGGCGAACACCCTCCTCGACGAGCTCACCGATGCCGGCACCGCCGACATCGTTGAACGGTATTGCTCACAACTTCCCGTCACGGTCATCGGTGACATCCTCGGCGTACCCGACGACGCGCGGTCGGCCATCCTGCGAGTTCGGAGAACTGGGGGCACCTAGCCTCGACATCGGTCTGACCTGGCGTCAGTACCAGACCGTCAACCGTGGCATCGAGGGCTTCAACGACTGGCTTTCCCGGCACCTACGGGTGTTGCAGCGCAATCCCGGCGATGACCTGATGAGCCAGATCATCGTGGCCTCTGAATCCGCCGAAGGGGGACCGCTGACGCACCAGGAGCTGCTGTCCACCGCCGGCCTGGTGCTGGCCGCTGGTTTCGAGACGACGGTCAACCTGTTGGGCAACGGAATTCGGATGCTGCTGGACACCCCGGAACATCTCGAAACTCTCGCGGCCCGTCCCGAGCTGTGGCCCACGGCGGTCGAGGAGATCCTGCGGCTGGATTCGCCAGTGCAACTCAGTGCGCGCATCGCGACGAAGGACATCGACGTCGCAGGCACCACGGTGCGGCGCAACAAGGCCGTGATCCTCTATCTCGCGGGCGCCAACCGCGACCCCAAGGTCTTCGACGATCCGCACCGGTTCGACATCGAGCGCCATAACGCGGGTAAGCACCTGTCCTTCTCCGGTGGGCGGCACTACTGCCTCGGGGCGGCGTTGGCCCGCGCCGAAGGAGAGGTCGGTTTGCGGACCTTCTTCGAGCGCTTCCCGGATGCGCGGCTGGCAGGCGATGGGCGCAGGCGTCCAACCCGGGTGCTGCGGGGCTGGACGTCGCTGCCGATTTCGCTTGGCGAGGCGCGCACCGTTGTAAGTTCGTGACGTGGATTTCCGAGCCGCCCTGCTCGACCAGACCCAGGTCTTCGGCGAACTGATTCGCGGCGCGGACCCGACCACGCCGGTGCCAACCTGCCCTGAATGGACGCTGAAGCAGTTGTTCCAGCACGTCGGGCGCGGAAACCGTTGGGCCGCCCAGATCGTCGCCGAGCGCCGCAACCAACCGCTCGATCCGCGCGATGTGCGCGACGGCAGGCCGCCCGATGATCCAGACGCAGCGATCGACTGGCTCAACGGCGGTGCCCAGCTCATGATCAGCGCGGTCGACCAGGTCGGCTCCGATGCCCGGGTGTGGACTTTTAACGGGCCGCGGCCGGCCGGATGGTGGATCCGCAGGCGGCTGCACGAAGTGAGCGTGCACCTTGCCGACGCCGCGCTCGCGTTGGGCGTCGACTACAGCCCGTCGCCGGAACTCGCGGCAGATGCCATCAGTGAGTGGGTCGAGCTGATGGCGGTCAAGTCCGATCGGCACACACCGCCCGTGGAACCCGGTCGCACGCTGCACCTGCATGCCACCGATGCCGGGCTCGGTCCGACCGGCGAGTGGACCATCGTGAACGACGAGGACGGCGTGTCCTGGAGTCACGACCACGGCAAGGGTGACGTGGCGCTGCGTGGCCCGGTCACGGATCTGCTGCTCGCGATCGTGCGAAGGCGCCCGGCGACCGAACTCGGGATCGAGGTTTTCGGGGACACCGCGGTGTGGGACACCTGGCTCGAGCGAACGCCATTCTGAGTTGGCGTATTTTCAACCACCATGAGCACTTCGGAGATCGCCACCGTCCTCGCTTGGCATGACGCGCTGAATGCGCAGGACCTCGACACCCTGTTACAGGTTTCCAGCGACGACATCGAGTTCGGCGACGCGAACGGGGCAGGACAGGGACATGACGCCCTGCGTCAGTGGGCGAGTTCGTTGGCAACGACGGCGGCCGTCCCCGGCCGGATGTATTTCCGCGACGGTGTGGTGGTCGCAGAGGAGGAAGACGGGAAGGCGGCTGCGTTCCGGGTCGTGCACGACCACGTCACCTCGGTGTTCCGCCATGACGACCTCGCGTCGGCCCTGGCCGCCACCGAGCTGACCGACCAGGATGCGGTGGGCTGATGAGAGGGATCATTCTCGCCGGTGGATCGGGAACACGGCTGTACCCGATCACCATGGGTGTCAGCAAGCAGTTGGTGCCCGTCTTCGACAAGCCGATGATCTACTACCCGCTGTCCACGTTGATAATGGCGGGCATTCGCGACATCCAGGTGATCACCACGGCGGAGGACGCGCCCGCGTTCCACCGGCTGCTCGGCGACGGCTCGCATCTCGGCATCAACCTCAGCTACGACGGTACAGGATCAGCCCGACGGTCTGGCGCAGGCGTTTGTCATCGGCGCCGACCACATCGGCAGTGACTCAGTGGCATTGGTCCTGGGGGACAACATCTTCTACGGTCCCAGCCTCGGTACCAGCCTGACCCGATTTCAAAAGATCGACGGCGGTGCGATTTTCGCGTACTGGGTGGCCAACCCTTCGGCCTACGGTGTGGTGGAGTTCAGCGACGATGGCATCGCGCTGTCGCTGGAGGAGAAGCCTGCCACCCCGAAGTCGCACTATGCGGTTCCCGGCCTGTACTTCTACGACAACGATGTCGTCGAGATCGCCCGCTCGATAAAGCCCTCCGCCAGAGGGGAATACGAGATCACCGACATCAACCGGACGTACCTCAACCAGGGTCGCCTTGCAGTCGAGGTGCTCGCCCGGGGAACCGCGTGGCTGGACACCGGAACGTTCGACTCGCTGCTGGACGCCAGTGACTATGTGCGCACGATCGAGCGCCGGCAGGGCCTCAAGATCGGCGCCCCGGAGGAAGTGGCCTGGCGCGCCGGGTTCATCGATGACGACCAGTTGGCCTCTTGCGCACAGGATCTGCTCAAGTCCGGGTACGGCGCCTATCTGCTGGAGCTGCTGGAGCGCTAGGTGTCGCGAGCATCGCGGCGATAGCCGTCGTCAACGGCACCGACAGTGCCAGCGCAATGCCGCCCACCGCGGAGCGTGCGATCTCGATGGCCACGCTCTCACTCGTCAGCACATCGCCCAGCGAGCGGTTGGCGACGCTGAACAGCAGCAGCAGTGGCAGCGCGCTGCCCGCGTAGGCGAGCACCAGCGTGTAGACGGTACTGGCGATGTGGTCGCGTCCCACCCGCATCGCGCCGACGAACACCGCCCGGCGGGACGTACCCTCGATTGCGGCCAGCTCGAAGGCCGTCGACGCCTGCGTGACCGTGACGTCGTTGAGCACACCCAGTGAGCCGACGATGAATCCGGCCAGCAAGCAGGCCGGTGATCGACACATTGCCCAGGTACGTCGCGACCGCGTTGTTCTCCTCCTCGGAGAGTCCGGTCAAATGAGTCAACTCGATTGCAGCCCAGGACAATACCGCGGCCAGCAGCAGAGAAGCCAGCGTGCCGAGCAGCGCCGCGCTGGTGCGCAGGCTCACGCCGTGTGCCAGGTAGATCACCGCGTACAGGATCATGGCCGAAGCCACCAACGCGACGGGGATGGCGGCGGTGCCGTCGCGCAGGGCAGGCAACATGAACACGACCAGCACCGCGAATGCGACGACGATGCCGATCAGCGCCCGCAATCCGCGCCACCGCGCGACCGCGACGACGACCACCGCGAACGCCACCGCAAGTCCGACCAACGGCCACGTGCGCTCGTAGTCGTAGAAGGAGTAGGTCGTGGTGCCGGTCGGGTCGACCTGGCGGGTGATCCGGATCTGGTCGCCGACCGCGAGTTGGGGCTGCCCGGCCCCGCCGCTGAACTCCAGCAGGGTGTTGGCGCCCTGATTCGGTCCGGAATCGATTGCGATGAACGCCTGCACGCAATTGTGGTCGCCCTGTGCTTGTGTCGGTGGCGCCGTCAGCACCGCGCCCACCGATTGGTACCCGCAGGTCGCCGCGGCGGTGGACACCACGTGGCCCGCCTCGGTGGTGACTGCGCCGCCCGCAGCGTTCTGGAACGGCAGCGGGATGTCGACCTTCTGCTGACTCGGCCACAGCCATGCGGCGCCGGCAAGGGTCACGACGCCGATGGCGATCAGCAGTCCGACGACGACCTTGGCGACGAGTGGCGCAAAGGGAGAAGGTCCGCTCAGGGAATGCGAATGGGCGTGCGAGTGCGTCACCCGCAACAGGGTAGAGGTTCGCTATTGGCGGTAGCTGACCAAGAAGTTGCCCAGCCGCTCGATCGCGTTGGCCAGGTCGCGGGCCCACGGCAGCGTCACGATGCGCAGGTGATCGGGTGTGGGCCAGTTGAAGCCGGTGCCCTGGGTGACCAGGATCTTCTCCTGCAGCAGCAGATCGAGGACCAGTTGTTCGTCGTCGACGATGTCGTACACCTCGGGATCCAGCCGGGGGAAGGCGTACAGCGCGCCTTGGGGTTTCACGCAGGACACCCCGGGGATCTCGTTGAGCTTCGACCATGCGACGTCGCGCTGCTCGAGCAGTCGTCCGCCGGGCAGCACCAGATCCTCGATGCTCTGATGCCCGCCCAGCGCGACCTGAATGGCGTACTGGGCCGGCACATTCGGGCACAGACGCATGTTGGCCAGCAGGCTGATGCCCTCCAGGAAGCTGCCCGCATGTTCCTTGGGGCCGGTGATCACCAGCCAGCCGGAGCGGTAGCCGGCCACGCGGTAGGCCTTGGACAATCCGTTGAATGTCAGCGTGAGCAGATCCGGCGCCAGCGTCGCCAGGCTGATGTGCTCGGCGTCGTCGTAGAGGATCTTGTCGTAGATCTCGTCGGCGAGCAGCAGCAGTTGGTGCTTGCGCGCCAATTCGACCATCTGCTCGAGGATCTCGCGGCTGTACACCGCGCCGGTGGGGTTGTTCGGGTTGATCACCACCAGCGCCTTGGTGCGCTCGGTGATCTTCGCCTCCAGGTCGGCGATGTCGGGCTGCCAGCCCTGGGTTTCGTCGCACAGGTAGTGCACCGGGGTGCCGCCGGCCAGCGAGGTCGACGCGGTCCACAGGGGATAGTCCGGCGCGGGGATGAGTACCTGGTCGCCGTTGTCCAGCAGCGCCTGCAGGGTCATCGTGATCAGTTCGGAGACCCCGTTGCCGAGGTAGACGTCGTCGACGTCGAATCGAGGGAAGCCCTCGACCAATTCGTAGCGGGTGAACACCGCGCGGCGGGCGGCCTGGATGCCCTTGGAATCGGAGTACCCCTGCGCGTACGGCAGGGCCTGGATCATGTCGCGCATGATCACGTCGGGTGCCTCGAACCCGAACGGGGCCGGATTGCCGATGTTCAGCTTGAGGATGCGGTGGCCCTCGGCCTCGAGTCGTGACGCGTGCTCGTGCACGGGGCCGCGGATCTCGTACAGAACGTCCTGCAGCTTGGATGACTGCGTGAACGTGCGCTGTCGCGGATGGTGTCCGGCGGCTGAAACGGCACGTGGTGCGTGGTCACGTCCTCAATGGTCTCATTGCTGTCCAGCAAATATCCAATATCGCTGATCAACGTTTGCCGGGCGGACGGGCGCCCTTCGCGATACCCAGGCCCTTCACCGGCGCCGAAGGCGCTTCGCCGTTGCCGTCAGAGGCAGGCTCGGGCGCCGGGCTGGGTTCGCCGTTGGACTCCGGTTCCGGCTGTGGCGCATCAGACTTGGGCGCCGGTGGTGCCGGTGCCGCCTTCTTTGCGCCGGGCCGGCGGGCGCCAGGCGCGATGCCGAGGCCCTTGACCTCAGGCTCGGGCTTGGCGACGTCGGGCTCGGCGGCGTCGGCTCGGCTGCGGCTCGGCGCCGCCTCAGGTGCGGGTGCTGGCTCGGCCGCCGCCTCGGTGCGGCTGGCTTCTTGGCGCCCGGTCGCTGCGCTCCCGAGGCGATGCCCAGACCCTTGACTTCCGGTTCCGCGGCCGGCTCGGCCTTGGCGGCGGGGGCTTCGGCGGTGGGCTTTTCGGCCGGCTCTTCGGATGCCGCGGTCTTCTTGGCGCCCGGGCGTTTCGCGCCGCCGGCGATGCCGAGGCCCGTGACGGGTTTGGTGTCGGCAGTTGCGGAAGTGGCGGTCGCCTGGCGGCCGGTTCCGGCTTGGCTTCCTCGCTCAGCCTCGGCCGGTGCCTCGGCTTCGGCGGGTGCGGACGCCTCGACGCGGGCGGGGCGTTCCTTGGCTGCTTGTTCCGCTTCCCTGGCCGCGGTGCCCTTTTCCGGCAGCGTCACGCCGCTGTTGTCGAGCGACTCCAGCAGCAGCTGCGCGACGTCCTTCACCTCGGCCTTCGGCAAGTCCTTGGCCGCGGCGACATCGTCAACGCCGTCGGTGATCATCACGCGGCAGAACGGGCAGCCGGTGGCGATCGTCGACGCGGTGTCCATGGCCTCTTCGGTGCGCTCGACGTTGACGCGCTTACCGATGTGCTCTTCCATCCACATCCGTGCGCCGCCGGCGCCGCAGCACAGACCGCGGTCGGCGTGGCGCGGCATCTCGGTCAGCTTCGCCCCGGACGCGCCGATGAGCTCGCGGGGCGCCTCGTAGACCTTGTTGTGCCGGCCGAGGTAGCAGGGATCGTGATAGGTGACGTCTTGCCCGTTCGAGCCACCGTCGGCGGGTTTCACCGGCACCAGCTTCTTGTCGCGGATCAGCCGGTTGAGCAGCTGGGTGTGGTGCAGCACCGTGTAATTGCCGCCCACTTGCGGATACTCGCGGCCCAGGGTGTTGAAGCAGTGCGGACAGGTGACGACGACCTTGCGATCCACGCGTTCGACGCCTTCGAAGAGCTCGTTGAGCGTCTCGACGTTCTGGGCGGCCAGCTGCTGGAAGAGGAACTCGTTGCCCGAGCGGCGGGCCGAGTCGCCGTTGCACGTCTCACCCTCGCCGAGCACCAGATACTTCACACCCGCGGTCGCCAGCAGTTCGGCGACCGCCTTGGTGGTCTTCTTGGCCCGGTCCTCGTAGGCGCCTGCGCAGCCCACCCAGAACAGGTACTCGTAACCCTCGAAGGACTCGACGTCCTGGCCGTAGACCGGCACGTCGAAGTCGACCTCGTCGATCCAGTTGGTGCGATCCTTGGCGTTCTGCCCCCACGGATTGCCCTTGTTCTCAAGGTTTTTGAACAGCACGCCGAGCTCGCCGGGGAACTCCGATTCCATCATCACCTGATAGCGGCGCATGTCGACGATGTGATCGATGTGCTCGATGTCGACCGGGCACTGCTCGACGCAGGCCCCGCAGGTCGTGCATGACCACAGCACGTCGGGGTCGATGACGCCACCCTGTTCGAGAGTGCCGACCAGCGGGCGGGTCGCCTGCTCCGGACCCGAGCCCAGGATGCGCTCGAAGCCGGACTCGGGAACGTGGTGTTCTTCGTCGTGTTTCTCGTCGCCGAGGTCCTCGCCGAGGCCGCCCTCGGGCGTGTTCTCCAGCGGCGTCTCCTGGTCGCCCAAGATGTAGGGCGCCTTGGCGAACAGGTGATCGCGCAGGTTCATGATCACGAGCTTGGGGGACAGCGGCTTCCCGGTGTTCCACGCCGGGCATTGCGACTGACAGCGTCCACACTCGGTGCACGTGGTCATGTCGAGGTAGCCCTTCCACGTGAAGTCCTCGATCTTGCCGCGGCCCAGGACCGCGTCTTCGGCGGGATCCTCGAAGTCGATCGGCTCGCCGTTGTACTCGACGGGCAGCAGTGGCCCCAGCCCATCGGGCATCCGCTTGAACGTGACGTTGACCGGCGCCAGGCCGATGTGCAGGTGCTTGGAGTGCAGCACGATCAGCAGGAAGATCAGCATGACCGCGATGTGCCCGATCAGCGCCAGCGTCTCGATCCACTCGTTGGCGGATTCGCCGAGCGGCTGCAGGATCCCGCCCATGAAGTGCGAGAAGAAGGCGCCGTTGCCGTAGGGCAGCGCGTTGGTGTTGACGCCGGCGCCGCGGACCAGTGCGTAGGTCCAGATGACGTTGAAGATCATGAACAGGATCAGCCAGGCGCCGCCGGTGTGCGACCCGTAGAAGCGCGAGTCGCGGCCGTGCTTCTTGGGCTCGCGGGCGATACGGATGATCGCGAACGTGATGATGCCGAGCAACACCGCGACGGCGAAGAAGTCCTGCAGGAAGCCCAGGGCGTCCCAGCGGCCGATGAACGGGATGTGGAAGTCGTGATCGACGACCTGACCGAACGCCTCGAGGTAGACCGAGGCGAGGATGAAGAAGCCCCACATCGTGAAGAAGTGGGCCATGCCGGGAATCGACCACTTCAGCAGCCGGGTTTGCCCGAAGACCTCCTCGAACTGGGTGGTGATGCGTTTGCCGAGGTTGTCCTTGCGGTTGTTCGCGACGCTGGTCTTCGCGCCCGAGCGGATGAGATTCGTGAGGAACAGGACGCGCTTGGCGGCGAACACACCGACGACGGCCAGCATCAGGACGACGACGATGATCCTGATCAGCATCTGCGTTTCCACCGCACGCCTCCCGTCTCAAGTTACTCGAGGGTAACTTCGTGAATGTTACTCATCAGTAACTTTCGCTCCATGCCTGCTCATAGTTACACCTCGGGGAGAAACAAAGCTACGCAGGCTCACCTAACTAGGTTGCGCCGCGCGTGCGGGGAGCGATCCGACGGTGGATCGACGGTCGTCGGTGCGGTCCCGGATTGGTGGGCGTGTTCGTGGTCACACCCGTCGATCAGCCCCGCGGAGCCACCATGGCACGCAGCATCGACAGCATCTCCGAACGCGATTCGGCGCCCAGTCGTCGCCGAATCCGCGCGACGTGATGTTCGACGGTTTTTGCCGAGATGAACAGCTGCGTGCCGATATCGCGGTAGGGCATGCCCAGCAGCAACAGTTCCGCCACTTCGCGCTCGCGGTCCGACAGCCTCGCCGCCGGGCGGGTCGCGCCGGGATGGGCGGTGTCGGCGGCGGCGGCATCGACGCCCGGTGTGGCGTCGAGCGCGCTGGTCTGCTTGAGATCGCGGGCCAGTTGCAGCATCGCGCCGGACACGCGTCCGTCGGGAGTCTGCAGTGCGGCCTGCCCGGCCAGCCTGGTGGCATCCCAGGTGAGGCCGAACTGCGAGAGCGAACGGGCGGCGGTGGTGACGTCATCGATCTCGACGTGGTTGGCGAGCACCCGCAACCAGGTGCGGCCTGCCATGGACAGCGCCTTGGCGAAGGTGTTGTGGCTGCCCGCCGCGGTCAAGGCGTGACCGTGCGGTGCGACCGCTTCGGGAGAATTGGCCAGGATTCCGGCGTGCACACCGGCCCAGTGCAACGGCACCGACCACAACAGCGGATTACCGAGCGACTCCAGCAGGGCGAACGCCTCGTCGAGGGTGTGCTGTAGCCGATCGACCTGCCGCATCCGGGCCGCTGCCACCCACAGCTCGCCGAGCGGCAGCAGCGAGAACAGGTCCGTCGAATATTCGGCGAGCACCTCCATCGCCGTATACCAATGCTTCTGCATCGCACCGCTGTCGCCGCCGCGGCGTGCGATCGCGGTCTGCAGTGCCGCCGCCCAGAGCGCATCGCGCCGGTGCAGCGTCGCAGTGGAAGGAACTCGCAGTCGAATCGGTGTCGGCCATCACGGCGGCGACGTCGGCGGTCGCGGCGGGCAGTTGGCCGTCGAGCATCCTCACCCAGCCGAGCAGCAGCCGATGCCTGCGCGCGACGAACGCCGTGTCGTCCGGGTTGTCCTCCAGCGATGTGCGCACGGCACGTCCGATCACGCTGCGGGCGCGTACCGGATCGCCGGCGTGCAGGGCGGCGAGCGTGACGAGCGCCGCGGGGGTGTCGGGTGCGACGCCGGTTGGCTGCGGTTCGGCGGTGATCGACTGGCCCAGCCTCGCGACGGCCGACGGATAGGGCTCCTCGAGAGACAGCAGCAGGCCCTCGGCGAGACTGCGGGCGGCACGCGAGGTCGACGTCGGCGGCCCAGCGCTCTCGGCACCGAGCGCCGCGCGTGCAGCGGACAGGTCGCCCACGGCGAGCGACACGATGGCGCCCGCCGCGCCGACGAACGC
Source organism: uncultured Actinomycetota bacterium (assembly GCA_963805835.1). GTDB lineage: Bacteria > Actinomycetota > Actinomycetes > Mycobacteriales > Mycobacteriaceae > Mycobacterium. The sequence continues at coordinate 275,806 of CAWDVX010000003.1, read as the reverse complement.
GTCCGGATACGGGCCGAGCCAGCGGAACAGATCGGCCGCCTGGGTGGAACTGCCGTCGTGCGCAGCGATACTGGCCGCGATGCGGACCGCGGCCGCGCGTTCGGCGGCGTCGTCGGAGCCGAGCAGCTCATCGGCGATGCGGCCTGCGGTCGTGCAGTCGCCGGTCAGGGCCAGCGCATCCGCCAATCGCGAGCTGAGCTTCGTCGCTCCCGCATCCGCGGCGGCACGGTAGAGCCTTGCGGCCCTCGCAGGTTGGCCATGGCTGTCGGACGCGAACTCCAGCAGCGCATTTGCCAGCCGATCGTCGCGCAGGCCGTGCTCGGCCAATTGCAGAGCGAGATCCGCTGACAGCGTTGATGATTCGAGCTGAGAGACGAGCAGTGCGACCTCGGTGTCGTGGTGCCTTGCGGTACCGATGATCTGCGCGATGCAGCTGTGTACGGAACGCAGGAACGTGTGGCTGTACGACGGCTCGAGCAGCCCGCTGGCACGCGCGCGGTCCACCAGCATTTGGGCATCCTGCGCCCCGACCCGCAACGTCGCCGCGACGTCGTCCGGCCCGAGGTCGCGGCTCAGCGACGTCACCAGCAGCGTGTCGAGTACCGGCTCGTCCGAGCGGCGCAGCCGTTCGATCAGCGCGAAGCCGGCTGCCTGAGCGATCGCCGTCGTCGGCGCCTGCCCTTCATGCGTGGCTGCCGCGCTGATCGCCGGGTGCAGCAGAAAAGGAAGCCCGGCCGTCGACACCATGAGCGCCCGGACGAATTCGGGTGTCGGTGCGCCGTCGAGCATTTCGGCGGTGAGACGTGTGACGTCCGCCGGCTTCAACGCGCCGACCGATACCACGGGGTTCTCGCGTTCGATTGCGGTGGCCAAGGCGCGCAGGGCGGGTCTGTGCGCGAGCGGTTCGGTCGCGACGACGACCGTGGAGGTGGGATCGGCGACCCGGTCGACGAGCTGTTCGAGTTCGCCGTCGTCGAGCAGGTGTGCATCGTCGATCACCACCGCGGCCCGGGGATCGTCGCCGCTGCGCGGTGGGCGGGTGAGTACGGGAACCCCGGCCGTCCGTAGCGCGGACCGCACCGCGGCGAGTACGGAGCTCTTACCGCTGCCGATGCCGCCGGAGACCAGGATCTTGACCGGGTCGCCGGGGGCGGCGCTCAGCGCCGCGACGGCGTCACGCGCGGGCGGCGGGATCTCGGCCGCTGGCTCCGGCGCCGGCTTCGGCATCGATCACGAGCCGTCGTCTGGGATCACCACGTCGGGTGTCGTGGTGATCGGTGCTTCGGTGGTGGTCGGGGGAGCGGTCGTGGTCGGTTGGGTGGTCGTGGGCTGGGTCGTCGTGGGTTGGGTCGTCGTAGTCGTGCGGGTGGTGGTGGTCGTGGTGGTGGTGGTCGTCGTTGTGGTGGACGACGAGGGCGAGGTCGTCGTGGTGGTCGACGACGGGGGAGGCGGCACCACGGTGGTGCTCGGGCGGCCGTCGGACCCTGTGACGGTGATGGTTTCGGAGGTGGCGGGTGGACCCGCCGGCGAGGGGCCGGTCTCGACGGTCGTCGCCGTCTCGGTCACCGGGCCGGTATTGCTGGATGTGCTCGTCAATGTGACCGCGAGGCCACCGATCGCCAGCAGCGCGGCGGCCGCCGCGGCCCCGAACAGAATGGTCGGGCGCTTGTACCAGGGCAGTGGCCCGGGTTCCGGCGTGAAGCCTTCCTCTTCGTGACTGAACTCCATCGGTGGGCGGGCCGCGCCGGTGGCCGCTTGTTCGAAGGTGTAGTCCTCACCGGCGTAGGGCACCGGCTCGCCGCTCGCGGGTGCGTCGTCCTGCGACCAAGCGAGCGCACGGAACGTCGACGACGCAGGGGCGTCGGCCGCCGACTCGGCCGCTGCTGCGCCTGCGGCTGCCGCCCCGGCGGCACCTGCGACCCAACCCGCAGTCGGGGCCATCCCCGTAGGTGCGTCGGCCGCGGTGGCCAGTCCTGTTGCCGCGTCGGCAATTTCGGCAAGCAGTGCGGCCCCTGCGGCAACGTTCAGCTGTGATTGCGGCGTCGTGACGACCGGAGCACGGAGTCGTGTCGACAACTGTTGGGTGACCAGCGGTATGTTCGCGCCTCCGCCGACTGTTGCGACCGCCGAGATGTCAGACGCGGCAATGTTATTGCGCTGCAACGCTTCTTCAACTTTGTTCAGTAGACCGTTCAGCGGCTCGGCGATGAGTTGTTCCAGCTCGGTGCGCGTCACCCGGACATCGGACGCGAAACCGGGCAATTCCGCGTGGACGGCAGCGGCCGTATCGGCGGACAACTGCTCCTTGGCCAGCCTGCAGTCGTTGCGCAGGCGGGCCAACGAACCGACCGCCGCCGTGCTCGCCGGATCGGAGTTGTTGGCGTCCGCGATGCCGGCCAGCACGTGATTGAGCAGCGCCTGATCGATCTGGTCACCGGAGAAGTCCGGATAGCGGACCGTCTCGCCGATGGTGTCGTAATTGGCGCCCGCATCGGCCAGCGTGACGCTGGTGCCGCTGCCACCGAAATCGCACAGCACCACGACACCTGTCGATGGCAGACCGGGCGCGGCCTGCAGCGCCGAGAGCGCGGCGACCGAATCCGGGACGAGCGCCGGAACCACGCCGCCGGGTGCCAGGCTCGGCCTTCCGCGCAACGCACCACGCAGCGCGCCGACGGTCGCGGCGCTCCAATGTGCGGGCACCGCGATCGCAATGGGCGCCCCACCCCCCACCGTGCGTGTCATCGCATCGAGGGCTTCGACGAGTACCTGCTCCCCGCGGTGAGCGGAGCCGTCAGCAGCGACCAGGGGCACGGGGTCGCCAACGCGCTCGACGAAGCCGCTCAGCACCATCCCGGGTTGGGGAATGGATGGGTTCGCCGAAAATTCGGCGGGCACACCGACTTCTGGGGCGCGATCATCGAACACCGTGAGCACTGATCGCCGCATGACTGGGGGACGGCCCGTGCGAGCCGCCACCAAATTGGTCATTCCAATCGACAACCCGAGAGAGTCGCTCATCTCCACCTCTGTTTCGGCCGAACCTCACGATAGCGGCTTGGTACGCCAATCCACCGCACATCCACCGCACATCCCCCTATGCCGCGAAAACCCCTAACGCCGAGCCCCCTAATGCCCCGACGGCAGAGGTGGGTTTCACACCGATCTCTGCGGCAACCACCAGCGATAGCATCGTTGGCAAGCCATCTGGCTGAAATGTCTCTGGCCGCATATATCTCCACGGGGAGGGAGGGTGTTTCATGGTCAACTCGCTGCTCGACTTCGTGATGTCTCTGGTTCGAGATCCCGACGCCGCAGCGCGCTACGCGGAAAACCCGGACCAAGCCATCTTCGACGCCAACCTCACCAACGTGACCAGTGCCGACGTCAGCAACCTGATCCCGGTCGTCACCGAGTCACTGGGAGCGTCAGTGCCCACGGTAGGCGCTGAGGGCATCGACGACCTCGCCCACAACGTCTGGGCCAGTGGTGCCGCGACGGCTGCGTTCGACGCGTTCGACGATCAAGTGCCAGTTCAGGCCGTCGATGACGTGCACACGGTGATCTCCGACTACGCCGATTCGCCGGATCAGGCGCTGCACACCGGGCTGGACGCGCTCGCCGACTCGGGTGTGCCGGGCGTGGTGGCCGACGCTGGGTCGCTGCAGTTCGACCCGTCTCTCATCGATGATCTTCCGCAACTCGACCCGCCGACCCACAGCGACGTGAGCGACGCCACCGTCGAGGACGCCGATCTGGATTCTGACCCGTCGGGATTCGATATCTTCTAGACACTCGGCACCGAACACCACCACGACTGCGCGGCCGGAAACGGCCGCGCAGTTTCGTTGTTCCGGCCTGGCGATCATCATCCCCTAACGATCCCCTAATCCCCTAACGGCAGCCTTGGTGCCACCCCGGACTGCGCCGCTGCAGGGAGGGGTTTCGACCCCGTTTCGAGGGGATCCAACGCTCCATAACGTGGTCATCAGTCCGCCGGACAGCCCGGCGACGAGCTCCGGTGACAACACGAACAAAGGACGAAGAAATGACGAACGTAATCGACTGGCTCCTGGACCTCTTCCGTGACCCGGTTCGGGCTCAGGAATTCATCACCGACCCGAGCCGATCCATGGCCGCGGCCAGCGTGTCCAATGTGAGTGCGGCTCAGGTGCAGGCGGTCGCCGCCACGGTGGCACCGGCCGCGGTCCTACACGGCGGCGGCGACCCCGTCGTCGGGCTGCAGCAGGCCGTCGCCCAGACCCACGGCATCGCCTTCACCCCGCAGCGCCAGACCGAGGTGCTGTCGAACAACGACACGCTCAGCCACAACGACACCCGCTACCTGAGCCCCGAGACCCACATCGCCAACTCGGCGGGCGAGGACCAGCAGCAGGGCGTCGGCAACTTCAACCTGGACCTCGGTGACATCACCTTCGGCGACAAGACCACCAACACCGCCAACGACGGCGGTGTGGTGAACACCGGTACCGCGGGTGACATCGACACCACCAACGTCGAGGGTGACGGAAACGTGGTCGGCGACGACAACGAGAACGTCAACACCGGCGACATCGACGATTCCAACGTCAACATCGGCGAGGACAACGACATCGACGACAGCGGCGACCAGACCGCGGGTGGCGACATCATCTCCGACAACGACGGACCCGTCGTCAACGACAACGACATGAGCGGTGGCAACGGCGGTGGCGCGGTCGGCGGAGACGGCGACGGCGGCCTCATCGGTATCGGCAACGACGGCGGGAACGCGACCGGCGGGGCCGGCGGTTCCGGTGGCGGCATCGTGATCGTCGACAATGACACCACCAGCGTCGGTGGAAACCAGACCACGGTCGACGGCGACGCGTCGGGCGACGTCGCCGGAGGCTTGTCCGTCGTCGACAACTCCGACCAGGACAACGCGCTCGACAATTCGATGGACAGCTCCGGCCAGGACCACTCGGTGGACAGCTCCGTCGACGACTCGACCCAGGTCAGCAGCAGCATCGACGTCGACAATTCGGTGGACGCCAGCCTGTTCTGACCTTTACTGCCTTTACTGCGAAACACCGCCGCTGGCGGGGATCCAATGGCGATCCCCGCCAGTTGGCGCATCTACCGTGGGTACTGAGCTTTCCGGTGCCACCGACCAAGGGACTTCATGACGCAACCCAGCGACCCCCGCAAGGTGACGGCTGGCGAGCCGGCCAGGCAGGTCAAGGTCATCGTCGAGCTGATCGACCACACCAGCACGATCGCCGATGCGAACGAGCGCGGTGATCTGGTCGAGCGCCTGGCCAGGGCCAAGGCCCGGATCACCGATCCGCAGATCCGCGTGGTGATCGCCGGGCACCTCAAGCAGGGCAAGAGCCAGCTGCTCAACTCGCTGCTGAACGTCCCCGTGTCGCGCGTCGGCGACGACGAGAGCACCGTGCTGCCGACGGTGGTTTCCTACAGCGAGAACACCTCGGCCAAGCTGATCGTCGCGCGGCCCGACGGTGAGGAGCCGGAGGCGATCGAAATCCCGATGGCCGACATCAAGACCGATCTGCGCCGCGCCCCGCAGGCCGGTGGACGCGAGGTGTTGCGGGTCGAGGTCACCGCCGCCAGCCCGCTTCTCAAGAACGGACTGGCCTTCGTCGACACGCCGGGCGTCGGCGGTCATGGTCAGCCGCACCTGTCGGCAACGCTGGGCCTGTTGCCCGACGCCAACGCATTGTTGATGTGCAGTGACACCAGCCAGGAGTTCACCGAACCCGAGATGACGTTCATGCGGCAGGCATTCGAAATCTGCCCGGTCGCAACGATCATCGCCACCAAGACCGACCTGTATCCGCATTGGCGCAAGATCGTCGAGACCAACCGTGCCCACCTGGACCACGCCGGCCTGTCGACACCGATCATCGGATCGTCGTCGCTGCTGCGCAGTCACGCAATTCAGCTCAACGACAAGGAACTCAACGAAGAGTCCAACTTTCCGGCGATCGTGAAGTTCCTCAGCGAGCAGGTGCTATCCCGGCAGAACGACCATATTCGCGATCAGGTCGTCGCCGAGATCCGTTCGTCCGCCGAACATCTGACGCTGGCGGTCAACACAGAGCTGGCGGCGCTGAACGATCCGGACGTCCGCGACAGGCTGAAGATCGATCTGGAGCGGCGCAAGGAGGAGGCCGCCGAGGCGCTGCAGCAGACCGCGCTGTGGCAGCAGGTTCTCAACGACGGAATCGCCGATCTCACCGCGGATATCGACCACGATCTGCGTGGCCGTTTCCGGATCATCGGCCAACACATCGAGAAGGAGATCGACTCCTGCGACCCGACGCAGCACTGGGCCGAGATCGGCACCGAGTTGGAGAACGCGATCGCCACCGCAATCGGGGACAACTTCGTCTGGGCGTACCAACGCGCCCAAGCGCTGGCCGAGGACGTGGCGCGCACCTTCATGGAAGCCGGTCTCGAGGCGATCAAGATGCCGCGGATCGACGCGCGTGAGATGGGCGCCAGCCTCGGTGAGATCAAGTCGCTGGCCAATCTGGAGGCCAAGCCGGTCGGCAGGGCCCGCAAGGTCACCATGGGTATGCAGGGGTCCTACGGCGGCGTGCTGATGTTCGGCATGATGACGTCGTTCGCGGGTTTGGGCATGTTCAATCCGCTGTCCCTCGGCGCGGGTCTGTTGATGGGGCGAAGCGCGTACCGGGAGAACATGGACAACCGCATGCAGCGGGTGCGCAACGAGGCGAAGACTGAACACCCGCAGGTTCATCGACGACGTCTCCTTCGTCGTGAACAAGGAATCGCGGGACCGGCTCAAGGGCATCCAGCGCCAGCTGCGCGACCATTACCGCGGCATCGCCAATCAGACGACACGGTCACTGAACGAATCGCTGCAGGCGACGATCGCCTCGGCGAAACTCGAGGAGAACGAACGCGACAACCGCGTCAAGGAACTCGAGCGCCAGCTCAACATCCTCAGACAGGTCACCGACCACGCGGAGAAGCTCGCCGCCGAGGCCATCTAAGCTGGACTGTCGATGAGCACGAGCGATCAGGTGCGCGCGATCCTGGACGGAACCATCCAGGCGTACCGGTCCGACCCCGCCTATGCGCAGCGTCCCGATGTGCACAACGAACTGGACAGGATCGGCCGCCGGCTCAATCAGCCGATCCGCATCGCGCTGGCAGGCACTCTCAAGGCGGGCAAGTCGACACTGGTGAATGCCCTTGTGGGAGAGGACATTGCGCCCACCGATGCGACCGAGGCCACCCGCATCGTCACCTGGTTCCGGCACGGACCCACACCGAAGGTGACCGCCAACCATCGGGGCGGCAGGCGGTCCAATGTGCCTATCGGCCGCGACGCCGTTGAGGGTGGACTCACCTTCGACTTCGCCAGCCTCGATCCCGAAGACGTCGTCGACTTGGACGTGGAGTGGCCCGCCGCCGAACTGATCGACACGACGATCATCGACACGCCTGGAACGTCCTCGCTCTCTAGGGACGTCTCCCAACGCACCTTGCGGCTGTTGGTGCCTGACGACGGCGTTCCGCGTATCGACGCCGTGGTGTTCCTGCTGCGCACCCTCAACGCCGCCGACATCGCACTGCTCATGCAGATCGGCGAGCTGGTCGGGGGTTCCACGGGGGCGCTCGGGGTGATCGGCGTGGCCTCCCGCGCCGACGAGATCGGTGCGGGCCGCATCGACGCGATGCTGTCGGCCAAGGACGTGGCGGCACGGTTCACCAACGAGATGGAGAGAACCGGCATTTGCCAGGCGGTGGTGCCGGTGTCAGGGTTGCTCGCGCTGACCGCACGCACGCTGAGGCAAAGCGAGTTCGTCGCACTGGAGAAGCTGGCCGGGGTCGACTCAACCGAACTGACCAAGGCGATGCTGTCGGTGGACAGATTCGTCCGCGACGACGGCAAGGGCCCAGCACTGCCCGTCGACGCCGCCACGCGGGCGGCATTGCTCGACCGGTTCGGCATGTTCGGGATCAGGATCTCGATCGCCGTGCTGCGTGCGGGTGTCAGCGATTCCGTCGCGCTGGCCGACGAACTTCTCGAACGCAGTGGTCTGGTCGCGTTGCGCGATGTGATCGACCAACAGTTCGCACAGCGCTCCGATCTGCTCAAGGCCCACACCGCGTTGATGTCGCTGCGACGATTCGTGCAGAACAACCCCATTTACGCGAGCAGCTACATCATCGCCGACATCGACCCACTGCTCGCCGACACCCATGCGTTCGAGGAGCTGCGGCTGCTCAGTCAATTGCGTTCTCGGCCAACCACATTGAACGAAGACGAGATGGCGTCGCTGCGCCGCATCATCGGCGGCTCCGGCACAGACGCCGCCAGCAGACTCGGCTTGGCGCCCGATGCTCCGTACGACGGCCCCCGGTCCGCGTTCGCGGCCGCCCAGCGCTGGCGCCGTCGCGCCGAACACCCACTCAATGACCCGTTCACGACGCGCGCCTGTCGGGCGGCGGTGCGGAGCGCCGAGGCGCTGGTGGCGCAGTACGCCGCTCAGGGCCGCTAGTCAGGGGGCGGGCGCTGTCACCGTTTCGGTGACGGTGCTGGTCTCGGTGCTCGTACTGATGCTCGTGCTGACACTCGGCGTCGTGGTGGTGGTCGTGGGCGGTGTCGTGGTCGTGGTGGTGGTCGTCGACTCGGTAGTCGTCGTCGGCTCGGTCGTCGTCGGAGTGTAGGTCTCGGTCACAGTCTCGGGCGCCGACGTCGTCGTGGACGCCACCGATCTCGAGGTCGTGGTGAGCGGCGTCAACGGGGTCTGCTCGGCGGGCTCGTCACCACCGGTGATCAGCTTGGCCAGGCCGAACACGATCAGCGCGACGACCACCGCGCCGAGGGCGCCGAACCCGACCAACGCGGCAGGTCGGCGGTACCACGGTCCCGGTTCGCCAGGCGGCTCACCATGTCCACCATCGCCGTAGTTCTCGTAGCCGGTGGGGTCGTCATCCGGATAGTTCGGGTCGTCGGGAGGTCCGTTTTGCGCCACGGGCACCGATAGTAGGCGCTCAGCCGTAGGGATTGAACGTACGCGTCACATTGGTGCGTGGTCGTTGCCGCGATGTTCGTGTGGGCGTGACCTCCTCCGGTTCTTCGGTGCGCGCCGTCGTCGGCGCGGGCGACGACTCGCTGCTACTCGGCGTCGTCGACGATCCGGATGATTCAGATGACCCAGATGTCCCCGACGTCGAAGAGGGGTTGATGTCGGTGGTCTCCGGCGGACTTGTACTCGTGATCGTCTGGGTGGTGGCGGTACCCGATTGCGACGCGGTCGCGGAATATGTCGGTTCGACGAAGTCGATCGGGGCTTGCTCGGGCTCGCCGAACTGGCGGGCCACCGTCATCGCCGCGACGATCAGGATGCCGCCCACCACGAGCGCGGCAATGCTGGCCCCGACGACCGTGGGCGTGCGGTTGTACCAGGGCTGCCCGTCGTCATCGTCCTTCCGGCCGGCCACGGCCACCGATGGTATCCGCGACCTGCATGTCGTCGCCTGTTCAGCGGAGCGCAGGGATCACCTCTGCCGCGAAGAAGTCCACGTGGTCCAGGTCGGACGTGTCGAGTACCTGCAGGTAGACCCGCTGCACTCCGATCTGCAGGTAGGCGCGGAGCTTGTCGGTGATCTCCGCAGGGGTACCCACCAGAGGGGAGTTGCTGCGCAGCTCGTCGACCTCGCGTCCGATAGCGGCGGCCCGACGCGCGATCTCCCGGTCGTCACGACCCGCGCACACCACGAAGGCCGCCGAGTAGGTCAGTGATTCGGCGGTTCGTCCTGCGTCGGCCGCCGCGGAGGCGACCCGTTCGTACTGGGCCTTGGCCACGTCCAGCGGTGCGAACGGAATGTTGAACTCGGCGGCGAAGGCCGCGGTGAGCGCCGGTGTGCGCTTGGCACCCGCGCCCCCGATGATGATCGGCGGATGTGGCGACTGGACAGGTTTGGGCAGCGCGGGGGAATTCGCGACGGCGTAGTGGTTGCCCGAAAAGTCGAATGTCTCGCCGGGCGGGGTCGTCCACAGCCCGGTGATGATGCTCAGCTGCTCGGTCAACCGGTCGAACCGTTCACCCAGTGGCGGGAACGGGATGGCGTATGCCTTGTGCTCGGCTTCGAACCAGCCCGCGCCGAGGCCTAATTCGACACGGCCGCCGCTCATCTCGTCGACCTGTGCGACGGCGATCGCGAGCGGACCGGGATAGCGGAACGTCGCCGAGGTGACCAGCGTGCCGAGCCGGATCGAGGTCGTCTCGCGGGCCATGGCGCCCAGCGTCACCCAGGAGTCGGTGGGCCCTGGCAGGCCGTCACCGCTCATCGCGGTGTAGTGGTCGGAACGGAAGAACGCCGAGTACCCGGCGGCCTCCGCTGCGCGGGCGACCGCCAGCTGGTCGCCGTATGTGGCGCCCTGCTGGGGTTCGACGAAGACCCGGAAGTCCAGTGGCGAATCCATGACTGCCAGCGTAGGCGGGCGCGTTAGAAGACTTCGACGCCGGAGGTGTTGACGAACATGCCGTGGCCGGTGCCGTCGTTGGTGAACCGAGTGCCGTCGCGCGTCGCCTCGATCGTCCAGCCGAGCGCTCGGTAGGTCTGGTAGTCCAGCGTGACGGCGGGGATGTTGCCCAGGTTGCCGACGACCCAGCTCATGCTGCCGTCGGCGGTGATCTTCACCCCATTGGCGGGCATGCCGTTCACTTCGATCGGGCTGTCGAACTCCGACTCGCAGCCGACCTCGGCCTCAGAGATCTGGCAGCGTGTCTTGCCCGACCTGGTTTCGATGAACACATAGCCGGATTCGTCGGGGTCCAGCGTCGTCGCGCCCGGTTGTTGCCCGGTCGGCGGCGCTGAAGACGGTGTGGAGCTGGTGGTCGGAGCCGACGTACGGGTTGGCCTGGTCGTTGGAAAGCTCGGCTCGGTCGGTGACCCACGGGATGCGACGGGGTTGCCCTCGATGGTGGTGGCGCAGCCGGCGGCCAGGACCGCCGCGGACAGTAAAACCCCAACGGCGAGGCCGACTTTCGCCTGAAGCGACATGTGGCCAGGCTACGACGTTATGTCACAAACCCCGGCGCGCCGCGCGGACCGCCTGGGCGGTTTGCGCATCGGAGAACGTCAGTCGAGCCTCGTCGCGGCCGGCGACGAACAAGGTGAGTTCGCCGACGTCGCCGGTCACCGTGAGCTCAGGACCCCGGCCGACCGCGGCCATCGTCTGGCCATCGGGCGTCATGAGCGTCACGCGCGCCGGCACCTTGGCCAGCGTCAGTCGGGCCATCATGGCCAGCGGCCTGCGCAGCGCGGCGATCGTATCGGGGTCGAGAGTGCGTGGTTCCCAACCCTTTTGGGCCCGACGCACGTCTTCGTGGTGGATGAACATCTCGTCCATGTTGGCGACCGCGTCGAAAAGCTTGAACGGCGACAGCAACGGCGGCCCGGACGAGATCTTGTCGACCAGCACATCCCAGTCGGTGGACGAGGCCGTCTGCCGCTGCACCCTGTCGGTGTAGCCGGCCAGAAATGGGATCGCGATGCCGGGTGCGGCGTCCAGCCTGCGCTCCCGGACCACGAGGTGCGCCGCGAGGTCGCGGGTGGTCCATCCCTCGCACAAGGTCGGTGAGTCGGGTCCGACCTCGCTCATGGTCGACACCAGGGCTGCGCGTTCACGCTGGGCTGCGGTCATGCCCAACCCTAGGACGAGCGCCGTATCCGGTGAATGCTGACCCGAGAAGACCATTGGGAAATCGCGTTGCCGGAGGCGAGTCAGGGTCTTCGCCACCGACCCGTCCGGCGCCGGGCCGATCGCACCCCGCAGCCACGCGCTGGCTAGCACAATGGGCATCGTGCGATTCCTGACCGGCGGTTACACCATCGACTTGGCCCCAGTGCGACGACGTCGTAGACCCGGCGTCAGAACCCATCGATCCGATCTTGGGCCGCGAGCGCGAGATCCGAAACTGGGTCTTCTATGTGCTACGTCAGAACCGGGTCGACGCCCAAGACTACTCGTCTTCGGTGAGCGTGAAATAGTTCTCTTCCTCCTGCAGGAAATGCAGCCGCAACAACGCGTAGAGCCCGTAGAGACACGCGAGTAGGTCGTCCACCTGATCGGGCTGTATTCCGTTGCTCGCGTTGGCGAGTGCGACATGCACTCCGATCCGGTCGGACAGTCGCTGGATTTCGGCGTGCGTCCTGCTCATCGTGGCGGTGGCTTCCCCAGAGCCGAGTGGGCGGGCCAGCGCGGGGTAGAGCCGGGTTTCCTCGGCTTGCTCGTGCGGCAGAATGCGATCGGTAAGGAAGGCGTGAGCACGGATCAGCGACGCCAGCGCAGCGTCATCGGCGCCCGCGACCAATCGGTCGGCCGCGTCGCGCAGCAGATCAACAGCGTCGCGCAGTTCGTCGTGTTCGGCTGCGAAGCGCCGCAACATGTTCTCGGTGTCGGCGGGCAACTCGATCTCGACGGCAGGATTGCCACGCAGGGCCCGCAGCGCGTTGAGGATTACGGCGACATCGATGCCCTCCTGCAGCAGGGCACCCGCGGCCGGTGGCAACCAGCCAAGGGCGGCAATCGCCATGGCGACCAATGACAGCGTCATGCCGACGACGGCGCTCTGTACGGCGATGCGCCGCGACCACCGGGCGACGTCCATCGCATCGGCAAGACGGTCCAGCCGGTCTGTGGTCAACACGATGTCGGCGGCTTCTGAGGACGCTGTCGCGCCGCGCGCGCCCATCGCGACACCGACGGTGGCCGCAGCCAACGCTGGAGCGTCGTTGACTCCATCTCCGACCATTACGGTCACCGCACGATCTTGCTCGGCGCGCACCGCGGCTACCTTGTCGGCGGGACTCTGCTGCGCGTAGACCTTGTCCAACCCCAGAACCGTGGCGACCTCGTGAGCCGGTTCGGCGCGGTCGCCGGTCAGCATGACCAACCGGTTCAGTCCAGCTGATCGCAGTCGCCGAACCGTGCGGGGGGCGTCGCGGCGCAACGGATCTCGCAGCAACACGGCGCCGACGAGCTCCGCGTCGATGCCTACCCACGCGATCGCGGCCAAATCCAGGCTTGCCCGGTTCTCCGCTGCTCGGGCCCAATTTGCACCCGCGATCTCGGTGGGCGGCTTTCCCACCCGAACCCGATGACCGTCGAGCGTGGCGGTGACACCCCGGCCGGGCTGCTCGGTCACCTCGGTGGGCAGCGACAGCTGCAGCCCGCGTGTGAGAGCTTCGGTGACGATGGCCGCGGCCAGCACGTGTGGCGACATCTGATCCACCGACGCCGCCATCCGCAGTATCTCGGTGGTGTCGCGTCCCGGTGCGGTCAGCACATCCACGACCGCGGGCCGTCCCGTAGTGAGCGTGCCGGTCTTGTCCATCATCAGAGTGGTTGCATTCCCGAGGCTTTCCAAAGCGCCGCCGCTACGGATCACCACGCCCTGACGGGACGCCCGTGACAACCCTGAGACGATCGCCACCGGCGCGGCAAGCAACAGCGGGCACGGTGTGGCCACCACCAAGACGGCGACTGCTCGCACCGCCGACCCACTGGCGAGCCAGGCTCCGCCAGCGACGAGCAGGGTCAGCGGCAAGAACCACGCCGCGTACCGGTCCGCCAACCGCACGACCGGTGCGCTTTCCGCGCCCGCTTGTTCGGCCAGCCTCACGATGCCCGCGTACGTGCTGTCCTGTGCGGTCGCAGTGGCGCGCAGCTCGAAGGAGCTGCCCGCGTTCACGACGCCGCTGCGCACCGGCTCACCGGCCAGACGTTCCACCTGGAGAGGCTCACCGGTGAGCACCGATTCGTCCAACACCGCCACCGCGCCGGCGACGCGCCCATCCACGGGCACTACCTCGCCCGAACCGACAACCAATAGATCATTGACCACCACCTCGGCGATCGGTATGACGCTGACATCGGCGCCGACCCGTCGGCGCGCGAATCGCGGAGCGTGCTCGAGCAGGGCACGTAGATCATGAGAGGCGCGTCGCTCGGCGGCGGATTCGAGCGCCCGCCCACCCGCAAGCATCACCGCGATCAGCGCACCGGCCAGATACTCGCCGACCAGCAGGGTGCCGACCAGCGACAATACAGCGATCAGATCCACCCCGACGCGCCCTCGTCGCAACGCCCCGACGACCCACAGCACGGCGGGCACCACCGCAACCGAGGTGCCAACGATCCAGCAGACGTCGGCGATCTCAGTCCGTCCGGTCAGCCACATGATCCCGCCGACCGCCAGCGCGCCGACAGTGAGGATCACCAGCGACGGCTCCAGGAGTGATCGCCACCGAGCAATGCGAGGTTGCTGATGGGTTGCACGACGAAACCAGAACGGGCGGCCCATGGCTCTCACTCTGCCGATGGGCCTGCGGCCCGCATAGTTTCTGAGGACGGGCGTCGGACGCCGAAGGTCACGAATACCCGGGGCAAAGGTCCCTATGACGTCATCGACTAGGTCGTGATTGTCGTGGGTGGTGACCTGAGGTAGTGAAAGGAAAACACCATGAAGCGCGAAATGTTCAAATTCCTCTCCGGATCGTTCGCTGCGCTCGCCGACACCCACGCCGCATATGTTGTGGCGACATGCGATGGGCCAGCTCAGCCGGTGTCCCGCTGATCGATGCAGGCAGGAAATCGCGATGAGCCAGCAGGATTCGTCGGGCGATCCCTACCCCGCGGAGCCCCGTGATGCCGAGGCGTTCACGACACGGTTCGATCGTCTCTATTCGCAGCTAGCCCGGCCCTACGACTTGGCAGTCAGGGTTCTGCCGGTGTGGAGGCACTGGATCAGCGCTGCGCTTCCACACATCCGCGGCCCACGTGTGCTCGAAGTGTCCTTCGGCACCGGCTGGTTGCTCACGCGCTACGCCGGCAACTTCGAAACCTACGGCGTCGACCTCAACGAACGCATGGTGGCGATCGCGCGGCGCAATCTGGCGCGGACGGGCGTGACGGCCGAACTGCGACAAGCAAACGTCGAGGCGCTGCCCTATCCCGACGGCCACTTCGACAGCGTCGTCAACACGATGGCCTTCAGTGGCTACCCCAACGGCCAGCGGGCGATGTCCGAAATGCATCGCGTGCTGCGCTCACAGGGGCGGCTGGTGTTGATCGACGTTGGCTATCCACCCGACGGCAATCGGCTGGGCAGCGCGCTGGTCGGCATCTGGAAGCACTCGGGGGACGTGATTCGTGACATGGCTCCGCTCTTTGACAGCTTCGGATTCGATGTCAACCACGAGCAGATTGGTGGTTTCGGCAGCGTCCATCTCTACGTGGCGACCAAGCAGTGAAGCCCGAGCAGGCTAAGGCCGTGTACAACCGGATCGGCCGTATGCAAGATTGGCAATTCTATGAAGACCGTGCCGTGGCGCAGTTGCTGGCACAATCCGCATTGAAGACGGCGCATGCCGTCTTCGAGTTCGGTTGTGGCACAGGCAAGCTGGCCGCCCAGATACTGGAGTTGGTCCCGCCGACGGCGCCCTATCTCGGAGTGGACATCAGCCCGGTAATGGTCGACTTGGCGACCAGACGACTCGCGGCGTGGGGCGACCGCGCACAAGTGCGCCTCGTCGATGGGTCGATGCCGGTGCCTGCCGACACGAATAGCGCCGACCGCATCGTCTCCACGTACGTTCTGGATCTGCTCGACGACTCGGACGCCGTTGCGGTGCTGCGTGAGTTCGAACGCATCCTCACCAATGACGGGCTGGTGTGCCTGGTTAGCCTCAGGCCCGGAATCACGCGATTCGAACGGCTGGTATCGGCACTGTGGACGATGGTGTGGCGACGCGCACCGCAACTGATGGGAGGCTGCCGGCCTATCCAGCTGGATCAACTGCTGAACCGACGATGGACAATCCGCCAGCGGCGCGTGGTCCACGCGTGGGGCTTGGTTTCCGAAGTGGTCGTCGCCGGGCCACGGCAAAGCGGAGGCGGGCCGCTCCCGCCGGGCGACGACTAGACAACGCTGGTTCTCGGCACTCGTGTAGGAATTCATTGAATGTGTCGGAAACTGACCGCTCCGACCTCGGCGTTTTCACCGACATGTCGGTCGATGATCTTCACCAAGCCGTCGGATTCTGTGCTGGCCCACGCCGTTTGCGTGCGCACCCTGGCTGCCCGGCGAGGTCGGGACCACGCACCCGTGCCTGCGGCCGGTCTGTCTTGCAGGCGGACTACCTGCAACGGCTTACCGGGTTTGCACCGGTGGCGGGCTCGGGAGCGGGGCTATTGGGCCGGCCGGCGTTGATGGAGGCTGCGTCGCCTCCGTTGGACCGGGGAACCGTGGTAGTCGAGCGCGACTCTCGGCGGGATCCTTGGTATCCGGATTGCGGCAGTCCATGTTTTCACCGTCCCACTCACCGCCGTATTCGTGGCAGCATCCCATCAGGGCCTCAATGAACCACGAGCCGTCGATTTCCCCGCGGTCATACTGGTCAGCTGCTATCGCAGCGCACGCGTTGTACCCGTCTCGATCGAAACCCGGCTTTTTGGGTGCGGCGCATGCGGTGGCGGGGTCTGCGAGTATGCCGGTTTCGGTGCCCAGCAGGGCTGTGGCCGCCAACAATGCGGCGGCCCCGAGCCGGCACGCAGATGAGGGGCAGCGGGCAACTGGTGACTTGTGAGTTTCCTTTCCGAAGGCGACGGCCGGACCGAATCCGGTGATCGCTGTTTGTTTGCTCATGCCGCGCTCACCGTGGCGACCAACGCTGGGGTCGCGAAGCTCACCTGGCCATTAGGGCCGACGAAGCGGTTCAGCCTCACCCGGGCGCAATCCAACAGTCGGGTGAACTGCTCGTCGTCGACGTTGTCGGCCAGGGTCCAGCCGCGGATGTCGGTGTGCATCCACTCGTCAAGGGATGCAAACCGTGCTTGACCCTGGTGCCGTCGCACGACGACGTCGGGAAATGACTGCCGCATCAGATCGCCCAGTTGGTCGGGCGTGCCGATGCAGAACGGGGCACGCATCGCCTCGGCGGCCCAGTCCCCGAGCACCTCGCCAAGCAGGTCGACCATCGCCGCGTACCCGGGCGACTCCTCGACGGCCGCCCAAGTCGCGACCGCCACCCGGCCGGCTGGGCGAATCACCCGGGCCATCTCTGCAATCGCGCGTGCGGGATCCTCGATAAACATCAGCGCGAATTGACAAGTGACACAGTCGACCTCGTCATCGCCGAGCGGCAAATGCTCCGCGATACCCCGCCGGATGTCCAGGCGTGGAGCCAGCCGTGCGGCCACCGCCAGCATCCCCTCGTTCGGGTCGACAGCGACTACCGAGCCGGTCGCGCCCACCCGCTCCAGCGCCGCGCGTGCCACCGCGCCCGTCCCCGTCCCGACATCGAGCAGACGGTGCCCTTCAGCTGGGCTCACCGCGTCGAGCATCGGCTGGACCCACTGGCCAAACAGCGCCGGGACAAAGAACTGTTCGTACACCTCCGCGGCACTAGTCGAGACCTGACCGGCCGCGGCCGCTGAACGATGGCTGGGTTCTGTGCGCATGCCACGATTGTTGGCCTGCTGCCGCGGCGAAGATAGTTCGGATTTAGAACTCGACTGACCTGTCGGTGGTGGGATGATCACCGGATGGGCACCTACCGCCAGTATTGCCCGATCGCGCGGGCATCCGAGATCCTCGCCGAGCGGTGGAATCCGCTGATCGTGCGCAACTTGATGTTCGGTGCTGAGACATTTTCGGCCATCGCCCGCGGCGTGCCCACGATGTCGCGCTCCATGCTGCTCAAGCGACTCGACGAACTCGAACGCGCCGGCGTCATCGAGACCCGTCTCAAACCCGACGGTCGGGGACACCTCTACCTGCTCACTGAGGCCGGCGCCGACCTGGCCGATGTGATCAACGGGCTCGCGACCTGGGGCGAGCGATGGTTGGAGGTCACCACCGAACGTTCCGATCCTGGCTTCGCGCTGTGGGCGTGGTGTCAGGTGCAGCTTGACCGGTCGGCGCTGCCCGACGGGCGCGTGGTCGTGGCCTTCACCTTCCCCGACGAGCGTCCCGGCAATCGCTGCTACTGGCTACTGATCGAGCACGAAAACGCCGAGCTCTGCTACTCCGATCCGGGCGGCGAGCCCGATCTCATGGTGGAGGCGCGGTCGTTGCCATTCGTCGACTGGCACCGCGGCGAGCGCACCTGGCAGTCGGTGCTTCGCTGCGGGGATGTGAAGGTCACCGGCCCCACTCGGCTGCGGCGCGCATTTCCCACCTGGAATCGGCACGTGCCAGTCCTCGCGGTTTGAAGGAGCCCTGGGTGCCTTCCGCGGCGATTTACCGTCTGGCAACTCGACGATGTTCCCCGCATCGAGAGGGGGTGCGTTAGCTGGCCTTGCGCAGGATAAGTCCGCCCGGGTGATGACGTGCTCTCCAGTGTTTTCGTCTAAGGTGACGCTGTAGGTCGTCGGGTCGTAACCGTCGTGCTGGTAGGCCCGCGGCTGCCAGACGTCGTCATGGACGGCCTGCTTGCTCAGCAGCCACTCACGCGAGACCATCGGTTCGAGGAACGTGAATTCACCGTTCCAGGTGCCGGCCACGAGGATCGACGTGAGTTCGAACTCGGTTGGCACGATCTTCTCCGGCGAATCGGCAAGGTGTAGTGCCATCTGCGGAATGGCTTGTTGCGCAGCAGGCGGGCCAGGCGGCACGGAATATCCCTCCGGCAGGTAGCGGGGCTCAGGCAGGTTCACGGCCGCGGCGGCGAAGCTGGGATCGGCGGGGTCGATCGCCTGCACCGCAGGCGAGATCGAGCACGCGTTGACCCGTTCCGACATCCGCCATGTCCAGCATCTCCTCGGTGGCGGGCTCCATCCAGGCCGCGATCCTAGGTTCCCAGCGTGCCCAGCCCGGTGCCGCGTCCTCCCATTGACTACGGATGTCCATGTGCCGCATGGCCTCCTCGTTTCGCACTCGGTTCCCGTACCTGCGTCATACCAACCGGTGCTCAAACGCGAACGCGGCAGCGGCCGTTCGGGAGGCGACGTCGAGTTTGGCGAAGATGTTCGACAAATGCCGGGCGACCGTCTTCTCGCTCAGGAACAGCGTGGCCGCGATCTCGGGGTTGGTCTTGCCCGCGGCCACATGTCGCAGCACTTCGATCTCGCGGGCACTCAGTCCACCGGGCGCGCTCGGATGCAGAAGGTCCGCGGCTTCCCGCTCCGCTGGTACGGCGTCGAGCCCAGCGAAGCTGTCACGTGCTGTGGCCAACTCGGCGACCGCCGAATCCTCGTCGCCGAGCGCACGCAGCGCCCGGCCTAGCAGCACGGCACAGCGTGTGGCCTCATATGGCGCGCCGAGCTCCTTCCAGAGCCGGCCCGCGCGGCGCAGTTCTCCGATGGCAGCGGCCGGGTCGCCCTGCCTCAGTGCGACGTGACCGGCCGCGCGGCTGGCCATGGCACGCAATGCCGCGCAGCCGAAATCGCTCGCGATCTTGGATAACTCGGCGCTGGCATCGGCTGCGAGGTCCGTCTCGTCGGCGGCCAGCAGTATCTCTACCGCCCCGGGCAGCAACTGTGAACGGTGCACGGGATCGCGCGGTTCGGCTAGCAGCCGCTTGATCGCAGCGACTGCGGCCGGGACGCGACCTCGGGCCAGCCACAGCAGCGCCAGGCCTGGTTGCGGCTCGTGGCCGTACTCCAATGCCTCCGTGTACGCCGCCTCAGCCGCATCGAACTGTCCACGGATGCGCAGCACGTCACCGCGCTCTGCCAGTGCAAGCCCGGCGGCCGGGGTGGTATCGGCCTTGACGTATCGCTCGATCGGCGTTGGCGAACTCCTCCAGTGCCTCGTCGAATGCGCCGCGCAGCTCGCATGATCTGGCCGCGGTGCACAGCACATTGACCGGTAAACGGGACCAGACCGGGCTGCTCATCGCACCACTTGGTCAATGCGACCGTCCACTCGGCCGCCCGGCCGAAATCCGAGATCTCCTGGCAGGCCTTCGATCATTGAACAGTAGACTTGGCCCGCGAAGATCGGCGACACGGTGCCCGTCGCGATGCACACCATCGCCTCGTCCAGCAGTGCCAGTCCCTCGGGAACCTGACCGGTGTAAAGCGGCGATCCGACCCTGCGACATGAGGCCCATCGCGACAAGGTTGGGATCGTCGAACCGGCGCCCGTAGTCGGCGATCTCGGTCGGCGCACTTCGTGCGCCGGCGCCGAACTCGCCGGACGATGATGTTGCCGGAACATCACCGGAATCAACACGTAGCCGCGCTCGACGACGTCGCCGGGCACGTCCTCGAGGAGGCGCTGCGCACGGGCCACCCAGCCGCCGCCGACCGCTGATTCGCCAGCGGCCATCAGCACCAGTGCCAGCCAGAACGCACACCTCACCGCCGCTAGGCATGTCGTCGGCATCCAGCTTTATCTGGTAGGCGCGTTGCAGCGCCTGAATGCAGTCATTCTTGCGGCCGGTCAGGTAAGCGGCGGTGGCAAGGCGCACGAAATCCTCGCCCTCCAGCGCTGAGGCGTCCCCGTCGCCCCCCCGCAGACCCGATAGGGCCTCGTACGCCGCCACCCACTCACCACGCTCGTAAACCTCGCGCGCCGATGAGCAGGTCATCGACTACACCCACCGCGCATCACCCCACCTGGAGGTTACGCGCCGGGTAGCCGTCTCAGGCATAGCGACCCGTGAACCGATACGTCCGCGCCGGCGATCGCGTCGTGGTCCCTGCGCGTCGCAATCTTGCGGGCGACGT
Source organism: uncultured Actinomycetota bacterium (assembly GCA_963805835.1). Classification (GTDB taxonomy): domain Bacteria; phylum Actinomycetota; class Actinomycetes; order Mycobacteriales; family Mycobacteriaceae; genus Mycobacterium. The sequence continues at coordinate 255,081 of CAWDVX010000003.1, read as the reverse complement.
ACCCAGCGTCGCGGCCGACGCCCGGGAACACCATCGAGCTGAACGCAACTGGAAACTCAGCCCGCAGAAGAATAATCCCGGGCGCTCGTCGCACCATGCCGCGGTACTCCCGCGGCCACCCGTCGGCGGCCGAAGATCGGTATCTCGATCCAGTCGAAGATCTGCTTAAACCCGGTGCACCAGATGACATTTCGCACATCGAGGACGTGTGCCGTCGGCAAGCTCCGGCCGTCCGTCCGCTCACACCTGATATCGCGAGCGGTCTGCGCGCTGCACGCCGCGGTCTTCAAGATCGTCGCGCTTCACCCGAATCATCGGCGCACCGTGGGAACGGATATGAGGCATCGCCTTTCGGCCGATCGGCGTCCGTCTGGTGAGGATGTGGCGCCAAGCGAACACCATGACGGGCAACGCAAAGCGGATCCTTCTCGAGTCCCATCGCACCGGGATCTGGCCGCAGTCGCGACCGCACAGGATCGTTGGATGTGTCAGCGCGGTTTCGTAGGCGATATCGGTGCCGGAATGCGAAGCTCCCACCACCAGCACAGGGCCCGGCTGCAATTGCTCGCGACGGCGATACTCGCTGGAGTGGAGTTGACGGATGGTGCGATCCAGCTGCAGCGGCGAACTCCGGGAACATTCGGCGTGCGACCGAAGGTGCCGGTCGCCACCACCACGTTGTCGCAGGTGATGATGTCGTCGCCGATGACGCCGCGAACCGCCGCGCGGCCAGCGCGGCCAGGCGGTCGACGCGGGTACGCATCCGCACCGGCAGATCCCACTCCATCGCGTACCGCTCGAGGAACTCGGCCACCTCGTCCCTGCCCGGATAGCTCCACCGATCCGCTGCCGGAAACGCCATACCCGGTAACCCGTCGTACTTCGCCGGCGTAGTACAGCCGCAGCGAATCGTAGTGCTGGCGCCAGTTGTCGCCGAGGCGCTCGTTCGCGTCGACGATCAAGATGGGCCGATTCATGCGCTGCAGGTGGTATCCGGTGGCCAGGCCGGCCTGGCCGGCTCCGATGATCAACGTTTCGACGTGCTGCGTGGTCATTTGCAACCCCCTAGTTGCTCGGGATGTCATCAACGCTAGGAAGGTCGGCCTCCGGCCGCATCGGGTAGATGGCCCATTCTCGGGGCGTGTGATGGGCAGATTCTCGTAGCCGAAGGCTTGACCAGCGGCATCGTTGACCGGCCACGAAGTGCCCGCTCAAGGTCGCAGGTCGGCCCCGGGCCAACGGCGTTGGAAATCTGTCTTCGAGCGGCCGGGAACAAACTCGGTCCACCTGCCGTTGGATGATTCGACAGTTGAGCGTGCTTGACTCAAGTCTGGGTTGACAAGATAGGGTTGGCCGGAGCAGTCTTGAGTGCGGTGCACTCAGATCACCAGAAGGACTAATTCAGGAGGAAAAACCATGGCTCGTGCGGTCGGAATCGACCTCGGGACCACCAACTCCGTCGTTGCGGTACTGGAGGGTGGCGACCCCGTCGTCGTAGCCAATTCCGAAGGCTCCCGCACCACGCCGTCCGTCGTTGCGTTCGCGCGCAACGGCGAGGTGCTGGTCGGTCAGCCCGCCAAGAACCAAGCGGTGACCAACGTCGACCGGACCATCCGTTCGGTCAAGCGTGAAATGGGCACCGATTGGTCCGTCGAGATCGACGGTAAGAAATACACCCCCCAGGAGATCAGTGCCCGGGTACTGATGAAACTCAAGCGCGATGCCGAGAGCTACCTGGGCGAAGACATCACCGACGCGGTGATCACCGTTCCCGCCTACTTCAACGACGCCCAGCGTCAGGCCACCAAAGAGTCGGGCCAGATCGCGGGCCTCAACGTGCTGCGCATCGTCAACGAACCGACCGCCGCGGCGCTCGCCTACGGTCTCGACAAGGGCGAGAAGGAACAGACCATCCTCGTCTTCGACCTCGGTGGCGGCACCTTCGACGTGTCGCTGCTGGAGATCGGCGAGGGTGTGGTCGAGGTCCGTGCCACCTCGGGTGACAACCATCTGGGCGGCGACGACTGGGATGACCGCATCGTCGATTGGCTCGTCGAGAAGTTCAAGGGCACCTCGGGAATCGACCTGACCAAGGACAAGATGGCCATGCAGCGGCTGCGTGAAGCCGCCGAGAAGGCCAAGATCGAGCTCTCGAGTTCGCAGAGCACCTCGATCAACCTGCCCTACATCACGGTCGACGCGGACAAGAACCCGCTGTTCCTCGACGAGCAGCTGACCCGTGCCGAATTCCAGCGCATCACACAGGATCTGCTGGACCGCACCCGCAAGCCGTTCCAGTCGGTGATCGCCGATGCCGGCATCGCGGTGGCTGACATCGACCACGTCGTGCTGGTCGGCGGTTCCACCCGTATGCCCGCGGTCTCCGAGCTGGTCAAGGAAATGACCGGCGGCCAGGAGCCCAACAAGGGCGTGAACCCGGACGAGGTCGTCGCCGTGGGCGCCGCCCTGCAGGCCGGCGTGCTCAAGGGTGAGGTGAAAGACGTTCTGCTGCTTGACGTCACCCCGCTGTCCCTCGGTATCGAGACCAAGGGCGGTGTGATGACCAAGCTGATCGAGCGCAACACCACGATCCCGACCAAGAGGTCCGAGACCTTCACCACGGCCGATGACAATCAGCCGTCGGTGCAGATTCAGGTCTTCCAGGGCGAGCGTGAAATCGCCGCGCACAACAAGCTGCTCGGCAGCTTCGAGCTGACCGGCATCCCGCCGGCCCCCCGCGGCGTGCCCCAGATCGAGGTCACCTTCGACATCGACGCCAACGGCATCGTGCACGTGACCGCCAAGGACAAGGGCACCGGCAAGGAGAACACGATCCGAATCCAGGAGGGCTCCGGCCTCTCCAAGGAGGAGATCGACCAGATGATCAAGGACGCCGAAGCGCACGCCGAGGAGGACCGCACGCGTCGCGAGGAGGCCGACGTCCGCAACCAGGCGGAGTCGCTGGTCTACCAGACCGAGAAGATCGTCTCCGAACAGCGCGAAGCCGAAGGCGGATCGAAGATCCCCGCGGACACGCTGGACAAGGTCGACTCCGCGGTCGCCGAGGCCAAGTCGGCGCTCGAGGGCACCGATATCGCGGCCATCAAGTCGGCGATGGAGAAGCTCGGCGTCGAGGCTCAGGGACTGGGACAGGCGCTGTACGAGGCCACCCAGGCCGATCAGACCGCGGGCGGTGGCGGCGAGTCGGCACCGGGTTCGGCCGACGACGACGTCGTGGACGCCGAGGTAGTCGACGATGACGAGGAGCGCAAGTGAACCAGAACGATTCGCACGAGCCGGTGACAGTCACCGACAAACGGCGCATCGATCCGGACACCGGCGAGATCCGTGAACCCGCGTCCGGCCCGGCCCCGAGTGGGCCGGGTTCGGACGAGTTCGCGGGCGAAAGTCCCGAGGAAGCGGGGAAGGCGGACGAGCTTCTCGCGGATCTGCAGCGGGTGCAGGCGGACTTCGCCAATTACCGCAAGCGGGCATTGCGGGACCAGCAGGTCACGGCCGACCGCGCCAAGGCGTCGGTGATTTCGCAGTTGCTTCCGGTCCTCGACGATCTCGACCGAGCGCGCAGCCACGGTGATCTGGAGGGTGGTCCGCTGAAGTCTGTCGCCGACAAGCTGGCGACTGCCCTTGAGGGACTGGGTCTTTCGGGCTTCGGTGACGAAGGCGACGACTTCGACCCTGCGCTGCACGAAGCCGTGCAGCACGAGGGTGACGGTACCCACCCCGTCGTCGGAACCGTGATGCGCCGCGGGTACCGGGTCGGCGATCAGGTGGTGCGTCATGCCCTCGTCGGCGTGGTCGACACCGTGCCCGAGACCGATAACCCCGACGCCGCCGCCCAAGAGACCGCAGAATCAGACAACGGCTAGATACAGGTGGCTAGATACAGGTAAGGAGGTGACGCGGTATGGCCCAGCGTGAATGGGTCGAAAAAGACTTCTACAAGGAGCTCGGCGTCTCCTCTGACGCCAGCGAGCAGGACATCAAGCGGGCGGCCCGAAAGCTGCTCGCGGAGAACCATCCCGACCGCAACCCGGGAAATCAGGCGGCCGAAGAACGTTACAAGGCCGTGTCGGAAGCCAAGGAAGTGCTCTCGGATCCGGCTAAGCGCAAGGAATACGACGAGACGCGACGGCTTTTCGCCAACGGCGGGTTCGGTCGTGGTCGCTTCGGCGGCGGCGGCGGAGGCGGCGGTAACTTCGGCGGGTTCGGTTCCGACGGCGCCGAGTTCAACCTGAATGATCTGTTCGACGCGGCCGGTCAGACCGGCGGCGCCAACATCGGTGATCTGTTCGGCGGCCTGTTCGGTCGCGGAGCGCAACAGCCGCGGCCCAGTCGGCCGCGGCGTGGCAACGACCTCGAGACCGAGACCGAGTTGTCCTTCCTGGAGGCCACCAAGGGCGTGATGATGCCGTTGCGGCTCACCAGCCCTGCACCGTGCACGAACTGTCACGGCAGTGGCGCACGGCCGGGTACCAGCCCGAAGGTGTGCCCGAATTGCAATGGCTCCGGTGTGATCAACAGCAACCAGGGCGCGTTCGGGTTCTCCGAACCCTGCACTGAGTGCCGGGGCAGCGGTTCGATCATCGAGCACCCGTGCGAGGAATGTAAGGGCACGGGGGTGACCACCAGGACACGCACCATCAATGTCCGAATCCCACCGGGCGTCGAGGACGGTCAGCGGATTCGGCTGGCCGGCCAGGGTGAGGCCGGGCTGCGCGGCGCCCCTTCCGGCGACCTCTACGTGACCGTACATGTCAAGCCCGACAAGGTGTTCGGCCGCACCGGTGACGACCTCACGGTCAGCGTGCCGGTCAGCTTCCACGAATTGGCTCTTGGGACAACGCTTTCGGTGCCCACGCTGGAAGGCAAGGTCGGTGTTCGGGTGCCCAAGGGTACGTCCGACGGCCGAATTCTGCGTGTGCGAGGCCGCGGTGTACCAAAGCGTTCCGGCGGCCACGGCGATCTGCTCGTCACCGTCAAGGTGGCGGTGCCACCCGACGTCGAGGGTGAGGCCGCAGAAGCGTTGGAGGCCTACGCGAAAGCAGAACGGGACAGCGGGTTCGACCCGCGGGCGAACTGGGCCGGTGCGTGATATGCCCAAGCGATCCAACAGCGACGCGCGCACCTTCCTCATCTCGGTCGCCGCGGAGCTGGCCGGCATGCACGCACAGACGCTGCGCACGTACGACCGGCTCGGGCTGGTCAGCCCGCAGCGGACCTCCGGCGGAGGGCGGCGCTACTCGCAGCATGACGTCGACCTGCTACGGGAGGTTCAGCGGCTCTCGCAGGACGAGGGCGTCAACCTCGCGGGCATCAAGCGGATCATCGAGCTGACCAATCAGGTCGAGGCCCTTCAGGGCCGCCTGCAGGAGATGGCGCGCGAGATCGACGAACTGCGTTCTCGGCCCCGGTCCAAGAGCACGGCCCTGGTGGTCTGGCAGCCGCGCAACAAGCGTTAGGTCACCGTGATCGAAAACCGCGCGGTCACCGGCTCTCCGGGGGCCGCACAACGGTAGCCGCCACGGCGCAGCGCGTCGGTCGGCGCTGCCATCGGCTCGATCGCGATGATGTCGTCGGAGCTCGGGGCGAAGAGTTGGGCTGCGGGATAGCCTGTTTCGAACCGCACCTCGATGCGGTGGTCGCCGCCGGCGAGTGCGAATACCGCGCCGTCGGGCACGTTGTCGAAGCCGTCGTCGTACGTCACCTTCCCGAGCGGGCCGGTGACACCGTCCCACGGTTCGTGTGCACCGGTCGGAATGCCTCGGCCGTCGACAGGCAGGTGCCGCATCGCAGGCGTGCTGAGCTCCCAGTCGCTACGCGGTACGCCGGGAACCGTGAAGTACGGGTGGTAGCCGAAGCACATCGGCACCGAGGCTGATGCGGTCGGCGTCACGGTGGTCTCGATGGTAAGCCTGCGGTCCGCAAGGGTGACGGCCTGAGTCAGTACGTGCGGAAACGGGAACGACGAGAGCAGCTCCGGCGTGCTGAAGTCGACGCTGGCGGTCAGCGCATTCCGCGACCGTGCCGTCGGGCGCCAGCCCGGATAGCCGGCGAGCACGCCGTGGATGGGCAGACCGTGTTCGTCGTCCCGCACCCCGCCTTTCCCGGCCGTCAGGGTGACGAGCGTGCCGTTGCTTTCATACTCGCCGGCGCTCAACCGGTTTGCCCACGGGTACAGGATCGGGATGCCCATCGTCTTGCCGTTCGTCACGTAGGCGTCCAGCCCGCGCCGCTGGCCAAGGAACTCGTCGCCGCCGTCGGACAGCGACGTGCCGATCATGCCGGCCTCGGGGACGAACGTGGCCGTCAGCGACGACGAGGGGTCCTGCAACGTGACAAGGTCGAAGCCAGCCATGCCTGAAGATCCTGTCACGTCTGCTGTTTCGAGTCAGCCACAGCGAGTGTGAATACACTGCGAAAATCGGAGCCGAATTTCGCAGTGGTTGCACGTTCGGCAGGAAGTGGCGGCAGGTCGCCGCGAGAGTGTCGCCGGACCGGCTCCCCGTCAGCCCGTCAGGGGGTCATGCTGAATGCGTTCGGCGGGAGCGCCTTTGGCGAGCAGCGCCGCCTTGGTTGCCTCGACCATGTCCGGGTTGCCGCAGATCAGAATCTGCCGGTCGCCCCAACTGCCGTAACCCGACACGACATCCGGTAGCAACCCGGTTTGCCGGACGTGCAGGCCGCGTGGCGGCGCCCCGTCGGGGAAGTCGGTGGCCCACGGCGGATCCGAGTTGTATTCCGACACCGGCGTCACCGACAGCCAGGGGTTCTGTGAAGCGATCTGCCATAAGGTGCGCAGGTCGTAGAGCTCGCAGGGATAGCGGCCGCCGAAGAACAGATGCACCCGCGGATTGACGGCCTTGCGGGTGAGGTCCATGATCAGCGTTCGCAGCGGAGCCAGGCCGGTGCCGCCCGCGACCATCAGGACATCACCGCCGTCACGGTCGACGTGCATTCCGCCGTGCGGGTTCGACAGCCGCCACCGGTCGCCCGGCCTCGTCTCGCCCACGATCGCCGGACTCACCATGCCGCCCGGCACCGATCGGACGTGGAACTCGATACCGCCGCCGCGGTCGGCGGGAATCGACGGGCTCAGGTATCGCCACCGCCGCGGCCACTGCGGCACCTGGACGGTGACGTACTGACCGGGGTGGTAGTACAGCGGGTGGTCCAGTTGCAACCGGATCACCGAGACGTCTCGGGTGGCCCGGATGTGTTCGATCACCGTGCCGTCGCAGTAGGGCGGGCCCTTTTCGGCGTCGGCGGCACCACGCATCACCCCGACGAGCAGCGCGACCGCGTCGTGGGTCGCCTCCGCGAGCCTGTCATCCCACCTATCGATCAGCTGGGTGCGAAAAGTGGCGAGCAGCGCATCCTGCAGGCTGTCGTAATGGCGTTGCGTGACACCGTATTTGCGATGGTCGCGACCGAGTTGTGCGAGGAACGCCACCGGCTCCTGTGCGCGTTGGGCGGCGAGTTCACCGAACAGCCATGTCATGGCCTGTGCGAAGGCGTTTCGCTGTGCCGTCATATCCGGGGGAAACAGGTCGCGGACGGACATGTCGATGGCGAACCAGCGGGTGTAGAACCGCCGAATCAGTTCGTCGGAGCCGAGTGCGGGGTCGACGGCGTCGCGCAGTGTGCGCAACGCCTCGTAATCGTCGAGTCCCACGCGGGCGATAGTAAGTCACCCGGCTGAGCGTCTCTGCTGTCGCAGCGCAGCGGCCACGATCAGCGCGACGCCGAGCAGGGACCAGCAGGTCAGCACAACAATCGGCAGTGCTCCGCCGGCCCCGTCGAAGAACGCCGTCGACCGCAGCAGCGTGGCGTTGGCGCCCTGCGGCAGCCATTGGCCCAGCTGTCCCCAGCCGGTGGGCAGCATCTCCGGGGCGCTGTTCAGCCCCGACAGGGGGTTGCCGATCAGGAGGGCGGCCACCGCGCCCAGCGCCAGACCGATCCGGCCGAACAGTGAGCCGAGACCCAGCATCGTCAATCCGGCGGCCAGTACGCCCAGCGTCAACCCGCCGGCGACACCCCAGAAATTCGCATCGATGGAGCCGAGCACATAGCGCAGCAGGGCGGCGATCGACACGCCCGCCACGCCGGCGAAGATCGCCACCGCCACGAATCGGGTCCAGACCTCGCGCTTGAGCGCGAACACCAGGACGGCGGCCGGCAGTAGACCGGCCAGCGTGATCGGCAGCGCGGACGCGGCCAACCCGGCGCCGCGTGGATCGGCGGTGGTCGGTGGTGCCAGATCCTCGATGGCCAGCGGTACGCCGGCGTGCTGCGCGATGCCGTTCCCGATCTTTGTGAGCATCTGCGCGACGATCGGACTGGCGCCGGTGGCGATCAGAAGGCGCCGTCCGTCGGGACCGAATGCGATACCGCCGTAGACGTCGCGGTTACGGATCGCGTCCCGCAGTGCGGCCTCGCCGGGGTAGTAGGTGATCGCGAAGGCGCCCGGCGCCTGCTGCTCCAGGATGGCCGCCACTTGCCCGCTGGCGGACTGCGGGCCCGCCGCGCCGATCGGCACCGCGTGCGGCGCGGTGTGCACCGCCGGCAGGGCGAACGCGATCGCGACGAGGGCCAGCGCGAGGGTGAGTACCGCGACGATGCCGGTCGCCCGGATCGCTGCGGGAGGTTCGTGCACGGGTGCTTCGTGGGTGTGCCTGGGCGCAATGTCCGTGACCATCAGCGGACCCCTTTTCATTCATCGTTGAATTAATCGTGTGCGGAGCGTATCGCGGGGTGGGAGATATTTCAACAGCCAGTGAAATGATAGTGTCGAAAGATGCCGTCACCAGCGAGGACAACGAAGCGTCGGGGCCGCCGCCAAGGCGATCCGGTGTCCCGCGAGGTCGTACTGGCGGCGGCGAAGGCGCGCTTTGCCGCGGAGGGTTACGAGAAGACGACCCTGCGGTCCATCGCCGATGACGCGCATGTGGACCCGTCGATGGTGCTGTACCTGTTCGGCTCCAAGGCCGAGCTGTTCCGCGAGTCGTTGCAGCTCATCGTCGATCCAGCAGTGCTTGTCGCCGCGCTCACCGGCAGCCCGGACGACGAGCCCGATATCGGTACCCGCATGGTGCGGACGTATCTGCGAATCTGGGCGGCGCCCGACACCGGCCCGAGCATGGTGGCGATGCTGCAGTCGGCCACGTCCAACTCCGACGCCCACGAAGCCTTCCGCGCGTTCATGCAGAACTACGTGCTGACCGCCGTGTCCGGGGTGCTCGGTGGTGGGGACCAGGCCAAGCTGCGCGCCATGCTCGCCGCCAGCCAGCTCGTCGGGGCGGCGGTGCTGCGCTACGTCATGAAAGTCGCCCCGCTGGCCACCCTGTCCGACGACGAGGTGGTGCGGCTGATCGCGCCCACGGTGACGCGCTATCTCACCGCAGACGCCCAGGAGCTTGGGCTACCCTCTAGTTTCTAGAGTCCGTGAATTCCCTTGTACAGCACCAAAAGACCGATCACGACGAGAATCACTGCGACCAGGACGGCGTGCTGGCGTTCCATCCAGTCCTTGAGGCGCGCCAGCGGTGCGTCGAGGCGGTCGCCCGACACCGCGTACGCCAGGATCGGAAGCGCAACAGTCGAAGCTGCGACCAGGACGTACCAGAGCTCGGCGATCCAGATCTGCGACGAACTCAGTCCGGCGGTGCCGATCGCCAAACCCGCTGCGGCACTGATGAACAGCACCTTGGGATTGACAATGGTGAGCGCGAACCCCGCCCCGCCCGCACGGGCAGGTGTCAGTTTCGACAGGCCCTGCAGCCATTTCGGGGTGTGGTCCGACTTGTTGCGGGTGAGCCATCGATAGGCGCCGAAGATGATCAGTGCGGCGCCGATCACGATGCGCAGCCACGAAGCCCAGCCCGGCGGCTTCCTCCCAAGTCCGCCGGCAAGGCTGGACACCTCGATGAAGATCAGCGTCAACACCGTCAACCCGACCAGCCAGCCGGCCAGGAAGGCCAGGCCCGTCGGCCGCGGACGAGGTGTGTGCAGCACGAGCACCGCGGGGATGATCGACAACGGTGAGAGTGCGACGACCAGTGCGAGCGGTATGAGCTCGATCAGTACCGATCCCCAGTTACCCGGCAATGCTCACCCTCTCGTCGCACCATTCGACAAGCAACCTAGCAATCAATGACGGTTGGGACCGATCGTATGAACCGATGGACACGCCGGAGACCCTGATGTTCACGACGGGCCGACGCCTGCGTGCAAAGGGGTTTCCGCGCGAAAGCGCACCACCGGATGACCCGTGGATTCATTTGCTAGATATGCACCGTTGCGGCACATCACCGCTGTAGGCTGCGCATCATTCGCCGCCGCTTTGTAGCCACTCTCGTGGAGAATGGGGAGGCCATGCGGCTTCGTCCAGATTGCCGGCTCAGCCGGCGGTACGGCGTCCAGATTGCCGGCTCAGCCGGCGGCGTCCAGGGTCGCGCGTACTCGTCGCCCTCTTGGTCGTCCTGTCTATGACGGCCGCCCTGACGACCGCCTGCTCGCGTGAAAAGCAGGCGCCGGTACCGCAGGCCGGCGTCAACGCCGGCCCAGACGGCAAGCCCGCCCCCTTCACGGAGCCGGTGCGGCTCTCCAGCAAGGACGGAGTGCTCGAGGTGCGACTGTCGGCGCACCAAGGCACCGTCAACCTCGACACCGTCAAAGAACCGGTGACCAATTTCCTGATCTTCGGATACGACCTCATCAAGGGAACGGCGTCGGACGGATCGACGAAGGGCGACAACCTCTACCCTGCACCCACTCTTCGTGTGGACCCCGGCGAGAAGCTCATCATCCACTACGACAACGATCTGCAGAATCTGACCATTCCGGACTTCTACGACCCCGCCATGACTCCCAAGGGCGGTGAAGTACCGCTCTATCCGCCGCCTCTCACAGAGGCGCCGCTGAATCTGCACACCCACGGCTTGCACGTCAGTCCGTCGGGCAACGCCGACAACGTGCTGTTGTCGATTCCCGCCGGGATGGGCAACACCTACACCTACGACGTGCCCGAAAACATGCCCAACGGCCTGTACTGGTACCACAGCCACCGCCACACGATGACATCGCAGCAGACATACGCCGGATTGGCCGGCCTGCTGGAGATAGGCCGGCCCGACGGCAATCTTCCGCTGGTCACGCAGAACAACATTCCCGTCCGCGACATGGCGATTCAGTACAACTATGTGTTCGACCGCAATGGCAGGGGGCATCAGCTCAACAACTACAGCTGGCCCCAATGGGTGAGCACGCTGAAACCGCCCGAGGGGTCCCAGCTCGCTGACGGCACATATCAGCCGAGCCTTGCTCCGGTGAACATCGCAGCCACCGCGATGGGTTCCCAGTATCTGACGCCGTGGTGGGCTGGACCGCTGTCACCGCTCAACAATCGCGGTCAGACGCAGTTCATCCCGTCGAACCTGATGAACTTCGACAGCCCGACGACCAAGGTCGCCGAGAATCCGTCATTGCCCGAGAATCAGCGCGATGTGCAGTTCACCGTCAACGGCCAGTTCCAGCCGGAACTGAAGCTGAAGCCCGGGCAGACGGAGATCTGGGTGGTGGCCAACATCAGCGACATTGCCTACATGACAGTGAGATTGACGGAAACAGCGACCGGTAACCATCCGAAATTCGCGATTGTCGGGCAGGACGGCAACCCCTATACGCAGGTCGGCCGGCCGGTCTACGGCGACGGAACGACACTCAGTGTGCCGCCAGGATCACGCTATGCGATGGCGGTGACGATGCCGAAGGAAGGCGACCTGGTCCTGGAGTTCCCGCCGGATCCCAATGCCAAGCCGATCGTGAATCCCGGTGTGCTGTATACCAACAACGGCACCAAGAACACGCCCGCTGTGCTCGGCACGCTCACGGTGGATCCGAAGTTTCTCAGCTTCGCCGACGGATTCTTCGTATTCCCCACCCAGACCCTCATTCGCGCCACCCAGGACACCAGCGGAGAGGGGCAGACCACGGCCTTCGAACCGGGCCAGAACCTCGACGCGTACACGTCGTTCGTGGATACGTCGGTGATGACGCCCGCCGTCACACGAGAGATGACGATCACCGACACCATCGGCGGTGGCCTCGCCAGCAATAACGACCCGAAGGCCGTCATCTATATGTTCGAGCCCAGCGGGTTCCCGAACACCACGCTGATCCAGCCGCGACTCAACTCCGTTGAGGAGTGGAAGATCATCAACATGAACAACGATGCGCATCCGATGCACATCCACGTCAACGACTTTCAGGTGATGGCCATCGATGATCCGCACCGGGGCAAGACCGGTGTGCAACCGTGGGGGCTTGACAACGTCAATGTGCCCGCGCCGGTTTTCAACGCGATGCACGTCGTGAGCACTCCGGCGACGCTGACCTTGCGCCAGGAGTTCCTGGAGTTCGCGGGGACCTACGTGATCCACTGTCACCGCCTCAACCACGAGGACAACGGGCTGATGGCGACCATCAACGTGATCCCCGAAGTGTCGACCTACGCCGTGGCGATACCGGGATCGGCCGGGAAGCCCGCCTCGGTCGAGATCCGGGATGGCAATGGCGACAGGGTCTTGCAAACCGTGGTCCCATTTCCCGACTTCGAAGGCACGCCGTCGGTGGCGATGGCCGATGCGAACGGTGACATGATTCTCGATCTGCTCGTCGGCACCGGCAAGGGCATCGCTCCGGAGGTCGTCGCATACGACGGCAACGACACCAACATGGGTTTGTTCAAGTCGGAGATCATTCGGTTCGAGCCCTTCGACTCCGACTTCACCGGCGGTGTGACGGTCGCGGGCGCCGACATCGACGGAAATGCGATGGCCGACAACATCATCGTCGGGACGGGTCCGGGTACGGAGTCGCAGGTGAAGGTGTACTCCTCAACGCTACCGTCCGCTGCGGGCGAGGCGCCCGACGTGTTCTCCACCTTCACGCCGTACCCCGGATCTCAAGCCGGCGTCACCTTGGCCACCGGGATGGTCGAATTCGGATCGGGGCGCCAAAGCATCGTGACGGCACCGGGACCCGGTGATCCACCGCTGATCAAGTCGTTCCGGTGGGATCTCTACGCTCCCACCACGCGGGCGCAGGCCAACGGCACGGCAACGCAGGGACACTCGGGCAAGCCGAGTGACCCGCGGATGACATCGCAGTTCATGGCGTACGACGAGAACTACCAGGACGGGGTCGCGTTGTCGACCGGATGGGTCGCGGGTGGTGAGGGTGGCGCGATGAGCATCGTCACCAGTCAACTGGGCGGCAAGGGGACGGTGCGCCTGTGGTCCTCAGGGTCGAAGCTCGACGGGCAGCCGAAGATGTACCTGGACAGTCCCAACCACCATGCGGACAACGTCGAGTACGACGAGATCGCTTCGTTCGCACCGTTCGGTGCGGCTACCCCGGGCGCCGTGATCGCCACGACCAGCACCGTCTACGGTGCCGATCTGCTGGTGGCCGGGATGACTCCCGGCGGCCCCGAGGTACGCAAGTACACCTTTGACCGCACGGCGCCCGACGCGCCCACCTTGGCGCCGAAGCTGCTGACCACCGTTGGCCGTGTGCCGACGGGACCGACGCCGCTGGCGGGCCGTTAGGGGAGATGCCAGAAGACCCGCGTCACGAGGTAGAAGACCACGGTCCAGAACGTCAGTGCCGCAGCGGCGATCGCGATGCCGCGCCAATTCGTTCTCGCAGCGGGCGCATCGGCGGCCGGCCGCAGCCATCTCTTGAGGAGCGGATTGACGTAGTAGGGCATCGTCGCGAAAGTCATCAACAGGCTGGAGAACAAGTTCCCGATGAGCAGGCCCAGCCACAGCGGCATGCGCAGCGGTGACAGCGCGAGAGTCAGGATCACGACGGTCGGGTACAGGCCGACCCATACCGCGATCGAGGTCTTGAGTTCCGACGGAGGCTTCGTGTCGGCATGTTGTTCGTCGAAGGCGAACCAGCTGCCGAACGAATTATCGATCGTCCGGGCGTGATATTCCGAGAATTGCCTGCCTTCGGCGAGAAGCTGCTTGCGTTCGTCCGAAAGTAGCCAGCGGTCGAGGTCCTCCGCGGTCTTATAGCGATACAGAGCCGTCCACTCCTCTTGGACACCCTCTACCGGACGAAAAAGTTCTGTCCCTCGGAATCCGGGGAACTTACTCTCCGCCGCGCGAAGTCGGTCTTGCCACGCGAGAAACTCGTCGACGTCGGCCGGGTCGACCCGGTGGGTGACGACCACGGTCACCAGTGTATCCGCCTGCCGTCGGCTGCCGCCGATGACCTGTTGCGTGCCTGGTCCCTCGAAGTACTGCTGAGCGTCGAGCAGCAGCGCTTGGCGGGTGGCGCTGTTGAGCCAAGCCTGAACGTGGGCGATCGAGTTGAAGCGGTAGACGATCACCCACTCGCGTTGCACCGCTGTGGGCTTGTTGATCTCCGCGCCGATGAAGCCCGGGTACTTGGAGGCTTCCGCGTTCATGTTCAACTGCCACGCCTCGAAAGCCTGCTCGTGGCCGTCTCGAACGCGCTGACTGATGATCACCGTCGCGGCGGTGCCGGTGGCCTCTGTCGTATCCATATCCTGCCAATCAGGTTGCGGGAGAGAGACTGTGCTCGTTCAGGCGACGATAGATGCGCTCGGGGGTGAACGGCAGATCCCGGTACCGGATCCCGGTGGCGTCGTACAACGCATTCGCGAGGGCCGGCGCCACCGGGTTGACGTTCGACTCCGCGATGCCCTTCGCTTTCATCGGTCCCAGCGAGTCGTGGGTTTCGACGATGAGGATCTCGGTTCTGGGGATGTCGGCGTAGGTGGGGATGCGATAGTTGCGCAGGTTGGGGTTGATCATCATCCCGTTCTCGTCGACCCGGAAGTTCTCGGTCAGCGCAAAGCCGATGGCCTGCGCAACACCTCCCTCGATCTGGCCGCGGACCTGCTGCGGATTGATCACGACGCCCGGATCGGTGGCGTGCACGCTGTACAGAATGCGGACCTCGCCGGTCACGCGGTGCACGGCGATGCGGAACCCGTGGGCATTGGACGTCACGCTGCGCGGTGAACCATAGGCCTTGCGCGACACGGTGAACCGCTGGCCGCGTTGACTGGCAGCCTCCAACAGCTGCGCCAGCGTCAACCTGACGTCGCTGCACATCACCCCGTCGTCGTCAATCGAGCATGACGCGCGCTCGACGCCGGTATGGCGCGCGGCGAAGTCCAGAATCCTGTCGCGCAGCGCGCACGAGGCGCTCTGCACGGCGTTGCCCGACACGAACAGGCCCGCGCTCGCGAACGCGCCGGTGTCGAAGCCCGTGCGGTCGGTGTCGGACTGCACGAGGTGGATCCGGGCCGGTGTCGTGCCTAGCACGCTCGCCGCGATCTGAACATGCGCCGTCGAGGTACCTTCGCCGAATTCGACTGTACCCACGGCGATCTCGTAGATTCCATCGGCGCGCAGGGTGGCCCACGCTTCGGAGACGTGGTCGGTGGGCGGGGCCGTCTCGTGGATGGAACTCGCTGTGCCGGTGCCGAACAGCCACCCCGGTCCCAGGTCTTCGTCTGAGGGCCCGCGGCGCAGCGCCTCGTCGACGAGGTCTATACAGGCGGTCAACCCATCCTCGGTGAACGACACGTCTTCGGGGTGCTCGCCGATGGCCACCAGTGCGTCGCCGGGCTGGATGACATTGCGGCGACGCATTTCCATCGGGTCGATGCCGAGTGTGACCGCCAACTCTGTCATCGCCGACTCCACGGCGAAGGATGGCTGGGTCATGCCGTAGCCGCGTAACGCGCCGCTGGGCACGGTGTTGGTGTACACCGCGTAACCGTCGAACTTCTTGTTGGGACAACGGTACTGCATCATCGCTGCACCACCTGCGAACAACGTCTCACCGCCGTGATTGCCGTATGCGCCGGTGTTGGACACGTTGCGGAAGTGAAAGGCCGTCAGCGTGCCGTCGGCCTTCGCGCCGAGCTTGACGGTGACTTTCATCGGATGCCGCGGCGAGGCCATGGTGAACTCCTCCTCCCGGGTGTACTCCCAGCAGACGGGCTTGCCGGTATCCAGGGTCGCCAGCGCCACCAGGTCTTCGGAAATGACTTCCTGCTTGCCGCCGAACCCCCCGCCGACCCGCATACAGAACACCCGCAGCTGATCGGGCCGAAGACTGAACAGATGGGCGATTTTGAGTTTCGCGACCGACGGTGACTGCGAACTGGTTCGCACGTGCAACCGACCGTCCTCCATCCACGCGATCGACCCGTGCGTCTCCAGATGGGCGTGCTGGACCCGCGGCGTGAAGTAAGTGGCCTCGTGGATCGCGTCGGCTTCGGCGAAACCGGACGCGGTATCGCCGACCTCGCCGTGCAGTTCGAGCAGGATGTTGCGCAGCTTGTCGTGAGCGAACGGGTCGTCGTAGCTGTGCAATTGGGGTGCGCCGTCGGCCATCGCGTCCTCGGGATCGAATACCGCGGGCAGGACCTCGTACTCGACAGCGACCTTGCGGCAACCCTCTTCTGCGGCGCCGACCGAGTCGGCGACCACGGCCGCGACCCGCTGCCCGAGGAACCGCATGACGTTGTCGAGCATGTAGGTGTCGTCGGGGTCCACCAGATGGTCGGTGTGGATCGCTGTGCTGTAGCGCGTGCGCGGGACGTCCTCCCACGTGTACACGCGGTGCACTCCAGGAACTGCCAGCGCGGCGGATTTGTCGATGGAGACGATGCGTGCGTGGGCGTGCGGCGAATGCAGCACCTTGAGGTGCAGCATTCCCGCCATCTCGGTGTCCATCGTGAACTCGACCGTTCCGGTGACGACCCCGCCGGCCGCAGGCGCCACGACACTGGCGCCGATCGCCCGTCCCGCTGCGGCGTCCTCGACCGCACTGACACCGTTCACGGCGTCCCCGATGGCGCGATAGCCGGTGCAGCGGCAGAGGTTTCCCTTCAGCGCGCGCGGCAGATCCTGCTTCTGCTCATCGGTGAAGGCCGCCGACGTCATGATCATTCCCGCGGTGCAGAAACCACACTGAAAGCCCGGAGCGTCCAGGAACTGCTGTTGCATCGGGTGCAGGTTCTGCAGCGTGCCGAGTCCCTCGATGGTGGTCACGGCACGACCCTCGGCACGGAAGGCGGGGGTGATGCAGCTGTGTACGGGATGTCCGTCCAGCCACACCGTGCACGCACCGCAATCGCCTGCGTCGCAACCCTTTTTGACGCCGTGGTAGCCCAACGAGCGGACGAACGTGCGCAGACACTGGCCGGGTCTCGGCTCTTTGTCGAAGTCCTCGCCGTTGACCGTGTAGGTCATGGCACACCAGCTGAGGTGAACTCGGCGCGAATCTCCTCGGCGTAGTGCCCGGCGAGGTGACGTCGATGGTCCGGACTGCCGTTGGGGTCGTCGAACCAGAGCTCGTCGGGAATTTCGTCGATGCGGCGTGCCAGTTCGCCGGCGTCCGGTATCGAATCGAATGCCAGGCGTAGCGGGCGGGTTGTGCCCGCGGTGATTGTCAGCAGCAGGTCGTCGGCGTCCTGGCGTTGCGTCGCGATCATGAAGATCGTCGATCGGCCGAGGTGGGTCAGGGTGAAGCGTCTGTGCATGTGCCTTTTGCGCAGTGCACTCACCGGGATGTCGATCTTTCTCAGCACCTCACCCGGCGTGAGGATGTTGGCGTTGTTCCCGGTCACGAAATCAGCGGCATCGACGATGCGCTCGGATCCGTCGGGTGACCGCAACGTGTAGGAAGCCTCGAGAGCCACCGTCACGGTGATCATCGGACCCGCAGGTAGGGACATGCAGATGTTTCCGCCGACCGTCGCCGTGTTCCACACCTTGAACGAGGCCAGGAACGCCTCACAGCCAGTGGTGAACAGCGGGGCCGCCGGCCAGTCGGCGGGTCCCCGGAATGCGTACAGATCGCGGATCGTGCACATCGCCCCGATCTCGAGCCCGGATTCGCTGACCCTGAGGGTGTCCCAGCCGAGTGGCATCAGGTCGATCAACCGAAGCAGATGAGGCTGCGGGTCGGAGAACAACCAGGTGCCTCCCGCGAGGAAAGCGTCACCTGCGCGCCACTGCGACCCTGGCGGATCAAGCGGCTGCCGAACCACTTCGGTCACGGTGTTGAGGTCCAAATCCGTTCCCCCTTGGGGATTAGCGGCGCAGGCGACCTGAGCGTAGGCAACCCGAGCGTAGGCCACCTGAGGAGCGGTCGCTGGGCTTGCTAGGTGCTCACGCCCGCGCTATAGCGGCAGGCTTTCCATTGGGCGCTCTCGCGAACGAAGTCGACTTCCAGAACCCTGGGGTCGGCACGGTTGGCCGCGGCGAACCGGACGTCTGCGACGGCTCGCGACGGGGGGTCGCCTGCGACGTTCACCGACATGACGGTGATGCGTCGTGGGTCCGTCGGCCTTGCGGCTCTGGTACCACCCCGCCTCGAAACCGTCGGCCTGGCGCATGGCGGCACACAGGTGCGAGGCGAAGCCGTGGAAATCGGATCCGTTGTACGCCGCGTTCATGTGATCGAGCACGGCGCGGACCTGATCCTCATCGGTGGCCGCCCGCGCGGGGGCGACCCCAACACCCATCAGCGTTAACCCGATGGCGGTGAGGGTCAGGATCCGCATTCGTCCAGCGTGGCCGATGTGGAGGGGGCTGATCGGGACGCGCCGTCGGCGTGTTGCACGAAATTCGTTAAAGTTGAGCGGAACAGACTCAACCTTGACGACGTTGAACAACAGGACAAGCATCTCAAGGGCCTTTGTGGGGCCCTCGTTACATGGAAAGGGAGTGTCGTGGACTCGTTCAATCCGACGACCAAAACCCAGGCGGCCCTGACATCGGCGCTGCAAGCGGCTACCGCCGCGGGCAACCCGCAGATCACGCCCGCCCATTTGTTGATGGCACTGCTCACTCAGAACGATGGCATTGCCGCACCTCTACTGGAGGCCGTCGGCGTCGAACCCGCGACAATCCGCGCTGAGACGCAGCTTCTGCTCGACCGGTTGCCCAGTGCATCCGGGTCGAGCTCACAGCCGCAGCTGGCGCCCCAGTCGATCGCCGCGATCACCGCGGCCACCAACCTGGCCACCGAAATGGACGACGAATACGTCTCGACCGAGCACCTGCTCGTCGGCCTGGCCACCGGTGACTCCGACGTCGCCAAGCTGCTCACCAACCACGGTGCGTCGCCGCAGGTGCTGCGCGAGGCGTTCACCAAGGTGCGCGGCAGCGCCCGCGTCACCAGCGCCGACCCGGAGGGCACCTACCAGGCGCTGGAGAAGTACTCCACCGACCTGACCGCCCGCGCCAAAGAGGGCAAGCTGGACCCGGTTATCGGGCGCGACAACGAGATTCGCCGCGTCGTCCAGGTGCTGTCGCGTCGCACCAAGAACAATCCGGTGCTGATCGGCGAGCCGGGCGTCGGCAAGACCGCGATCGTCGAGGGCCTTGCCCAGCGCATCGTGGCGGGCGATGTTCCGGAAAGCCTGCGCGACAAGTCCGTCGTCTCGTTGGATCTCGGCTCGATGGTCGCGGGCGCGAAGTACCGCGGTGAGTTCGAGGAACGGCTCAAGGCCGTGCTCGACGACATCAAGAATTCGGCCGGGCAGATCATCACGTTCATCGACGAGTTGCACACGATCGTCGGCGCAGGCGCGACCGGCGAGGGCGCGATGGACGCGGGCAACATGATCAAGCCGATGCTGGCCCGGGGCGAGCTGAGACTGGTCGGTGCCACCACGCTGGACGAGTACCGCAAGTACATCGAGAAGGACGCCGCCCTGGAACGCCGGTTCCAGCAGGTCCTCGTCGGCGAACCGTCCGTCGAGGACACCGTCGGCATCCTGCGCGGTCTCAAGGATCGTTACGAGGTGCACCACGGCGTCCGCATCACGGACTCGGCGCTGGTCGCGGCGGCGACGCTGTCCGACCGCTACATCACCAGCCGCTTCCTGCCCGACAAGGCCATCGACCTCGTCGATGAGGCCGCGTCCCGGCTGCGGATGGAAATCGATTCCCGGCCCGTCGAGATCGACGAGGTCGAGCGCCTGGTGCGCCGGCTGGAGATCGAGGAGATGGCGCTGGCCAAGGAGGAGGACGACGCCAGCAAGGACCGGCTGGAGAAGCTGCGCGCCGAGCTTGCCGACTACAAGGAGAAGCTGGCAGAGCTGACGACCCGCTGGCAGAACGAGAAGAGCGCCATCGACGTCGTGCGCGAGCTCAAGGAGCAGCTCGAGTCGCTGCGTGGTGAGGCCGATCGAGCAGAGCGCGACGGCGACCTGGCGAAGGCGTCGGAGCTTCGGTACGGGCGCATCCCCGAGATCGAGAAGAAGCTCGATGCGGCAGGTTCTTTGGCCGCCGGCCAGGACACAGCTGGCGACGACGTGATGCTCAAGGAGGAGGTCGGCCCCGACGACATCGCCGACGTGGTGTCGGCGTGGACCGGTATCCCCGCGGGCCGGATGCTCGAGGGCGAGACGGCCAAGCTGCTGCGCATGGAAGACGAGCTCGGCAAGCGCGTCGTCGGGCAGAAGAAGGCCGTGCAGGCCGTGTCCGACGCGGTGCGACGCAGCCGTGCGGGTGTCGCCGATCCGAACCGTCCGACAGGATCGTTCATGTTCCTCGGACCGACCGGTGTCGGTAAGACGGAGCTGGCAAAGGCGTTGGCGGAGTTCCTGTTCGACGACGAGCGGGCGATGGTCCGCATCGACATGAGCGAGTACGGCGAGAAGCACTCGGTGGCCCGTCTGGTCGGCGCGCCCCCGGGCTACGTCGGCTACGACCAGGGCGGTCAGCTGACCGAGGCGGTGCGACGGCGCCCGTACACGGTGATCCTGTTCGACGAGATCGAGAAGGCTCACCCCGATGTCTTCGACGTGCTGCTCGCCGTGCTCGATGAGGGCAGGCTGACCGACGGTCAGGGTCGTACGGTCGACTTCCGCAACACGATCCTGATCCTGACGTCCAACCTCGGCGCCGGTGGCACCGAGGAGCAGGTGATGGCCGCCGTGCGCGCGGCATTCAAGCCCGAGTTCATCAACCGCCTCGACGACGTCATCGTCTTCGATCCGCTCGACGAGGGCGAACTCGTCCAGATCGTCGACATCCAGTTGCAGCAGCTGGCCAAGCGTCTGCAGCAGCGCCGGCTCGCCCTCGAGGTGTCGCTGCCCGCCAAGCAGTGGTTGGCCGAGCGCGGCTTCGACCCCCTCTACGGGGCCCGTCCGCTGCGCCGGCTGATCCAGCAGGCCATCGGCGACCAGCTCGCCAAGATGCTACTGGCGGGTGAGGTGCACGACGGCGACGTCGTGCCGGTCAACCTCAGCGCCGACGGCAACTCGCTCGTCCTGGGCTAGGTGACGTGATCACACCCGTATCCGGTAACCCGAACCTGCTCCTCGGCGCGTATGACCTGGCCACGCTGGGATACCGCGCCGAGGAGTTCTTCGTCTCGGGCACGGCCAGGTCCTATGCCGGCGACGACCACGCGGACTACACCACCCGCATCGTGGTGTGCCGACCGGCCGACGACGGGACGTTCAACGGCACCGTCATCGTCGAATGGGTCAATGTCAGCGGTGGTATCGATGCGCCCGCGGTCTGGTTCATGGCGCATCGCGAGATCACTCGCGCGGGCTACGCCTACGTCGCGGTGTCGGCGCAGCACGTCGGCATCGAGGGCGGTGACAGCCTGGTAGGTGCCAACATGTCGCTGAAAGCCCAAGATCCCGAACGGTATTCGCCACTGAACCATCCGGGTGACCAGTTCTCCTACGACATCTACTCCCAGATCGGTGGTGTGATCCGTGACGGTGACGTGGTCGGGCTCAAGCCGAAATCGATTCTCGCGGTGGGGGAGTCGCAGTCGGCGATGTTCCTGACCACCTATGTCAACGAGGTGGATCCCGTCACCGCGGTCTACGACGGCTTCCTGGTGCACTCGCGGTTCGGTCCCGGCGCTCCGCTCGGGGGCGGGAGCGCACTCGAAGCGTCTCGACCCGCACCGTTTCGGGACGATCCTCGGGTACCGGTCCTGTCGGTCATCACCGAAACCGATCTGCTCGACGGCCACCTGCTCGGCTATCGGCACGCACGCCGGCCCGACAACGATCGGCTCCGGGTTTGGGAGGTTCCCGGTACCGCCCACGCGGACAACTACACGATTCGTGTCGGGTTCATCGACAATGGCGCCGCGCCGCTCGAGGACCTCGTGGCGGCATATGCGCCGACCAGCGAGCTCATGGGAACGAGCCTGTCGTACTGCATCAACTTCGCCCCGCAGCATCATTACGTGCTGCAGGGCGCCGTGGCGTGCCTGAACGCCTGGGTCCGCACCGGCGAGCCGGCGCCCGCCGCTCCCCCGATCGCCCTGACCGAAGGGGCTGCGCTGCTGCTCGACGAACACGGGCTCGCCCGCGGCGGCGTCCGCACTCCGTGGGTCGACGTTCCGATCGCCCGGACATCCGGCTCCGCGCCGGACGAGAGCCCCATGTCGTTTCTGTTCGGTTCGGGGGAGATGTTCGACGAGGACGCCGTGAGCAGGCTCTATCCCGGTGGCGCCGACGATTACCTCGGACGTTTCACCGCGGCCCTGGATCGGGCGATCGAGGGTGGTTTCATCGTGCCCGCGGACCGTGTCGAGATTTTGGAGTTGGCCACCGCGAATTTTCCTGCTGTGACGGTGCTGTGATCTGCTCGAGTTCGGATTTGAGGACTACCTGCAAGTAGGCTAGGCGTAATGGTCCCGCTTTGGTTCACGCTGTCCGCGCTCTGTTTCGTGGGTGCGGCGGTTCTGCTGTATGTCGATATCGACCGTCGACGTGGGCTGGGCCGTCGCCGCAAGTCGTGGGCCAAGTCGCACGGCTTCGACTACGAGCACGAGTCCAGCGACATCATCAAGCGCTGGAAGCGTGGTGTGATGTCGACGGTCGGCGACATCAACGCCAAGAATGTCGTGCTCGGCCAGATCCGCGGCGAGGCGGTGTTCATCTTCGACCTCGAGGACGTGGCGACGGTTATCGCCCTGCACCGCAAGGTCGGCACCAATGTCGTCGTCGATCTGCGACTCAAGGGAATCAAGGAGCCGCGGGAGAACGACATCTGGCTGCTCGGGGCGATCGGTCCACGGATGGTTTACTCCACCAACCTCGATGCCGCACGGCGCGCCTGTGATCGGCGGATGGTGACGTTCGCGCACACCGCACCGGACTGCGCGGAGATCATGTGGAACGAGCAGCACTGGACACTGGTGTCGATGCCGGTCACCAGCACGCGGGCGCAATGGGATGAGGGCCTGCGCACCGTGCGTCAGTTCAACGACCTGCTGCGTGTGTTGCCGCCGACACCGCAGGCCAGTGAGGGTCAGCCCGTCGCGCGCCGCAGCGGATCGCCGAGTCGTCCGCTCAAGCCGTCGCCGGCCCGTTCCGAGGTGCCTGCAGGCAGGGTCGAAGCGCCGCAGGCCCGATACGCGCAGGCGCCTGCTCATCCCGAGTCCATTCGTCGTCCCGCGGCGCCGCCGCAGCCACCGCAGGCGCCGCAGGCGCGCAATGGACGGCAGTCTGCGCATCATCAGCGGTAAGTAGTGTCTAGGGCATGTCACGCCCTGTCGCATTGATCACCGGACCGACGTCCGGGCTGGGTGCGGGTTTCGCCCGCAGGTATGCCATCGATGGATACGACCTTGTGCTGGTGGCGCGCGATGCCAAGCGGCTCGAGCAACTCGGCGCCGAACTGCACGACGAGGGGGGCGTCAACGTCGAGGTGATAGTCGCCGATCTCGCCGAGGCGTCCGACCGCTCGAAGGTGGCCGACCGGCTTGCCGCCGGTGTTCGGGTGTTGGTCAACAACGCCGGCTTCGGAACCTCCGGGGAGTTCTGGACGGCAGACCTCGCGGTGCTGCAGGCACAACTCGATGTGAACGTGACGGCGGTCATGCAGCTGACGCACGCGGCGATGCCGCCGATGCTGGCGGCCGGTGAGGGGACGGTGATCAACGTCGCCAGCGTCGCCGGGCTGCTGCCGGGCCGCGGGTCCACCTACTCGGCGTCCAAGGCCTGGGTGGTCGCATTTTCCGAAGGTCTCGCCAACGGTCTGGACGACACCGGCGTCGGCGTGCATGCGCTGTGCCCGGGCTTCGTGCATACCGAATTTCATGAGCGGGCGGGCATCGACATGGCGAATACGCCGTCGTTCCTGTGGCTGGAGGTGGACGACGTGGTTCGCGAGACGATGGCCGATGTGGCCAAGAACAAGGTGGTGATCGTGCCCGGCCTGCAGTACAAGGCACTCACCACCGGCGGCCGTATGGTGCCGCGAAATCTGGTGCGCGCCGTGACGAAAGTCGTCGGGCGCGGCCGAGACAGAACCTGACGCATCTGACGTGTCCGTACGTTCGGTCCTCGCTGCCCTCACCGCGGTCGTCCTGGTGGCCTCGGCCTGCTCCGGCGACGACGGCACCGTCGCCGCCTACGAAGCGCAGACCGCCGCGATCGGCGAGTCACTGGCGATTCTGGGCTGGAACGTCTCGGTGTCGAACATCCGGTTCGACGGCGACAACGTGCTGATCGATGTCGACGCCGCGCCGTCGGGTGAGGGTGCACGTGCCGACCCGAAGGATATGCGGTTCGGGCTGTACGGTGCGTTGGCACATCCGCTCGAGGCCCCTGCGGTCGGCGGGTGCCGTGATGTGACGGATCTGAATGTGCAGCCGTTGTCGATGCCGGCGCCCGACAGGCTCACGGGCACGGTGTGTCTGGGGCCGCAGCAGGACCAGTCCCAGGTACGCGGCGTTTACCTGTATTCGACCGGAGATCGGATGCCGGGCACCACCACCGCGTATCCCGCGGCGTTCCCTGTCGGCCTGCCGCAGACCAAAGACGACGCCGGGCTCACCCTGACGACGACCAGCGTGGACGCATTTCGCGCGGACGGCGCGATGGTCGACCCCTCCGCCCTGGGTGATCCCGATGCGTTCACCGGCGGTGGCTACATGTTACTCGGGCTCGAGATCAATTCTGTGGCAACGCAATATCGCGATGTTTCACAGGACCGGGGCGGACCGACGATGGTGTTGATGTCCCCGACGCTGCCGGTACCCGGGCTCAGCCATGCATGTGACGTCTACGGTGGGTCGGTGCTGGTGCTACCCGAAAGCTCCCGCGACACCGTTCAGATGAGGGTGACGCTCTGCACCCAGGGAGACATCAACGACGCGCTGCTGTATCCGACGCTGTCGCTGGTCGGGACGCACGCCGGGGTGTGGACAACTCGATGAATGACGTGGGTCCCACCGAATGGGGGGAGAGCCCGGGCGTCGGTCCGTGGCAGGGTCCGCTTCCGGACGACCCACGGTACGACCCGGTGCTGCTGCGCGACGGCGACACCCGCAATGTCGTTGACGCATATCGTTATTGGATGCGCGAGGCGATCGTTGCCGACATCGACCGGCGCAGGCACCCGCTGCACATCGCGATCGAGAATTTCGGCAACGACGCCAACATCGGTGCGGTGGTGCGGACGGCCAACGCCTTCGCGGTCGACACCGTGCATATCGTCGGGCGGCGCCGCTGGAACCGTCGTGGCGCGATGGTGACCGATCGATATCAACGGCTGCACCATCACGACACCACCGCCGAACTGCTTGCCTTCGCTGCCGATGCGCAGCTGACCGTGGTCGCCGTCGACAACGTGCCCGGCGCTGTGCGGCTGGAGTCGACCGACCTGCCTCGGGAGTGCCTGTTGATCTTTGGCCAGGAGGGACCGGGCATCACCGACGACGCCAGGGCCGGCTCCGCCGTCACGGTGTCGATAGCGCAGTTCGGCTCGACGCGCAGCATCAATGCCGGTGTCGCCGCCGGCATCGCGATGCACGCCTGGATCGCTCGACATGGGGACATTTCTGCGGCCTGGTAGGGCAGGATCAAGCCATGGATCAGCTATGGGCCAATCGCGCCGGCAGCGCTGAGGCCGCGATCACCAAGCGGCATCTGAAGAAGCTCTGGGCCATGCCGGGAACACAACTGGGCGTCGTCGCCTGGCCTGCCGCACGCAAGTACCGGATGTTCGGCACCTGGCACTACTGGTGGCAGGCGCACCTGCTGGACTGTCTGGTCGACGCCCAGGTGCGCGATCCGCAGCCAGAACGGAAAGTCGAGATCGCCCGACAGATTCGCGGTCAACGGCTGCGCAACAACTTCCGGTGGACCAACGACTACTACGACGACATGGCGTGGTTGGCGATCGCCCTCGAACGCGCGGCGCGGTTGGCGGGCGTGGAACGGCCGAAGGCACTGGACAAACTTTCCGAGCAGTTCCTCAACGCATGGGTGCCCGAGGACGGCGGTGGAATTCCGTGGCGCAAACAGGACCAGTTCTTCAACGCCCCCGCCAACGGTCCGGCGGCGATCTTCCTCGCGCGCCACGACCGGCTGAGACGGGCTCAACAGATGTCGGACTGGCTCGACGAAACGCTGATCGACCCCGACACTCATCTGGTGTTCGACGGCATCAAGGGCGGCTCGATGGTGCGGGCGCAATACACCTACTGTCAGGGCGTGGTGCTCGGCCTGGAAACCGAACTCGCACAGCGCACCGAGGACGGCGACCACGCCAAGCGGGTGCACCGCCTCGTCGCCGCGGTGCGCGACAACATGGCTGTCGGCGGCGTCATCAAGGGTGCGGGCGGCGGTGACGGCGGCTTGTTCAACGGCATCCTGGCGCGTTACCTGGCGCTGGTGGCCACGTCGCTGCCGCAGCGCGACGCCGAAGACGACGCCGCCCGAGACACCGCCCGCGAGCTGGTACTGGCCTCCGCGGAGGCGGCGTGGGACAACCGGCAGACCGTGGACGGCCTGCCGTTGTTCGCCGCATTCTGGGACCGCATCGCCGAGATCCCCACAGCGGCAGGCATCCAGGCCGAATTCGTCGAGGGCGCGGTCAACGCTTCTGAAATTCCCGAACGCGACCTGTCCGTGCAGCTGTCGGGCTGGATGTTGATGGAAGCAGCTCACTCGGTATCCGACACGTGACGTCGGAACCGGCACCGCGAATCGTTAGCTCGTCGGCCGCGCGGTTTCACCGCGATCTCAAGGCGATGAAGCCTGGAGAGAACGCCGCAGCCGGGCTGCTGCTGGTGTTCACCCTGATCGCCATACTCTGGGCGAATTCGCCATGGGCACAGACTTATTCGAGCCTACTGGACACCCACGTGGGTGCCGCATTCGGCGAACACCACTTCGACGTGACTGTCAAGCATCTGATCAACGACGGCTTGATGACGTTCTTCTTCTTCCTTGTCGGGCTCGAAGTGACCCGGGAATTCAAAATCGGCGAACTCACCGATCGGGCCAGGGCGGCGGTGCCCGTCGTCGCGGCGATTGCGGGACTGGCGGTGCCCGCCGGCATCTTTCTGCTGCTCAATCCAGCCGGCGAGAATGCCCACGCATGGGGTGTGGTGATCTCCACCGACACTGCCTTCCTTGTCGGTGCACTCGCCATCATCAAGCCGAAATTTCCAGGACGCCTTCGGATCTTCCTGCTCACCCTGGCGGTGGTCGACGATGTCGGAGCACTGATCGTGATCGCGGTCTTCTACTCTGACGCGATCCAGGTCGTCCCGCTGGCGGTGTCCGCAGCGCTACTCGTCGCGATCGCACTGGTGCGGTTCCTGCCGGTCGCCCGCGGACCCGCCTACGCGGTCCTCGGCTTTGCGCTGTGGGTCGCGCTGTATCTGGCGGGCATTCATCCGACGCTCGCCGGTGTTGCGCTCGCGCTGCTCATTCCGGTGTTCACCCCCGAGCGCAGGCAGGTCGAGGATGCCGTCGAGGTGATCAGAGCCTTCCGGCAGTCACCCAACTCTGATTACGCGCGTACCGCGACCCGCCGTCTGCGCCAGTCGATTTCGATCAACGAGCGCCTCCAGACCGATGTCGGGCCATACGTGTCGTTCCTGGTGTTGCCGTTGTTCGCGTTGGTCAACGCCGGGGTCAGGCTCGACGCGGCGAGCCTGTCCGCGGCGGTGCGGTCGCCGCTGACCTGGGGCATCGTCGCCGGCCTGGTCCTCGGCAAGTTCATCGGAATCACCGGCGCGACGTGGCTGATGCGAAGCACGAGACTCGGCCAGCTGGCGCCGGGGCTTCGGCTGCGCCGTGTCGCCGGCGGTGCGGCTCTTTCCGGAATCGGTTTCACCATCTCGCTTTTCATCGTCGACATCGCGATCAGCGAACCCGCCCGACAGGATCAGGCGCGCATCGGTGTCATCGCCGCATCGATCATCGCCTTCGTCGCCAGCTGGGCGATCTTCCACATCACCGATCTGATCAGCCCGCCCGAGCCCATCGGTCTCCAACTCATCCGGTCCATCGACGCCGAACGTGACCACATCAAAGGAGATCCGGGTGCACCGCTGACACTGGTCGAGTACGGGGACTACGAATGTCCGTTCTGTAGCCGCGCCACGGGTGGAATCGATGAAGTGCGCGGACATTTCGGCGACGACCTCTGCTATGTATGGCGTCACCTCCCATTGGATCGGGTGCACCCCCGCGCCTTCGATGCGGCACGCGCCGCGGAGGCCGCCGGTCTTCAGGACAAGTACTTCGAGATGGGGGCGGAGTTGTTCGCGCACCAGGACGATCTGGAGTGGACGGATATCTACCGCTACGCCAATACCGTTGGGCTGGATCTCGAACGGTTCGACGAGGACGTTCGTGTCCATCCGTCGAAGGTGCTGCACCGCGTGCAGGATGACGCCGAGGACGCTGAGGCGATGGATTTGAACTCGACGCCGACGTTCTTCGTCAACGGCAGGCGGCACAAGGGACCGTGGGACTCGGCCAGCCTGATCCGCGCATTGGAACAGGGGTGCACCTAGGCGGCGTCGCCGGCCTCCCGCTTGGCCGCCTTGCGCCGCCGGTACCACTCGATGAACATCGGCAGCACGGACACCACCACGATCGCGACCACGATCGGCTCCAGCAGATCCTGGATGAACTGGAACCGGCCGAGCCAGTACCCGAGCAGCGTCAGTCCGACACCCCACACGACGGCGCCGAGGACGTTGAAGAAGGTGAACGCCGGGTAACTCATCCGCGCGGCACCCGCGGTGAGGGGCGCCAGGGTCCGCACGATCGGCACGAACCGTGCGATCACGATGGCGAACGGGCCGCGCTGTTCGAAGAAGGCGTGCGCCTCGTCGAGATAGCGCTGTTTGAGGATCCTGGCGTCCGGTTTGAACATTGCCGTGCCGATGTTTCGGCCGATCCAGTAGCCGACCTGTCCGCCCAGTATCGCGGCGATCGGGATGAACACCAGCAGCTGCCAGAGCTGGAAGTTGATCGGGTCGCCGCCCTCGTCGGCGAGGGCCTGGGTGCCTGCGGCGAGCATGCCCGCCACGAACAGCAGCGTATCGCCGGGCAGGATCGGGAACAGCACTCCCGACTCGACGAAGATCACCACCAGCAGTCCCACCATGGCCCAGGCGCCGAAGTATCCGAGCAACGTCATGGGGTCGAGGAAGTCGGGCATGAGTGCCAGCTGGTTCGCAGCCGCCAGCGCGGAGGTCGTCACAAGGCCCCAAGATACCGGTCTGACGGGCCAGCTCCCTTTTGACCGTGTGAGGTGGCCGCGTTCCTGAGACAATCTGAAGTACGTCCGCATCGCCGAGAGGAATTCCCATGCCCGTCGCAACGCCCGAGGCCTACGCGGAGATGCTGAGCCGGGCCAAGGAGCATTCGTTCGCCTTCCCCGCCATCAACTGTGTGGGTTCGGAGTCCGTCAACGCCGCCATCAAGGGTTTCGCCGACGCCGGTAGTGACGGCATCATCCAGTTCTCGACCGGTGGGGCGGAGTTCGCCTCGGGTCTCGGTGTCAAGGACATGGTGACCGGCGCCGTCGCTCTCGCCGAGTTCACGCACATCATCGCCGAGAAGTATCCGATCACCGTGGCCCTGCACACCGACCACTGCCCCAAGGACAAGCTGGACACCTACGTCAGGCCGCTGCTCGCGATTTCGCAGAAGCGGGTGGCCGACGGGGGCAACCCGCTGTTCCAGTCGCACATGTGGGACGGCTCGGCGGTGCCGATCGACGAGAACCTCGACATCGCGCGTGAACTCCTCAAGTTGGCGGCCGCCGCAAAGATCATCCTCGAGATCGAGATCGGTGTGGTCGGCGGAGAGGAGGACGGGGTCGCCCACGAGATCAACGACAAGCTCTATACGACCTCCGAGGATTTCGAGAAGACGATCGAGGCGCTGGGGGCCGGCGAGCATGGCAAGTACCTGCTCGCGGCGACGTTCGGCAACGTGCACGGGGTCTACAAGCCGGGCAACGTCAAGCTTCGGCCCGAGGTACTGGACGAGGGCCAGAAGGTCGCCGCCGCAAAGCTCGGATTATCCAGTGAATCAAAGCCTTTCGACTTCGTTTTCCATGGCGGGTCGGGCTCGCTGAAGTCCGAGATCGAGGATTCGCTGCGCTATGGCGTGGTGAAGATGAACGTCGACACCGATATGCAGTACGCGTTCACCCGTGCCGTCGCAGGCCACATGTTCAGCAACTACGACGGCGTGCTCAAGATTGACGGCGAAGTGGGCGACAAGAAGACCTATGACCCGCGCAGCTATTTGAAGAAGGCCGAGGCGTCGATGACCGAGCGCGTCATCGAGGCGTGCCGGGACTTGCACAGCGCGGGCCGGTCGTGGCCGGCTGAGCCGGTCAATTCAGTATCAGACCGGCTGAGCTGGTCAATTCAGCATCAGCCGGCTGAGCCGCTAGCTGCTGGGCGCCTGGCAGATTTTCCACTGGTCGTCGCGGAACTCCAGGTCCAGGCTTCGCGTCGACCTGGTCCGTGGGGCATACGCCATGAATGTCGTGATGTTGGCCTCGGCGTGGTCCCCGTTGACCACCACCTGGTCGATGCTGGCGATCACCGGGTACCGCTTGGCGGCGGCTATCCGGGCATGGGTGTCGGCCCATACGCGGTCGTTGTAGGCGACGTAACTGTCGCGGGTGGGGCCGCAGGTGATGCCTCGCAGCGTGGCCAGGTCGCCCTTTGCGATCGCGGCGTCGTAGTTCTCGATGGTCGCGCGGACCCGGTCCTCCTGCGAAACGGTCGGCTCCGAGTCGCGGGTCAGCAGCATGGTGCCAAGCACCGCGACGGCCACCAGTGCCGCGATCACCAGGACGACGGCGATAACCCAACCCCAGCTGCGGGATTTGGACCTGGGCGGCTTTGGTGCATCGCCGCGAGGCGGAATGACCTGTGGGGCAACCGGTTTCGCTGCAGACGCGGGTGTGGTCGCCATGACCTCGGTCGCCGGCTCGGACGGAGTGTCGATCCGCGTCGTCGTCCCCGCGTCGTATGCGGAGGGGGCCGTGAACCTGCGTTCGGGTTCTTCGTGAGTCTCGGTCGAGATCTCCTGTGTCACCGCGTCATGCTCGGCTTCCGAACTCGCCATCACCGCGGTGGCCGACTCGGCCTCGTCGGCCGGCTCGGACTGGTTCGCCGTCTCTGCGTCGGCGGCATCGGTCACCTCGTCGGTGACCTCGTCCGGCTCCTCAGGCCCCTGTGGATTCGACATCGCTGCTGCAGTCCTCCGTTACACGCTTCGGCCGCAAAGCTTAACCATCCGGCCTGACGGTCGCCGGGAGCCGCACGGCACAATGGGGCCATGACGCGGATGGGTGATCTTCTCGGACCGGATCCGGTCCTGCTTCCCGGCGACCCGGCGGCAGAGGACGAGCTGGCCGCCGCCGAAAACCCGGCCATCGTGGCCGCTGCGCACCCGTCGGCCTCGGTCGCATGGGCCACGCTCGCCGAAGAAGCCCTCGCCGAAGACAAGGCCGATCACGGCCTATGCGTATGCGCGAACCGGCTACCACCGCGGACTCGATCAGCTGCGCCGCAACGGATGGAAGGGCTTCGGTCCGGTTCCGTACCGGCATGAGCCCAACCGCGGATTCCTGCGCTGCGTGGCCGCGCTCGCGCGGGCCGCAGATCAAATAGGTGAAAGCGACGAGTATCAGCGCTGCGTGGATCTGCTCGATGACTGCGATCCCGAGGCCCGATCGGCGCTCGGGCTGAACTGATCGTCCACCCGGGGCGCGCAGGCGATCACGACTCGGCCTCGCAGTTGCAGTCTGCGGCCCCCTCCGGCGGTTCGACCTGCACCGTGGCGTGGTCGAGTCCGCGCGCAGCGAGCACCGCACGCGCATCGTCGAGCACCCGCGCCGCGTCCCGGGCACTGGTCAAGTGCGCGGTCACCATGTCCTTCCCCGGCACCAAGGTCCACACGTGCAGGTCGTGGACCTCGTTGACACCGTTGACGGCGCACAGCGCCCTGCGTAGCTCCTCGACGTCGATGTGGGCCGGTGAGGTCTCGGAAAGGATCCGTAGTGCCGCGCGCGCCAACGCGATGGCGCGCGGCAACACCCACAGCGCGACGAACACGGCGACCACCACATCGGCGTACGGCCAGCGGGTGGTCACCGTGACGATGCCCGCGATCAGCACACCGATGCTTCCGACGGTGTCGGCGAGGACCTCCATGTACGCGCCCTTGACGGCGAGGCTGCTGTCGGAGTGCGATCGCAACAACAGCACGACGACGCCATTGGCGATCAGGCCGGCCAGTGCCACCACGATCATCGGCACACCCGGGATCTCGGGTGCGTCGCCGAGGCGTTCGAAGGCCTCGTAGAGGATGAACGTCGCCACCCCGATCAACAGCACGGCGTTGGCGACGGCGGTGAAGACCTCGGCGCGGTGCCAGCCGTAGGTCCGCGCCGGTGACGCGCTGCCACGCTTGGCGAGCACTACCGCGGTCAGGCCCATGAACATCGCGACGAGGTCGGTCAGCATGTGGCCGGCGTCGGCCAGCAGGGCGATCGAGTTGATCCAGAGCGCGGTGATCAGCTCGATGAGGAAGAAGACCGTCAGGACTGCCGCGGCCATGACCATGCGGCTGACACGCGCGTCCCTCGCGCCGTGATCGTGGCCAGCTCCCATACCGGCAATCTATGCGCAAACACGCATATGTCGCAAGGTTCCCGCTCAGAACCAGGCCGACCAGAAGCGCGTCAGGCTGAAGCCGACACCGATCAACCCGCTGTTGACCCCCGACAGGTCGAAGAACCAGCCCACGATCGCAAAGAAGTACTGATTCAGCGGCGTCGCGATCAGCAGCAGCAGGAAGACGAAGAACGCCCACGGTTTGGCCGGCTCCAGTGCGCGCTGGGTTTCGGGGCTCAGGTGCGGTTCCAGCGCACCGTAGCCGTCGAGCCCCGGAATCGGCAGCAGGTTGAGCACCGCCCCGGTGATCTGCAGGAATCCGAGGAACGCCGCCGCGCCCCAGAACACCAGATGCTCCGGGTCGTAGAACAGCCGGGCCAGAATCAGCAGAAGCACCGCGAGCAGCACGTTCATCGCTGGTCCAGCGAGGCTGACGATCGATTTCTGCCGCACCGTCATGAAGGACGTACGGACCCATACCGCACCGCCGGGTAGGCCGATCCCGCCGAACAGGGTGATCAGCACGGGCAAACCGAGCGACAGCATGGGGTTGGTGTACT
The DNA here is from genome assembly GCA_963805835.1 of uncultured Actinomycetota bacterium. Lineage (GTDB taxonomy): Bacteria > Actinomycetota > Actinomycetes > Mycobacteriales > Mycobacteriaceae > Mycobacterium. The sequence goes on along the minus strand of CAWDVX010000003.1, from coordinate 221,503 downwards.
TGAACGGGTTGAGCGTGAGGTAGCCGCGCACCCCGATGTCGTGGTCGCCGTACCGCCAGGCGGTGAACGCGTGGCCGAATTCGTGCAGGCACAGCGACACGATCCAGCCGGCGATGACGAAGATGAACACGCCCGCGTAAGCCAATGGTGTGCGGACGTCGGCGGCAGATGTCCAGGCCAGCACACCCCCGACGGCCGTCAGAGCGACGATCGCCAGAAAGATCGGGCTGGGGCGCACCGAGGCCCGGGGGTGCAGCGGACGGACGTTCACGGTTTGACGCTACCCAACCTGCAGCCAGCCCTCCGTGTGTCGATAGAACGTCGACCGGCGGACCGGCCGTCGTCCCGGCACCCCGTCCCGGACCACGAGCGCGGCTTCGGTGCCCAGCTGTGCGGCCCGGCCCGCGACCCAGCGCTTCGGGCGCATGCGCGACGACAGTGCGGCGGCCCGCAGCCCCGGCATGGCCGCCGTCGGTTCGATCCGCACTCCGGTGATATCGCCGTGGAACAGCACGGTGTCGTCGACGGTGGCCTCTCCGCGCAGTGCCGTCGCGCTCTCGTCTGGCGGCAGCCAGTGCGCGGCCTTGGTGATCACCGCGCCGGTCTCGTCCCTGACCAGCGGGGTCCGGGTGGCGGCACCGGTGCGAGCACGTCGGGCCTGCCACGGCCACCGCACGTGCGCGACCTCCACGTCCAGGCGATCGGCCCGCAGCAGTGCCGTCAGCACGGCGGCCAGGTCGGCGGCCGAACCCACGACGACGACGCGACGGCATTCGGTGACCGCATCTGCGGTGATCGGCCTCAACTCCCGCAGCGATCGCGGCAGCCTCCTGCCGCCAGCCAGCAACACCCCAACGCCAGCTGCGGACGTGTTCAAATTCGGCGCTCCTCTCGTCCGCGCGAGCTCCCTCGAGTCGGCTGGGATAGTGTGGCTCACCGGCTGGAGCCTGGGTTTTGGGAGATAAGGCGGGAGAGTACGCCATGCCGGCAATCGTGCTCATCGGCGCACAATGGGGCGACGAGGGCAAAGGAAAGGCCACCGATCTACTCGGCGGCCGTGTGCAGTGGGTGGTGCGCTACCAGGGCGGCAACAACGCCGGCCACACCGTGGTGCTGCCATCGGGCGAGAACTTCGCCCTTCACCTGATCCCGTCCGGCATCCTCACGCCCGGGGTCACGAACGTCATCGGAAATGGCGTCGTCGTGGATCCGGGCGTGCTTCTCACCGAGCTCAAGGGTCTCGACGACCGCGGTGTGGACACCGAGCGCCTGCTGATCTCGGCCGACGCACACCTGCTGATGCCGTACCACGTCGCGATCGACAAGGTCGTCGAGCGATACGCGGGCAGTAAGAAGATCGGCACCACCGGTCGAGGCATCGGACCGTGCTACCAGGACAAGATCGCACGTGTCGGGATCCGCGTCGCCGACGTTCTCGACGAGGGGCTGCTGGCCCAAAAGGTCGAGGCCGCACTCGAATTGAAGAACCAGGTACTGGTCAAGATCTACAACCGCAAGGCCCTCGATGCGGTCGAGATCGTCGAGAACCTGTTGATCCAGGCCGACGGCTTCAAACACCGCATCGCCGACGCACGCTTTCTGCTCAACACCGCGCTCGAGAAGGGTGAAACGGTTCTGCTGGAAGGGTCCCAGGGCACGCTGCTCGACGTCGACCACGGCACGTATCCCTTTGTGACGTCGTCGAATCCGACGGCGGGCGGAGCCGCTGTCGGGTCGGGTATCGGGCCCACCCGCATCACCACAGTGCTCGGCATCCTCAAGGCGTACACCACCCGCGTCGGTTCGGGTCCGTTCCCCACCGAGTTGTTCGACGAATTCGGCGAGTACCTGTCCAAGACGGGCGGTGAGGTTGGTGTCACGACGGGCCGGCGCCGCCGCTGCGGATGGTTCGACGCCGTCATCGCCCGCTACGCGACCAGGGTCAACGGCATCACCGACTACTTCCTCACGAAGCTCGATGTGTTGTCCAGCCTGCAGACCGTGCCGGTATGCGTCGGCTACAGCGTCGACGGGAAACGTGTCGACGACATGCCGATGACCCAATCCGACCTGCACCGCGCCGAACCCATCTATGAGGAACTGCCCGGGTGGTGGGAGGACATCTCCGACGCGCGTGAGTTCGACGACCTGCCCGCCAAGGCCCGCGACTATGTGTTGCGGTTGGAAGAGCTTGCCGGCGCCCATGTTTCATGCATCGGTGTGGGCCCCGGCCGTGAGCAGACCATCGTGCGGCGGGACATCCTGGCTCCGTGACCGACGACCCCCACCTGCTGGACCCCGAATACGACAAGCACGGCGGGTTCCCGAACTTCGAGCGCGCCGACCCTGGGCCGGGCTTCGGTCGTTTCCTCGCCGCGATGCGACGCGCGCAGGATCTGGCGGTTTCGGCCGACCCGGACGCTGACACCTGGGAGCGGGCGGCCGACCGTGCCGAGGAACTGGTCAAGCTGTTGGATGCGTTCGAAGCGCCCGAGGGTGTCGGGCCGGCCAACCGGGTGCCGTCGCTACCCGGCTCGGGCAGTCTGCTGATGCCGCCGTACCGGGTGACGAAGCTCGAGGCCGATGGTGTCGAATTGACCGTCCAGTTCAGCCGCTATCACGTGGGCGGCAACTACGCCGTCCACGGCGGGGTGCTGCCGCTGATGTTCGATTCGATGTTCGGCATGGTGATCCACGCATCCAACAGACCGATCAGCCGCACCGGTTTCCTGCACGTCGACTACCGCAACGTGACGCCGATCGACAGACCGCTGACGATGCGTGGATGGGTGCGGGATGTCGAGGGACGCAAGGCCTTCGTCAATGCCGAGTTGCGCGACGAGGATTCCAAGCTGCTGGCGGAGGCGAACGGGCTGATGATCCGATTGCTCCCCGGCCAGCCCTAGAAGTGTCACGATGACGGCGTGACTTCCCAACCGATCGGCCGTCAGCTGCACAGGTTGTCGACCCCCCGGGCGGCCGCGTTCGCAGGGGTGTTGTTCGCGCTGTTGTTCGGCACCGCACTCGTGATGATCCGCATGTCCCTACCCGAGGGCGCCGCACCGGGCTCGCAGTGGGCCGACGGCGGCCACGGGATCAGGACGTCAGCGGTTCTGATGCCCTTCGCGGGCATCGCCTTCCTCTGGTTCATCGGCGTCGTCCGCGACGGCTTCGGCGGTTTCGAGGACAAGTTCTTCTCATCGGTCTTCATCGGCAGCGGTGTGCTTTTCCTGGCAATGATTTTCGTATCGTCAGCGGTGGGTGTGGCGCTCACGCACAGTGGGCACGACGGCGCCGTGTTCGGACAGGCACTGCTGCTGGCGCTGAGCAAGACGTATGCCCTGCGGATGGCGGCCGTCTTCATGATCTCGCTGGCCACCATCTGGCTGAAGACCGGCCTGATGCCGAAATGGCTGGTCGGCACAACCTATCTTGTCGCCGTTGGACTTCTGTTGTCCGCCGACATCAACACGTGGCTCACGATGACCTTCCCCGTCTGGGTGCTGGTCGTCAGTGTGCTGCTGTTGAGCCGGGCGGGCGTGATCGATCTCGACCGCGACGGCCACTAGTCAGACAAACGCAAAGCCTGTGAGGGGCAGAGCCGCACGGCTTCGCGGGCATGATCCACTTCGTCGTCTGGAATCTCGTCGACGAGGACAACCACGATGCCGTCGTCGTCCTGATCGAATACGGCGTCGGCGGCCATCACGCAGTTGCCTGCCTGTATGCACACCTCGCGATCGGCATGAGCTTTCATGGTTTCCACATCACTTCCAGGTCACCTGCCAATGACTTCAGGCCGTAGATGAAATGGAACGACCTGAACTGCACATCGGCGAAATCCTCGGCCAGGGCCAGGGTCGGGAAGCGGCGCAACAGCGCGGGGAACGCGATCCGCATCTCCATGCGGGCCAGTGGTGCGCCGAGGCAATGGTGCACGCCGTGGCCGAACGCGAGATGTCCGGCTGCGCCACGGCCGATGTCGAGGGCCTCTGGTGCGTCGATGAAGTTCGGATCCCTGTTGCCCGACGGCAGTGACACGAACACGAGTTCCCCCGCGGGAATTCGTACGCCTGCGACCTCGACCTCGGTGGTGGTGATCCGCGGGATCGCGCTGTGCACGATCGACAGCCAGCGCAGCAGCTCCTCGACGGCGGGCCCGACCGCGTCGGGATCCTCGCGCACCGCCGCCAGTTGCTCGGGATGCCGCAGTAACGCCAGAGTGCCGAGGCCCAGCATGTTCGACGTGGTCTCGTGCCCGGCGAGCAGCAGCAGGCTGGCGACGCCGATGAGTTCGTTGTCGGTGCATTCGGTGCCGTGCTCGCGGACCAGCATCCCCAGAATGTCATCGCCGGGGGCCACGCGGGCACGCTCGACCAGCGACTGCATGTACGCGCGCCCCTGCCGCTGCAGGTCCATGCGCTCGGCAATCGGAATGGACAGATCCAGCTGGCGTGCGCTGCGCCGCTGGAAGTCGTCGCGGTCGTCGTAGGGCACCCCGAGCAACTCGCAGATCACCAGCGATGGGATCGGCAGCGCGAAGTATTCGACCAAATCGACCGAGGGTCCGGCCTTCTCCATCGCATCAAGGTGCTGATCGACGATCTCGACGATGCGCGGTTCCAACCGCTTCATCCGGCGGATGGTGAATTCGGGGGTGAGCATGCGTCGCAGCCGCTGGTGCTCGGGCGGGTCGAGGCCGAGCAGATTCCCGGCCCGCGAACTGGCCACCTCTTCGTCCGACAGGGTGGGCGCCCCCGGCATCACGAACCCGGGCGGACGACCGTTGGAGAACCGTTCGTGGTCGGACAGTACGGCCTTGACGTCCTCGTACCGGGTCACGAGATACACGGTCATTCCGAAAGAATTGGTGGCGGTGCGGACCCCGGCGGTCTCCCGAATCTGGCGAAGCTCGGGAATCGGGTCGAACGCGTTGCGACGCATATGCAGCGGCAGCTGCGGGGCTTGGGTGCCGGAGGTGCCGGTCATGTTTCGACGCTACCCGCGAAAAACGAACTCCTCGATCAGCTTGTTGACCAGAGGTGGGTTCTCCAGCCCGGCCAGGTGCGCGACTCCGTCCAGCACCGCCAAGCGTGAACCGGGGATGGCCTCGGCCATCGCCGCCGTCTCCGGCAGGGGGAACGTCGCATCCTCGGCGCCGGCCACCACCAGCACCGGTGTCGAGATGTTCGCGAACAGCGAACGCTGGTCCGGCCGGGCGGGCACCACACTGCGCACCGCCCACGACGCGGACTCGATGTCAACCGCCCGCACCGTGTCGCGGACGAACGCCACGACGTCGGGCCGGCTCGCCAACGTCGTCGGCCCGAGGAACGCCTTCAGCACCGATCGGGTCAGCGGTGGTCGGACTCCGCCGAGGAGCTTGGCCATGCGGAGCAGGAACCCGTACTCCAGCTTCTGACGGGCCCCCGCAGCCGAGCCCGTGCAGTTCATCAGCACGGCGTGTCCGATGCGCTCCGGGTTCCTCGCGGCGAAGGTGCCGCCGATCATCCCGCCCCACGAGTTGCCGATGAAATGGGCGCGCTGCAGTGCGAGAGCATCGAGGATGTCGACGATCACGCGTGCGCAATCGTCGAACGTGAAGGGCGCCGTGAGTTTTTCGCTGCCGCCGTGGCCAGGCGAATCGACGAGGATCACCTGTGCTCGTGAACTGAAGTGCTGCGCCGCGGCGGCCCACATGTCGCCGGTCATCAGCAGGCTCGGCCAGAACATCATGGCGTCGCCAGAACCGCTAGTGCGGATCCGCACCTTCCCGAGCACGGTGTCGACCACCCGTTCCTCCATCGGCGCCACGGTAGTCGCCGGCCCTGAGAGCGGGCCACCAGATCGCCGGACCGACGATGGTGAACAGCGCCGGGATGATCACCGTCCGCACGACAAAGGTGTCCAGCAGGATGCCGAGTCCGACGATGATGCCCACCTGGGTGAGGACGATCAGGGGAAGCACGCCGAGGACGCAGAACACTGCGGCCAGCACGATGCCCGCACTGGTGATGACGGCACCGGTGGCCGAGACCGCGCGGACGATGCCGTCGCGGGTCCCGTGTTCCGGGGTCTCCTCCCGCGCGCGGGTGACCAGGAAGATCGTGTAGTCCACCCCGAGCGCCACCAGGAACAGGAACGCGAACAGCGGCGCGGTGTTGTCCAGCGCCGGGAAGCCGAACACCGCAACGCTGGCCCAACCGCCCAGACCCAGTGCGGCGAGCGCGCTGAGCACCGTCACCGCGACCAGGATCAGCGGCGCGAGCGCCGAGCGCAGCAGCACATAGAGGACCGCGAGCACCACGATCAGAATCGCGGGGATCACCACGAGCCGGTCGCGTTCGGCGGCCGCGCTCGCGTCGCGCGCCGACGCATCGGATCCACCCACCAGGGCGCCGGGGTCGACCGAATGCACCGAAACACGCAGGGCGTCAATGATTTCGAAGGCTTCTTCGGATGCGGGCTCGGCGTCGAGAACGACCGACCATTGTGACAGTCCTGCGGGACTCTGACCCGCCGGTGCAGCGGAAACAACGCCGGGCGTGTCGGTGATCGCCCGCTCGATATCCGCGGCGCGATTCGTGGGCGCAATGACGCGCGTGGGATCTGTGAGACCGCTCGGGAAGTGCGCCGCAAGCGTCTGATAGCCGCTGACGGACTCGGCCTGTACTCGGAACTGCTCGGTCTGCGACAGGCCGACCGGTGTCGTGAGCAGGCCCGTGCACAACAGCGCCAGCCCGGCGATGGACACGATCGCGACACGGCGTGGCCGGCTGGCTACCGCTTCGGCGATGCGGTGCCACACACCGCTGTCTGTAAGGGGCTTCGCCCCAACCCGTGGGATGAACGGCCAGAACAGACGTTTACCGAACAATGCGAGCAGCGGGGGCAGAACGATCAGCACGAAGACCGCGGCCACCACCAGGCCCGCCGCGGCCTGCACGCCCAGGCTGCGCACGCTCGGCGACGATGCGAACAGCAGTGTCAACAGCGCGAGCACCACCGTCGCGTTGCTTGCGAGGATCGCGGGTCCCGCCCGCCGCACCGCGATGTCGAGCGCGTCGCGGTGACTATCTTTGCGGCCCAACTCCTCTCGATAGCGGGAGATCAGCAGCAATGCATAGTTGGTCCCGGCGCCGAACACCAACACACTCGTGATGCCGGATGTCGAACCGTCGGGATCCATGTCGAGCCCGCTGGCGACCGCGGTACCGATCACGGCGGCCACCCGGTCGGCGAAGCCGATGACGGCCAGGGGTACCAGCCAGAGCACCGGGGACCGGTAGGTGACGATCAACAGCAGGGCCACCACCGCCGCGGTGACCGCGAGCAGTGTGATGTTGGCCCCGGAGAACGAGTTTGCGATATCGGCGCCGAACGCGGGCCCACCGGTGACCTCCGTCCGCAGATCGTCGGGCAGCCCGTCGGTGGCTTTCTCCCGAAGCTCCTTGACCGCGTCGGTGAGTGCGAACCCGGTGAGGTCGGCGTCCAAGGGCACCACCGTCAGCGCGGCGCGACCGTCTTCCGACACCTGGACGCGCCATTTGCGATCGATGGCGGCGAGGTCGGCGGGGTCCAGACGTGCGCCGTCGTCGCGAGTGATGACGATGATCGCGGGAACTTCGTCACCCCCGGGGAACTGCGCACGCATCTCAGCGGCTCGAGCGGATTCGGCGGAGTCCGGAACGGGAACCGGCGATCGCTGGCTGGAGTCATCACCGCCGAGAAGCACCATCAGCGCAGCGGAGACGACGGTAACGACCAATGCCAGGATCCATGAGAACCTGCGCGACATCCCCCTAATATTTCAGATTCTTAAATATTAATCAAATGAATGTTCGCGGCCTATGCTTCCTTCTGTGAGCGACGACCGCGACGAACTGGAGTCGATGATTGCGGCCGACGTCCGGGCGATGAACGCGGAGTCCGATCAGATCGGCAGGCACTTCGCCGGCCGACACGACGTCGGGGCCAACGACTTTCGCGCCTTACTGCACATCATGGTCGCCGAATCGGCTGGAACCCCCTTGACCGCGGGCGAACTGCGTAACCGAATGGGGATGTCGGGCGCGGCGATCACCTACCTCGTCGAGCGGATGATCGCGTCCGACCACCTTGTGCGCGAATCCGACCCCACCGATCGGCGCAAGGTAATTCTCCGCGTCGCTGATCACGGAATAGACGTCGCGCGAGGCTTTTTCACGCCGTTGGCCGAACAGACCCGCCATGCGCTGGCTCCGCTGTCCGACGCCGAGTTGCGCGCCGCGCACCGCACCTTCACCGCACTCGTCGACGCGATGCACGCGTTCCGCACCCAGCTCGACGCTACGACCGGTTGAGCGTCGCCTCCTCGAGATCGAGCCCGTGCAGCATCGAGCGCAACACCTCGTCGTTGATGCGCCCCGCGTCGCGCTCGTCGATGAACGTCTTACGCTCGGCGGCAAGCATTTCCAGCCGCAAGCGGCGGAACGCGGCTGTCGGGCTTTCCCCGATCTCCTCGTCTGCGCGCCCTAGCCGCTCCCACGCACTGTTGAGCCGCCGCGTGTTCCAGTGACGCAGCACCTCGGCTGCGCGCTCGGGGACATCGTTGGTGGCCCGGGATTCGGCCAGCAGTTCGTCGAGGCGGTCGGCTGCTGCGCGTGCCGCACGGTCCTGCGCCTGGACCGCCGCGAGCTGGTCCTGTTGGGGATCGTCGCCCTGCACGTTGAGCAGCCGGATGACCCACGGCAACGTCAGCCCGTGCAGCAGGAGTGTGCCGACCACGACGACGAAGGTCAGGAACACCAGATGCGGCCGTCCCGGGAATGGATCGCCCGACAGCGTCACCAGCGGAACGCCGGCCGCCGCAGCCAGTGACACCACCCCGCGCATCCCGGCCCACGCCACGACGAACACCTGCGATGGCGGCGGTGTGGGTTCGCGCTCCCTGATACGCCGGAACAGCAACGGAGGTATGTAGGCGAACATGAACACCCACCCGATCCGGACCGCGATCAAGGTGGCGAACACCGCAACCGACGACCAGATCAGCGCCGACGCCCGTATCCCCTCCAGCTCACCGATCACCTCGGGAAGTTGCAGGCCGATCAACAGGAACGCGAACGACTCCAGCACCAGCACGACGGATTGCCACAGCGCGAAATCCTGCAGCCGGGTGGCGTACCCGGCGTGTGCCGAGCGCTGGCCGAGGATCAGGGCCGCCACCACCACCGCGATCACCCCGGATCCGTGGACCAGTTCCGCGACGAGGTAGATGACGAACGGGGCGATCAATCCGATCGCGCTCTCCACCACCGGATCGTCGAGCCGGGACCGGATGTAGGAAATCAAGGCACCGAACCCGATGCCGACGGCCACGCCACCGACCGCGGCCAGCGCGAAGGTGCCGGCCGCGGAGCCCCATGTCGCCGCCGTTCCGATCGCGGCGGCCAGCGCCACCTTGTAGGCGGTCAGTGCCGTCGCGTCGTTGAGCAGGCTCTCACCGCCCAACAGGATCATGGTCCGCCGCGGCAGGCCCAGCCGCCTGCCGACCGCCGTCGCCGACACCGCGTCCGGCGGCGCCACGATCGCCCCGAGGGTCAGCGCCGCCGCCGCGGTGAGCTCGGGAACCGTCTTGTATGCGACGAACCCGACCGCGAACGTGGTGGCGAGCGGAAGCCCGACGGCCAGAAGGCCGATCGGACGAAGATTCTTTCGCAGCGCGACGTAGCTACTCTCGGTTCCCGCCGACCACAGCAGCGGCGGCAGGATCACGTAGAGGACGAGTTCGGGCTCGAGTACGACGTCGTGCAGGCCGGGAAGGGTGCTTGCGGCCAGTCCCGCGATGACCAGGGCCAGCGGCGCGGAGACGTCGAAGCGGCGGGCGACCGCGGCCAAGAGGATCGACAGCACCAGGACCGCCAGCAGTGATGCACCCACGTCGTCAAGCCTCCTGTGTCCCGGTCCGTATCCTTGATCAACATGCTGAGGAGATCACGCGAACGCGAGGCGCGAACCTCCGCGGTTCCCGATAAGTGCGAACACCTCGACGCCGCGATTGATGCCGCCGAGCCTGATCCGCAGACGGGACGTTGCGAGGACTGCATTCAGGACGGTAAGACGCCTGGGCGCATCTGCGCATGTGCTTGACGTGTGGGTACGTCGGATGCTGCGATTCCAGCCCGCAGCAGCACGCCAGTGGCCACTTCGCGCAGACCGGTCATCCGGTGATGCGATCCATCGAGCCCGGCGAGAACTGGCGGTGGTGCTACATCGATGCCCGGGTGGGCTGACGTCTGGCAGGCTGGACGCGCGATGAGTGAAACGACCGACAGTGACGGGCTGAAAGCGCAGATCGATTCCGACCAGCCCGAGACGGGATCCGAACCCAGCATCCAACCCACGGTGATGATGCTCGGATCGGGCGAACTGAGCCGGGAGCTGACGCTGGCGTTCCAGCGGCTGGGTGCCTCCGTGATTGCGGTGGACCGTTACGCCGGCGCGCCCGCGCACGGCGTCGCCGACCGGTCCGCCGTCGTCAGGATGAACGACGCCGAGGCGCTGACCGCGGCGATCGAGAAGGAAAATCCCCGCTACGTGGTGGCTGAGGCGAACCTGATCGCCGCGGACGCGCTGATCGCGGTCGCCGAACGCGGGGACGTCGAGGTGTTCCCGACTCCGCGTAGCACGCGGTTGTCCCTCGATCGCGAAGGGCTGCGGCGGCTCGCCGCCGACGAGCTCGGCCTGCCCACCGCTCCGTTCTGGTTCGCGGGCTCGGTCGACGAGCTGAACGCCGTCGCGAAGCACGCCGGCTTTCCCCTTGTCGTGAAGCCGATCGCGGCCGCGCCCGGTGAGGGTGAGTCGGTGCTCGTGCGGTTCGAAGACGTCGAGCCGGCCTGGCACCGAGCCGTCGCGGCGGGCCGGATTGCGCACAACCGGGTGATGGCCGAGGCAGTCGTCGAGGTGGACTTCGAGGTGACACTGCTGACCGTCCGCACCATCGGACCAACAGGGCCGGTGGTGCACTTCTGCGAGCCGATCGGCCACCGACAGCTGGGCGGCGATACGCTGGAATCCTGGCAGCCCCAGCGGTTGTCACCCGCCGCGCTGGACGCCGCGAAGTCTATCGGCGCGAGGATCGTCAACTCACTGGGCGGCCGCGGCGTTTTCGGAGTCGAAGTGCTCGTTCGTGGTGATGAGGTCTACTTCGACAACGTACGGCCGCGGCCGTATGACAGCGGTCTGGTGACGCTGCGCTCGCAACGGCTTTCGCAGTTCGAACTGCATGCGCGCGCGATCCTCGGATTGACGGTGGACACGATCATGATCTCGCCGGCTGCCGCGGAGGTCAGCTATGCCGGGGCTTCCGCGACCGAGAGCGGCGGCGCCGATCTGCACGCCGTACTCGCGTGAAGCGCTCGCCGTCGCGGAAAGCGACGTCCGACTGTTCGATCGTCCGGACGAGACCGACGGCCATCGCAGGCTCGGTGTAGCGCTCGCGACGGCTCCTGACCCGATCATCGCCAGGGACCGGGCCCGCCGCGTGTCCACGGCGCTGCGCAAACTCTGGTAGCTCGGTGACGGAAGCAGACCGGCCGACCGCGATGCCGTTCCTTGCTGCGCTGGCAATCACTGTGGTCGTCGTGATTGCAATCGGATTGGTGAATCTGTTCTCCGATGACGAGCTGACTCCCGAGCAGCAGGTCGTGCGTGCCGCGGTGGCGCAGAACGACGCGCTGCAGAAGGAAAATTACGCTGAGTTCCGCAGCCACACCTGCCGGGCGGAGCAGGGGACCGAGGCCGAAGTGATTGCCGGTCAACATGATTCAAAGGAAAAGCAAGGTCAGCGACTCATCGACGATGTCACCGACGTAGTGGTCGACGGCGAGCGCGCCACGGCCAAGGTGACCTACCAATTCGACAAGGCGCCGGACGCCAAAACGGAAGTCGATACGACCTTTGTTCGCGAGGATGGGGCATGGAAGGTCTGTACACCTGTCCCCAGCTAGCTGTGGAAGACTCACGTTCGTGAGCTACGCCGGAGACATCACGCCGCAGGAGGCATGGAAGCTGCTTGACCGATGACCCCGCCGCTGTGCTGGTCGACTGTCGTACCGACGCCGAATGGCGGTTCGTCGGGGTGGCCGATCTGTCGAGCCTCGAGCGCGAGGTCGTCTACGTCGAATGGAACACGTCGGACGGTAAGCACAACGACGATTTCGTCGACGATCTCAAGGCCGCAGGCATCACGCCCGGTGAAAGACCGGTGGTGTTCCTGTGCCGCTCCGGCAATCGCTCGATCGTTGCCGCCGAGGCCGCAACCGAGGCTGGCATCGCACCGTCCTACAACATGCTCGACGGATTCGAAGGCGATCTCGACGAGAACAAGCACCGCGGCGGCACCGGTTGGAAGGCCGTCGGCCTGCCGTGGAGGCAGTCGTGAGCTCTGAGGTTCCCTCCGTCCGGACACCGACCCAACTGCCCGACGGCGTGAGCCAAGCGACCATCGGTGTGCGCGGGGGCCTGTTGCGGTCGGGTTTCGAGGAGACCGCCGAGGCGATGTACCTGACGTCCGGCTACGTCTACTCTTCGGCGTCCGAGGCGGAGAAGGCGTTCACGGGTGACATCGACCGCTACGTCTACTCGCGCTACGGTAACCCGACCATTTCGATGTTCGAGGAGCGGCTGCGGCTGATCGAGGGTGCGCCCGCATGCTTTGCGACGGCGACGGGCATGGCGGCGGTGTTCACGTCGCTGGGCGCGCTGCTCGCCGCGGGTGATCGCTTGGTCGCGGCGCGCAGCCTGTTCGGGTCCTGCTTCGTCGTGTGCAACGAGATCCTGCCGCGCTGGGGTGTGGAGACGGTGTTCGTCGACGGCGACGACCTCGGACAGTGGGAGGAGGCGTTGTCTGACCCTTCTAAACCCACCCGAGCGGTGTTCTTCGAGACGCCATCGAACCCGATGCAGCAGTTGGTTGACATCGCCGCAGTATGCGAGCTATCCCACGCCGCCGGAGCAAAAGTTGTGCTGGACAACGTTTTTGCCACACCGATCCTGCAGCAGGGCATGCCGCTGGGTGCCGACGTCGTGGTGTACTCGGGCACCAAGCACATCGACGGGCAGGGCAGGGTGCTCGGCGGCGCGATCCTCGGTGATAAGCAGTACATCGACGAGCCGGTGCAGAAACTGATGCGGCACACCGGTCCCGCCCTGAGTCCTTTCAATGCGTGGACGCTGCTGAAGGGGCTCGAGACGCTTGCGGTACGGGTGGAATATCAGAACGCGTCTGCGCACCGGGTCGCCGAGTTCCTCGAGAGCCATCCCGCCGTGAGCTGGGTGCGCTATCCGTTCCTCGAATCGCATCCGCAGTACGATCTGGCGAAGCGCCAGATGACCGGGGGTGGAACGGTTGTCACGTTCGAGCTAAAGGCCGCCGGCGGTGCCGGCAATTCAAGTGCGGGCAAGGAACGTGCCTTCGAGGTGCTCGACAAGCTGCGGATCGTCGACATTTCGAACAACCTCGGGGACGCCAAGTCGCTGATCACCCACCCGGCCACCACCACCCACCGTGCGATGGGGCCTCAGGGCCGCGCGGCGATCGGGCTCGGTGACGCGGTGGTGCGAATCTCGGTAGGGCTGGAGGGAACCGAGGACCTCATCGGCGATCTCGATCAGGCGCTGGCTTAGGTTTATCGCAAGGTGTCACGGAAGTCCCAGGCGAAACAGGCACGCCGCAAGAAGCGGCGCGCGACGCAGGATGCGCGGTGGATATCCGAGACCGTCCTGGACCGCATTTCGGACGACATCGAGCTGGCCGCGGTACTCGAGAGTCTCGATGAGCGAATCACCAAGCGCGGCTGGGTATTCGACGAAGAATTGTCCGATGAGGAGTCCGCGCTATGGTACTTCATCCCGTCGACTGCCGAGGTGCCCGACGACGGGGAGGTGGTGCCGGTCACGACGATCGTCGATGACCTCTGACGATGCCGACGTCGTCCACGTCGTCTTCGTGGGTACCTCCGACGACTACCAGTTCGGGCTCGAGGAGTTGTTCGAGAACCTCGACATGATCGAGGGCTACCGGGTGGGTGACCCCGCCCCGACGTTCGGCTAGCTCTTTTCGGGAAGCTCGACGACACCCTGTGCGGCCCGCGCGCGCTGCTCATAGGCCTGCCGCGCCTCGGCGTCGAAGGACAGGAAGACCGTGTCATTGCCCATCTTGTGCGACATCCAGCGACGCGTCCTCGCCGAAAGCATCGGCGTGATCGCACCGAAGAATCGCCCCCACGGCGGTACCGACGCCAGCGTCCTCGGCTTGTCCAGCACCTTGACCACGGCCGCCGCGATGTCCTCGGGCTCCACCGGCTTCTGCGCCGCCGAAGTGTGGGTGCCTGCGACCAACTCGGTGTTGGTGAACGTCGGCATCACACAGCTCACCTCGACGCCCTGCTGGGGCGAACTCGTCGGACAACCCGGAAGACAGGCCGACCACCGCGAACTTGGTGCCGGCGTAGACGACCTGACCCGGCACGGCAAGCATGCCTGCGAGAGAGGCGATGTTGACGATGTGGCCGCTGCGGCGGGCCACCATCTCGGGTAGCACCAGCTGACAACCGGTGAGGACACCGTAGAAGTTCACCTCGATGGTGGAGCGGATCGTCTGCTCCGTCTGATCGAGGAATGGGCCGATCGGCATGACCCCCGCGTTGTTGATCAGCACGTCGATGCGTCCACCGCCGTCGGTGCGCGCCTTGTCGAGGAACGCCGCGAACGATTCCCGGCTGGTGACGTCGAGCGGGTATCCCGAGACCGAGCCGAGGTTGGTCAGTTTCGCGACGGCAGACTCCTGCAGGGCCACCTCACGGTCACCGATGACGACTCGCGCTCCACGCTCCAGCAGTGCCTTTGCGGTGGCGAACCCGATGCCGCGGGCGGCGCCGGTGATCGCGATCGTCTTACCCCGGATGCTGTCCATGCGGCCGAACTTTACACGTGTCAAGTTTGGGTGTGAAGGACGTCAGGCGTCAGGGCGTCGACTCCATGTCACGTAGTTGCTCGAGCAGCCGCTTCGAAAATCGCAGAGCTAACGCGGGTGAGACGCGTTCCAGATACCACCATGCTTTCCACCATCCGGGCACGATGATCATGGCGTCGTTGCGTAGCACGGCGCGCAAAACGCGTTCGGCGAACTTGTCGGCATCCATGGGGCGCAACCGCTCCCAGGATCTGAGCATCTCGTCGTCGCTTACGCCCGCCATGTTGATTCGTCCATACTCGCCGCCCGTGAGAATCGGAGTTCGGATCACACCCGGACACAGTGCGGACGCCCGAACGCCGTGCCGCTCGGCCTCGACCCGTAGCGTCCGCGAGATCGCGACGACGGCATGTTTGGTGGCGGTGTAGCTCGCCTGACCGACAGTGGTGGTCAACCCGGCCATCGAGGCCGTATTGACGATATGGCCGGAGCCCTGCCTGATCATGACCGGGTAGACCGCCTGAATCCCGTTCACCACGCCGAGCAGATTCACGTCGAAGACGTCGGTCCAGTCGTCGAGGCTGTACGAGTCGATCTCCCCGGAGACCCCGATGCCGGCATTGTTGAACAGGTAATCGATCCGCCCGGACCGCTCCGCCGCCTCGGCAACGCCGCACTCGAACGAGGAGAAGTCGCGGACATCGAGTTCGATCGCATGCACCTTGGCGCCGCCATCGCTCAAGCTCTGCGCCAACTTCTCAGCCCGGCCGATCTGGCGATCGGCGATCCAGACCTCCGCGCCGCCGCGCACCAGCTCGGCGGTGAGCGCGGCTCCGATGCCCGACGCACCGCCGGTGACGAAGGCGACCTTTCCCAACACGCTCGATGCCATTGCGAAAGGATAGGCATGTGTCGCGTCTACATGCGGCAGACGTTGGACAGTTGAGTGATGACCATGCCGGCATTCGATGGGCTGCGTTTCGTGGCCGTGCGCGCAGGACGACCCCTTGGCCGCACCACTGCTGGCCGAGTTGGCCGTCGAGTACGCCGGTCGCTATGGCGGCACTGAGCAGCGGGTCATGAAGTGGCTGCTCGAGGAGCACCCGGCCGAGGACTTCACGCCGCCGGACGGCGCGCTGCTGATCGGACTCCTCGACGGGGTACCGGTGACCGGCGGCGCGTTCCGGCGATTCGACGACACCAGAGCCGAGCTCAAGCGCGTCTGGACCGACAGCCGGTACCGGCAGCGCGGCTACGCAAAGGCCGCGCTGTCCGAGCTCGAGCGCGAGATCGCCGCGCGGGGATACCGCCGTGTCTACCTGACCACCGGGGATCGACAGCCCGAGGCCGAGGCCCTCTACCTGTCGTCGGGCTACACGCGGCTCGCCGGGCCGCTGCCCGCCGCGGTAGGCGCCTACCCGCTCGCCTTCGAGAAGGCGCTGCAATAGGCGTGGCGGTCACGAGCGCGGCGCGTTCATCTCGGCCTATAGGCTGGCCCCGCAGGTGTCATGGCGACACCGGGGGTGGAAATGTCCTTGTCACAGACGGCAGTCGGGTGGCTGCTCCTCGCTGCGGCGGTGGTGACCGCCGTCATCGGCCTGGCGTCGCGCGTGTTCTTCGGCCGCCGGCGCAACACCAAGTCGGTGCGGGCCATGGTGCGCACCTTCCGCAGAACGGGGATCGCGCGGTTGCTGTTCGGCCGTTTCGAGGCCGAGGTGCTCGACGACGACGAACTCGACAGCATGATCCTGATGCCCACCGTCGTGGTGGCCTGCGGCCTGTGTCTTACGCGCGTTGTTCCTGCTCGGCTACAACACTTTGGCCTGATTGCCGGCTCAGCCGGCGGTGGCCTGATTGCCGGCTCAGCCGGCGACGGTGGCCTGATTGACAGCTTCGCGAATCGAACCCCGCCACACCGGGCCGTGCCCGGGAAGCAGCACCTCGGTATCCAGCACCCCGAGCTCGTCCAGGCTGCGTACGCAGCCGTCCTGGTCGTGGTTGAACAGCTTCGGCAGCAGCTGAGGTCCGTGGTGTGGCGCCAGCGGATGGCCGGTGACCAGCGCATCGCCGGCGACCAGCACGCCGTCGACCACGAACGAGCAGTGTCCGCCGGTATGCCCCGGCGTCGGAACCGCCACCGGTGTGCCGGGAAGGTCGGCGGCGACGTCGCCGGTCAGCTCCTGCGTGCTCGGGATGCCTTCGCGGGTCATCGCCCCCTTCCGGGTGATCGCCACCGTCCACCCGAGGTATCGCGGCTGCCAGATGTGTTTGGCGATTTCGACCGGTGAAGCCTGCTCCAGGTACTCGCGTTTGGAGTGGCCGACCTCTGCGGCGTGGCAATACACCGGGGTGCCATGGGTTTTCGCGAACCAGATGGCCGAGCCGAAATGATCGATGTGCGCGTGCGTCAACAGGATCGCGCGCAGGTCTTCGGCGCGGAAGCCGAGTGCGGCCAGGGAGATCAGCACGTCCTCGCGGCTGCCGGGGAATCCCGCGTCGATCAGGATGACGCCGTTCCCGTCGGACACCAGGGTCCAATTGACGAGGTCGGTGTACGCGAAGTGGACGGTGTCCGTGATGGCTTCAAGCGCCGGTGCCATGTCGCGATCCTAGGCAGCGGACCCCCTTGCCAAGCGGGCAGGGTAGAAAGGAAACGTGCCTGAACTGAAACTCGGATACAAGGCGTCGGCGGAGCAGTTCGACCCACGCGAACTCGTCGAGCTCGGCGTCGCCGCCGAAGAACACGGGATGGACAGTGCGACGGTCAGCGACCACTTCCAGCCGTGGCGCCACGAGGGTGGTCATGCGCCGTTCTCGCTGGCCTGGATGACTGCGGTGGGCGAGCGCACCAAGCGGCTGTTCCTCGGCACGTCGGTGCTCACGCCGACGTTCCGCTACAACCCGGCCGTCATCGCCCAGGCCTTCGCAACCATGGGATGCCTGTACCCCGACCGCATCTTCCTCGGGGTGGGCACCGGCGAGGCGCTGAACGAGATCGCGACCGGCTACGAGGGCGACTGGCCCGAGTTCAAGGAGCGCTACGCCCGCCTGCGCGAGTCGATCAGGCTCATGCGCGAATTGTGGCTCGGCGACCGCGTCGACTTCGAGGGCGAGTACTACAACACCAAGGGCGCTTCGATCTACGACGTCCCCGAGGGCGGCATCCCGATATACATCGCCGCCGGCGGACCCCAGGTTGCCAAGTACGCGGGCCGCGCGGGCGACGGGTTCATCTGTACGTCGGGCAAGGGCGAGGAGCTGTACAAGGACAAGCTGATCCCGGCGGTGAGGGAGGGCGCCGAAGCCGCCGACCGCGACCCCGACAGCATCGACCGGATGATCGAGATCAAGATCTCCTACGATCCCGATCCGAAGCAGGCGCTGGAGAACACCCGGTTCTGGGCGCCGCTGTCACTGACCGCCGAGCAGAAGCACAGCATCAACGACCCGATGGAGATGGAGAAGGCCGCCGACGAGCTGCCCATCGAGCAGGTCGCCAAGCGATGGATCGTCGCATCGGACCCCGACGAAGCGGTCGAAATGGTCGGCCAGTACGTCAAGTGGGGACTGAATCACCTGGTGTTCCATGACCCGCGACACGATCAGCGCCGATTCCTGGAGCTCTTCGGCAAGGACCTGGAGCCGCGGCTGCGTCGACTCGGCTGAGTCGGCTCGCCGAAAACATAACGAGCACAGCATGATTCGGCTGTTCGTGACCGTCCTCGGCGTGCTCGCGTTGGCGGTCGGCGCGGCAGGGTTGGCATCGCGCTATCTGCCGGTCACCAATGAGGTCGTACTCATCGTCGCCGCGGCCGCGCCGTATCTGGCGGTCGCCGGTGTGATTGCGATGATCCTGCTCGCCCTGGCGCGGCGCTGGGTGCTGACGATCCTCGCCGCCGTGCTGTTCGTGGTGTCCATCGGAGTCCAGCTGCCGCGCTTCATCGGACCCGAGCAGACGGGCACGCCTAGCGTCGCCGTCAGGGTGGTGACCGCCAATCTCGGCTTCGGACGGGCAGATCCGGCCGTCACTGATTCGGGCGCGACCGATTCGGCCGATGTCCTGGTGACTCCAGGAGATGACGCCGGACATAGCCGCCGCGATGTCGGCTGCGGGTCTGGACGCCGCGTTCCCGCACCGCGTGCTCGAGCCTCGCCCGACAGGCGGCAGGAGATCGGCGTGTGGAGTCGATACCCGATCGTGATCGTCCGCGCACATCGACGGCTATCAGATGCCGATGCTGAGCACGCGGATTCAGGTCCCAGGCGTGATGTTCTCGATCCGACCGTCCTGGCGGTGCACCTCGCGGCGCCGTGGGTGCAGCCGCTCGACGACTTCACCACATGACTTCGCCCGCTTCCCCGACACACTTGCGAGACGTCGCCAGCACGCCGGCTCGGGTGCGGTGATCGTGGCGGGCGACCTCAACTCCACCTACGACATGCGGCCCTTCCGGACGCTGCTCGACCGAGGGCTACCGCGACGCGGGCGAGCAGGCAGGCGCGGGACTGACCCGCACCTACCCGAGCAAGCCCTGGCGCAGGCCGATAATCGGCATCGACCACGTGCTCGTCTACAACTGCACTGCGTCGTCGGTGCACACGTCGCCCTGCCAGGCTCCGACCATCGCGGTCTGGCCACCGCATCGACGTACCGGCCGACGGCCGTCGTCTCATGACCGAACTTCTGAAAACGGCTACCGAGGCCGGCTAACCGATAGGCTCGCCGTGTGCCCGCTGAGCCGAATTCGGGGATCTACATCGCTTCACCAGAGGGCGACACGGGCAAGTCGACAATCGCGCTGGGCATCCTGCATCGCCTGGCAGCCACCGTCGCCAAGGTCGGTGTCTTCCGTCCGATCACGCGCCTCGGCGAAGACCGCGACTACATCCTGGAACTTCTGCTTTCGCAAGCCACCGCGGGACTGGCATACGAGGACTGCATTGGCGTCAGTTACCAGCAGCTGCACGAGGACCCCGACACCGCCATCGGCGACATAGTCGACCGGTATCACTGGGTGGCCGACCAGTGCGACGCGGTCCTGATCGTCGGCAGTGACTACACCGATGTGGCCGCGCCGAGCGAGCTGTCGACGAACGCGCGCATAGCGGCCAATCTCGGCGCGCCCATCGTGCTCGCGGTGAAGGCCAAGGACCGCAGTCCTGAACAGGTAGCCGAGATCGTCGACGTATGTCTTGCCGAGATCAGTGCCCAGCACGCACACACCGCGGCGGTGGTGGCCAACCGCTGCGACCCTGATGCGATGGCGGCGTTGGATGCGGCACTGGAAAGGTTTGGCCCGAAATGCTACGAGCTGCCCGAGGAGCCGCTGTTGGTCGCGCCTTCGGTCGCCGAATTGCAGGCCGCCGTCGAGGGCACCATCGTTGCGGGCGACCCCGCCCTGCTGTCGCGCGAGGCGATGAATGTTCTCGTGGCGGGTATGACTGCCGAGCACGTACTGGAGCGGCTGAAGGAAGGCGTTGCCGTCATCACGGCGGGCGATCGATCCGATGTCGTCCTGGCAGTCGTGAGTGCTCATGCCGCAGAGGGCTTTCCGTCACTATCGTGTCTCATTCTCAACGGTGGCCTGGAACTGCACCCATCGATCGCGTCGCTGGTGGAGGGGCTCGGCCTGCGGGTGCCGATCATCGCCACGAGGTTCGGCACATTCGAGACGGCGAGCCGGGTGGCGTCAGCGCGAGGCCGCGTCACCGCAACCTCACTGCGCAAGATCGATACCGCACTTGCGCTGATGGATCAGCACGTCGATATTGCGGATCTGCTGGCGCAGTTGAGCATTGCGATCCCATCGGTGGTGACTCCCCAGATGTTCACCTACCAGCTGCTGGACTGGGCGCGCTCCGATCGCAAGCACATTGTGCTGCCAGAGGGCGACGACGACCGCATCCTCACCGCGGCCGGGCGGCTGCTGCAGCGCGGCGTCGCCGATCTGACGATCCTCGGTGACGAAGCTGAGATTCGGGCGCGTGCTGCCGAGCTCGGCCTAGATCTGTCCGCGGTAGCGGTACTCAACCCGAAGACCAGCGAGCTGTGTGACAAGTTCGCCGAACAGTACGCCGACGCTGCGCAAGCACAAGGGGGTGACGGTCGAGCAGGCGCACGAAATCATCCGGGACGTGTCGTACTTCGGCACCATGCTGGTGCACAACGACATGGTGGACGGCATGGTGTCGGGCGCACGCCACACCACCGCCCACACCGTGCGACCCTCGTTCGAGATCATCAAGACACTGCCCGATGTGTCGACCGTGTCGAGCATCTTCCTGATGTGTCTCGCGGACCGAGTGCTTGCTTATGGCGACTGCGCGATCGTGCCCGATCCGACGTCGGAACAACTGGCCGATATCGCCGTATCGTCGGCACGTACCGCCGCGCGGTTCGGCATCGACCCGCGGATCGCCATGCTGTCGTACTCGACCGGCACCAGCGGCACCGGTGCCGAGGTCGACAAGGTCAGGGCTGCAACAGAACTCGTCCGGCAGCGAGAACCGGAGCTGATGGTGGACGGCCCCATCCAGTACGACGCGGCTGTGGAGCCGTCGGTGGCCAAGACGAAGATGCCTGACTCGTTGGTGGCCGGACATGCCACCGTGCTGATCTTCCCCGACCTCAACACCGGCAACAACACCTACAAGGCCGTCCAGCGAAGCGCCGGTGCGATCGCGATCGGCCCGGTGTTGCAGGGTCTCAAAAAGCCGGTGAACGACTTGTCGCGGGGCGCGCTCGTGGCGGACATCGTCAACACCGTCGCGATCACGGCGATTCAGGCGCAGACGCTGTGAGTCGCGTCCTGGTGGTGAATTCGGGTTCGTCGTCGCTGAAATACGCGGTGGTCGACGCGGATTCGGGAGTCATGATCGCCGACGGAATCGTCGAACGGATCGGGGAAGGTATCGACGAGGGGGGAGTCAAAGACCACGCCGCCGCGCTGCAGGTGGTGTTCGACGAGTTGGCCGACGACATGGCAGGCCTGGTCGCCGTCGGGCACCGGGTGGTGCACGGTGGGCCGGATCTGTATGAGCCCACGGTCGTCGACGAGTCACTGATCGCCAAGATCGACGAGCTGTCTGCACTTGCGCCGCTGCACAATCCGCCCGCGCTGCTCGGCATCGAGGTGGCCCGCAAGGCGCTTCCGGATCTCCCGCACGTCGCCGTGTTCGACACCGCCTTCTTTCACGACCTGCCGCCTGCTGCGGCGACATACGCGATCGACCGCGACATCGCCACCCAATGGCACATCCGACGGTACGGATTCCACGGCACCTCGCACCAGTACGTGAGCGAGCAGGCCGCTGAATTCCTCGGTGTACCAGTGGATTCGCTGCGTCAGATCGTGCTGCATCTCGGCAACGGCGCGTCTGCATCAGCGATCGTCGGCGGCCGGCCCGTGGACACCTCGATGGGTCTCACACCGATGGAGGGCCTGGTGATGGGCACCCGCTCCGGCGACGTCGACCCCGGGGTCATCACCTACCTGTGGCGCACCGCCAAGATGAGCGTCGACGACATCGAGTCGATGCTCAACCGCCGCGCCGGAATGCTCGGCCTCGGCGGCGAGATCGACTTTCGCGTCGTCCACCAGCGCATCGAATCCGGTGACGCGGCGGCGCAGTTGGCCTATGACGTCTACATCCATCGGCTGCGCAAGTACATCGGCGCGTATATCGCCGTGCTCGGCTCGGCTGATGTCATCACGTTCACCGCTGGGGTTGGTGAGAACGACGCCGCGGTCCGCCGCGACGCTCTGAGCGGTTTGACGGCGTTGGGCATCGAGCTCGACGAGCATCTCAACGCCGACCGCAGCAAGTCGGCACGACGGATTTCGACGGACAGCTCTGCGACGACGGTGCTGGTGATTCCGACCGATGAGGAGCTTGCGATCGCCCGGGCCTGTGTCTCGGTGGTTACCGACCTGCAGTGAGCAGGTCCCGCGCCTTCTCGAGCGGCAGGATCACCTTCGGGATCGCAGATCTCCAGCATCCGACGCACCTGCCGGCCGGCCTGCAGCATCCACGTGGCGTCGCTTCCACAACAGATCACGTTGATGTTGTGCAGCGCCGCGAAACCGGCGGTGGCCAAGAAATCCACCAGCCGGAGATCGAGGACGACGTGCTCGGCTCCCGCGATGTGGCGCTGGACGTAGCCGGCGAGTTCACGGCTGTTGGACGCATCGATCTCACCCTCGACCGTGATGGTGATCTTCGACGGGCCGGCACGGTGTACCCCGAACGCTGCGCGGCGGTGCACCTCGCGTTTGCCAACGGACTCGGGATCCGGGCGATACACGCGGGAAGTGCTAATCGTCATGATTGGCTCCTCAGTCGAACTGATTTGCTCACCAGTCAGGCTGGAACCTCAACCTGAATCGAACGCTACTACGGATTTCGTATTTTGACTATGGCCCTTTGATTAGGGAATCTTCGCTTGCTTCGGTTTCGAAGGCGTCAGGATGCGACGAATTTCGTACCTCGGAGTATCAAAAGGTCGATGTGGGGCGCACGCTGTTGGCCAGATCGACGAGCGCATAGCGGTGCGCCTGGGTTGGTGCCACGCGCGCGAGGCTGCGAAGCGACGATTCGACGCCGAGTTGCAACCCGTGCTCGGTGAACGGAAAGCCGAGGATGTGGTTGGTGCTCGCGGTGTTGTCGGCCAGCCAGTCCATCGCGGTCCCGAGCACCAGCGCCCGGATCTGCAGCACGCGCGGCTCGGTATCCGGCAAGGCCTCGACGCGGCGAGCGGCGTCACGGATGTGCTGCTCGGTGATCTCGTTGGTCGACCGCCCGGACAGCAGCGTCACGGCGCTCGTCAGCCTCGCGGTGGTGAAGTGCCGCGACATGACCGGTACCTGGTCCAGCGTCCGAACGGCGCCATCCCGGTCCCCTGCCGCCGATTCCGAACGGGCGAGTCCGAATCCGGCCGAGATGACCCCGTTGTCGGTGGACCACACCGTGTCGTAGAACTTGCGTTGTGGTGCTTCGTCGATGGCCGCACCCGCCAGCTCGGCGGTGGCGGCCAAGGCGAGCTTGGGTGCCAGCTCGCCGGGCAGAGTGTCCAGCACCTCCGTGAAATACTTTGTGGCGGAGTCGTAGTCGGACGTCAGCATTGCCGCGACGGCGCGGAACCACACCAGCCGCCAGCGCCAGCCGACCCGCTCAGCCAGATCATCGAGCTTGCGGGTGGCCTTGGCGACATCGCCGAGATCGAGCAGCGCGCGCACCTCCATCAGCGGGACTTCGACCGACTCCGACAGGTCGATGCCTTCTGAATCGAGTGCGCCGTGCCGCGCAGCGCGCAACGAATCCAGTGTCTGCACGGGCTGTGACAGCACGTTCGCCGATATCACCGTTGCGCCGATGTCGGCCGGATCGACGAGTGGCACCTGCAGCGCCTTGACGATCTCCTGCGCGGTCAGCCGCTCCGAATGCACCTGTCCGTCGAGGTATACGTCGGTGTGGGCCACCAGCAGGTCGATACCAAACGTCGAACGCGAGGGCGAGAACACCGTCGACAGACCAGGCCGGGGGACACCGGTGTCGCGGGCGACCACTTCGCGCAGGACTCCGAGCAACTGACTGGTCATCTCCTCCGCGCTGGCGAATCGCCTGCGCGGATCGGGATCGATCGCGCGGCGCAACAGCCGGGCGAACGAGTCGTATTCCGTGAGCACCGGATCGTCCTCGGGCAGGCCGTCCATGTATCGGCCCTTGCGCGTGCGCAGGTTCAGCGTCAGTGCGGCCAGGGTGCGACCGACGGTGTAGATGTCGGTCGCGACCGTCGGCCCTGTGCGCACGATCTCCGGCGCCTGATAACCCGGCGTGCCGTAGAGATATCCGAATGAGTTGATGGTCGACACCGCCCCGAGGTCGATCAGCTTGAGCTGCTCCTCGGTGATCATGATGTTCTCGGGCTTCAGGTCGTTGTAAGCCAGGCCGATCGAGTGCAGATAGCCGAGAGCAGGCAGGATCTCCAACATGTAGCCGATGGCCTGGGCGACCGGCACCTTCTCACCCTTGGCCTGCTTGAGCGACGTGCCGCCGACAAACTCCATCACGATGTAGCCGACGGGGTTGCCGTGCTTGTCCTCGTGCTCGACGAAGTTGTAGATCTTCACGATTCCCGGGTGGGTGACCTCGGCGAGGAACCTCCGCTCCAGCATCGCGATCTTCTGCGCCTCGGCATCGCCGGAGTGCACCAAACCCTTGAGTACCACTGGTCGTTCGTTGACGTTGTGGTCGAGCGCGAGGTACACCCAGCCGAGTCCGCCGTGGGCGATGCAACCCTTGATCTCGTACTGGTCGGCCACCTTGTCGCCCGGACTCAATTGGGGCAGAAAGGAATACGCGCTCCCGCAGTGGGGGCACCAGCCCTCCGACAGCGCCTTGCCGTCATCGGTCGATCGGCCAACGGGCCGGCCACAGTTCCAGCAGAACCGCTTGGACTCCGCGACGACCGGATTGCTCATCAGCGCTTCGCGCGGGTCCTTCGTACGCACGCGGGGGATCTCCACGAGGCCGCCGCCGAGACGACGCGTCGGCGAGAGCGCCCGCGTCGCCGCCGTGCGATCCTGTGGCTCCGTGTCGCCGGTGCCGACGGACATTCCCTCGGAGTCGTCGTCGAAGTTCGGGCGGAAGACCGCCTGGGTGGCCATCGGCCGCAGCGTGGCGGCGCTGTCCTCCAGATCGTCGAGGCGGGCCGGTTGGGTGCCCGGTCCGGCTTCGTCGGATTCTTCCGACTGCGGGTCGGCCATCAGCCCGAATACCTTGCCACTGGCGGTGCGGGGGCGGGGCCGAGGACCGTCAACCACTTGCGGTACAACGTGTTCCACGTGCCGTCGCGCCGGATACGTTCCAGCGTGCCGTTGACGAAGCGGACCAGCCCGGTGTTCTCCAGGTTGATACCGATCCCGTAGGGCTCCTCGTTGAGGCTCGGCCCGACGATGTGGAGGTATGGATCCTGGGCCACCAGCCCGGCGAGGATGGAGTCGTCGGTGCTCACCGCGTCGACCTGCCTCTGCTGCAATGCCACCAGGCAGTCCGCCCATGCGACGACGCCGACGATGATCGGCGGCGGCGTGATCTCCTGGATCCGCTGCATCGACGTCGTGCCCTTCGCGACGCACACTCGCTTGCCCGACAAGTCCGATGGCTCCGAGATCGCCGAATCGCGCGGCGCCAGGATCCGCTGGTTGGCGTTGAAGTACACCGTGGAGAAGTTCACCAGTTTCTTGCGTTCACACGTGATGGTCATCGTCTTGACGACGACGTCCACCTGGTTGTTCTCCAGTCCCGCGATCCGGTCGGCCGACGACAGGATGCGGTACTCCACCTGTGATGGGGTGCCGAAGATGTCGCGTGCGATCTCGCCGGCGATATCCACGTCGAAACCGGTGATCTCACCGGTGATCGGGTCGCGGAAGGAGAAGAGGTTGCTGCCGATGTCGAGTCCGACGATCAACCGTCCACGTGCCCGGATGTTCTCCACCGCGGCGTCGGCGTCGGCCTTATTGGTGAACGGCCGCAGGCTTGCGGTGCGGTCGCACTCCTCTTCGGACTCGTCGGGGACGCGCACCGGCTCCGGCGGCATCTCCTCCATACCTGCCGGCGACGGTGGGGCAAGCGTGACGCCGGGCGTCTGAACCACCGATGACGCCTGTCCGCAGCCCGCCAGCACCGCCGTCGCGGCAAGGATCGCCACCAGCCGCTTGATCATCACGTGTCTGTTCCTCGCTCGAACGCTCATCGGTACTCTCTGTTCTTCGCGCAAGCGCTCATCGGTGTTCTCTGTTCTTCGCGCAAGCGCTCATCGGTGTTCTCTGTTCTTCGCGCAAGCGCTCATCACCGGTACTCGCTTAGCCTCGGCCACAGTCCCAGCGCCACCGCCAACGCAGCCACGACGGAAAGCACCGCTGCCCCGACGGTAGCGCCGGACAGCACGCGATAGGCGCTGACGATGTCGCGGCGCAGCTGGTTGCGGCTCTCTTCGATGCCCTTACTGAGCGCGTCGTCGAGCTTGTTGAACGCGGGGGTGGAGTCGTCTTCGCCGGTGCCGAGCGCCACCTGCGTGGCGGCCTGGTAATTTCCGACCGCGATGTAGGCGTTGATCCGGTCGTCAGCCGCGCGCCACCGCTTGAGCAGCTGTTCGGCGGAGCCCAAGTCGGCCTTGTCGATCACGTCCTCGCGGGCGAGATAGTCCGACAGTTGCTGTTGCATCACGTCGATGCGCTGGTAATAGGACTGCTTGCGTACATCCTCGTCACCGCGACGAATCAGCGACAAGGTCTCGTCGGCACGGGCCTGCTGCGCGGTGATCGCCAGATTGGTGACGGTCTTGAGTGATTCGGCCGCAGTGTCTTTCGCGCTGCGGCTGTCGGCGGTCGAGATGACCAGCGCGGTCCCGACCCACACCAGCATGACCAGCACCGCGAACCCACCTGCGATGAACCCGATGTTGATCCGACGCCGGGTCCGGCGGGCCAGCCACCGATTGGCGAAGAGACCGAACAACAGTGTCGCGAGCACGACGAGGATCACCGGACCGGGAATCCGTGTCGAGGCCGTCGTCTCGGTGTCCACCCGCGGCGGAGGTCTCCTCGTAGAGCCGCTGTGCGTCGGGCAAGATCTCGGTCTGCATCAACGCCGACGCCTCGGACAGGTAAGAGGATCCGACCGGATTTCCGGCTCGGTTGTTGGTGCGCGCCGTCTCGACCAGCCCGGTGTACACCGAGAGTTCGGCATTGACCCGGCCCAGCAGCTGCACCATGGGCTCGTCGGTGAGCCCGCTCGACGCGCGGGTGACCGCCACGGAGGCATCGGTGATCGCCTGCTCGTAACGCTGCCGGACGTCTCGGGGTTCGGCGCCGGCGATGAACGCCGTGGCCGCCGCGGCGTCGGCAACCGACAGCGTGGTGTAGAGCTGTCCGGCGGCGAACGACAACGGTTCGGTGTGGTTGAGAACGGTGGTCAACACCTCTTGGCGGTCGTTGATCGTCGTCGATGTGGCAAATGCACTTCCGATCACCAGAGCGGACAGCACCACGCCGATGCTCAGAATCCGGCCGGGGGTGGTCCAGAAGAACCACCAGCGTGGGTGCGCTGGTGTTGTGGGCGACCGCGACGCGAGAGGCTCGGTCGACGGGTGCGCCAACTCCACAGTCACGTGCGCGCGAGCTCCATCTTTTCTTATCCGATTGGTGCTTTCCGGCTATCGTTTCTGACCGCTTCCACTCTATAAAAAAATTCTAAGAGCTTCATCGACGACGCGCGTCCGTATTCTTGACGAGTGCGCGGGGATGGCGACGGCTGGGTGGTATCCGATACCGGCGCGTGGTTCTGGGGTAGACACGGCGCGGCCGGTTTGCTGCTGCGGGCGCCTCACCACAACGGTTCGGCGGCGGTGTTGCTGCAACACCGCGCAGCGTGGAGTCATCAGGGCGGTACGTGGGGTCTGCCGGGCGGCGCGCGGGACAGCCACGAAACGGTCGAACAGGCTGCCATCAGGGAGGCGCACGAGGAAGCCGGGCTGTCCGGGGACCTGGTCACGGTGCGTACCAAGGTGATCACCAAAGAGGTGTTCGGCAAGGATGACGCCTACTGGAGCTACACCACCGTCATCGCCGATGCTCCCGAACAGCTGGCGACCACGCCCAACCGGGAGAGCGCCGAGCTTCGTTGGGTCGCCGAGGACGATGTCACCGACCTGCCGCTGCACCCCGGCTTCGCGGCCAGCTGGGCGCGGTTGCGCACGGAATCCGCATCGATCCCGCTGCTGGTCAACAAGCAGCTCTGAGCTCGTCCTTCAAGAGTCGTGCCGCCGAGCATGGATCGTCGGCCTCGGTGATCGCGCGCACCACGACAACCCGGCGTGCCCCGGCGGCGATGACCTGCGGCAGCCGCACCGCGTCGATCCCGCCGATGGCGAACCAGGGTTTCTGCGTTTGCGATCGCGCCGCAGTGCGTACCAAGTCGAGACCCGGTGCCGGGCGCCCGGGCTTTGTCGGCGTCGGCCAACACGGTCCCACGCAGAAGTAGTCGACATCTTCTGATGCCGCCGCCGCCACCTGGGCGCTGTCGTGGGTGGAACGGCCGATCAGGGTGCCGGCGCCGACGATGCGGCGCGCGATCGTCAGCGTCAGATCGTCCTGGCCGAGGTGCAGTATGTCCGCGTCCGCAGCCAGTGCGATGTCCGCCCTGTCGTTGACCGCCAACAACGCGTCGTGGCGCCGCGCGGCATCGGCGAGGATCGTCAGCGCTTCGAGTTCTCCGCGCGCTTCCAATGGCCCGTACTGTTTCTCACCCGGTGAGCCCTTGTCGCGCAGCTGGATGATGTCGACCCCGCCCGCCAGCGCCGCGTCCGCGAACTGCGCCAGGTCGCCACGCTCGCGACGAGCGTCGGTGCACAGGTAGAGCGACGCGGCGGCGAGGCGTTCACTCCGGTGCACACCGCGACGGTAGCGGCCGGGTCGGAGGCTGACGTAGCCGACTACGCTATGCGCGCCTGTTCGAGATGTGCTCCCAGACAATGCGGCCAATCGGCGGGGCGTCCCACAGGGTTGTTCCCGGGATTCAATCCCACCTACGGGCAGGGGATGACTGTAGCGGCGCTGCAGGCGCAAGCCCTCGGACAATGCCTCACGGGCGGGACGACTCAGTTGGCCCGCCGATTCTTCCGGGCTACCCGATCCGTCCTCTCGCTTGATGCGGCCCAAGATGCTGGTGCACGCGGCACGTCGCCGTCGGTCACCGGTGATTCCCCAGGAGACCGAGGTGTTGAGTTCGTCCTAGTACGCTGGGAGGCCGACACGGGAGTCCCGGGACCGGGGACTGAGAGTGGGCGCGCCCTGCCCTTACCGTCGCACCTGATCCGGGTCATGCCGGCGAAGGGAGGGGAATGGGCTCAGGTGGTATCGCCGGCTCGCCGGCCAAGGGTGGTGTTGCCGGCTCGCCGGCCAAGGGATCGGTCGCCGTCGTCGGCGGCGGCGTCATCGGACTGTCGGTGGCACGTCGCGCGGCACTCGCGGGCTGGGCCGTACGCGTCCACCGCAGTGACGACTACGGCGCGTCATGGGTGGCGGGCGGCATGCTCGCCCCGCACAGCGAGGGCTGGCCCGGTGAGGAACGGCTGCTGCGGTTGGGACTGGCGTCCCTCGCCCTGTGGCACGACGGCTTCACCGATGGACTACCCGAGGGCGTTGTCACCGCCCGCGAATCGCTGGTGGTCGCCGTCGACAGGGCCGATGCCGCGGACTTGAAGACTGTCGGCGAGTGGTTGGCGGCCCAGGGCCACCCGGTGACCCTCACCACCGCAGCGCGTGAGATCGAACCACTGCTCGCACAGGGTATTCGTCACGGGTTTCGCGCCGAAACCGAACTGGCGGTGGACAATCGGACGCTCATCGACGCACTCGTCGCGCACTGTGAGCGCCTCGGGGTGCAATGGGCACCACCGGTTGGCGAGTTGACGCAGGTTCGGGCGGACAGCGTGGTGATCGCGAACGGTATCGACGCGCCGGCGCTGTGGCCCGGGCTGCCGATCCGCCCGGTGAAGGGCGAGGTGCTGCGCCTGCGCTGGCGTCGGGGCTGTATGCCGGTGCCGCAGCGGGTGATCCGAGCCCGAGTGCACGGTCGTCAGGTGTACCTCGTGCCGCGCCACGACGGCGTGGTCGTCGGCGCCACGCAGTACGAGCACGGCCGGGACACGGCGCCGGCCGTCACCGGCGTGCGCGAACTACTCGACGACGCCTGCACGGTCATTCCCGCCCTCGGCGAGTACGAGCTCGCCGAATGCGCAGCCGGACTGCGCCCGATGACGCCGGACGGCCTGCCCGTAGTCGGTCGTCTTGACGAGCGCACCCTGATCGCCGGAGGGCACGGCCGCAACGGCTTTCTGTTGGCACCATGGACGGCCGAGGCGATTCTGGGCGAGCTGAACGGTGTTCCGCTGGCAGAAGCTGATTTAGTGGGAGCACGATGAAAATCACCGTCAACGATGAAGCGGTGGATGTCGACGACGAGACGACCGTCGCCGCGCTGCTCGATCGGCTGGGTTTCCCCGAGAAGGGAATAGCGGTGGCCGTCGACTGGTCGGTGCTTCCCAGGTCGGAATGGCAGTCGGCGCTCGCCGACGGCGCGCGGGTCGAGGTGGTGACGGCGGTGCAGGGTGGTTGAGGAGAAGCTGACGATCGCCGGTCGCGAGTTCGGTTCGCGCCTCATCCTCGGCACCGGCGGGGCGGCGAACCTGACCGTGCTGGAGGAGGCGCTGGTGGCGTCGGGCACCGAGTTGACCACCGTGGCGATGCGGCGCGTCGACAGCGAGGGCGGCACGGGTGTCCTTGATCTGCTGAACCGGCTCGGCATCACACCACTGCCGAACACCGCCGGCTGTCGGGGCGCCGCCGAGGCGGTGCTGACCGCCCAGCTCGCCCGCGAGGCGCTGCAGACCAACTGGGTCAAGCTCGAAGTCATCGCCGACGAGCGCACGCTCCTGCCGGATGCCGTCGAATTGATCAGGGCTGCAGAGAGGTTGGTCGACGAAGGATTCGTCGTGCTGCCGTACACCAACGACGATCCGGTGCTCGCGCGCCGACTCGAGGACACCGGTTGCGCAGCCGTCATGCCCTTGGGCTCTCCGATCGGGACGGGATTGGGCATCGCCAACCCGCACAACATCGAGATGATCGCCGAACACTCGTCGGTTCCAGTGGTGCTCGACGCCGGCATCGGCACCGCGAGCGATGCGGCACTGGCGATGGAGCTGGGCTGCGACGCAGTGCTTCTCGCAACCGCCGTCACCCGCGCCGCCGACCCGCCCACGATGGCCGCAGCGATGGCCTCGGCCGTCACGGCCGGATACCTGGCCCGGCAGGCTGGTCGGATTCCGAAGCGGTTCTGGGCCCAGGCGTCCAGTCCCTCCTTATGAAAAGATATGTAGCGCTGGGCAGTTCGATGGCTGCCGGGCCGGGCATCCTGCCACGCGCCAAGGGCGCACCGTTTTTCGCGGGCCGCTCCGCGCGCAACTATCCCCACCTGGTGGCGCAGCGGCTGGGACTCGAACTCGTCGACGTGACGTACTCCGGTGCCACCACGGCCAACATCCTGTCGGAGCCGCAGCCCGGCGCCCCTCCCCAGATCGAGGCGCTCGATGGTACGGAGGACCTGGTAACCGTGACCATCGGCGGCAACGACGTCGGCTATGTGCCGCTGCTGTTCGCTGCAGGGCTGCCGCGGTTCGTCCGCGCCGTGCCGCTGCTCGGCGGCCGGTTGACGGACCAGCTCGATGCCGCCGCGCGTGCTCGGGCACTGGTCGAGGTCGCGGAGTCGCTCAGAAGCGTCGGTCGAACGCTGCGCGAGCATGCACCGGCCGCACGGGTCTTTTTCGTCGACTACCTGACTCTGCTGCCGCCGAAGGGGACCGCCGCCCCGCCGCTGTCCGACGCAGATGCCGCGACGGGACGTCATGTGGCCGACGAATTGGCCCGGGCCACCGCTGAGGCCGCCGCCGACACGGGTTGTGGATTGGTGCGGGTCGCCGAGCACAGCATTGGCCACCATGCGTGGTCCGCCGACCCGTGGACAACCCGGTTCGGTCTGCCGCTGCCCTGCGTTCCCGCACCGCTGCACCCCAACGCGGCAGGCATGCGAGCGGTCGCAGATCTGGTTGTGGCGCAGGTGTCGGGTCCCGATGACCCCGCCTCGGGCTAACGTGGTGTGCGATGGGGCACAAAACGTTATCGAGAATGGCCGCGCTGTCGATGGCCGCTGTCATGGTGCTGGCCGGGTGCGGACGCGAGTTGCGTCCTATGCCGTCCGAGGCGCCGTCCACCCCGGCGGGACTCGCCCCTGCGGCCGCAGCTTTCGCGGAGAAGGTGTCACAGACGGTGACCAAAGACGCGATGATGGTGCACATCGCCAAGCTGCAGGAGATCGCCAACGAGCACGGGGGTAACCGGTCGCTCGGTTCCCCTGGCTATGACGCGAGCGTCGACTATGTCGTGGAAACTCTGCGGGACAAGGGTTTCGACGTCCAAACTCCGGAGTTCGAAGTGCGCCTGCCGTACTCCGACAAACCGGCCCTGACCGTGGGCGGTGCCGACATCGCCGCTTTTCCGCTGGAGTACACCATCGGCACCGGGCCCGACGGTGTGGCAGGTGAGCTGGTACCCGCCCGGGTCGAGGAGTCACCGGGCTGCACGGCGTCGGACTACGACGGCCTCCCGGTGAAGGGGGCGGTCGTGCTGGTCGACCGCGGGAAGTGTCAGTTCGGCGACAAACAGGCCGCGGCCGCCTCACGCGGCGCGGTCGCCCTGATCGTGGCCAACAACGTCGACGGCGATGAGATGGGAGGGACGCTCGGCGAGGACACCGACGTGAAGATTCCGGTCATCGGTGTCACGAAGGAGTCCGGCGAACGGTTGCGCGCAGACCCTGGTCAGACCACCATCAAGCTCAACGCAGGGATACGTGTCGAGCACACCCGCAACGTGGTCGCCCAGACGAAGACAGGATCCACGTCCGACGTGGTGATGACGGGTGCGCACCTCGACAGCGTCGCGGAGGGGCCGGGGATCAACGACAACGGCTCCGGGGTGGCGGCGGTACTGGAAACGGCGTTGCAATTGGGTCCCTCGCCGGATGTGAAAAACGCGGTGCGGTTCGGCTTCTGGGGGGCCGAGGAACTCGGCCTACTCGGATCGAACGACTATGTGGCATCTCTTGGCGTCGATGCGCTCAAGGACATCGCGCTCTATCTGAACTTCGACATGATCGCCTCACCCAATCCCGGCTACTTCACCATCGACGGCGACCAGTCCGAGGCGCCGGACCCCGACATGCAAGCGCCCCGTATCCCCGAAGGCTCAGCCGGTATCGAACGGACGCTGGTGGCATATCTGAAGAGTGCCGGCAAGGACCCTGAGGACATCCAATTCGAGGGGCGGTCCGACTTCAGCAGCTTCACCCTGGCCGGTGTCGCTGCCGGTGGTCTCTTCACCGGTGCCGAGGAGGAGATGACCGTCGCACAGGCCGAGCGGTGGGGCGGCAAGGCGGGCGAGCCCTTCGATCCGAACTACCACAAGGCTTCTGACACGATCGAGAACGTCGATCAGACCGCGTTGGAGATCAACGGCCGCGGCGCGGCATACGCCGTCGGGCTCTATGCGCAGGATCAGGGCGGCCGCAACGGCGTGCCGATCCGTGACGACCGCACCCGCCACGCCCTCGAATCATGACTCGAGACAAGATGAGGTGGGTGGCAGTCGCTGCGGCCCTCGTGGTGCTGACGTCGTGCTCCTCGTCGGACTCCAACGCGCCGTCGGCGGATCTGGGTGCCGAACTGGCGGGCAAGATCACCGCCGACGGTATGTATACCCACCTTGAGGAACTGCAGAAGATCGCCGAAGCGAACGGCGGCAGCAGAGCCAACGGTACGTCCGGATACGACGCCAGCGTGGATTACGTCGCGCAGTTTCTGCGGGACAAGGGTTTTGATGTCCAAACCCCGGAATTCGAGTTCCTCGACCGCATGGAGGGCGGAAATCCGCAACTCACGTTCGGCGGCCGCAACTACAGCGTGGACCAGGCCTCCCTTCTCATCACCACCCCACGGGGCGGGCTGAACGCGGTGACGCTGCGGCCGCAGAAGACAGCCGCCGGCTGCCGATCGGCCGACTACGGCACGGTGTCGGTGAAGGGTGCGATCGCCATCGTCGACGACACCGGCTGTTCGGTCGTCGACAAGCAGAATGCCGCCGTCGACAGGGGGGCGGTCGGCGTGCTCGTCGTCAGCGACCCGGGGCCCGCTGGCAGCCCGACCGGCCTGTTCACGCCGGGTTACTACCAGAAGCTCACCGTCCCCGTCGGCGTCATCGGCAACGACGCCAATGCGGCGCTACGCAGGACCATCGCGCCGGTGAAGCTGGTGCTGGACCGCAAGCCGGTGATGGAGAAGACGCGAAACGTGCTGGCACAAACCAAGTCCGGTGACGCCGGCAACGTGGTGATGGTCGGCGCGCACCTCGACAGTTCGCCCGTCAGTCCCGGCATCAACGACGACGGCTCGGGAGTCGCTGCCGTGCTGGCGACCGCGGCGTCGCTCGGTTCGTCGCCACCGATCCGCAACGCGGTGCGGTTCGCCCTATGGGGTTCGGAGGAGAACTCGCTTCAGGGGCCGACGAATTACATCCGCGGACTCCCGGGCGCAGCGCTCGACGAGATCGCGCTCTATCTCGACCTCGAAATGATCGGCTCACCGAACGCCGGGTATTTCACCTACGACGGCGACCAGTCCGCCCAGCCGAACCCGGAGATCCCGTTTCGGACCGTACCCGACGGTTCGGCGGGGATCGAACGGACGCTGGCGGGATTTCTCAACTCCGCAGGGGTGCGACCCGCCGATATGCCGCTGACCCGCTACACCGACTACTACCCGTTCCTGAGTGTCGGCGTTCCCGTCGGAGGGTTGACCACCGGGGGATCGCAGGTGAAAACCGAGGTGCAGGCACGGCTTTGGGGTGGCCGGGCCGGCGCCCCTTATGACCCCAACTACCGCACGCCGCGCGACACGATCGACAACATCGACCGAGACGCACTGTCGGTGATGGGCTCGGCGGCGGCGTTCGCCGTCGGCACGTATGCCCAATCGGTCGAGGGCGTCAATGGAGTTCCGCCGCGGGATCAGCGGCATCGGAGCGCTCCCTAGTCGATCGCAGGCCCAAGAGCCGCATACCGTGATAGACGAGCAGGGCGGCTATTGATCCGAGCGCAATACCGGTGAACGTCAAATTGCCTGCATGCCAGGTGAAGTCGGCGATGCCGATGATCAGCGGGATGGCTGCGGTCATCTGGTTGAGCGGCTTGGCGAAATCCACTCGATTGGTCAGCCAGATGCGGACGCCGAGGACGCCGACCAGTCCGTACAGCACGACCGTCGCCCCGCCGAGCACGCCCGGCGGTATCGCCGAGATCGCGGCGCCCACCTTCGGGCACAGCGACAGCAGGATGGCGACCGCCGCGGCAACCCAATACGCCGCCGTCGAATAGACCCGGGTGGCCGCCATTACCCCGATGTTCTCGGCGTAGGTGGTGGTGGCCGAGCCACCACCGAAGCCGGCCAGCGTCGTGGCCACCCCGTCGGCGGCCAGCGCGCGACCCGTCACCGGGTCGACATCTGTGCCCGTCATCTGGCCGACCGACTTGACGTGTCCGATGTTCTCGGCGACCAGTGCGATGACGGCGGGCAGGAACATGGGCAGCACCGCCAGCGTGAACGTCGGGGTCTGGAACTCGGGCAGGCCGAGCCACGGTGCCGATTCGATGCCTGACGTGTCGACGTCGCCGAGGAACAGCGCCAGCACGTACCCGGCGAATACCGCGATGAAGATCGCCAGCCTGCCGATGATGCCGCGGAAGAAGGCGAGCGTCGCCACCAGTAGCACCAGGGTGACGATGCCGACGAGCGGGCCCTTCTCGAAGTTCGCCTTCGCGGCGGGTGCGAGGTTGAAGCCGATCAGGGCGACGATCGCGCCCGTGACCACCGGCGGCAGGGTGACGTCGATCCAGTGGGTGCCGACCAGATGGACGACCGCGCCGATGACGATCAGGGTGAGGCCGACCGCCACCAGACCGCCGAGCGCGCTGCCGGTGCCGTGCGACGCCACCGCGGCCGTGACCGGAGCGATCACCGAGAAGCTCGACCCGAGATAGCTGGGCAGTCGGTTGCCGGTGATCAGCAGGAACAGCACCGTGCCGACTCCCGAGAACAGCAGGGTGGTCGCGGGTGGGAATCCGGTGAGCACCGGCACCAGGAAGGTGGCGCCGAACATCGCGACGACGTGTTGTGCGCCGATGCCGATGGTGCGAAACCAGTCGAGCCGTTCGTCAGGCGCGACGACGAAGTCGTCGTCGGAACGCGCGTCGACTCTCCTCCATGTGAACAAGGGAGTCCATGCCATCAGAGCCATGCTCTAAGACCGTAGGCAACCGCACCGACGACGACCACACCAGAGCCCACGACCACCGCCGGCAAGGGCAGCGTGAACGCCAACAACACGCAGCCGGTGAGCCCGATGCCAGGGATGAACCTTCCGGCCCAAGCCCGATGTCGCCGGCCTTCCGGCTCCAGAGTCCACGCCGACGCGTTGGCGATCGCGTAGTACAGCAGCACTGCGAACGACGAGAAGCCGATCGCGTCACCGACATCCACCACCGCCGCTGCGACCGCCACGACGGCGCCGACCGCGACTTCGGCGCGGTGTGGGCTTCCGAACCGCGGGTGCACCGCGGCCAGCGCGTGCGGGAGGTGGCGGTCACGCGCCATCGCCAGCGTCGTGCGGGACACGCCGAGGATCAGCGCCAGTAGTGCACCGAGTGCCGCAACGGCGGCGCCCGTCCGGACCATCGGCTCCAGAACGGAGAAGCCCGCCGAGACGACCGCGTCGGCCAGCGGCGCTGTTGTGGAAGCCAATGTGTCACTGCCTAATTGGGCCAGCACCGCGATGGCGACAACGCCGTAGACCATCAGCGCGATGGTCAGCGCGATCGGGATGGCGCGTGGGATCGTGCGAGCCGGATCGCGTACCTCCTCGCCCAGGGTGGCGATGCGGGCATATCCGGCGAAAGCGAAGAATAGCAACCCGCCGGCCTGCTAGCACGCCGGCGGCGGAGATGTCGCCGCCAATGCCGATGCGCGCGATATCTGTATCGCCGAAGCCGAGGATGGTGACCACCACCACGGCGAGCACGGCGAGGACCACGGCGACGATGGCGCGCGTCAGCAGTGCCGACTTCTGAATCCCGGTGTAGTTCAACACTGTCAGCGCCACCACCGCTGCGACCGCGATGGCGTGAGCCCAGGCCGGCCATACGTAGTAGCCGACGGTGAGCGCCATCGCCGCGCAGGACGCGACCTTGCCGACGACGAAGCTCCACCCTGCCGTGTAGCCCCAGAAATCGCCGAGGCGTTCCCTGCCGTACACGTAGGTGCCGCCCGAGTGGGGATACACCGCGGCCAGACGTGCGGAGGAGATGGCATTGCAGTACGCCACGACGGCGGCGATTCCGAGACCGATCAGCAAACCGGATCCCGCCGCCGCTGCCGCCGGGGCCAGCGCGACGAATATGCCCGCGCCGAGCATCGAGCCCAGACCGATGGTCACGGCGTCGAACGTCCCAAGCCGTCGGTACAGCTCCGGGTCGCCGGGGGCGCTCACACGGCGATGCTATTTCACGCGACGGGGTCTTTTCCGAATGCCGACTCGCGGCCCCAGCTGAGCGCTGCGACCGCCATCACCAGGGCGAGTCCAACAGATCCGATCAACGCCAGCGGAATGGTCCACAACCGGCGCACGAGCATCGCTGTCTCGCATTGATCGACGTAGCTGTGCTCACCGGCGGCGGCGGCCGCCTGGGTCACGTCGGTGGCATATCCAGTCCCACACTTGATCTGGAATCCATATTGGTCAAACGCGTCGAGAAACACCGGAAAATTGAGCGCCAGGAGTCCTGCGACAATCAATACGACGCATCCGACGCCGATGTAGAACGCGCGATGGTGATAGTGATGCAAGGAACCCCCGTCCCATCCGTACACCCCGTTATGTTAGTACCCATTCACATTGCAGCAACTGCTCTGGCCTGATTTTCCAGCCTGGTTGGACGACCTGGCTGGGCGACGATGTTGGGCGTCGATGTGTGCGTAACGTCGGTTATGGTGTTGCCCATGGCGCGGCCATCTTCTGCGAGCGGCGATTCGGTTCGGCGCCGCCCCAAGGACCGCAAAGCGCAGATCG
The DNA here is from genome assembly GCA_963805835.1 of uncultured Actinomycetota bacterium. Lineage (GTDB taxonomy): Bacteria > Actinomycetota > Actinomycetes > Mycobacteriales > Mycobacteriaceae > Mycobacterium. Next base: position 182,749 of record CAWDVX010000003.1, on the reverse strand, counting down.
CGCGTGCTTCGGCCGAGGCGTTCAGCACGCTGGGCTTTCACGGTGTGAGTATGGAGGCCATCGCGTCGCGAGTCGGCATCTCCGCGGCCGCGCTGTACCGGCACTACACGGGAAAATACGAACTCTTCCGCGATGCGGTGCTCAGTCTCGGCCAGCAACTGGTGGATTGCACGGAATTCGCCGACGGCGCCGGGTCGGAGGACCCGCAAGCGGTCCTGCATCGACTGATCGTTTCGCTGGTCGATACGGCGATGGCCAATCGCGAGTCCGGTGGGCTGTATCGATGGGAGGCCCGGTACCTGCGCGGCGACGATCAAGCCTCGCTGATCTCGCAGATGCGCACCGTGCATCGCCGAATCCAGCGACCGCTTCGTGCAATACGTCCGGAGCTCACACCGCGTCAGCGCTGGACTCTGTCCACCGCGGTACTTTCGGTGGTGGGCAGCATTGTCGATCACCGGGCCAAGCTGCCCGCCATCCAGGTACGGGCGCTGCTGGCCGACCTCGCCGACGCCGTGGTCGCCGCCGAACTTCCCGATCCGGATGACGACGCCGGCACCGTCGGCGCCGAACTGTCGACGGGGGCTGAATCTTCGAGATACGAAGCGCTGCTGGATGAGTCGATGCGGCTGTTCAATCTCAACGGCTATCGCGAGACGGGCATGGAAGACATCGCGGCGGCCGTCGGGATGCCGGCATCGGGGATCTACCGGTACTTCTCCGGTAAGAGCGACATCCTTGCGGCGGGGTTCCGCCGGGCGGCCGATCGGTTGTCGGCGGATACGGCGTCCATCACGGCCACGATCGACGACCCGGAAGACGCGCTGACCGCGGTGATCGATGGGTACGTGGCGCGGTCGTTCGACCGCCCCGAACTGGATTACGTCTACTACAGCGAGCGGCTCAACATGTCCGCGTCCGACCAGAAGATCCTGCGCAACATGCAGCGCTCGACTGTCGAGGCATGGGTGGAACTGGTGGTGGCGGTGCGGCCCGACTGGACGCCGGGCCAGGCGCGCTTCGCCGTTCACGCCGCGATGTCACTGGTGATCGATCTCGGCCGCCTGATGAGTTACGAGCGATCTGTGCACAGCTATGCGACGGTGGAGCGGCTAATGGATTTGACGCTGCTGGGCCGCTACCGATTACGCGCGACGTTGCCTGCCAAGTAGGCGACGTAACCGATCACACCGACGACCGCGACTCGGCGGGTCTTCGGCGCTGCCAAGCCGAGGCCGAGCGCGGTTTCGATGCCGCCGTTGACGTAGATGTTTTGCAGGGTATTCCTGGGAAACGCCTGCTGGGTGATCGATTCGAACAGCTCCGGGCGGACGAAGTGGGCCACGCCGGTAACCGCAAGGCCAAGACCCGCGATCGTCGCGCCGCGCGAATGCTTCCGTTCTTCTGAGGGCACTGCTGGATTCCTCTCTGATCACGCAATCTGATAGTCGCTCAACGGGTACTCGGAAGCTTCCTTGATGGCGGTGCGCGTCGACATCGGACGCAGCAGGGTGGCCTCACCGCTGGGGTTGAAGTAGTAGGACCTGGACGTCGCGCAGTTGCCGACGGTGAACACCGAATCGGCGATCAGCTCTGTCATCCGATCGAGGTAGCGCGTGTTGGCGTCCTCGGTGATCTCGAACGTGGTCGCCCCGCGTCGCTGCACCTCGGAGAACAGTCGATCCATGTGCCGCATCTGGTATTCCATCGTGTTGAAGAAGTTCAACCCGAGGAACGCATACGGGCTGGCCAGGCTCAGGTAGTTGGGGAAGTACGGCACCGACACCCCCTGGTATGCCTGGAATCTGGTGTCGCGCCACCACTTTCCGAGGTTCCGACCCTCCCGACCGACCATCTCGATGGCGGGGAAGTTCGCCTCCCAGAGGTCGAAACCGGTGGCGAGCACCAGGGTGTCGATGACTGTCCTGGTGCCGTCGCCGGCGATGATGGCATCGGGTTCCACCCGCTCGATTCCGCTGGCCTGCAGGTGCACATGGGGTTTGGTGAAGATGCGATAGTAGTTGTTCGAGAACGTGGGCCGCTTGCACCCGAAGTCGTAGTCAGGGGTGAGCTTCTCGCGGAGTTCGGGGTCGCGGATCGACAGGAACCGATGCAGCTTCGCGATGTCAGACGCACCGATGTTGAGCCTGCGGAAGATGAACTCCCGGTGATGCAGACCGACGTAGATGAAGAACTCGTAGACCGAGTCGGTGATCGCCCGAATTGCTCTCTGCACCAAAGGCACCCGCTTGAACAGTCGCTTCGCTCGTGCGGAGAAGCGGAAGTCGAGTTTGGGCACCACCCAGATGGCGGTGCGCTGGTACACGGTCAGTTCTGCGGCCTTTTTCGCGAGCTCGGGGATGAGCTGCACCGCCGTGGCTCCGGTGCCGATGATCGCGACCCGCTTGCCCGCGAGGTCGTAGTCGTTGTCCCAGGCGGTGGTGTGGATGACCTTGCCCTCGAACCCGGTGATACCAGGGATGTCCGGCGTGTGGGGTTGGGACAGGAAGCCGGTGGCGGTGATCAGGTAACGCGTCGTCAGCGTCCCACCGCCGGCCAGCGCAACCCGCCACACCTTGGCGTCCTCATCCCAGCGAGCGCCCTCGACCGTGGTGTTGAACCGCATGTGCGATCGGACGTCGTACTTGTCGGCCACGTCGTCGGCGTACTGCTTGATCTCCGTACCCGTGGAGAACAGCCGCGACCAGTTGGGGTTGGGCTCGAAGAAGTAGGAGTAGGTGGTCGTCGGAACGTCGACGGCCAGCCCGGGGTAGTGGTTGACGTACCAGGTCCCGCCCAGGTCGTCTTCGCGGTCGAGAATGACGAAGTTCTCCATGCCGAGCCGCTTGAGCTGGATGGCTGCGCCGATCCCCCCGAAACCGGCGCCCACGATTACGGCGTCGAACTGCTCCGAAGTCATGCTCGAACGGTACCTCAGGTACCAGATAGGTACCCTGAGGCCTTCCGGTACCGTCTCAGCCTTTGATCGAGCCAGAGCGCGGCGGATCGAGCGTCGCGATGCAGGTCACCGCCCTGTCGCCCTGATCCCACGTAGCGGCTGTCGGGTAGAGGACATACAGCTGGATGGAATCGTCTGTCATGGCTTCTGGCGAATAGCTCGCCAACTCCGGGCTGCACTTGTCGGCGTACGTGTCGATGGCGGACTGGCCGGGGAACTCGCCCTCGGGCATCTGCAGTACCGCGAAGACCTCGCCGGCGTGCGATTCCGCGCAGTCGATCGTCTTCACGGTCAGCACCCGGGTGTCGCCGGGGATCTCGGCCAGGCAGTCGCCCAATGCGATGTCGGTCGCGGTGACGGTGCCCTGGCCGAATGCCAAGAACAGGACGACGACGCCGGCGACGCCGACGAGGAGCGCCGCAATCACTCCGACGATGATGAAAACGATCTTTTTGGAGTTCGATTTCTGGGGTGGCGGGAAATAGCCCTGCGGCTGCTGCGAGTAGGGCTGCGGCGGCGGTGGTGGATAGGCACCTGAGGGCGGTGGTGGGTAGGCGCCCGGCGGTGGTGGTGGGGGGTAGGGGGTCGACGGCTGCCCGCCGTACTGAGGCTGCCCACCGTACGGAGACGCTGGCTGGCCGTATGGCGGCGGATTGTCCGGCGGCGTGGTCATCCCGTGACACTAGCTTCAATCTCGGATCGATTACCAGCGCTAGCTCAATCTCCAGCGGCCCCGAGCGATCGAAGTGCGGCGTCGACTGAAAGCGCAGGAACATCGAGTGATTTCGAGCCGAGATCATGTCGGGCACCGGTGATCTCGACGACCTCGGTGGTGGCCGAAATGAGAGCTGCGGCAGACCGAAGTTCCTCGATCGATCCGAACGGGTCAGCGGTCCCATGGGTGAACACCGTCGGCACCGAGATCAGGGGTAGATGCTCGGTGCGAACCCTCTCGGGCTTGCCCGGTGGATGCAGCGGATACGAAAACAGTGTCAGCGCATCGACTTTCGCTGTTGCATCGGCGACGGCCATCGACGTCATGCGGCCACCGTAAGAGTGTCCGCCCGCCACGACCGGGCCTTCTGCGAGGGTGCGGGCCAGCTCGATGGCCTCGACGACGCCGGCTCGGTCGGCCGCCGCAGATCCGGACGGCGGTCCCTTGGGTCGTCGTCGCCGATACGGCAGGTTGTACCGAACCGCGAGCCAGCCGCGCGCGGCCCATTCGTCGCAGATCTTCTGCAGGAGCGGCGACTCCCGGCTGCCGCCGGCGCCGTGCGTCAGAACGACTATGCCATTAGGGACACCCTCGGCCGTGCCGACCGGCTCGTGGGCGATGCCCGCAATCTGCTCGAGGGTCATTCGTTGAGTCTGAAGAGTGCCGACACCGGGCCGTGGCCGTGTCCCAGCGGATATGCCGCACGTAGACATTCGGTCACCCAGCGCTTTCCGAATGCGACCGCGTCGGGCACGGTGTACCCGTTGGCGAGTGCGCTTGCGATCGCGGCGGCCAATGTGTCGCCGGCACCGTGATCGTGCCCAGTCTCAATGCGGGCGGTGTCGAACTCGAAGAAGTTTGTCCCGTCGAACAGCAGATCCGGGCTCTGCGACGACGCCCTCAGGTGCCCGCCCTTGACCAGCACCCACTGCGGCCCGAGCGCATGCAGGCCGCGTGCCGCCTGGCGTTGTGTATCGGAGTCGATGACCTCGATACCGGTGAGCAGACGCACCTCATCGAGATTCGGTGTCACCAGAGTGGCGAGCGGGAACAGTTGTCCCTTGAGGGAATCCAGCGCGGTCGGGTGCAGCAGTGGATCGCCGTGCATCGACGCGCACACCGGGTCGACGACGAGCGGCACAGTATCTGCAAGACCTTGCCTGCGCCAGGTGTCGGCGACGGTGTCGATGATCGCGGACGACGCCAGCATGCCGGTCTTGGCGGCCTGAACACCGATGTCGGATGTCACCGCTTCGATCTGGCCGGCGATGACGTCCAGCGGTATCTCGTGAAAACCTTTGACTCCCAGCGAGTTCTGCACCGTCACGGCCGTGACGGCGACGAGCCCGTGGACACCCAACATCGCGAACGTCCGCATGTCGGCCTGGATGCCGGCTCCGCCGCCTGAGTCGGATCCGGCGATGGTCATGACCCGCAGCGGGGTCCGGCCCGGCGGGGCCAGTGGAAGCTGGGGCATCTGTTCTTCGCGCAAGCGCTCATCACCCGTCATCTGTTCTTCGCGCAAGCTCGTCGTCATCTGTCCGCCAGTGCCATCCGACGTCGCGATGTCCTGGGTGATGCGCATGGAGCAGAACCTGGGGCCGCACATCGAGCAGAAGTGTGCGGTCTTTGCCGGTTCGGCGGGAAGAGTCTCGTCGTGAAACTCGCGTGCGGTATCCGGATCGAGGGAGAGTGCGAACTGGTCATGCCACCGGAACTCGAAGCGGGCGCGGGACAGGGCGTCGTCGCGTTCCTGTGCGCGTGGGTGCCCCTTGGCCAGATCGGCGGCGTGCGCGGCGATCTTGTAGGCGATCACGCCGTCCTTGACGTCCTTGCGATCCGGCAGTCCGAGGTGTTCCTTCGGCGTGACGTAGCACAGCATCGCGGTGCCCGCCTGGGCGATGATCGCCGCGCCGATCGCCGACGTGATGTGGTCGTAGCCGGGAGCGATGTCGGTGGTCAGCGGGCCCAGCGTGTAGAAGGGGGCCTCGTCGCACAGCTCCTCTTCCAGGCGAACGTTCTCCACGATCTTGTGCATCGGGACGTGACCGGGCCCTTCGATCATCACCTGTACGCCATGGGATTTCGCGATCTTGGTCAGCTCGCCGAGGGTGCGCAGTTCGGCGAACTGGGCCGCGTCGTTGGCGTCAGCGATCGAACCCGGTCGTAGACCGTCGCCAAGCGAGAACGTGACGTCGTAGCGCTGAAGGATCTCGCACAGTTCGTCGAAGCGGGTGTAGAGGAACGACTCCCGATCGATGCGCCAGGCACCATGCCGCCATGATCGAGCCGCCGCGGCTCACGATTCCCGTGACGCGTTTGGCGGTCAGCGGCACATGTCGCAGCAGCACGCCGGCGTGCACGGTCATGTAGTCCACGCCCTGCTCGCACTGCTCGATCACGGTGTCGCGGTAGCACTCCCACGTCAGCGCCGTTGGATCGCCGTTGACCTTCTCCAGCGCCTGGTAGATCGGCACAGTGCCGACGGGCACCGGTGAGTTGCGCAGGATCCACTCCCGCGTCAGATGGATGTCGCGGCCCGTGGACAGGTCCATGATCGTGTCGGCGCCCCAACGGGTGGCCCAGACCATTTTGTCGACCTCATCTGCGATCGAGCTGGTGACTGCCGAATTGCCGATGTTCGCATTGACTTTCACGGCGAACGCCTTGCCGATGATCATCGGCTCGGATTCGGGATGGTTGTGGTTGGCGGGGATGACCGCTCGGCCACGGGCCACCTCGTCGCGGACCAGTTCGGGCGCGACCCCCTCACGCGCGGCGATGAACGCCATCTCGGCGGTGACCTCGCCGTTGCGGGCACGTTGAAGTTGGGTTCCGCGGTCACGCTCGACGCCCAGGCGGCGCGGCAGGCCCTTCTTGAGGTCGATCTCCGCATCCGCGTCGGTATACGGACCCGACGTGTCGTAGAGGTCGAAATGTTCGCCGTTGGACAGGTTGACCCGGCGGAACGGCACGCCCATCCCATCGACTCGGCGGTAGATCTTGGTGCTGCCCGCGATGGGGCCGGTGGTCACGGATGGATCGACAACAGACGGCACGGTCATTCAGCATCTCCCTACGCCGGCATTACCCGGTCAGGTTCGTACGGTCGACGGGCCTACCCGTCCTCTCAGCGCACTGAAGTGTGCGCTCCCGTGTGTGGACACTCGCCACGCTAGCGCAGGGCAACGCTGAACGGGAATAGGAATTGCCTCGAGATGCTTTGTATAGCTAATATATGTGTTTTGCGCCCGCCGGTGCCTGTTATACGAAAAGCGAAGTTGATGACGACTGAGATCGGGGCGAGCGACGCCACCGGGACGGCCGACGACGCGCTGTCCAATACCGCCACGCGGCGAGTCCATATGGACCGTGAACACCCGTTCTACAAGTGGGTCGTGCTGTCGAACACCACGCTGGGCATTCTGCTGGCCGCCATCAACGCGTCGATCGTGCTGATCTCTCTGCCCGCGATCTTTCGCGGAATCGGGCTCGATCCGCTGTCTCCGGGCAACATCAGCTACCTGCTCTGGATGATCATGGGTTACCTGGTGGTGACGGCGGTGCTCGTCGTTCCCTTCGGTCGACTCGGCGACATGTTCGGCCGCGTCCGCATCTACAACCTCGGATTCGTCGTCTTCACCGTGGCGGCCGTCGCGCTGTCCTTCGACCCGTTCGCGACGGACGGCGGCGCGTTGTGGCTGATCGCCTGGCGCGTCATCCAGGGTGTCGGCGGTGCGATGTTGATGGCCTCGTCGTCGGCGATCCTTACCGATGCGTTCCCCGCCAAACAGCGCGGAATGGCGTTGGGGGTGAATATGGTCGCCGCGGTCGCGGGGTCGTTCCTCGGCCTCCTGATCGGTGGGTTCCTCTCCGAGTGGCACTGGAAGGCGGTGTTCTGGGTCGGCGTGCCGATCGGCATCGTCGGCACGATCTGGAGCTATCGGTCGCTGCGCGAGTTGGGATCTCGAAAGCCTGGCCGGTTGGACTGGTCGGGCGTGGTGACGTTCGGACTCGGGTTGACCATCCTGCTGGTAGGCATCACCTACGGCATCCAGCCTTACGGTGACTCGACGACCGGTTGGACCAGCCCCTGGGTGCTGGGCTCGATCGGTCTCGGATTGCTTCTGCTGGTGGCGTTCTGCTTCGTCGAATTGCGAGTCGCGACGCCGATGGTCGACATCCGGCTCTTCAAGTCGGCGTCGTTCGGCATGGGCAACCTCGCCGGTCTGATGTCGTCGGTTGGTCGTGGCGGCCTGCAGTTCATGCTGATCATCTGGTTGCAGGGCATCTGGCTTCCCTTGCACGGCTACAGCTTCGAATCCACTCCGTTGTGGGCGGGCATCTATCTGCTACCGGCCACATTCGGCTTTCTGGTCGGTGCACCCGCGGCGGGTTGGCTGTCAGACCGCATCGGGGCGCGCCCGTTGACTGTTGCAGGCATGCTGTTGATGGCCGTCAGTTTCATTGCACTGCTGATGATTCCGGTCAACTTTGAGTACTGGATCTTCGCGCTGCTGGTGTTCCTGAACGGAATCGGCGGCGGCATCTTCACCGCACCCAACACCGCGGCCATCATGTCGAGCGTTCCCGCCGATCAGCGCGGCGCCGCATCCGGTGTGCGAGCGACCTTCTTCAACGCGGGAAGCTCGTTGTCGATCGGTATCTTCTTCTCGCTCATGATCGTCGGGCTCGCGGAAACGCTGCCAACAGCGATGAACAGCGGCCTTCAGTCTCAAGGTGTTTCGGCCGATGTTGCTCATCAGGTCGCCAATCTCCCGCCGGTGGGCAGCCTGTTCGCGGCGTTCCTCGGCTACAATCCGATCGACGAACTGCTCGGCCCGTCGGGAGCGCTCGACGCACCTGGCGTCAACGCAGATGTGCTGACCGGCAAGACCTTCTTCCCGCAGCTGATCACCGAGCCGTTCCACACCGGGCTCACGGTGGTGTTCATCGCCGCGGCGGCGATGATGCTCATCGGTGCCATCGCATCGCTGTTCAACCCGGGTCGTTACGCCGACGCGCCCGGTGCCGACAACGAGGCGTGACCGGCTACGTCAGCTCGACGAGGACGGGGGCGTGATCGCTGGGCGCCTTACCCTTCCGTTCTTCGCGGACGATCTCGGCATGGCTGACACGTGCCGCCAGCGTCGGTGAGCCGAGTATGAAGTCGATGCGCATGCCCCGGTTCTTGGGAAACCGTAGCTGGGTGTAGTCCCAATAGGTGTATACGGCCGGACCAGGGGTGAAAGGCCTTACCAAATCGCTGAATTGGGTGTCCAGGATCGCTTTGAACGCCGACCGCTCCGGCTCGGTGACGTGCGTACTGCCCTCGTAGGCCTCGACGCTCCACACGTCCTCGTCGGTCGGTGCGATGTTCCAGTCACCCACGAGCGCGAGCTGTGCCGCCGGGTCGTCGGTGAGCCACTTCTGCGCCGTATCACGCAACGCGGCAAGCCATTGCAGCTTGTACACGTAGTGGGGCGAGCCGACGAAGCGCCCGTTGGGCACATACAGGCTCCATACGCGTACCCCGTTGCACGTCGCGCCGAGCGCACGTGCTTCTGCGGCGGCCTCCACCTCCGGCCTGTCGCTCCACGTCGGCTGGTTGTCGAATCCGACCTGGACATCCTCGATGCCGACGCGGGACGCGATGGCCACCCCGTTCCACTGGTTGAACCCGCAGTGCACCACGTCGTATCCGGCCGCCAGAAACGGCATGGTGGGGAATTGGTCGTCGGTGCACTTGGTCTCCTGCATGGCCAGCACGTCCACGTCGGCGCGTTCGAGCCAGTCCGCGACGCGATCGACGCGTGCCCGGATCGAGTTGACGTTCCATGTGGCAACCCGCACGGTCCCGAGCGTACGGAACGTCGGCGGCGAGCTGTGTGCGTCACGATCGAGCCCTATCCACGACCTTCCAGCCGGTCCGCGGTTACCCACAAGTCCCGAGCCGGTCGGGAGGTTTGGTCGGTGTGATGTCTCAGGACATCGGTGACAGTTCTGCATCAGGACATCGGTGACAGTTGGTGTATCAGGACTTCGGTGACGGTCGTGGGTTGGTGGGGCGGGTTCCTGAGCGCTGGCCGTTGCCGACGTAGCGGACGCCGGGTGCGGGTCGGGCGTGCTCGGCGAGAACCTCGCCGTCCAGGTCGGTGATGATGATCGCGTCGCCGGTCTTGTTGCCGGTGCTGACTACGAGGGCTTGCTGGAATGCGAGGTCCACGTCGACTTTGTAGTGCACGCCGTCCAGGCTGATGGTGCCCGATGTATTCACAGTTCTGACGCACGTGCCGGCGGGCAGATCAGCGGGCAGCTGCGGACGGGGGCTTTGATATCGGCTCCGGACGCGCTGGTAGATGGGCCGGTCAGCTCTGGGGCGCGGTGGATCAGCTTTGGAGGTGGCTTCCCACGCGGCCAGTGGCGTGATGCGACCGGGCAGTCCTTGGTGGGGCCGCTCGGTGTTGTAGATGTGGTCGAACTCGTCGACCTGGGCTTGCAGTTCGGCCAACGACTGGGCGAGCGGCTGTTTGTCGAGGTAGCGGAACAGGGTTTGGTGGAAGCGTTCGTTCTTGCCCTGGGTGGTGGGCTTGTAGGGCTTGCCGGTGATCGCTTCCACGCCGAAGGCACCAACGTGTGCGACGAGTTGGCCCAGATGCCCACGCCGCGACGGGTTAAGCGCAACGCCGTTGTCGGACAGGAGTCGTTGGGGTACACCGTGAGCGGCCACTGCCGCGTCGAAGACGATGATCGCCGCCGCGGCGGTCTCACCCCACGCCACGTGCGAGGCCAGGGCGTAGCGGGAGTGGTCGTCGATGAGCTGGAAGATCACGCACTTACGTCCGCCGCTGAGCACGTACTCGGTGGCATCGAGTTGCCAGCACGCGTTGGGCGCCGGGTAGACGAACCGCCGCCATGCCGAGCGGGGCTTCTTCTTCGGTTCCAGTCGAGCAGATGTCGAGCCGCCAAGTTTGGTCGGTGGGTTCGGCTAGGATCGAATGTATGTTCGATGGCATGTCGGATTTCGATGTTGTCGAGGTGATGGGTGTCTCGGCGCGGGCGGAGTCAGCGGCGATCGCGCGGCGGTTGTTGGCGGTGGCTGAGCTGTATGAGCGGCGTGTGGGGGCGTTGGCCGAGCTGGAGTGGTATGTGGTCGATTATGTCGCCGGGGTGGCTGCTGAGGTGTCGGCGGTGCAGAACATCAGCCATGCCCGCGCGGTGGGGCAGGTGCAGTTCGCGTGCGCGCTGGCCCACCGGCTACCGACGGTGGCCGAAGTCTTTGTGCGCGGCGGCATCGATTACCGGATGGTGGCGATGATCATTGCGCGCACCGACAACGTCGAGGACGCGATCATGCCCGAGGTCGATGAGGCGATCGCGCGCCATTGTGAGAAGTGGATGAAGCTGTCCAAGCCCAAGCTGCAGGATCGGGTGGATCAGTGGGTGGCCAGGTTCGACCCGGCCGGGGTGCGGGTGCCGCCCACGGTGGAAAGCAACCGGTATTTCGAGGTGGAGCCGGCCAGTGTGGGGATGGCGTGGGCCTCGGGTCATCTGCGCGCCACCGACGGGGCGGCGCTCACGGCGCGGTTGGATGCGTTGGCGGCCACGGTGTGTGAGCACGACCCGAGGTCGCAGGCTCAGCGCCGTGCTGATGCGTGCGGGGCGCTGGGCCGCGGGGACGCCACCCTGGGCTGTGCGTGCGGGCGCGAGGACTGCACGGCCAGGGCGGCACAGGCGGCGGCCGGTGCGGCGGCCGCGGCGGTGGTCCATGTGCTGGCCGAACAAGGCACCCTCGAGGGCACCAGTGATGCCCCGGGCTATCTGCGCGGGTTCGGGATCCTGCCCGCCGAATCAGTGCGTCAGCTGGCCACGACCGCGCAGCTCACGCCGCTGACCGTGCCGACGGGTGTGGCGCCGGATCTGGGGTATCGGCCCAGCCCGAAGAACAAGGAATTCCTTGGGTGGCGGGATCTGACGTGTCGCTGGCCGGGCTGCGATAAGCCGGTGTCGGGCTGCGATGTCGACCACACGCTGCCCTACCCGTGGGGGCCGACGCATCCGTCGAACACCAAGCATTACTGCCGGATTCATCATCTGGTCAAGACGTTTCACACCGGTCCGGATGGCTGGGCCGACCAGCAACTATCAGACGGCACGATGGTGTTGAGGTCCCCCAGTGGGCACACCTACACCACCGCACCCCACGGCGCGGCGATGTTCCCCACCCTCGCGCAGCCCACCGCCGACCTCGACCTGCCTGCCTATGTGCCCGCCCCCGACACGGATCGCAGTGCGATGATGCCGCGGCGCAAACAAACTCGCGCCCAGGACCGCCAAGACCGCATCAACGCCGAACGACGCGAACGCACCGAACTCATCGCCGAGGAAGAACGACAACGCCAAGCCTGGCTCGCCGCCAACTACCAACCCCCACCCTTCTGAACGTGGTAGTCGAGCCGCACGTAGCGCGAGCTGTGGTGGAGTGTGAAACCCATCGACTCGAAAAGAGCTGCGGCAGAGGCATTGTCGGCGAGAACCTGTGTGTAGGCGCGGTGCGCGCCGTTCTCGGCGCCCCAGGCGAGCAGTGCGGTGCACAGGGACCGTGCGTGGCCGCGGCGGCGCTGATCCTCGCTGACCTTCAACGCCGACAAGCCGAGCCACCGCGTGCCGTCGGGGGCATCGGTGACGGCCGCCCGTGCCGCTGCCGCTCCCGCGAGCGTCGCGAAAGCCACCTCGCCGTCGATGACGGCAGTCAAGACCTCGGTGGGAACCTTGCGTTCGTAGATCCGCAGCCATTCGTCATCCGGCTGCGGCGAGAGCGTCAGCCCACTTTGCGGATGGCTCTGCTCGATATCGCATGTCATGACGAGGTTCTCGGCATCGGTCGGCGCATGTGGCGGAACGCGAAACAGTCGGTCCGGCACGCTCGCCAGCGGTGCCACTGATCGCGACCGGTACCAATCAACGATCGCTCCCAGGTCATCGATGCGGGACACGTCCAGTGGGACAGCAGAATTAGCGCGCCTGGTGCTGCCGTGCCCGAAGCGGCAGAACCATCCGCCCACCCATTGCTGTTCGACCCCCGGCCAAGCCAGTGCCGCCGCGTGTTCGAGGTTACGAATGTTTTCCCGGATAGAAGAAGTCCGTATTGGCTTGGCGGTGAGCGCCTTGATCGCGACCACCTGGTCGGCGGCGACAGCCACCACATCACCGCGTTTGGTGCGGACCTGCAGCGTGGGCTCCGTCTGCACCAGCTGACCGATCACGTCTGTCAGCGGTGGTACCGACCCGGCGGGCAGTCGGTGACGAATCATCACCCGCGTTCCCACCTCAGGGATCCGCATCAGTGACCGAACGGGTCGGGATCCTTGCCGGGCTCCCACTGCAGCCCCGGCACGCCCCAACCGTGTGACTTCACCGCGCGCTTGGCACTTCGGGCATGCCGGCCGACCAGCCGATCCAGGTATAGGAAGCCGTCCAGATGTCCGGTCTCGTGTTGCAACATCCGCGCAAACAGGCCGGTGCCCTCCAGCATGATGGGTGTGCCGTCGGCATCCAGCCCCTTCACTCGCGCCCAGTCAGCCCGGCCCGTCGGAAACGATTCGCCGGGCACCGACAGGCAGCCCTCGTCATCGTCGTCCGGATCGGGCATGGTCTCCGGAACCGCGGACGTCTCGAGCACCGGGTTGACGACGACGCCTTTGCGGCGCGTCGTTCTCCCGCGTTCGTCGGCGCAGTCAAAGACGAACACGCGCTTGGACACACCGATCTGGTTTGCGGCCAGACCCACGCCGTTGGCTGCTGTCATCGTGTCGTAGAGGTCCTTGATCAAGTCCGCGAGATCCGGGGGCAGCGAACCGTCGTCACCGACGGGCACCGGCTCGGTCGCGGTGTGCAGGACGGGATCTCCTACGATGCGAATGGGTACGACTGCCACGCGCAACAGCTTAAGTCGGCAATCCTTATCGCCCGACTCGTGGGCATGTCGGACGGCTCAGCATGCAAACCCGTGGTTGAATGATCGCCGAACCACAGCGATGTCATTTCGAGTGTTGGAAGGGTCCAGGAGCGAGATGGACGGCGCAATCGCGCGGACTGAGCAATCCGGGGACGGCCCTGCCCTGGCCGATGGGCTGACCCGGCGCGAGCACGACATCCTGGCGTTCGAGCGTCAATGGTGGAAGTACGCGGGCTCCAAGGAAGATGCAATCAAGGAGCTGTTCTCCATGTCGGCCACCCGCTACTACCAGGTGCTGAACGCGCTGGTGGACCGTCCTGAGGCGCTTGCTGCGGACCCGATGCTGGTCAAGCGGTTGCGTCGGTTGCGCGCGAGCAGGCAGAAAGCGCGAGCCGCACGCCGGTTGGGCTTCGACGTCACCTGAGCCCGTCGGGGGATTGACGGAGCTGCTTGTCCGCCTGGATACAGTGAACGCAATGAATCAGCAAAACTCGTCTGGCCTGCCCCTGCGCGCCATGGTGATGGTCCTGCTGTTCCTCGGCGTGGTGTTTCTGCTGGTGGGCTTCCAGGCGATGGGCGGCGGCGACGATGAGGGCGAACAATCGCCCATCGCGACAACCACCACAACCACCACCACGACGAGTCCGACGGAATCTCCTGAGCCGGTCCGGCCCGAGGTGCGCGTCTTCAACATCTCGACGGTGGACGGCGCCGCAGAGGGGACAGCCAATCGGCTGCGCGAGGACGGCTGGAACGTCGTCGAAACCGGAAACCTGGAGTTACCGAGCGTGGCAGTCACCACCGTCTACTTCAGCGACGGGCCCGGGGAGCGGGAGGCCGCCGAGGAGGTGGGTCGGCTGCTGGATGCACCGGTCGAGCCGCGATTACCCGAGCTTGCCGAACAGCCGCCGGGTTTGGTCGTGGTGGTCACCGGCTAGGCTCTTGCACATGCTCAAGACCGTCGCTGTCGCAGCTTGCTTCGCAGTTCCCGCGCTCGTGTTGAGCGCATGCAGCAACAACGAAGTACCCGCCACCACGCCGGGCACCACGCCGTCGGTCTGGACCGGCTCGCCGCCACCGGCGGCGCCGCCCGGTGGCCAGGAGGGTCAGGCCAGCGGAGAGACCCTGACCGCGGACCTGAAACTTCCGAACGGGACCACGGTCGCCACCGCGGAGATCGCGTTCACCGGGGACTACGCCACGGTGACCGTGCAGACCACCGAGGGCGGTCAGCTGGCCCCGGGGTTCCATGGCCTGCACATCCACTCGGTCGGTAAGTGCGAGGCCAACTCGGTCGCGCCGACGGGCGGTGCGCCGGGCGACTTCAATTCGGCCGGTGGACATTTGCAGGTGCCTGGCCATACCGGCCATCCCGCCAGCGGCGACCTGACATCGCTACAGGTTCGCGAGGACGGCTCGGCGATGTTGGTGACGACGACCGACGCGTTCACCGCGGAAGATCTGACCAGCGGCGCCAACACCGCGATCATCATTCATGAGAAGGCGGACAACTTCGCCAACATCCCGCCGGAGCGCTACCAACAGGTCAACGGCGACCCACCGCCCGACGAGACCACCCTGGCCACCGGCGATGCCGGAAAGCGCGTGGCGTGCGGTGTCATCGGCGTCGGCTAGCAGGCACATAGATTTCGTCGGTTCACCCCGGCCCACGCTCGGGGTCGAATGGGAGTTCGCGCTCGTCGACGCCGAGACCCGCGATGTGAGCAATGTCGCCACCGAGGTCATCGAGGAGCTCGGCGCGAACAACCCGCGGGTACACAAGGAACTGCTGCGCAACACGGTCGAGATCGTCACCGGTGTCTGCGATTCTGTCCCCGAGGCTATGGACGATCTGCGGTCGACGCTGCGGACGGCGCGCAAGATCGTGCGGGACCGCAACATGGAGTTGTTCTGTGCGGGTACGCATCCGTTCGCGAAATGGACCCCGGAGAGCCTGACCGATGCACCCCGCTACGCCGAGCTGATCAAGCGCACGCAGTGGTGGGGGCGTCAGATGCTGATCTGGGGCGTGCACGTGCACGTGGGAGTCTCGTCCGCGCACAAGGTGATGGCGATCAACACGTCGCTACTCAACCACTACCCGCATCTGTTGGCGCTGTCCGCGTCGTCGCCGTTCTGGGACGGTGAGGACACCGGTTACGCATCCAACCGGGCGATGATGTTTCAGCAGCTGCCCACGGCCGGCCTGCCGTTCCACTTCCAAACGTGGCGGGAGTGGGAAGGGTTCGTTCATGATCAGAAGAAGACCGGCATCATCGACCACATGAACGAAATTCGTTGGGATATCAGGCCGTCACCGCACATTGGCACAGTGGAAGTGCGGATCTTCGACGGGGTCTCCAACATCGGCGAGCTGAGCGCGCTGGTGGCGTTGACGCATTGCCTGATCGTCGACCTCGACCATCGTCTGGACGCGGGCGAGCGGCTCCCGACGATGCCGCCATGGCACGTACAGGAAAACAAGTGGCGCGCAGCCCGTTACGGCCTGGACGCGGTGATCATCCTGGACGAGGACAGCAACGAGCGCTTGGTGACCGACGATCTCGACGACCTGCTGAACCGGCTCGAGCCGGTGGCCGCCTCGCTGAACTGTGCCGACGAACTCCGCCTGGTCGCCGACATCTGCTCCTCGGGTGGGTCCTATCAACGACAACGTCGGGTGGCGGAGGAGAACGACGGTGATCTGCGCGCCGTGGTCGATGCCCTGGTCGCCGAGTTGGACATCTGAGGATGGCCGCCACGCCCATGTTTCCGCTGCAGGTGGCGATGCTGCCCGGCGAGGAGCTGCCGCTGCGGATTTTCGAACCCCGCTACGCCGCAATGGTTTCGGACTGCCTGGGCGCAGATGATCCGGCGTTCGGAGTGGTGCTGATCGCGGCGGGACGCGAGGTCGGGGGCGACGACATCCGCAGCGACGTCGGTGCGATGGCACACATCACCGAAAGCGCCGACTTCGGGGACGGTCATTATCGCCTTCGATGTGTCATGGGTGAGCGGATCAGGGTGCTGGAATGGCAGCCCGACGATCCATACCCGCGGGCGGCAGTCGAGCCTTGGCCCGATGAACCGGGTGAAAGCGTCGACGTGGATGCCATCCGCGATATCGAGGATCGCATGATCGCACTGTTCGAGCGGATCGCCCAGGCGCGCGGTGCGCAGGTGATCGCGCGCGATATCGTCGCCGGCGCCGATGCCTCGGGTGATGCCGCGATGTGGTTGTACACCTTGGCTTCCCGTTTGCCGATGGGACAGGCAGACCGTTACGCGGTGCTCGCCGCGCCCAGTGTCGCCGCACGGGTGGGGGCGCTCAGCGAAGCCGTCGACACAGTGACCGCGATGGTCGAGTTCCAGCTATCCGACTAGATCCGAACTAGCCGCGCGCACCCTCCACGAACGCGGTGCGCGGCGTGGTGTCCTCGGCCGTTGCGGCAGGCGGACGACCGAAGCGTTCCATCAGCGTCCCGGCATCCTCCGACGACACTCGCCAGCCGTGATCCATCAGCCATTCGGCGACGTCTGTGCGGTCCTCGACGAACCAGAGATCCTGGACGTCGGGGGCATCCTCGTCGTCGACGCCGGCCTTCTCACGCAGCTGGCGCAACTGTTCGCGTCGACTCGCCAGATATGCGGGGTCGAAGAACCCAGAGCCGAACGACTCGACGGCCACCCGGCTACCCGGGGCGCTGAGTTCGTGGATGCGCTCGAACAGCAGGTCCTGGCCGTCAGCGGGCAGGTAGGGCAGCAACCCCTCGGCAACCCACGCCGTGGGTTCTCCTGGGTCGAAGCCCGCGTCCCGCAGCGCCTTCGGCCAGTCTCGGCGGAGGTCGATGGGCACCGCGACGTAGCGAGCAGCCGGCTGATCGTTCGCCAGTGTCTGGGCTTTGAACGCCAGCACCTTCGGCTGGTCGATCTCATACACGACGCTGTCGTCGGCCCATGGCAGCCGCCAGGCCCTGGCGTCGAGCCCTGCGGCCAGGATGACCGCCTGCGTGATGCCGTGCGCGCACGCGGTGACGAAGAAGTCGTCGAACCACTTCGTACGGGATGCTGTGTAGTTGGCGATCGCCCGCATCCGTTCGACCATATGAGCCGGAGGCAGCTGCCATCCGCGGGCGATGGCCGCATCGATGAATCGCTGGGCGTAGGTGTCGGTGAACAGCGGGCAGGTCGAGCTCGCCTCCTGCGACCGCGCCCACGCCACGCCGAGCGCGGTAGCACCGACACCTTCGGTGATGTCCCAGCTGTCATCGTCAGTCCTGGCCATGGCCGCCCTCGGGTTCGGCGAACTCGTACAACTCGTCGGTTGTCAACAAGTCATCGCGAACGTTCTGTTCCCGATAAGCCAGCTGACCAACCCGATTGGCCACCACCGGCGCGGTGATCACGGTGAACAGCCCGGTGAGGATGAGCATGCCGACGTCGGGGTGGCCCCTCAATCGAATCGCCGCGCCGACCAGCACCAGCAGCAGGCCCAGCACCTGTGGCTTGGACGCCGCGTGCATCCGTGTCAACGTGTCAGGGAAACGAACCACGCCGATCGCCGCGGTCAGGGCGAGCGCGGAGCCGCCGAGAACGAGCACGGCGGTCACGATGTCGAACACGTTCATTGCCGCCTCCTTGCGGTGTCCCGGGTATCGATGTCCGGAACGCGGAACCTGGCGACGCTGACCGATCCGACGAAGCTGATCAGTGCCAGCGCAGCCATGGCGTAGGTCACGGTGGTGTCGAGGCTGAAGGCGGCCCACGCGCCGATGCCGCACATGGTCACGGCGACGAGGGTGTCCAGTGCCACCAGTCGGTCCAGGGTGCTCGGACCGGCGAGCAGCCGGATCATCGTGACGCCGGCCGCGGCTATCAGCATGACCGCAGCGGCGACCCAGACGTATGTCATGTGCGGTCCCTTTCCGATGAAGGGCGCCAATCCTTTTCGCGCTCGAATGTGGCGACCAGCATTCGCTCCACCTCGGTGACCTGGCTGTAGAACCGGGCGACGGCGCGTTCGTTGCCGACGTCGATCACGTGCATGTAAAGCATTCGCCGACTCCGATCGATCTCCAGCACGATCGAACCGGGGATCAAATTGAAGATGTTGACGGCCAACGCGAGCACGAGATCGGATTTGACCGCCAGATGACCACGCAGGACCGCCGATAGCGGTGGCGGGCCGGGCTTGACGGCGAGGAACGCCACCTGTATCGACGACAGCAGCAGGTAGTAGGCGACGGTGACGATCAGCCGCAGCAGCGACAACGGATGCACCCGGCCCTCGACGGGCACTGCGGGCAGCGGTAGCAACAGTGTGATGACCAGGGCGATCAGCAGGCCCGACAAGATGTTGGCCGCAGAGAACGTGCCCCACAACAGGATCCACACCAGGATCAGCCAGCACACCACCCAGGTGCGGAGCAGGAGGTTTCGCATCACTTGCGCCATCACCGCCGAGATGTACTGGCCAGGATCGAGAACCTGGTCGGCGGCACGCTCGCAATACGCGAAGAACGGTCCGGCGAGAACCGTCATGGAAAGTCCGACCGCGATCAGCGCACCCGTCGGCGCCAGCATGCCCACCGGCATCCTGCCCACGTCGTCGCGGTCCATGAACTCGACATCCCCGGAATCGTCGAGCAGCGCTGCCGGTGCCGCCGCGGCCAGATGTCCTTCCGGCGCGTCCTCGCGGGACCGCCAGAACGCTTTCGTCCACACCCGCACGATGACGTACAGCGTCAGCAGGCTGGTCAGGACGCTTCCGCCGACCAGTACCCACGCCAGGGTCGAGCCGCTCTGTGCACCCGCCTCCAGCAGCGCGACCTTGCCGATGAAGCCTGAGAACGGTGGTATACCACCGAGATTCAGGGCGGGAACCACGAACACGAATGCCAGGAGGGGACTGGCGGCGGCCAGCCCGCCGAGACGCTGCAGCGTGGATGCGCCGGCCTGGCGTTCGATCAGCCCGACGACGAGGAACAGCGTCGTCTGGACCACGATGTGGTGGGCCACATAGTAGATCGCTCCGGACATGCCGAGCTCGCTGGACAGTGCAATGCCGAACACCATGTAGCCGATGTGGCTGACCAACGTGAACGACAACAGCCTCTTGATGTCGCTCTGTGCGATCGCGCCAAGGATGCCGACGAGCATGGTCAGTAGCGCCGCCACGAGCAACAGCGGGTCAAGACCACCGCCGGGAAACAGCAGGGAATGTGCACGGATGATTGCGTACACACCGACTTTCGTCAGAAGGCCGGCGAACACGGCGGTGACCGGTGCGGGCGCGGTGGGGTAGGAGTCGGGCAACCACGCGGAGAGCGGGAAGACGGCGGCCTTGATGCCGAACCCCACAAGCAGCACCGCGAACAACGCGGTGCGGGTGCCCGACGAAACGTCGTCGAATCGTACGGCCACCTCGGCCATGTTCAACGTTCCGGTTGCCGCGTACACGAGGGCGATGCCGAACAGGAACACCAGCGACGACACCATCGACACCATGACGTATGAGATGCCCGCGCGGACCCGGTCCTTGCTGCCACCGATCGTCAACAGCACGAAGCTCGCCGACAGCAGCACCTCGAATCCGACGAACAGATTGAACAGGTCGCCCGCCAAGAACGCGATGCAGACGCCGGCCGACAGCACCAGATACGTGGGCAGGAAGATCGACACGGGTTGGCGCTCGTCCCCGTCGCGGATGCCCTGGCCGATGGCGTAGAACACCACGGCCAGAAGCACAATCGACGACACCAGGAGCATCAGCGCCGACAGCCGGTCCACCACCAGGGTGATGCCGAGCGGTCCCATCCCCGGCTCGGTGGGTCCCCAGCCCCCGACCTGCAGGGCAAGGGTGCCGTCGCGGTCGGCGAGGTACAGCAGTACGGCGCACACGACGACGACGACCGTCAACGCGCCGAGGGCGATCAGCCGCTGTAACCGTGGCTTGCGGCCCGCGAACAATGTCGCGGCGGCGCCGAGTGTCGGGATCAGCACGGGCAGCGGTGTCAGCACCGCGGGCAGTGTCATGCGCGATCCCGCCTTCGCTTCTCGCTCGGCGGTCATCGCGATCCCTCGTGTCCGGGCAGCGCGTCCAACTCGTCGGGTGCCTCGGTGTCGCGGGCGGTATCGGGGTGCGGGCGGTCCGCTTGGATGGCCACGGCGTCCTTGGCGGCGATCTCCGAGACCCTGGCGTCCTCTGGATCGTCACCGACTTCCTCTTCGGTGGTCAGCCGATAGGACCGGTACGTCATCGCCAGTACGAACGCCGCGATACCAAAGGTGATGACGATGGCTGTCAGAATCATGCCCTGCGCCAACGGATCTGCGGTGTTGGTCTGTCCCTCGCTGGTGCGTCCGCGTATGGGCGGGTTGCCCGACGGACCGCCCACGGTGAGGATCAGCAGGTTGATGGCATTGCCGATGAGTAGTAGCCCCAACAGCATTCGGGTCAGGTTGCGTTCGAGAAGCAGGTAGACGCCCGCGCTGCTGAGGCCGCCGATCATGATGAGCGGGACGAGGTAGGTGGTCACGACGTGTTCACCGCCCCACGCTGCTGGCCCATCTCGACGTCGATGCGGGCGCCAAGGCTGCGCAGCACGTCCAGCACGAGTCCGACGACGATCAGGTACACCCCGAGATCGAAGAACAGGGCCGTGACGAACTTGACCGTGCCGAGCACCGGTACGTCGATCTCGATCAAGGCCGACGACAACACCGGAGCACCGACCAGCAACGAGGCAGCCGCGGTGCCCGCGGACAGCAGCAGCCCGGCGCCCAGGATCTTGCCCGCGTCCAGCGGAAGGGTTTCACCCAGTTCGTAGCGTCCGCCGGCGAGATAGCGCAGCACCAGTGCGAGGCCCGCCGTGAGCCCACCCGCGAAACCGCCCCCCGGCGTGTTGTGGCCGGCGAAGAAGAAATAGGCCGACAACACCATGATGAGCGGGAAGATGATGCGCGTGGCGACCTCGAGCACCAACGAGCGGTGCCTCGGGTCGCGAAGTTCACTGCCGCGCAGCCACATGACGTCGCCGGCCGCCGGGTTGTGCGTCGTCACCGGCAGCCGTCCGATGTCGGGCTGGCCGGCGTCGGCGACCCGCGGTGCCGCGCCGAACCGCCGGTGCCGGAACACCATCGACGCCACACCGGTCGCGGCGACCAGTAGAACCATGACCTCGCCCATGGTGTCCCATGCGCGGATGTCGACGAGTAGGACGTTCACGGTGTTAGCGCCGTGCCCCCGGAAATACGCTGCGTCGGGCAGCAATTCGGCGATGGGCGTGCCGGTGCGGGCGGCCATCGCGTAGGTGGCCAGGATGGTGACCGTCGCGCCGACCGCGAGCGCGAGAGCCGCCCGAGCCAACCGAAACCGGTTGATGTGGGCGCGGTCGGCTTCTGCGGGCAGCGTGCGCAGCACGAGCACGAAGATGACGAGCATCAGCGTTTCGACCAGAAACTGGGTGAGGGCCAGATCGGGTGCGCCGTGAAACGCGAAGATCGCACCGCAGCCGTAACCCGTCACCCCGACCAGCAACACCGCCGCCAGTCGGTTTCGCAGCGTGGTCGCGCCGATTGCGGCCGCCAGCACGATAAGCCCGACCACGACCTGAACAGGTGAGCCCCGCAACGCCAGGTCCGGTCTGTCCCGAGCCCCGATTGCCAGTACGACGAGGGGGACCACCACCAGCGTCGACAGAATCACCGACTGCGTCGCCGGAATCGAACCGCGCTGGGTCACCGCGGTGAGCCGGACCGCAAGGACATCCAGCCTGCGCACGGCTGCGTCGTAGATCCTGTCGGCATTGCCGAACGGCTCGGCCACGGTGCGTATGCGACGCAGGCGGGACCGGCCGAAGAACGCCGCCGTGCCGACTGCGAGCACGAGAACAGACAACAGCAGCGGCAGCCCCAATCCGTGCCAGAGCGCGAGGTCGTAGTCCACCCCGCCGGGCACCGTGTCCGCATAGCTGCCCAGCACGGTGTCGAGCTCCGTCGGCCACACTCCGAACAGCAGTCCCGCTGCGGCGAGAAGCGCGGGCGGGATCATGAAAGCGATGTCGGGGCGGTGCATTTCGGCAACGCGGGTGCTGGGCTCCGGCCGTCCCTTCCGGCCGAACGCGCCGACCAGGAAGCGCAGGCTGTAGATGGTGGTGAACACCGAACCGAGCACGATGCCCGCGAGGACGAACGGTGCGGCCGAGCCGAGCACCGGGCTGTGCAGGACGGTTTCGAGGTCGGCCTCCTTGGCGACGAAGCCGAGGAACGGCGGCAGCGCCGCCATGCTCGCCGTGGCGCCGACGGCGATGATCAGCAGGCTCCTGCTGCGCGCTCCGAGCCACGCCAGCCTGCGGATGTCGCGGGTGCCGGTGGCGTGGTCGATGACGCCGACGACCATGAACAGCGACGCCTTGAACATCGCGTGTGCGCACAGCATGGCCAGCCCGGCGAGCATCATGTCGCTGCCACCGGAGCCGACCATGACGGTGATCAGCCCGAGTTGGCTGACCGTGCCGAAGGCGAGGATCAACTTGAGGTCGTACTCGCGCACCGCACGCCAGCCGGCGAGCAGCATCGTGAGGATGCCGAGCGTGAGGACTATGGGGCGCCACGGAGGTGAGTCCGCGAAGCCGGGTGTCATCCGCGCCAGCAGGTAGACGCCGGCCTTGACCATCGCCGCGGCGTGTAGATAGGCACTTACCGGTGTCGGCGCGGCCATCGCCCCCGGCAACCAGAAGTGCATGGGCACGATCGCCGATTTGGACAGCGCACCGACGAGGACGAGCACCACACCGACGGAGGCGGCGACACCCGTGGGAGGCGACGCGATCAACTCGGACAGCAGGTAGGTGCCCGCGATGTTCCCGAGCACAATGATGCCGACGAGCATCGCCAACCCGCCGAACGTCGTCACCAGCAACGCCTGAGTGGCGGCTCGGCGGCTGGTGGCGCGCTCGGCGTAATGGCCGACGAGCAGGAACGACAACACCGTCGTCAGCTCCCAGAACACATAGAGCAGAAGCAGGTTGTCGCTGGTGACAAGGCCGAACATCGCACCGGAGAACGCGACCAACTCGGCCGCGAAGCTGGGGAGCCGCTTCTCGGTGTGCCCGTCGTGGTGCCGGAAGTAGTCAGCGCAGTAGAAGAGGACCAGGGCGCCGATGCCGAGCACCAGCACGCTCATGATCGCCGCCAGCGAATCGAACCGAAGGGTGATGTTCATCGACAGCTCCGGCACCCACGGCACATCGACCGTCGCCGCCCCGCCGGGGGTGGGCCAGTTCGTGACGACCCAGACCAGCGAACCCAGTGGCACCAGCGCCAGCGGGTAGAACGCCGTCCGTCCCCAGCGATACACGAGCAGAGGAGCCAGCGCGGTAGCGGCCGCGTGGGCGATGAGGATGGCGAGCAAGGGCACTCCGGATAGCGGGGTGTCAGCCGGTGAGGGCTCTGGCTTGACGGCAGTCTACGTGGGCAGATGCAGCTACCATCCGGCCTCATGGATACAGCAGACGTGGTGGTGGTCGGCGCTGGCCCCAGCGGATTGATGTTGGCCTGCGAACTCGCGCTCGGCGGTGTGGCGGTGCGAGTGCTGGAGGAACGTGCCACGACCCTCAACATCACCAGGGCTTTCGCGGTGCACGCTCGCACGTTGGAACTGCTCGACGCGCGTGGGTTGGCCGATGATCTGATTCCGCGCGGCGTGGCTGTCTACGACATCCCTCCGCCCGGCGGGACGACCATAGACCTGCGGGAGCTCCCCAGTAGGTACGCGATGTTGTTGATCGTCCCGCAGAGCGGCACCGAGCAAGTGCTGGAGGCGCGCGTCGACGAACTCGGCGTGCCGGTCATCCGCGGCGCCGAGGTGGTCGGGCTCACCCAGGACGACGACGGTGTCACGGTCGAGTGCGCCGGCGGCGAGACGATTCGCGCAAAGTACGTGGTCGGATGCGATGGCGCCCACAGCACGGTGAGGAGCCTGGCCGGCATCGACTTCGTCGGCAAGCAGTACGAGACACACATCCTGCTGGCCGATGTCGCGTTGTCGCGCGCGCCCGGCGACACGCTGACCGGCGTGACCAACGAGCGGGGCGTCGTGCTCATGATCCCGTTCGGCGACGGCTGGTTCCGCGCCATCGCATGGGATCGGTTGCGCGAACAGGCGCCGCTGTCCGAACCCGTGACGTTGGACGAGATCCGCGATTCCTTCGTGCGCATCGCCGGTGAGGACTTCGGCATGACCGAGATGAGATGGAGTTCGCGGTTCCTGTCGGAGCGCAGACAGGCGCGGCACTACCGGTCGGGGCGAGTGTTCATCGCCGGCGACGCCGCGCACGTGCACTCGCCGTTGGGCGGCCAGGGCATGAACACCGGTATCGGGGACGCGATGAATTTGGGCTGGAAGCTGGCCGCCGCGGTCCACGGATCCGCGCCGCCGTGGTTGTTGGACAGCTATGAGACCGAGCGGCATCCGGTCGGCGCCGCCGTGCTGCGCACGACCGACGCGTTCAACCAGGTGGTGCTGGGGCGCTCGAGGCTGCTGCGCATAGCGCGGACCATCGTCATCGGAACGCTGACGCGGATCCCGAAAACCAGGCGCTTGATGCGGGAGTTCCTCAGCGGTATCGGTATCGCCTATGCGCGCAAACGTGGCGACAATCCGTTGGTGGGTCGACGGATGCCCGACATCGACTGCAACGGCACCCGCCTTTATGAACTGCTGCGGGATCAGAAGTTCGTCTTGGTCACGGCCACGCCGGTGGAAACCGGCCGGTCCGACATCGTGCACGTCGTCGGCAGGCATCCGGAGCTACCCGAAGCCGTCCTGGTTCGGCCCGACGGCTACGTGGCGTGGGCAGCCGACCGGGTGCCCGGTGCAGCCGAACTACGCGCGGCGCTCGAACGCTGGCGTCGCGTGACATAGCGAGGGCGCCGCGAACCGGATCGGCACCGCGTGGCCGACCACCCCGATGCCCGCGCCGAGGATCGGCCAGATGGGCCAGAAGTACCAGGCGCCCGCGGTGAGACCGACGGCCAGCCAGACGGCCAGCACGATGACGACCATCGCCAGGTAGGCGGCGAGGTGGATCCGCACTCCGCGCCGCACGGCCTTTCGACGAGCCTGCCGGCGCGCTGGGTCGTTGCGCCAGATCCGGTCCAGGGGTAGGTCTGCGACGAGTTCACGCAGTTCGGCCGTGGTGTGCGCGGCGAACGTAGCCTGCAGACGGGTCTCGTACTCGTCCAAGGTGAAGTAGCCCTGCGCGAGTGCCTGGCCCAGCTGATTCGCGGTCACTTCCCGCTCGCGGTCACCGGCTCTCATCGTCCCTCCCGATGCTCGATCTTGACAGTGCCTAGTTATGGCATCGACTATGCCCCCTCAACTTGTCACTGTCAAGATCGATCTCCTCAATATCCAACGGAGCCCCGGGGAGCGCGCCCACTATGGATGCCTCACTTCCAACCAGTGAAAGGAGGCGGCATGACTGTCGATGAAGCGAAGTTGAACGAATTCCTCGGCAAGGCGGTGGGCGATCTCGGGGCCGCGATGAGCGCGACGCTGATTCTTGTCGGCGATCGACTCGGGTTGTATCGCGAACTGGCGAAAGGCGCCGTGACGTCGACCCAGTTGGCGCAGCGCACAGGAACGGACGAGCGCTACGTCCGCGAATGGCTCGGGAATCAGGGCGCAGGCGGATATGTGGAGTACGACCCCGCATCCGACGAGTGGTCGCTCAGTCCTGAGCAGGCGCTGTGCCTGACCGATCCGAACGGGCCCGTCGACATGCCCGGCGCGTACAACATCGTCGAGGCCACCTTTCATGCGCTCGAGCACACACTCGAGAACTTCACGTCCGGGCACGGCATGGAGTGGGGCGATCATCACCCTTGCCTGTTCGAGGGAACGGAGCGGTTCTTTCGCGCCGGTTACAACTCGAGCCTGATCGGCTCGTGGCTGCCGGCGCTGGACGGCGTCGTCGAGAAACTCGAGAGCGGGGCCAAGGTCGCCGATGTCGGTTGCGGACACGGTGTCAGCACCATCCTGATGGCGAAGTCCTTCCCCGAATCGGAGTTCGTCGGCTACGACTATCACCCCGAATCGATCGCTATTGCCACCGAGAAGGCTGCGGCCGCGGGCGCCGCGAACGCGCGGTTCGAAGTCGCCGATGCCGTCGGCTATCAGGACAAGGGGTTCGATCTCATCGCGTTCTTCGACTGCCTGCACGACATGGCCGATCCGGTCGGCGTGTCGCGGCACGCGCGCGAGGCGATCAGCGGCGACGGCACTGTGATGCTCGTGGAGCCGTTCGCCAATGACCGGGTGGCCGACAACCTGAATCCGGTGGGCCGCGTGATGTACGGCGCGTCCACCCAGATCTGCGTGCCGGTGTCCCTTGCGCGCAACGGCCCCGCGTTGGGCGCCCAGGCCGGTGAAGCGCGGCTGCGCGAAGTCGTGGTCGACGGCGGCGGGTTCACCCGTTTCCGGCGGGCCACCGAGACTCCGTTCAACCTCGTGCTTGAGGCTCGGCCGTAGTCGCCGAATTTCGTCAGCGGGCCGCGGAGAACGCCCGCAACGACTCGACCTGAACCGGATCGAGCGACGGCCGCACGGTCTCGCGGGCCTTGGCCACGTCGTCGGAGGTGACCGCAGCGGCGTCGATCGAGCGCCGCATCGCGGTCAGCGCGGACTCGCGCAGCAGCGCGACGCAGTCGGCGGCGCTGTAGCCCTCCAATTGTCCGGCCAGCGCATCGAGGTCGACATCGTCGGCGAGCGGCACCGATTTGCCTGAGGTGCGAAGGATTTCGCGGCGGGCCTCGATGTCCGGCGGTTCGACGAAGACCAGCTTCTCGAGCCGGCCCGGACGCAACAGGGCCGGGTCGATCAGGTCGGGCCGGTTCGTCGCACCAAGCACCACGACGTTGCGCAACGGCTCGATGCCGTCGAGTTCGGTGAGCAGGGCCGAGACCACCCTGTCGGTCACGCCGGAGTCGAAGCTCTGCCCACGCCGCGGCGCCATCGCGTCGAGTTCGTCGAGGAAGACCAGCGAGGGGGCCGAGTCGCGCGCCCGGCGGAACAGGTCACGCACCGCCTTCTCCGATGCGCCGACCCATTTGTCCATCAGCTCGGCCCCCTTGACGGCGTGCACGCTCAGGCGGCCCGAGCTGGCCAGCGCCCGTACCACGAAGGTCTTGCCACATCCGGGCGGGCCGTAGAGCAGGACGCCGCGCGGCGGCTCGACCCCGAGGCGCTCGAAGGTCTCGGGATGCTGCAGGGGCCACAGCACGGCCTCGGTGAGCGCCTGCTTGGTTTCGGCCATATCGCCGACGTCCTCCAGCGTCACCGAGCCGACCGACACCTCTTCGGTGGCCGACCGCGACAACGGGCGGATGACGCTCAGCGCACCGGTCAGGTCGTCTTGCGTCAACTCCGGTGCCTTGTTGTCGGTGCTGGCCCTTGCCGCTGCCCGAAGCGCGGCTTCGCGCACCAGTGCACACAGGTCGGCGACGACGAAACCCGGTGTACGTTCGGCGATTTCGCTGAGATCCAGCGGTTGCGCCGGAACGTCTCGGAGCAGCACCTCCAGCAGTTGCTTGCGGATGGCCCCGTCGGGGAGGCTCAAGCCCAGCTCACGGTCGCAGAGGTCGGGTGTCCGCAACCGGGGGTCGACGTTGTCGGGCACCGCCGAGGTGGCGACGAATGCCACGCCACCGGTGGCGACGGCGCTGCGCAACTCGGTGAGGATCAGCGTCGCAACGGGTTCCGCGGGTGCGGGAAGCAGCGCGTCGATATCGGTGATGAGCAGCACGCCGCCGCCGTCGCGAACCGTGGACACCGCCGACGCCACGCTGGTGAGCCGGTCCTCGGCGCGCAGCGCGCCAACCTCGGGCCCGTCCAGTTCGACGAGTCGCCGGTCGGCACAGACCGTCCGCACCATGGTGGCTTTGCCGACGCCGGCCGGCCCGGATACGAGTACACCGAGATTGGCTGTAGCGCCCAGTGTTTCGAGAAGCTGCGGCTGGTCGAGGGCGAGTTTGAGCCATTCGGTCAGCCGAGAGGCCTGGGCGTGCGCACCCTTCAGATCGTCGAAGCTGATGCTGGCCGTCGCCGGGGTGGTGACGGTCGGTTGGCCCCCCGTAGCGGTCCCGGCGGGAGTCAGGCCGTTGCCCCAGCTCACGAGCGAATTCGGTTGTACGCTCACGGGTCCCGACGGATCAACGCCGGTCACCGTGAGCAGTTCGGACGTCCACGTGATGCCGACTGACGAAGCGAGTGCGGAAGTGGCCGCAGAGGTGGGGATGTCCGGGCCGAGTTCGCGCGGCAGCAACGACACGGTGTCGCCCACCGTCATCACCTTGCCCAAGAGGGCCTGGCGTAACGTCGCCGGTGAGATCGACCGGGTGGCGAGGTTGGAGCCCGTCAGTGTCACCGACCGCGCGCCGTAGACGGTCGCGGGCGCGACGAGCACCGTGGTGTCCTCGCGAACGCCGGCATTGGACAGCGTGACGTCGTCGAGCAGCGCGGTGCCGGTCGGCGTTCCCGACGGCGCCACACCCGCCACCGCGGCGGTGGTCCGAGAGCCTGTCAGCGTCACCGCATCCCACTCCCGAATTCCCAGTGCCGCAATGACTTCCGGGTGGAGCCTGACCACTCCGCGGCGGGTGTCCAATGCCGATGTGTTCAGTCGTGCGGTCAGCGTGAGCTGCTGTTTGAGGGCGGGGCGTTCGGTTGCGGACTTCCCCGGGTCGACACCGGTCACGTCAGGAGCCCGGCCTGCGCAATCCGAGTCGCATCACGGATCGCCGGTGCGGCTGCGCGCGGCGAATCGCACGCCGTGCCGCCCGCTGTTGTCGAGGTTTGTCGTCCCACACCTCGGGATGTGCAGCCAGGAAGCGCCGGGTTCGGATCGCGAACGGAATGTGGATCGCGTATCCGAGGATGATCGCCAGGATCACGAGGTAGCCGTAGAGGATCGATGCGGCGACCAGAATCGCGACCGCCACCAGAAGTGGAGCGACCATATTCGGTGACACCGAGAAGGTGTGGATTTTGCGCATCGGCAGGGTGCTGACCACCAGGAGCGAGACGCCGACCATCCAGATGATCACTGCGATTTCAGACGTCCACCAACCGTCCCCGAACTGCATCTTGGCCGCGAGCGGACCGATCGCGCCGATCGCGCCGGCGGGGGCGGGCATGCCGACGAAGTACTCCTTTTCGTAGGCGGGCTTGGCGACGTCGAGCATCGCGTTGAACCGTGCCAGCCGCAATACGATGCACACCGCGTACAGCAACACCACGATCCAGCCGACACGGGACGTGGACAACAGCGTCGCGTAGACGATGAATGCCGGTGCGACACCGAAATTCACCGCATCGGCGAGCGAGTCGATCTCCTCGCCCATCCGGGACGTGGCCTTCAGGATCCGGGCCATGCGACCGTCGAGCGCGTCGAGAATCGCCGCGACGGCCAGGAACGCCATGGACTCTGTCGGCCGGCCGTCGAGCGCGAATTTCACTGCGCTCAATCCGAGGCAGATGGCGGTTACGGTCATGGCGCTTGGCAGAATGCGCAGGCTGACCACACGCGCCTTGACGCGGGGTTTGATCACGGAGCCGCCCCGGCGGCGACATCGGGCGACGGAGCCGCCCCGGCGGCGACATCGAGCAGCGGCAGTTCGGCCAAGACCGTTTCGCCGCCGAGCGCGCGCTGGCCGACCGAAACCAGGAGGTTCGAGCCGACGGGCAGATAGGTGTCGAGTCGCGAACCGAACCGGATCAGGCCATACGTATCGCCGATCGTCAGCTTGTCGCCCACCTTCGCGTCGCAGATGATGCGGCGGGCAACCAGGCCCGCGATCTGCACGGCGATCACCTGCGCACCTTCGGGGGTGCGGATGACCACGCTGTTGCGTTCGTTGAGCTCGCTTGCGGCTTCCAGTTCGGCCGAGTGAAACTTTCCGGGTCGGTGGGATACCGCAACCACCTCACCGCCGACCGGGACGCGTTGTACGTGGGCGTCCAAGATCGACAGGAAAATGCTGATCCGCAGCAATGGCGTTGCGGGCAGGCCCAGTTCGGCAGGTGGCACAGCTTCTTGGATGAGGCATACCAGCCCATCCGCGGGCGCAACGACGAGGCCGGGCCGGGTCGGTGGCACGCGCGGCGGGTGCCGGAAGAACGCGGCGTTGGCCGCGGCGGACACGAGCCCGACACGCCGAAGCCATCGATTGCGGTATCCCAGCGCCGCGACCGCGAGGCTTGCGCCGACGAACGGCAGACCTGCCGGGTGCATCGGAGGTACGGAGGAACGCACCAACGCGGCGAACCGCGCTGGTCCGGACTGAATATCGGGGCGTCTGGCCATCGTGGGCCGATTGTACGGGCGCGTCGTGCCGCCAATAGGGCTATGCCAAGTCCCAAATGCGAACATGCGATCCACCGGCGAGTTCGGCGACATCCTCACCGAGCTCCAGAAGACAGTTGGCCGACGCCAGCCAACGCAGGTGATGGGATGCGGGCGGCCCGTAACTGGTGACGGTGCCCTGCGCGGGATCGAACACCCCGCGCCGGAATTGGCGCTTGCCGCGCGGTGACGTGAGGTCTTCAGTCAGTACGGCTGTGCGTCGGGGGCGGTCGGGTTGGGGCAGCCCCATTGCGCTTCGCAGCGGTGAGCGAAGGAACACCTCGAACGACACCAGTGCGCTGACCGGGTTGCCCGGCAGCGTGATGATCGGGGTGCCGTCCACGTCGCCCGAGCCCTGCGGCATGCCGGGCTGCATCGCGACCTTGACGAATTCCACCTGGCCGCTAAGGCCCGTCGTCGCCGGCCCTCCGGCTCCGAGCGCGTCCTTGACCACCTCGTATGCGCCCGCGCTCACGCCGCCCGTGGTGATGATCAGGTCGGCGTCGCTGCTGTGGCGGGCGAGGGTGTCACGAAAGACGGCGACGTCGTCCCCGGTCGTCGGTGCGGCGACGACCTCGGCGCCGGCATCGCGCAGGGCCGCGGCGAGCATCACCGCGTTGGATTCGTAGATCTGGCCGGGTTGCAGCGGTGTGCCCGGCGCGACGAGTTCGGAGCCGGTCGACATCACCAGTACCCGCTGGCGCGGGATGACCATCAGCTCGCTGAGTCCGAGGGCGGCGGCCAGTCCGAGTGCGGCAGGTGTGATGACCTGCCCCGCCCGTAGCACCATGGTGCCAGAGGCGACATCCTCGCCCGCCCGACGGATGTGCTGACCCGGTTTTGCACTCGCGCGGATCTCGACGGTGTCGGTGGCGGCGTTGGTGGCCTCGACGGGTATCACTGCGGTGGCGCCACGGGGTAGTGGCGCCCCGGTCATGATGCGGTGTGCCGTACCGGGTTCGAGTGTGAGTTGGTCGGTCCGGCCGGCCGGAATGTCCTCGGCGACGGGCAGCAGGACGGGCTGCTCTGCGGTTGCGCCCGAGATATCTTCGGCGACAACGGCATAGCCGTCCATCGCGGAGTTGTCGAAGCCGGGAAGCGACAGTGGAGCCACCACGTCCTCGGCCAGTACCAGGCCCAACGTTTCGTCGAGTGGCACGGCCACCGCGGGCCCGCGGGCGATCAGGCCGGCGACGACGCGCTGATGCTCCTCAACTGAGCGCATCAGACGGGGTAGGTGACGTCGGTCAATTCCTCAGACACCGTCCACAGCCGACGCTGGATGTCCTCGTCGTGTGACTGTGCACTCGAGGCAACGACTTTCGGGTGGCCTTTTTGTTCACCGAATCCACCGGGACCGAAGTACTGCCCGTTCTGCACACTCGGATCGGCCGCTGCCCGCAACGTCGGCTCCGCTCCCATGTCGGCGTCCTGCGCGAAGAAGGTCGACCAGAAGAACTGGCTGACCTGACGGATACCGCCCGGCATATTGCGCAGCAGATCGGTGTCCGCGGCACCGGGATGCGCGGCCGCGGCGATCGTCGGTGCACCCTTGGCCTCCAGTCGGCGGGCAAGCTCGTAGGTGAAAAGGAGGTTGGCGAGTTTGGACTGGCCGTACGCGACGACTCGGTTGTAGTTGCGGTCCAGGTTCAGGTCATCGAAGTGAATCTTGGCGCGGATCCGGTGGCCCACGCTGCTGACCGTGACGACCCGAGAGCCGTCCACCGTCAACATGTGGTCGAGCAGCAGACCGGTGAGCGCGAAATGGCCGAGGTGGTTGGTGCCGAACTGCAGTTCGAACCCGTCCTTCGTGCTGGCCTTGTCCGTGTACATCACTCCGGCGTTGTTGATCAGTAGGTCG
Source organism: uncultured Actinomycetota bacterium (assembly GCA_963805835.1). Lineage (GTDB taxonomy): Bacteria > Actinomycetota > Actinomycetes > Mycobacteriales > Mycobacteriaceae > Mycobacterium. Next base: position 149,851 of record CAWDVX010000003.1, on the reverse strand, counting down.
ATGCGGCTGAACTTCGCCCGCAGCTCCTCGGCCGCGCTGCGGATGTTCTGCAGCGAGGTCAGGTCCAATTCTTGTACGGAAACGGTGGCATCCGGACTCGCGCTCTTGATGCGGGCCGCGGCGTCGTTGCCCTTGTCGAGGTTGCGCACCGCCAGCACGGTGTGTGCACCCTTGGCGGCCAGAACGGCGGCGGCCCCGAAACCGATGCCGGTGTTGGATCCGGTGATGATCGCGACCCGCCCGGACTGGTCGGGCACGTCGGCCGCTGTCCATTTACCCATTTCCTCAACATACTCAGGCCCGTTCGCCTTGCGTCGCCAGTTAGTTTCGTTCTATGCGGGACCCCGTTCATCCACCGAGTCGCAAGGCACCACTGGTGTGGGCGCTCGAAGCGGCGATTCCGTGGGCGTTGTTCGCCCTGGGCCAGGTGGTGTGGTTCGTGGTCGATCACAGCAGGTGGTGGCTGAACGCGGTGGTGGCGGCGGCCACGGTGGTCGCATCGTTGGTGTTCATCGTGGTGGTGCCGCTGTGGCGGTTCCGCGTCCATCGATGGGACGTCAGCCCCGAGGCGGTGTACACCCGCTCGGGATGGCTCGTGCAGGAACGCCGCATCGCGCCGATATCCCGGGTCCAGACCGTCGACACCGAACGCGGACCGCTGGATCGCCTGTTCGGCCTGGCCAACGTCACGGTGACGACGGCGTCGTCGGCGGGGGCGGTGCGCATTGCGGCGCTCGACGTCGACGTCGCCGACCGCGTCGTCGCGCAGCTCACCGACATCGCAGCGATCGGCGGCGAGGACGCGACGTGAGTGCTCATCCGGCTGGGGACTGGAACCGGCTCAGTCCCCGAATGCTGTTGGTGCATCCCGTACACGAGCTGCTGCGGCAGATCCCGGTGGTCATCGGGACGGTCGTGTTGGGGTCGGCCACCGGCAGCCCGATGTTGGCGGTGGTCGTGGTCGTGGTGACGGTGGCGCTCGGCATTGCCCGATGGTTCACCACGAGCTATCGCATCGGCCCCGGCGAGGTGCAGCTGCGGACGGGAATCCTGCAGCGCAAGGTGCTTTCGCTGCCACGCAACAGGATTCGTTCGGTGTCGACGGATTCAAGGTTGCTACACCGGCTGCTCGGGTTGACGGTCTTGCGCGTCAGTACGGGGCAGGAGGCCAGGGGTGGCGGCGCGTTCGCACTCGATGCGGTGCAGGCCGAGGAGGCGCCGCGGCTGCGCGCCCTTCTGCTGGCCGATTCACTGGCCTCCGAGGTCGACGAGACGGTTCCGCCGGGCCGGGTGCTCGCCCGTTGGCAGCCATCCTGGTTACGCTACAGCCCGTTGAGCTTTACCGGTCTGGCGATGATCGCTGCCGCTGTGGGTGTGGCGTATCAGCTGGGTGCTGCTGCGGCACTGCGGGATTCGAGGATCGAGCAGTCCAGCACGGCCTTTGCCGAACGGATCGGTGTGGTGGCGACTGTTACGGCGGTTGCGATCGGGGTGCTCCTTGCGTCGTCGATGCTCTCGGTGTCGCAGTCTCTGCTGAGCTACGCGAACCTCGATCTGCGCCGCGATGCCGACGTCCTGCATCTCAAGCACGGGCTGCTACGGGTTCGGGAGCACACCTTCGACATGCGCAGGCTGCGAGGGGGAACGCTGCGGGAGCCGTTGCTGGTCAGGCTGTTTGGCGGTGCCCGGTTGGATGCGGTGATGACGGGTGTCGACGGTGCAGGAGAGGCGTCGATGTTGTTGCCGCCGTGCCCGAAGTCGACTGCCGAAGCGGTACTGGCTGAACTGATCGCGCGGCCGGACGCGGTGGGCGGATCGCTGCGTCGGCACGGGCCGGCCGCGACCCGCAGGCGCTGGACTCGTGCGCTTGTGTTGCCCGCGATCACCGCGATCGTGCTGCTGGTCGTGCCGGCGCCGACCTGGGCTTGGGTGGTGTGGGTGCTGTTCACAATCTGCTGTGCGCTGCTCGCGTTCGACCGGGCGCGGTCGCTCGGGCACCGGGTAGGTGACGGTTGGCTGGTCGCGCGGACCGGCAGTCTGCAGCGCAGGCGCGACTGCATCTCGGCGCCCGGCATCATCGGATGGACGGTGCGCCAGACCCTGATGCAGCGCCGCGCCGGGGTGGCCACACTGGTCGCTGCCACCGCAGCAGGCGTCAAGCACTACCGGGTGATCGACGTGCCCGCCGATATCGCCTGGACCATCGCGGCGGAGGCATCCCCCTGGATCGCCGCCAGTAAATGGGCGGCCTAACACTCATCGATGAATCGGACGGCTTTCTCATAGATCAGCAGCGCCACACAGCCGCCGACACTGCCTGGTGAGTGGCGAGTGCCGGGTGGATTAACGACCAAGCTGCCCGCCGGATAGGTGCCGTGCTCGTCGAACTGGTCGCCCTCCAGGACAAACACGTGCTCGTAGCCGACGTGCTCATGCTCGGTCACCCGCACTCCGGGCTGGTAGCGCAGCAGCACCGCCGACGGACCGTCGCCGTCTTCGCGGTACAGCCAGTGTGCGGTCACGCCGGGCCGGAAGTCCTGCCAGTCACCGTCTGCCCGCAGCGTTCTCACCTGGTCGAGCAGGTTCGAGAAGACGATGGGATCGGTTGGTGAGAGCATGCAGCCCTCCTTTTCATTGTTGGGAATCGGACGGGGCGAGCCATTTCCTGTCGACCCAGCCCAGCGCGAGCACCAGCCAGGTGGTGAACACATAGGGTGCGGACACCACCTGGAGGCCGACGGCGGTGAACGCCGGCATCGTGATCGTGGCGACCAGCGCGCCCAGGATGGCCAATCTCAGCTTGCTGTCGCACAGCGCATACACCGCGACAGCGGTCAACACGCCGTTGAATCCGTAGAGTCCGAGGTTGACGCTCGCCGGATCGACCTGGTGGTAAAAGTACGACACCACGGTGCCGATGACGGCGCCGACAACGGCGATCACCGCGTGTCGCCAGTTGCTGGCCAGGAGTCCGCCAAGAAACAGCAGCCCCGACCAAACACTCGGCGAGAACAGCGTTTCGCCCAGGCCGGACAGCACCGCGGTGAGGGGGTGAATGGTGGTGGCCACCGACACGTCGAGAGAGCTGGGCCGCAGAACTCCGAGATGTGGCGCCAACGCGTAGAGGGCCCAAAAGACCACGACGAACGGCAGCGCCAGGATCGGAAACGGAAGGATGGCGACAAGCAGCCGCACCAGTACCACCGTGATCGCGACGCAGACGACGAGCACCACCCACATCCCCACGTCGGTCCAGCCGGTGACAAAGAACGCGGGCAGCGACAGCGCGATCAGGCACGGATTGAGACCGGGCAGCCCGGTGGCCAGCACCGCCCCACGTTGACCCAGCAGCATGCGCCCGCCCGGCGCCATGACCGCAGCGACCAGAAAGTAGGCGGCGGATATGGGGGAGACAACCAGGACAGCGGCGAGGAAGAACAGACCGGTGAGTTCATTGCTCTGAAAGCAGAGTTGCGAGCAGCCGCGCAGCACCAGCCGGTAGTAGGGAAGGGTCTCGTCGTGCTCGCGCGGTGCGAACAGGTAGTCGACCGGTTGCTTCACCGGTCGCTTCGGCGTCGCTGGTCCACCTGTGCGACTCACAGGGCCGAGAGGCAGTCCAGTACCTGGTCGGATTTGCACGTCCACCCGACTATGCCGCCTTGGGCAACGAGTGCCCGCAGCGTCACCTCCTTGAATTCGGGGAAGTAGCTTTCGGTACCGTCCTCGACCAACACGCAGTCGAAGCCGCGGTCATTGGCACAGCGCATGGTGGTCTGCACGCAGACATCGGTCGTCACACCGGTGATGAACAGATGGGTGATCAGTCGAGTCGTGAGGTATTCGTAAAAATTCGTCCGGTAGAAGGTGTCTTTTCCGGGCTTGGCGATGACCAACTCACCTTCGATGGGCGCGTTCTCGGCGACGAAATCCGACCCCGGTTCACCGTTGATCAAGATCCGCCCCATCGGACCCTGGTCGCCGATCTTTGTCTTTGGATTTCCGCGGTTACGTTTGGCCGTGGGGAGGTCGGACAAGTCGGGCTTGTGGCATTCCTTGGTGTGGATGATCGGTAGACCGGCTTTGCGGAAGGCGGCCTGCAGCTTGGCGATGACCGGGATGCAGGGCGCGAGGTTCTCGATGCTGTTGCCCAGCGAGTCGGCGAAACCGCCGGGTTCGCAGAAGTCTCGCTGCATGTCGATACAGACCAACGCCACGTGGTCGATGCCGAATTCATATGGAAATGGCTTTGCATCGATGTATGGCATGTCGACCATCGTGCCCCGCATCCATCCGGCAAGTCTGGCGAATAGCGCAATTAGCGGGACGGTTTCGCGGTCTGTGGGTACGGTTCGTTGCGCCGCCGCAAGTTTTGTAGGGCAGCTATATTTGCAGACGCGACAGGAATGGTTCGGCACTGTCGGCCGGGTGTGTCAACGCTGTTTCGATGGCGGCCGCCAGGCCGGCCGCCATCGTTTCAACTGTCATGCTCGGAGCCCCCAGGTTTTGATCCAGCGCGGCGACCTCCGGCAGCAATGGCAGATGGATCCAGCCCGCTCGGATCGGCAAGTCGTTGATCGCGATGTGGTGGAGCATCCCGTACATCAGGTGGTTGCAGACAAAAGTGCCTGCGGCATCCGACAAGTCAGCGGGGACGCCGGCCCGACGCATCGCCAACACCATGGCACGGTTCGGAGTCGTAGCCCAATAGGCAACCGGTCCTTCGGGTGCGGTGGGCTCGCCCCGCATAACCTTGCCCGCGGTGTCGGCCACCCCGTAGCGCGCGCAATCGTTGACGTTTTGCGCCAATCGTTCGACGGTGATCATGGAGCGCCCACCGAACTCGCCGAGCATGATCAGCAGCTCGGGCTGCTCCTCGTCAACCGCCTGCACGGTTGCCGCGATCGACTCGAAGTAGGCACCAGGCACGATCCGCGACACCACTTTCGCGTCGGCGATCACCCGGCCGTCGAGCGCCTCGGCCGTGAGCTGAGCGGGGTTCACCGGTGACATGGCATACGGACCGAAACCGGTCACGAGCACCTTCGACATATTGGTACCTCCCCGCTCTTCATAGCAGACCGGACGAACGAATTCTCCCAGCCCGGAGTTGCAGTGATCCATCCGCCGTTTACTGTCGGGGCCATGGCGATCGGTGGTGTGCTGTTCGACATCGATGGCGTCCTGGTGACGTCATGGCGGCCGATCGACGGGGCCGCGCAGACATTGCAGGTCCTGGCTGATCACCAGATCGCATGCTCGTACCTGACCAACACCACCACCAGGACCCGGGTGCAGATCGCCGACCTGCTCACCGACGCGGGGATGTCCGTGCGTGCCGACGAGGTGATCACGGCGGCAGTGCTGACCGCGGATTACGTCCGGCAAAACTACCCGGACGCGCGATGCTTCCTGGTCAACAGCGGCCAGATCGCCGAGGACATGCCCGGCATCGACATCGTGTACTCCAGTGAGTTCACCGGACCCGAGGCGCCGGACACTCCCGACGTGGTACTGCTCGGTGGGGCGGGACCCGAGTACAGCCATCTGACGCTGTCGTGGGTCTACGACTGGATGGCACAGGGGGTTCCGGTGGTGGCGATGCACCGCAGCACGGCGTGGACGACGACCGATGGGTTGCGGGTGGATTGCGGCATGTACCTGATCGGTATGGAGCAGACCTCGGGCCGTCAGGCCACCGCGGTGGGCAAGCCCGCGCCCGAGGGTTTCCTCGCCGCCGCCAGCCGCCTCGGCGTGGACCCCGACGAGATGTACATGATCGGCGACGACCTCAACAACGATGTGCTGGCCGCACAGGTGGTGGGCATGACCGGGGTGTTGGTGCGCACCGGCAAGTTTCGCCAGGACACGCTGGACCGGTGGGCGGCCGACGAGTTCGCGATGCAGCCCAACCACGTCATCGACTCAGTCGCCGACCTGCCGCGGTTACTGGGGTTGTAGCGATGTCCGAGCCAGGGATATGGCAGCGGGTCGAGCGCAAGCTGCTGGAGCGCGGCGTCAACACGTACCTCGAGGTCGGTTTGTGGATCGCGTTGGTCTACACCGTCATTGGCGTCGGTTACACCGTTTTCCATGTCGAGTTGATGGTCCAGCTTCAGTCCGCACTCACAGGTGCCTTTCCAATTTTCTCCGATATCGCGGCGCTGGTGGTGATGGTGCTGGGGTGGCCGTATCTGTGGGCGACGTCTTTCTTGTGTGGTGTCGCGGGATGCGGCTTGTTCTAGCATTCGGCGGATGGATCTGGCGCTACGTGCGTATCGGCGAAAGCGTTTTCCGCTTCGAGGTCAAGTCTCGGTAGGTCGAGTCAGAGGTCGCGCACCGCTTCGATACGCGCGCGCAGCTGGTCCGTCGTCGCCGCCGCGATCGGTGGGCCGCCGCAGATCCTGCGCAGCTCATTGTGGATCCATCCGTGCGGCTTTCCGGTGCGGTGGTGGGCGATCGACACCAGCGCATTGAGTTCACGGCGGAGTTCACGCAATTGTCCGTGCTTCGACGGGCGGGGCACCTCGCCGGAGGCGGTGCTGGATTCGATGTCGCCGGCTGCGCGGCTCCGACGGTCGAGCTGCTCTTCCTGCCTGCGCCGCAACAGGTCGCGCATCTGTTCCGCGTCGAGCAGGCCGGGGATGCCGAGATAGTCCGCCTCCTCGTCACTGCCCGCCGGGGTCGCCGTGCCGAATGAGGAACCGTCGAAGATCACCTGATCGAGTTCGGCGTCGGCGCCCAGATACTCGACGCTGTTGTCGAGTTCACCGGGCTCGCTCTGACGTCGCTCGACGTACTCTTCGTCGCCGTCGGTTTCCCGGTGCGGCTTGCCGAGCACGTGGTTGCGCTGGGCCTCCATCTCGCTGGCGAGCAGCAGCAGATTTGGTACCGACGGCAGGAAGATGCTCGCCGTCTCACCGGGACGGCGCGACCGGACGAAGCGACCGATCGCCTGGGCGAAGAACAGGGGTGTCGATGCGCTCGTGGCGTACACGCCCACGGCCAGCCGGGGCACGTCGACACCTTCGGACACCATTCGCACCGCGACCAGCCAGCGGCTGGTGCCGCGCGAGAACTGGCTGATTCGTTCGGATGATCCGGGGTCGTCGGAGAGCACGACTGTCGGCGTTTCGCCGGTAATCCGGGTCAGCAGCTCGGCGTACGCGCGGGCAGCGGTCTGGTCGGAGGCGATGACCATGCCGCCTGCGTCGGGCACGTGCCGGCGCAAACCTCGCAGCCGGGTGTCGGCGGCGGCGATCACCGCGGGCATCCATTCTCCGGCCGGGTTCAGCGCGGTGCGCCACGCGCGGGCGGTCTGCTCCGCGGTGAGCGGCTCGCCGAGGCGGGCCGCGTGCTCCTCGCCCGCGCTGTCGCGCCAGCGGGCCTCCCCGGAGTAGGCGAGGAACACCACCGGGCGGACCACGCCGTCGGCCAGCGCCTCCGCGTAGCCATATGCGTGGTCGGCCTGCGACCGCAGAAGTCCGTCACCGCCGGCTTGGTAGTTGACGAAGGGAATCGCGCTGTCGTCGCTGCGGAACGGGGTACCGGTGAGTGCCAGCCGCCGGGTCGCATCACCGAAGGCCTCGCGCATGGCCTCGCCCCAGCTCTTCGCGTCGCCGCCGTGGTGAATCTCGTCGAACACGACAAGCGTGCGGTGGTTCTCGGTGCGCACCCGGTGACGCGTCGGGTGGCTGGCCACTTGGGCGTACGTGACGACGACGCCGTGGTACTCCGATGAGGTCTGCGCCGATGAGTTGGAGAACTTCGGGTCGAGTGCGATGCCGACGCCCGCGGCCGCCAGTGCCCACTGGATCTTGAGATGTTCGGTCGGCACGACCACGGTGATCCGGTCGACGACCCCCTCGGTCAGCAGCTCTCCGGCGACCCGCAGGGCAAACGCCGTCTTGCCCGATCCGGGTGTCGCGACCGCCAGGAAATCGCGCGGCGCAGCGGTAAGATACCGCACCAATGCCCGACGCTGCCAGCCCCGCAAAGCCTGGGTGTCGGGCGCTGCATTAGCCCGCACCCAAAGCTCCTTGTTCTGATCGGAACGCGATCGGACTGCAGCCTAGCGCAAGGGATTACGACTACGCACGTTTCGGCGTGTCGGCTACCGCGTGTCACTCCAGGAAAAAATTGTCGTTCTTTTTGAACCACTCGGAGCGTTCCTCGTCGGACAAGTCGGCAAGTTGGGCGAAGCCCTCGAAGTAGGCCTCCCGAGGTGCACCGGGAGCAAACAGCATCAAGATCGAGACCGGGGCGTCGGCCTCGTTGCGGAAGCCGTGGATGCCGCCGGGCGGGACGTAGAGGAAGTCGTTCGGTTGTCCGTCGATCCAGGCGGTGCCGTTGTAGAGCTTGACCGTCCCGGAGAGGACGAAGAACGCTTCGGACATGGCGCGGTGAAAATGCGGACCCGGTCCGCCGCCGTTGGGGGCGATCTCGACGCGGTACAAGCCGTAGTCGCCGTTGGTCGCTTCTTGATTAGCGAGGTAGTGGTACTTCACGAGGCCGAACGAATCGTAGTCCGCGGGTTCAGTGCCTCGGCGCAACCAGGCGCTGACCTCCGGGGCGTCCTTGGTGTAGCGGGCCGGCGGGTACGGGGGGACGTTTCGTGGATCCCAAAGTGACATCGCTTGTCAGCGTGCCACATTCAGCCCATCAGCCGACCGGATAGACGACTTTCGTCAGTTCCTCCGATACGGTCCACAGCCGCTTTTGCGCATCGACGTCGTGCGACGCGGCATTGGAGGACACGAGCGTGGCGTATCCCCGCTGTTCGGCGAAACCGTCGGGGCCGTAGTACTGCCCGCCGACGACGTGGGGATCGGTCGCCGCCCGCAGCGTCGGCAGTGCACCCATGTCGGCGCCCTGGAAGAACGGCCGGGCCAGGGCCGTCAGCGGTTGCACCAGCCGTGGCAGATTGCGCATCAGTTCGGTGTTGGACCCGCCCGGATGTGCCGCAACGGCGATGGTGTTCGTGCCCGCCAGTCGGCGCTGTAATTCGTAGGTGAACAGCAGGTTGGCCAGCTTGGACTGCCCGTAGGCGCGGAACCGGTTGTAGCCGCGCTCCCATTGAAGGTCGTCGAAGCGGATGGCGTCGATGATGCGATGACCGGTGCTGCTCACGGTCACCACGCGTGAGCCCGGCGCGGCAAGTACCCGCTCGAGGAGTAGCCCGGTGAAGGCGAAGTGTCCCAGATGGTTTGTGCCGAACTGCAATTCGAAGCCGTCCTTGGTGGTCGACTTCGGGGTGAACATCACGCCGGCATTGTTGATCAACAGGTCGATGGATTTGTGGGTGGACTTCAATTGCTCGGCGGCGGCGTGGATCGACGCCAGCGACGTGAGGTCGAGCTCGGCAACCTCGACGCGGGCACCGGGGCTGGCCTGGCCGATGCGCCGTGCGGCGTCCTGTCCCTTGTCGATATTGCGTACGGCGAGCACCACGTGGGCACCCTTGGCCGCGAGTGCGGCTGCGGTTTCGTATCCCAGGCCGGTGTTGGCGCCGGTGATCACCGCCGTACGGCCGATCTGGTCGGGAATGTCGGCGGTTGTCCACTTGGGCATCGGGTCTCCTCGGTAGAGTGTTAACCGGAGCGTACGCCCCGGTTTGTCACGACCATACGGAACGTACGCCCCGCTCTATCCATTCCGCAGGGGAGAAATTGACCCAGACCGAGCGACCACTGCGCGCGGACGCGGTCCGTAACCGCGCTCGCGTCCTCGAGGTCGCCTATGAAACCTTCGCGGCCGAGGGGCTTTCGGTGCCGATCGACGAGATCGCCCGGCGGGCGGGTGTCGGCGCGGGCACGGTCTACCGCCACTTCCCGACGAAAGAGGACTTGTTCCGGGCGGTCGTGGAGGACAGGATTCGCGGCATCATCGGCGAGGGTCACCGACTGTTGGCCGCCGCCGACCCCGCGGATGCGTTGTTCGAATTCCTGCGGTCGATGACGTTGACGTGGGGTGCGACCGACCGGGGGCTGAGCGAGGCCCTTGCGGGGGTCGGCATCGACGTCCAGCGGGCGATGCCCGAGGCGGAGGGCGAATTCTTCTCGATGCTCGGCGACCTGCTGCGGGCCGCCCAGAAAGCGGGTGTGGTGCGCCGCGATGTATCGGTGCCGGACGTCAAAGCGATCCTGGTCGGCCTGCAGGCGATGCAGAGCTACAACGACGAGTCGGCGAAGCGGCTCACCGACGTCGTCCTGGACGGGCTTCGCCCCCGGTGAACGATCTTGCACTCGCCATGGTTGAGTGCTAAAAATGCAGTTGGCACTCGCGACCGGTGAGTGCTAGGTCGGGACGGTGAGGCAGGGGCCGCATACGCGGAGCACATCCCCAGCCGTCCGTCGCGGGCACTGCACCCGACCGACAAGACGTGCACCCCCAAATCCGGAGGAATCACTTCGCAATGGCCAAGACAATTGCGTATGACGAAGAGGCCCGTCGTGGCCTTGAGCGGGGCCTGAACAGCCTCGCCGACGCCGTAAAGGTGACGTTGGGGCCCAAGGGCCGCAACGTCGTACTGGAGAAGAAGTGGGGCGCCCCCACGATCACCAACGATGGTGTGTCCATCGCCAAGGAGATCGAGCTGGAGGACCCCTACGAGAAGATCGGCGCTGAGCTGGTCAAAGAGGTCGCCAAGAAGACCGACGACGTCGCGGGCGACGGCACCACCACCGCCACCGTCCTGGCTCAGGCGCTCGTTCGCGAGGGCCTGCGCAACGTCGCCGCGGGCGCCAACCCGCTCGGCCTGAAGCGCGGCATCGAGAAGGCCGTCGAGAAGATCACCGAGACGCTTCTCAAGTCGGCCAAAGAGGTCGAGACCAAGGAGCAGATCGCTGCGACCGCCGCGATCTCCGCGGGCGACACCCAGATCGGCGAGCTGATCGCCGAGGCCATGGACAAGGTCGGCAACGAGGGTGTCATCACCGTCGAGGAGTCGAACACCTTCGGTCTTCAGCTGGAGCTCACCGAGGGCATGCGCTTCGACAAGGGCTACATCTCGGGTTACTTCGTCACCGACGCCGAGCGTCAGGAAGCGGTCCTCGAGGATCCGTACATCCTGCTCGTGTCGTCCAAGGTGTCGACCGTCAAGGATCTGCTGCCGCTGCTGGAGAAGGTCATCCAGTCCGGCAAGCCGCTGCTGATCATCGCCGAGGACGTCGAGGGCGAGGCGCTGTCTACGCTCGTCGTCAACAAGATCCGCGGCACCTTCAAGTCCGTGGCCGTCAAGGCCCCGGGCTTCGGTGACCGCCGCAAGGCCATGCTGCAGGACATCGCGATCCTGACCGGTGGCCAGGTCGTCAGCGAAGAGGTGGGCCTCTCCCTGGAGACCGCTGACGTCGCGCTGCTTGGTCAGGCCCGCAAGGTCGTCGTGACCAAGGACGAGACCACGGTCATCGAGGGCGCCGGTGATTCCGACGCCATCGCGGGCCGGGTGGCCCAGATCCGCGCCGAGATCGAGAACAGCGACTCCGACTACGACCGCGAGAAGCTGCAGGAGCGCCTGGCCAAGCTGGCCGGCGGTGTTGCGGTGATCAAGGCCGGCGCTGCCACCGAGGTGGAGCTCAAGGAGCGCAAGCACCGCATCGAGGACGCCGTTCGCAACGCGAAGGCTGCCGTCGAGGAGGGCATCGTCGCCGGTGGCGGCGTCGCGCTGCTGCAGTCGGCCCCTGCGCTGGACGAGCTGAAGCTCACGGGCGATGAGGCCACCGGTGCCAACATCGTCCGCGTGGCGCTGTCGGCTCCGCTGAAGCAGATCGCCTTCAACGGTGGGCTCGAGCCCGGCGTTGTCGCCGAGAAGGTCAGCAACTCCAAGCCGGGTGTGGGGCTCAACGCCGCGACCGGTGAGTACGAGGACCTGCTCAAGGCCGGCGTTGCCGACCCGGTGAAGGTCACCCGCTCGGCGCTGCAGAACGCGGCGTCCATCGCGGCACTGTTCCTCACCACCGAGGCCGTCGTCGCCGACAAGCCGGAGAAGGCCGCCGCCCCCATGCGTGGCGACCCGACCGGTGGCATGGGCGGCATGGACTTCTGAGTCTCGGAAAGTCCGTCAACTGGAAAAGCCCGGTCCCCTTGGGGCCGGGCTTTTTCGTGTCTATTGCTTGAGCGGGACGCAGTCGTGCAGACCGTCGGGGCTCGTCGCGGCCGAGTCGGAGGTGGCTCGACGATGCAGCACCGCGCGGGTGGGGGTGACGGTCAGCCCGTCATCGCTCACCTCGGCGCGACCGTCGACGATCAGGGTGTAGCCGCCGGGATCGGCGGGAGGCCAGACGACGGTGACGTCGGGATGTCGGCCCGCGTTGCGACGGGTGCCCGAACCCATCTGGCCGACACCGAGGATGCCCCCCGCGAGCACCGGTTCAACGGCCACGGTGTGTGCACGGTAGTCGTCGCCGACGGTGATCAGGTACCCGAACGAGAAATCCGCCAACGCGTCGGCGAGTTTGTCCAGATCGACCTTGACACTCATGAACCGAGGATACGAGGCGAGGGGAGGACTCTGCTCATGCCCCGGTCGGCGCGGGCTGGCGGCCGCGGATCAACTTGCCGGGCCGGGCGGCGGTTGGCTCGCCGTTCTCGGCGATGACCTCACCGGACACCATCGTCAACACGTACCCGTCGGCCGTCTGGTCCAGTCGTCGCCCGCCTGCGGGCAGGTCGGCTTTCACGGTGGGCCGGTGCAGATGCATTGCGTCGGCGTCGATGACGTTGACATCGGCCTTGTACCCGACGGCGAGACGGCCGCGGTCGTCGAGGCCGCCGATCCTCGCGGGCACGGACGTCAGCTCCTTGATCACCTGCGTGAGCGACAGCCGTCCGGACTCGCGGTCGCGGACCCAGTGCGTCAGTAGGTACGTGGGGAAGCTTGCGTCGCAGATCATTCCGTAGTGCGCACCGCCGTCGCCGAGCCCGAGCACGACGTCATCGCGCTGGATCAGTTCGGCGACGGTGTCCAGCGATTTGTCGCGGAAATTGGCCAACGTCACCAGCAGCATCGCGTGTCCGTCGTCGTCGAGAAGACGGTCGTAGGCCTCCTCCAGCGGATTCACGCCGCGCGCCCGGGCCCGCGCACCGATCGAATCCGATGCCGCCGGTTCGTAGTTCGGCGGGTCGCCGAGTGGAAACATGTAGTCCCACGCCTGCGCGGCGAACATCAGCGGATGACCATCGCTGCTCGGCGTGTCGGTCAGGATGCGTTCGCGCACTTGCGGATCGCGCATCAAAGCGACACGTTCGGGCAGCGGCAGGTCCGCGATCTCCTGGTAGGACGGGTACATCACAAAGGGGTTGCCCGACAGGTCCAGCCCGAGGATCAGACCGATGGGTCGCGGGAAGATCTGGCCGGTGACATCTCCGCCATTCGCGTTGGCCTTCTCGACCATGGTCAGCGCGTCGAGGTGGATCGGCGGCCCCGCGTTGCCGATCGCCATCGTGAACGTCACGGGTAGCCCGACTTCGCCCGCGACGTCGAAGACGGCACCAAGGGATGCTTCGTAATCGCCCGCCATCAGGTCTGGCACGAACTGGAGCAGTCCACCGCCGGCGTCGTCGACGCCGCGCGCAATCGCCTCGATCTCTGCGTAGTCCACGTTGTAGCTCGGAATCGGTTGTCCCTTAATGGTTTTGTGCAGTGTCAGGCGGGACGACGCAAAGCCCAGCGCACCGGCCCGCACCGCTTCGGCCGCGAGCTTGCGCATCAGGGAAAGATCTTCGTCGGTTGCGGGTTCGCGGTCGACGCCACGTTGCCCCATCACGTACACCCGCAGCGGAGAGTGCGGAAGGAATGCGGCCACATCAATGTCGCGGCGGCGCGAGTCGAGGGCGTCGAGAAACTCCGGGAAGGTCTCCCACGTCCACGGCAACCCGTCGACCATCACGACGCCGGGAATGTCCTCGACACCGGCCATCACGTCGACGAGCACGTCGTGGTCCTCCACCCGGCACGGTGCGAACCCCACGCCGCAGTTGCCCATGACGGCGGTCGTCACCCCGTGTGCCGACGAGGGAGTCATGCGGTCGCTCCAGATGGCCTGACCGTCGTAGTGCGTGTGCAGATCGACGAACCCAGGGGTGACCAGCAGGCCCGTCGCATCGATCTCCTTCGTGCCGGATCCGTGCACGGTGCCGACGGCCGTGCCATCTGCGCGGTTCACCGCGGCGATCACGCCGTCGGAGATCGCGACGTCTCCGACAAACGGTTCGCCGCCCAGGCCGTCGACGATGGTGCCGTTTCGGATGACCAAGTCGTATGTCATACCTCGAATCTACGATGGCCGGGTGATTGACCACTTCGGAATCAACTGCGCGAACTGCTCGGATACCGGATCGCCGACTTGAGCGCTGGTGAGGCGTCGGGTATTGCACGGCGCGCAGCCGCAGGGCTGAACTGGGTACGGTCGGGTTATGGCTAGCTCTGATGCGTCGGCGGTCCGCGCACTGCTCCGGGACGCTTTCACCAGGCTGATCGAGCACGTCGAGGGGCTGACCGACGGTCTGACGGACGAAGTGGCGTTCTTCCGGCCGACGGCGAGTGCGAACAGTATCTCGTGGCTGATCTGGCACAGCGCGCGGCAGCACGACCTCCAGCTGGCGCATATCGCGGGCACCGAACAGGTGTGGTTCTCCGGTGGCTGGGTCGACCGTTTCGGCCTCGATCTGCCGCGCGATGCGATGGGTTACGGTGACGGCCCCGACGAGGTCGCCCGGGTGCGCGCATCGGCAGACCTGCTGGCCGGCTACTACCACGGCGTGCACAAGGCGACGCTCGAATACATTTCCTCGGTCACGCCCGAGGAGCTCGACCGCGTCGTCGACGAGCATTGGGATCCGCCGGTGACCGCGGGCGTGCGGCTGGTGAGCATCATCGATGACAGTGCGCAGCACCTGGGCCAGGCGGCCTACGTGCGTGGCATCGCGTGAGTCCGAGCCAATGGTGGCCGCCGATCGGGGTGGCGGCGATGATTGTGCTCGGACTGGCTGTCGGTAAGGGCTCCACCCCGCTCGACGACTGGTTCGATCAGTTCGGCCACACTTCTGTGCGGTTTCTGACATACCTCACGAACCCGCTGTTACTCGCCGCTGTCGGGCTCACGGTGGTGGGCGTCGCCCTGTATCGACGGTGGTGGCGGTTCGCGGCGGTGGCGCTCGTCTGCGCGTTGGCTGGGTATCTGCTGGTCCAATTGATCAAGCCGCTGTTCGGGCGATTGAAAGGTGCAGACGGTCTCGCCTACCCGAGTGGACACATCACGATGACGACGGTCGTGCTGGGCTTCTTCGTCGTGATCGCGGGCGGTGCGTGGTGGGCGATGCTCATCGGCGCCTCGTACGTCGCGCTGGCCATGCTCGGCGTGGGATCAACGTTCCATTACTTCACCGACACCGTCGGCGGAATGCTGCTGGGTACGGCCATCGTGTCCGCCGGATCGCTCCTCGCCCGGCGGGACTTGACACGTGTCAACCCCGCTGCGATCTAGGTCACACACAGTGGTTAGCATGGGGGTATGACCGCAACACCGGATGTTGATCTGTCCCCGGAATCGCCAGCGAGCACCATCGTTAGTCCCGCGACCGGCGCCGTAGCCGGGACGGTGCGCTGGACCGACCCCGCCGACGTGCCGCGTGTCGCGGCGGGCCTGCGTCGCGCGCAGCGCGAGTGGGAGGCCCGCGGCGCCAAAGGCCGCGCTAAGGTGCTGGCTCGATTCGCTGTATGGATGGGCGAGCACCGGGGAGAGATCGAAGAGCTGCTGATCAAGGAGACCGGCAAGTCGGCCACCGACGCCGCGCAAGAGGTCCCGCTGCTGATCATGATCGCCTCCTACTACATCAAAACGATGGAGAAGGCGCTGGCGCCCGAGACGCGGCCCGCGTCGCTGCCGTTCCTGAGCATCAAGAAGGTGACTGTGCACTACCGGCCGCGGCCGATCGTCGCCATCGTCGCGCCGTGGAACTACCCCGTGGCCAACCTCCTGATGGACGGCATTGCCGCACTCGCGGCCGGTTGCGCGGTGCTGCTGAAGCCGTCTGAGCGCACCCCGCTGACCGCGGAACTGCTGCTGCGCGGCTGGGCGGACTCTGGTGCGCCCGAGGTCATGGCGATTGTTCAGGGCGCCAGGGAGGTTGTCGAGGCCGTCGTCGACAACGCCGACTATGTCCAGTTCACCGGCTCGTCCGCCACCGGTGCGAAGGTGGCCGAGCGTGCGGCCCGCAGGTTAACCCCGATCAGCCTGGAACTCGGCGGCAAGGACCCGATGATCGTGCTCGAGGACGCCGACGTCGATCTGGCCGCCCATGCCGCGGTCTGGGGTGCGTTTTTCAACGCCGGCCAGACATGTGTGTCCGTCGAGCGGGTGTACGTGCTCGAGCCGGTCTACGACGAGTTCGTCGCGGCGGTGGTGCGCGACGTCAAGAACCTGAAAATGGGAGCGGGTGAAGGGCACGATTTCGGCGCGCTGATCGACGAGACCCAGCTCGCCGTGACGGAACGTCACGTCGCCGACGCCGTTGCCAAAGGTGCGAAGGTGCTGACCGGCGGTAAGCGCGCTGACGGGCCCGGCAGCTTCTACGAGCCGACGGTGCTCGTCGACGTCGACCACTCGATGGACGCCATGACGGAGGAGACGTTCGGCCCGACCCTGCCCATCATGAAGGTCGCCACCGTTGCCGAAGCGGTGCGGCTCGCGAACGACAGCCCGTACGGCCTGAGCGCGTCGGTATTCTCGAAGGACATCGAACGCGCGAAAGACGTTGCGGTGGAGCTCGATTGCGGAGCAGTCAACATCAACGACGTGATCTCCAATCTGATGTGCACCACTGCACCGATGGGTGGTTGGAAGACATCGGGCATCGGTGCCCGCTTCGGCGGCGCCGACGGCGTGCGCAAGTTCTGCCGCCAGGAGGTAGTCGTCGCACCGCGCACCAACGTCGGGGCGGGCGGCAACTACTACAACAACTCGCTGCGGGCGCTCAAGCGGATGAACACGATGATGACGAAGTTCGCGCTGATCCGGCCCAAGCGCGCCGCCAAGTAAGGCTTCCGCGGGCTACCTTTCGTTCATCTCGGCGTCACCCTCGCTTCCGAGGGGGTCGATATTTTCTGCCGGTGACCGAGCTCAAGGGAACCGAGTACTACAGCGTCCGCGACGACGACGATGACGACCCGGTGCTGGTGCACCATCCCAGCGGATTCGACGTCGACACATGGCGCGAGGGGTATCCGTATGACGAGCGGATGTCGCGCAATGACTACGAGGAGCAGAAGCGGCTGCTACAGATCGAACTGCTGAAGCTGCAGAAGTGGAGCCAGGCCAACGGCTTGCGCCACGTCATCGTGTTCGAGGGGCGCGACGCGGCAGGCAAGGGCGGCACCATCAAGCGCTTCATGGAGCACCTCAACCCGCGCGGCGCACGCGTCGTCGCATTGGAGAAGCCCACTGAGCGCGAACGGACCCAGTGGTACTTCCAGCGCTACGTGACCCATCTGCCCGCCGCGGGCGAGATCGTCCTTTTCGACCGGTCCTGGTACAACCGCGCGGGCGTCGAGCGGGTCATGGGCTTCTGCACAGCCGACCAACACGAGGAGTTCATCCGACAGGCGCCGCTGTTCGAGCAAATGCTGGTCAACGACGGCATCAGTCTCACCAAGCTGTGGTTCTCGGTGACGCGGGGGGAGCAGCGCACCCGCTTCACCATTCGGCAGGTCGACCCGGTCCGGCAGTGGAAGCTTTCGCCCACGGATCTCGCGTCGCTGGACAAGTGGGACGCCTACACCGCGGCCAAGGAGGACATGTTCGAGCTCACCGACACCGACATCGCGCCGTGGACGGTCGTCAAGAGCAACGACAAGAAACGTGCCCGTATCAACGCCATGCGCCACGTCCTCGGTAAGTTCGACTACGACAACAAGGACCGCGAGATCGTCGCCGAGGCGGACCCCCTCATCGTGGGACGTGCTCTGGCCGATTAAGGAGGACGCGTGCGGTTCGTCGCGACCGTTTTCCTGTGGCTCGTCACGACCGTTCTGCTCGCGGTGGCGGTCCCGACGATGTGGGCGCAGCGGAATGTGGTGAGCGAGGACGGCTACGCCGCGCTGGCAACCACGGCGGCCCACGATCCGAAGCTGCAGCGGGCGATGGCTGAAGCGCTCACCACCCAGTTGGTGGCTCTCGGCGCCAACAGCGGCTACGACGCCGGCAGCGATCTGTTCCGGGGGGCGGCGGCCGCCTACACCCGCGGTCAGGCTTTCCCGGACCAATTCGCCGCGGCCAACCGGATCGTGCACCAATGGATGTTCACCGACATCGGGTCGCTATCCGCCGAGTCGGGCCGATGGCTGATCGACCTGTCGCCGATGCTGGCGGACAGTTCGTTCCAGCAGACACTGCGCGATTTCGGGATCGCGGCACCGTCGACGCTGACTGTCCCGCTCACCGAGAACGCATCTGACGAACTGCGACCCGGCCAGCTGCGGGCGTTGTCGACCTGGGGTCCATGGGTGAGCGTCGGGTCGACGATACTGGCGGGCGTTTCCGCGCTGCTGATGCTGGCTTCGGCCCGCTCACGCGGCAAAGCCCTAGCAGCGCTGGGTGTTTCGGCGCTGTTGGTCGGCGCCGCGGGATGGGCGGGGCTGGAGGTGGCGCACCGTTACGTCAACGATGCATTGAACCAGACCGCGGGCGATATCCGGACGGTCGCCGACGTCATGGTCGGCCAAGGCTACGCGAGTATGCACCAGTGGCTGAACCTCACGCTCGCCGCGGGCGGTGGGCTCGTGGTGTTCGGGGTCGTCGTGTCGATGCTCGGCGGTCTGCGCCGCCGGGAGTAGGAGTCACGGCCGGCCCGGGTACCGTTCTGCCATGCCATTCGTCTCGGACATCATGGGCCCTCAACAGCCCGTCCAGACACCCGCGCCCCTGATCATCGGGTCGCTTCGCCGAACCAGCACCATCGACACCCATCCGGCAGGGACCGGCAACTCCGATGTCGATCTCAGGGGCCGCGAGGTGGTGGCGAGGCAGCACACCGTCGACGTTCTCGGCGAGACTCGGGTCCGTGCCCGCCTGACCGAACGGGTGATCGACGACATCACGTCGACGCCGCAAGACGGGCGCCTGGCGCAGTTGTGCGGCCGCCGGGTCGGCCCGGGGTTTCGCGCGTCGGTGGGCACGTTGCTCCCCGACGAGGTGCAGAACGCCAGCTTGCTGCACCTCCTGCTGGACGACTGGGTCGGTGCGGCCCTGGTATCCGGCTACTCGGTGCAGCACGCGGCGATCACCCTGGGCATCGAGGAGAAGTTGCCGGCCGGCACCGCCGACCGCATGGCGGGCATCTGCGCCGGGTTCGCGCCGGACGCATCGCTGGTCGGTTACGCCCGGCGCAACGGCACGATTCCCTCGGTACACGGTCCGTTGGCGCCGCCGCTGGAGGGCCTGCACCCTGTGGATCCGTTGCGAGCCCACGGGATGCGCCGATTCCGTCGGCTCGACCTGCATCCCGCCGAGGCGGACTCGGTGGATTTCGATGCGCACTTTCGCGATTCGCACGTCGATGGCGACGGTGTCGAGACGATCGTGCACGAGTACACCGTCACCGGCTCGGTGGACTCCTCGACGCGAACCATCGCCTCGGTCACGGCGGACGTGCGCGTGCTGCCGTGGCAGGAATGCCCGGCCGCCATCGGCAGCGCTGCACGGGTGCGGGGAATGACAGTGTCAGAACTGCGTGAGCGCGTCCGCGGAGAGTTCGTCGGCACCGGCACGTGTACACATCTCAACGACACGCTGCGCTGCATCGCCGATCTCGACGCGCTGCTGGATCTCCGCGCCGGCCGCTAGGGCTCGATGATGTGTGACGGGTCGGGCCGCCGCGTCGGCGGCGCCTGGCTGTAGTCGCCCCATGGGCCGTCGCGCTGCTCGATGGCCGTCCGAACCCCTTGTGATCCAGCGGTTTCGATGAACGCGAGCGCATCGGGGGTGTTGCGCATCAGCCCGTCGAGGATGGCGCCGAGGGTCTGGGTGGACGCCAGCCCCATGTTCTCGTAGGCCTGGTTGACGATGAGCTTCTGCGCCTGCAATTGAGACACCGGAATCCTGGCGAGTTTGGTCGCGACCTCTTGCACGCGTGCCTCGAGGTTCTCGAACGGCACCGACTCGTTGATGAGTTCGACTTCGGCAGCTTCCTTTCCGGTCAAGGGTTCGCCGGTCAGCGAGTGCCATTTCACCTTCGCCAGGCTCATCCGGTAGATCCACATGCCGGTGAGATAGGCGCCCCACATACGCGCGTACGGGGTACCGATGACGGCGTCGTCGCTGGCGATGATGATGTCGGCGCACAACGCGTAGTCGCTCGCGCCGCCGACGCACCAGCCGTGCACCTGGGCGATGACGGGTTTGGATGCCCGCCAGATCGCCATGAACTTCTGGTTGGGGCTGGTTTCGCGCGCCGTCGTCATCACGAAGTCCTTGCCCGGATCCCAGCGGCCGTCGGTGTTCATCGCGTCTTCCCATTGCGTGAAGCCGCCACCGAAGTCGTAACCACCCGAGAACGCCCGCCCGGCGCCGCGCAGCACGATCACTTTGATCGCCGGGTCGCGTTCGGCAAGGCCGATGGCCTTTTCGATCTCGTCGGGCATCGGCGGGACGATGGTGTTGAGATGCTCGGGCCGGTTCAAGGTGATGGTCGCTACTGGCGGCTCGGTCGTGTAGAGCAGGGTTTCGAACGTCGTCGGCATAGCTGCAGTCGAGTCACTTGGGGTTCGTAAGTCAAGAACCGTGTTAAATATTAGGTGTGCCTACCCTGTGGTCGCCGCCGAATGCTATGTTTTGCCTCTCCTAACTTAGAGGGTGCAAATGAACCGTTGTTTCGCATGGTCCGTGCCGGTTTTAGCCGTCAGCCTCCTCGTGGCGGGCTGCTCCAGCGACAAATCCAGCAGCTCCGAGTCGACGTCGTCCGCCAGTTCGACGACCTCGGCGTCGGGTACCGCCGCTGCGGCTCCCGATCCGCTGGCCGAGCAGGCCGCAGAGGAGTACAAGACCTACGCGATCGGTCAGGTCGACGAGCTCGTCGTCGCCGTCAAGGTGTTGACCGACGCGGTGCGGGCGAACGATTTGCAGGCCGCGCAGGACGCCTACGGGCCGTCCCGTGTGCCGTGGGAGCGCATCGAGCCACTGGCCGGCCTGGTCGAGGAGATCGACGGCAAGGTCGACTCGCGTGTCGACGATTTTGCGAATGTCGACGACCCGGAATTCACCGGTTGGCACCGCCTCGAGTACCTGCTGTTCGAGAAGAACACCACCGAGGGCGGCGCCCCGTTCGCCGATCAACTCGACAAGGACATCGCCTCGCTGAAGGAGCAGTTCCCCTCGGTCGAGGTGAAGCCCGTCGATGTCGCGACTGGTGCGGCGGAACTGATCGAAGAGGTTTCCGAAGGCAAGATCACCGGGGAGGAGGACCGTTACTCCAAGACCGACCTCTGGGACTTCGACGCCAACCTGCAGGGTTCGCAGGCCGCGATCGACCAGCTGAAGCCGGCTCTTGAGAAGGCTGATCCGGAGCTGCTGGGCAAGATCGAGGCCGGCTTCACAGACATCTACGCCACCCTCGCGCCGCTGCGGCGCGGCGACGGCTGGGTGCTCTACTGCACCGAGAACGACCCGTACCCGTCGCCGCGGTGCACCGGTGTGACCGTTGACCCGCCGACGGTCGACAAGCTCAAGGCGCAGCTGGCCGGCCTTTCGGAGAACGTGTCTCAGGTCGCGGGAGCCTTGAAGCTGTCGTGACCGAGCAGTGGCCGCCCCGGGGCATCTCGCGACGAGGATTCGTCACCGGTGCCCTGAGCGCGGGCGCGGGAGCTGCCGTCGGTGCCGGCGCCACGTACGCGTTGACGGACTCCCGGCACGGGGCCAACCCCGCGCGCGTCCAGCCGGGGATATTCGTCCCCTTCGAAGGGGAGCATCAAACGGGTGTCACTGCGCTGCCGATCCCCGAGCAGGGCTTGGTGGCCTCGTTCAATGTCCAATCGAGGGACCGTGACGGGCTGACGACGGCGCTGAAAGAGCTCACCGACGAGATTCGCGACCCTGATGGCCGGCAATCCGCCGGAAACGCGGGATGCGGCGTATCCGCCGGTCGACTCGGGCATCCTCGGCGAGAAGCCACCCGCGGACAACCTCTCGATCGTGGTCGGGGTCGGGGCGTCGTTGTTCGACGACCGGTTCGGTCTTGCCGACCACAAGCCCAAGGAACTGGAGACGATGCCGTTCCTGGCCAACGACAAGCTCGATCCCAAGCTCTCGCATGGCGACGTCTCGGTTCTCTTCGAGGCCGGCCACAACGACACCGTTCAATTCGCGCTGCGTCAGGTGATGAGGCGAACGCGACGCCATCTGGTGTTGCGATGGATGGTCGACGGCTATGCTCGCGGCGTCGGCGCCGGCCAGGCCTCCGGAGCGGCGACTCCTCGAAACCTCTTGGGATTCAAGGACGGGACGGCGAACCTGGACGTCGACGACGCCGCCCTGATGGATCGTCACGTGTGGGTGGGTCCGCAGGACGACGAACCCGAGTGGGCAGTGGGCGGTTCGTATCAGGCGATCCGCATCATCCGGATGTTCGTCGAGTTCTGGGACCGCACCCGGCTGATCGAACAGGAGCAACTCATCGGGCGCGACAAAGTCAGCGGCGCACCGCTGGGCCTGACGGGTGAGTTCACCGATCCCGACTATCCCGAAGACCCCGAGGGCAAGCGGATCCCGCTCGACGCACATATCCGGCTGGCGAACCCGCGCACACCCGAGACGGACGAAAACCGAATCCTGCGAAGAGGTTTCAACTACTCGCGTGGATTCGACGGCGCAGGCCGGCTGGACCAGGGGCTGGCGTTCGTCGCCTATCAGCGCAGCTTGGAGAAGGGCTTCCTCACCGTGCAGCGCCGCCTCAACGGTGAGCCGCTGGAGGAGTACATCATGCCGGTGGGCGGCGGCTTCTTCTTCATTCTGCCCGGTGTCACGGGTCCTGACCGCTTCCTCGGCGATCAGCTGGTCACGTGAGCACCGACCACAGGTACTCATAGATCAGCGCGGATTTGAATGCTGTCTGGGCGTTGTCGGCAGCGCCGGCGTGGCCGCCCTCGATGTTCTCGTAGTACCGCACCGGGTGGCCCAATTCCTCCAGGGCCGCCGCCATCTTCCTGGCATGGCCGGGGTGAACCCGGTCGTCGCGGGTGGATGTGGTGATCAGCACCGGCGGATAGCGGCGGTCCGCCGAGATGTTCTGGTACGGCGAATATTCGGAGATGAAGGCCCAGTCGTCGGGATCGTCCGGATCGCCGTATTCGGCCATCCACGAGGCGCCGGCGAGCAGCAGGTGGAAACGCCGCATGTCCAGCAGGGGCACGCTGCACACCAGCGCGCCGAACAGATCGGGGTAGTGCGTCAGCATGACGCCCATCAGAAGGCCGCCGTTGCTGCCGCCCTGGGCGCCGAGCGTTTCGACGGTGGTGACACCGCGGTCGACGAGATCGGATGCCACCGCAGCGAAGTCTTCGTACACCAGGTGTCTGTTCTCGCGCATCGCCTGGGTGTGCCACGTGGGTCCGTACTCACCGCCGCCGCGGATGTTGGCCAGCACGTAGGTGCCGCCGCGAGCCAGCCAGAGCCGGCCGAGCACACCGGCGTATCCCGGCGTGTTGGCGACCTCGAATCCGCCGTACCCGCTGAGTAGCGTCGGTCCGGGTCCGGTCGAACTACGATGGCCCACAACAAAGTACGGCACCTTCGTACCGTCGGCGGATGCCACGAAGTGCTGGCTCACCTCGATATCGGATGCATCGAAGAACGCGGGAGCGCTCTTGATCGGTGTCGACCTCGCTACCCGCCCGACCCCACAACAGCTGCGACGGCGTGGTGAAGCCACTGGAGTCCAGGAACATCTCGTCGCCGTATTCGTCGACGTCCACCAGCACGGTGTTGGTGTTCGGCGGGATGCCAGGGATGGCCGACCGTTCCCACGTCCCAGGTGTCACGAGCTCGACATGGCTGGACACGTCGACAAGCGTGATCAACACCAGGTGGTCGCGCGTCCACGCGTAGTTCTCCAGGCTGGAATGCTCGTCGGGTTCGAATACGACCGTCAGTTCATAGGTGCCGGTGAGGAATTCGTCGTAGCGGACCGCCAATAGCGAGCCCGGCAGATAGGTGTGCGCGCCGACCGTCCATTCGGTCCGCGGCCGGATGAGCAGCCACTCGCGGTGTGTCGACATACCGGCGTCGCTGGGCACCTCGATGACGACCAACTGATCACCGCGCAGTTCATAGCGGTCGCGGTTGAAGAAGTCGAAAGACCTGGTGATGAAAAGCCGCTCGAAGCCGGGCGTCGGATCGTAGCCACTGCCCACACTGACGTCCGCCGACTCACCCTCGAACAGGGTCTGGGCATCGTCGAGCGGTTGGTTGCGTCGCCACCGCTTGACAATCCGCGGATAGCCGGAGTCCGTCATGGCGTCGGGACCGAATTCGGTACCCACCAGCACGGTGTCGCGATCCTGCCACGTGATGCTCGACTTCGCCTCCGGCAGTTCGAATCCGCCTGCTGCAGTGTCCCGGAATTGTCTTTTCTCCATATCGAATTCGCGCACCACCGTGGCGTCGGCACCGCCGCGCGACAATTCGATGAGAGCAAGGGAGTGATCGGGTTCGAGGACGTCGGCCCCGGCCCACACCCAGTTCTCGTCTTCGGCGTCGGCGAGCGCGTCGAGGTCGAGGAGAACGTCCCAATCGGGCTCGTCGGTGCGGTAGCTGTCCAGGGTGGTGCGCCGCCACAGGCCGCGCGGGTTGACGGCATCGCGCCAGAAGTTGTACAGGTAATCGCCGCGCCGCCGCACGTAGGGGATCCGAGCTTCGGTGTCGAGCACCTCCAGCGCCTCGGTGCGCATCTGCTCGAAGCGGGCCCCGGCCAACGCATCGAGGGTGGGCTTGTTGTGCTTGCGCACCCAGTCCAGCGCGTCGTCGCCGGTGATGTCCTCGAGCCACAGAAAGGGGTCTTGCGCCACGGGACCATTGTGGCCGCTCGGCGTAGTGTGAGCCTCATTACACCCGTCCGACGCCGATGTGAGAGGGAGAGTCGTCGATGACTGTCTATGCCCGTCCCGGATCCGCAGATGCCCTGATGTCGTACGAGTCGCGGTACGGCAATTTCATTGGCGGCGAATGGGTCGCGCCGGCCTCTGGCGAGTACTTCGAGAATCCGACACCGGTGACCGGCCAGCCGTTCTGTGAGATTCCGCGGTCGGCCGAAGCGGACATCGAGAAGGCGCTCGACGCCGCGCACGGCGCCGCCACCGCATGGGGGAAGACGGCCGCCGCCGAGCGGGCCGGGATCCTCAACAAGATCGCCGACCGCATCGAGGAGAACCTCGAATCGCTGGCCCTTGCGGAGGCCTGGGACAACGGCAAGCCGATTCGCGAGACGCTCAACGCCGATCTGCCGCTGGCCGTCGACCACTTCCGGTACTTCGCCGGCGCCATCCGGGCGCAGGAGGGCTCACTCAGTCAGATCGACGACGACACCGTCGCGTACCACTTCCACGAACCCCTCGGTGTGGTCGGCCAGATCATCCCGTGGAACTTCCCGATCCTGATGGCCACGTGGAAGCTCGCGCCCGCGCTGGCAGCAGGGAACGCGGTGGTGCTCAAGCCCGCCGAGCAGACCCCGGCGTCGATCCTGTACCTGATGAGCCTGATCGGCGATCTGTTGCCGGCCGGGGTGCTCAACGTCGTCAACGGGTTCGGTTTCGAGGCGGGCAAGCCGCTGGCCTCCAGCGATCGCATCGCGAAGATCGCGTTCACCGGTGAGACCACCACCGGCAGGCTGATCATGCAGTACGCATCGCAGAACCTGATCCCCGTCACGCTCGAACTCGGCGGCAAGAGCCCGAACATCTTTTTCAGCGACGTGATGGCGGCCGCGGACGACTACCAGGACAAGGCGCTGGAAGGGTTCACGATGTTCGCCCTCAACCAGGGCGAGGTATGCACCTGTCCGTCGCGCAGCCTCATTCAGGCCGACATCTACGACGAATTCCTCGAACTCGCGGCCATTCGCACCAAGGCCGTGCGCCAGGGCGACCCGCTGGATACCGAGACGATGATCGGTTCGCAGGCATCCAACGATCAGCTGGAGAAGGTGCTGTCCTACATCGAGGTCGGTAAGGACGAAGGGGCGCGCGTGGTGACCGGCGGCGAACGCGCACAACTCGGCGGCGACCTCAATGGCGGCTATTACGTTCAGCCCACGATCTTCGAGGGCAACAACAAGATGCGCATCTTCCAGGAAGAGATCTTCGGTCCCGTCGTCGCAGTGACGTCGTTCACCGACTACGACGACGCCATCGGCATCGCCAACGACACGCTCTACGGACTCGGTGCCGGGGTGTGGTCGCGCGACGGCAATGTCGCCTACCGGGCTGGGCGCGACATCAAAGCCGGCCGGGTGTGGACCAACTGCTACCACGCCTATCCGGCGCATGCGGCGTTCGGTGGCTACAAGCAATCCGGCATCGGCCGGGAGACGCACAAGATGATGCTGGATCACTACCAGCAGACCAAGAACCTGTTGGTGTCGTACTCCGACAAGGCGCAGGGCTTCTTCTGAGCACGTCCGTGACTGACGTCCCCGCCTCGTGCGCTCGTCACCCGGGCGGCGGCCGACCTCCTGGAGAAGTTGCAGGGTCGCCATGGTGCGCTGATGTTCCACCAGTCCGGCGGATGCTGCGACGGGTCGTCGCCGATGTGCTACCCCGACGGTGAATTCCTCGTCGGTGACCGTGACATTCTGCTCGCCGTCCTGGACGTGGGTAGCGGGGTGCCGGTGTGGATCTCCGGACCGCAGTTCGAGGCGTGGAAACACACGCAGTTGGTCATCGACGTGGTTCCAGGCAGGGGTGGTGGCTTCAGCGTCGAGGCGCCCGAAGGCATGCGCTTCCTGTCGCGCGGCCGCGCATTCAGCGACGCCGAGAACCAGGCGCTGAAAAGGGAGACGCCGCTGACAGGTGCTGACTTCGCGCTGGGGGCGCGGCCGCGGCCGGCTGGCAGCCACATCGTCGCCGAAGGTGTCGATGCGTGCCCGATTCCTGGGCGTGCCTCAACGGCCTAGCGTTTTCTCGGCGTTAACCTCGAAGAGTGATACCGCTGCCGCGCCCGCGGTTGCTGACCAGTGCGCTACTGGTCGGCACGGCGGTTGGGCTGCTCCTCGGGATCGGGTTGACGCTGCTGGTCAGCGCGAAGATTCGGCCCGACGTGGCGATCGCACTGGTCGTCGGCGTGCCGGGTTCGATCGGGATGTTGACCATCCTGTTCTCACGCTCACGCTGGCAGACCACGGTCGGCGCATTCGTCGTTGCCATCGCCCCGGGCTGGTTCGGTGTGTTGGTGGCGATTCAGTCGGTGAACGGTGCTTGACGTGGACCGCGATCTCTTAGAAGACACCCAGGCGTTCACTCCGACGTGGGATACCGGCGAATTCGACGCGCAACCCCACCCGGTCGACCCAGCCCCGTCGGGGCCGTTGCCGGTGCCCGGCCCGCCGGTGGTCGTGCCGGGTGCCTATCAGTACCTCAAGCGCTGGCATTTCGTCCTCGTCGTGGCGGGTGTCTGGGCGCTCGCCGCCGCGGCGGGGTGGGGTCTCTACCACTGGTGGTACGACTCGATCGACAAGACCGCGCCGGTGTTCGTCGTGCTGGTGTTTGTGATCCTGTGCACGGTTGCGGGCCTGCTCACCGCGATGGTGCCGAACAGGCCGGTGGCGTCCGCTCTGGCCATCGCGTTCACGTCGGCGCCCCTCGCCGCGACCGCCGGCGCCGCGGTGCTGCACGGTCTCTACTTCTGCGAATGGGCCACTCGTTGTTTTGTGGGGCTGATCCCTTACTAGAGTTGGGGTGTGACCCACTATGACGTTGTCGTTCTCGGAGCCGGCCCCGGCGGATACGTTGCGGCCATTCGCGCCGCCCAGCTCGGACTGAACACCGCAGTCATCGAACCCAAGTACTGGGGCGGGGTGTGCCTCAACGTCGGCTGTATCCCGTCCAAGTCGCTGCTGCGCAACGCCGAGCTGTCGCACATCATCACCAAGGAGGCCAAGACCTTCGGCATCAACGGTGAGGCCACCATGGACTACGGGGTGGCGTTCGACCGCAGCCGCAAGGTCGCCGACGGGCGCGTCGCCGGTGTGCACTTCCTGATGAAGAAGAACAAGATCACCGAGATCCACGGCTACGGGAAGTTCAAAGACGCCAACACCCTGGAGGTCGACCTCAACGAGGGCGGCACCGAGACGGTCACGTTCGACAACTGCATCATCGCGACCGGCAGCAGCACCCGGTTGGTGCCGGGCACGTCGCTGTCGGAGAACGTCGTCACCTACGAGAAGCAGATTCTCTCGCGTGAGCTGCCCGGCTCGATCGTCATCGCCGGCGCCGGTGCGATCGGCATGGAGTTCGGGTACGTACTGCGTAACTTCGGCGTCGAGGTCACGATCGTCGAGTTCCTGCCGCGGGCGCTGCCCAACGAGGACGCCGAGGTGTCCAAGGAGATCGAGAAGCAGTTCAAGAAGCTCGGCGTGAAGATCCTGACCGGCACGAAGGTGGAGTCCATCCGGGATGAGGGCGGCCAGGTGACCGTCACCGTGAGCAAGGACGGCAACACCGAAGAGCTCAAGGCGGACAGGGTTCTTCAGGCCATCGGCTTCGCGCCCAACGTCGAGGGGTACGGCCTGGATGTCGCCGGAGTGAAGCTCACCGACCGCAAGGCGATCGGCATCGACGACTACATGCGCACCAACGTGGGCCATATCTACGCGATCGGCGATGTCACCGGCAAGTTGATGCTCGCCCACGTCGCGGAGGCTATGGGTGTGGTGGCGGCCGAAACCATCGCGGGCGCAGAGACTTTGGCGCTGGGCGATTACCGGATGATGCCGCGCGCCACGTTCTGCCAGCCGCAGGTCGCCAGCTTCGGGCTGACCGAGGAGCAGGCCCGCGACGAGGGCTACGACGTCAAGGTCGCCAAGTTCCCGCTGACCGCGAATGCGAAGGCGCACGGGCTCGGCGATCCGAGTGGTTTCGTCAAGCTGATCGCCGACGCGAAATACGGCGAGTTGCTCGGCGGGCACCTTATCGGGCATGACGTCTCCGAACTGCTGCCCGAGCTGACGCTGGCACAGAAGTGGGACCTGACAGTCAACGAACTGACCCGCAACGTGCACACCCATCCGACGCTGTCGGAAGCCCTGCAGGAGTGCTTCCACGGCTTGGCCGGCCACATGATCAACTTTTGAGAGCCGCGATCTGGGTCGCCGGGATAGGCGGATTGGTGCTCGGCCACGTCCTGTGGCTGGCCGGGATCAAGGCTGCGACATCCACCGCGACGATCAGTTCGTGGGTGCTGGTCGTGGCGGCCACATCGTTTGTGCTGGGGGCCGTCGTCGGCGACACTCGGTTGGCGTGCGTACCGGCGTAAGTCCGACGTATGGGCGGTCGTTCCTGTTGGGGTTGCCGGTGGCACCGGTGCTGTTCTCGCTGGTGGTTCTCGGCGTGACGTACCTATAGTCAGGCCTATAGTCAGGCGATGAACCACGGGCCGTGGCGGCGACGGCTTCTGCTGGCCAACGGCATCTTTCTCGTCGTGGTCGGCGGCGTGCAGGTCGTGTTCGAACTGGCGGCTTACTTCGCCGGCGCGGGACCGTACGGGGACGTCTTCGAGCAGTCTCCGTACGCGATCGGCTGGGTCGAGGCGCACGGCCTCGCGTTCGTCATTGGCGTGCTGCTGCTGACCGTCGCGGCGCGTGACGGACGCCGGTTCTGGCACGCGTTCGCAGCGCGCCGTCCACGCGCTCCTCGGGACGGCCAATCTCGTGTTCTGGGACAGTTTCGTGGTGTTCGGCATGGTTCCGATCGGGATCGCCGCCACCGCCGTGCACTACGGCCTGGTGGCTGCTCACAGTGGCGCATGGGCGGTTTCGCGTGACACTGTTTGACAGCGTTGAGCTGATCTACCGGAAGTTCGCCCGCTATCCGTTGCCGGCGAACATCTGGGTGTGCGAACAATGCGGGCCGGAGTGGTCCGCGGACTCCATCCGTGCCACACCGCTGCGCTCAATGTCGTTGCCGCAACTGTCCGCCGTCCACATCATGGCGTTCGACGACGACGCGTTGCGGCATTTCTTTCCGCGGCTCATGGAGGTCATGCTGGCCACCGCTGGGCCGGTATTCGACTTCCGGCTGGCCGATCTGAAATCACGGGTGCCGGCGTGGGAGCCCGCGACATCCCGTCGGCGATCGACTTCCTCGACTGGTGCGGCCTCGATATCGCGGCACACCTGGACCACCTGACGACTGTGGAGAGGCTCTCTGCGGCAAGGCATCTCGCCGATCTCATTGACGTCGTGCTCACGATGCGCGACCCGTTCGAATCCACGTCGAAAACGACGGTGCTCGACTGGCTGACGAATCCCGCGATCGGAGAGCGACTGCAAGCCGCCTTCTTCGCCGCCGACTCGGACGAGGTCGCGGCCCACCTTTCGAACGCGCACGAACTGTGGACGGTGTGTGGGACCGGCCGTTAGTCGGGGAAGTCCAGCGGCACGTTGAGTGTGGTGATGGTCGCCGCCAACCCGTCGTACTGGGCGGCGAGCATGCAGAACTCGATGAGCTGTTGCTTGGTGAGGTGTCTGGCCAGCACGGCCCACGTCTCGGTCGAGACTCCGCGGGTGACGACGAACTCGTCGGTGGCGGTGATCAGTGCACGCTGGCGCTCGGTCAAGCCGTCGGCGTCGGGACCCTCGAAGATCTTGGCCTGGACGTCGGGGCCGATACCGCGACTGCGGGCCAGTCGGCGATGCTGCTGCAGTTCGTATTCGCAGTTGCGCAGGTGGCCCACCCGCAGGATGACGACCTCGGCGTCCTTCACCGGCAGCTTGGACAGCGCACCGAGCAGCATTGCGCTGTACGGCGACCAGGCCAGGAACAGAAGCCGGTGCTGGCCAAGCACATTGAAGAGGCTGAACCTCGGCGCCCGGATCGCCCTGGCGCCGAGCTTGGCAATGGCCCAATTGATCGGACCGAGTTCCTTGAATCCGCCGGGCGCAATACGCGCGGGCTCGATTGCGCTCACCGTAACGAGTCTATCTAGGACTGTCTTGACCAAGTAGGGCGACACCGTGCTGCGGTGCTCGTCGATGTCCAGCGCCCGACCGAGCGCGGGGAACGCCCGCTGCGGGCAGTTGTCGCGCTCGCAGACGCGACAGCCCGCGCCGATCGGCGTGGAGTTGTCGCCCGACAGATCCAAACCCTCCGAGTAGACCAGCCGGTGCGCATGCCGCAGCTCGCAGCCGAGGCCGATCGCGAAGGTCTTACCCGGCTGGCCGTACCGATGCGCGCGGCGTTCGACCGTGCGGGCCACCCACATGTAGTTGCGCCCATCGGGCATCTGGGCGACCTGCACTCCGATCTTGCCGGGGCTGGCGAACGTCTCGTAGACGTTCCACAATGGGCAGGTTCCGCCGCTGGACGAGAAGTGAAAGCCCGTGGCGGACTGCCTCTTTGACATGTTCCCCGCGCGATCCACTCGGACGAATGACAGGGGCACACCGCGCATGGAGGGGCGCTGCAGAGTCGACAGACGGTGTGCGATCGTCTCGTAGGAGACCGAGTAGAACGCCGACAGACGTTCGACGTCATAGCGGAAGTTCTCCACCACCTCGTGAAACTGCCGGTAGGGCAACACCGTTGCGGCCGCGAAGTAGTTCGCCAGTCCGAGCCGGGCCAGCACCGTGGACTCCGCGCTGGTGAAGTTGCCCTCGTCAACCAGCTTGTCGATCAGCTCGCCGAACTCCAGATAGGCCAGCTCCGCGGCCATCTTGAAGACCGTCTGCCCCGAGGAAAGGTGATCACTGATCTCCAGTGTCTTGGAGGCGGGGTCGTAGCGGTGTAACACCGTGCCGCCCAGGTCGGTTCGCCGCTTGATGTGTACACCGTGCACGCTGCGTCAGCCGGTCGGCCAGCTCCCGGGTCAGCTCGGCTCGGTGCATCCGCATCCGGATGGTGAGGTCCTCTGCGGCGGTGTCGAGCTCGTGAAGGTAGTTCTGCCGTTCGTAGAAGTAGTCGCGCACCTCCTCATGCGGCATCGTGATCGAGCCAGACCCAGAGCTCAAGCCGCTGCTGTCGGCGTACCTGTCCTCGGTCGCGGCCGCCAACTGCGCGGCGGTCAGCCGGTAGCGCCGGTGCAGATTGACCATCGCCCGCGCGAGCGCCGGATGGGAGCC
This sequence comes from uncultured Actinomycetota bacterium, assembly GCA_963805835.1. GTDB lineage: Bacteria > Actinomycetota > Actinomycetes > Mycobacteriales > Mycobacteriaceae > Mycobacterium. Next base: position 117,538 of record CAWDVX010000003.1, on the reverse strand, counting down.
GACCATGTCGGAGACCTCGGCGAGGTCGACGTCGATGGCCACGTCGCGATCCAAGGTCACCTCGCGTAACTCGGCCACCAACCGGGTGTCGTCCTCGGAGGCGAAGAACGTCGCGTCCACTCCGAACACCTCGGTGATGCGTAGCAGCACCGACACCGTCAACGGACGTACGTCGTGCTCGATCTGGTTCAGGTAACTCGGCGAGATCTCCAGCATCTGCGCCAGCGCCGCCTGGCTGAAGCCACGTTCGCCGCGGAGTTGTCGAACGCGCGATCCGACGAACGTTTTTGCCACGGTAAGCCAGGGTACCGGCGGACTAACACAGTTGCGAAGAATGCCTTCGCATTGTTGGCAGATCCAGCGCTGTGGCAGGATCGTGCGACATGGCTGACAGCACAGGTCTGGCAAAGGTGATGATGCCTGTGCCCGATCCGCACCCCGATGTGTTCGATATCGAGTGGCCGCTGCGGGTCGCCGACGTCGATCGCGAAGGCAGGCTCAAGTTCGACGCCGCCACCAGGCACATCCAGGACATCGGCTCGGACCAGCTGCGCGAAATGGGTTACGAGGAGACACATCCGCTGTGGATCGTCCGCCGCACGATGGTCGACCTGATCAGGCCCATCGAGTTCAAGGACATGCTGCGATTGCGCCGCTGGTGCTCGGGAACCTCGAACCGGTGGTGCGAGATGCGGGTGCGCGTCGACGGCCGCAAGGGCGGGCTGATGGAGTCCGAGGCGTTCTGGATCAACATCAACCGGAGACGCAGGGCCCCGCGCGCATCTCCGACGACTTCCTCGAAGGCCTGCAGCGCACCACCGATGTCGACCGGCTGCGGTGGAAGGCCTATCTGAAGGCGGGCAGCCGCGAGGATGCGGACGAGATCCGCGACTATCCGGTCCGCGTCAGCGACATCGACATCTTCGACCACATGAACAACTCGGTGTACTGGTCGGTGGTCGAGGACTACCTCTTCAACACACCCGAGCTTCTGCGCGCACCGCTTGCGGGTGACCATCGAGCACGACGCCCCGGTGGCGCTCGGCGACAAGCTCGAGATCATCACCCATGTCCATCCGCCCGGTTCGACGGACAAGTTCGGTCCCGACTTGGTGGATCGCACTGTTACAACGCTCACATATGCCGTCGGCGACGAGACCAAAGCCGTCGCATGCGATCTTCGCGCTGTGACTCCGGCTGCCTAACAGTACGACCGTACTGACGTGCGCAAACTGGCTACTGACGAGTAACTACTGAACCGGTTCAGGTAATTGCTGTCTTCGCAAACTTAGCAAGATGACGCTAGCGAGTTGGCGAAAATTGGCAACTAAAACGAGTGGACCTGCGCATATGTCGTGGTGCATCCTCGTGTTAGCGCAACGGAAAAGTTGTTTGAATATTAACAAGCCATTCGAAGGAGCAGCCCCATGTCGACCGTCGGTCAGCCGAAGTCACCCGAGCAGATCCAGCAGGACTGGGACACCAACCCGCGGTGGAAGGGCATCACCCGCACCTACACCCCGGCCGACGTGGTCGCCCTGCAGGGTTCGGTCGTCGAGGAGGCCACGCTGGCCCGCCGCGGCGCCGAGGTGCTGTGGAACCAGCTGCACGATCTGGAGTTCGTCAACGCGCTTGGCGCACTGACCGGCAACATGGCCGTCCAGCAGGTGCGCGCCGGCCTGAAGGCCATCTACCTGTCGGGTTGGCAGGTCGCCGGTGACGCGAACCTGTCCGGCCACACCTACCCCGACCAGAGCCTCTACCCGGCCAACTCGGTGCCGCAGGTGGTGCGCCGCATCAACAACGCGCTGCTGCGTGCCGACGAGATCGCCAAGGTCGAGGGCGACACCTCGGTCGAGAACTGGCTTGCCCCGATCGTCGCCGACGGTGAGGCCGGCTTCGGTGGCGCGCTCAACGTCTACGAGCTGCAGAAGGCGATGATCGCCGCAGGCGTCGCGGGGTCGCACTGGGAAGATCAGCTGGCGTCGGAGAAGAAGTGCGGCCACCTCGGTGGCAAGGTGCTCATCCCCACCCAGCAGCACATCCGCACCCTGACCTCGGCCCGGCTGGCCGCTGACGTCGCCGACGTGCCGACCGTCGTCATCGCCCGTACCGACGCCGAGGCGGCGACGCTGATCACGTCCGATGTCGACGAGCGTGACCGCCCGTTCATCACCGGCGAGCGCACCAAGGAAGGCTTCTACCGGGTCCGCAACGGCCTCGAGCCGTGCATCGCCCGCGCGAAGGCGTACGCACCGTTCTCCGATCTGATCTGGATGGAGACCGGCACTCCGGACCTCGAGCTGGCCAAGCAGTTCGCCGAGGGCGTCAAGAGCGAGTTCCCCGACCAGATGCTGGCGTACAACTGCTCGCCGTCGTTCAACTGGCGCAAGCACCTCGACGACGCGACCATCGCGAAGTTCCAGAAGGAGCTGGGCGCCATGGGCTTCAAGTTCCAGTTCATCACGCTGGCCGGCTTCCACGCCCTGAACTACTCGATGTTCGATCTGGCCTACGGCTACGCCCGCAACCAGATGAGCGCCTACGTCGAGCTGCAGGAGCGCGAGTTCGACGCCGAGGAGCGCGGTTACACCGCCACCAAGCACCAGCGTGAGGTCGGCGCCGGCTACTTCGACCGGATCGCCACCACCGTCGACCCGACCAGCTCGACCACCGCGCTTGCGGGTTCGACCGAAGAGGGTCAGTTCCACTGAGCTTGCGAAGTGGAACCGACGAGCCGGAGCCACTGAGCCGAGCCCAGTAGGCTCACGAGGCCCAACGGCTTGACAGCGCAGGCCCCGCCCAGAACCCTTGGGCGGGGCCTGACGCATGTACTAGGAGAAGAAGACTTGGGCGCGGAAAAGATCGAACGGGTCGGCGTGATCGGCGCCGGGCAGATGGGTTCGGGCATCGCCGAGGTATCGGCCAAGGCCGGCGCGGACGTCGTCGTCTACGAGCCGACGGACGAGTTGGTGACCGCGGGTCGGCACCGCCTCACCCAGTCGCTGGAGCGTGCGGCGGCCAAGGGCAAGCTCAGCGACGACGATCGCGACGCTGCGCTCGCGCGGCTGAAGTTCACCACCAGCCTCGCCGACCTGGCCGACCGTCAGCTCGTCATCGAGGCGGTGGTCGAAGACGAGGCCGTCAAGGCCAAGATCTTCGCCGAGCTCGACACGTGTGATCACCGATCCCGATGCGGTGCTGGCGTCGAACACGTCGAGCATCCCGATCATGAAAATTGCTGCGGCGACGCAGAATCCGAGCCGCGTGCTGGGTCTGCACTTCTTCAACCCGGTGCCGGTTCTGCCGTTGGTCGAGCTCGTCAGCACGCTGGTCACCTCCCCCGAGGCGGCCGCGCGCACCGAGCAGTTCGCGAGCGAGGTGCTGGGCAAGAAGGTGGTGCGCTGCGGGGACCGCTCCGGGTTCGTCGTCAACGCGCTGCTGGTGCCGTATCTGTTGGCCGCCATCCGGATGGCCGAGGCGGGGGTGGCCACTGTCGAGGACATCGACACGGCCGTCGTCGCGGGGCTCTCGCATCCGATGGGCCCGCTGCGGCTGTCCGATCTGATCGGGCTCGACACGATGAAGCTCATCGCCGACTCGATGTACGACGAGTACAAGGACGCGAATTACGCGCCGCCGCCGCTGCTGTTGCGGATGGTCGAAGCCGGTCAGCTGGGCAAGAAGTCGGGCCGGGGCTTCTACACATACTGAGTGATCGAGCGACAAGCTAGGCCTCCGCTAGTCGCTTCTTCTCCGCTTCGATATCGAAATCCGCAGGTGGCCAGGACAAGTCGAGTTCTTCGAGGGCCTCGATCAACAGCTCGGTGATGGCCAGCCGGCTGTACCACTTGCGGTCGCACGGAATCGACGTGCCATGGCGCGTGGTCGGTCGACGTCTTGTCCAGCAGCGCCTGGTAGGCCTCCTGGTACAGCGGCCACTTGAGCCGTTCGTCGACGTCTGCCGGGGTTGTACTTCCAGTACTTGTCCGGACGGTCGAGGCGTTCGGCCAGCCGTTCCTTCTGCTCGTCGAGCGAGACGAACATCGCCACCTTGATCAGCGTCATGCCGTCGTCGACGAGCGCCTTCTCGAAGGCGTTGATCTCGTCGTAGCGCGCCCCCCACACGTCCGGTGCCACCAAGTTGTGCACCCGCACGATCAACACGTCCTCGTAGTGGCTGCGGTCGAAAACCCCGATATGGCCTGCGGTCGGCAGCGCCTTGCGGATGCGCCACAGATAGTGGTGCGACAACTCTTCCGTCGGTCGGCTTCCCGAAGCTCATGTATCGAATTCCCTGTGGATTACCTCCTCCCACAACATGTTTGACGATTCCGCCCTTACCCGCGGTATCCATGCCCTGGAGCACCAGCAGTATCGACCGGGTATCGCCGGAACGGCTGTTGGCGTACAGCATCTCCTGCAGCTCGGCGAAGCGCTCGTTTCGTTCGGCCTGCAGCGCCGGTGCGTCCGCCTTCTTGCCGCGGAATCCCGGCGTGGCGTTGGTGTCGATGTCGGCGACCTTGTCGCCGGGGCGGAACTCAAGATGGGTATGCGGCTCATGCGTCCACAGGGACGGCAGGTCGGACTCGCTCATCCGCTCAGTCAAGCAGTTGCGGCGGGAGTACCGGTGAGGGATGCGGACCTTGCCGGAACTTCTCCAGTGAGCCGCCGACCTCGACGATGCCGCACAGGGCGCTCCAGGACAGCATCGTCAGGTAGTCGATCAGCTCGTCGGAGGTCATCCGCGGGTTCGACATCCAGGAGTGGGTGGCCAGCTGCACGCCGCCGACGGTGTGGAAGGCCCAGGCGGCGGCGCCGCCGGTGTCCATACCCACCTCAGCCATGCGGCGGCGCAGCATCACGCCGAGCATGCGGGCGATGATCTGCTCGGAGTCGGCGACGGCCTTGCTCTTGCTGGCCGAGTTGTTCGCCATCACGAACATGTACGGCTCCGGCTCGGAGGCCACCGTCTCGACGTAGACCCGGATGATCTCGCGGGTGAGCTCGTAGCCGTCGAGATTCGACGACAGCGCCGCGGCCATGTTCGGGATCAGAGTGGTCTGCGCGAAGCGCATCATCACCGCGGTCGTCAGGTCGTTCTTGTCGACGAAGTAGCGGTAGAGCACCGTCTTGGACACGCCGATCTCGGCCGCGATCTCGTCCATGCTGACGTTGCTGCCGCGGCGCCGAATCGCCTCGAGGGTGCCGTCGACCAGCTCATTGCGCCGCTCCACCTTGTGCTGGTGCCAGCGCCGTTTGCGTCCATCGGTCTTGACCGCGACGGACGGGGTCTGTTCTGCCACGATCGCCGTAATCCATTCCCTAGTTCTCTTCGATACTACGGCCGATCTTGGTTCGCGGCGCTGTCGGCTCGGCCTCGCACTGCCGCGCGTAGCGGATGATGGAGGTGTGGCACACCGACCGAACGTCGGCGCGCGCGCCTCGACAGCGCCGCCGATGGCCCCACCGCGGCGCGATGTCGCCGGCAATCCGGCTCCGCGCGGTTTCGCCGAGTCGCTGGCCGGTGCCGACAGCGCCGCGGACGCGGAACGTCGGCGTGGGTTGCGACGGATGAAGCTCGTCGCGCTGTCGTTCCTGCTCGGGGCCACGGTGATCTTTCTGGTCTGCACCTGGGCCCAGTCCAACGGCGGAGCGGCGGGTCGGCCTGGATCGGCTACGTCCGTGCTGCCGCCGAAGCGGGCATGATCGGCGCACTCGCCGACTGGTTCGCGGTCACCGCGCTGTTCAAGCATCCGATGGGGATCCCGATCCCGCACACCGCGATCATCAAGCGCAAGAAGGACCAACTCGGCGAGGGCCTGGGCACGTTCGTCCGGGAGAACTTCATGTCGCCTGAGGTCGTCGAGACCAAACTGCGTGACGCTGAAGTCGCGGGCCGACTCGGCAAGTGGCTCTCCGACCAGGCGCACGCCGAGCGGGTCGCAGCCGAAACATCAACGGTGCTAAGGGTTCTGGTCGAGATGCTGCGCGACGAGGACGTGCAGCACGTGCTGGACCGGATGATCGTCAAGCGCATCGCCGAACCGAAGTGGGGACCGCCGATCGGACGGGTGCTCGCGTCGCTGCTGGAAGAGGGGCGTCAGGAAGCGCTGCATCCAGCTGCTGGCGGACCGGGCGTTCCAGTGGTCGCTGAACGCGGGCGACATCATCGAGCGGGTCGTCGAGCGCGACTCGCCGACTTGGTCGCCCCGCTGGGTCGACCACCTCGTCGGTGACCGCATCCACCGCGAGCTGATGGACTTCACCGACAAGGTGCGACGCAATCCCGAACACGAACTGCGACGGTCGGCCACCCGGTTCCTGTTCGAATTCGCAGACGACCTGCAACACGACGACACCACGATTCAGCGCGCCGAGAACGTCAAGGAACAGATCATGGCCCGCGATGAGGTCGCCAAGGCCGCCGAGACCGCGTGGACCACCGCCAAGCGGATCTTCCTCGAGTCGGTCGACGACCCGGAGTCGGCGCTGAGAACGCGCATCGCAGACTCGGCTGTGCACATCGGCGAGTCGCTACGCGATGACGTCGACCTGCGCGACAAGGTCGACAACTGGATCGTGCGGGCGGCTCAACACCTCGTCACCCAATACGGGGCGGAGATCACAGCGATCATCACCGAGACGATCGAGCGATGGGACGCCGAGGAGGCGAGTCGCCGTATCGAATTGCACGTTGGCCGTGACCTGCAATTCATCCGTATCAACGGCACCGTGGTGGGGTCGCTGGCGGGCTTGGCCATCTATTCGATAGCCCAGCTACTGTTCTGACCTGCGCTAACGAGTGCTTGCAAAAGTTAGCACCCCGACGTACGGTAGGAAATGGCGTTATCCGGTTACCCGATGCAGGAGGGGGTCATGCATGCCGCAGGATGAAAAGATTGCTGCTGTTGTGTCCAACGCTGCTCAGGACATCGGCACGTTCATTCGAACGCAACGCGAGGCCGCGCAGGTATCGGTGCGGCAGTTGGCCGAGAAGGCCGGCGTCAGTAATCCCTATCTCAGCCAGATCGAGCGGGGATTGCGGAAACCCTCTGCCGACGTGCTCAACCAGATCGCAAAGGCGCTGAGAGTGTCCGCGGAAGTTCTCTACATACGGGCCGGAATTCTGGAACCGAGCGAGAACAACCAAGTCCGCGACGTGATCATCACCGACTCGGCGATCACCGAGCGGCAGAAGCAGGTGCTGCTTGAGATCTACACGTCCTTTGTTCAACAAAATGAGGGTCAGCAGTACGAAGCCGTCGCAGGCATCCCGACCGACGAGGAGTCGACGACTGACGAATACATCTGACTATGCGATCCAGTCCCCAGCAGTTCGATAGCAGGACTGAACACCCAATCTCCCAGTACGAAAACGAATGAAAGGAACCACCGACATGGCTAAGAAGACCACGGCCAAGAACCAGCCGACCGCTGACGACCTGAAGACCCCGCTGCTTGCCGCGGTCGGCGCCGCCGATCTGGCCCTCGAGCGCGTCAACGAGATCGTCGCGACCCTGCGTGAGCGTGCCGGCGACGCCCGCACCGATGGCCGAGACCCGCGTCGAGGAGACCCGCGCCCGCGTCACGAAGCTGCAGGAGGAGCTGCCGACGCAGTTCGGCGATCTTCGCGATCGGCTGAGCTCGGACGAGCTGCGCAAGTTCGCCGAGTCCTACGCCGAGGCGGCGCAGACCTCCTACAACAAGCTCGTCGAGCGCGGCGAGGCCGCCCTCGAGCGGCTGCGCAGCCAGCCGGCCCTCGAAGACGCCGCCGGTCGCGTGGAGCGCTACTCGGACCAGGCCGTCGAGCTGACCCAGGAGGCGCTGGGCAACGTCGCGACCCAGACCCGCGCGGTGGGCGAGCGCGCCGCCAAGCTGGTCGGCGTCGAGCTGCCGAAGAAGGCCCAAAAGGCCGCGGCGCCTGCGAAGAAGGCCGCCAAGAAGGCACCTGCCAAGAAGGCGCCGGCCAAGAAGGCTCCGGCCAAGAAGGCGGCCGCCAAGAAGGTCACGCAGAAGTAGCATTTCGGCTCTGGTCGCCCGACAGGGCGGTTCAAAGTCGACCAGGGGACGTAGCCCGCATACGCTTGGAGCGTGCAGCTCCAAAATCTGGCGGGTTACGTCCTCTTACTTTTGGCCGTCCTAGTGCTGGCTGTTCACTCTTTACGCCTTCGTGCACGCGGCCATGCAACGGCCCGACGCCTACACCGCGGCGGGCAAGCTCACCAAGCCCGTCTGGTTGCTGATCCTCGGCGGTGCGGGTGCTTTCGCCTTACTCACCAGTCTGGCTGGCGTTTCCGTGTTCGCCATCGCGATAGCTGCGGTGGCAACCGGCATCTATCTCGTGGACGTACGGCCGAAGATCCTGGAGATCCAGGGAAAGTCGCGATAGTCGTCGATGGCTGATCTGCGTTTAGCCGCGGCTGCGGTTGCGACCGCCGGCGTCCTCGGAAGCCTGGCCCTCCCGCCGGCCGCCACCGCGAATCCAGCGCCCCCGCCGCCATATGTCGACCATGTCGAGTGGGCGAAATGGGGCGACCTGTCGAGCCTGCGGGTGTATCCCACGGCCGCGGGCCGTCAAGCGTCGACCGTCGCCACCGCAGCTTCTGTCAACGAGGCGTGGGCCGAGGTGCTCACCCTTTCGCCGGACGCCGATATGCCCGGCATGTTGGACCAGTTCGTCTGCCACTGGGACTTCGCCGAAAGGGGCCAGCCCGGCAAGATCAGCTGGAATCTGGAGCCATGGCGCCCGGAGGTCGACCAGACCACGCTGTTGGCGACCGGCTGCAACCCCGGCGGTACCGAGGAACCGTTCTAGATGGCTCCGCGGCAAAGCTACCGCCGCGACGACGTGGCCGCGCTCATCGATCACACGCTGCTCAAACCCGAAGCCACCGAACGCGATGTCGCGTTGCTCGTCGACGAGGCCGCCGAACTCGGGGTGTACGCGATCTGTGTGTCACCGTCCATGGTCGACGTCGCGAAGCGGGCGGGTGCGGGTGCCAAGCCGATCGCGGCTGTCGTGGGATTCCCGTCAGGAAAGCACCTCTCGGTGATCAAGGCCGACGAGGCGCGCCTGGCGGTGGCGGCAGGGGCAGCCGAGATAGACATGGTCATCGACGTCGGAGCCGCGGTGTCAGGCGACTTCGCCAAGGTGGAAGCGGACGTCGCCTCGGTGCGGAGGAGCGTCGGCCCGGATATCGTGCTGAAGGTGATCGTGGAGTCCGCGGCGTTGCTGAGCATCGTGGGTGAGCAGGCACTTCTCTCGGCATGCCGGGCCGCCGCAGATGGCGGCGCCGACTTCGTCAAGACCTCCACAGGGTTCCATCCGGCAGGCGGCGCATCGGTGCGCGCGGTGGAGCTGATGTACGCCGCGGTTGGGCCTGGCGTCGAGGTCAAGGCCAGTGGCGGCATCCGCACGACCAGCGATGCGGTGTCCATGCTGGACGCCGGAGCGACCCGGCTGGGGTTGTCCGGGACCCGTTCGGTGCTCGAGGGACTGGAGGCGGCCCATCGAGTTATTGACGCAAACTAAAAGAATTTGCTGAACTCTTTCTCTGAGTGTGCCAAATGTGCCCGTTGATGTATCTGACCTCGCTATTACGCTGGTAACAAGAATAGGATCTACGACATGACCATCCAGAAGACTTTGCTTCGTCGTGTTTCTACGGTTGCGGGAATCTCGGCCATCGCCGCTATGGGCTTCTTCACCGCATCGTGCGCCAAAGAAGAAGAAAAAGCGCCGGAGACCTCGACGACGACTACCACCACGACCACCACGACTTCGCCGTCCCCGTCGGTTGAGCCGACCGAGAATGCCCCGCGCCTCGAGCCCGGGGCGCCGAACCCGTTCACGCCGGGAAACACCGCGCCCGCAGCGCCCACTCAAGCTCCGGGGCATCACAGCCTGCCGGGTCATCACTGAGTCCGTGCGCCGGCTCTCGGCGCTCGCCGCAGCGGCGCTGATCGTCACTACTGGCATCAGCGCCGGCTGCGCGCGGCAAACTTCCGGCGCGATCACGGGTCCGTACGCGTCGCTGTTGGCGAGCTCCAGCGATCTGGGGCCGTCGCATGCCGGCGATGCGCAGCTCACCGTCACGCTGGCGGAGCCCGAGCGGGCACAGGCACTGATCCAATGGGCCGGCGACCGCGGCCTGTCGGTGCGCGGGCGGACCGGCGATGGCTGGGCGATTCTCGAGGGCACCGCCGCCGAACGTGGCCCGGGCCTTCGCCGTACCCGTACATGACTACCGCGGCCGCAAGGGCCAGGTGTTCTACGCGTCCACGCATCAGCCCTCGATACCGGCACCGCTGCGGGGCGTCGTTTCAGAGGTGGGCCGGATCAACGGATACACGCCGCACCACATGTCGAGCCCGGGATTCTTGCCGCTCGACGTGCGATGGGGCGGTCTGACGCCAGACGGCTTGCTGGATGCGTACAACGCCGGCCCGCTGGCCGACCAGGGCTTCACCGGTAAGGGCGAGACGATCGTGTTCTTCGCCTTCGACAGTGCCGACCAGGCCGACCTGGACACCTTCGCCGACACGTCGGGCCTGTCCCGCTTCACCCCCGAGATCGTCGGCGGGAAGCCGGAGGAGCAACACGGCGAAACGGCGATGGATCTCCAAGTGGCACACGCGATTGCGCCGGATGCACGCCTCGTCGTCGTCAATGCCAGGCCCACGGTCGAGGGCGACGGCGCCTACGAGAAGATCGCGAAAATGTTCTCCGAAGCCGACCGGCAGTTCCCCGGAGCGGTGTGGAGCCTGTCGATCGGCTGGGGTTGCGAGAAGCTGGTCACCGCCGCGGACCTGGCGCCGGTGGCGGCCGCCGTGGCAGCGGCGCAGCGGCACGGCACCTCGGTCTTCGATGCAACCGGAGACACCGCGGGACTGGAGTGCAAACCCGGAGAAGAGTGGTCGGCTCCGCCGGGGCCGGATGACGTCGGCCTTGACGCGGTTTCGTCGATACCGGCGATCACCGCGGTGGGCGGCACCACCCTGTCGACGAGCCCCCGCGGGCAGTGGGTGGGCGAACGCCCATGGATCGATTCGCCGCTTTCGCAAGGTTCGAGTGGCGGAGTGTCGACGTTGTTCGAGCGTCCGCAGTGGCAGCGCGAGCTGAGCGTCGAACGGGACAACGAGTTTCGCCGTCTGTCGCCCGATGTCGCCGCGGTCGCGGATCCGTTCACCGGGGTGAGGTTCATCTACCGGCAGACCGAGATGATCGGCGGCGGGACCTCGCAGGCGGCGCCGATCTGGGCCGCGCTCGCCGTGCTGATGAACCAGTACCTCGACGCCAACGGCGGCGATCGGCTGGGGAACGCCAACCCGCTCCTGTACCGGGTCGCGGCCGGTTCGTACATCCCGGGATTCCGCCAGATCGGCCCTGGCGGCAACGCTGTCGACTACTCGCAGCCCGGCTACGACCTCGTGACCGGACTCGGCAGCCCGAACGTCTACAACCTGGCCCGAAACATCCTCGCGCTCCAGAGGGGGGTCGCGCCTCGGTGAGTGGTCCGGGTGGAATGTCCACCATGGTCTGCAGGGCGTGCGAAACCGACGTACCAGACGCGGCGTTCTGCGGACGCTGCGGTGCGCCGCGACACGGCGGCCGGGGGCGCCTACGGCTCCGCGCGTACGCCGCGGCGCCGAACGAACACACCCTGCTGCCCTCGGTGGCGAGTTCGCTCTTTCCGCAATTGCCGCGTCGGTCGCGCACCCCGTTTCGCGTCGGGTTGATACTGCTGTTCCTCGCGTTGAGCGCATTCGCGCTGGCGCGGTGGCAGGCACCGCTGATCGCGGTCGGCGCGCTCGGCCTGCCGATCCTGTTCCTGATGTATCTGCGCGAGTCCGAGATCGACGACGATCAGCCGCGCAGCACGTTGGTGCTGACGGCGCTGATGGGGATCGCCCTCGGTGTCGCGTGGGCGTTCGCGACCGACTTGCTCGTGGTCGACGCCTACGCCCTGGCGCTGTCCGACAGCAGCTTTGACGAACCGCGGACCCTGGCTGACATGTTGTTCGTGCTGGCTTTCCCCGTCGGTTTCGCGGTGCTGATGCTGGTTCCGGCGGTGGTCATTCGGCTGGTGCGACCGGGAATCCGGGAATCGTTGGACGGGTTCGTCATTGGGTCGCTTGGAGCGATCAGTTTCACCGCGGCGGCGACTCTGACCCAGCTGGCGCCGCAGTTCCAGACCGGCATCACGGCCGCCGACCGGTCGATGGATACCTTTCTCATCCAGGCGGGAATTCAGGTCGTCGCCGTACCGTTGACGTCCGCCGCGCTGGGCGGACTGGTCGGCGTGACACTGTGGTTCAGCCGCCGAATCTCAATGGCAACGAGTGTGCTTGTGACACTTGGCTTTTACGCTGCGATGGGCCTGATGGATGCCTACGGGTTCGCGCTGCTCCTGCAGTTGGGTCTGTACCTGCTGATCACGGCGCTTGCCCTGATCGCGTTGCGGATCGGCATTCAGGCCGCCCTGATGTCCGAAGGGCTCGACCTCCAGGATCCGAGTGAGCGGTTGACCTGTCCACACTGCGACCAGGTCGTCCCAGAGATGGCGTTCTGCCCGAACTGCGGGGTCGCCGCTCGCGCGGCGTCACGAAGCTCGCGAGCGGAGCGGCGTTTCGCACCGGATGACGCCACGGTACTGATACACCGCACGTCCTATTCTCGTCTGCTCTTGGTGCTCAGCGTCGGCGCAGTGGTCACGGCAGCGGGGGGCGTCGTCACCGCGGTGGTGGCCACCCCCGAGGTCGCCCCGTACCAGTGTCCGCCCGACTGCGGGGGTCCTCCGATCGCCGAACCGATCGAATCGTATCCCCGGTACGTCTCCGAGGATGGCGCGTTCTCGGTCCAATACCCCGGCTCCGGAACGGCTTACGAAGTGACGCTGGACCCCGACGGCGTCAGCCTGAAATTCACCGGCGGCGACACCGGCAACATGGAACTCTTCGGGATGCCCGCCGACGGCCGCACACCGAAGCAGATCGTGGATTACCTGATCGGTGAGAAGTTCCCCGACGCCAGCAGGGCTTACGAGATCCCCAACGCCATGGTCGGTTATGAGCCCGGTTACGGCGTCGTCGTCGATGTGTACCCCAATGACGCCAGGAACGCATTCACCCGAATGCGGCTCCTCCTCATGGCCTCGGTCAAGTACGACTATGCCTTGGTCGCCGCGGCGATCGGGCCGTATCACGAGTTCACCCGGGAGTTCGGGCCTGGCCACCCGTCCGGCGCCAATCTTCAACTCGCCTTGGACATGGGCAAGTACGTCAACAGCTTTCGGTGGCGCGAGCCGACGAGCTGACCCCTGTCAGATACTCGAGAAGCAGGAATCTTCCTCGCTGGTGGGGATCGTCGCGTTCTGGGTCGAGAACTGCGTCTTCACACCGGTGTCGGTGACTTCCACCGAGTCGGCCTTGATGTCCATCGGCAAATCGTTCGTCAGCTGGGTGGTCAGCGAGTCGAGCGCCGGCTGGATCGTCTCACGCGGCAAGGTGAAACCCAGTCCGGTCAACTTCGTCACCTCCAGGGTGAGAGCGCCGTTGCGGACCTGCGGCTTGGTGATGATGCTGCCGAGCGCTGCCTCGATCTCGACCGTGCCGTCGGACGGGTTCGTCGTCACGCCGGAGATCAACGAGCCAACGAAGGGAATGGCGTTCTGAATGGACTCTGACATCCCGGCGGACGACCAGTCGATCTTCGCGACGAGCGAGCCGATTGTGCCGCCGCCGCCGGAGCCGGCATCCTCATTCAGGTTCACATCCTCGATGGTCACGTCGGCCTTCATGCCCCTTAAATCCCGGATCTGATTGCCTGCGGTTTCGATGCGCAGGCTCGTGTATTCGCGAGACATGTGCTGGATCAGGAACGGCGGCATGAATCCGAACGACACCTCGGCCTTGTCCTCGACCAGACATTCGACCGCGGAGGCGACCCTGGTCTCGCCCTCATTGCGGGCGTAGAACTCGATACCGATCAGCGCCGCCGCGAGAACGGCCACCACGATGACGAGAACCAAGACGATCGACAGCGGGTCGCGAAGGAATCCCTTCCGCTGCTTGGGTGGCGCCGGCTCATCCGGTGGCGACGCCGGGGCCTGCGGCGGTCCCGGCGGTCCGGGCGGCGCAGCGTAGGCAGGCGGTGGCCCTTGGGGCGGATGCGGCGGTTGCTGGGGCGGACCCGGCGGGTACTGCGGCTGGCCCTGCGGATTTTGCGGCGGCTGCGGTTGGTTCCGGCGGTCCCAGGGGTCTGTCACGCCCGCGATTCTGCCTTACTCCACGCTTGGTCTGTGCGGTTGTGCATTACCGCGACGGTTTCGCGCACTTTGCGGGCGGCCTCGAGGTCAACGTCGGTGACGAGCAGTGACGGATCGTCACCTGCCGAGGCGACGACTTCTCCCGTCGGCGACGCGACGACGCTGCCGCCCACCCCGGTGGGCCCGAAGGCCGCGATCTCGTCACCCGGATATGCCTGATCGACGGCGGCGACGAAACCGGTGGTGTCAATGGCCCGGGCGCGGGCCAGCAGCGTCCACTGCTCGAGTTTGCCGGGGCCGGTGCCCCACGACGCGTGCACGGTGATGAGTTGTGCACCACGGCGCGCCAATTCGACGTAGAGCTCGGGGAAGCGGACGTCGTAACAGAGGGTGAGACCGACACCCACGCCGTCGACCTCGATGACCGCGGGCTCACGCCCCGGCGCCACGGTGCTCGACTCGGTGAACCCGAACGCGTCGTAGAGGTGGATCTTGTCGTAGTGCGCGTCGACTCCGCATCCCGTCGCGATCAGGGTGTTGGTCACCCTGCCGTCGTCGGCGGGGGTGAACATGCCCGCGACGACGACGATGCCTGTGCGCTCGGCGATCTGGCGCACTTTCGTCGCCCACCGCCCGTCGAGCGGTTCGGCGACGCGCGGCCAACGGGACGCCGAACCGGCACATCGTGGCCTCGGGGAACAGCACCAGCCGCGCCCCGGCGTCGGCAGCGCGCCGGGTGTAGTCCTCGACCAGGTCGAGGTTGGTCGCCGGGTCGGTGCCGCTACAGAGCTGTGCCAGGGCGACGCGCATGTGACCAGCCTAATGAGAGTCGGGTCTACGGCCCCCAGGCGGGACGTGGTAGCGCCGCCGCCTTGTTGCCGAGCTTTCCGGAGCGCACCTGGGCGGCGAGGCTGTCGAGGATCACGCGCGAGCTCATCAGCGCGGTCTGCTCGGCCCAGTCGTACGGCGGCGAGCACTCGACGACCTCGATGCCCGCCAAGCCGGGTTCGGAGACCATCTTCACCAGATTGAGCGCCTCGCGGGGCAGCAGCCCGCCGGGCTCGGGCCACCCGGTACCCGGTACGAAGCCGGCGTCGATGACGTCGATGTCGAACGACAGATACACCGCCTTGGCGCCTTTCCAGGCTGTTTCAAGGGCGATCTCCGCGATCTTTTCCACGCCGACCCGCTCCACGTCGCCGACCGTGATGACCGTCGATTTGCGGTCGCGGCCCACCTTCACGCCCTCCCTGGGGCTCTGCCAGCCGCCGATACCGATCTGGACGAGGTTGGTCGCGGGTGCATTCTTGATGTTCGTCGCGTGGAACCACGGGGTGGTGTGCATCCGCTCGTCGAGGTCGGTCTCCTGGGTGTCGACGTGGCGGTCGAAGTGGATGATGCCGATGTTGCCGTCCATGTACGGGGCCAGCCCGCGGATGGTGGGAAAGCCGATGGAGTGGTCGCCGCCGAGCACGATCGGCATGACGCCCTTCTGTGCGACGTGCGCCATGGCCTGGCTGATCTGGTCGAACGACTTCTCCAGGTTGCCCGGAATGGTGAACACGTCGCCGATGTCGACGATGTTGAGCTGCTCACGCAGGTCCACGCCGGACTCGTAGTTGTAGGTGCCGAAGAGGTTCGTTGAGCGCCTGATGCCCTGCGGGCCGAACCGGGTGCCGGGGCGGTAGGTGGCTCCCGCATCCAGCGGCACGCCGAAAACGGCGACTTCGGCATCGTCGACCTGGTTGACGTCCTCGATGAACGGACACTTCAGGAACGTGCCGCGTTCGCCGGCGAAGTGCGGCTTCTCACCGCGGACGAATGTCGAGATGGTCCGGTCGTTGATGGTGGGCGCGGCCTCCAGGCCGAAGCTCAGGCCGCGCTCGATCTCCTCACGCAGCCGGCGATCGCCGAGATTCGCCTCGGCCTGCTGGGCCCAGGCGCCTTCGGCGTTGGCAAGGCTGGGATCGGGTCGGTCGGTCACGGGTGCTCCTCGCGCGCTGTCTTGTCGGCAGGCCGGATTACGCAATGCCTGAGCACCTCGTCCGGGGAGCCCTCCGGATTCTCTGGCCGGCTCCTGGTGCCTATCTTGGCAGCGATTCCCGAAGCCGGCAGGAGGTAATTGCAACGCGCCGTTAACACGATGCGCGAACTGCCGTAACCGTCCGGAGTTTGTCTGGTCGACGACTCACATTCACTCGTGTGGGGCGCGTCTAGGGTTCCGCCGATCGTCGGGTCTGGTCCGAGAGACGCAGGCGACCACGCAGCGACGCCGGTCGCTCCACGGCGGGATAAAAGCCCGGGAGGCTCCACCTCGTACAGGGAGGCTCCCGATGATTCTTCTCGGAGTCGGATGTCAGCATCGCCGTCGTCGTGCTTGGTCGGCTTCCTGGTCGCCCGCAGGGTCGGCGGCGACAGCTCCAACTTCCTGGTCGCGCGGCCGCATGCTGCCGCTGCCGTTGGTCGGTGCGGCCCTGATGGGCTCAGGCCGTCGACACCAACGCCACGCTCGGCAACACCGACCTGGCATCGGAGTTCGGCTTCTGGGCGGGCGCATCGTCTGCCGCTGGGTCTGGCGCTGTGCCTGGTGCTCACCGGGTTCTTCTTCGCCAAGCCGATGAACCGGATGGGCCTTACGACGTTCCCGGACTACTACCGCCTGCGGTTCGGCCGGCCGTGTCGAGGAAGCCGCGTCCGCGTTGTTGATCGTCGCGTTCTGCATCCTGGTCGCGGGCAACCTGGTCGCCGGCGGCTACCTGTTCAACTACTTCGTCGGCATCCCGTACTGGGTGGGTGTCGGTCGCCATCGCCGTGATCGTGGTGGCCTATACCGGAGCCGGCGGCATGATCGCCGACGCGTACACCGCGATCATCCAGATGTCGCTGATCCTGGTCGGGGCGGTCGGCCACCCTGATCTGGGTGGCCGTCGCCTACGGGCTGACCATCCCCGAAGGCATGGGCCCGCTTCGATTTCGGCCAGCTGACCGATCCCGCACAGGGCGCGACCATCAACTGGGCGACGCTGATCGCGCTTGGGCATCGGCGACATCGTCGCGATCGACTTCATGCAGCGGGTGTTCGCGGCGAAGAGCCCGGAGACCGCCCGGCGGGCCTGCTTCGTCGGTGCGGCCGGCGCCGCGGCGATCGGCATCCCGTTCGCGTCTCGTCGCGCTCTCGTCGCAGGCGATCATGCCCGCAGAGCTCGACGGGCCCGTGCTGTTCGTGCTGCTCGACCAATACGCGCCGCTGTTCCTGACGATCATCGTGTTGTGCGGCATCGTCGGTGCCTCGATGAGCACCGCCAACGGTGCGATCCTGGCGACCGCGTCGGTCTCGGTGCGCAACCTCGGCGGCGTCCGGCGCGTGCACATCGAGGGCCAAGCGGATCCGCTGCTGCGCGCCACCCGGCTGATGATGGTCCCGATGACGATCGCGTCCATCGCGTTCGCGATCTACGTCAAGCAGACCGGCATCCTGCTGACGCTCGCGTTCGACCTGCTGCTGGCCTGCCTGATCGTGCCCTTCATCCTCGGACTGTTCTGGCGCAGGGGCACTGCGGCGGCCGCGATGGCCGTCGATCGTGGTCGGTCTGGCGGTGCGGCTGGTGCTGTTCGTGATGACGCCGACGATGTTCGGCGTCGACAACACGATCCTGTACATCCCCAACGGGCTCATCGATGCGTCGTTCGACGGCTGGCCGACGTTCATCGCGTTCGTCGCCGTCGTTGGTCACCTATCGTGGTCGTCGCGTTGCTACCAAGCCGGCGGCGACGCTGCGCGGTCTGGACATCCAGGTGGCCGAGGACATCGACGAGGCGCTCGCCGGGCGCCGAACAGGTCCGAGCCGGACCTCGTCAATGCGGAGTCGGGGCCACCGTCGACCACGGCACCGTAAGCACGCCGTCACGCATCCGCCGCCGCGGCGGGTCGACGGGGAAGCCCCCGTTCTTGTCGCGCAGTGGATCCAGCATTGCGCGCCAGCGGACCCGTGGGCCGAAGACGCCGTGTCCCGCGGCGCTGGCCCACGCATGATCGGCGGCGGCCAGCAATGTGTGGATCGGCTGGCCGGCCACGTTGTGATGAATCAGCACCTTGGGCAGCCGCTCGGCCAGATCGGACGGGCGCTCGATCGCAAAGGGGTCGCAGGCCAGCGTCAGGCTCAGCGGACCGTCCGCGTCGAGCAGCACCCAGCAGCACAGCCGGCCGAGCTCGTCGCAGGTGCCGTCGACGATCAGGCCGCCGGGGGCCAGCTGGCGCTGCATGGTCGACCACGCGTCGGCCACCGCATCGGCCGGATACTGGCGCAGCACGTTGAACGCCCGGACCAACGCCGGCCGCCGCCCGGCCAGTTCGAAACCGCCCAGCGCGAATTCGACCGTGTCGTCGCCGGCGGCGCGCGCCGATGCCACCCGGTCCGGATGGATCTCGAGGCCGATGACCCGAACGTCGCCACGAACCGCGCGCAGCCGCTCGGCCAGTTCCAGGGTCGTCACCGGCAGAGCGCCGTAGCCGAGGTCGACCACCAACGGATCGGCGGCGGACAGCAGGGCGGTGCGCACCCGTCGCGAATGCACCAGCCAGCGGTCGCTGCGCCGCAGCCGGTTGTAGCCGGTGGTGCCTCGGGTGAGCTGTCCGATGGGGGCAGCCATCCTGCAATTTTAGGCGGGTGGCGGTCCATCGCCCCGCACCACGCCGCGGTGAGCGGTGCGCCGCAGTGGCCGGATTGCCGAATTCTACGCGTTCTCGGTGATCCACACCGTGGTGAAGCGCTGTTCCTGCGATCAGCAGGTCGACCAGCTGGCTGCCGATGAAGTTCTCGATCTTGCCGCCGACGAGCGGAATGTTGACCTCGACGGTGGCCTTGAAGTCCAGCCGCGAGCCGGCGCCGGATTCGCGGGGACCAGCGTCGCGCTCGCCGCTCAGCGTTGGCGGGCGCACCGGTGATCGAGCCCTTGACCGTCGCCGTCGCCGGCCCGTCGCCGATCGGCGTCCACATCTCTTCGCGGACGAAGCTCAGGTCGCCCCGGTGGAACTGCTGCACCACACCGGGCAACCGGCCGGCGAGCACCGTCTGGGTCGTCACGATGTCGATGCCGCCGTCCTCGCCGAGGATCAGCCTGTCCAGCGAGTAGGCGTCGGCGCCGGACTCCGTCAAGCCGGGCCAGCCAGTACCGCTCCTCGCGGAATGCGCGGTGGACCTGTTCGACGCTGCCCTCGTATTCGGTGGCCATGTCGAATGAACGCGGCATAGCTGGCCACGCTACCGTTACCGCCCGTGGTCAGTTCGCTCATCGGCGGCGCGTCCGTCTCCGAGTCGGTGCCGCTGGCGCCGCTGACCACGCTGCGCGTCGGGCCCGTTGCGCGGCGGCTGATCACCTGCGACACCACCCAGAAGATCGTCGACGTGACGCGCGCCCTCGGCCCCGAGAAGCGACGCTCTGGTGCTGGCCGGCGGATCCAACGTGGTGTTGGCCGACGAGCTGGCCGACCTCGACGTCGTGTTGCTCGCCAACACCGAGATCACCGTCGAGGGCAACGTCGTGCGCGCGGAGGCGGGCGCGACGTGGGACGACGTGGTCGTGACGTCGCTGGCGCACGGGCTGGGCGGGCTGGAATGCCTGTCGGGCATCCCGGGTTCCGCCGGAGCGACACCGGTGCAGAATGTCGGCGCGTACGGTGCCGAGGTCGCCGACACCATCCGGCGGGTGCGGCTCCTCGACCGCCGCACCGGCGAGGACCGCTGGGTGCACACCGTCGACGCTGCAATTCGGCTACCGCACAAGCGTCCTCAAGCACTCCGCGGCCGCGATCGTGCTCGAGGTGGAGTTCGCATTGGACCCCGACGGTCGCAGCGCGCCGCTGCGCTACGGCGAACTCGCCAACGCGCTTGGCGCACGAACCGGATTCTCGGGTGGACCCGGCGCGGGTGCGCGAGGCGGTGCTGGCGCTGCGGGCCCGCAAGGGCATGGTTCTCGACGATACAGGAACCCGACCACGACACCTGGAGCGTCGGGTCGTTCTTCACCAACCCCGTCGTCGCCCCCGCAGTGTTCGAGCGGCTGCAGGGCCGTGTCGACGGGGACGTGCCCAACTATCCGGCGCCCGGCGGCGTGAAGCTGGCCGCGGGCTGGCTCGTCGAGCGCGCCGGGTTCGCCAAGGGTTATCCCGGCGACGGCGCCCCGGCGCGGCTGTCGACCAAGCACGCGCTGGCGCTGACCAACCGCGGCGGCGCGACGACGGCCGACGTGATCGCGCTGGCCAGGGCGGTACGCGACGGTGTCCGAACGACATTCGGGATCGAACTCACACCCGAGCCGATTCTGATCGGGGCCGTTCTCTAGGTACCCTGGATCCACGTGAGCCCCGCAGATCCACAGCCGTCGATAAATCGGCGGCGAGCCTTGACCGCACTGGCGGTCGGGGTGATCGCGCCGGGCGCCTTGGCCGCCTGTTCGAAGCGGTCCGCGATGCACGCCGGGTGAGGCGAGTCCGCCGCCCTCGCCGTCGCTGAAATTCGATCCGGCCACCGCGACCGCCGATGTGACCCCGACCGAGCCCATCGGCGTCGAGGTCAGCGACGGCTGGTTCCAGCGGGTCACGCTGACCAATCCCGAAGGCAAGGCCGTCGCGGGCGCGCTCAACCGCGATCGCACGGCGTTCAACGTCACCGAACCGCTCGGCTACGGCGTCGAGTACACCTGGGGCGGCTCGGTGGTCGGCCGCGACGGCAAGGCCGTCCCGGTCGCGGGCAACTTCTCCACCGTCGACCCCAGCAGCCAGGTCAACGGCCAGTTCCAGCTCGCCGACGGTCAGATCGTCGGCGTCGCGGCGCCGATCATCATCCAGTTCGACGCGTCGATCACCGACAAGGCGTCCGTCGAGAAGGCGGTGAAGGTCACCACCGAGCCGCCGGTCGAGGGCAGTTGGGCGTGGCTGCCCGACGAGGTCGGCGGCTCGCGCATGCACTGGCGCACCCGCGAGTACTACCCGGCCGGCACCAAGGTGAACGTCGACGCGAAGCTCTACGGCGTCCCGTTCGGCGACGGCGCCTTCGGCGCGCAGGACTCGACGCTGACGTTCGAGATCGGCAGGCGCCAGGTGGTCATGGCCGAGGCCTCGTCGCACCGCATCCAGGTGCTCGACGCGAGGGCGGGGTGATCATGGACTTCCCGTGCAGCTACGGCGAGGGCGACGTGGACCGCAACGTCACCCGCAGCGGCATCCACGTGGTCACCGAGAAGTACGAAGACTTCTACATGACCAACCCCGCGGCCGGCTACGCCAACATCCGCGAGCGGTTCGCCGTCCGGATCTCCAACAACGGCGAGTTCATCCACGCCAACCCGGCCAGTTCGGGTGCGCAGGGCAACACCAACGTCACCAACGGCTGCATCAACCTGTCGACCGAGGACGCCGAGCAGTACTTCAACACCGCGATCTACGGCGACCCGGTCGAGGTCACCGGAACGCGGATCGAGCTGTCCTACGCCGACGGCGACATCTGGGACTGGGCCATGCCGTGGGACGAGTGGATGTCGATGTCGGCGCTGACCGACGAAGCCTCACCCGCGGGGATCCCCAGCACCGCGCCCGCCACGCCGTCGGGTGCGCCGCAACCCGCCGGACGCCCCGGCGGCTAGAGGGCGGCCAGGCTGCTCAGCGATGACCTGACCACGAGCGCGTATTGGCGATCTGTGGGCCGTCGCGTTGACTGCAACGGTCAGATGTGGCCGGCCCCGCACCGGCAACCGCGGGTAACAACGCCATATTGGTGCCGGCGTTGCCGCGGCCGCTATCGTCCGGCGGTTTGCTGCGGCCGGTTCGGCCTTGGCGGGGGCCACGCCTCATCGGTGTTGCCTCCATGTGCGCCGCCGTGTCGTCGATGCGGCATCATGTCGTCAATGTGCGGCCCGAGCGTGAACGTGTCAAAGGGTGCCGTGGGGTCCGTCGGCGGCGGCGCAATGGGCGCCATCGGCGGAGGCGCGATGGGCGGCGCGCGAGGCGCGGGAGCGCAGGCGGCGGTGGGGGCGGAGGACGACGGTGCTGCAGCGAGCCGAGGAGGTGGAGGTGGCGCTGTCGGCGGGAGGAACGGGCTCCCGGCGCAGGCGGCATCGGCGGGGAAGGAGACGCATGCGGGATCATTTGGGCCGGTGGGCTGGTTCGCAAGCGGCGAACCCGCAGGCGTCGGCAGGGCATACGGCCGCCCGCACATACCGGATTGGTCGGCTGCGTGATGCACTTGGGGTCAGATGGGCCCGTGGGGCCCTGTGCGTTCGCTGGCACGGCTACACCGATCGCGACCATTGCGATAAATGGACCCGCCACAACGGTTTTGGTCATCGTGCGGAAAAGGGAAGCTGTCGCCGGGCTCATGTATCGCTCCTTCGGCACCGTTCGCACGGTCGGCTATGACGGTTGCTGCATCAGCTGATATTCAGGCATCTTCGCATATCTGCGGTCCTTGCATCGATGAACCTTATTTGCCGTAATTGCTCGTGAGCGTAGATAACGTCGGCGGCTAGGTCTGGCGGTTGAAGCGGGAGCCACTGGCCCCGCTGACCTGATCGCGGGGCCTGACCACGATCAGATCCAGGTCGACGTGGGCCGGGCGGCTGGCGACGAATCCGATCACCTCGGCGATGTCCTCGGCCACCAGTGGGGTGACGCCTTCGTAGACCTTGGCGGCGCGCTCCTCGTCGCCGTCGAACCGACGCAGCGAGAAGTCGGTCTTCACCATGCCCGGCGCAACTTCGGTGAGCCGCACCGGTTTTCCGAGCAGCTCGCTGCGCAGCGTGCGGTGCAGCACGCCCTGGGCGTGTTTGGCCGAGGTGTAGCCGCCTCCGTTGTCGTAGATCTCCACGGCCGCGATCGAGGTGACCGTGACGATCAGCCCGTCGCCGGAGTCGATCAGCTTCGGCAGCAGCGCACGGGTGACCAGCAGCGTGCCGAGCACGTTGGACTCCCACATCCACCGCCAGTGCTCGATGTCGGCCTCGGCCACCGGCTCCAGCCCGCGCGCGCCGCCGGCGTTGTTCACCAGCACGTCGACCCTGTTCAGGCTGTCGGCCAGGGCGTTCACGGCGTCGGGGTCGGTGACGTCCGTCACAATCGCGGTGCCACCGATCTCGTCGGCCAGGGCCTCGATCGGTTCGGCGCGCCGGGCCGCGCAGACCACGTGAAAGCCAAGGGCTGCAAGGGTTCTCGCGGTCGCCGCGCCGATGCCGGCACTGGCGCCGGTGACCACCGCGACCCGCTTGTCGGTCTCTGGTGTCGTCATAGGCCCAACTTTAGTTGGCGTGCTGAATTCCCCGTATGTCCAGGAGTCAGGCGCCCGCATCACGCGGCACTGTTGTTGTTGCGCACTTCGCCGCTCCTGATTCTGCCGTCCTGATGACAGTCGCCGGGTGTGGCACCGAACCCACGGCCGACTTCACCCAAGGACAATCCCGTGCGCACTGCCACCGCCACTGCTGCACGAGCCATTCGCTCGTCGCCGCTCACACCACGTCGGGGCCCGAAGTGAGTGCGTAGCGGGCCGTGGCCTGGCCACGGTGTAGACATGACTGTGTGCGTCCAGCCACGGATCTGAGCCGTGCCGCCGATCTTGCGGTTCCGCGACGAGTAGCCGTGCTTGTCGGTGCACACCTCGCCGCTGGCGCAGCCGGGTACCGGCGACGCGGGCGGAATGAACGTCTACGTCCTGCAGAGCGCGCTGCAGATGGCCCGGCGCGGGGTCGAGGTGGAGATCTTCACCCGGGCCACGTCGTCGGCCGACGCACCCGTCGTGCACGTCGCGCCGGGGGTGCTCGTCCGCAACGTCGTCGCCGGCCCGTTCGAAGGCCTGGACAAGTACGACCTGCCCACCCAGTTGTGCGCGTTCACCGCGGGCGTGCTGCGGGCCGAGGCCACCCACGAGCCCGGGTACTACGACATCGTGCATTCGCACTACTGGCTGTCGGGCCAGGTGGGCTGGCTGGCGCGGGACCGATGGGCGGTGCCGCTCGTGCACACCGCGCACACCCTCGCCGCGGTGAAGAATGCGGCGCTGGCCGACGGTGACGCACCCGAGCCGCCGCTGCGCGCGGTCGGCGAGCAGCAGGTGGTCGACGAGGCCGACCGACTGATCGTCAACACCGAAACCGAAGCGCACCAACTCGTTTCGCTGCACCATGCCGATCCGGAGCGCATCGACGTCGTCCACCCCGGTGTCGACCTAGAGACTGTTCACGCCCGGCGACCGGGCCGCCGCCCGCGCCGCACTCGGGCTGGCCGCCGACGAGCAGGTCGCTGGCATTCGTGGGACGGATCCAGCCGCTGAAGGCGCCCGATGTGCTGCTGCGCGCCGCGGCCCGGCTGACCGACCGGTTCGGCCGGCTGCGGGTGCTGGTTGCGGGCGGACCGTCCGGCAGCGGGCTGGCCGCACCCGAGGCGTTGATTCAGTTGGCCGAGGAACTGGGTATCACCGCACATGTGACGTTCCTTCCGCCGCAATCGCGCGATCAACTCGTCGACGTGTACCGGGCCGCCGATCTGGTCGCCGTGCCGAGCTATTCGGAATCGTTCGGACTCGTCGCCGTCGAGGCGCAGGCCTGCGGCACCCCCGTGGTGGCCGCCGCCGTCGGCGGGCTGCCGGTCGCGGTGCGCGACGGGGTCACCGGCACGCTGGTCGACGGACACGACGTCGACGACTGGGCGCAGGCCATCGGCGCACTGCTGGAGCAGCGGGCCCGGCAGTCGATGCGCGCGGCCGCCGTCGAGCACGCCGCCACGTTCTCGTGGGCCCGCACCGTCGACGCGCTGCTCACCAGCTACGGACGCGCGATCGACCGACTACCGCGCACGCCAGCGACACGGATGTGGCGGCGCGGCGCAGTGTGCGGCGCTTCACGATCCGCCGCGGGGTGCGGGCATGAGCGACCGGAGCGAGTGGAGCAGATCATCGAGGACAGAGCGCTGCAAGGAGAACGGCCTGGTCTGCAGCCGCCACGAGGGCGCGCACGGCGGGCTGGGTGGCATCATCGTCGAACTGCCCGGCGAGCGGCGGCTGAAGACCAACACCATCCTGTCCATCGGTGAGCACTCGGTGCGCGTCGAGGCGTTCGTCTGCCGCAAACCCGACGAGAACCACGAGGGTGTCTACCGCTTTCTGCTGAAACGCAACCGCCGTCTCTACGGCGTCGCCTACACGCTGGACAATGTCGGCGACATCTACCTCGTCGGCCGGATGGCGCTGGAGTCGGTCACCGCCGACGAGGTCGACCGGATCCTCGGCCAGGTGCTCGAGGCCGTCGACTCGGACTTCAACACGTTGCTGGAGTTGGGTTTTCGATCGTCCATCCAGAAAGAGTGGGAGTGGCGGGTGTCGCGCGGCGAGTCGCTGAAGAACCTGCAGGCCTTCGCTCACCTCATCGACGAGGACGGAGGACTGCAAGCCGACTAGGCTCGTGAGAGGATCGCGCATGGGAGATTCCACGCTGATCCTGCTCCGCCACGGCGAGAGCGAATGGAACGCGCTGAACCTGTTCACCGGCTGGGTCGACGTCGACCTCACCGACAAGGGCAGGGCCGAAGCGGTGCGCGCGGGCGAGCTGATCAAGGACCTCGAGCGCCAGCCCGACGTGCTGTACACGTCGCTGCTGCGCCGGGCGATCACCACCGCGAACCTGGCACTGGATGCGGCCGACCGGCACTGGATCCCGGTGCACCGCGACTGGCGGCTCAACGAACGGCACTACGGTGCCCTGCAGGGCCTGAACAAGGCCGAGACGAAGGACAAGTACGGCGACGAGCAGTTCATGAAGTGGCGTCGCAGCTACGACACCCCGCCGCCGCCGATCGAGGCGGGCAGCACGTACAGCCAGGACGCCGACCCGCGCTACGCCGATATCGACGGCGGGCCGCTGACCGAATGCCTCAAGGACGTCGTCGAGCGGTTCGTGCCGTACTTCGAGGACACGATCGTGCCCGACCTCCAGGCCGGCAAGACGGTGCTGATCGCCGCTCACGGCAACTCGCTGCGCGCGTTGGTGAAGTATCTGGACGGAATGTCGGACGACGACGTGGTCGGTCTCAACATTCCCACCGGCATCCCGCTTCGCTACGACCTGGACTCCGACCTCAAGCCGACGGTCGCCGGAGGCACCTACCTGGACCCCGAGGCGGCGGCGGCAGGCGCGGCTGCGGTTGCTGCGCAGGGGGCGAAGTGAACCGCGAAACAGCGCGGTCCGGCAAACAGCGGGTTAACAGGGGACAGCCGGGGTTCGAATTTCGGAGATTCCTTCTGTGACTTGTCCCGTTTTGGCCGCACGCTGCTGGGATGACGTTCACCGGGTGCGTACGATTTTCGCGTGAGTGTGGTATCGGCGGTGCTGCTCGCAGTGCTCGTCGCAGTGCTCACCCTGGGGATCGGGGTGGCGGTCGGGTCGGCGCTGGTGACCCCGTCTGCTGGAGCGCAGGCAGCGGCGGGCGACCGCGCAGTCCGGTATCACCGTCTCGCAGATGCTGGCCCACATCGTGTCGCAGTCGCCGGTCGGGATCGTCGTGGTCGACACCTACCGTGACGTCGTCTACACCAACGATCGGGCCCGCGAGCTGGGCCTGGTCCGCGACCGGCTGCTCGACGACCGCGCGTGGCTGGCGGCCGAACGCACGCTGACCACGGGCGAGGACGGCGAGGTCGACCTCTCACCGCGTAAGCGGGCGCACCCCGGCCGCTCGGGGCTGTCGATCCGCGGCCACGTCCGCCTGCTGACCGAACAGGACCGCCGCTTCGCCGTGGTCTACGTCGATGACCAGTCCGAGCACGCCCGGATGGAGGCGACCCGCCGCGACTTCGTCGCCAACGTCAGCCACGAACTCAAGACACCCGTCGGCGCGATGGGGGTGCTCGCCGAGGCGGTGCTGGCGTCGGCGGACGACCCCGAGACGGTGCGCCGGTTCGCGGAGAAGATGTTGGTCGAGTCGACCCGGCTGGGCAACATGGTCGGCGAGCTGATCGAGCTGTCGCGGCTGCAGGGCGCCGAACCGCTGCCCGACCTCGAATCCGTCGACGTCGACACCGTGGTCGCCGAGGCGCTGTCTCGGTACAAGGTGGCCGCCGACAACGCCGACATCGCGATCACCACCGATGCACCGACCGGCTATCGCGTGCTCGGTGACCAGACGCTGTTGGTCACGGCGATCGCCAACCTGGTGTCCAACGCCATCGCGTACTCACCGCACGGTTCGTCGGTGTCGATCAGTAGGCGGCGCCGGGGCGACAACATCGAGATCGCCGTCACCGACCGGGGTATCGGCATCGCCAGCGCCGACCAGGAGCGGGTGTTCGAACGATTCTTCCGCGTCGACAAGGCGCGGTCCCGGGCCACCGGCGGCACCGGGCTCGGATTGGCGATCGTCAAACACGTCGCCGCCAATCACAACGGATCCATCCGGCTGTGGAGTCAGCAGGGAACGGGATCGACGTTCACCCTGTCGATTCCGGCATATCCCATGGGTGACGATGACCTAGAAGTGCAAGTCGAACGAGAGGACTAGCGAGACAAATGACCAGCGTGTTGATCGTGGAGGACGAGGAGTCCTTGGCCGATCCCCTGGCCTTTCTCCTGCGCAAGGAGGGCTTCGAGGCCACCGTTGTGGCCGACGGGCCGTCGGCCCTGGCCGAGTTCGAGCGGGCCGGTGCCGACATCGTCCTGTTGGACCTCATGCTCCCTGGGATGAGCGGCACTGATGTGTGTAAGCAATTGCGTTCGCGTTCAAGCGTTCCCGTCATCATGGTGACGGCGCGTGACAGCGAGATCGACAAGGTGGTCGGGCTGGAACTCGGTGCCGACGACTACGTCACGAAGCCGTACTCGGCGCGGGAGCTGATCGCGCGTATCCGTGCGGTGCTGCGTCGCGGCAACGACAACGACGACACCGGTATCGGCGACGGCGTGCTCGAGGCCGGGCCGGTGCGGATGGATGTCGAGCGACACGTCGTGTCGGTGAACGGCGATGCTGATCACGTTGCCGCTCAAGGAGTTCGACCTGCTCGAGTATCTGATGCGCAACAGCGGCCGGGTGCTCACGCGTGGACAGCTCATCGACCGGGTGTGGGGTGCCGACTACGTGGGCGACACCAAAACCCTTGACGTGCATGTGAAGCGGCTGAGGTCGAAGATCGAGTCCGACCCCGCCAACCCGGTGCACCTGGTGACGGTTCGCGGCCTGGGCTACAAGCTCGAGGGCTGACGCGCACTCATTCGGCGGCGCGGGTCGCGGGGTGCACGGCGATCAGCCCTAAAGCGCTGCGCCGCTTACACATTGCCGCCAGCTCGGCGTAGGCCTTCTCGCCGAGCAGCTCGGTGAGCTCAGGGCCGTAGGACTCCCACACCTGCTTCTTGCCGACGTGCGCATTCGGGTCGCCCGTGCAGTACCAGTGCAGGTCGGCACCGCCCTCGCCCCAGCCGCGCCGGTCGTACTCGGTGATCCACGGTCTTGAGTATCTCGGTGCCGTCGGGACGTGTCACCCATTCCTGGGTGCGGCGGATCGGCAGCTGCCAGCAGACCTCGGGCTTCAGCGTCAGCGGTTCGACGCCCATCTTGAGCGCCTTGGAGTGCAGGGCGCACCCGATGCCCCCGGGGAAGCCGGGGCGGTTCAGAAAGATGCAGGCGCCCTTGTACTTTCGGGTGCGCAGGTTGGGCTTGTCGTCGTACTCGTCCATCTCGAGATAGCCCTTCTTGCCGAGCCCCTTCTCGCGGAACTGCCAATCCTCGTCGGTCAGGAGTTTGACCGCCTCGTCCAGGTTGGCGATGTCGTTCTTGTCGGACATGAACGCGCCGTGCGAGCAACAGCCGTCGTCGGGTCGGCCCTCCACCGTGCCCTGACAGGCGGGCGTGCCGAACACGCATGTCCACCGCGACAGCAGCCAGGTCATGTCCGCGGCGATCAGTGCTCGGGGTTGTCGGGGTCGTAGAACTCCACCCACTCACGGGCAAAGTCCAGTTCAACCTCACCGGGATGCGATGCGCTCACAACATTCAACGGTAAACCCAATAGGCTGGATGGGTGCGATTAGGCGTGCTGGATGTCGGCAGCAATACCGTCCACCTGTTGGTGGTGGACGCCCGTCGCGGCGGGCATCCGACGCCGATGAGTTCCACCAAGGCCTCGCTGCGCCTCGCAGAGGCAATCGACAGCAACGGCAAGCTCACCCGAAAGGGCGCCGACAAGTTGATCGGCACCCTCGACGAGTTCTCCAAGATCGCGGCGAGTTCGGGCTGCGCGGAGTTGATGGCCTTCGCCACCTCCGCCGTGCGCGACGCCAAGAATTCCGAAGAGCTGCTCGCGAGGGTGCACGCCGAGACCGGGGTCGCGCTGCAGGTGCTCAGTGGCGTCGACGAGTCCCGGCTGACGTTCCTGGCGGTGCGGCGCTGGTACGGCTGGAGCGCCGGCCGCATCATCAACATCGACATCGGCGGCGGTTCGTTGGAGTTGTCGAACGGCGTCGACGAGGAACCGGAGGTGGCGCTCTCGCTGCCGTTCGGCGCGGGCAGGCTGACCCGTGAGTGGCTGCCCGACGATCCGCCCGGCCGCCGCCGCGTCGCCATGCTGCGCGACTGGCTGTCGACCGAGCTGGCCGACGCGGGCGCCGAGATGTTGAAGGCGGGTAGCCCAGACCTGACGGTGGCGACGTCCAAGACCTTCCGCTCGCTGGCCCGGCTTACCGGCGCGGCCCCGTCCGGCGCAGGTCCGCGGGTGAAACGCACGCTCACGGCCACCGGGCTGAGGCAGCTCATAGCGTTCATCTCTAGGATGACCGCGGCTGACCGTGCGGAGTTGGAAGGGGTGAGTACCGAACGGGCGCCGCAGATCGTGGCCGGAGCCTTGGTAGCTGAGGCGAGCATGAAGGCCTTAGATATCGAAAGCGTGGATATCTGCCCCTGGGCATTGCGAGAAGGGCTGATTCTGCGGAAACTCGACAGCGAGGCTGATGGAACCGCCTTGGTGGAGACATCCGTGCAGAGGCGCTGACCAGCAGAGAGACGATGACAGGACCAGAAGACAGCCAGAGCACGCGACCGATCTCGGTCGCGGAGCTGCTGGCGCGCAACGGCACCATCGGTGCCCCGCCGGCCGGCGGGCGCCGCAGGCGCCGTCGCGGTAACACCGACTCGATCTCGGTCGCCGAGCTGACCGGCGAAATCCCCATCGTCACTGATCAGGCCGTCGCGGAGGAGCCCGTGGCCCAGCAGGTCGTCGTCGACGAGCCCGTCGTCGAAGAGCCCGTCGTCGAAGCCGAAACGGTCGATCACCAGGACGACGAAGCCGAAACGGTCGACGAGTCCGAGGCCGTCGCGGGTGTCGACGACGCGGCCGACGCCGAGGTTGGCGCGGTTGTCGAAGACGAGACCGACGACGACTACGCCGGCGCGGTGTCCGACTACGCGGCCCATATCGAGCAACGGGAAGCCGACGTCGACCTGCCTTTCTTCGCGCCACCGCGCCGCTCGGGATTCGCGGCGCGCCGATTCAAGGCCGTCGGGGGCGACGCCGAGGAGATGAGCCCCGACCCGGACCCGGTCGACGAGGATGTCGCCGTGGACTGGTCGGACTCGGCGGACAGTTCGGTCGAGGTCGACCAGGTCGACCAGGTCGATACCGTCGGCGACCTCGAAGACGATGCCAAGGATTCCGATGCCAAGGATTCCGACGCCACGGTGGCCTATCTGCGACCCGCCACGGGTGCGTTGTTCGGCGGCCAGACGGTGGCCGACGACTTGGCCCGCCGCGGCACGCGCGCGGCCCCCGAAGACGTAGATCGCGACGAAGACGAAAAAGCCGAACCAGTCGAACCGAAGGCCATGTCGTCGTTCATGCGCGGCGTGTGGATCGTGGGGCAGTGCGTCCTGGCCGTCGCGTTCGGCGCCGGGTTGTTCGTCGCCTTCGACCAGCTGTGGAAGTGGAACAACATCGTCGCGCTGGTGCTGTCGGTTCTGGTGATTCTCGGACTGGTCGTCGGCGTGCGG
Source organism: uncultured Actinomycetota bacterium (assembly GCA_963805835.1). Taxonomy (GTDB): domain Bacteria; phylum Actinomycetota; class Actinomycetes; order Mycobacteriales; family Mycobacteriaceae; genus Mycobacterium. The sequence goes on along the minus strand of CAWDVX010000003.1, from coordinate 86,257 downwards.
GTGGTGCGCAAGACCGAGGACATCGGCAGCACGCTGATCGCGGTGGCGGTGGGGGCGTTGGTCACGTTGGGGCCGTTGGCGCTGCTCCAGTCCGGTTGATGGCGACGACTGCCGCCGAATAGACAACGTGCGCCCCGCGATCAAGGTCGGTCTGTCGACGGCCTCGGTATATCCGCTGAGGACCGAGGCGGCGTTCGAGTACGCGGCGACGCTCGGCTACGACGGAGTCGAGCTGATGGTGTGGGCCGAGACCGTCTCCCAGGACGTCGATGCGATCGCCGAGCTGTCCGAGCGGTACGAGATGCCCGTGCTGTCGGTACACGCTCCGTGTCTGCTGATCTCGCAGCGGGTGTGGGGCGCCAATCCGATCCCGAAACTGGAGCGCAGCGTGCGGGCCGCCGAACAACTGGGCGCCGACACGGTGGTCGTGCATCCCCCGTTCCGGTGGCAGCGCCGATATGCCGAGGGGTTCACCGACCAGGTCGCCGAACTCGAGGCGTCCAGCGATGTGATGGTGGCGGTGGAGAACATGTTCCCGTTCCGCGCCGACCGGTTCTTCGGTGCCGGACAGACGTCGATCGAGCGCATGCGCAAGCGCGGCGGTAAGCCGGGACCGGGCATCTCGGCGTTCGCGCCGTCCTACGACCCGCTGGACGGCAATCACGCCCACTACACGCTCGACCTCTCGCACACCGCGACCGCCGGCACCGACGCCCTGGACATGGCGCGCAGGATGGGTGACGGCCTGGTGCATCTTCATCTCTGCGACGGCAGCGGCGCGTCGACCGACGAACATCTGGTACCCGGCCGCGGCACCCAGCCGACCGTCGAGGTCTGCGAGATGCTGGCCGCAAGCAACTTCGCCGGGCACGTGATCCTCGAGGTCACCACGTCGGGGGCGCGGTCGGCCGGCGAGCGGGAGGCGTTGCTCGCCGAGTCGCTGCAGTTCGCCCGCGCAAACCTGCTGCGCTGACTGGAGTAAGGAAGCAGATGCCGAGCTCGACCCTGTTCACCGACGCGATGGAGCTGAGGGCTGCCGGTGACGGCGTGTATGACGGTGAGCTGAACGAGCATTGGACCATCGGCGAGAAGGTGCACGGCGGTGCGATGCTGGCACTGTGCGCGAACGCCGCGCGCACCGAACATGCGGCAGGGGACGCGGCGGAGGACGGGGGAGCGCAGCCGATCGCGGTCTCCGGGAACTTCCTGTGGGCGCCCGACCCGGGGCCGATGCGTGTGGCCACCACGGTGCGCAAGCGCGGGCGACGCGTCAGCCTCATCGACGTCGAGCTGACACAGGGCGATCGCACCGCAGTGCGCGCATCGGTGACGCTGGGCGAGCCGGAGCATGACGTGCCGCCGCTGTTGTCCGTCAATCCCGTCATCCCACTCATGCAGCCGGAACCGCCGCCGGGCCTCGAACCGATCGGGCCGGGCCACCGCATGGCAGACATCGTCCACCTCGCGCATGGCTGCGACATCCGTCCGTCGCTGACCACCATGGCGCCGCGGTCTGATGGCGGCCCGCCGGTGATCGAGTACTGGGTGCGGCCCAAGGGGGTGGCCCCCGACGTGCTCTTCGCGCTGCTGTGCGGCGACGTGTCGGCTCCGGTGACGTTCGGGGTCAACCGGTTCGGCTGGGCGCCCACCGTGCAACTCACCGCCTATCTACGGGCGCTTCCGGCCGACGGCTGGCTGCGGGTGCTGTGCACGACGGTCCAGATCGGCCAGGACTGGTTCGACGAGGACCACATCGTCGTCGACTGCGAGGGCCGCATCATCGTGCAGAGCCGTCAGCTGGCGATGGTGCCGCCCGATGCGTGACGCCGAAGGCGGCCGATGACACCAGCCGGTCGCGGCGTCTGCAATGCTTGCGCGCATGGCCAGAATCGCGATCATCGGCGGTGGAAGTATCGGTGAGGCACTGCTGTCCGGCATGCTGCGCGCCGGACGACAGGTCAAGGACCTGGTGGTCGCCGAGAAGGACCCCGCCCGTGCGAAGTATCTGTCCGAGACGTACTCGGTGCTGGTCACGACGGTTGGCGATGCGGTCGACACCGCGACGTACGTGATCGTCGCGGTGAAGCCGTTCGACGTCGAGGGTCTTGTCGCTGAGATCGCCGATGCCGCCGCCAAAGCCGAAACCGACACGCGCCGAAAAGGTTTTCGTGACCGTCGCGGCCGGTGTGACGGCGGCGTTCTACGAGAACAAGCTGCCCGCGGGATCGCCGGTCATTCGGGTGATGCCCAACGCCCCGGTCGTCGTCGGCGGCGGAGTGAGCGCCTTGGCGCCCGGCCGCTTCGCGACCGCTGAGCACCTCAAGGAGGTGTCGGCGATATTCGACGCCGTCGGCGGTGTGCTCACCGTGCCCGAGTCGCAGCTCGACGCCGTCACAGCCGTGTCCGGGTCGGGTCCGGCGTACTTCTTCCTGATGGTCGAGGCGTTGGTCGACGCGGGTGTCGCGGCCGGCTTGCCGCGGCCGGTGGCGACCGATCTCGTCGTGCAAACGATGGCAGGTTCGGCCGCGATGCTGCTCGAGCGGCTCGATGACGCGCCGCCGGCCGGGGATGTTGCGCTGGGCACGGCGATAGACACCACCGCAGCGCAGCTGCGGGCGACAGTTACCTCGCCCGGGGGTACCACCGCCGCTGGTCTGCGAGAACTCGAAAGGGGCGGTTTGCGGGCCGCCGTCGCGTCGGCGGTGGACGCCGCAAAAACGCGCTCTGAGCAGCTAGGAATTACATGGGAGTAGTTCAATTAATTCAAATTGATTAGCCCACACCCGTCGCAGTAACCCCATACGCCACGCTATTCTCCTCGTGTAAGCACGAGTGGGTGCCAGCGGTGGGGAAGCTGCTGGAGCTGCTCGCGCCTGAACTGAATGGGTTGCGATGACGTCTATGAACGGGCCATCGGGGCGCGATTCGGCGAGCGGCAAGCGGGACAACAGCGCTTCCGACGGCCAGCCGCCGCGTGCTCAATTTCTCACCGTCGCCGAAGTGGCCAGTCTGATGCGGGTCAGCAAGATGACGGTATATCGATTGGTGCACAACGGAGAGCTGCCCGCGGTGCGTGTCGGCCGCTCGTTCCGCGTGCACGCCAAGGCCGTGCACGACATGCTCGAAAGCTCGTACTTCGACGCAGGCTGATTGCTTGGTTCGATCGCAGCCGGGCCGCTTGACCACCGTTACGCGCTTTTCGCTTACCTGAGCCGCCCAGGTAAGGTGACAGGTCGAGTCACGGTGCATCGAAGTGCACAGAAACATTCTAGGTAGCGGAGTTCATGGGTTCAGTCATCAAGAAGCGGCGCAAGCGCATGTCGAAGAAGAAGCACCGCAAGCTGCTTCGTCGCACCAGGGTGCAGCGCAGAAAACTCGGCAAGTAGTTCTGCTGTCTCGCTCGCTAGGCTGACCGGATGGATTCCGAGGGTCGTTCTCCAGACGACGCCGTCCACTACCCCAAGGTCGTGCTGGTCACCGGCGCATGCCGGTTCCTCGGCGGGTATCTGACGGCCCGGTTGGCCCAGAACCCGCTGATCAATCACGTCATCGCCGTCGACGCGATCGCGCCGAGCAAGGACATGCTGCGCCGGATGGGCCGCGCCGAATTCGTTCGCGCCGACATCCGCAACCCCTTCATCGCCAAGGTCATCCGCAACGGAGACGTCGACACCGTCGTGCACGCCGCGGCGGCGTCGTACGCGCCGCGCGCCGGGGGCAGGGCGGCGCTCAAGGAACTCAACGTGATGGGCGCGATCCAGTTGTTCGCCGCCTGCCAGAAGGCGCCGTCGGTCCGTCGCGTGGTCCTGAAGTCCACGTCGGAGGTCTACGGCTCGCACCCGCACGATCCCGTGTTGTTCACCGAGGACAGCAGCGCGAGACGGCCGCCGGGCGAGGGTTTCGCCCGCGACAGCATCGACATCGAGGGCTATGCGCGCGGGCTGGGCCGGCGCCGGCCCGACATCACGGTCACCATCCTGCGGCTGGCGAACATGATCGGTCCCGCGATGGACACCGCGCTGTCGCGCTATCTCGCCGGCCCGGTGGTGCCGACGGTGATCGGTCACGACGCGCGGCTGCAACTGCTGCACGAACAGGACGCTCTCGGCGCGTTGGAACGCGCGACGATGGCGGGCAGGTCCGGGCACGTTCAACATCGGCGCCGCCGGGATCATGATGATGAGTCAGGCCATCCGCCGTTCCGGCCGGGTTGCGCTGCCGGTGCCGCGAGCGGCATTGTCCGCTGTGGATTCGCTGTGGCGCGCGACTCGCTACACTGAGGTCGATCGAGAACAGCTTGACTACTTGAGTTACGGCCGGGTCATGGACACCACGCGCATGCGTAATGATCTTGGCTACAGCCCGAAGTGGACAACCGTGGAAGCCTTCGACGACTACGTTCGCGGCCGCGGGTTGACCCCGATCATCGACCCGAAATGGGTACGCTCATTGGAGAGCCGCGCCGTGGCAGCGGCGCAGCGGTGGGGAAGTTAGTCCAACAGTTCGTATTGGGTGGGGGAGAGGGTATCAACGTGGCGGGTGAGTCGAAGGCGAAAGTTATTCCGCTGCACTCAAATTCGGGCCGAACAGCGGCTCAGCGGCGGGCCGCCGCGGCGCGTGCGGACAGTTCACGCCGCCATCCTTCGCTGCTCGCGGACGGCGGCCCGCGCGCTTCGGCCGAGCAGATCGCCGCGGTCGTTCGTGACATCGATCATGTTCGTGGCGGTGTCTCCGGCGCGGCGGGCGCCGACGAGGCTCCCACCGAACTCGCCAAGCGGATCGGCGCGGTCGCGGAGTTCATCCGCAAGCGGATGATGGGCGATTACACCGTCGACGAATTCGGCTTCGACCCCCATCTCAACGACGCAATCTTTTTGCCTTTGCTGCGGGTGTTCTTCAAGTCGTGGTTCCGGGTCGAGGTCAGCGGCATCGAGAACCTGCCGACCACGGGTGCCGCGTTGGTGGTGGCCAACCACGCCGGGGTGTTGCCCTTCGACGGGCTGATGACGTCGGTGGCCGTCCACGACAATCACCCGACGAATCGCGACCTGCGGCTGCTGGCGGCCGACATGGTGTTCGACATGCCGGTGGTGGGCCAGGCCGCGCGCAAGGCCGGCCACACCATGGCCTGCACCGCCGACGCGCACCGGCTGCTCGCCGCCGGCGAGCTGACGGCCGTCTTCCCGGAGGGCTACAAGGGTTTGGGCAAGCACTTCAAGGACCGCTACAAGCTGCAGCGGTTCGGCCGCGGCGGGTTCGTCTCGGCCGCGCTGCGGACCAAGGCGCCGATCGTGCCGTGCTCGATCGTCGGGTCCGAGGAGATCTATCCGATGATCGCCGACATCAAGCTGCTGGCCCGCCTGCTCGGGTTGCCGTATTTCCCCGATCACCCCGCTGTTCCCGCTGGCCGGGCCCGTCGGGTTGGTGCCGCTGCCGTCGAAGTGGCACATCCAGTTCGGCGAACCGATCTACACCGCCGACTACGACGAAGCGGCCGCCGACGATCCGATGGTCACCTTCGAGCTCACCGACCAGGTCCGCGAAACCATCCAGCAGACGCTCTATCAGTTGCTGGCCAACCGGCGAAACACGTTCCTCGGATAGGGATCTCGCGTCGCTTCTCGCTTAGCTCTGCCTTGGAGCTTTGCCCAGCAATCATTTTCGCGATCGCGGCATCGCGCGCGGCGGCGATCTGCGCGCTCACCTCGTCGGCCTCTGAGTCGGTCTCGGCCTCGCCCATCACGGTGACGACGCTGGTGATCACCGGCTTGCCCTCGGCGTCGGTCACCTCGCCGCGGATCTCGGTGAGGATCGCGCCGTGCGACTCGATCACCGAGTCCAGGTAGGAATCGAAGTACAGCTTGTCCCCGGCCAGGATGGGCCGGTGGAAGACCAGCTTCTGGTCGCGGTGAAGCACTCGCTCCATGTTGATCGGCACGTTGAACTGATTGAAGATCTCCAGCTGCACCCGCCGACCCGCGACGGCCAGGAACGTCAGCGAGGCGACGAGCGCGTCGTGCCCGTACTCCTTGGCGGCTTCCTCGGTGTAGTGCGCCGGATGTTCGTCTTTGACCGCGCGCGCGAACTCACGGATCTTCTCCCGGTTGACCTCGAAATAGTCGGGGTAGCGGTAGTGGGTTCCGATGATGTCTTCAGCGATGGCCATGGCGTTCTCTTCGTCTCGTATCGGCGGGCGTGAGCCTATCAGCGCTGGTTCGCCCCTCTGCGGCGTCTCTAGCCGCCGTCCTGGCGCCGCGACACGACCGCGGCCAACGCGCCGCCGACGGCGCCGAGCGCCAGCGCCGACGGCACCCCGATCCGCGCCGCCTTGCGTGCCGTGCGGATAGTCGCGGATCTCCCAGCCGCGCTCACGCGCGAGATCACGCAGGTCGGCGTCCGGATTGATCGCGACAGCCGTTCCGACCAGTGACAGCATCGGCACGTCGTTGAAGCTGTCCGAGTACGCCGTGCAGCGCCGCAGGTTCAGGCCCTCGCGGATGGCCAGCGACCGCACCGCGTGCGCTTTGCCCGCGCCGTGCAGGATGTCGCCGACCAGCCGACCGGTGAACACCCCGTCGACCGATTCGGCGACGGTGCCCAGAGCGCCGGTGAGCCCCAGCCGCTTGGCGATGGTGGCCGCCAGCTCGTAAGGCGTCGCGGTGACCAACCACACCTGCTGGCCGGCGTCGAGGTGCATCTGCGTCAGCGCGCGGGTGCCCGGCCAGATCTTGTCGGCGATGATCTCGTCGTAGATCTCCTCGCCCAGCGCCATCAATTCCGCGGTCGAGCGACCCTCGATGAACGCCAGCGCCTTGCGTTTCCCCTCGGCCACGTCATCGCTGTTCTCCCGGCCCAGTAGCTGAAACTTGGCCTGCGCGTAGGCGAATCGACCGAGATCGCCGTAGGTGAAGTACTTGCGGGCGGCCAGGCCGCGCGCGAAGTGCACCAGGGACGACCCATGCACCAGAGTGTTGTCGACGTCGAAGAACGCCGCCGCGGTCAGATCGGGCGGCGGGGCGGGCGGTGTGCCGGCCTCGCCCAGGTCGGTGACGGCCGCGCCGGCGCTTGCCTCGCCTGCGAGCCGCTGATCATCGGCGTCAGCACCCAGAACGGCTCCGCAGGCTCGATGACGTCGGAATCGGACACGAATTCAGCCTAAGTCACCGTGCGGCGATACTTGCGTGATGCATAGGCGGGTTGAGTTGCTCACACGTGCGGGCTGCACGATCTGCGGCCAGCGCCGCGTCGCGGCTTGCGGAACTGGCCGACGAACTGGGCTTCGCGTTCACCGTCACCGACGTCGACGCCGCCGCGGCCGCCGGGGACGCGGCACTGCGCGCGGAGTTCGGCGATCGGCTGCCGGTGGTGCTGCTCGACGGCGCCGAGCACAGCTACTGGGAGGTCGATGAGCCCAGGCTGCGCGCGGACTTGAGTACGTGACCCCGCGAACGTCCGCGAAACTGTATTCCAGCAGGCCTCTTCTCGACGTTTTGCTGCTGGAATTCAGTTTCGGCGAAAAGGTGAGCAAATTTGGTGGCTTAGCAGGTCAACGACTACCTTGGACGTCGTGGTGATGATGCCGTGAGCGTGCTGCTTTTCGGGGTTTCGCACCGCAGCGCGCCGGTGTCAGTCCTTGAGCAACTGAGCACCGATGAGGCCGAACAGGCCAAGATCGTCGAACAGGTGCTGCAGTCGTCGCTGGTGACCGAGGCGATGGTGCTGTCCACCTGCAACCGCGTCGAGGTCTACGCCGTCGTCGAGGCGTTCCACGGCGGGCTGTCGGTGATCGGGCAGGTGCTCTCCGAGCAATCCGGGATGGGCCTGGGCGACCTGACCAAATACGCCTACGTGCGGTATGCCGAAGCGGCCGTCGAGCACCTGTTCGCGGTGACCAGCGGCCTGGACTCCGCGGTGATCGGCGAACAGCAGGTGCTCGGGCAGGTGCGTCGCGCGTACGCCACCGCCGAGTCGAACCAGACCGTCGGCCGCACGCTGCACGAACTGTCGCAGCGCGCGCTGTCGGTCGGCAAGCGGGTGCATTCCGAGACCGGCATCGACGCCGCGGGGGCGTCGGTGGTGTCGGTGGCGCTCGACATGGCCGAACGCCAGGTTGGGCTCGTTGGCGGGCCGCAGCGCTGTCGTCATCGGAGCGGGCTCGATGGGTTCGCTGTCGGCCAAGTACCTGGTCAAGGCCGGTGTCGAGCGCATCCACATCGTGAACCGGTCGCTGCCGCGTGCGAAGCGGCTCGCCGAGAAGATCCGCGAGCTGGGTGTGGTCGCCGAGGCGTTCCCATTCGACCATCTGACTCCGACGCTGACCGATGCCGACGTCGTCGTGAGCTGCACCGGCGCCGTACGTCCGGTGGTGTCGCTGGCCGACGTCCACCGGGGGCTGGCGCACGGCCAGACGACTAAACAGCTGGTGATCTGCGACCTCGGCATGCCGCGCAACGTCGACCCCGCTGTCGCCGGGCTTCCCGACGTCTACGTCGTCGACATGGACCGCATCCAGCGTGAGCCGTCGGCGCGCGCCGCGTCGTCGGACACCGAGGCCGCTCGCGCGATCGTCGCCGCTGAAGTGGCCAACTACCTGTCCGGACAGCGGATGGCCGAGGTCACCCCCACGGTCACCGCGTTGCGCCAGCGGGCCGCCGATGTGGTCGAGGCCGAGCTGCTGCGGCTGGACAACCGGCTGCCCGAGCTCGATGCGGCGTACCGCGACGAGGTCGCCAAGACGGTGCGCCGCGTGGTCGACAAGCTGCTGCACGCTCCGACGGTGAGGGTCAAGCAGCTGGCCAGCGCGCCGGGCGGCGACAGTTACGCCGAGGCGCTGCGTGAGCTCTTCGAGCTCGACCAGCAGGCCGTCGATGCCGTCGCCGCCGGCGAATTGCCTTTGATCGCAACCAATCTCGACAAGACCGAGTAGAGCTTGACGGTAATCCGGATAGGCACCCGGGGCAGTCTGTTGGCCACGACGCAGGCCGGTGTCATCAAAGACGCGCTCGAGGCCACGGGGCACGCTGCCGAACTGGTCATCATCTCGACCGACGGTGACCGCTCCAACGAACCGGTCGCCGACATCGGTGTCGGGGTCTTCACCGCCGCCCTCCGCGAGGCCATCGATCGATGGCGAGGTCGACATGGCCGTGCACTCCTACAAGGATTTGCCGACCGCACCCGACCCGCGGTTCAAGATCGCCGCGATACCCCCACGCGAGGACGCTCGCGACGCCCTGGTGGCCCGCGACGGATTGGTGCTGGGGGAGTTGCCCGCGGGCTCCGTGATCGGGACGTCGAGCCCGCGACGGGCCGCGCAGCTTAGAGCATTGGGTCTCGGTTTGGAAATCCGCCCCCTAAGAGGCAACCTTGATACCAGGTTGAACAGGGTTAGCAACGGTGATCTCGACGGCATCGTCGTCGCCCGGGCGGGTCTGGCCCGCATCGGACGACTGGCCGATGTCACCGAGACTCTGGAGCCGGTGCAGATGTTGCCAGCGCCGGCTCAAGGTGCGCTCGCGGTCGAGTGCCGCGCAGGCGACACCGGGCTCGCCGCGCTGCTGTCGGAGTTGGACGACGCCGACACCCGCGCAGCGGTCACCGCTGAACGAGCCCTGCTCGCCGCACTGGAGGCGGGTTGTTCTGCTCCGGTGGGCGCGATCGCCGAGGTGGTCGAGTCCATCGATGAGGACGGCCGTGTCTTCGAAGAGGTGTCGCTGCGCGGCTGCGTGGCGACGCTGGACGGATCCGACGTGATCCGTGCGTCCGGGGTCGGGACCACCGATCGGGCACGGGAGCTGGGGCTCTCGGTGGCCGACGAGTTGTTCGAACTCGGGGCGCGCGAGCTCATGGCGGATCGCGAGAGCAGTTGAACCTGCGATGAACGTGCGAAGAGCGTAGAGGTGAGTGATAGATGACAGGCCATGGGAGCGGTCGCGGGCGTAAGCCCAAGCCGGGCCGTATCACGTTCGTCGGTTCGGGTCCGGGGGACCCCGGCCTGCTGACGACGCGGGCCCGCACAGTGCTAGCCAACGCCGCCCTGGTATTCACCGATCCCGACGTGCCCGAAGCGGTGCTCGCTCTCGCGGGTTGCGAGCTGCCGCCGCCGTCGGGACCCGAACCTGCCGAGCCGCCGCAAGCCCAGGCGGACGGGAACGGCAATCCCGACGCCGCGAGCGCGGCTGTGGCGATGACGCTGCCAGGCGGCCCCGACATCCGACCCGCGCTGGGTGATCCGGCCGAGGTGGCCAAGACGCTGGCGGCCGAGGCTCGCACCGGTGCGGACGTCGTGCGTCTGGTGGCGGGCGATCCGCTTTCGGTGGACGCGGTGATTACCGAGGTGATCGGCGCTGGCGAAGACACATCTGGATTTCGAGATCGTGCCGGGACTGCCCGACACCACCGCGGTGCCCACGTACGCGGGCCTGCCGCTGGGGTCGGCGCACACCGTCGCCGACGTCCGCGGCGACGTCGACTGGGAGTCGCTGGCCGCGGCACCGGGCCCGCTGATCCTGCACGCCACCGCGTCTCATCTGCCCGACGCGGCGCGCACACTGATCGAGCACGGGCTGACGGAGAGCACCCCGCACGGTGGTGACCGCGAACGGCACGACATGCCAACAGCGTTCGGTGCAGACCACACTCGCGGGACTCCTCGACAAGGCCACCCTGGCGGGTACCGAGCCAACCGGCCCGGCCCCAGCTATCGCGGGGGCCCAGTCCGGCCCGCTGGTGGTCACGATCGGCAAGACGGTGGCCAACCGCGCCAAGCTGAACTGGTGGGAGAGCCGCGCGCTGTACGGCTGGACCGTGCTGGTGCCGCGTACCAAGGATCAGGCCGGCGAGATGAGCGAAAAGCTGGTGTCCCACGGCGCATTGCCGATCGAGGTGCCGACCATCGCCGTCGAGCCGCCGCGCAGCCCCGCGCAGATGGAGCGTGCGGTCAAGGGCCTCGTCGACGGCCGATTCCAGTGGGTGGTGTTCACCTCCACGAACGCGGTACGTGCGGTGTGGGAGAAGTTCAACGAGTTCGGCCTGGACGCCCGCGCGTTCTCCGGAGTGAAGATCGCCTGCGTCGGCCAAGTCGACCGCCGATCGGGTGCGCGCCTTCGGAATCAACCCCGAACTCGTACCGGTCGGGCGAGCAGTCTTCGCTGGGCCTGCTTGACGAGTTCCCGCCGTACGACGACGTTTTCGATCCGGTGAACCGGGTGCTGCTGCCGCGCGCCGACATCGCCACCGAGACCCTGGCCGAAGGTCTGCGGGAACGCGGCTGGGAGATCGAGGATGTCACCGCGTACCGCACGGTGCGCGCGGCACCGCCGCCGGCGCAGACGCGCGAGATGATCAAGACCGGCGGCTTCGACGCGGTGTGCTTCACCTCGAGCTCGACAGTGCGCAATCTCGTCGGCATCGCGGGTAAGCCGCACGCACGCACGATCGTGGCGTGCATCGGACCCAAGACCGCTGAGACCGCAGCGGAATTCGGCCTGCGCGTCGATGTGCAGCCGGAGGTCGCCGCGGTGGGTCCCGCTGGTCGAGGCGCTTGCCGAGCACGCGGCCCGGTTGCGTGCCGAAGGCGCGCTGCCACCGCCCCGTAAGAAGAGTCGTCGCCGCTAGCCTCAGATCGTCACGTAGGAATGGCATACATGTCCTATCCAAGGCATCGTCCCCGGAGACTGCGATCGACTCCTGCGCTGCGCCGTCTGGTGGCGCAAACCTCCTTGGAGCCAAGGCATCTGGTGCTGCCGATGTTCGTCGCCGACGGCATCGACGGAACCGCTGCCCATCTCCTCCATGCCCGGAGTCGTGCAGCACACCCGTGACTCGCTGCGCCGGGCTGCCGCCGAGGCCGTTGCCGCGGGGGTGGGCGGTCTGATGCTGTTCGGCGTACCACGCGACGCCGACAAGGATCCCGTCGGCCAGCGCCGCCGTAGCCGAGGACGGCATTCTCAACGTGGCGTTGCGCGATCTGGCCAAGGACCTCGGCGAGGACACGGTGTTGATGGCCGACACCTGTCTCGACGAGTTCACCGACCACGGCCATTGCGGCGTGCTCGACGCGGCAGGCAGGGTCGACAATGACGCCACCAACTTGCGCTACACCGAACTGGCTGTGGCGCAGGCAGATTCGGGTGCTCACGTCGTCGGCCCGAGCGGCATGATGGACGGGCAGGTCGCGGCGATCCGCGACGGCCTGGACGCGGCCGGTCACACCGACACGGTGATCCTGGCCTATGCGGCCAAATTCGCGTCGGGCTTCTACGGCCCGTTCCGTGAGGCGGTCGCGTCCAGCCTGCAGGGCGACCGCCGCACCTATCAGCAGGATCCGGGCAACGCTCGCGAAGCGCTGCGCGAGGTGAAACTCGATATCGACGAGGGCGCCGACATCGTGATGGTGAAGCCCGCGATGGCGTATCTGGACCTGGTGCGGGCAGCCGCCGACATGTCGCCGGTCCCGGTTGCCGCCTACCAGGTTTCCGGTGAATACGCGATGATCTGCGCCGCGGCCGCCAACGGCTGGATCGACCTGCAGACGGTGGCGCTCGAGACGCTGACGGGCATCCGCAGGGCGGGCGCCGACATCGTGCTGACGTACTGGGCGGCCGACGTCGCCGGCTGGCTGGCATGACCCCACCGGTCGAGCCGTCGGGCCGGCCGGTGGACGTCGACACCGGATTCTGGCTGTGGGTGGCAGCGGTGCCGCTGCTGACGGCGGGCCAGATCGTCGACGTGGTCACCGGCGCGGACAGCCGGATGCCTACGCCGGTGCTCGCGATAGCGGTGGTTTTCGTGGTGATCCTTGCGGCCGTCGTGCTGACCTTCCAGTTCCTGATGCGCCAGGGCTACCGCTGGGCCCGCACGCTGCTGACCGGCGGCGGTGTCGCGACCGTCGTGTACGTGGCGACCAACCTGTTCACGATCGACCGACCCGCCGCTGCGGCGGTGATCTACGCGGCCTGCGGCATTCTCGGATCCGTGCTGATCGCCGGCGGGGTGTTCCTGTTGCACCGCAAAGACGCCCACGCGTTCTTCACGCGGTGAGATCCGGCGGGCGGGAGCGTAGCGACGTGGGAAGACGGCACAGTAGGCTGACCCGACCATGACAGCTGCACACTCACGACCGCGTGTCGTCAGCGCCGGTTTCTGGTGCTGGGCGGCCGCGGCGGTGCTGTTGGTGGCGTTCGGACTACTGCTCGCATTCTCTCCGGACGGCCTGCCGACGCTTTTTCGCGGGATGGGCGTGCTGTTCGCCGCGTCGGGTTTCGGACTGGGCTTTCTGGCCGGCCGGGCGCGCCACGGCGACGTGCGCTTCCGGCGCGCGGCCATCGCGCTCTCGCTGGCGATCGTCATCATCCTTGCTCTCTTCGCGGTGTACAGCCGCGGGCCGATATGGCTGCTCCTCATGATTCTGACCATGGTCGGTGCGGTCCTGATGATGCGTCCGCCCGCGCAGGAATGGTTCGAACAACGGGGGGAAGACCAGTGACGGACAGCAGCGCGCCGCCCCAGGTGCTGTTCTACGAGCAGGGCGCCAGTTGGTTGTGGATCCTGGCCGGCCCCGCCGCGGGGATTGCCATGGCGCTGATCCAGCTCTCCGCCGGGTATGGCATCCAGTGGCTGGTGCCGGCCATCTTCTTCGTTCTCGTGACGGGATTTCTGTGGATCCAGGTCAAGGCCGCTCGGATCCACACCTCGGTGGAACTGACGCCGGACTCGTTGCGCCAAGGCGAAGAACGCATCAGCATCGACGACATCGTGCGGATCTATCCCGAGGCCAGCGGTGCCGAACCCCAGAAATGGCAGTCGTCGCGTGCACTCGGTGAACTCACCGGTGTGCCGCGCGGGCGCAAGGGCATCGGCCTCAAGCTGACCAACGACCGTGGTGCTCAGGCATGGGCGCGCAAGCACCAGCGGCTACGCGCCGAACTGACTCGACTGGTCGAGGAGCGCATCCCGCCGGAACCGGCGTCGTGAAGGGCGCCATGCGGTGAAAGGGTCCCGTCGCGCCATCGTCGAACTGGTGCTGGCGCTCATCGCGGCGATCGGCTGCGTGCTGAGTTGGCTGGCTTCGACCTCGACGATCAATGTTCCCCCGATCATCGAGGGGGAACCATCGACCACGTCATTGGTCTACAGTCCACCACTGGTGACGTTGGCTCTGCTACTGGCGACGGTGGCAGGTGTGCTTGCGGTACTGGGGGTGGCGCGGTTGCGGCGCGCTGGTCGCGGTCGAGCAGCCCTAACGGGTTGATCGCACCCACGTAGTGCTAATAATCAACCCCTTAAGCGCGTTGAGTAGCCACGCACATAATTCAGCAGTTCTCTAGGCGCGGTCGAGTCGATATTGCAGTGCATGCGCCTGCCGACGGACGAGCGGCATCTGCGTCAGGCCAGCTTGTCCAGCTCGTCGAGTGCATCGCCGGTGTACACGGCGAGGCGTTGCAGATGCGGCAGGGCGTCCCGGCATCCGATGAAGCCGAAGTTCAGCGTGTCGGCGTAGCTCTCCAGCGTGATGTTCAGGGCCATCCCATGCATGGGGATGGACACCGGGTACGTGGCCTCCAAGCGGCTTCCATTGAGATACAACGTCTCCCGTGGTCCGGGCACATTACTGACGCACAGGTTGAACGTGAACGGCAGCGGTCCCGTGACGCCGGTCATAGCGCTGGCGAGCTGCAGCGCCGTGGGCGCCATCAGGCCCGCGGTGTAGCCCAGCACCTCGGTCTGAGACATGCCCTGCAATTGCCGCTTGGCCGCCTTCGTCGACGCGGTGATCGCCTTCAGTCGATCGACCGGGTCGTCGATGTCGGTGCCCATGGTGGCCAATATCGTTCCCACCGCGTTACCGCCGCCGGCGTCGTCCTTCGGTCGGATGTTGACGGGCAGGAACGCAATCAAGGGCTTGGCGGGCAACTCGCCGAGTTGGTCGAGGAACGCGCGAAGTCCACCGCCGATGATGGTCAGGGCGACGTCGTTGACGGTGGCACCGTGCTTGGCGCCGATGCTCTTCAGGCGTTCGAAGGGGTAGACCTGGGTGGCGAAACGGCGATTGCGACTGATGTGTTTGTTCAGAATCGAATGCGGGGCCTGGAAGGAGTTGGCAATATCACCGTATTCATCGTCGCTACGGATTTGAGTGTTGTACAACGCTTTTCCGACGTTGAGTAGCGATTGTGCCCCTCCGACGGCGCCGCCGAACAGGCTGACGATCGGATTACGCGACGCCGTCGGCGCCTCGGATCGCGCTTTGGACGGCGGCCCGACGTTGAAGAACAGCGGCTGATCCCGCAGCGACGGGTCGGTCGACATGCTGCGCTCGAGGATCTTGTTTCCCGTGTAGCCGTCCACCAGCGAGTGGTGGATCTTCATGTAGATCGCGAATCGTCCGTCCTCGAGGCCTTCGATGAAGTGCAGTTCCCACGGCGGTCGGGTGAAGTCGATGGGGTGACTGTGCAGTCGGGAGACCAGGATGCCCAGTTCGCGTTCGTCGCCCGGGCTCGCCAGTGCCGACCGCCGGACGTGGTAGTCGATGTCGAACTTGTCGTCGACGACCCACGACTGATCGGGCCGACGCAGCATGCGCGGATGGGACAGCTTGAGGTTCCACGGTGCGACCACCTCGAGGCCACGGGTGTCCTCGAACATCTGGCGCAGATAGTGGGGCCCCGCGTCGTCCGGCGGGGTGAACGGCATCAGCGCGGCGACATGCATCATCGAGCTCGGAGTTTCGCCGTACAAGAAGATCATGTCTTGGGGACCCAGACGCTTCACCGTCGCTCCTTGGCTATCAGAAGTACAGGTTGTCGAGGATATGCCTGCATTGCCGTTCAGGTGCGATGGGCGTCACACTCGTAGCTATTGGTACAAAGTTCGAAATTTGTAACACTGTTCCACATGACCGATTTGGCGGAGAACGCCGAACAGACACTCGATGCCCTGCCGTTGGGCCCGAATTCTCTGGTCTGGCGGTATTTCGGCGACAACCGGATGTACCTGATCGGCCCACGGCCCGCGGTTCTGCAGAACATGCTCGCCGAACTCGGCCAGGGTGTCTTGGACCATTCGGTGTTCTTCGCCGATACCGCCGCCCGGGTGAAGCGGTCGCTGCCCCCGATCTTCATGACGGTCTACGGTGCCGACGACGACAACGAGGGCATCCGGGTCCGTGACTTTCACACCAACATCAAGGGCGAGATGCCCAGTGAGTACGGGCCTGGTGCGCGTTACCACGCCCTCGACCCGGACACGTATTTCTGGGCGCACGCGACGTTCGTCGATCAGGTGCTGTACTTCGCCGACACGTTCGTCAAGCGGTTGACGCGTGCGGAGAAGGAACAGATCTACCTCGAGTCCAAGACCTGGTATCGCCGCTACGGCGTCAGCGACCGGCCGATGCCCGCGGACTATGCCGAGTTCGAGAGGTATTGGAACCGGATGATCGACGAGATCGTCGTCGCCCATCCGACCGCCAAGTACGGCGTCGGCTACGTGACCAAGGGCTTCCCCTGCCCCAAGGGGGTGCCGCCGGTGCTGTGGCGTTTGATCGCGCCAGTCTTCAATCCCGCGGCCGCGTTTCTGACCACCGGTGGCATGCCGCCGCGGACCAGGGAAATGCTCGGTCTGCCATGGAGTGAACGCCGCGAGCGCCGATACCAGCGCTTCGCCGCGCTGTGGCGGTCCCGGCCGGTCAACTGGCTGTGGGATCATCTACCAATGCGGTTGCGCTACAACACTTTCGCTCAGGCCGGCTATGCCAGGGGCTGACCCCACCACAGTGCCTAATTCGTCGTCCACGACGGAAGCCATCCTCGACGCCGCCGTCGTCGAGTTCGAGCAACATGGGTTTCGCCGGGTTGCGCTCGACGACGTCGCACGGCGCGCCGAGATCAGCCGCACCACGATCTACCGCCGTTTCCGCAACAAGGACGAGTTGATCGCCGCTGTCATCGAACGTGAGAACGTGACGCTGTTCGCCGACATCGCCAATGAGCTGAAACAGGCCGGTCCGCAGTCGAACTACTACGTCGAAGCATTCACCCTGGCGATTCTGAAGTTCCGCCGACACCGCGTGCTGGACCGGATGATCAGGGACGAGCCGGCACTTGTGCTGGAACTGGCCCGTCGGCATCACGGCGCGGCAATCGCCAGGATGGCCGAAGCGCTGCGGGTCATCTTCCCGGCCGGCTTCGCCGAGCGGATAGGCGAGGCGGCGGTCGACGAATTCGCCGACACGATCCTGCGCTATGCGGCGATGGTGCTGCTGGTGCCCAGCGCACAGCCGCTGGAAAGCGCCGCCGACATCCGCGCTTTCGCCACCCAGCACTTCCTGCCCAGCCTGCCGACCACCCTGCGTGCTGCTCTAGCTGCCGGTTAGCAAACTTCTGTTTGGTGGGTCACACCATCGGGCAGACATACGGGCATGAGCACCGAACAGCAGGGGAAAACCCAACCGGAAACCGACGAGCACCACCACGTCGTCGATGCGCCGGATCCGCCGGAACCCACCGAGAAGCCGGAGGTCACCGACGAGCACCGGGAAAAGGCCAAGGAAATGCGCAAGGACTACGAGGAAGATCGTGCGACGGTCACGATGCCGGGCACCGACGGCGCAGTATCTGGCACCGCGGTCAACGATTGGATCGACGACGACGGCGATCCCAAGTTCAGCGAAGAAAGCGGTAAGAACGACAAGGCCGAGCAGGAGTAGTGCCGCGTAAAGTTCTGGGGTGACCTCTCTGGGACAGATCGCACCTGCCTTCATCGAGATGGCCCATTCGATCGTGTGGGCGTCCGCGGCCACCGTCGACGCGAACGGCCATCCGCGCAGCCGTGTTCTGCACCCGATCTGGGAGTGGGACGGTACCGACTTGTTCGGTTGGATAGCGACGGTGCCGAGTCCGGTGAAGAAGGCCCACCTGGCCGTTCACCCGCAGATGTCGGTGAACTACTGGGCACCCACCCACGACACCTGCAGCGCCGAATGCCTCGTCGAGTGGTACCTCGACGACGAGACCTGCAGCGCCGTCTGGGACAAGTTCGCGAACGGCCCCGCGCCGGTGGGCTATGACCCCCGAATCATTCCCCAATGGGTCGACGGGCCGACGTCCCACGACTTCGCGGCGTTGCGGCTCACTCCCTATCGGCTTCGGGTCATGGCCGGAACGGTCATGACGAAAGGCGATGGCGCACCTCTGACCTGGAGTGCGACGTGACCACGACCGTCGATGTCAGCGCGTTGCCGCTGGCGCCGAGGAACCCGCTGCCCATAAGGCAGTTGGTGAAGTTGGTGCGCAGGCTCGACACCGGACAGGACGTCATCCGCGATGCCGGTGGACCCATCACCCGGATTCAACTCGGGCCGAAGAAGCTCATGCCGCCGATCGTGGCGGTGTTCTCACCCGACGCGATGCGTGATGTGTTGGGACGCAACGATGCATCGTCTGACCGATGCGTCATTCACGACGAAGTGCGCAACATGGCGGGCGACAGTCTGTTCGTCCTGCCCAACGAGCAGTGGCGGCCCCGCAAGAGAGCGCTGCAACCGGTGTTCACCAAGCACAACGTCCGAAACTTCGGCGGCCACATGTCCCGGGCGGCACAGCAATTCGTCGACCGTTGGCCGGCCGGCGGTGACGTCGACCTCGACGTGGAGTGCCGCCGGATCGCCATGCAGTCGCTTGGCCGTTCGGTGCTGGGTATCGATCTCAACGAACGCGCCGACACGATCGCCACGTGCATGCACGTCGCGTCGTCGTACACCGCCGATCGTGCTTTGCGGCCGCTACGCGCACCGCGATGGATGCCGACGCCGGCGCGCCGGCGTGCGCGTGCCGCGGTCACCGCGATGCGCGGGATCACCGACGAGATGGTTCGAGCCTGCCGTGCCGACCCGTCACGGGATGCGCCGCTGGTGCAGGCACTGCTCGCGGCCAGCGACCCGGATACGGGGCTGCCGATCTCCGACGCCGACATCTCCAATGACCTGCTGATCTTCATGCTCGCCGGCCACGACACCACCGCGACGGCGCTCACCTACTCGCTGTGGGTCCTCGGTCACCACCCCGAGATCCAGGCTCGCGTGGCCGCTGAGGCCGCCACCATCGGTGATCGGGAATTGAGGCCCGATGACGTGCCCAGGCTCGGATACACCGTGCAAGTCCTGCACGAGGCTTTGCGTCTGTGCCCGCCTGCGGCAGGGGTCGCGCGGTTGGCGACACGCGATATCGCCGTGAACGGGTACCGGGTCGAGGCGGGCAGCCTCGTGGCCGTGGGAATCTACGGCCTGCACCACGATCCGGCCCTGTGGCCCAATCCCATGGACTTCGACCCCGACCGGTTCAGCCCGGAGAATGTGAAGGCTCGCGACCGTTGGCAGTTTCTCCCGTTCCTCGGCGGCGGACGGCCGTGCATCGGCGAACACTTCGCGCGACTGGAAACCACGCTGGCGCTGGCCACCGTCGTCCGGGCTCTCGAGGTCAGCTCGGTGGACCAGGACTTTGAGTGTGCCGTCCCGTTCACCACGGTCGCCAAGGGGCCCATCCGCGCTCGCGTCGACGTGCGGCGCTGAGGGTTAGACCCGGGTGAGCAGGACGGCCTGCTCGAACGGCAGCCGTGCGAAGATCGGCCGCCACAAACCCGCCACCGACGGCGCGGCTTGGGCCCTGGGTACGACCGTCGGATCGCGGACCTCGAACGTTCTGCCGTAGCGCTTCATTCGGCCGCCGCCGGCCGCCTTGAGGTTCTTCAGCCAGTCGCGATCCGGACCGTAGGTCAGCAGGATCGCCACCCCGTCGTCGGTGGAGAAGACCGTCAGCGGGGTCCGGTACCGCTTGCCCGATTTGCGGCCGACGTGCTCGAGAATGCCGAACGTCGGCGCCCAGCCGGCCCAGAGCCGCTGGACCGGGTTGGTGACGTGCCGATTGAACCGTGCCAACCATTGCGGCAACTGCATGCCAACCATCAAACTCTGATCGACATGGCATACCTCAAGCCCCCGTGGTTCACCCGCACGATATTCAACAAGATCGCGATGGCGACGGGTGTCGGCGGCAGCGCAACACTGACCGTGACCAAGCGCGTCAGCGGGCAGCCACAGAAGATTCCTGTGGTCGTCCCCGAGGTCGACGGGGTGAAGTACCTGGTGTCGACCCGCGGTGAGACCGAATGGGTGAAAAACGTCCGCGCCAATGCCGAGGTCCTGGTCGGCGACCGGAAATACCTCGCCAGCGAGATACCGGTGGAGCAGCGAGGGCCCGTCATCGCCGCATATCGCCCCCTGGCGGGCAAGGTCGTCGAAGGTTACTGGCGCCAGCTGCCCGCCGACGCCGACCACCCGGTGTTCGCGCTGACACCGCAGGCCTAGCCACTACACCCTGTAGTTGACGCGCCCGGCCCGGCTGGGAGACTGGTGGCCATGCGCAGCACCTCCTCGACGACGGCGGCCTCCGCGGCGCTGTTCGCCGATGCGTGCGCCGTCATCCCCGGCGGGGTCAACTCACCGGTGCGGGCCTTCAACTCGGTCGGCGGCACCCCGCGGTTCATCACGTCCGCCGAGCGGCTGCTGGCTCACCGACGCCGACGGCAACGGATATGTCGACCTGGTGTGTTCGTGGGGGCCGATGATCCTCGGGCACGCTCACCCCGCCGTCGTCGACGCCGTCCAGCGCGTCGCGGCCGATGGGCTGTCGTTCGGCGCCCCGACCCCATCGGAGACCGAACTCGCCGACGAGATCATCGGCAGGGTGGCTCCGGTCGACCGAATCCGCCTGGTGAACTCCGGCACCGAGGCCACCATGAGCGCCATCAGACTTGCCCGCGGATATACCGGCCGGGCCAAGATCGTCAAGTTCTCCGGCTGCTACCACGGGCACAGCGATGCGCTGCTGGCCGACGCGGGCTCCGGTGTCGCGACGCTGGGCCTGCCGTCGTCGCCCGGTGTCACCGGGGCCGCCGCGGCCGACACGATCGTGCTGCCCTACAACAACATCGCGGCGATCGAGGAGATCTTCGCCCGGTTCGGCGACGAGATCGCCTGCGTCATCACCGAGGCCAGCCCCGGCAACATGGGCACCGTGCCACCGCTGCCGGGTTACAACGCCGCGCTGCGACGCATCACCGTCCGAGCACGGTGCGTTGCTGATCTCCGACGAGGTGATGACCGGGTTCCGGGTCAGCCGATCTGGTTGGTACGGAGTCGATCCCGTGGATGCCGACCTGTTCACGTTCGGCAAGGTGATGAGCGGTGGCCTGCCCGCCGCCGCGTTCGGCGGCAGGGCCGAGGTGATGGAGCGGCTGGCTCCGCTGGGGCCGGTCTACCAGGCGGGCACGCTGTCCGGCAATCCGGTCGCGATGGCCGCGGGGCTGGCCACGCTGCGCGCGGCCGACGACGCCGTCTACGCCGCGCTCGACGCCAACGCCGACCGACTCGACGCGCTGCTGTCGGCAGCGTTGACGGATGCCGGTGTGGCCCATCGGGTTCAGCGGGCCGGCAACATGCTTCCGTGTTCTTCACCGACCAGCCGGTGACCGACTTCGCCTCGGCGCGGGCCACCGAGACGTGGCGTTTCCCCGCCGTTCTTCCACGGGCTGCTCGACGCCGGCATCTACCCGCCGCCAAGTGCCTTCGAAACCTGGTTCGTCTCAGCGGCGCTGGACGACGACGCATTCGACCGCATCGCCGCCGCGCTTCCCGGCGCCGCGCGTGCCGCAGCGGAAGCGACACAGCCCGCATGACCGAGAAAACCGATCGTGCACGTGATGCGGCACGGCGAGGTGCACAACCCCGAGAAGATCCTGTACGGGCGGTTGCCCGACTACCACCTCTCAGATCGTGGCCGGGCACAGGCGCAGGCGGTCGCCGACTGGCTGGCGGAACGTGACATCACCTACGTCGTCGCGTCGCCGTTGGAACGAGCACAGGAGACCGCAGCGCCCATCGCGGCGCTACGTGACCTGCCGGTCGACACCGATGACGACCTGATCGAGTCGACGAATATCTTTCAGGGCCAACGGGTATCGCCTGGCGACGGCGCTCTGCGGAATCCACGCAACTGGTGGCACCTGCGGAATCCGCGGCAGCCGTCGTGGGGCGAGCCTTACAAGGAGATCGCCGAGCGCATGACGGCGGCGCTGGACCGGGCCCGGGTCGCGGCGGCCGGGCACGAGGCGGTGTGCGTCAGCCACCAACTGCCCGTCGAAACGCTGCGGCGGGCGATGACCGAAGCACAATCTGCACCACTTTCCGACCCGGCGGCTGTGCAACCTGGCCTCGCTGACGTCGTTCTATTTCCACGACGACCGCTTCGTCGGCTGGGGTTACGCGGAGCTGGCCGGGCAGTGAAGTCGTTGGTGGCCATGCTGGCGCAGTGCGGTGTGCGTGGTCGTGCGCTCGCCGGCTGCTCCACCGGCACCGACGCCGTCGCCCAGGGCGGCACCTTCGAGTTCGTCGCCCCCGGCGGAAAGACCGACATCTTCTACGATCCGCCCGACAGCGCGTGGACGACCGGGCCCGCTGTCCGGACCCGACCTGATGGACCCTGCGAAGACGATCTCGCTCGACGACTTCGCAGGCAAGGTCGTCGTGATCAACGTCTGGGGACAGTGGTGCGGACCCTGCCGTACCGAGATCACCCAGCTGCAGAAGGTGTACGAGGCGACGCGAGGGCAAGGCGTCGCGTTCCTCGGCATCGATGTCCGCGACAACAACCGCGACGCCGCAACCGATTTCATCGTCGACCGCAAGATCACCTTTCCCTCGATCTACGACCCGCCGATGCGGACCATGATCGCCTTCGGCGGCAGATACCCGACCACGGTCATCCCGTCCACGGTGGTGCTGGATCGTGAGCACCGCGTCGCCGCGGTGTTCCTGCGCGAGCTGCTGGCCGAGGACCTGCAGCCGGTGGTCGAGCGTCTGGCCGCCGAGCCGGACCCGAACAAGGGCGGCGCGTGACCCTCGACCAGGTCGACGAGCTGGTGGCTAGCGGCCCGGTCGTGCTGGCGTTCTGCATCAGCGTCCTCGCCGGTCTGGTGTCGTTCGCCTCGCCGTGCGTGGTGCCACTGGTGCCGGGCTACCTGTCGTACCTCGCGGCGGTCGTCGGTGTGGAGGACCAGCCCACAGCGCAGGCCCCATCGGGGGAGAAGGGCGTCGCGGTCAGGACGGCACGGCTGCGCGTTGCGGGGGCGGCATCGCTGTTCGTCGCCGGGTTCACCGCGGTGTTCGTGCTCGGCACCGTCGCGGTGCTGGGGATGACGACGACGCTGATCACCAATCAGCTTCTGCTGCAACGTATCGGCGGAGTGATCACCATCGTGATGGGACTGGTGTTCGTCGGGTTCATCCCGCTGCTGCAGCGTGACACCCGATTCGCGCCGCGCCAGATCTCCACGCTCGCTGGCGCGCCGCTGCTCGGCGCGGTGTTCGCGCTCGGCTGGACGCCCTGCCTGGGCCCGACGCTGACCGGGGTGATCGCCGTGGCCTCGGCGACCGACGGCGCCAACGTCTTGCGTGGCGTGGCGCTGGTCATCGCCTATTGCCTAGGCCTGGGAATTCCGTTCGTGCTGTTGGCGTTCGGATCGGCGCGTGCCGTCGGTGGGCTGGCGCTGGCTGCGCGCGCCATGCCCGGGCCATCCAGATCTTCGGCGGCGTGCTGCTGATCCTCGTCGGCACCGCGTTGGTCACCGGAGTGTGGAACGACTTCGTGTCCTGGGTGCGCGACGCGTTCGTCAGCGACGTGAGGCTGCCGATATGAGGAAGTTGGCCTCCCCAGCTCGCGCGTGGGCCCCCCTCGCGCTGATGCGCAACACGTGGCGCACGTTGACGTCGATGGGCACCGCGCTGGTGCTGCTGTTCCTGCTTGCGCTCGCTGCCATTCCCGGTGCGCTGCTGCCGCAGCGCAGCCTCAACGAGGCCAAGGTCGAGCAGTACATCGCCGAGCACCCGACGATCGGCCCGTGGCTGGAACGCCTGCAGGCGTTCGACGTGTTCTCCAGCTTCTGGTTCACCGCCATCTATGTGCTGCTGTTCATTTCGCTCGTTGGCTGCCTGACCCCGCGGATGATCGAGCATGTCCGCAGCCTGCGCGCGGTGCCCGTGGCCGCGCCGCGCAACTTCAGCCGGCTGCCCAAACACCGCACCACCGAGGTGAAGGGCGAGCCGCAGGCGGTGGCCGCAGCGATGTCCGGCCGACTGCGGGGCTGGCGCACGGATACCCGCGCGCGTGACGACGCGACAACTGAAATATCCGCCGAGAAGGGCTATCTGCGCGAGTTCGGCAACATCGTCTTCCATTTCTCGCTGCTCGGCCTGCTGGTGGCGGTCGCCGCCGGCAAGTTGTTCGGCTACGAGGGCAACGTCATCGTCGTCGCCGACGGTGGACCCGGCTTCTGTTCGGCGTCGCCCGCGGCGTTCGACTCCTTCCGTGCGGGCAACACCGTCGACGGCACCTCCCTGCACCCGATCTGCCTGCGGGTCAACGACTTCCAGAGCGCAGCTACCTGCCGACCGGGCAGGCCACATCGTTCGCGGCGAACGTCGACTACCAGGCCGGGGCCGACTTGAGCTCGGGCACGTGGCGGCCCTACCGGCTGGAGGTCAACCACCCGCTGCGGATCGGCGGTGACCGCATCTATCTGCAGGGCCACGGCTACGCGCCGACCTTCACCGTCACCTTCCCCGACGGCCAGACGCGCACACAGACGCTGCAGTGGCGGCCCGACGACCCGATCACCCTGCTGTCATCGGGTGCGATGCGCTTCGACCCGCCCGCGCGGCACCTATCCCGATGCCGGCGAGCGCCGCAAGAACCAGATCGCGATCCAGGGGCTGTTCGCGCCCACCGAGCAGCTCGCACGGCACGCTGCTGTCGTCGAGCTTCCCCGCGCTCAACGATCCGGCCGTCGCCGTCGACATCTACAAGGGCGACAGCGGTCTGGACACCGGCAGGCCGCAGTCGTTGTTCACCCTCGATCCGCGGCTCATCGAGCAGGGCAGGCTGACCAAGAAGGCGCGGGTCAACCTGCGGCGCGGGCGAGTCGACGCGGCTCGACGACGGCACCGTCGTGCGCTTCGACGGCGCGGTGCCGTTCATCAACGTGCAGGTGTCGCACGACCCCGCGCAGATATGGGTGCTGGTGTTCGCGATGACGATGATGGGCGGGCTGCTGGTCTCGCTGGTCGTGCGTCGGCGCCGGATCTGGATTCGGATCGCCCCCGCTGATCGCAGGTACCGTGAGCGTCGAGCTGGGCGGGCTGGCCCGCACGGACAACTCCGGCTGGGGCGACGAGTTCGAGCGGTTGACCGAGCGCCTGTTGGCCGGGGCCGGCGATGCGCAGCGAGAGGAACCTGACATGGACGACCAGCGAATAGCGGACGCGGACCGCGCATGAACACCACCGACATCGACATCGGGTTGGCCCGGTACTCGGACTGGGCCTTCACCTCCTGCGTCGTGGTGCTCGTCGGCGCCCTGCTCCTGCTCGCGGTGGAACTGGCCTACAGCCGGAGTCGCAAGATCATCGAGCGTGAGGCGGTGGGCGCGGGTGTCGGCCCGGGCGCGGGCCCAGGCGCCGGCCCGGGGATCGTCGCCGAGAAACCCCGGCGCAGCGTCGACGAGCGGATCGGTGGAGCCGGGCTCGCGCTGGCCTATCTCGGGATCGGCGCTGCTGTTGGCCTGCATCGTGCTGCGCGGCCTGGCCACCGCGCGCGTGCCGTGGGGCAACATGTACGAGTTCATCAACCTGACGTGCTTCTCGGGCCTGGTGGCCGCCGCCGTCGTGCTCCGCCGTCCCGCAGTACCGCGCGCTGTGGGTCTTCGTGCTGGTTCCGGTCCTGATCCTGCTGACGGTGTCGGGTCGGTGGCTCTACACCAATGCCGCGCCGGTCATGCCCGCGTTGCAGTCCTACTGGCTGCCGATCCATGTGTCGGTGGTCAGTCTCGGCTCCGGCGTCTTCCTCGTCGCCGGCGTCGCCAGCATCCTGTTTCTGCTCAAGATGTCGCCGCTGGCGGCGCCCGACCGCAAGGGCGTCGTCGCCCGTATCGTCGCGCGACTGCCCGACCCGCAGACCTTGGACCGCATCGCATACCGCACGACGATCTTCGCGTTTCCGGTGTTCGGTTTCGGAGTCATCTTCGGCGCGATCTGGGCTGAGGAGGCATGGGGCCGGTACTGGGGCTGGGATCCGAAGGAGACGGTGTCCTTCATCGCCTGGGTGATCTACGCCGCCTACCTGCATGCCCGTTCGACCGCCGGCTGGCGCGACCGCAAGGCCGCCTGGATCAACGTCGCGGGATTCATCGCGATGGTCTTCAACCTGTTCTTCATCAACCTGGTCACCGTGGGACTGCATTCGTATGCGGGGGTCGGGTAGGCACGTGACCAAGGGAGGCGTCCAGGGTGTCTGAGGGTCAGGCGCATGCACCTAAAAGCTCCACCGGGTTCCGCGACCAAGATCGATTCACCGACCCTGCGGTGGACGTGCCGCAGGATTGGACCGCGCCGACGCCACCCAGCGGTCTGCCGCTGACGCCAACACCACCCGAAACCGCGACAGCGATCGCCGAGGACCCGCCGCCGTATCTGGATCTGTCCACGGTGGCGTTGCTCGGCCAGCCGAAGAGGGCTCCTTCGGAAGGTTGGCGCAAATGGCTCTATCGGGCGTCGTTCACCTTGATCAACGCGGGTGAAAGTCCGAAGATCATCCGCCGCGACGCCCTGATCGCGCAGGCGCAGCAGCCGCTGCGAGGCTGCCATCGCATCGCCGTGCTGTCGTTGAAGGGCGGGGTCGGGAAGACGACCGTCACTGCGACGCTCGGCGCGACGCTGGCGTCGATTCGTGGTGATCGCGTCATCGCCGTCGACGCCAATCCCGACCGCGGCACGTTGAGTCAGAAGGTGCCGCTGGAAACGCCCGCGACCGTGCGTCACCTACTCCGCGACGCCGAGGGCATCGAGGCCTACAGCGACGTCCGCGCGTACACCTCGCAGGGGGATAGCCGGCTGGAGGTGCTCGCCTCGGAAAGCGACCCCGCGGTGTCCGAGGCGTTCAGCTACGACGACTACACCCGCACCCTCGAGGTGCTCGAGCGGTTCTACAGCCTGGTGCTCACCGACTGTGGCACCGGGCTGATGCACTCGGCGATGGGGGCGGTGCTGGCCAAGGCGGATGCGCTGATCGTCATCAGCTCCGGATCGATCGACGGCGCACGTAGCGCGTCGGCCACGCTGGACTGGCTGGATGCGCACGGTTACCAGGAATTGGTGCGTAACTCGATTGCGGTCATCAACGGCGTACGGCCCCGGTCCGGCAAGGTCGACATGACCAAAGTCGTCGACCATTTCACCCGGCGGTGCCGAGCCGTGCTGCAGGTGCCCTTCGATCCGCACCTCGAAGAGGGTGCCGAGATCAGTCTCGAACGACTGAAGCCTGCGACGCGGGAGGCGCTGATCGAATTGGCCGCGGTGGTATCGACGGGTTTCGCGGGTACGCGGCGCGAACCGGAGCCGGAAGGCCGGCGACATCGGGCTTGATCTGAAGCCGGCGTCTATCGCGGCTTGTTCTCCGGGCCGAGCCGGCGCAGGAAATCAGGATCGTCATCCGGGCCGATGGTGCGGGTGCGCGTACGGGTCGCGTTCGCGCGCATCAGCCGCACGCCCACATAGAGCAGGCCGGCCAAAACGAGAATCGCGAACAAATAGGCCACTGGAAACCTCCTTGTTCCAAATATACGCGCCGTCGGTAGGCTCGGGCCGTGTCAGATAGTCGGCCAGGATCTCGGCTCGTAGCAGATCTGGTGGCCTACGTCGTGGCTCGGTTACTGCTGGTCGTCGTGCTGACCGCGGTCATCTTCGGCGCCGGCCACCTACTGGGGGTACGCGACTTTCCCCTCGTCGTGGCGCTCCTCTTCGCGATGGTGATCGCCCTGCCACTCGGCATCTGGCTGTTCGCCCCGCTGCGCCGCCGCGCGACGGCCAGCATCGCCGTCCTCGACGAACGGCGACGCAAGGACCGCGAACAACTACGGGCCAGACTCCGCGGCGAAGAGCCGCCGACGCCGTGACAAGGGAAGCATTCGGCGCCGAGTTCCTCGCGGCCGACGGATTCCTCAATACGCCCACCTACGGCCTGCCGCCGCAGTTTCTCGTCGACGCACTGCTGGACTTCATCGGCACGTGGCAGAACGGGAACATGGACGTCGCGGTGTTCGACGCGGGCGTGGATGCCGGGCGTGCCGGCTATGCCGCGCTCACCGGCGTCCCCGTCGACTCGGTGGCGATGGCGACCACCGTCTCGTCTGCGCTGGGACTGGTGGCCGCCGCCATAGCCGACGGCGCCCGGGTGGTCACCCTGCCCGGTGAGTTCACCAGCACCACATTTCCATTCGCCGCCCAAGCGGGTCGCGGTGTCACCGTCACCGAGCTTCCCGCCGACGAACTCATCACCGCCGCGGCAGATTTCGACGTCGTCGCCGTGAGCCTTGTGCAGTCCGCAAACGGCGAGGTGCTCGACATGGACGCCCTGCGCACCCGGGTGACGGGGACCGAGACGTTGACGGTGATCGATATCACGCAGGCGCTCGGGTGGAAGCGCGTCCACCTGGACTGGGTCGACGTCACCGTGGCGGCAGTCTACAAATGGTTGCTGTCGCCACGCGGCACGACGTGGATGTCGTTGAGCGACAGAGTCAGTCGAATCATGACCCCGCACGCGGCCAACTGGTACGCAGGTGAATCACCCTGGGAGACGATCTACGGGCTACCCCTTCGGCTTGCGGCCAATGCGCGGCGATTCGACCTGTCTCCCACGTGGTTCAGTGCGCTTGGCGCCGGGTTGGCGCTCCCGTGGCTGGCGACGCTGGACAGGGACGCGGTCCAGTCGCACTGCCTTGGCCTCGCGAACCGCTTGCGGGCCGAACTGGATCTGCCGCAGCAAGATTCGGCGATCGTCTCGCTGCCGATCGAGGGTGCGGCGCAGAGGCTTGCCCGGGCCGACATCCGCGCCTCGGTCCGCGCAGGCGCCATCCGGGTGGGCTTTCACTTGTACAACAACGAGAATGACCTCGATCGGCTGCTCGACGCGATACGCGGCTAATCCGCGGCCTGAACCGCCACGTTCGGTTACAGCAAAGCTGCGTGACACGAACGCCGATTGGGTATCATCACCGCCATGACGTTCACAAAAGAGCGTATGACCTCTGCAAAAGATCTATTCGGCCGGTGGCTCGACGAACTGTGGGCCGGGCGGCCGGTAGCAAATGAACTGGTATCCGAGGATTTCGTGGGGCACTGGCCGGATCACGACGTGCACGGCCCCAAAGAATTGCAGGAAATGGTCGACAAGACCCGGACGATGCTCACCGATCTGCGGTTCGACATCGAAGTGAAGCCGTTTATCGAAGGGGACATGCTGGCGGCTCGCTGGATCGGTACCGG
Organism: uncultured Actinomycetota bacterium; assembly: GCA_963805835.1. Taxonomy (GTDB): domain Bacteria; phylum Actinomycetota; class Actinomycetes; order Mycobacteriales; family Mycobacteriaceae; genus Mycobacterium. The sequence continues at coordinate 56,826 of CAWDVX010000003.1, read as the reverse complement.
GGCGATGCCCGACGGCCCGAAAAGATTCACCGGAAACGACATGTTCAGGGTCGCCGACGGCCGATTCGTCGAGTACTGGACCGGGACGTCTGAAGGCTGACCTGGATCCTCACCCCAGGAAGCGTTCGGCGTAGGGGCGGAAGCGGGCGCGCATGTCATCCTCGTCGAGGCCGAACATCTCGGCGGAGGTCGCGATGCGGCCCAGCCGTCCACGCTGATGTCCGGCGAGGTACTCCTCGATCGCCGACCGCGCCTCGCCAGGAAGCGCCTCGCCGGCGAGGTCGTAAATCGTTGCGGCGACGGCCATTTCGTCGGCCATGAAGTCGTCGAATCGAACGTCGATCGAGCGCTCGGGCGGTATCAGTGCGCGGTCCCGCACCAGGGCGTTGAGCATCAGTTCGAGGCGGTCGATCCAGTTCGCCGCGATGTCGTGGACCGGTACGGGGTAACAGTGCATGCGCGCGCTGTAGGTGAGCATCGCGAGCATCGAGAGCACCACCGGGACCGGGTCGCGGTGCGTGCACACGACGATCACGCCTGGAAACACCGCATCCAGCACGGGCAGCTGCTCCAGGTGCTGGGGTGACTTCAGTAGCCAGCGCCGACCGCCGCGAAGAAATTGCAGCGCCTTCAGCTGGACGGCCAGATACTCGTAGTGCGGCGTCTGGTCGTGGGACAAGTAGTAGTCACGCCAGCGCGGAACGTGCCCGAGGGTTTCGAACAGCATGGTCGAAAAGTCGTTGGCCAGCAGTTGAATCTCTTCGTGCACGTGATCGGTGGTCATCTCGTGCATCAGCGCGAAGTGGGGCATCACGAGATTCATCACCTCCACCGCGACGTCCATCCGGGTCCGGCGCGGATCCGGCACCATGCCCTGCTCCGATGGCAAAGGGAATGGTTCATTGCTCTCCCAGTAGGGAATGGTGCGAAACGTCGGCGCCGAGGCGAGCAGGTTGTGCAGATGAGTGGTGCCCGTGCGCGGCAGTCCGGCGATCACCACAGGCGGCTCGAGTTCGATGTCGTGGATCTCAGGGTGCCGGGTCAACAAGTCGGTCAGCAGCAATCTGTTCTTCAGCCATTGCACGATCTGGGCGTGGAAGTTGACGATGCCTGCGGCGTGGAGTCCCGGAATCTCCTGCAGCGCTGCAAGATACACATTGAGGCGTTCGCGGTAGTCTTCGGCGCCGAAATCGTCGAGCCCGGTCTCGCTGCGGGCCTTGGTGTGCATCACGTCGGCGTCGAGTGGGCAATCGGCAGCCATCGACGCCATCATCTGTCGCAGCGGTTCGGCCTCGGGTGAGAATTGGGGCTCGGCGAGATCGTCCAAGTGGACGGTGCGGGCGGAGGCGGCTGTCGCATCGGTCACGGCAACTTATGTTACTTTCGGTTTCATAATGATGGTTGAAATTGGCCGACCGCGCGATCCCCGCATCGACGGCGCCGTTCTGGACGCCACGGTGGAGCTGCTCGGCGAGACCGATTACGCGTCGCTGTCGGTGGACGCGATCGCGCGGCGCGCGGGCACGAGCAAGCCGGCGATCTATCGTCGTTGGCCCAGCAAGGCGCACCTGGTGCACGAGGCCGTGTTCCCGGTCACCGAGTACGCCGCGCTCCCCTCGACCGGAAGCATGCTCGGCGACGTCGGCGAGATGATGCGCAGAGCGGTTGGCATTATGACCACCCCGGCCGCCTTGGCGGCGCTTCCGGGACTGGTCGGGGAATTGGCCGCAGACCCGACGCTGCACACCGCGCTCCTCGAGCGCTTCGTCCACATCCTGTCCGACGGCCTGAACGAATGGCTGGAGGCGGCACGTGAGCGTGGGGAGGTTCGCTCCGAGGTGACGTCCGCCGACATCGTGGACGCACTCGCCGGTATCACCTTCATGGCGCTCATCACGCACGCAGAGACGTTGGACGAGGCGTGGATGGAACGCACCGCAGAGTTCATCACGAGAGGCATCAGCGCGTGACCGACCACGAATCCACCACGGCCTGGCGTGAACTCCTCGAGACGCTGGGCGCCCTGGACCGCACCTTCCTCGAAGGCGACCGTGCGGTGACCGATGACCGGCACATCGCCGACGGCTACCGGATGCTGGCGACCACGCTGGGCGTCGCGTTCGACACCTACCTGTTCGCCGACCCCAGCCGGCCGCTGTGGGTCGAGGTCAACTCACCGGTTCGGCCGGACCGCCGGTGGGGTGGCGACAACACCGACGCGTACTACTTCATGTGCCCGGTCGATCCGAACCGGCGCTACCGGATCAGCGGGAACTCGCGGCGACAGCGTCTACTTCTCGGTGACCGCCTACAACGAGCCGTCGCCCGGTGCGTGGTCCGACCGGATCGTGGCGATCGTGCGCGACGACGATCTCGAGCTGGATGCCGACGGCAACTTCTCCTTCGACTTCGGGCCGGTGCCGGATGCGGCCGTCCTGATGACGCGCGACTACCAGGGCGATCCGCAGACCGGACGTCCGGTGAAGTGGCAGATCGAAGCTCTCGACGAACCCGAACCGTTCCGGCACGGCGACGCCGAGACCGCGACCGCGCTGCGCTCCAGTGCGGCCTGGATGCGCACCATGTTCGCGATCCTGCCGCTGGCTGTCGGCGTACGCAGCGAGGACGCGCATACGCTCGGTCACGAAGTCTCCTCGGCCGCAAATCAATTCGCCGATCCGTATCAGGTGCCAGATGCCAACTTCGGCTGGTCGGCCCGTGACGCCTGCTATGCCTACGGCAGTTTCGTGCTCGAGGAGGACGAGGCGCTCGTCGTCACGCACCGGCCTCCGGCGTGCCGATTCTGGAACCTCGTGGTGTGGAACCAGTTCATGGCGACTCCCGGCGTCGCCGACGCGCGCAGCTCGATCAACGGCCACTCGGCGGTTCCGAACGCTGACGGCTCGGTGACAGTCGTCATCTCCCGCGGCATGACCGAACATCCGAATGCGATCACCACGCTCGACTATCCGCGTGGCAATCTCGCGTTCCGCTGGTTCCTGGCCGACGAGGTTCCGGCGCGGCCCGAGGTGACGCTGGTGAAGGTGTCGGACGCCCCGACGGCCGTCACTTAGTTGCGAATCGGGCGCGCTTATCAACCTCGAGGGTCGGTCAGCGCGCCGAAATCACGAGCGCGACGGCGACTGCGGCCGACCAGACCAGCATGGTCAGCCCGGTATCACGCAGGACCGGGATCAGGTCCTTGCCGCCGAGCCCTTTTCGCACCGGTCCTGCGGCCCGCACCGCCAGCGGCAGTGCCACCAGGCCGACCGCAGCCCACGGCGTCGCGAGGATCAGCACCAGCGTCAGGACGAACGCCACCGCCAGGAGGGCTTGGTAGAGCAGCCGGGTGCGGGGGTCGCCAAGCCGCACCGCCAGCGTGATCTTGCCGGATCCCTTGTCGGTCGGGATGTCTCGAAGGTTGTTGGCCACCAGCACCGCCGACGACATGCATCCCATGGCGACGGCCGTCGCGGCGCCGACCCAGTCGATCCGGAGTGCCTGCGTGTACTGAGTACCGAGCACGGCAATGAGGCCGAAGAACACGAACACCGCGACCTCGCCCAGCCCGAGGTAGCCATATGGTTTCGAGCCGCCCGTGTACAGCCACGCGCCGGCGATGCAGATCACGCCGACGAGGATCAGCCACGGGGCGCTCAACCACGCCAGCGCGAGTCCGGCCGCGCCCGCGATCCCCAGGCTGATGACCGCGGCTGTCAGCACCGATCGCGGTGTGGCCACCTTCGATCCCACCAGCCTCAGCGGTCCCGCCCGCACGTCGTCGGTCCCGCGGATGCCGTCGGAGTAGTCGTTGGCGTAGTTGACGCCGACGATCATCGCGACCGCGACGACCATCGCCAGCAGCGCCTTCCACCAGCATGCGGCGTGCAGCCAGCCGGCCGCACCGGTGCCTGCGACGACCGGGGCGATCGCGTTCGGCAGCGTTCTGGGTCGGGCGCCTTCGATCCACTGCGCGAAACTGGCCACGAGCGCAAGTCTTGCACGGTGGTTGTTTTCCTCCCTGCGTCCGCCACAGGCGCCCGTGGCAGACTGAGCCCATGGAGGAGCGACTCAGTAAGACGGAGATCCGCAAGGACGCCGTGCAGGAGATCGTCGGGTCGGGCGCGTCGACCGTCGGCGAAGTGGCCTCGATCATCACCACCGCCGTCAAGGACGTCGCCAACGCCATCGGCGGTTTCGCGACCGACATATTCGAGATCCGCGACGGGGCGCGCCGCGCCTCGCAGCCGGTCGAGGACGAGACCGCGGACGAGTAGTTGCTCGGAGTCATCGGCGGCAGCGGTTTCTATACATTCTTCGATTCCGGCGCCCGCACCATCAGCCTGGACACCCCCTACGGTGCGCCGAGTGCTCCGATCACCGTCGGCGCTGTCGGCGACCATGAGGTCGCGTTCCTACCACGGCATGGCGCCGGGCACGAGTTCTCCCCGCACACCGTGCCGTATCGCGCCAACATGTGGGCGATGCGCGCGCTCGGCGTCCGGCGGATCTTCGGACCGTGCGCGGTCGGGAGCCTGACCGCCGACCTGGGCCCCGGTGCGATGGTGGTGCCCGATCAGTTGGTGGACCGCACCAGCGGCCGTGACGACACCTACTTCGATCCGGGCGGCATCCATGTCGGGTTCGCCGATCCGTACTGCCCGACGCTGCGCGCCGCGGCGGCCGACCTGCCCGGCGTGGTGGACGGCGGGACGATGGTGGTGATCCAGGGGCCGCGGTTCTCCACCCGGGCGGAGAGCCGATGGTTCGCGAGTCAGGGGTTCAGCCTGGTCAACATGACCGGATACCCCGAGGCTGTCTTGGCCCGCGAGCTCGAAATGTGTTACGCGGCGATCGCTTTGGTGACCGATCTGGATGCGGGCGTCGATAGCGGAAATGCGGTCCGGGCTGTCGATGTCTTCGCCGAGTTCGAGCGCAACCTGGTGCCGTTCAAGAAGCTCGTCCGCGAGGCGATCGAAAATGCCGCGAACACAGCCCCCGAGCGGACCTGTACCCACTGCCTGCCGCACGAGGGCGTTCAACTTCCCATCGACTTGCCGTGAGAGTTCTGCTGACCGGTGCGGCCGGCTTCATCGGCACCCGGGTCGGCGCCGCGCTGCGCGACGCGGGGCACGAGGTCGTCGCCGTCGACGTGATGCTGCCCGCCGCGCACGGCCCAGATGCACAGCCGCCGCCGGACTGTCAGGTGCTCGACATTCGAGATGGGACCGCGCTGGCGGCGCTACTGGACGGCGTCGATGTGGTGTGCCATCAGGCCGCGGTGGTGGGCGCCGGGGTGAACGCCGCCGATGCGCCGTCGTACGGAAGTCACAACGATTTCGGGACCGCGGTCCTGCTAGCCGAGATGTTCGCCGCAGGACTGCCGCCGCCTGGTGCTGGCATCGTCGATGGTGGTCTACGGGCAGGGTCGATACGAGTGCGCCGAGCACGGTCCGATCGACCCGCTGCCCCGCTCGCGGGCCGACCTCGATGCCGGTGTGTTCGAGCACCGCTGCCCGCTGTGCGGCGCGACGGTGACCTGGCAGCTGGTGGCCGAGGACGCACCGTTGCGACCGCGCAGCCTGTACGCGGCGAGTAAGACCGCACAGGAGCATTACGCGCTGGCATGGTCGGACGCGAGCGACGGGGCGGTGGTCGCCTTGCGCTATCACAATGTGTACGGCCCGCACATGCCGCGCGACACCCCCTACTCGGGCGTCGCGGCGATCTTCCGCTCAGAACTTGAATCAGGCGACGTGCCAAGAGTTTTCGAAGACGGTGGCCAGATGCGTGACTTCGTGCACGTCGACGACGTCGCGGCGGCCAACGTTGCCGCCGTTGAATCCACGGTCGACGGCTTCGACGCATTCAACGTCTGCTCGGGCCGGCCGATCTCGATCATGGAGGTGGCGATGGAGTTGTGCGATGCGCGTGGCGATGCGGCACCCGTCGTCACCGGCCAGTACCGACAGCGGCGACGTCCGCCACATCGTCGCCGACCCTGGCAAAGCGTCTCGGGTGCTGGGATTTCATGCCGCCGTCGACCCGCGTGATGGCTTGCGCGAGTTCGCGTTCGCGCCACTGCGGAGATGATGAAGCGCGCAGTCGTTGTGGTCGCTATCGTCGCGCTCGTGGCATCGGGCCTGATGGCGTTGGCATGGTGGCAGCAGTGGCGGTTGATCTACTACCCGACGCAAGGACCGGTGCCGTCGGCCGCGACGGCGTCGCCCAACGGCCAGGACGTCACCCTGGAAACCGACGACGGAATCCGTTTGGGCGCTTGGTATTTTCCGGTGCCCGGTGGAGGGCCCGCCGTACTGGTGTGTCATGGAAACGCAGGCGACCGATCGATGCTCGGCGACCTGGCGGCAGGGTTCAACAAGATGGGCCTCTCGGTCCTGCTGTTCGACTACCGCGGCTTCGGCGGCAACCCCGGCACGCCCTCGGAAGAGGGCACGGCCGCCGATGCGCGTGCCGCGCGGGCATGGCTGGCGGCGCAGCCCGGCGTCGAGAAGATCGTGTACTTCGGCGAATCTCTGGGCGCGGCAGTCGCTCTCGGCCTCGCGGTCGAAACGCCACCCGCGGCCTTGATTCTGCGCTCACCGTTCACCTCGCTGCTCGACGTCTCGGCGGTGCACTACCCGTGGCTGCCGGCCCGATGGCTGGTGTCCGACCGGTATCCGTCCATCGATCGGATCAGAACCGTGCATGTGCCGCTGTTGGTGATCGCGGGGGACCGCGACGACGTCGTTCCGGAGTGGCAGAGCAGACGACTCTACGACGCGGCCAACGAGCCGAAGGAATACGTCCTGATCCCCGGGGCGGGGCACAACGACCCCGAATTCGTCCGCGGTGACCTCATGCTCACCGCGATCCGAGGGTTCCTGTCGTCGACTGGTGTCACCTAGTGATACTGGTGGGATGAGGCCCGCCATTTGTGAGCAGTTCGGCATCGATTTCCCGCTCTTCGCGTTCAGCCACTGCCGCGACGTCGTCGCCGCCGTGACCAACGCCGGAGGGTTCGGCGTTCTCGGCGGAACGGCGTATACGCCCGCAGCAGCTCGACCAGGAGCTGTCCTGGATCGACGAGCAGGTCGGCGGCAAGTCGTACGGCGTTGATCTGATCGTGCCCGCCACCTACGAAGGCAAGGGCGAGAAGCTGTCGTCGGCCGACCTGGCCGCGCGGATTCCGGACGACTACCGGGGGTACGTCGCCGAGATCCTCGCCGCACACGACATCGAATCCGAGGCCAAACCGCACGTCGGCGGGTCGGCGTTGTCCGGCAACACCGGCAAGGAGCTGCTCGACGTGGCGATGAGCCACCCGATCCGGCTGATCGCCAACGCGTTGGGCGTGCCGCCGGACTACATGATCGACGCGGGCAAGGAACACGGTGTGCCGGTCGCCGCGCTGGTGGGCGCGAAGGAGCACGCCGTCAAGCAGGTTGCCGCCGGCGTCGACCTGATCGTCGCGCAGGGCACCGAAGCGGGCGGTCACTGTGGTGAGGTCACGACGATGGTGTTGATCCCCGAGGTCTTGGAAGCACTAGAAGCGATCGGCAGCAATATCCCGGTGCTGGCCGCGGGGGGCATCGTCACGGGACGGCAGATGGCGGCGGCTGTGGCCATGGGCGCCGACGGCGCGTGGACCGGATCGGTGTGGCTGACGACCGAGGAGGCCGAGACGGCCCCGCATACCGTGCAGAAGTTCCTGGCGGCGACATCGCGCGACACCATCCGCTCCACGGGTCGGACCGGTAAGCCGGCACGGCAGCTGGTGTCGGATTGGACCGACGCGTGGCAGCCGCACGAGGGCGGGCACAAGACGCTGCCGCTTCCGCTTCAGTCGATGCTTGCCGAGCCGGTCGTCCGACGCATTGATGTCCTTGCGGCGCAAGGCCATCCGGGCGCCCAGGCGCTGGCGACCTACTTCGTCGGACAGGGCGTCGGGTTGATGAACAAGGTGAAGCCCGCGAAAGAAGTGGTGCGCGAGTTCATCGAGGACTATCTGTCAGCGACGGAACGGTTGAGCAACTCGTTGCCCGATTAGCCCGGCGCCCCGGCCGGCCGATGTGTGTCCGGGAGTTACGGGACTTCGACGCAGCCCACGCCGGGTACGCAACCGCCGCCACCGCCTGGCCCGCCACTTCCTGTGGGGCCGCCCGGGATGCTCCCGCCCCCGCCGCCAGGACCGCCTCCGCCGGTGGGGCCGCCGGGAACCGTGCCGGTGCCGCCCGGTGCGGTAGCCGTCGCCGGAGCCGTCGCCGGTGCGGTGGCCGTTGCCGGAGCCGTCGCGGTGGTGGTCGCGGATGTCGTTCCCGTCGTTGTGCTCGTGGTACTGGTCGATCCACCTTCATCGCCACCGCCACAGCCCACCATCAGCACCATCGCGGCACCGCCGCCGAACACGGCGACCGCCGTTTTGACCTGCTTGTTCACAGTTCCTCCGTTTCCTCCCGACGGGGTGGAACTACCCGCCCCGGTCAGGACGAAACAGCAGGCTGCAACTCACTCCTCGAGCGCGATTCGTACCGAGATCGGGTCGCTCTCCATTGCGCGCATCGTCAGTGCGGTGGCCGACTGGCCAAACCTGCCGCGGCCGCCGAAGCTGCGGCCGCGAGCGCGGATATCGTCATCGGGCTCGAAAGTGGCGGTGCCGGTGCGCCACTCGTTGTCCACGCGCACGCGCACGTTCGGATTCGCGGCGATGTTGTACGCCCAGCCGGCCCGGCGGCCGTGCTGCGAGATCACCCACAGGTCGTTGCCGTCGATCCGGCCGGCCAGCGGCACCCGGCGCGGCTCTGCGGATTTACGACCGATGGTTTCGAGCTCGACCACCAGCGAGGAACGGATGCCGAGACGGTCGAGCGCCGCCACCACCGGGTTCATCACGATGCGACCCATGCTTCGCTCGAACTTGAACTTGCGCCGCGCCTTGTCGGCACTCTTCGTGGTCATCGCCGGCCTCCTCGCCTCGTCTGGTTAGCGACGATAGTAGAACGATCACTCAAATACCAGAGGCAGCGAGAAAGTTGCAGGTCAGCTGCCGCTCAGTCGTCGGCTGCCAACGGCAACCGCACCTCGAACCGTGCGCCAGTGCTCAGGTTGTGCGCCGACAGGGTGCCCCGATGGGCCTGCACCAGACCCGCCGCGATGGCAAGGCCGAGTCCCGATCCGCTCGGCAGCGAGGAATCCGCGCGCGGCACACGGTCGTTGGAGCCGCGATATGCGACGTCGAACACCCGCGGCAGGTCCGCCTCGGAGATACCCACGCCGGTGTCGTCGACGCGGGCCCATGCGCCGTTCTCGTCGGAGCCGAGGGCCAGCGAGACCCGGCCACCTTCCGGCGTGTGCGCGATCGCATTGGCCATCAGATTCGACAGCACCCGCACCAGTGCCCGGTCGCTACCGAGCACCCGCACCGGCTCTGACGGCAACTCGGCCACCAGATGTACGCCGGCGCGTTCGGCCGCGATCCGGTGCGCGGCCAACACGTCGTCGACAACCTCGTCCAACGCCACCTTGTCGAACGCGGGTTGCACCGCGCCTGCGTTGATCTTCGACATCTCGAACAGATCGTCGACCATCTCGGCAAGCCGAATCGATTCCTGCTCAATCGTTTTGGCGTGCACCTGCACCTCGGCGTCGGGCACCACGCCATCCGCGATCGCCTCGGACACCGCGCGGATCCCGGCCAGCGGCGTACGCAGGTCGTGGCTCACGAAGGCCACCAGGCGCCGCCGCGACTGCTCGGCGGCGCGCTCGGACTCGCGGATCTCCTGCTCCCATACGGTGCGGCGGGCCTGATAGCGCGCCAGCATCACCGCCGCGGGAATCGTCACCACCGAGACGACGACCAGCACGATGGCCGTCTGCTCGAACGTGTCGGTGATCATGAACCCGCTGGCGCCGAGCACGCCGGTGAACGTCGCCAACACCGGGATCAGCACCAGCGCCACCATGCTCACCGCCAGCGACCACGACCGGGCCAACCGGATGATGATCGCCCCGGCGAGCACCACCGGTACCGAACAGGCCAGCGCCCACCAGGCGATCTCCCACAGGTCAGTGGGCACTGCCGCTCCACAGGTACCCGCGGCCCCAGACGGTCTGCACCCGGTGCGCGTCGCCGAGCTTGGAGCGCAATCGTTTCACATGGACCGTCACCGTGGACAGATCGCCGAAGTCCCAGCGCCACACCTGTTTCAGCAGCTCCTCGCGGGAGAACACCGTGTCGGTGTGGGTCAGGAAGAAGAGCAGCAGATCGAACTCACGGTTGGTCAGCGAAACCGGCACTCCGCCAACGGTCACCGCCCGCGCGGCCATCGACACGGCCAGGTCGCCCACCATGATGTCAAGCGCCAATGGGCCCGCCGGCGCGGGCGCGCGGCGCAGTACCGATCGCACCCGCAGCGCCAGTTCGCGAGGGCTGAACGGCTTGGTCAGATAGTCGTCGGCGCCGGCCTCCAGTCCCGCGATCCGGTCATCCTCCTCACCGAGCGCGGTCAGCAGGATCACCGGAATCGCGTAGTCGCCGCGCTGGCGCAGACTGCGGCACAGCGTCAGCCCGTCCGGGCCGGGCATCATCACGTCGAGCACAGCAACGTCGATGCGCTGGGAGCCGAGCAGTCGGAGCGCCTCTTTTCCGTCGTGGGCGATCGATACCTCGAGGCCGTCGCGCTCCAGATATCGACGCACCACATCGCGCACGACGGTGTCGTCGTCGGCAATCAATACGCGCGTCACACTCCGAGGTTAGCCGCGTATGGGTCACGACCTGCGTCGACGTCATGGATTCGTCACGAATCACCGGGCTGGGGGCTTGCGCGAGTGGTTAGCCTCCTTTCATGCCCGACTGCCCGGTCACGGTGGTGCTGCCGTGCCTCAACGAGGCGGCGTCACTGCCGGGCGTGCTGGCGGCCATCCCGCACGGGTATCGAGCACTTGTGGTCGACAACAACAGCACTGACGGCACCGCGGAGGTGGCGCGTCGCCACGGTGCCGAAGTCGTCACCGAGACCCGGCCGGGCTACGGGTCGGCGGTGCACGCCGGGATCGTGGCGGCGACGACGCCGATCGTGGCGGTGATCGACGCCGACGGCTCGCTGGACCCGCGCGACCTGCCGGAATTGGTCGACGACCTCGAACGCGGCGCGGATATGGCGATCGGACGGCGGCGCGCGGTGAAGGGACTGAACTGGCCATGGCATGCGCGCGCCGGGACTGCAGCGGTGTGCTGGCGTCTGCGTCGCAAGCACGGTCTCGCTGTCCATGACATCGCGCCGATGCGGGTGGTGCACCGAGACGCCTTGCTCGGCCTCGGTGTGAAGGATCGCAGGTCCGGGTATCCACTCGAACTGCTGGTGCGGGCGGCCGCCGCGCGCTGGCACGTTGTCGAACGCGACGTGGATTACGGTCCGAGGACCGGGGGGCGATCCAAGGTCAGCGGTTCACTGCGCGGGAGTGTGGTCGCGGCCCTGGATTTCTGGCGGGTGATTTCGTGATTCCGGTGGTTGCGCTCGTGGTCGCCAAGGCGCCCGTGCCCGGCCTGGCCAAGACGCGGTTGGCCGCCTCGATCGGTGACCGGGCGGCCGCCGACATCGCCGCGGCCGCGCTGCTGGACACCCTCGACGCGGTGGCCGCCGCACCCGTGCAGGCGCGGGTGGTGGCGATGACGGGCGATCTCGATGCGGCCCGCGCATCGGGAGAGATCCGCAGCCGGCTCGACGCGTTCACGGTGGTGCCGCAGCGCGGAGACCATTTCGCCGACCGGCTCGCCAACGCCCATCTCGACGCAGCGGCCGCGGCGGGCAACCGAACGGTGGTCCAGATCGGAATGGACACACCGCAGGTGTCCGCCGAGATGCTCACCGAATGCGCACAGGAATTGTCCGGCACCGACGCGGTGCTCGGACTGGCTGCCGACGGTGGCTGGTGGGTGCTGGGAGTATCCGATGCGTCGATGGCCGACTGTCTCAGACAGGTTCCGATGTCACGCCCCGACACCGGTGCGCTGACCCTGGCCGCGTTGTGCGCCAAGGGAATCCACGTCGAGCTGGTCGCCGAGCTTGCGGATGTCGACACCGTCGACGACATCGTGCCGGTGGCCCGGATGTGCGCGACCGGCAGTCGTTTCGCCCGCGCGGTACGGGTGGTGCGGGCCTGACATGCTGGGGAACCTCTACGACCGCGCACTGGACGGCGAACGCTGCTGGATCAGGAGGGACGACGGCGAGATAAGCACGCTGCCGGTTCGGCGGTGGCTCGGCGGGCGCCACGCCGACGACGAGTTCGACAGTGCGGTAGTTGGGCTGTGCAGTGGCCCGACCATCGACCTGGGTTGCGGCCCAGGACGGTTGGTGACCGAGCTGATTCGTCGCGGCGTGCCCGCTCTCGGCGTGGACCAGTCCGCGACCGCCGTCGGACTGGCTCGGCGCAGCGGCGCGCCCGTCCTCCGGCGGGATGTGTTCGACACTCTGCCCGCAACCGGACGATGGCAGACGGTGCTACTCGCCGACGGTAACGTCGGGCTGGGCGGGGATCCGCTGCGGGTGCTTCGGCGATCGGCGGAGCTGTTGATTCGCGGCGGCAGGTGCATCGCCGAATTCGAGCCGGTGACAACGGGTATCCGTACCGGATGGGTCAGGCTGGAGTCGTCGCGAACCATCGGTCCGTGGTTTCGGTGGGCTTCCGTCGGCATCGACTGCGCGGCAGAGCTTGCAGCGGAAGCCGGGCTGGCGCTGACGGACATCCATCCGATCGGGCCACGCGTCCTGGCCAGACTCACTCTCGGCGTAGCGCGATCAGGCACTCGGTAAGAGATCCGGCGTGACGATTTGGAGCACGCCGTGGGGCACGCTCCCGGTCACCAGCACCGCTCCTGAGCGTGTATCCACCGCAACGGAATTCGGCTGTTGCACGGTGGGCACCAGGCCGAGGATCCGCGGAGCAGCGGCATTGGCCATGTCAACCACCTGCAGCTGATTGGTGGCAGTCAAGGTGACGTAGAGGCGACGGCGCTGCGGTGTCGTAGGCGAGTCCGTAGGGCTTACCGGGCGCCGCTATTCTCGCGACTTCGGTGATCTCCGGAGCGATGCGCTCGACGAGTACGGCGCCGCCGTCGGTGTCGGCGAAGGCCGCCATGTCGTCCGACAACCCGACCGCGTGGGTCAGCTTGGTGCCGATCCGCTTCTGCGTCACCTCGCGACGGGTTGACCCGTCATAGACCCAGACTCCGTTCCCCTGCACGTCGGCCACGGCTGCGTACCGCCCGACCGCGGCGACCCCACCCGGTTGGGGCGGACCCGCGGGAAGCGATGCGACAACGGCGCCGTCGCGCACGAACACCACACCGCCGCCACGCTCGTTGGTGACGACGATCGTGCCGTCTTCTGTGCGCACCGCGTCGTGGGGCTGGCGGCCGACGTCGGCTGTCGTCGACACCACCGCGCCGTCGGCGAGGCTGAGCTCGACGAGTTCGTCGGACGTCTCCAGCGGCACCAGGACCGGACCGTCGGGCCCCGAAAGGCTCAAATGCCGAGCCGCGCCGTCGGTGGGGACGGTCCTGCGCACCGCACCGGTGGCAGCGTCCACGAGCACGATCGCGGCGGGATCGCGAACCGCGATCGCCGCTACTCCCGACGTGCCGATGACGATGCCCTCCGGGCCGGTCGGCACGGGCACCACCGTGCCCGCGGGCGAAACCGTCGGGACACCGGCGGGTGCCGGCTCGGCGGGCGCAACGGGTGTCGGAGGTGCCGTCGATGCCTCTGGCGGCGGTTCATTTCCGCCACAGGCCGCGATCAGCGTCGCGACCGCGAACAGGCAGAGTCCCTCAGTGAGTCGGTTCGTCAGGGTTTCGGGTCCTTTCGCCGGTACGGCTTGGCGCGGCGTGATCAACGGTTGCAAGCCGAATCGCATAGCTGACCGCGCTGATGGCGAACATCGCCGCGGTCAGCAGCAGCCACCGTCCCAGGAATACGTCCTGAGTCAGGCCGGTGGCGGCGCGGAACGTCGGTGCGCCTTGTTCGATGATGCCGGGCAGGAAGACGAGAAGCGTCAGACCCGCACCGAGCGCAGGTACGCGGATGTAGTTGAGGACGGGCACCCGCGAGGCAGGTTGACGTCCCGTGCCGGTGGCGAGTAGCAACCGGTCCGCCAGCGCGTAGATCGGGAACAACACGAGGTCGTGGGCGATGATCGCGGCGGCGAACCACACGGCGATCGACTGCCACCACGTGTTCGGATTCCACAACGTTGTGGGTTTGATGGTTGCGATCACGTAGCCGAACAGTGCGAATCCCGCGACCAGCGTCAGCAGGTGCAGTGGATGTGACCCGTAGATTCGGCGAAAACTGTTGAATACCATGTCACTTGGCCCTGAATTCGATCGAGCCCACCCATTTGGTGTTGTGTACACCCGGCATCGCCGGGACGATGACTCGCGCCGGGAAGCCGTGATCCGGCGACAGGTCGGCATCGTTGACCTGCAGCGCGAGAAGCGAATCCGGGTGCATGACCTGATTGGCCTGCAGGGTGGCGCGGTTGAAGGCGCCGCGGGGTTCCACCGAACGCACGAAGGCGGATTTCGGCTCGGGGACCCCCGCCAGCCGGGCCAGTTCCCGCAGCGGCACCCCGGTCCACGTCTCGGTCGTCGACCAACCTTCGACGCAGGCGATCGGCAGGCGGGCGGTGTGCTGGCCCAGCCCGGCCAGCATGGCGCGGTCGAGCACTACCGGTCGCGGTCCACCGGTCAGGGTGAGCCGCCATCGTTCGCCGGTGAGGTCGGGGGTGATCCGTGCCGCGGCCGCGGTTCGGTTGACGGGGAAGTCGTTCGGCCCGGTGCCGCGGCTCAGGCCGCGCGGCAGCAGCAGCGCGGCCTGGCGGGTGAATCCTCCGATGGTCTGGCCCGCGGTGATGACCGCCATGAACAGGGCGCCACCGCCGACAAGAGCCAGGGCGCCGCGGCGGCTGATGGTCGCAGGCCCGGGCTCGGCAGCGACCAGTCCGTCGGGTTCGTACGGCTCGGGCCGGGTGTCTTCGCGATTGGTGCGCAACACGTTTCGCATCGACATCGATCGAAGCCCCGCCCACATGCGGGGAATCTTGATGACGATGTGGATCACGAAGCCCGCGATGAAAACCCAGGCGCCGTAGTAGTGGGCAGTGTAGAAGCTGAAGCCGAAAATATAGTCGTACTGGATGTTCAGGACGCCGGTGATGATCTCGAACAGGATCCCCCCGACGAGCATCAGCAAGGAGACCCGTTCGAGCACTTGCGCGATCGACCGCGCCGGCGGCCAGGTGAACAGCCGCGGGATCACCGACCACAGTTTGGCCAACACGATCGGGATCAGGATGAGCCCGAGCCCCACGTGCAGACCTTGATTGAGCCGGTACAGCCACGATGGGTCGGTCGGCCAGTCGAACGTCGGCAACTTGAGCCAGCCGACGTCGCCCGGTATGGCCTGGCCGAACTGCGGTCCGTACGCGATATACGAAAACAGTCCGGTGACCGTCACGATCGGCAGGGAGACCAGCAGCACCGATCCCAGGACGGATGTCAACCACGGACCGCGCAGCGGACTGCGCCACCGGGTCGCACGCCGCAGACCGGGCGGCGGGTGCCGATCCAGTCCGCGCCACAGCCGCCCGGGGAATCCGTATTCACCGTCGCCGGTCGGCGGCGGCGGATCGGGGCGTTCACCCTCGGCCATTTCTCCAGAGTCGCTTGTCATGACACCGTGGTGTGCGGTTTGGGCCCTTTCCGTTACCAATTCGTCAGGATCAGGTGGTTGAGCAGCAGCGCCCCGACGACGTTCACGGCCAACCACCACCGCTGTGAGCGCGCGGGCAGCAGCGCTCCGGCGGCGGTCAGCCAGATCGTGAATGGCAGCCAGATACGCTCCGTTTCGGCCTTGCTGAGCATCGAGAGATCCGCGAACACGATCGCGATCAGCGCACCGAGCACCACCAGATGCAGTCCTTGCCGGAGCCTGATCGCGGCGCGGTCGAAGACCCGGCCGATGCCGGCCACGCTACCGAGTCCGATGGCACACACCACCGATCCGAAATTGGCCCACGACCAGTACTGGAATGGACGGTCATTGGCGATGCCCTGCCAATAGCGTTCCTGCACAAGTGTGTAGCCGTCGAACCACCAGAAGCCCGCTACGGCGAATACCGCGACCACGAGCAACGCCGCCAGCGCCGCGGGGACGAACGCCCGCATCGCCGCGCGCCAGTCGACGGCGGTGAGCAGCACGGCCACCGCCGGAAACGCCATCAGCCCCAGGCCGTAGTTCAGGAAGATGCCCCAGCCCAGCAGTAGCCCCGAGCCGACGGCCGCCAGTAGTGGCCAGCGGGCCGTCCGCCGAACGGCGAACGCCAGCAGGGCGATGCCCCACGCCGCGACACCGGCGAAGTAGCCGTCGGCGGACACCGCGATCCAGATGGCGGTGGGCGCAACTGCAACGAACGGCGCCGCCATCCGCGCGGTGTTCTCATCGGTCAGGGCGCGCAGGGTCACGACGATCGCGGCCGCGGCGCTGGAACCGACGAGAAGGCACAGCAGGCCCGCCCATGCACCGCCGCCCAGCCCGATCCGGTCGAGCCAAACGAATGACAGCAGCGCTCCCGGCGGATGACCGGAGACGTGGGTGATCCACGAATCCGGTTGGTAATCGAGGATTCTCCGGGAAAACGTCTCGAGCGCCCGCGGGATGTCGGTGACGGTGGGCACCTGCCGCAGATACTCGTGGCGGGCGGTGAGCCGTCCCGCGAAGCCGCGCTGCCACCCATCGACCATCGCCAGGGAAAACGCCCAACCGCAGGACGTCGCCCAGGCGACCCACGGGAGCCACCGCCACGGCAGCCGTTGCGCCACCGACGGTCCCCACAGCACGGCTGCGACGCCGATGACGATCGCCGGAGCCGTGCCCCAGCCGACGTGGGGTTCCCACCACCCGAAGATGGGTGCGGTGCCGGCGAACGTCACGAAACGCTCGTGGGTTGAGTTGATCAGCGGCGTGACGATACCCAGGTGGAGATGGGGTATGACGAACGCCGCGACGACGAGCACCACCGCGACGGCGACCGCGGCGGTTTCCTTGCGCGCGATCCGCACGACGGCTAGTGCCTCTTCATGGTCGTCGCCGTCACGCCGTCGACCTTACCCACGAGGCCGAGACCGACTGGTGCCGTGCCTGGCATCGGACGTTTACTGAGGCGTCAACCAGTTCTAGGACTTCGCGGGTCAGTAGAGCATTTGGCGGTAATTGGCCTCGCTGTAGTACTCCTCGAGCTGGGCCCCCGACCAGTCCGTCCGAATGGCCTTCGCGAGCTGCGCGACGCTCGGGAGTGCCGTCGGATTCCACGTCGACGGGTCCCAGGTGTCCGAGCGCATGAAGGCCTTGGCGCAGTGGAAGAACACCTCCTCGATGTCGATCTCGAGCGCAAGGATGGGCCTCTTGCCCTGTACCACCATGGCATCGAAATACTCAGCGTCAGCGAGGATCCGGGCTTTCCCGTTGATCCGCAACGTATCGCCGCGTCCAGGGATCAGGAACAACGTGCCGACGTGCGGACGCTGCAGGACGTTGCGATAGCCGTCGACGCGCTTGTTGCCCGGGCGTTCGGGGATCGCGATCGTGGTGTCGTCGATGACGTGGACGAAGCCGGGGGGATCGCCCTTGGGGGACACGTCGACCCGGCCGTCCGCGTCGGTGGTCGCGACGAAGCCGAGGGGCGAGTGCGCCAGCCAGTCCCGCTGGACCGGGGACAGCCGATCGGTGACCTTGTTGGCGACGTGGCGGTGCGGCTCCCCGACGATCGCGCGCAGCTCATCGACGGTCGTGACTTCATGGCGCATGGCTACATCATCCTCGCCATCATGCTCGCTGTCGCTCGTACGTTGGCGCGAGAGGACATCGGCCCTTCGCGGGAACTATCCGTCGTGCCAACCTCGGAGCGACATTGTCGCTGTCCTACTACCGCCGAAGATTGTTGAGCGACATTGTCGCTCGTAGTTTGGCACCATGACATATGTCCCCGGGAGGAGACCGCCCGGCGCGAAAGACTAACCGCCGAACCGGGCTGCCAACGCCCGGCGGTCCACCTTGCCGATACCGCGACGTGGAATCTCGTCGACGACGTGAATCTCCCTCGGCGCCGCGGTGGCATCCAGACTCGATGCGACATGAGTGCGTATGTCGCCCAACGTCGGCGCAGTACGTCCCGGTGTGACCACGACCGCCGCGACGACGCGCTGGCCCAGTCGTTCGTCGTCGACGCCGAACACCACGCATTCGGCCACTGCGTCGAGTGCCGCCATCGCTGCCTCCACCAGTTGCGGCAGTACGGTCAGCCCGCCCGTGCTGATCGCATCGTCCACCCGTCCGAGAACCGTCAACACTCCCGAGTCGTCGACGGTGCCGACGTCATCGGTGCGGAACCAGCCGGGTTCGATGAACGGGTCGGGGTCGACCGGATTGCGGTAACCCTTGGCCAGCGTCGATCCGCCGAGAATCACCCGCCCGTCGTCGATGCGCATATGCACTCCATCCAGCGGCAGCCCGTCGTACACGCAGCCGCCGGCGGTTTCGCTCATTCCATATGTCCGGACCACGGGAATTCCTGCGACCCGTGCTCGTTCGGCAACCCCGGGCGGCATCGGTCCGCCGCCGACGAGCACGGCATCCATCGACGCCAATGCGGCACTGGCGGCCGGGTCGCCCAGCGACTTGTCGAGCTGTGTGGCCACCAACGAGACGTAGCGGCGCCCCGTTCCAAGGGAGTCGACGGCCGAAACCAGCTCCGCCACGGAGAAACCCGCCGAGATCGCCACCGGATCGACCCCTGCCAGGACGCTGCGCACCAGTACCTGGAACCCGGCCACATGATGGGCGGGCAGGGCGAGCAGCCATTGTCCGGTTCCGCCGAGTCGGTCGTGCGTCGCCGACGCGCTTGCCGTCAACGCCGATGCTGTCAGCAGGGCGCCCTTCGGAGTCCCCGTCGTACCGGAAGTGGAGACCACCACCGCCACATCGTCGTCGATATCGGAGCCAGCACGCAATGATGTTGTCAGCAAAGAGGTTTCGCGTTCGTCGTCCAACGGGACCGGAAGTATGGTCGCGCGTCCGGCGAGCACTTCCTCCACAACGGGCAATACCGAAATGGCCGTAGCACCGGAGGGGACGGCGACGGGGCGGAGGACGGCTATTCGGTCTCCCGGTCGTCACGCGGGTCGTCGAGTGGCCAGCCCTTGGCGGCCAGCCTTCCTCGTACCCGCTCGACATCCTCGGGCCGCGGTAGTTCGTCGGTGATCTGGGTGATCAGCACGCCGATGTCGCGCCGCGCGGTTGGCATCTGTGGGTTGGCCGCTGGCGGCTCAGACGCGCTGACGCTAATCGCGGTTGTCCCGCCGGAGCGGATGGTTCTCGGGGACCTGCACGAAGATCAGTAGTACGCCGTCGGGATCGGTGATGTGCATCTCGTGCAGACCCCACGGCTCCTGCCGGGCGGCACGGCCGATGGGTACGCCGCGACCGGTCAGTTCCTTCTCGGCGGCGTACACATCGCGGACCTGAAGCCACATGGTTCCGCCCCCCTTGGGAGTGCCGTGGCCGGCGAGTTCGATCAGTGACTGGCCGGCGTAGAAGACGGTGCCGGCGCCGTAGTCCCTGGCGATCGCCAGTCCGATCTCGTCGCGGTAGAAGGTCAGCGAGCGTTGATAGTCCGCTGGCCGGATGAGCATGCGGCTGGCCAGGATCTCCATACGAATGTGTCTATCACGCGCGGTCAGCCGATTCGGCGATCGACGCCCGCCCAGTGCGGCTCCCGCAGCACTCGTTTGAGGAGCTTGCCGCTGGGGTTACGGGGCAGCACCTCGGCGAAGTCGACGGACTTGGGCAGCTTGAAACCGGCGAGCCGCTCGCGCGCATACGCGATGAGTTCGGCTTCGGTCGGTGCGGTTCCCGCGGCAGGCACGACGATCGCCTTCACGGCCTCACCCCACTTGTCATCCGGCACCCCGATGATCGCGACGTCGTCGACGGCGGGATGGGTCATCAGCACGTTCTCGACCTCGATGGGGTACACGTTCTCTCCGCCGGTGACGATCATGTCCTTCTTCCGGTCATGCAGATAGATGTAGCCGTCCTGGTCGACGTATCCGGCGTCACCGGTTTTCAGCCAGCCGTCGTCGGTGACCGTCGCCGCCGTGGCGTCGGGGTTGTTCCAATAGCCGAGCATGTTCTGTGCCGACCGGGTCCACACCTCGCCGACGGTGCCGACGGGCACCTCGTCGCCGCTGTCGTCGGCGATGCGCAGTTCGACCCACGGATAGGGCTTACCGCAGGACCGCAGCAGTTCCGGGCGGCCCGTCGGATCGTGCTCGTCGAGTTGCGTTACCGAGCCTGTGGTTTCGGTCAATCCGTATACCTGGAGGAACTCGCACTTGAAGCGTTCCAGACCTCGTACGAGCACGTCGTCGGTGATCGGCGAGGCGCCGTAGACGATAGCGCGAACACTGGAGAAGTCCGCGTTCTCGACGCCCGGTGTGCCCAGCATCATCTGGATCACTGCCGGCACGAGGAGCAGGTTGGTGATCCGGTGCTGGACAATGGAATTCAGGATCGCGGCCGGATCGACATCGCGCAGCACCACGGTGGTGGCGCCTTCGTACAATCCGACCAGCACCCATCCCGAACCGGCCATGTGGAACAGCGGCATCACCGCAAGGCTGACGCTGTCGGCGGTGAACCGCCATTGGTGGGCTATCCCGTTGGCCTTGCAGAGGTAGTTGCCGTTGGTCAGCATGACGCCCTTGGGCAGTCCGGTCGTTCCGGACGTGTACATCAGGAAGGCGATGTCGTCGGGGCCCGTTGTGACACCGGGGTCTTCGTCGGACTGGTCGGTCACCCAGTCCTCGAACTCCTGCCAGCGGTCGTGCGTGCCGATCGCCACGACAGCGTTCACCGACGTCAAGCGATCCTCGATTGCCTCGAGATGGCCGAAGAATTCCGAGCCGACGACCACGATCCGGGCCTGGGCATCCTCGATGATGTGCAGCATCTCCGGCGGTGCGAGCCGCCAGTTGACCGGCACGCCAACGGCACCCAGCTTGGCGAGGCCGCACACGACCTCGAAGAACTCCGCGCCGTTCTTCTCGATGTAGGCGACGCGGTCGCCGAACCCGACGCCGGCGGCACGGAACGCGTGGGCGGTTTGGTTGGACCGCGCGTCGAGTTCGCCGAAGCTGATGGTCCGGTCGCCGACGATGAGCGCCGTGGCCTCGGGCCGAACTCTTGCGTGGACGCGCACGATGTCGGCGATGGTCGCGATCTCGGGCATGGTCAGCTGCTGGGTTGGACGCGTTGCCGTTTCATCACCGCATTCACCGCGCCGGGCGCAAACGTGTTCACCGCCTGGGCGGTGACGGCCATCCGTGGTGCGATGCGGACCGGGCGTACGCGCGCGGCGGTGATCATCCAGTCGGCCGCCTCGTCGGCGCTCAACCCGGGCAGACCGTCGTAGGCGCGGGTGGGGGCGATCATCGGGGTGAGGACGAGCGGGTAGAACAGCGTCGTCGAATGCACCCCGTCCGCGCCCCATTCGGTTTCGATGATGCGACTGACAGATGTGAGCGCCGCCTTCGACGCGTTGTAGACCGCGAACAAGGGCGACGACTCGTTCAGCACGCCCCACGTCGAGACGTTGATGATGTGACCGTCCCCGCGCTCTCGCATACCGGGCGCAAGGCCCCGGATGAGCCGCAGCGGCGCGTAGTAGTTCAATGCGATCGTCCGCTCGACGTCATGCCAGCGGTCCAGAGACTCCGCGAGTGGCCTGCGGATCGACCGCCCGGCGTTGTTGATCAGGATGTCGATGCCGCCGAGGTCCCGGTCGAGCCGGGCGACCAGGTCGTCCACGGCGTCCAGATCGGACAGGTCGCAGGCGTGGGCCAAAGCGGATCCGCCGGCGGCGCCGATCCGGTCGACCAACTCGTCGAGGAGCTCCTGGCGGCGGGCGGCGACCACCACGGTGGCACCGCGGCGGGCGAACTTCTCGGCGGCCGCCTCGCCGATGCCCGACGATGCGCCGGTCAGCAGGATCCGCTTGCCTTCGAGGTCGATCTCGTCGCGGTCGGGGCGTCGAAGCAACAGTTGCGGCGCCAGCGGCGGTCGCATGCCCGCCAGCAGTACCTGGTCGGACAGCCAGCGCAGCGGATTCCTACTCACAGCACGCGAGTCTAGGGGCGACTTCGGTGTCGCTGGTCGCGCTCATCGCGACTCGCGACACCGAAATCGCAACTAGAAGTAGCGGGGGAACGGGCTCCAGTCGGGATCGCGCTTCTCAAGGAACGCGTCACGACCCTCGACGGCCTCGTCGGTCATGTACGCCAGTCGCGTGGCCTCGCCCGCGAACAGCTGCTGGCCCATCAACCCGTCATCGGTCAGGTTGAACGCGTACTTGAGCATGCGGATCGCCTGCGGCGATTTGCCGTTGATAGCCGTCGCCCATTCCAGTCCCACGGTTTCCAGTGCGGCGTGGTCGACCACTTCGTTGACGGCGCCCATCGCGTGCATCTGCTCGGCGGTGTAGGGCCTGCCGAGAAAGAAGATCTCCCGCGCGAACTTCTGGCCGACCTGTTTGGCGAGGTACGCGCTGCCGTAGCCGCCGTCGAAGCTCCCGACGTCGGCATCGGTCTGCTTGAAGCGGGCGTGCTCGCGGCTCGCGAGCGTGAGGTCGCACGTGACGTGCAGACTGTGCCCGCCGCCGGCGGCCCAGCCGTTGACCAGGCATATGACGACCTTCGGCATGAACCGGATCAGTCGCTGAACCTCGAGGATGTGCAGCCGTCCGGCCCGCGCGGGATCGACCGACTCGGCGGTGTCACCCGACGCATACTGGTAGCCGCTGCGGCCTCGGATCCGTTGGTCGCCTCCGGAACAGAACGCCCAGCCCCCATCCTTGGGCGACGGCCCGTTGCCGGTGAGCAGGACCACGCCGACGTCGGACGACATCCGGGCGTGGTCGAGCACGCGATACAGCTCGTCGACGCTGTGCGGGCGGAAAGCGTTGCGCACCTCGGGGCGGTCGAACGCCACCCGCACCGTCGGCTGCGGTATCCCGTCGACCACATGACGGTGATACGTGATGTCGGTCAGATCGAATCCGTCGACCGGTTGCCATAGCGACGAATCAAAGGGGTTGTCCGATGAGCCGCTTGCGCGAAGAGAATCGTTGTCGCTCATGCGTTCACCGAATCGAATCGAAATACGGGGCAGCGGCCGGCGAGAGCCCTGTCGCCGGCGACGCCGAGCCGCTGCAGGCCGATCATCACGTTGTTGGCGTACTTCAGCCACCACGGCGGCCGAATCCGCTCGGTGTTGCCCATGCCGGAAACGCTACGTGACGGGGTCGATGCGAAACATGGGTAGGCCTCGTCATAAGTGGACGTCTTGAGTGGACGTCTTAAGTGGACGTCATAGTTGCACGCCGTAATCGGCCAGAGCAGTGCGCAGGCCATCTCGACGCTGCCGCGTCGGAAGCGGATCGACCAAGGCGAATCCGCAGCCGACGGCGCGCGCGCCGCCGTCGGCCTCGTCGCTGTCGCCGACCATCACCGCGTGTGCGGCGTCCACCCCGAGCCTGCTCAACGCGGTCTCGAAGATCGCCGCGTCGGGCTTGATCGCGCCGACCTCGAAGGACAACACGAACTCGTCGACGAACTCGGACGCACCGATGGATTCGAAAGCGGGCCGCACGTCGAACGCGATGTTGGACACCACCGCCGTCTTGATGCCCTGTCGGTGCAGGCCCGCGAGGACACCGGCGGTGTCCGGATACGGCGTCCAGTTCAGCGGGTCGGTCATCAGGCGGTACAGCGTCTCGGCGTGGTGGTCGGCCACCCCCGACCCGCGCAGTAGGTGCAGATAGGCCTCGCGGTGCAGGTGCGGTTCAAGATCGCGGTTGACCCAGGCGTGGTGTGCCGCCTGAGCCGCTTCGGCGGCGACATCGGACCCTGTCGTCAGTTCCTCAGGAATCCCGGTTGGCGCGGTCATCCTGCGCATCAGCTCGGCCTGCACGTGGCCCTCGATCTGGCGTTCGTCGACCTCGATGCCGTGGAACCAGCTGTCGTCCTCCTCGAGACGGAAGAGTGTGCCGGAGTAGTCGAACAGGACGGCGTGAACGTTCACCAGGCTCATGCTGCCAGGTGTGAAGCATGGCGAAACCGGCTAGTTAACCAACCATGACGCAGATCGAGCAGGCAGTGGTGGTAGTGCCTGCGCACAACGAGATCGAGCATTTGCCGCGCTGCCTGTCCGCGCTGGTCGCCGTCTCGATGCACTCTGCGATGCCGGTGCTGATCGTCGTCGTCCTCGATGCCTGCGACGACGACAGCGCACGCCTTGCCGAGCGATTCGGCCCGAATGTGCACTTCATCTCGACCGATGCGGGCAATGTCGGTGCCGCCCGCGCCGGCGGATTCGAGTACGCGCGGTCGATCTGTAGCGGTATCGATCCCGCACGGACCTGGTTCGCCACCACCGACGCCGACACGATCGTCGGCAGTCGGTGGCTGTCACGGATGGTGAAGGCCGACGCCGACATGGTGCTGGGCACCGTGCGGATACCGCTGTGGCGGCTACCCGTCGAAGTCGCCCGCCGATACAAGGCCGCCTACCACTCGACAGGACCGACCCATGACCACGTTCATGGCGCCAACATGGGTTTCCGGGCAGACGCGTACTGGGCCGTCGGCGGCTTCCGTCCGCTGCCGACCGGCGAGGACGTCGACCTCGTCGAACGATTCGAGTCCGCACACATGAGCATCCGCAGGGACGCGAAGCTGTCGGTGGCGACGTCGGCTCGCGAAGACGGGCGCGCGCCCAGTGGATTCGCCGGCCATCTCCGCGAACTGGCTCGCTCACCACGCAGTCGCAAGGTCGTCGAGCCATGACAGCGGGGTTGATCGGACGATGGCTTGAATCGGGCGCACTGGATTTACCGCTTCCGGGCGGCGGTGACACGGCCCGACGTTGGCGTTGCTTGGCTGCGCTTGCCCGGGTGGACATCGTGGCGGCCCGCCTGGCCGAAGCACACACCGACGCCGTCGCGATCATGGCCGAACTCGATGCGCCTGCTTCGAAACCTGGACGGCTGTGGGGTGTTTGGGCAGCCGAGTCCCATGATGCGGTGCTCAACGCGAACGGCGACGGGGAAGGGGTGACGCTGGAGGGCACCAAGGTGTGGTGCTCGGGCGCGGGTCTGTGCACGCATGCGCTCGTCACGGCGCGGCTCGACTCCGGTGAGCGCGGACTGTTCGCCGTCGACCTTGGGCATGCCGGAGTGCAGCCCCTGCCGAGTGGGTGGCGCAATCCGGGCATGTCCGAATCGGACACCCGGTCAGTGCAATTCAGCAATGCACCCGCCATACCGATCGGCCGGGCGGGCGAGTACCTGTCACGGCCGGGGTTCTGGCACGGCGCGATCGGGGTCGCGGCGTGCTGGCTCGGCGGCGCACGCGCGGTGGCGGAACCGCTGTACGCCCGTGCCGCCGAGAACTCCGTAGACCCGCACACGCTGGCACATCTGGGGGCGGTCGACGCCGCACTGGCCGCCGGCGAGGCGATGCTGTCATGGGCGGCGTGCGCAGTCGACGACGATCCGTTGAACCGTAAGGGAATGGCGGAACTGATCGCGCGACGCACCCGGGCTGTCGTGGAAACGGCAGTCGAGGAGACCATCACGAGATCGGGTCGGGCGCTCGGCCCTGCGCCGCTTTGTCAGGACGCCCAGCATGCGAAGCGGGTCGCAGATCTCACGATGTACGTGCGGCAGAGCCACGCCGAGCGAGATCTCGAGCGACTGGGCCTGCTGGCAGGAGTCGCACGATGACGCTCGCGCAGTCGGGTAACGGCGCACGATTCGCCGGGGTGCCCTTGTCCGTCGGCGGCACAGCGACACAGCAGTGGCTCGATGCGCTGGACCACGCGCCGGAACTGGACGTGACCGACTGCAGCGAACTCGTGGTCGTGGCTGCGCATCCCGACGATGAGACATTCGGGTTCGGTGCGTCCCTGACGACGCTGGCCGGCCTCGGTGCGCGGGTACAGGTGGTAGCGGCCAGCGACGGGGGCGCCTCGCATCCGGGCTTCGACCGTTCCGATCTGGAAAGCACCCGACGCGCGGAATTGCACGACGCCATGCGAACACTGGGCGTAGCAGCGCCCATCTGCCTGGGGCTGCCCGACGGAGAGTTGAGCGAGCACGAGGAACGGCTTGCCGAGTGCCTCACCGAGATACTCGCGCACCGGCCCGGCACACCGTGGATCGCCGCGACATGGCGTGGCGACGGACATCCCGATCACGAGGCCGTCGGCCGTGCGGCGGCGACCGCCGCGCAGCGCCGCGGTGCGGTGTTGCTGGAGTACCCGATCTGGATGTGGCACTGGGCGACACCCGGTGACGCCGCGGTGCCGTGGGACCGGCTGCGCGCCGTTCCGGTAGTCGCCGACGCACTTGACCGAAAGGCGGCGGCCGCGCAGTGCTACCGCTCGCAGATCGAGGTGGCCGGCGCCGATCGGGCGCCGCTGCTGCCGTCGTTCGTCGTGGAGCGTTTGCTCGCGGTCGGGGAGGTGGTGTTCTGATGCCCGCTCGGCTCTCAACGGGGTACTTCGACCGGATCTACTCCGAGTCTGACGACCCATGGCAGCTCGAAGGCAGGTGGTACGAGCAACGCAAGTACGCGATCACGTTGGCGCTGTTGCCCTATCGGCGCTACCGCCACGCCTTCGAACCCGGGTGTTCGGTCGGCGTACTCACCGAACTGCTCACCGCCCGGTGCGACCATGTCACCAGCACCGACATTGCGAGCGCGGCGCTGGACGCGGCGCATCGGCGTTTGGTCGACGCCGGTCGGCGCCACAATGTGACGCTGCTTCGCCAGTCGGTCGACGAGCCCTGGCCGCAGTCGGGTTTCGACCTGGTGGTGCTGTCCGAGCTCTGCTACTACCTGCATCCCGAAGTCCTGCGCGACACCCTCGATCGTGAGATACCGCTGCTGAAGCCGGGGACGACGGTCGTCGCCGCGCACTGGCGTCACCCGGTCGCCGAGTATCCGATGACCGGCGACTACACGACCGACGTCATCGCTGCGACAGCGGGACTGCACCACCTTGGCGGATACCGCGATGCCGATGTGATCATCGATGTCTTCGACACTCAGTCGTCGACGTCGGTCGCTGCCCGGACGGGTGTACCGGGGGCCTGACGCCGCATCCGAGCGGCCTTGTCGGCCAATACTTCCCGCTCGCGTTCGTTGTCTGTCATCTGTGCGGCGCAGTCGAACTCGTCGGCGGCCTCGGCGTTATGGCCCAGCCGTGCCAACAGTTCTCCGCGTACGCTGGGGCGCAGGTAGGAGTCGCCGAGGCCGGTCAGGCCATCGACGATCTTCAAGGCTTTCGTCGGCCCCTCGGCCATCGCCACCGCGACAGCCCGATTGAGCTGTACGACGGGGGAGGGCGCCACCTGTACCAGGCCGTCGTAGAGCATCACGATGTGCTTCCAGTCGGTGTCGTCGGCCGTGGGCGCGGTGGCGTGACATTCGGCGATCGCCGCCTGCAGCGCATACTGTCCCCATCCAGTTCCCTTGCGCTGTAACGCTTCGGCGGACATCCGCAGTGCGGCGACGCCGCGTTGGATCTGCGCATGGTCCCATCTCGCGCGGTCCTGCGCCTCCAAGAGAATCGGCTTGCCCGTCCTGTCCGTGCGTGCGCCGAATCGGGATGACTGGAACTCCATCAGTGAGACCAGCCCGTGCACTTCCGGCTCAGCGGGTAAGAGCGCGGCGAGCACACGGCCCAATCGCAATGCCTCGCTGCACAGTTCGTCGCGAATCCAGCGCTGGCCGAAGGATGCGGAATAGCCTTCGTTGTAGATCAGGTAGATCACCGAGAGCACGGCGGACAACCGCTGCGGGTACTCGGACCGATCCGGTACTTCGAACGGAACGCCCGCATCGGACAGCGTCTTCTTCGCCCGGGTGATCCGCGCCGCAGCTGTCGACTTCGAAGTAAGAAAGGCGCGGGCGATCTCCTCGGTCGTCAGGCCGCCGACCACGCGCAGTGTCAACGCGATCTGGCCTTCGCGCGACAACACCGGATGCGAGGAGATGAAGATGAGCCGCAGCACGTCGTCGTCGATGCGGTCGGGATCCCACGACTCAAGGGTGTCCGGGCCCTGTGTCTCGAGCTCCTGCGCCAGCATCGCGTACTTGGCGTCGAGGTTCTCCCGGCGCCGCCACTGGTCGATCGCTTTGCGCTTGGCCACGGCCGTCAACCAGGCACCAGCGTTGCTCGGCACGCCGCTCTCGGGCCACTGAGTGAGCGCATCGACGAGGGCGTCCTGCGCCAACTCCTCGGCGAAACCGACGTCGCCGACGACCCGCGTCAGCGTCGCGACGATCTTGGCGGCCTCCATCCGCCACACCGCATCGACGGTCTGCTGGATTTCGGCGTTCGGCACGCCGCCCATTCTGCACAGCACTCGCAAAAATCCTCGACACGCCGCGGAAATGGCGCCCTTCGTGCCTGTTCGCGCAGGAAAGTAGAAGGTGATGGCGCACCGGCTCGTGACCGCATACCAGGAAGGCCGCAAGGCCTACCCGGAGACGATCGCGAACCCATACGCGGGAATCGGCGATCGCGCCGTGGCGCGGATGTGGCGGCTGGGATGGCAACGAGCCGCCGAAGACAGCCGAGTGATCCCCAGCGAAGCAGAGCGCATCGCTCGGCTGGCCGCCGAGATCGATGAACTCCTGGACTAGCCGTCTCGAGGCGCTGCTTGCTCGGCAGCACCGTGTCATCCTCGGCATCGTCGGGGCGCCGGGCGCAGGCAAGACCGCGATCGCCTCGGCGATCGCAGCATCAGTCGATGGCGCCGTCCAGCTCCCCATGGACGGCTTTCACCTCGCCGACGCAGAGCTGTTGCGGCTGGGAAGGCTCGACCGCAAAGGTGCGATCGACACGTTCGATGCCTACGGGTATCTCGCGCTGCTCCAACGTATTAGAAGCCAGGCCACCGAGATCGTCTACGCCCCGGCGTTCGACCGCGATGTCGAGCAAGCCGTCGCGGGCAGCATTCCCGTCGCACCGGATGCGCGGCTCATCGTCACCGAAGGAAACTATCTGCTGGATGACGACGAGCCGTGGCCCCAGGTGCGGGGCGCGCTGGACGAGGTGTGGTTCATCGACTGCGCGCCCGAGGAACGGCGACGCCGGCTCATCGCACGTCATATCGAGTTCGGCAAGTCACCCGAGCGTGCACGGGCCTGGGTGCGCGATGTCGACGATCCGAATGCCGAGCGGATCGAGCGTGCCCGGCACAAGGCCGACCTGGTGGTCTAGCCCGCGCCCAGTCCTGCTTGGGGACCTCAGCCCACGGCGCGGCCGGCGCCCTCCCAGAACTGTGCGCGCACCGCCTTCTTGTCGGGCTTACCCAGCGCGGTCACCGGCACCGAGTCGACGATGACCACCTGCTTGGGCGACTGCACCGAACCCTTGCGCTCCTTGACCGCAGCCTGGATCTCGGCGGTCATCGTCGCGATCGCCGCCTCGTCGGACGCGGCATCGGGCCGCAACACGACCACGGCCGTCACCGCCTCGCCCCACTTCTCGTCGGGTGTCCCGATCACGCAGACCTGAGCAACCGAAGGATGCTCTGCGACAACGTCTTCCACCTCGCGTGGGAACACATTGAAGCCGCCGGTGACGATCATGTCCTTGGTCCGGTCGACGATGTACCAGAAGCCGTCCTCGTCCTCTCGGGCCAGGTCGCCGGTGTGCATCCAGCCGTCGCGAAACGTCTCGGCCGTCGCCTCGGGCTTGTTCCAGTAGCCACCCGACACCAGCGGGCCGGACACGCAGATCTCGCCGACTTCGCCCTGCGGCACCTGGTTTCCGTCGGCGTCCAGCAGCGCGGTCCGCGCGAACACGGTCGGCCGACCGCATGACGTCAGCCGCTTCTCGTCGTGGTCCCCCTTGGGCAGATAGGTGATCACCATCGGCGCCTCGGACTGGCCGTAGTACTGCGCGAAGATCGGGCCGAACCGGCGGATCGCCTCGGCCAGTCGCACCGGGTTCATCGCCGAGGCGCCGTAGTACACGGTCTCCAGCGACGACAGGTCGCGGGTGTGCGAATCCGGATGGTCCATCAGCGCATAGATCATCGACGGCACCAGCATGGTGGCCGTGATCTTCTGCTCCTCGATCGTCTTCAGCACCTCGGCCGGGTCGAACTTGGTGAGCACCACCAGCTCGCCGCCCTTGATGATGGTCGGCACGAAGAACGCCGCCCCCGCGTGTGACAGTGGCGTGCACATCAAGAACTTCGGACGTTCCGGCCACTCCCACTCGGCGAGCTGAATGGTCGTCATGGTGGTGATCGACTGCGCGGTGCCGATCACGCCCTTGGGCTTACCGGTCGTCCCGCCGGTGTAGGCCATGCCGCCGATATGGTCCGGCGGCAAGTCGGCGGCGACCAACGGTTTCGGCGAGTACTTGGCGGCCTCGGCAGTCAGGTCCACCCCGACATCGGCGAGTTCCTCGGGGACCGGGCCGATCGTCAGGATCTGCTTGAGGCCGGGGACCTTCTCCAGCAGTCCCGTGGCCCGTTCGACGAACATCGGGTTCGGGTCGATGGTCAGCGACGTGACGCCGGCATCGTTGAGGACGTACGCGTGGTCGTCCAACGAGCCGAGAGGGTGTAGTGACAGGCGCCGATAGCCCTGTGTCTGACCGGCGCCCAAGATCATCAGCACCTCGGGTCGGTTGAGCGCCAGCAGCCCGCTCACCACGCCGGTGCCCGCGCCCAGCGCCTCGAAGGCCTGAATGTACTGGCTTATGCGTTCGGCCAGCTGACCGCCGGTCAGCGTGGTGTCGCCGAGGAACAGGACCGGCTTGTCCTTGTTCCGCTTCAGCGCGCCCACCGTGAGGTGGCCGGAATGCAGGGGATGGCGCAACAGGTCGCCTGACGAGCTCTCGAGCGAGGAAGCATCAACCTGGGTCATAGCCCCTAAGACTAGAACGTGTTGCAATACCGTCGAGAGAGGGCGGTCAGGGGATCGTAACTCCCAGCGACTGCGCCGCGTGCACAACGGCTTGTGGTGGCTGGCGTGGGTTGCCAACGGGAAACCAATTTTGGTTCCAGACGCCTAGCACGGCAAGGACTTTGGCCAGGTCGGCCCCGGCGGGTGTGAGCGCGTAGGTGGGGCGTTTCGTTGCGCCGTGACGTGTCAGCAGACCTGCCTCGATGAGCCCGCGCAGCTTGCGCGACAGGGTGTGGTCGGAGATGTCCAGACGTAGCTTGAACTCGTCGAATCGCGATATGCCGTCGAGCGCCTCACGTACGAGCAGCAGCGACCATCGGTCGCCGAGCAACCCGAGGGCGTGGGCCATCGGGCAGTCGGCATCGGCATGTGGATTCACGTCGGAGAGCCTACGCAATTTACTTCCATTATGGAAGCAACATGACTACCATAACGGAAGCTGGCGACGATTCCGAGCGAGGAGCACACCAATGGCAGCACTCAATCCGCGTAATCCGTTCGCGACGGCGCGTACCGGCCGCGAGGTCGTCGACGGCATCTGGCTACTCGGCAGTCACCGGGTGAACTTCTATGCCATTGCTGAGGGCAAGTCGGTCACGCTCGTCGACGCCGGCTTCTATGGGCATCTGCGCTACCTCAACGACTGGCTGGCAGCGACTGGACGCAGCGTCGGTGATGTCGAGGCGATCGTGATCACCCACGGCCATGCCGACCACCTCGGATTCGCCGGTGACTTCGATCGCCGAGGTGTCCCGGTTTACGTCCACGAGCAGGACCTGGATATGGCGCGCACCACCAAGGTGCGCCGGCCACCGGTGCGCATGCGGCGCAATCTCTGGCGGCCGTCGGCGCTGCGAATGCTCGCCGAGGGCGCACTCGACTCGGTGTTCACCCAACCGCCGGTGCCCGGCGCCCGCTCTTTCGGTGGCGATGAGCAACTCGATGTGCCCGGGCGGTTGCGCGCCGTCCACGTGCCAGGGCACTCACCCGGAAACTGCACGCTGCACCACCCCGGCCGCGACGCGATGTTCACCGGGGACACCTTGATGACGCTCGATCCCATGTTCGGCGGTGAGGGGCCGATCGTGTTCAGCGAGCATCCCCGAAACGACCAGCTGTGCCTGGACAATCTGACGCTGTTGCGTCCCTACGCGTCCGCCGCGTTGCTGCCCGCCCACGGCGAACCCGACACCACGCGCGGGGCCTGGGCGCAGCCATCGCCCGGGCGCGGATCGCTAGGCCCGGACGTGCCGGTCGGCGCTCGCTCCGTTCGGCTGGCACGTCCGGAACCCCGGCTACTTCCAGACACCTTCCTTCTTCCACCGGAGCTCCTTCTGGACCCACTCGTTGTCCTGAGGAAACTCCTCGGTCTCGGTGACCCGCCGGACCTCGAGCCGGGCGCCGGGGCCCAGCGGGCACTTGAGTGCCCACTGCCTGGCCTCCTCCTTCGACGAGACCCCGAGGATCCAAAAGCCGTTGAACAGTTCCTTGGTCTCGGTGTAGGGACCATCGGTGACCACTGGTTCGTCGGCGTCGAAGTTCACGACAAGGCCGTCCTCGGGTCCGGCCAGGCCCTCGCCGGCCAGCAGCACACCGGCCTTGATGAGCTCCTCGTTGTAGCGGCCCATCGCCGCGATGATCTCCTCGAAGTCGACGTTCTCCATCGCCTTCTCGGCTTCGGGGGTCGAGCGCAGGATCAGCATGTAACGCGTCATTGGTGTGTCTCCTTCTAGTGGTGAAGGGGCTCGCTTATCGTGCCCTCGTCGACACGTCGAACGGCAACCCGTAGGAATCGACACGGCACCGGAAGTTTTCTCATCGAATTTTCGTCGGCCTGACAGGATGGCGGGATGCCCGCTGCCGATCTCGTGCTCACCGGAACTGTCCTCACCGTCAACGAAGCGCAACCCACCGCGGAATCGATCGCCGTGTCGGACGGCCGCATCGTCGCTGTCGGAGACAGGTCTGACATCCAGACCTGGATCGGGCCGGACACCCAGACCGTTGACCTGGGCGACGGGTGTGTGATGCCGGGCCTCGTGGAGGCGCACGGGCATCCGTTGATGGAGGCCATCGTGCTCTCGGATCGGATGGTCGACATCCGCCCGGTCACGCTGCCCAAGGCCGACGACGTCGTCGCCGCGATCAAGGCGGAGGTCGCCAAGCGGGGTGCCGACGGCGCATACCTCAACGGGTGGGACGCGCTGCTGCAGAACGGGCTACCGGACCCGACGCTTGCGTGGCTCGACGGCATCGCCCCGGAGACTCCGCTGGTCATCGTCCACAACTCCGGGCACAAGGCCTACTTCAACTCCGCCGCGGCCGCACGTGTCGGGCTGACGCGTGACACCCCGGACCCCAAGGGCGCCAGCTACGGGCGTGACGCGAACGGCGACCTCAACGGGATCGCCCAGGAGATCCAGGCGGTCTTCCCGTTGCTGCAAGGGGCGATCCAACCGAGTGACTATCCCGCGATGCTGCGCGCCGAACTCGCCCGCCTGAACCGTGCCGGGCTGACGACCTGTTCGGAGATGGCGTTCGATCCGGTCTTCCGCTCGATGGTCGAGCAGATGCGCGACGACCTGACCGTGCGGCTGCGCGTCTATGAGATGTCCACCGCCGCGATGTCCACCGACATGGTGCCCGAGAACGGCGACGACATGTTCCGGCAGGCAGGCATCAAGATCTGGGTCGACGGGTCACCGTGGATCGGCAACATCGACCTGTCGTTTCCGTATCTCGACACCGAGGCGACCCGCAGCATCGGCATCCCGAAGGGGTCGTGTGGCTGTGCGAACTACACCCGCGAACAGTTGACCGAGATCGTCGGCGCCTACTTCCCGCACGGCTGGCAAATGGCCTGCCATGTCCAGGGCGATGCGGGTGCCGACACGATTCTCGACGTCTACGAGGAGGCCCTGCGCGCGCACCCCCGCGACGACCATCGGCTGCGACTCGAACACGTCGGCGCGATCCGCGACGACCAATTGCAGCGCGCCCACGAACTCGGCGTCACCTGCAGCCTGTTCGTCGACCAGATCCACTACTGGGGTGACATCGTCGTCGACGGCCTGTTCGGACCCGAACACGGAAACCGCTGGATGCCATGCGGTTCGGCGGTGGCCACCGGGATGCGGATCTCGCTGCACAACGACCCGCCGGTGACACCCGAGGAGCCGCTGCGCAACATCAGTGTGGCCGTCACCCGGATCGCACCCAGCGGACGGGTGATCGGCCCAGACCAGCGCATCACGGTTGACCAGGCCATTCGTGCCCAGACCATCGACGCGGCCTGGCAGCTGCACTCCGAGGATGTCATCGGCTCCCTGGAGACAGGCAAGTACGCCGACATGGTGGTGCTGTCGGCCGACCCCCGATCCGTGCCGCCGGAGACGATCGCCGACCTCGAGGTGCGCGCGACGTACCTGGCGGGCCGGCAGGTTTATACGAAAGGCAACTGACACCCGGGCCAACATGGCAGGCTCGAAGCATGTCAGACCTGGCTGATCCGCGCTTTCTCGACGACCGCATCGCCCACTGGGCCGAAACCAAGCCCGACGGCGAGGCGATGATCTACTTCGACCGCACTTGGACCTGGGCCGAGTGGAATGACCGGGTGCGCCGGCTGGCCGGTGCACTGAAGGAACGTGGTGTGAAACGTGGCGATGTGGTGGGGTTCCTCGACAAGAACCACCCCGCGTGCGTGGAGCTGACGTTGGCCGCCGCGTCACTCGGCGCGGCGAACGCGATCTTCAACTTCCGGCTTGCCGCCGACGAACTCGACTACGTGGTCAACGACTCCGGCGCGAAGGTGCTGATCGTCGGCAAGGAGCTGCGGGGCAACGTCGACAAGATCCGCGACAAGCTGACCGATGTCGAGCACGTCATCGAGGTCACGCCGGAGGGTGAGGACGGCGACGAGTACGAGGCGATGCTGGCCGCGGCGACCCCGACCGGGCGAGCAGACGACGTCGAGCCCGACGACGTCGCCATCATCATGTACTCGTCGGGCACCACCGGCCGTCCCAAGGGCGTGGCACTGACGCAGGCCAACATCATCGCGCACACCGTCAACGCGCACGAGGGCTTCGAGTTCGACGAGGGCGACAAGAACATGGTGGCGATGCCGCTGTTCCACGTCGGCGGGTCGTCCTACGTTCAGTTCGGCATTCACGACGGGGTCCCAAGCGTGATGACGCGCGACGTGGACGGCGCCGCATTGGCAGGCGCAATACTGAAGGGGGCCAACAGAACCTTCCTCGTCCCCGCGGTGCTGGCGAAGGTGCTCGAGTCCGGTGAGGATGCCGTCAAGCTGTTCGGAGCGTTGAAGACGTACGCATACGGCGCCTCGCCGATGCCGCTGCCGCTGCTACGCAAGGCCCTGGACGCGTGGCCGGACACCGACTTCATCCAGGCCTACGGGCTGACCGAATTGTGCGGGGTGATCAGCCACCTGTTGCCCGAGGCGCACCGCGACCCGGGGAAGGAAGAGCGGTTGACGAGTGCGGGCACGCTGGTCCCCAATGCGGAGGTGCGGGTGGTGGACCCCGACAGCCTCGAAGACGTACCCGAAGGCGAGCAGGGTGAATTGTGGTTCCGCTCACCGCAATTGATGAAGGGATACCACAACAAGCCGGAGGCGACGTCGGAGTCGATCACCGAGGACGGCTGGTTCCGCACCGGCGACATCGGCCGCGTCGACGACGGTGGCTACATCTTCGTCGAGGACCGGCTGAAGGACATGATCATCTCCGGCGGCGAGAACATCTACTCGATCGAGGTCGAACGGGTGATC
Source organism: uncultured Actinomycetota bacterium (assembly GCA_963805835.1). Taxonomy (GTDB): domain Bacteria; phylum Actinomycetota; class Actinomycetes; order Mycobacteriales; family Mycobacteriaceae; genus Mycobacterium. The sequence goes on along the minus strand of CAWDVX010000003.1, from coordinate 20,920 downwards.
GCCGAGCATCCGGCGGTTGTCGACGTCGCAATCATCGGTATCCCCGACGACAAGTGGGGCGAGGTGGTCAAGGCCGTCGTCCAGCTCGAGGGTGAGGCCACCGAAGCCGAGCTGATCGCCTTTGCGAAAGAGCGATTGGCGGCCTACAAGTGCCCGAAGTCCGTTGACGTCCAAGAAGAGTTGCCCCGCAACCCGACCGGAAAGATCCTCAAGAAGGATCTGCGCAAGCAGTACTGGGAAGGTCGCGACCGCTCGACGGTCTAGGGGTTAAAGGGCTGTCTCCACCGGTATCGCAACCTCGTTGCGCCGCCTGAACGGCAATGTCCACGGCGGATCGTAGAACCATGCGAACGGATCACCGGCAGGCTCGATATCGTTGTCCAGCAGGGTCTTCCGCAGCTCGTCGGTACGATCGGCGACCGCTTGCGGACCGCGGTCGCCGGTGAATTTGAGTACCGCGACCGTCTCGCCGGGAACCGGGACGAGCCGGACCTTGTCGTCATCGGGCTCAGGAAGGGTGTCCATCGTCCATTTCGACGGCATGAAGAACCGAATCACCCACTGGTCGTCGGCACTTCGGGCTTGGGCAACTGGGGCGGTCATCGCGATCTCGTCGGACGTGGACTGCTGACCGACGGGCGCCGTCATCGAGATCGTCTCATTGCGATGGTTGGCACCGAAGATGTAGTTCGCGAGTCGGCGGAAGCCGACATTGCGGGCACGGTTCTCGTCGCTGTCGACGGTGGTCTCGGCCGCAATACGCGGTCCGTACCGCCGCAGCTCGACGTTGTCAGTCAACGGCTGACGTAGGTGGTGCGGCTCCTCGGTGCCGATCCGGATACCCGCGATCGACAACACCGACTCGACGATCTGGCCGGGAATCTTCTCAATTCGCACAGTTCTGCTCCTCAGCGCCGGTTCAGTGCCCAGATGTGGGTCGATAGCGCGGTGGCGAACGACGTCCACGCGGCATAGGCGACCATCGGTGCGCCCTTCGCGCCGCGGACGGCCATCGAGCGCCTGGTCAGGTCGGCGCTGCTGACTGCCAGCACCCCAGCCGCGATCGCCGATGTGCCGAGCCACCCGCGATTGAAGAACAACCAGGACCAACTCCCGTTGAGCACCAGGTTGGTCGCCAACGCCGCGATGTAGGCGCGCCGCTCATCCCGCAGTCCGCGCTGCTCCAGGTCGTCGATCGTCGCGGCCGACACCGCCGCGATGTCGGCGTACAACACCGGCCAGACGATTGGAAAGGCTTGCCGAGGTGGCTGATAGGGCGGCTTCTTCAAGTTCTGATACCACGGCGACTGCGCCGGCCGACTGGCCAATCCGCCGATGACCGCGGTTGCACCGGTCGCCAGGGCGGTTGCGGCGAGAGTTCCTGGTTTCAAAGCTCACTCCTCAGCATTGTTAAGTTTCTTAACTATATCCAGGTGAGGCGGATGTAAACATGGGCCGAAAGTGACCAATTCGTGACGACCAAGGTCACCAGTGCATCGAGCCCGGGATTCCCTTGAAGGGACCCGCGACCCAACTCGTGATCCACCCGCCGTAGAAGCCGCCCGGCTGCGGTACGACTTCTTCTCCGTTTACGGTGCACCGATCCACGAGCGCCGGCATCACCGCGACGGCGCCGGCGATTGCGGCGAATCGCGGGTTGGGTGCCACGTACGTCCAGGCCGCTCTGGGCGCGACCCGCCGCGGGCTGACGAGATCGAAATAGCTCGCCTCGCCCTTCCACTCGCACCACGACGAGCCGGCAGCCGCACGCAGACTGCCGTCGGCGAAGCTGTCGGCAGGCAGGTAATACGCCGGGGGATGGCTGGTCTCGAGCACCCGCCACGCCGTCGTCGTCGAAGCGATCGTCATGCCGCCGAGTTCGACGGTGATGGAACCCTTGAACTCCTCGAGCCGCGGCGGGCGCGGGTAGTCCCACACCGACTCCTGGCCGGGCCGCGGCTTGTCGGGAATGGGCATGGCACCACTGTAGAGCGCCGGCCGGGCAGTATGGAGGGCGTGCCGCAGCTCGACGACCTTCTGGACCGTCTGCAGGTCGTGTCGCTGCCCATGCGAGTTCGCTTCCGCGGCATCACCGTTCGGGAGGTCGCACTCATCGAGGGGCCTGCGGGCTGGGGTGAATTCGGTGCCTTCCTCGAGTACGGGCCACCCGAGGCGGCCCATTGGCTGGCTTCGGCCATCGAGGCCGCCTACCAGGCGGCTCCCGACGTCCGGCGCGATCGCATCCCCATCAACGCGACCGTGCCCGCCGTCGGCGCGGATCAGGTGCCCGAGGTGCTGAGCCGGTTTCCCGGCGCGCGCACTGCGAAGGTCAAAGTGGCCGAGCCGGGTCAGTCGCTGGCCGACGATGTGGCCCGGGTCAACGCCGTGCGCGCACTGGTGACGACGGTGCGGGTCGACGCCAACGGGGGTTGGAGTGTCGATGAGGCGACCGCGGCCGCCACCGCGTTGACCGCCGACGGCCCCCTCGAATACCTCGAGCAGCCGTGCGCGACGGTGCCCGAGCTGGCCGAGCTGCGACGCAGGGTCGACGTGCCGATCGCCGCCGACGAAAGCATCCGCAAGGCCGACGACCCACTGCGCGTCGTGCGCGAGGGCGCGGCCGATGTGGCGGTCCTGAAGGTCGCCCCGCTGGGTGGCGTCCGCCGGATGCTCGAGATCGCGGATCAGATCGACATCCCGATCGTGGTGTCCAGTGCGCTCGATTCGGCGGTGGGCATCGGCCGCGGACTCGTCGCGGCCGCCGCGCTTCCCGACCTGCCGTATGCCTGCGGCCTGGGCACGGGCGGGTTGTTCGTCGACGACGTCGTCGAGCCCGCCCCGCCCGTCGACGGGTTCCTGCCCGTCGCGCCGGTGACGCCGGATCCCGCGCGGCTGGCCACGCTGGCCGCGGCGCCTGACCGCCGCCGGTGGTGGATCGACCGGATCAGGGCCTGTCATCCGCTGATGTCCTAAGGCTGTGTCCTAATTTGTGGGGGCCCGGGCCTAGACGCCACGGCGGCGCTCGCCAACACTGGATCCATGCGATCGGTGGTGATCCTCGGCTTTCCGGGCATCCAGGCGCTTGACCTGGTTGGCCCGGCCGACGTGTTCACCGGTGCCACCACCTACCTGGCCGGTCACGGGCGCACCGACGAGGGCTATTCGGTGCAGCGTGGTGTCCCGCCGTGGCGAGCCGGTCCCGACGGGGACGGGTCTCGCACTGGTCGCCGCACCGCTGCCCGACCCTCGCGAACCGATCGACACCCTCGTCCTGCCTGGCGGCTGGGGGGTGGACGATGTGCGGCGCGACGCGGACACCGTCGGATGGATCAAGATCGCGTCCGAGCACGCGCGCCGCGTCGTCAGCGTCTGCACTGGGGCGTACCTCGCCGCGCAGGCCGGATTGATCGACGGTTGCGTGGCCACCACGCACTGGGCGTTCGCCGGTCGGATGGCCTGTGAATTTCCCGCGGTCACCGTCGATCCCGAGCCCATCTTCGTCCGCAGTTCCGAGAAGGTGTGGACGGCGGCCGGCGTCACGGCCGGCATCGATCTGGCGCTGTCGTTGGTCGAGGACGATTACGGCACCGACGCCGCGCAGACGGTCGCCCGCTACATGGTGATGTATCTCCGGCGACCGGGTGGCCAGACGCAGTTCGCCGCTCCGGTGTGGATGCCTCGCGCCAAGCGGGCTCCGATCCGCGATGTCCAGGAAGCCATTGAAGCCGAACCCGGTGGGGCGCATAGCATTCCTGACCTTGCCCGCCGGGCGTCGATGAGCCCGCGGCACTTCACCCGGGTTTTCACCGACGAAGTCGGCGAGGCACCGGGGGCCTACGTCGAGCGGATCCGCACCGAGGCCGCCCGTCGCCAACTCGAGGAGACCGACGACACCGTCACGGTGATCGCCGCGCGCTGCGGCTTCGGCAGTGCGGAGACGCTGCGCCGCAATTTCGTTCGACGACTCGGCATCTCGCCCGATCAGTACCGCAAGACGTTCGCCTAACCGGAGGAGATGGCTTCAAAATGTCCCAGCAGATCGCGATCATGGTATATCCCGGATTCACCGCCCTGGACTTCATCGGCCCCTACGAGGTGCTGCGTAATCTGCCCGACGCTGAGGTGCGGTTCGTGTGGCACGAACCCGGACCCATCACCGCAGACTCAGGCGTCCTACTTGTGGGTGCCACGCACTCGTTCGACGAAACCCCTTCGCCCGATATCGTTCTCGTTCCCGGAGGCGCGGGCACGTTCGAGCACGCCCGTGACGAGAAGGTCCTCGAGTGGGTGCGAAGGGCCCACGAGACGTCGGCATGGACGACGTCGGTGTGCTCCGGGTCGATGATCCTCGCCGCCGCGGGACTGCTCGACGGACGCCGTGCCACGTCGCACTGGATGTGCGTGCCGATGCTCAAGCCGTTCGGCGTGGAGGCCGTAGGAGACGAGCGGATCGTGCGCGATGGCAAGATCGTTACCGCGGCGGGGGTGTCGGCCGGAATCGACTTGGGCCTCTGGCTGTTCGGTCAGATCAGCGGCGACGCCAAGGCCAAGGCCGTGCAACTGGTGATCGAATACGATCCGCAGCCGCCCTACGACTCGGGCCACATGTCGAAGGCGTCGGCTGCGACCAAGGCGACGGCCTCGGCGCTGCTCGCCCTCGACACCGTCAAACACGGCCAACTCGTCCCGTCGGTACAGCTGCTGTGGAACGCGGCGATCCAACGGGTGCGCAGCGGGCGCAAACCCGTAAGCGGGAGAGCACGCGTCGGCTAATCACGGCGGGTACCACCCCGGATGGCCTGACGGCAGTCAGCGGCGGCGCGCAGTCTCGCGGCGGTTGGCCTTCCTGATCGCGGTCACCAACTCGTCCTTGTTCATCGTCGAGCGGCCCTTGACATCGAGCTTGCGTGCAAGGTCTTTCAGGTGCTTTTTGGTCGAGTTGGCGTTGACGCCTGCAGTGCTATCGCCGTTGGAATTTGAGCCGCCGCTGCGGGCGCGCTCCTCGGACTTTCCTTTCTTGCCCTTCTTCTCCCAGTGGTCGCCGACCTTCTCGAACTTGCGCTTCAGCGCGCCGTAGGCGACGCGATGGGCGCGGGCGCTGTCGCTGTACTCCTCCTCCGCGGCGTCATGGGCCTTGGCGAACGTGCGCTGGGCCTTCTTGCCAGACTTTCGCAGCGTGCTCGGCAATTCGCTCTTCTTTGGCTTGCCGCTCTTCTTGGTCATCGGCATGGGCGCTCCTTCTAGCTGTCCTTTTGGTCGCTGATCATGGCGATTCGGTTAAAACACGCGTACCCGATGCCGCTCGAGCTAAACGCGGGCCGGTCAGATCCACCAGCTCGTGAGCGAACTACATTGCTGCACAACACTTTATGATGTGCCCTCCGAGGCCGCGCCGGGCTTCGCACGCCACCGGATGGTGTGTCGGGCGCGGGTCAGTCGCGTGAGGACGGCGGCGATGCCGAGGCCGGTGGCGGTGATCGCCGCGGTGCGAGAGTGCTGAGAAAGCAGTAGTTGGGGTGCCCGTTTGTGGGAACGTTCATCGAATTCACCGTGCGCGCCATAGTCTTCGCTGACATCGCGGGGCTCCCAGAGGTTGGCAGGTCGGTCCGGATTGACGTGTTCACTGGTCTGTTGGGAGTCATAGCCGGTCTTGGCCAGATAGCGGTCCAGTAGCGCGGGGACGAGCTTTTGACCCATGGTGGTTGCCGCAGTGCTGGCTCCGACCCAGTATTGCTTTCGCCGGGGATGTTCGGCGGCGAACAGCACTGCCCGTGCGGCGACCTCAGGTTGATAGATGGGGGGCACGGGTTGAGGATGGCGCGGGAGTCGGGACAGCACCCAGGAGAACTGGGGGGTGTTGACCGCCGGCATCTGGGCGATGGTGACGTTAATGTTGCTGTGCTCGTGCATCAGTTCGGTCCGCACGGATTCGGTGAATCCGTTGATCGCATGTTTGGCTCCGCAATAGGCCGACTGCAGCGGAATTGCGCGATAGCCCAACGCAGAGCCCACTTGCACGATGGTGCCCGAGTTGCGGGGGCGCATTCGCGACAGCGCCACCATCGTGCCGTAGACGTAGCCGAGATAGCTGACCTCGGTCACCCGGCGGTATTCCTCGGCGGAGATGTCCTGAATCGGTGCGAACACGGAGGTGAACGCCACGTTGATCCAGACGTCAATTGGTCCGAAGGCTTGTTCGGCCGCGGTGGCCGCGCCGTCGACCTGGCGGTAGTCCGCGACATCGGTGAGGATGGCCAAGGCTTGGCCTCCGGCGGCCTGGACGTCTTTGACCGCGCCATCGAGTCCGCCCTGGCCGCGGGCGAGCAACGCGACGTTGTCGCCGCGGGCGCCGAAGACGCGGGCGACGGCGCGCCCGATACCGGCGCTGGCGCCGGTGATGACGACGTTTTGCGGTGTTGACATGGCGGACTTCCGCCGGGCTGGATTGCGGTGCTGCGTGGCTTCGATGGCGGGCACCTTCGGGGGATTGGAGCCTTGATGAGCGATCTGGTCGGGAGGCGTGTTTTGTTCCGCCTGGGGCGCAGGACCGGCCCCCTGGCGCTCGACCCAGTCGGGGCCTTCGAGGGCGTCGGGGACGAGCCAGTACAAGACCGCGAAATTGGCGGCCGCGAGGACGCCGTGTAAGACGATGTCGCGGGCCTCGAATCCCAGTGGTCCGGGCGCATGATGGGCGCTGGCGACGGCTCCGATGACCACGAGGCACAAGAAAACCACTGCGGCCAGAGCGCTGACGGCTATAGCCAGGCGGCGGTGCATCGTCCCTGCGAGTGCCAGCACGCCGAAACCGAACAAGATCGCACTGTGCCAGGGCGTCAGGGCCAGCACCAGCACCGGGGCACCTGTGGGTGCAGCGCCGGGATGCGCTGCGGCCGAAACGAACCCGGTGGTGCCGAGGGCGATCAACGCTAGACCTTCGGCCAGCAGAAACCACCGGCCGTTGCGGAAGTGGCTGGGGTCGCGGCTCACCATTCGCATTTCGGACGTCAATCGGCCGAAGGGGCCTCGGGTAATGGGCGACGTGGTTCAGACCTCCTGCCTTGCGCTCACACAGGTTTCCGTGGCGCCAAGTGCCAGCCGGCGGCGGGCGGCGCACCGGATGTTGATGTGTATTCGCATACCCATTCGGCCGGCCGCGATGCAGCGTTCACAGGACTCTCAGCGATATCCCAGGCGGGACATCAGATTCACCGTGCTGTTTACGGTTGTTCGTCAGTCAGGTTGGGGGCGAAGCAGGAATTCCACGATGACGTCGGTCATCGCCGGGATGGCGTCGCGCGGAATCACTTCATAGCCGTGCGTGCTCAGCGTCGGCACGCAGAGCAGACCTGCGCGCGGGGATAGCCCGCTGGCCTTCGCGTGCGACGCGTCGGACTCGAACGCGCCCAGCACGGCGGCCTGCGGTGACAGCCCCAGTTCCGTTGCGATGCGCATCAGTTGATCGGCGACGCCTCTGTCGTAGTCGCACCGCGAGTCGCTGTAGCCGATGATCGGTCCGCCGCCGACCACGGTGTCGTACTCCGCCTCGGTCGGCCCCACTTCGAGTGCGAGGGTGAGATCGCCGGGCAGCGTCCGGCTGGCATATGACGCGCCCACGCCACCGATCTCCTCATCGGTGGTGAACACGAGGTACACGTCGTCCGCCGGGCGATCGTCCCGCTCCCGCAGTTGTTGCGCGGCTTGCAGCAATGCGGTCACCGAGGCGCGATCATCCATGAAATACGACCCGATGAAATTGCCGACATCCAGCAGAGTCCGTTTGCCCCGTTCGATGCATACCCGCGTGCCCGGATGTATCCCGGCGGCCGTCAACTCCTCGGCCGTGCACCCGGTGAATACGTAGACGTGCAGCCAGTCCAGGGATTTATCTCCCTTGTCGGGCTTGGTCTGCCATATCCGCAGGCTTTCTTTGGTGGTGTGCTCCGAGCCCAGCGACAGCACACCGGTCAGGGTCTGGTGATCACCGAGCACGGCGACCGGCCCCAGGCCGAAGTTCGCCGGGTACATCACGCCGGACGGTGTCACGTGCAGGGTGCCGTCCGGGCCCACCCGCTTGACGATCATCGACAATTCGTCCAGGTGTGCCAGTACGCGGGTAGCCCGCGCGTCGTCGTGCTTGCTCCCGCCGGCTTGGCTGCGGTCGCTGCCGCGGATGAACCCCACCAGGTTGCCCGCCTTGTCGACCCATGTCTCATCGACGAAGGGCTCGAGTTCGGCTCGGCAGATGTCGCGCACCGCCCCTTCCTGACCACCAGGCCCATACGCCCACAACAACTTCTGCAACAGATCGCGGCGCAACCGCGGCTCCGTGTCCGTCACGTGGATCCCTCCTCAACATCGGCACCGCCACTGTCGCGATACAAACTGCCTGAACACCAGCGGGCCGGACTCGGTCATATCGCGCAACGGTGTTCCCGGATGTCGGTTCTTCCCGGAGTGGACCGTCGTCAAACACCGCTTTCAGTCTGCGATTCGGTCCGGCGGACCTCGTCGGAGCCTCCGGCTACGCGCCGGCGAAGTCGATCCAACCGCCAGGGATGCTCTTCGTGCGGCCACATCCTCTCGATCTCGGCGTTGAATTCGGCGCCGAGCAGCACTGCGACCGCCGTGACATAAAGCCATAGAACCACCGCGATGGGTACCGCAAGCTGGCTGAAGACGGCGTCGTGCTGCACGCTGAGGGTCAAGTACGCGCGTAGCGCGGCAGATGACAACAGCCACAACACCACCGCCAGCACCGCTCCGGGCAGATCACGGCGCCACGGCGTGCGCCAGGGAACGCCAACGTGATAGAGCGTGGCCAAGCCCGCGAACACGACGAACACGACGCTCGGCCAGAACATCAGATCGAGAACTCGCAGCGTGGTATCGGCCGCTGAGGCGGGGGCCAGCCATCGCGCGATCCGAGGACCGAAAACCATTGCCGGGAGCACCGCCACCGCGCCGGCCAGTGCGGCGATGGTGACCGTCAACGCGAGCAGCCGGCGGCGCCAGCCGGGCCGCGGCGGCACATCGTAGGCCATCGTGATCGTCTCCAGATAACGGTTCACCGCCCGCGACCCGGTCCAGATGCTCAACGCCAGGCTGACCGAAACCACCCCGCCGTGGGTCTGCGCGAGCACCGTATCGACTGCCCGCTCGTAGGCGGCGTAGGTCGGGTCGGAGAGAAAAGATTCCGGGATGCCGAGCACCAGTTCGCTCAGCTCATGGGTGCCCTGCGGGCCGAGGGCTGCCGCCACGAAACCCAGCGAGCCGACAATGGCCACCAGCAGAGCCGGCAGCGAGATCAACGTGAACAATGCGGCTTCGGCCGACAGCCCGAGGATCCTGTCATTGATGGTCTCCCGGCCGGTGCGCCAGACCAGTCGACAGCCCTGCTGCATCGGGTGGGGTAGCCGGTCGAACTGTGTCGCGCCGCGCTCCTGCAGCGTCGAGCGGATGTCATCGGCCCGCTCGAACAGCCGCGACCGCAGGCTCTGCCACCTGCTTTCCAACGCCATCATGCCGAGCCTAGGAAAGCCGCGGTCCGGTGTGGGCCACCTGAAAGTTCTCGATCTGAAATCGACGGATGACTACCTCCCGATGGTGACGGATTTGCCGGGAGCCGCGTCCTGGCTGACCGTGATGGTGATCTGTGCGGTCCGATCACCGGTTACCCCTCACCGAGGAGATCGAAAATCGCTTTCGCCTATGTCAGCGATGTCCCAAGACACCCGGCAGCGACGTCCCCGAACTACACATCACGCTCAGCGCGACTGCGCACGCCGGAATCGCTGATATGGCCGAGCCGGTCGCGGTGCGCGGCGGTAAAGGCTCGCGTCCCTCGAATGAGCGCGGCGCGGTCAGCGTCGCTCATATCTCGAGTGATTTCGCCGAACGCCTCAACGCGCAGGGCGACGAGGTCGTCGAGCACCGCTAGCCCGGCCTCGGTCAACTCGAGCAGCGTGGCCCGCCGGTTGGTCGGCGATACCCGGCGGGTGATGTAGCCGGCGTCGGCCAATCGATCGCTGAGCCTGCTGGCGGTGGAGGGCAGCAGACCCAAATCGGCTCCCAGCTCGGTGACCAAGCTCGGTCCGAGCCGATCCAATGCCTGCAGGGCGCGCAATGGAGCGAGTCCGATTCGCTTCTCCATCCGCTCCAGCACAGACACGTTGAGCGCCAACAACCCACGCGTCGCCTGCTCGAGCTCCAGCAGGAACTCGGGGGACTGTTCGCCGGAATCACGCATCAATACATCTTTGGAGCCGTTGAAATTCTGCGTCCGGTCGGTCGCGTCGCTCACACCTGATACTCGGGCAACTCGATGTCGTCGCGAAGTGTCCGGGTCATCACCAGATCGCCGATCGGCCATGCATTGAATGCGCGCATCGCCAGGTTGCGCAGCCAGATACCGAGGTCGGTTCTGGCGGCGAAGAAGGAGATGAATTTCGTTGCACCGTCCTGCTTTTGCTCAATGAAGTGTCGGAGTCGGTTCTCATAGGCGGTGAACGCCACGCTGATATCCCCGCTCGCGCGCGCCAGCTCGCCTGCGAGAACGTAGGCCTCCACCATCGCCAGCCCCGTACCCTCACCGGCCAACAGGGACACGCATGCCGCGGCGTCGCCGATTAGTGCGACGCGCCCCGATGACCACCGGTCCATCCGGATCTGGCTGACGACGTCGAAGTACACGTCGTCAACGCCATCGAGCGCATCGATGATCTGTGGGCATTCCCAGCCGCCGTCCTTGAACTGGTTGCGCAGCACATCTTTACACGAATCCAGATCGGCCGGAATCTTCGGCTCCGATTCGCGGAAGATGAACAGGACCATCGTCCTGTCGTCGTCGAGAGCGAACCTGCCGATCTGTCGGCCCGGCAGGTTGTGAGTCACATACACAAGCTCGTCACGTGGCCGGTACCCGTCGATCACGCACGCCGCGACTTGGCAGCCGAGGTAGCGCTCATACTTCGCCTCGGGGCCGAAGACGAGTTCCCTGACGTTGGAGTGCAGGCCGTCTGCGCCGATGACCATGTCGAAGTCACGCGGGGACGCATGCTCGAAATTGACTGTGACGCGGTCTGGTTGGTCGTCGATTGCGGTGATGCTGTCCGAATAGATCGTCTCGATATCGTCTTCCACAGTGCGGTAGACCGCGGCCGCAAGCTCACCTCGGGGAAGGCTGGTGTAGTGCCCCTTTGTCGCGCGGCGGATGGGGTCCACGCCAACACGAGCCGTAGTACGTCCGTCCGCGCCGACGGAGCGGAGCTCCTCGACCTGATAGCCGGCGGCGAGGACCTCCTTCTCGATCCCCATCTTCTGCGCGATGCGATATCCGAGTCCCCAGAAGTCGATGACGTAGCCACCGGTTCGGAAACTCGGGGCCCTCTCGACCAGCGTTACGTCGTGCCCGGCGCGCAGCATCCAATGGGCGAACGCCGGTCCGGCGACGCCTGCTCCGCTGATGGCGATCCGCACGGTCCCTCCTCTGCGTATCCAGTGTGAAAGGCCGAGAGCCGACCTGATTGTTCGTGATTCCACGCTACCGAAGTTCGTGCATATTGCACAATATGCAAAATGGATGAGATCTTGGTATCGCTCAGCGCCACCGACCACGCCCTGGTCGCTGCGATACGGTCGCAGACGTGGGAATTCCCGAGAACCCGCCCAACCCTCCGTCGCGCTTCGTGCAAGCAGGGGCACGCTTCATGGCGACAGGTCCTGCGCAGGCGTTCCTGCGCCGACTACGGCTGGCGCATCGACCGCGCGCTGATCAAGCTGACCAACGGCCACGTGTCGATGTCGATGGTCACTCCCGGAGGTGCTGCTCACCCACACCGGCGCAAAGACCGGTCAGCAGCGCAGCACACCGCTGACGTACTTCACCGATGGTGGCCGCGTGATCGTCATCGCCTCGAACTACGGCGGCGTTCGTCATCCCGCCTGGTATCACAACGTCACGGCAAATCCCCGCGTCACGCTCGCTTCACGCGGCTACGAAGGCACCTTCGTCGGCGAGGAGATGCTGGGCGACGAACGTGACCGGTTGTTCGAGCTGGCCACGCAGTACATGCCGAACTACGCGGGATACCAGAAGACAACCCAGGGACGTCGCATCCCGGTGGTGGCGTTCACCGAGGTCGAGGTGAAGTAGCGTCGTCGGCGTGAATTTGGCGTATGACGACCGCGGAAAAGGCGATCCGGTGCTGTTCATCGCGGGTCAGGGCGGTGCAGGTCGCACCTGGCACCTGCATCAGGTGCCGGAGTTTCAGCGCGCGGGGTACCGCTGCATCACCTTCGACAATCGCGGGGTCGGCGCCACCGAGAATGCGAGCGGCTTCGGCATCGAGCAGATGGTGGCCGACACCGCCGCGCTGATCGAGAAGCTGGACGCCGCGCCGGTGCGCATCGTGTCGGTGTCGATGGGCTCGTACATCGCCCAGGAGCTGATGCTCACCCGCCCGGAACTGGTCCGATCGGCTGCGTTGATGGCCACGCGGGGCCGAGAGGATCTCGCCCGGCAGTTCTTCCGCTCGGCCGAACGTGAGCTGGCTGACACCGGCGTCGATCTGCCCGCCGCTTCGACGCGAAAATCCGTCTCATTGAAAGCTTTTCGCCGAAGACGCTCAACGACGACAATGCGGTCCGCGACTGGATCGACATGTTCACGATGTGGCCGAACAAATCGACACCCGGGATGCGGGCCCAGCTCGACGTCGCCCCGAACGAGAACCGGCTGCCCGCTTACCGAAGTATTACGACGCCGGTGCTCGTCATCGGGTTCGGCGATGACCTCGCCTTGCCGCCGCACCTCGGTCGTGAGGTCGCCGAGGCGCTGCCCAACGGCCGCTACCTGGAGTTTGCCGACGCCGGCCATCTCGGATTCATCGAGAAGCCGCAGGTGGTCAACGCCGCGGTGCTGAAATTCTTCGCCGATAGTCTGTAGAGGTGAACCCCTCGACTGCGCAGGCCCGCGTGGTTGTCGACGAACTGATTCGCGGCGGCGTGCGTGACGTCGTGCTGTGCCCCGGTTCGCGGAACGCTCCGCTGGCGTTCGCCCTGCAGGACGCCGACCGCGCCGGACGGGTGCGGCTGCATGTGCGCATCGACGAGCGCACCGCCGGCTTCCTGGCCATCGGCCTCGCGGTCGCCGAGCGCGCACCGGTGTGCGTGGCGATGACGTCGGGTACCGCGGTGGCCAACCTCGGTCCGGCGGTCGTGGAGGCGAACTACGCGCGGGTGCCACTCATCGTGCTGAGCGCCAACCGGCCCTACGAGTTGCTGGGCACCGGCGCCAACCAGACGTTCGAGCAACTGGGGTACTTCGGCACCCAGGTGCGCGCGAGCATCAGCCTCGGTCTCGCCCCGGAACTCACCGGGGCCGTGGCTGGCGACCTGAGTTCGTCGAACGCGCAGTGGCGATCGGCGACATGCCGAGTTCTGGCCGCCGCCACCGGCTCTCGATCAGCCAACGCAGGGCCCGTGCAGTTCGACATCCCGCTGCGCGAACCTCTGGTGCCCGGTGCCCAAGAAGCGGGCGCGTATGCGCCCGAAGGTCGTCCCGACGGCAAGCCGTGGACGTACACGCCGCCGGTCACCTTCGATCAGCCGCTCGACATCGACCTGACACCGGACACCGTCGTCATCGCCGGACATGGCGCCGGGGTGCATCCCAACCTGGCCGCGCTGCCCACCGTCGCCGAGCCGACCGCCCCGGCCGCGGAGAATGCGCTGCATCCCTTCGCCTTGCGACTGGTCCGCCCGCAGCAGGTCATCATGCTCGGCCGACCGACGCTGCACCGGCCGGTGTCGGCGCTGTTGGCCGATGCGTCGATCCCGGTGTTCGCCCTGACGACGGGGCCCCGCTGGCCGGACGTATCGGGCAACTCGGCGGCCACCGGCACCCGGGCGGTCACGACCGGCGCCCCCGATCCCGCCTGGTTGAACCGCTGCGCGGAGGTCAATCGGCATGCGGTGGACGCGGTGCGTGCGCAACTCGAGGCTCATCCACTCAAGACGGGCCTGCACGTCGCCGCCGCGGTGGCCGATGCGGTCCGTCCCGGCGATCAACTGGTGCTCGGCGCGTCCAACCCGGTCCGAGACGCTGCGCTGGTCGGCCTGAATACCCAGGGTGTGAAGGTGCGGTCGAACCGCGGCGTCGCGGGCATCGACGGCACGGTGTCGACGGCGATCGGCGCGGCGTTGGCCCATGACCGGGCAGGCGAGGGGAGTGAGCCCCGTCGCACCATCGCATTGATCGGCGACCTGACGTTCGTGCACGACAGCTCCGGACTGTTGATCGGTCCGACGGAGCCCACGCCGCGCAACCTGACCATCGTCGTGTCCAACGACAACGGCGGCGGCATCTTCGAACTGCTCGAGCAGGGCGATCCGCGGTTCTCCGACGTGTCGTCGCGGATCTTCGGCACTCCGCACGATGTGGACGTGGGCGCGCTGTGCCGCGCGTATCACATCGAGAGCCGCCAGATCGAGGTCGACGGTCTGGTGACTGCGCTGAACGAACCGTTCGAGGGGATGCGGGTGCTGGAGGTGAAGGCCGACCGGTCGTCGCTGCGGGCGCTGCACGCAGCCATCAAGGCTGCATTGTGAGCCGAGCGAACGAGATCATTGTGAGCCGAGCGAACGAGATCATTGTGAGCCGAGCGAACGAGATCGCATTGTGAGCCGAGCGAACGAGATCGCATTGTGAGCGCGGTTATCACCTTCGGGCGCACGCTGATTCCGCGCCTGGCACCCGACCCCACCGAGACGCGGGCGCAGCGCACGTTCCGGCGCATTCGCATCGGAATCGTGCTCGCCGCGTGTCTGGTGACGCTGCAATCGGTGCTCATGGTCGTGGGCGCGTGGCGTGATGACCGGCAGATCGAGCGGCATATGGGTGTCGCCGCCGCCGAGGTACTCAGCGCAGGACCGCGACGGTCGACCATCGAGTTCGTCACGCCCGATCGCGTGACCTATCGCCCCGAACTGGGTGTGCTGTACCCGTCCGAGCTGGAGACGGGCATGCGGATCTACGTCGAATACGACACGAACAACCCGAATCTGGTGCGGGTTCGGGACCGCAACGCATCGCTGGCGATCATTCCGGCCGCCTCGATCGCGGTGGTCGGCTGGCTGATCGCCGGGGCCGCGCTGGGCGCCCTCGCATTCCTCGAGCGCCGACGCGCTGCGACCGAAAAAGTCGAGTAGAAGACCCGTCAGGTCTGCATCAGCTTCGTCAGCCAGTTGTTGTCGAAGATGTCGAGCTTCTCGTCATTCGCCGGGTCGTAAACCGTTGGTGTGCCGGTACTGAAGAAGTCGATCTCGTACAAGTACTCGAAGTTGTTGTCGTCCATGTCCTTGACGTTGACCGCCGACCCGCCGCCGGCGATGCGGTCGGCGACTTCGTCCGACATGCCGGCGGTCTTCGCCATGTCCGCCATCTCGTCGTCGGTGGGGCCGGTACCGCCCTTGGTCCGTTGCTGGTGTCCGTACAGCTCCTGGACGAAGCGCTGGAACTGCGTGCCCGTCGCCCCGCCCTCGGCGGCAAGGAACAACGCGTTGCTCACGTGCGCCGAGTACCCGGGTGTGTCGTCGAGGAACGTCAACGGGCGGTAGGTGATCTTCAGCGCACCGACGCCGATGTAGTACGCGAACTGATCGCCGAAATCCGCCTGCAGATCCGCGCAGTGCGAGCACTGCGGCTCGGTGAAGATCTCGATGCGGGTCGGCGCGTCGTCGTATCCTGCGACGATGCCGAAGCCGTCTTCGCTCAACCCGAGCGGCGGTTGAGCGGGATCCCGTTGCGCCGTGCCCGCCACCTGCGTGGTGCAGCCGCCGACGAACAGCGCCAAGGCGACGACCAGCATCGACGCCGCCCGGGATATCCGCATGTCAACCGCCTTTCTCTGTGCGCACGATACTCGAAAAACGGACGGCGGAGCATCCGTTCATCGGCACGCGCTGTTTGCGCGACATATCCCTGAATGCAACCTCGAGGACAGCCGCTGATGGGACTCTCGAGGCGTGCGCGTTGCAATCGTCGCAGAATCGTTCCTCCCGAATGTCAACGGCGTCACCAACTCGGTGCTTCGGGTGATCGAGCATCTCCGCTGCACGGGTCACGAGGCCCTCGTCATCGCACCGGACACCCCGCGGGGTGAGCCGCCCGCCGACAAGATCCACGAAGGTATCCGCGTCCACCGGGTACCGTCGCGGATGTTTCCCAAGATCAACTCGCTTCCCCTGGGAGTACCGCGCCCGCGCATGGTGGGTGTCCTGCGCGGATTTCAGCCGGACGTCGTGCATTTGGCCTCCCCGGCGCTGCTGGGGTACGGCGGGTTGCACGCCGCGCGCTACCTCGATGTGCCGACCGTCGCTGTATTCCAAACGGATGTCGCAGGATTCGCCGAGAGCTATGGCGTAGGTTTCGCCGCAAGAGCAGCGTGGGCATGGACACGGCACCTGCACAGTAGGGCCGACCGCACGTTGGCTCCGTCGACCGCGGCGATGGAAAACCTGACAGCCCATCGCATCCCGCGGGTGCACAAATGGGCGCGCGGGGTCGACATCACCGGCTTCGCGCCGTCGGCACGCGACGAGGGCCTGCGCCGCATGTGGTCGCCGGCGGGGAAGCCCATCATCGGCTTTGTGGGCAGGCTCGCCCCGGAGAAGCATGTCGAGCGGCTGGCCGCACTGTCGGCACGTCACGACCTCCAGTGGTCATCGTCGGCGACGGGGTCGACCGCGCAGAAGCTCGAAACGCTCTTACCGTCAGCAGTTTTCGCTGGCGCACTGTACGGCGATGAGCTGGCCGCGGCGTACGCGAGCATGGATGTCTTCGTCCACCCGGGCGAGCACGAAACGTTCTGTCAGGCGGTCCAGGAAGCGATGGCGTCGGGCGTGCCGGTGATCGCCCCGAATGCGGGTGGACCGCGTGACCTCGTCGCGCCGTACCGCACCGGATTGCTGCTGCCGGTCGACGAATTCGAAGCCAGGCTGCCCGAGGCCGTCGACCACTTGATCGCCGAACGGCAACGCTACTCGGTCGCGGCGCGCCGCAGCGTGTTGAGCCGGACATGGCCGGCGATATGCGACGAGTTGCTCGGCCACTACGACGAGGTCATCGGCCTGCGCCGGCTCAAGGCCGCCTGAGTGCGGTAGGACCCCCGTCATCCGTGGGTGGACTCGGCGGGCGGGACGTTCGGAAGGTCGTCGGGCGGCTCTACTCGCAGTAGTTTCGCCACCGGCACGTCAGTGCTGGAGTGCAGCACGATCGACAACGCGATGGTAGCGGCCACCAAGTCGAAAACCTGGTCGCTGTTCGGGATTCCGGCCTGCAGGACCAACAATCCGTAGATGACCGACGCGAAACCCTTCGGCCCGAACCATGCCGCGGTGAGGCGCTCACGGAAGGGCAACCGTGTCCACAGCAGCGACAGCAGCAGGGCGGCGGGCCGGACGAGCACGATCGCGATGATCGGCAGCAGCCATTCCCGCCAACTCAGACTCGATAGCCGCTCCGGCGTGATCAACGCACCGAACACCAGCAGGGCGGCGAACTTGGTCAACTCCGACAGCAGATCCCCGAACGGCTCGAATCGTTCTGCGGCCACCTGGTCGAGTGTCGCCAGCACGGATCCTGCGGCGAATGCGGCCAGGTACGGGTTGGCGTGGGAAAGAGCGCAGGTGCCGTACACCACAAACGCGATCGCGGTAGGCCCCAGTGGCTGTAGTCGGGGCTCCGCGGTGAACAGGGGCAAACGCCACAACAACGCCACCGCGGCCGAGATGACCGCCCCGATCACCAGGCCGAGAACAAGTTCGACGGCGACATCGATGACTTGTGAGCTCTCGTGTCGGGCGGTGGCCAAAAAGATCAACACGAAAGGCAACGCCAGGCCGTCGTTGAGCCCGGACTCGACGTTGAGCAGGCGACGCAGACGCAGGGGCACATCGGACCGGCCGACCAGTGCCGACGCGAACACGGGGTCGGTAGGGGACAGAATCGCGCCGATGAGCAGCGCCGTCACCCAGTCCAGTCCGAGCAGAAAATGGGCGGGCAACGCGATGCCGATCATCGTCAGCGGCATACCCAGGCCCAGCGCCCTGCCCGACAGTCGCCAATTCTGTTTCAGCGCAGGGAGACTTGCTCTCTGTCCGTCGGTGAAGAGCACGGTGAACAATGCGATGTCGGCCAGCACGGTGACGATCTGGTCGTCGGCGTGAATGTCGTCCACGCCGAATCCACCAGGACCCAGGAGCGCCCCCGCGACGAGAAACATCAGCGCGGTAGACAGCACGGTGCGCGCGGCGAGGCCCGACAGCGACACACTGATGAGCAGAACGACACCAAACGCCAGTATCAGGGCCACGCCGTCACCTACCGGGCCAACCGGACGCCGACCACATTGCCTCCTTGATCCGCCTGGCGGGTCAGCCTTATGTTCGCAGTACATGCCATCGCAAAGTCGATGATGCAGCGGGCCGAGAGCACGACGACGAACGGAGCAACTCTAGGCGAGCCGGCAAGGCTTCGACGTGCAGCCCTTCGCCGACAACCGCGGGCAGCAGAGATATTCCTTCGACAGGCTGGAGATTAGGTGGATCACCGTTCGAACGGCCCGATAGCAATGTTCAACGCGCTGTGGTTTCGGCCGCAGGGCTTCGAGCTGTACGCCAAGTACGCAGAAGGCGTGATGCCGATTCTGCAGGACGTCGGAGCCGAACTCGTCACGCCGTTTCTACCGGTAGAGGACGCGCTCGAAGGTGGGTTCGATCCGTTCCTCGTCGGGTTCGTGCGGTATCCGTCCGTGCAGGCGTTCGACGAGATGTGGCAGAGCGCGCGTTACCGAGAAGTGGCGCACTTCCGTACCGACGCTGTCGAACGCGCAGTGCTGACCCGATGCTCCATCGACCCCGCGGATGCGGCCAATGCACTCCTCGAACCCGGTGTGGTGGTGCTGAACATGCTGTGGTTCAACAGCAATGGCGGACGCGAACGTTATGACGAGTACCTAGCGGCGGCCGAGCCGCTCGTCACGAAGGTCGGCGGGCGCTACGTCACTCCTCGCTTCGTACCCGAAGCGGCCTACGACGACAATGTGATGCCCGACTTGATCTTCCTCGGCAACTACCCGTCGAAGGAGGCGGTGTTCGAGCTGGTGAACGACGCCGATTACGCACCGGCCGCGGCGATCCGGACCGCTGCCGTGGCGCGGTCGGCGACGACGATCTTGCGAGTCCACTGACAGCGGCCGTGACAGCTACATCGTGGAGATGGTGCCGCGGGAAGGTCAGCCCTGTGCCTCGATGGACACCGGCTGCCACTCTTCCCACGTCGCCAGGCGGCTCTCGTAGTCGGCCTTTGCCAGCTGCAGGGGCAACTCTCCGAAAAAGATTCGCAGCGGCGGCTTTTCAGCGTCGACGATCTTGAGTACTGCCGCCGCCGACGCCTTCGGGTCGCCCGGCGCCGAGACGCGCTGGCTGCGCAGCCGATCCGCTTCGTCGTGCGCCTCTTGGTAATCGGGCAGCTGCTCCGAACGCTTCGATGACGGACCCGCCCAGTCGGTCGCGAAACCGCCCGGCTCGATGAGCGTCACATGGACCCCGAACGACGCGACCTCCTGCGCCAACGACTGCGAGAACCCCTCCAGCGCCCACTTGGACGCGTGATAGATGCCGACGTTCTGAAACGCCGTGATCCCGCCGATCGACGACACCTGGATGATGTGGCCGCTGCGCTGAGCCCGCAGATACGGCAGCGCCGCCTGGGTGATCCACAGCGCGCCGAACACGTTGGTCTCGATCTGGTCGCGTGCCTCCTGCTCGGTCAGCTCCTCGATGAAGCCGAAGTGGCCGTAGCCGGCGTTGTTCACGACGATGTCGAGTCGCCCGAAGTGGTCGTGCGCGTGTTTGACCGCGGCGAAGTCCGCGTCGCGATCGGTCACGTCGAGTGAAATCGGCAGCAGTGCGTCGCCGAACTTCGCCGTCAGATCGTCGAGGGTCGACGTGTCCCGAGCCGTCGCCGCGACCTTGTCGCCGCGCTCGAGGGCCGCAATGGTCCACTCTCGACCGAAGCCGCGTGATGTCCCGGTGATGAACCAAACTTTTTCCGTCACGTTCCCAGAATGCCCAGAACGACGCTGCGCATTCCCGTTGAGCGGATGTTCACAGGTAGCGTCGGCGTGGTGAGTCGCGCGACGCTGGACAAGGACCCCCATGAGGTGGCCTCGATGTTCGACGCGGTGGCACGCCGCTACGACCTCACGAACACGGTGCTGTCCCTCGGTCAGGACCGGTTCTGGCGACGCGCGACACGCTCGGCGCTGCGCATCGGGCCCGGTGACAAGGTGCTCGACCTTGCGGCCGGCACCGCGGTGTCGACGGTGGAACTCAAGACATCGGGGGCATGGTGTGTGGCCGCGGACTTCTCCGTCGGCATGCTCGCCGCGGGCAGCGCGCGCAACGTGCCGAAGGTCGCCGCGGACGGGACGAAGCTGCCGTTCGCCGACGGTGTGTTCGACGGCGTGACCATCAGCTTCGGGCTGCGCAACATCGTCGACCACGCCGCCGCTCTGCGTGAGATGGCCCGCGTGACCCGGCCGGGCGGTCGCCTCGTGGTGTGCGAGTTCTCCACGCCGACGAACCGGGCATTCGCGACGCTCTACAAGGAGTACCTGATGCAGGCGCTGCCGCGGATGGCGCGTGCGGTGTCGTCGAACCCCGACGCCTACGTCTACCTCGCCGAGTCGATCCGTGCGTGGCCCGATCAGCCCGACCTCGCCCGTCACATCGCCGACGCGGGTTGGTCAGCCGTGCGGTGGCGCAACCTGTCTGGCGGCATCGTGGCGCTGCACGCCGCGACCAAGCCGTCACGGTAAAGCGCGCGTACGCACGTGCGCCCCGTTGTACGGTCGCG
This sequence comes from uncultured Actinomycetota bacterium, assembly GCA_963805835.1. GTDB lineage: Bacteria > Actinomycetota > Actinomycetes > Mycobacteriales > Mycobacteriaceae > Mycobacterium. The sequence goes on along the minus strand of CAWDVX010000003.1, from coordinate 3 downwards.
CCA
>CAWDVX010000002.1:0-110694 GCA_963805835.1 uncultured Actinomycetota bacterium | reverse complement strand
GCCCGCCTAACAGGGAACCTTCGGGGCGGGAGCAGCCGGCACCATCTGATCTGCTAGATCAGATGCGCACATCGCGGCAACGGTTCAGCTGTGGGCGTCTGATCGAACGACTGCACCGTGTTGTTGTCGCGGCGTTGTTGTCGCGGCGTTGTTGTGGCGGCGTTGTTGTGGCGGCGTTGTTGTGGCAGCCGAGGTCCGGCCGGCTCCAGCCGGGCGAGCTGATCGTTCATGGCGAGCGTCTGCGCCGTCCACCTATCCGCTCCTCAAACCTCGGATATGAGTGTGACGCGGCCGGTCTTCCCATTCACCTCGACAAGCTGACCATCGCTGAGCACCTGTGACGCGTTCTCGGTTCCGACCACCGCCGGTATCCCGAATTCGCGCGCGACGATCGAAGCGTGTGACATCGAACCGCCGATATCGGTGACCACTGCAGCAGCCGTACCGAAAAACGGAGTCCAGCCCGTGTCGGTCACCCGAGCGACCAGTACCTCCCCGGGTTCGAGGTCTTGATCGGGCGAGCTCATTATTCGAACCTTTCCGACTGCGACGCCCGGTGCCGCAGGCACTCCGGTGATCTCAACCACGCTGGTGACCCCACCCCCGCACCCAGCCAGGTCCACCGGCTGAGTGAATCGCAATGGCATCGCGACCCTCGCAAGCCTGTCACGTTCGGTGCGCCGCCGCGAGATCGTCGCAATGAGATCCGGAGACGACGCGAAGAGCTCGCCCCGCGTGAGATAGAAGACGTCGTCAGTCTGCTCCAACAGATTCTTGTCGACCAGACGACGACCCCACTCCCGCAACGCGATTCGTAATTGGTGGGTCAGGCGCATCACCGCATCGCGGCAGCGTTCCCGCCGCAACACCGTGGCCCAAGCCAGCCTGGCGAGCACGCGCCCGACGAAATCGCCGGGCGCGGGTTCGGCCACCCTTGCCCTATTTCCCGCGCCTATACCGGCGATGGCGCGCAACAGAAGCCACGGCGCATCCGCGTATACCGCGTTGGCGAGCTCGGTCTCACCAGGTCCGCGGTGCCCCGCCGCATCGAGCAAAGTCTGAACCTCACGGGCGAATTCGGGGTCGCGGGCCTGCAACTCGGCCCAGCTGCCGGCATTGATAGTTTCGGACAACACCGCGGCTGCGTCGTGCCGGCGGCGCGCCGAGATCGCCAGGACTTGTACACCGCGGAGCAGATGCGAGCTGGCCGGCCCCGCCGTGCCGTCCTCCGGCCGCCCGACAGCACTGGAGCCGTAACGCCGCTCGAGCACGGCGCTGGGCCCGCTGACCAGAAATGTGCACAGCAGCCCCACTTTCCAGGCTTGCACGCACTCGTCCCACAGCATTTCGATGCGGGCTCCGAGCCGTTCGTCGGACATCGCGCGCACGGCATCGAGAGGCACAGCCATATTTCGGGCATAGCCTTCGACGTCGGCGACCGCCCGACCGATGCCGGCTAGCCGCGGTCCCGCGGTTGCCGCGAACTTCAGATAGTCGACAATGTCGCGCAGGGTAACCCGTGGGCGCACATATTCGGCGGGATATGGCTGCCCGTTGATCTGATGGTCAAAGTCTTCTGGGGTCTGTCCAGGAACCGCGCTCGCCATTTCCCTCAGTACGCTGACGTTCTGGTAGAAGCGGTGACCGAAGATCGCAATCTGACGCCGCCGGATGTTCTCGCGAATCGTTCGTCTAACGGCAGCAGACTTGCGACCTGGTCGGCGCCGGTGAACAGGGCGTCGCGGACGAGCTCGACCGATAGCGGTGTCATCGGGCCTGGGAACGCTTCGGCGAGATTGGCGCAACTCCACTCCGGATAGTTCGGATCGGCGCGGGGGGTGTCCAATTCGCCGCGTGCATCGCCGGACACCACGTCGACGAACGCTCCGGCGACATCTCCCTGAGCGGCGTCCCGCGGATAGGCCCTGTCCAACTGCATGGGTCGGCGGACTTCCTTCATCCCAAGCACAACGTGGCTGGCGGACTTTCGACCCAAGTCGGCGATCGCCTCCGACGATGAGTAGGCGACATCGAAACCGAACTCCTTTTTCAGGCGAGTCGTGTCGGCGATCGGCCAGTGCAGGAACATGTCCAACAGTTCCGGCGCCGAGCGCGCGACCGGGGCGATCTTGCTCAACGCCCGTACAGCAGGCGCCAGAACACGCGGCGGGGTCGGCAGCGCCGGCCGCCCCGCCAGGCGGGCGACCTCGGTCCACGTCAGGATGTCGTCGGCGGCGAGGTTCACCGCACCGACTGCGGCCGAGTCGCAGGCATAGGTGAAAAATCGACCGACATCATCCTGGTGGACCATCTGAATTGTGGCCGCCCCGCCCAGATCGGGGATCACCAGCTGCCGGAAGACGTTGGCGGGAGCGTTGTGGACGTCTCGTCCAACGACGACCGTGGGCCGGACCCGAACCGCCTCAACACCGGCGTCTGTGATCATCGCTTCAGCCTGAGCTTTGTGCCACTCGTAGACGAGACCGTACGCAGGATCGAGCTGCTCGTGTTCGAGCCACTCCTGAGGGTGATCAGCGTGCGCGCCGTACGCGGTTACCGAGGAGGCGAACACGAGCCGGGCGCAACCGGTGTCCGCCATCGCCCGAAGAACGTTCTGGGTGCCGCCGATGTTGATCGGTTCGGCTTCCTCGTGGGTGACCGAACCGCTGAGCGTCCAGGCCAGGTGCACAACGACGTCACATCCGGCCATGTGGTGCCTGACCGCGTCGGCGTCACCGATATCGCCACGGCAGAACCGCGCACCCTTGGGCAGGGTGGGCGGTTCATGCCTGGCGAAGACCACGACGTCACGACCGGCGCGGGTGAGCCACTTCGTGGTGGCAACGCCTAAGGCGCCGGTTCCCCCCGTGACCAGGACGCGACCATTGGTCATCGACCAGTGGCTTCGTCGAACGAAGGAATCTTGCTCTCCCGGATCCGGTCGCCGAAAGTCTCCAGCCAGCTGAAACCTAGTCGGACCTGTCGACCATCGCCGACCCGGCGGGTATGGCCGGCCTGCGCCCGGTAGCCACCCCAACGCGCTGCGGTGAACTCAGACAGCTTGCCGCCGTTCTCGAGATCGAAAGTCCACTCCTGCCCGGTCGACGCCTTCCACCGCGCGCGCTGCGCCCAGTCATCGTCACCGAGGTCGACACCACCGGTGACGCCACTGTCCATCGAGACCGCGCCATCTTGCCCACCGACCGCGGTGAAGTTGAACCCCTGCCGGCCCTGGCACAGGTGTCCCCATTCGATCGTGCCATCGTCGTACTCGTTCGCGAAAGCCTCCCAGGCGAGCTGGAGATCCTTGAAAACCCGGAACTCCTTCCAGTCATAGCCGGACGGCCAGTAGGCGTGGTCCCAGAATACGAAGCCCTCGACATTGTCACCGAGTACCTCGCCGGTAACTTTGTAGAGCTCGCTGATGTAAAGGATCGGCTCGGTCTCGTCGGGCGCGAAGATCTGCACGCCGGGACCAACGAGTCTGCCGTCCAGGGAAAGCAACTCGCCTTCCCGCCACTCGAACTTCCCCGGCGTGCCCTCGAAGCGGAACGCGCCACCGGAACCGCCGACCTTCTCCATCATTGCGCCGTGGAGCAGGACCCGGTCCTCCGCGTACTCGCGTTTCACCTCTCCGCGAACGGTTTTCGCGGAGTCAGGCTCGATGCTGACCGATCCACCACGTGCGTTCATCAGCCATAGGCCAGCCGTCATGGGTCCGATGAATTTGCGCTCGAATACGTGCAGAGTGCCGTCCGCTTCGCGCCAGCCGCCGTAAAAGTAGACCACCTGCTCGGTGAGGCCCAAGGGCTTGTTGTAGGGATGGTGCACGCTCACACTTGGGGTGTAGGGCGCAGTCAGCGCCCGGTGCTGGAACGACCCGATGTCTGAAGCCATGTCTGTGTGTTCTTCCTGATCTGGATGTGATGTACCCGACGCCAGCTTATTACCGACACATTGTGTTGGCAATAGTGTCGGCATAGAATGCCACAGAGGTGTCCCAACCACCGACGAGAAGGGTCCAGTCCTTGACCGAAGTCGCGCGCGGACAAGTGCGAAAAAGCACTGGCGATGACTCCTCCCGCGTCGAGCAACCTCGGCGGCGCAAGCCGGGTGGCGGCCGTCGGCGCGATCCAGACATCGACGCGCGCGTCCTCCACGCCGCAAGACAGGTATATGCCGAATTCGGTTGGGCTGGATTTCATTTCGACCGCGTAGCCAAGTCGGCCCAGGTGAGTAGAGACGTGTTGTACCGACGGTATCCCGACAAGGAAAGCCTGCTGCTGGACGCCTTGGCCGACGCGGTGCTACCCACGGTGAGCGGCCGCGGAGGCGTCGACGGACAGCTGATGACCTACGCCCGAGACATGTACGACTACTTCACCTCGGCCGACGGCGTCGCGAGCCTGCGAATGCATCTCGAAGCGGCGCACTTTCCGGACCTGTACCGCGCCTACCGGAGCCGGGTGGTCGACCCGAACTTCGAGGTCAACATCGCCGCACTGGATCGAGCGGCACGCGACGGGGGGCTGCGGTCGGCAATCAATAGCCTTGCGGTTCTGGAAGCGGTCGGCGGTGGTGTGTTGATCCACGCGTTGTTCAGTCAACATTCCGGCGCAGGACAGCGGTCTTCACGAGTCGGCCAGCGTAAACTGCAGTCGGCGCTGTCGAATCTCGTCGCGCTCGCTCTCGCCGATCCTTCGGGATTCCCAACCATTGATCATGGCCAAGCGTGAATATGTTGTGTTCCAGCACAATACGGATGCCAACGAATCCGAAGAGATCTTGAGGCGACGAGACCCGGGCAGGTCCAGTCCACCCATGCTTCGTCACGGCATTCCCGTGATCAGCCACGCGTCGGGAGACTTCCGATCGTCACTCGGGCATACTCAGAATCGGTCGGCGAAACTCCCGCTCCGCCAATGCATGGTTGACTAACATGACGCTGTCGATATCGTTGAATCATTGACGCTGGGCCTCGATTCGCGAGCCCGCGGCGCGAGGAGCGTGCGTGACGAATATGACTGCATTCGAGACCATCAAGTTTGATGTCGGCAACCATGTCGCGACGCTGACTCTCAATCGACCCGACAAACTCAACTCTTTCAACGAGCGCATGGCAACGGAGGTCGCGCAGGCGTGGCAGCGCACCCGTGATGATGAGGACATCCACGTCGTCGTTGTCTGCGCCGAAGGTGAACGTGCCTTCTGTACGGGAATCGATGTCGGCGAGGGCAAGTGGTGGGAGGACGAGCCGATATTCAATCAGGAGGATCCGGGTGCGATGCTTGGCCCGAAGGCACATCGCGTGTGGAAGCCGGTCATTGCCGCGCTGCACGGCATGGTGGCAGGTGGCGGTATGTACTTCGTCAATGAAGCCGACTTTGCGATCTGCTCGGAGTCGACAGTGTTTTTCGACCCGCACGCAAATGCCGGCATCGTTTCAGCCCTCGAACCGATGGGCATGTTGGCCAGAGGCGTTCCGTACGGCGACGTGATCCGATGGGCGCTGCTCGGCAGCGAGGAACGACTCACTTCCCATACCGCGCTGCGCCTTGGCCTGGTTACCGAGGTGGTTCCGGATGACCAATTACCCATTCGGGCAGCGGAATTGGCAGCCGAGATAGCGGCACGTCGGCCCGTAGCCATCCAGGGGACGGTTCGAGCGCTGTGGGAGGCACGAGACCTACCACCGAGCGTCGCTCAAGTACACGGGATGTCTTACACCCACATCGGCAACGCCGGCGCCGACATTGATTCGCGCACCAATCGGCGCCGGCCACGAGTGCGGTGATTTCTCTCGCGGTTGCGTCCGCGGTTGTTACACGCACAAGCTGATCTCCACCATGGCGGCCTAGTCAGTCCTCGTCGACCTGGTTCATCAAGGCGTCGTAATCTGCCAACGGCAACGTCCCCTCACCCGTGAATCGTTGGAGCAGTGCATCTGTCGCGGCGACAGCGGACCAACCTTCCATGCTCGAGGTTGGACTAGCACTCTGGGCCAGGACATCGGCAAGCGTGATCCGCGCTCGAGGCAGCGAGCCACGGTCGGCGCGTAGGGCAGCAACGACCGCTGCTGCGTCCGCAGCGTGCGAACCCTGATCCCATGGCGCTCGCGCCGCCCAACCGGCCGCATAAACCCCCGGAATCGGGCTCCCTCCGCCGAGGACCCGACCGTCGACGCCTGCGATGTGCCCGTTCTGTTCATCCAGTCCACACCACTGGACAGATCGCGCGCGAGGCCGCAGCAGCAGCTGAGCTCGCAGGTCTTCGCTCACCAACCTGCCGTGGGAATCGGCCCTGCCTAGGCAGCGCAGCGCGCGTGCCCGGTTTCGTCCCACAATACCAACGGGGGTCAGGCTGTCGCGGATAGTGAGATTGGCCGGAGCACGCGGCGGGCGAACGATTTCCGATGTTGACCGAGTGTCGACGATCTGGACATGGCGGATACTGCTATCTCTGAGCCGATCAGCTGCATGACGGCTGCATCCAGCGGGAGGCTTGGCACCGCAGAGTATTTCGGCGACGCCTAGGGTCTCGCTCGAGTATCCGATGAGCACTGCGGTGTCCATGGCGAGATCAAGCTCGTCTACGGCGGTATCGGGGCTGCCGGCCAGCCAAGCGGCGAAGTGACTGATCGTTCCGATACCCACCGAATCCGCTCCGGCAATCTCCAGCGGCAGATCCAGCGGCGCGCCGATGGCAAGCACCACGGCATCCGAGGCGGATCGCACCTCGTCAAGGGGCAGCGTCGCGCCTAGTTCGAGACTTCCCCAGTACGTCACACGATCATCGGAAAGTACCGAATCGACCTTTTTCGCAACGCTTTTAAGGCGTTTTGCACCCACAGCGGGCCCGTGGCGCAGCAATCTATCAGGCCTTTCGGTGCGGTCAACGAGGTTGATATCTACGTCTAAAGTGCTCTCCGTCAGAAAGGCCGAGCTGACCGCGAACCCAGCCGGGCCGGCACCCACCACCGTGATTCGCATCGTCACCGGAACATCTCGGGGGTCAATGATTCGGCTCGTTCGCCGTCACGATGCGTCTCAAGTTCCATCGAAGACGACCGGCACCTTGTTGGGCGAGCGCAATCCGATGCCCTGCAGACGCGCCTCGTGTCCGGTTTCCGGATCCAGGCGCAGCCCCGGCAGCCTGTCGAACAAAGCCGTCAGCGCCGCACTCATCTCGTTGCGTGCCAGGTGAGCACCTAGGCAGGTATGGGCTCCCCAGGCAAATGCGATGTGCGGCTTCCGCGCTCGCATGATATCGAAGCGATGCGCTTCGGTCCATCGCGTCTCGTCCCGGTTCGCGGCACCGATCGATACTTCCAACACCGTGCCCCGCGGTATCTCGATACCGCCGAGTTCCAGGTCGTCCAGCGCTACCCTGTTGATGGACATGAGCGGCGGTTCCCAGCGCAGCCCTTCCTCTATCGCCTGCGGCATCAGCTTCCTGTCGGCGATCAGCGTGTTGAGCTGATCGTGATTCTGCAGCAGGCCCAGCAACATGCTCGCGGTCGATCGAGCGGTGGTTTCCCCGCCCGCTGGCAGCAGAAGTCTCAGGAAGGAGACGATCTCCAGAGTTTGCAATCGGCTGCCGTCGAGTTCGGCGTTGGCCAACAACGTGATCAGATCCTCGCCCGCACCGCCTCGCCGCTCCTCGATGAGCGGCGATAGATAGTTCTCGAGGTTGCGCGAGGCGTCCATCGCACGGTCGTGGTCGTAGAAAACGGCGATGGTGTCGCCGGCCCACCTGTTGAAGCGCTGGATGTCCGCGTAGGGCAACCCCAGCATCTCCGTGATGATGTAAACCGGGAAAAGCAGGGTGAATTCGCGGTACAGATCGACAGAGCCGTGGTGTTCGAAGCGATCGATGAGGCCGTGGATGGCCGGTTGGATCGCCATGTCCTGCCATCGGTTCAGCGACCTGCGGGTGAAGGCCTGCGAGATCAATCCACGGTGGCGACGGTGCTCGAGACCATCCATTCCGATTATCGTCTGGCCCCAGACGTGGCCGATGGTGTCCTGCCAGAACCGCGACGACAGCCGTTCGTCGGCGAGTGCTTGCTGGCAGTGCTCGAAGCTCAGCGCACAGGCGAACGAAACCTTGTTGAAGGCTTCTTGTTTGCGATAATCCTCTTGACCCACCAGCTCGGCTTGCTTCCGGTGATGGACCGGGGCACGTCGTCGAGCTTCGGCCAGGGGTTGGTAAATATCGACCACGCGGGACCGAGGGGTCTCAGCCGCGGCCGATTCCACGTAAGCGCTATCGTCGGCGCCGCGAATGTAATCGCGTAAGCCCGAGCCGGTGCGTGCCGTCATGCTGACTGCTCCCCATTGTCGCTCGGATCCGACAGTTGCCAGCAAGTGTGGCTAACCGGCATGGAATTGGATTGCTTTCGTTTCGGTGAAGTCGTCGAGCACGTCGGCGCCGAGTTCACGACCGACACCGGATCGCTTGTAGCCGCCGAACGGGGCCCAGGGACTCATGCCGCCGGTACCACCGTTGATGCTGATGTTGCCGGTCTGAATCCGTTGCGCCAGTGCGAAAGCTGCACCCGGGTCAGCGGTGTAGATAGAACCTGATAGGCCGTAGACCGAGTCGTTCGCGATCCGTACCGCCTCGTCATCGTCACTGAACGGAATAGCCACACCGACCGGTCCGAAGACCTCCTGTTGTGCCACCGCCATGTCAGGGCGCACGTCGGCCAAAAGAGTCGGCTCGTAATAGAATCCGCGTCCGAAACCCTCGGGCCGGCGCCCGCCGGCGACCAGCCGTGCCCCCTGGTCGACGGCGCCGTCGACGTAGCTCTCAACGCGGCTGCGCGCCGCGTCGCGGATCAACGGACCGACGACGGTATGCGCGTCTGTTGGATCGCCGACTGGCAGGCGTCGCAGCGCGGCGGCGGTGCATGCGAGGTATTCCTGATAGACCGAGCGGTGTACCAGATGACGGGTCCAGAGAGCGCAACCCTGACCGCTGAACAAGGTCAACTCCTGCGCACCCCGCGAGGCGGCGAGCTCCACATCAGCATCAGCCCGCACGATCATCGCCGACTTCCCGCCGAGTTCGAGCGTGACGTGCTTGAGAGTGCCTGCTGCCTGTGCCATCACTTTGGCGCCGACGGCATCCGATCCGGTGAACGTGACCATGTCCACCCGTGGGTCGGCGGTCAGGAATCCCCCTACACCGATTCCACCGGTGACAACGTTGAGGACGCCCGGCGGCAGTTCCGCCTCCTCCGCTGCCGCACCCAGCAGCAACGCTTCCAGCGGTGTGAACTCGGATGGTTTGAGCACCACGGTGCACCCGGCGGCCAGCGCCGGTCCGACCTTCAGCAGATTGACGAAGAAGGGAGCGTTAAACGGCGTGATCGCGGCAACGACACCGCGCGGAGAACGCTGGACGACCCCGGCACCGAGCACCGTGCCGCCGTGCCGATTCGGGAATGTCGTCACCGGCAACGGCCGGATCGCCTCGAAGGCAGCGCATCGTTCGATGAAGAAGTTCAACAGCTGCAGCGGGGCGTCGACCTGGCTGGGCCGAGCCACCGAGACGGGAATGCCGGCCTCAGCGACCACCAAACCCACGATGTCGTCGCCCCATCCGGCAAGTACGTCGCGCAGTCGCCCCAGCGCCGCCGACCGTTGAGCCGGCGTCGCCCTCGGCCAGGGTCCGTGGTCGAAAGCCCGACGCGCCGCAACCACCGCGGCTTCGGCGTCGCCGACGTCGCCCCACGGGGCGGCGACGACGATTTCCTCGGTAGCCGGATTGAGCACCGGCTCAACGCAGTCGGTACTTCGCCATACTCCGTCGATGAAGAGGCCGTCGTAGCGGCTGCGAACTGGTGCGGCAGATGTCGGTGTGCTCATTCGACCCGGGTCACCACGCCTGACCGGCCGTCGACTTCGACGATTTGGCCGGTTCTGAGCGCCCGGCTGCCGTTCGAAGTCCCTACGACACAGGGGATTCCGAATTCGCGCGCCACTACCGCAGCGTGTGACATCTCCCCGCCCGTGTCAACTACCACGGCTGCCGCATACGCGAAAAACGGCGTCCATCCGGTGTCGGTGAACGCGGCTACCAATACCTCACCGGGTTCCAGGTCATCCATCGAGTCAATGGTCAGAACACGGACCGGCCCCTTGGCGAGGCCCGCCGACACCGCTTTACCCGTGAGGGACTCGCCCGGCTTCAGCACCGAAACATCGCCATCGAGGGGAGTCCACTCCCCGACGAAGTCCAACGGCGGACGTTGGGACTCTAGCCGTTCACGCTCGGCGCGCCGACGCGCAACGAGGACTTTGGCGTCGGCGGGCGGGTTCTTGATCTCCTTGCGCACCAAATAGAAGACATCCTCGGGACGGTCGATGACACCGCGTGCGGCCAGACGATGCCCAATCTCCCTGGCGATCAGCCGGTACTGATGCGTCTGACGGATCACTGCGTCCCGGATCAATTCCCTCGAACGCTGGAATCGGGTTCCGATCGATGCCAGCAACCTCAGGCGCAGCCCGAACCTCGGCCCCTCCTCGGTGGCCCGACGGCGAGTACCGAGCAGCTTGGCAACGACGTCCAGCAGCCGTGCCGGGTCATCGGCGAACACCGGATTGGCCAGTTCGGTCTCCCGCGGGCCCCGGTGACCATACTCGGCCACCACCGCATCAAGCTTGGCCGCGAACGTCGGTCGCTCGCGACGCAGGATCGCCAGCGCCGCCGCCGCCGCGTTATCACGGAGGGTGCGTGCGATCACGGGATCGGTCCTGGCCAGTTCCGCCAGCTCGTAAGCGCCGGAAGCGATACCGGCGCTCACCAATCCTGCTGTTCCGCCACGTATTTGAGTGGCGAATCCCTGTCCGCCCTGTTTCTGGATCATACCCATCAACGGCACGGTGAACGACGATGCCTGCGCTGCGGACGCCCAGGCGTTTGCGACCTCGTCGCGCGTTCGACTCAGCCGAGTGTGGAGTTCGGCGTCGGACAGCCCGGCGTAAAAGGCCCCATCGTGGGCGGACTCGCGAGCATGCGCAGCGATGTCGCGCATCTCGCGGCCAAAGCCGGTCAGTTGAGTGGCAATTCGTGGTGCCCGGCGCATCAGCTGCCAGCGGCTGAGCCCCTCGAACTCAGGTACTTCGCGTGACGTGTCTCCCCCGAACAGCATTGTCTGCCACGCTGTCGAATCGCCGCCCGGCATCACCGACCCCATCGCAAACACCACTGACAGGTTGGCATATACACCATGGCCGAAGGAGCCGGTTTGTTCCTCCCGCAGCGCTCGCTTCAAATCGCCATCCAGCCGCAGCACGTCGGCCGCCTGACCACCGCCGGCCCGCAACGACTCCAGTGCCAGTTCCAGCGACAGCGGCGTCATTGGACCGGGAAACGCCTCAGAGGTGTTGTTGGCGGTGTAGACCTGCCAATTCGGATGCACCAAGGTGTCGAATTCACCTGCCACGCCGGCAGGGGCGGCCGGGCGGCGATCTGCGGCGGTGGACGGTTCGGGCACCCAGGCCCATGGCCACCGCCATGGCACACCAACCTGCCGGGTCCCCAGAAAAACGTGGGATCGATTGGTGCGTGCGAAGTCCTCCACACATTGCCGCGATGACCACGCGCAGTGAAATCCGAAGTCCTCGGTCAGCCGATTCGTGTCAACCAGGGGGAAATTGAGGAACGCCTCGACCGCTCCTGGATCGAGGGAGAACCATCCACGTTCCCACAGGAAGCTCAGCACTGCTTCTGCGTATTTCGGCGACACCTCGATGTAGCGTTTGCCCAGGATTTGGGCGACTTCGCGCATGGCGATCGTGTCGGGTGCCGCGAGGTTGACCGGGCCGGTCCACTCGCGGTGATCCAGCGCATCGGCAAAGAACCGCGCCAGATCGTCTGGATGTACGAACTGGAATCGGTTCGGACCGCCCTTCATGGCCATGATGGCCGGCGTGGCGAACCCTTCCTGGGTGACACCGGTCGTGGTTCGACCCATGATGTTGGTCGCCCGCACCATCACAGCGTTGACGGCGGATGCTGAAATGAGCGCCTCGATTTCGGCCTTGTGTTTCGAGTAGAGGTGCTTGGCGGACGGCCGCAGGGGGTCCCCTTCGCGGAGCAGCGGTGGGTTGTCGGCGTTGGCCCCGTAGGCAAGAACCGACGACGCCGCGACCAGACGTGAGACCCCCGCGCGCTCCATCGCCGTGACCACCGCTTGCGTTCCCCCTACATCGATCGCCCGGGTCGCTTCGACATCGTGGCTGGGGTGTGTCGTCCATGCCAGATGCACCACGGCATCGACGTCCGCCATCGCTTCCGTCAGTGCATCTGCATCGCGGATGTCGGCGCTCACATGGCGGTATCCGGACGACGGCATGGCATGCGGGTGCCGGGACAATCCGACCACCTCGTGACCTCGATCGAGAATCTCGGGGATGATGCAGGAGCCGAAGTCACCGGACGCGCCCGTCACCAAAACGGTCATGAAGAGTCGCCTGTCGTCGTGTTTCTCTTATCCGAAATGTAGGGTGCGCCCCACCGACTGTCAACGCATCGGATAGAGATTCTCTAGATTCTTCGATCCGGGTCGGCACCCTGCGATGACCGGCTCGTGCAAGCCGCACCGATGCGCCGGAACGCCCACCCGAGGCCCTCTTGCATAAGTACAGTTTATCTAGATAAACTCTCGCCTGACTTCCTGCCGCGATATCAGGAGTATTACGTGGATCTGCACTTCACCGATGAGGACCGCACCTTCCGAAGTGAGGTGCGGTCGTGGCTTCAGGAGAACATTCCGACGCGCGAGCGCCCAAGCGAATTCGCCGACGCGCGTGCCTGGGATATGGCTTGGCAAAAAACACAATTCGACGGAGGTTACGGCGGAATCGCCTGGCCACGTGAATATGGTGGCCAGGGGCTGTCGCTAGTACGCCAACTGATCTGGTACGAGGAGTACGCGCTGGCGAAGGGCCCGGATATCGGTTGCGGTTTCGTCGGAATCAACCACGGCGGACCCACACTCATCGCCCGAGGCAGCGAGGAACAAAAGCGCCGCCATCTCCCCCGCATCCTTGCTGGAGAAGAAGTCTGGTGTCAGGGGTTCTCCGAACCCGGCGCCGGCTCCGATCTCGCAGGCATCTCGACCAGGGCGTCGATCGACGGCGATCATTTGGTCGTCAACGGCCAGAAGATCTGGACCAGCTACGCACACATGGCCGATTTCCAAGAATTGCTTGTCCGGACGGACCCCTCTTCCACCAGGCATCACGGTTTGACCTGGGTGATCTGCGATATGCACTCGCCCGGAATCACCATTCGACCGATCGTGTCGATGGACGGTCTCGAGGAGTTCTGCGAGGTCTTTTATGACGACGTCCGCACACCGCTGTCCAATGTGGTCGGCGACGTCGGCGACGGCTGGTCAGTGGCGATGTCCACGCTCGGCTTCGAGCGCGGCACCGGCTTCATGAAGCTGCAGACGGAGCTATCGGTAACGCTGGAAGACCTCATCGGGGAAGCGTCGACGTTAGGCGTCCTCGAGAACGACAGTGTTCGCGACAAACTCGGTGAACTACGCGCCGACGTGCTGGCCATGCGGGCGATGACATACGCCACGGTGTCGCGTGCTGCGCGAACAGACGTTCCCGGCCCAGAAGGCTCCATGATCAAGATCTTCTACGCCGAGCTCGCACAGCGGATCCACCGGATGCGGATGGAGGTCATCGGCGTGCACGGGCTGGACCGCGGCGCGCGGTATGGCAATGACATCGCCGAGTATCTGTACTCCTACGCAACCACGATCGGCGGCGGAACATCCGAGGTGCAGCGCGACATCGTCGGCGAACGCGTTCTCGGCCTGCCGCGAAATCGGTAGGGATGTGCGGTGGACTTTCTTCCCGATGAAAACCAGCAGGCGTTCGCCGATGCGACGAGACAGTACGTCGAGTCACGGATCCCTCTCGCCACGTCGACCCAACTGGACGATGTTCGGTGGAAGGAGATCAGCGAGATGGGCTGGCTCGGACTCGGTACCGATGCAGACGCCGGCGGTGCCGGGGGCACCCTTCTCGATCAGGTGTTCTTGTTCCGGGAGATCGGCCGCGGCCTGGTGGGCGGACCCATCCTGACGACGCTGGCCGCCGCCCGAACGGCGGCGTGCGCCGGCGAGCAGTCACTCGCCGCCGAGATGATCGCAGGTCACCGCAGGGTGGCACGGGCGCTCGCGGTGCCCGATGACCCCGACCGACTTCTGGTACTGGACGCAGAAGACGCCGAGTTGATGCTTCTGGTCGAAAGCGATCGCGTTGTCATTCTCCGCCTGCCCCCCAACGTCGAGTTCAGTCCCGGCATCGAGGACGCGTCGAAGGTGGGTCATATCCGCATGGCAGAGGTCGGCCGACCGGTGGTCGACCACGACAACAGCCGCACGGTCGGCAATATTCGGCGGACGCTGTCGATTCTCAGCTCAGCTCAGCTAGCTGGAATAACTTGCATCACACGCGATTTAGCGGTCGAATACGCCAAGACCCGAGTTCAGTTCGGCAAGCCGATCGGCGCCTTTCAAGCGATCAAACACAAGTGCGCGGACATGGCAACCAGGGCGCTCGCCGCCGACAACGTGACCTTCTTTGCCGCGCTGGCCGAGATGGCTGCCAAAGCCGAATCTGACTACGAAGCGCTCGCGGCGGCTGCCTACACCCGCCGGGCCGCTCTGGCGAACGCCAGGTCAAACATCCAGATTCACGGCGCGATGGGGTTCACGGTTGAATCTTCTGCACACCGTTACCTGAAGCGAGCACACGCTATCTGTGCAGGCGACGTCTTCCCCCGGGCAGGCGAGCAGTTGGGCGGACTACCCACAACACTGAGTGAGGAAGCATGACGACTTCGGAGCTGAAGATCGAGGTGGTCGACGGAGTCGGCATCATGGCTTTCAATCGACCGCACCGCCACAATGCGATAACCGATTCGCTATTCGACGAGATGTGCACGGCCCTGCGCAGTCATCTAAGCAACCCGGCGGTGCGCTGTGTGCTCATTCGCGGGGAGGGCAGGTCATTCTGCTCCGGCCGCGACAAGGCTGAGCTGGGCATGCGCGCAGACGGACAAGACCATTTCACGTTTGTGCGGCAGCATCAGCAGATTCGTCTGGAGGTACTCGAATCGACCAAGCCCGTCGTCGTCGCCGTGCAGGGCGCTGCGCTAGGCGGCGGATTCGAGATCGCACTGTCCGCCGACATTCGAATCGTCGCCGATGATGCGGTGTTCGGGCTGCCTGAGGTCAGCTTCGGACTGATACCCGACACCGGTGGCACCCAACTGCTACCGGCGCTCATAGGCCCGGCACGAGCGAAGTTCCTCGTACTCACCGGTGCCCGCATTGACGCCCAAACCGCGTACTCATGGGGTTTGGCGGAGGAAGTCGTTCCAGTCGACGACCTATACAACCGAGCGATGGAACTGTGCCGCCACATCGCTGCCCAGCCCAGCCTTGCAGTGACGATGGCCAAGATGTTGGTGAACCACGCAGCGACCTGCGATACCCGAACCGGTTTCAATCAGGAACTGCTCGCCCAGACCGCATTGTTCAGCTCGCCTGAGTACCTGAATCTCAAACGCGGGATCGGTCATTCCGAGAGAAACAACGGCCCAGGAAGCGACGAACGCTGAGATGGCATTGCCACCGCCCCCTCCCATCGGCGCCACCATGTTGTCGCCGGACACCTACGCCGGCCAAGTCGTCCTCGTCACCGGCGGCGGCACCGGGTTGGGCAAAGCCATGGCCATTGAGTTCGCGAGGTTGGGTGCGGCTGTGGTGATCGCCAGCCGCAGCGCCGAACATCGTGACAACGGGTTGCGGGCGATAAAGGACTTCGGCATCGCGGCCCTCGGGGTTGAGCTCGACGTCCGTGACGCCGACGCCGTCGCGGCCACTTTCGGCCAAGTAGAACAAGAGCTGGGCGCAATTGATGTGCTGGTGAACAATGCCGCGGGGAACTTTCCCGTACAGGCGGTCAAGATGTCGTCGAACGCCTGGCGCAGTGTCATCGATATCGTTCTGAACGGAACGTTCTTGTGCAGTGCCGAGTTCGCGCGGCGCGCGATCGCGCGCTCAGCGCCTGGAGCAGTGCTCAATATCGGCGCGACCTACGCGTGGACCGGCGGACCGGGAACCGCACATTCGGCAGCCGCCAAGGCTGCCGTCACCAACTTGACCCAGTCGCTTGCCGTGGAGTGGGCACCCAACGGTATCCGTGTCAACTGTCTAGCTCCTGGGCTCTTTCCGCATCCGGACCTGCCGGGAAGCCTCCTGGCCCAGCGTGATCCGGACGCCGACGCACGCCGAATACCCGCTGGTCGAGTGGGATACCCGCGCGAACTCGGTTGGGCAGCAACGTATATGTGTTCACCGTATGCCGCCTACCTGACCGGGCACACACTGGTCCTTGACGGCGGTAACTGGCTGCGCCGCGGGCTGGCGATGCCCGAATTCATACCGATCAACGAACAGTTCCCTTAGCGGGACACCGGTACTGAGGAGGAATATGGGTCGCGTTCAGGACAAGGTCGTCTTCATTACCGGGGCGGCTCGCGGACAGGGCCGTAGCCATGCGGTACACCTCGCCGAAGAGGGCGCGGACATCATCGCGGTCGACATATGCAGTGACATCGACAGCAACGACTATTCGCTCGCAAACCTGCACGATCTCGACGAGACCGTGCGCCTGGTCGAAAAGACCGGCAGGCGAATCGTTCCCGTCCAGGCGGATGTTCGCAATCGCGCCGCGCTCGAAGAAGCGGTCGGTCAGGGTCTTGCCGAGTTCGGCAGGCTCGACGTTGTCGTGGCGAATGCAGGCATCTGCCCGCTGGGCGAAGGTCAGCATGTAGAGGCCTTCATAGACGCAGTCGACGTCGACCTCGTCGGTGTGATCAATACCGTGCATGTGGCAATGCCCCACCTTGGCGAAGGCGCGTCGGTCATCATGACCGGATCAGTCGCCGGCCTGTTGTCGAGCGCGTCGTCTGGATCGGGACCACAGGGACTCGGTGGGGCGGGCTACAACCTCGCAAAGCGCGTACTCGTCGAATACACCACCACGCTGGCCGTCAAGCTGGCGCCAAAGTCTATCCGCGTCAACGCTGTTCACCCCACGAACTGCAACACTGACATGCTGCAGAGCGATCCGATGTACCGGACGTTCCGGCCGGACCTGATCAACCCGTCGGTGGCCGAGGCGGAAGTCGGCTTCCGGTCCATGCAAGCCATGCCGATCCCCTGGGTCGAACCGTCCGACATCTCCTACGCCGTATTGTATTTGGCGTCCGACGAGTCCCGCTACGTCACCGGCATGCAGCTCAAGGTGGATGGCGGCGCAACGATTCAACGTGGACGCTGAAAATCGTGACGATTTCAGCGCTGGCGATCACCGATGAGCATATGGACCTCGCCGACGCCGCAATCGGTCTGTTGAAACGTGCGAAGACACGCGCGAGCGCTCGCGGCGGTTCCGGCTATGGTCTTTCGGAATTAACGATCGTCCTCGAAGCCATGGGGCACGAGCTATGCCCTGGACCCTTCTTGCCGACAGTGACACTCGCAGCGCTAATCGATGCGTCCGGCACCGAGGCCTTGCGAGCCCAGTATCTTGCTTCGCTCGCGACCGGTTTCACAGTGGGAGTTGTGGCGGTGAACGGCAGTGTCGTGGTCGACGACAACGGGCTGGCGTCGGGGCACTTCCCCGCCGTGTTGGGTTCGCCCGACGCCGATGTCATCGCGGTCATCACCGCGGACGGCGTACTCGTTGTCGACGCGGCGACCGACGGTGTGGCAGTCCACCCGGCTCCGGACGCACTCGATGCCACCCACACCATCGGCGACATCAGCCTCAGCGGCGTCCGCGTCGACGACAAGCGGATCATCCGAGGCGGAGCCCGGTACCTACGAACCCTTTGGCGCGTACTCGTGGCCGCGGAAGCGGTGGGCCTGTCCCGCGTGGTCCTGAGGGCCGAGAGCGCCCAGCGGCTGACGGAACTCGCAATGGAACTGGCGGGGGCGGCTGAGGCAATAGGTGCGGTTCCAGAGGTGACCCGCGACTATCTGTTCGCCCGATGCTTGACTATCGCCGGCGGAACTTCCGAGATAATGCGAAACACGATCGCTGAACGCCTTCTCGGACTTGCTCGCGATCCTCTTCTTCGATAGACGATACGGAAGATATTGCTGCACAAAGAGTTAAAGCCGCCAACTTAATACCCGAGATGTTTTTCCGAGGCCGATGCCCCTCGGCACGACAGCTCAAAGAATATAGATAATCCGTACTCGAAAAGGTTGACGGGGAGTTCCGGTGAGTCCTAAAGTCACAGCTGGGTTGGTCCCGCGGAAACGGGCGAGTGCAGGGACCGCCGTGAAACTCGATCGAGGAGACGCCGTGGCGGCCGAATCGGCAGTCGGTGGGACGGGCTGAATCGTGGCAACCGTGTACCACGGGCGGCGGATCGAGCCATACCGGCTCGGGATATTGATCGACTTGCCCGAACACCCCGGTTTGAGCGATTGCTGGCCCGATGCCGTCCGACTGGCATGCGAGGAAGTCCAAGCTCGCGGACTTCTCGAGCGGGAGGTCGACGTGGTTGTGCGCGAGGTCTACGCACAGCCGTGGACCACG
Source organism: uncultured Actinomycetota bacterium (assembly GCA_963805835.1). GTDB lineage: Bacteria > Actinomycetota > Actinomycetes > Mycobacteriales > Mycobacteriaceae > Mycobacterium. Next base: position 92,038 of record CAWDVX010000002.1, on the reverse strand, counting down.
GCACACGGGCTGATCAAGGCATACCGCGAACTCGTGGAAGATGAAGAAGTCCTCGGTGTCGTCGGACCGTTCACCTCCGACAACTGTCTTGCGCTGCTGCCCGAGATCGAGCGCGTGCAGGTCCCCACCGCGACGATCTGTGGGTCCACCCGCTTTGTCGGCGACTACGCCTATGCGTTCGCCAATGGCGGCTTGGCTGACGAACCCGCCGTGATGACCGCATGGCTGCGCAAGAACGGACACCGACGGATCGCGATCCTGCGCGAACGAACCCAAATTGGCGAGGAGTACGCGCACTTCTTCCGCTACGAAATACAGGCGCACGATCTGGTGGTCACCGCTGAACCTCCCGTTTATTCGGCCACCAGCGTCCAAGAGTTGGTCGATGCGCTGGTGGTGTGCCGCGACTCCGGACCGGACGCGCTGGTGTATCTCGGCCTGGGCGGAGTCAACCAGTGGGTCCGGCCTGCCCTGGAAAAGATCGGCTGGGATCCACCTAGGATCCAGACGACGGCGTTCGTCAGCGCAACCTACAGCGAGGAGAGGGCCCGCCGCCTCGAAGGCTGGGTCGGCGTGGATCAGTACGACGAACGCAACGACGTCTTCGCTGCGGTGCGCAAGCGTTTCGCCAAACGCTTTGGCTACGATTACGCGACGTCTGGCCTATCCACCGGCTACGACATCGGCCATGCTTTCGCACTAGCGCTCGGCAGAATGCGTTACGCCGCGCCGACTGCGCTGCGGGATGCCATGGACACGCTGCGCCGAATCCCTGCGTGCACCGGGGGACCCGGCACAATCATCACTCTCGGCCCGTCTGACCATCGCGCATACAAGGGCGCCGACTTCCTCGTCTTGCGTCGCGCCCACGACGGGAACACCACCTTCGAAGGTGTCGCTCCCGTGGAACCGTGGCAGCAGCCCTCATGAAAATCGTCGTGACGGGCGCCGGTGGCGTCTTCGGTCGGGGAATTGCTGCTCGGTTGCGCTCGGAGGGACACGACATCGTCGGGTTGGCCAGACATCGGCCACGAAACTGGTTCTCTGACAGCGAGTTCGTCGAGGCCGATATCCGCGACAGCGCCGCCGTGAACCAGGTAATGAACGGGGCAGAAGTCGTCGCACACTGCGCATGGGTGGTGAATTCCAGCCCTGATGAGGCACTGACCCGGGAGATCAACATCGGGGGTACCGAGAACGTGCTTGAGGCGATGCGCCGATCCGGCACCCGGCGCATCGTCTTCGCATCGTCGGTTCTCGCCTATGGCGCGCGGATCGGTGCCGTTGCGCCACTTACCGAAGACGAAGAGTTGAACCCGTCAGCGCAACACTTCTACGCCTTCCACAAGGCGCATGTCGAGTCTCTGTTGGCTGACTGCGGCACCGAATGGGTCGCGATTCGGCCCGGCATTGTGGTCGGGCGCGATGTCGACAACACAGTCATGCGGCTGCTTGGCTCACCGATGTTTCCGAACGTCGAGGGGTCCGCAGACCGGCCGATGCAGGTCGTGCACACCGATGACGTGCACAGGGTGTTCGTCCGGGCGGTGCTCGGAGCCCAGATCGGCGCGGTAAACCTCGCCGCACCCGGCCAGCCCACTGTTCGTGATATCACCGCCAAGCTCGGTCGCCGGCTGTTTCCCGACCCGCAAACGGTTCATCGACGCCGGATTGGGGGCGCTTTATCGGCACGAACTCGTCGAAGCCTCACCCGCGGAATTCGAGCTGTTACTGAACTTCCCCATCATGGACACCGGGCGCCTGGTGCACGACTGGGGCTATCGCCCGGCGTGGACCGCCGAGGAATGCCTTGACGACTTTGCGTTGGCGGTGCGCGGCCGCGTCTGTCTAGGCAAGAAGGTCTTCACATTGCCATGGCGAGTGCCGCTGGTTCACGACATTCCCGCCGTCGACGAGTCACCCGCGGATGGCGTGGCCCTGCATCCGGCCGGACCCGAGGGCTTGAACGGTGAGTTCGACAACCCGATCGACCCGCGGTTTCCGACCTTCGTCGCCACGAATCTGTCCGAGGCGTTGCCAGGTCCATTTTCGCCTGCGTCCGCGTCGGCCACCGTGCGCGGACTCCATGCCGGCGGCGTATCCATTGCCGAGCGCCTTCGGCTGCGGGGCGTAATCGGCAGAGAGAACGCCAGCCGATCCATCGGCGCGTTCGCCCATCGCCTCTACGGCGGTGTCTCCGCGGTGTACTACATGGCAGAGTCCATGCCTGGGACCGATCCGGCCAGCTTGACCGACCAATTCTTCGGTCGTGTGCTCGGCGATACACCCGTGTTCGGCGACCACCGACCACCGCGCGATCCATCCGGCAGCGGTCGACGACTGTGGGATCTGCTCATGGTCGGACTCACCGGTGTCGGCTTGGTCGCGGGCTCGACGAGCGAGACACGCGCGTACATCGCAGATGTCGACCGCCTTGAGACACTCCAGCCGGCCGACATCACCGCACTCGACGATATCCGGCTGGAAAGCCTCATCACGCTCGCGCGGGACCTGGTCGTGCATGGATGGGTGCTGTCATCGTGGGCGGCCCTCACGTGCACGGCAACCTCGACTGCGGCGGCGCGGCTGGGTGCCGATCCAACTGTCGCCGGAACCGATGTGGCCAGTGGGCGGGCATTGGCCGGCATCAAACGACTCGCCCACAATGCGCGCAGCAATCCCGCAGCTGTCGAGGCGCTTACCGCATCACCGGACCCATTGACTGCCGTCCGCGAACGCGCGCCAGAATTCTATGCGCAGATCACCGCGGTCCTGTCGGAGGTGGGACACCGCGGGCCTGCCGAGTGCGAGTTGCTATCGGCCAGCTACGGCGACGACCCCGCACAGTTCGCCCGGATGATCGCCAAGACATACGAACTCGAAGGCAGCCCGGTAAGCACGCGCGGGGGCAACAAGCCGAAGCGGTGGGCGGCCAAGCTGGTGGCCCGTCAGTTGCGTGATCGAGAAGTGCGCCGCGACAAGGTGGTGCTATCCACGTCGATTCTTCGCCGACTGATGCGCGAACGCGGTCGGCGCCTGGTCGACCTCGGCATCCTGGGCGCATCGAACGACGTGTTCTTTCTCCAGGTCGACGAATTGGGGGCGATGCCGCCAAACGTCGAAGATGTTGTGCGCCGCAGGCGCGTCGAGATGGACCGGCTGGCAGAGATTCATCCGCCTTCGGTGTTCAGCGGGACGTGGGCTCCGGCCGCCGACATCGCGCCGCTAGAGCCGGGACAGTCGCTGCAGGGCTTGGGTGTCAGCGGCGGGCGCATCACGGGGCGGGTACGAATCGTCGACCAGCACACGATCGACGACCTCGCCCCAGGTGAGATCCTGGTGGCTGAGGTCACCGACGTCGGCTACACGCCGGCATTCGCATACGCCGGAGCGGTCGTCACCAATCTCGGAGGGCCGATGTCACATGCGGCCATCGTTGCTCGAGAATTCGGGGTCACCTGCGTTGTCGATGCGCGAAACGCGACACGCCGTCTTGCCGCAGGCGCGCTGGTCGAAGTCGACGGAAATTCCGGCGAGATCAAACTGCTCGAATCCGCCTTGAGCCCCGCAACGTGAAAACCACATCAGCCATGCAACGACCCACGACCAGATCGAAACGAGTACAAACATGACACGCGAACAGGTCGGCACCAGCGGCCATTTCGGATTTCAGCCCGCTGCGGCGGTGATCCAGCCGACCGCGGCTGCTCACTGGGACGACATCGCCGGGCTGTCAATGGACATGCAGTATTTCTACGGCTCGGTGCGCTCGGAGTCGGGCGACTATTGGTGGCCGATCCGCGGCTTCTACGCCGACCACGCGCGGTATCTCCATTTGTCGGAATCCAAAGTCGGCAAAGACTTCACCTACGCCACCGATGAAAGTAGCTCTTACGGTGGGCCCGTCGAGCACCGCAAGAACGGTAGTCGATATGAGGTCGCGACACCTGACGGCACGGCATTGATGGCAGTCGATGACTCACACATGGCGTGGAATGACGGGACGGACCTGTCGATGACGGGGGTGTTGATCGGACCGGCACTGCAATTCGCCTGTGTCGACGAGGACGATCCGTTCGCATACACCTCGCGCCTGTTCAAGACCACAGGCACGGTCAAAGGAGTTCCCGTCACCGGTTTGGTGTTCCACGACAGCATGCATGCCAAGGCAGGTAAGCACTTCCTCACCGGGCCGCTGATCACAAGGCTGGAAGCAGCCTGGGTCGCGTTCGCCACCGAGTTCGAGGATGGCGAAATCCACGCCGGACACCTCATCCACGGCACCGAAGACTTCAACCTGATGATCATTCACCGCACCGACGGCCCCTCGCTGATCGCACGCGACGTCGATGTCAATGTCGAACTGGACGGCGAAACGATGCACGAGAGCACTTTTCCCACGAAGGTCACCTATACGGGCCGCGGCGAGACCTGGGTATGGGAGGCCGCCGAGGCCGGGCGGTGCCCGGTGCGCAAGGATCTACCTGCCGGCCACCGCTGGCGGCAAGGGTGGGTCCATCACGTCGACGAACAGCGCCGCCCGAAAACAACCGAAGCACTGATGGAGACGTACAACGAGCGTCTCGTCGAGACAGGCGCGGTCCGGACGAAAGCGATGAGTTGAGCGGGGACCGAGCTTCCGCATGGAAGTGGCCGTCACGCAAGCGCGGGAACTTCGGCTTCCGAACCCTGGTCAGTACCTGTGAGTTCGCAGCGCATGACGCCTGGTGCGAACGCGAGTTCTTCGGCTTGTCGCCCATGGCGACTTACTGGTGGAGCTGCCTGACCGACGACGACGGCAACTTCCTGGCGCCAATGCGTAAGGTCAACACCGAGCTGTCGGGCGGGTTGCAATTGTCGTCGAACGTCGGCCAGAACAGCCTGGAAATCGCACCTGAGGCGGTCGTCTCGTCGCACCGCGGCGCGGGGGTGCGGTGGACACTCGAGGAAAACGGGTCGTCGTTCCGAGTGGCAGCCGCGCAGACGCCGTACAGCCAGCCCTTCGAGTTGATCGTGTCCGATGACGAGTTTCGCTGGTCGGAGGGAGAACTGTTGGACCTCCGCGGCGCCCCGCTGGGCCTGGGCTACCAATGGTACTCGCCGAACATCGACGAACGCGGCGGAAATCTCTATGTCTCGCAGCCGTTCCGGGTCACGGGGCACGTCCAGGGGCGCGCGGTCCGCGGCCATGTCGCAATGGACAGCTTCTACGGGCCGACCGGCCAGGTCTACAACAATGGGCCCATCTTCAATGTTGTCGAGCTCGCGTGGGTGACTTTTGTCAACATCTACCCCGATGGCGCCCACGAGTTCGGTGCATTGTGTCTGGGCAAGGAACACTGGGGCTTTGCCGTCATTGCGGACCAGCACGGCCCGATCATCGAAACCACTGAGCTTTCAGCGGAAGTCGAATTGGACGCCGACAAGTATGTCGACACGGCGGTGTACTCGGCGGGCGATGACCAGTGGCGGTTCACTGCGGCAGACCGGGGTCAGATGCGCTCGCTGGCCGCGGCACGTGGCGACGCGTATCACGGCCAGGCAGGTTCGGTTCGCCGTGTCGGTGACGATCGCACACCGGAAACATCGCTGGCCTGGATTGAGACCTTCCCCTTGAACGGGCTGGACCGCAGGTACACCGGCGAGCGGCGCTAACTCATCGCTTCCGCACCGTATCGCGTGAATTGTTGCAGCGCTTCAGCACCCGCGGCGACATCCTCGATCGGCATGACAGCTCCACCCACTGCGAGCAACCCCTCCACGAGCGCTCGCAGTGCAACCGCAGTCCCGCGCGGGGCGCCGCTTCCACCGGCAATCGAACACCAGAACTCGTCGAATTCCTTCGCATAGGAGGCGAGTTGGCTCAGTTCGGGGTGCCGTGAGACATCCTGTTGGACGACGGCGAGGAATTTCGCCACGTTCGGGTGTTGCTTCCTCAGCGCCGTCGCCGCTGTCAGCAGGGCGGATATTCGATCAACAATGTCGTCCCGTGCGGCCGTTGCGGTCGAGAACGTTTCCAGCACGTGGTCCTGTGCGGCGGTCGCAGCCGCGATGTACAAGCCTGTTTTATCCCCGAAATGGTGGTACAGGGTTGGCGCACTCGCGTCTGCATCAGCGAGGATGGATCGGGTGCTGGCGCCGGCAAAGCCGAACTCGCTGAAATGTGTTGCAGCGGCTCGCAACAACATATCCCGGGCGAACTCGGATCCGGCCGGCGGTCGACCGGATTGACGTTGACCAGCCTTTCCGGCTCGCGCCACTAGACAGCGAGACCGTCGGAGGAGATCCGCCCGGGAAAGAATTCCAGCCAGCTGTACCCGACCTCCAGGTTCCTGTCGTCGCCGTCGCGCCGCGTCACGCCGCCCTGCGAGGTGTAGCCGCCCCAGCGCGCCTCGCCGAAGTGGCGCATCTTCCCGGTCTGGCTGCCGGTAAAGGTGTACCCCACTCCCCCGACGTCGAATTTGGCCTCATTGATGAAGCCTTCGTCATCGAGCTGGTAGGCGGCGCCCACTGAGTCCGTCTTGCCGATCAGCTTTCCCGATTCAAACGTCGCACCGCCAGACCAACCGCGCCGCCCCTTGACGATCACGCCGTACTCCACGGCGCCGTCGGTGAATTTGTTGCCGAAGACCTCCCAGGAGATTTCGAGGTCACCGAAGTAGCGGTATTCCTTCCATTCGCGCCCGTGGGTCCAGTAGCCGTTGTCCAGTCCAACGAATCCTTCGACCGCTTTGCCGTCGATCGTGCCGGTAACCCAGTAGACCTGCGTGGTATAGAAGAGAGGCTCTTCGCGCGCCGGTGCATAGAACTGAAAGCCGGGACCTTGGAGGGAACCTGACACGTCGAGTAGACCGCCCTCCGACCATCGGATGCCGTCATCGTCGATGGCCAGCTCCAGCGGTTCGCTAGCGATGCCGAACTTCTCACTCATGGTGTGCATCAGGTGGTTTCGCCAGATCCTTTTCGAGGGTTCGATGGTTCTGATCGATTCGCCGCGCGAAGTTGTCAGCGCTCCTGGATGCAGGTTCAGATCGCCGGAAGAATCGTTCATCAGCCACAGACCGCCGGTCATAGGGCCGATGAACTTGCGTTCCGCTGCCCACATCACGCCGTCCGCGTCTTGCAAGGCCCCGTAAAAGTATTGCACCTGAAGTGTCAAGCCGTGCCGGTGATGATGCGGCTGAAGGTCTGCCAGCTTGGGGTCGTAGGCGTCGACAACCGTCTGAAAATCAAAGTCTCCGTAGGTAGAAAGCGACATCGGGTCCGATCCTCCTTAATGTAGCGACTGTTATAATAACCCCAGCTGCCGCTCATGTCCAGCGCGTTGGATCCGGTATGCGGTCAGCCGCTCACTCACCGTGCAGGCGGCGTATTTCCTCTCCTACCCTGCCCGTCATGCGGGAAGCCACTTGTGCGCCGCGCCTTCTGAGTTCGAGGTCGGGCACTGGTAACACCACTGCGCCCGACTCTCTCGACGGTAGAAGGACAACAGCGGATCCGCGGGTTGTGGAATCGTCGCGCTGGTTGGTGGCGAGCACGTCAAGCGTCGTCTTTCCGTCCGCAGACGAGCCCTTACCGGTGACAACCCCCGTGCACCGGTGGATATCGCCGTGATAGTTGAAACCGCGCACCTGAAGATCCATCTCGGCCAGCCAGCCGTCGTCTCCGATCCAGTCGGTCAGGAGATGGGCGACCCAGGCGGCCCGCATCTGGCCATAGTCGTAAGGTGCAGGGATGCCCAGCGCTTGGGCTCGTGCGGAATCCCAGTGCAGCCGTTGCACGACGTTGGGAACGCCGTACTCGTCGGGTTGATAAAACGCCGGCATCTTCTTGCGGTGATGATGGGCGAACTTCAGGGGGCCGAGGCCGTAGCCCCCCCAGCCCCATCCCATATGCATGCTGATGATGTCGACAACAGTCAGCGGGCCCTTCATGATCGAAGGCAGTTCGTCACCTACCGCGACGCCCTCCCACCACTGCGGCTCCGCACCCTGCCGGGCCTCGGCCGCGTAGGCCTCCTCGACCTTCGCAAAGTCATCTGCCGTCCAGTTCTGGCGCTCGATGTGTGAATACTTTCCCGAATTCCTGGAGGCTTGCCGCTCGGCGCTTATGTAGGACTCGTCGCGCGTCGCGATCGGATTGCCGTCGAGATCCACATAGTGGTATCGATAGGTTTCCTTGACCGAACGTCCGCCGGAGAATTCGCTGTGCTTGACTTGGACATCGAGTGTGTAGCCCTCCATGAGCACCGGGCGTCCGGAGTAGACGGGCTGGTAGCACGTCCATTTCACCCCCGAGAAGTATTTACCCGTCCCTCGAAAAAGACCCTTGAACAACGCCTTTCGAGCCGGGTCGGAGAATGTCGGCGTCTGGTCCAGACCGGTGGTGATCGGAAAAGTGGGCGGGGCGATCTGGCCGTGCCAGCGGGTGTTCAACCCGTATTGCGGTTCCAGAAACAGTGGGTTGTCATCGCCGATGCCAAAAGCGAAGTGAGAGATCGCGTCCGGCGAGATCACCGTGTTCCACGGCTCTTCCTTCTTGTTGACCGCGACACCGATCTGCGCCTTCGCACGTTCGATGTCCTCGTCGGTGATCCGGCCCTCTATTGCTGCCGCGTCGTCGACCATGCCTCGATCCACCCTTTCTTGCTGAACTCATCAGTGACGGATGAGTAGGAGTGCGCCACCCAGATATCCGCCGCCTGCGGCGACCACCGCAACTTCCGGTTCCCCTGGCACCTGACGGTCAGCGCCCGCGCCGCGAAGTTGAACGCATGCCTCATGTAGATGCCCGAATCCGTGCAGCCGGCCGGCAGACAGTTGACCGCCGCCGGTGTTCAGCGGCAATTCGCCGGTCAAGGCTATGCGGCCACCACCGTCAACGAACCGACCTGCTCCGCCCCGGTCGCAGAATCCGAGCGCCTCGAGCCAGATCAGGGTCAGGATCGAAAAGCCGTCGTACAGCTGTGCGATGTCCACGTCACGTGGCGTCAGTGTGGTGTCCCGCCACAGCGTCTCTGCAGCGTCACCCGCGGCCATCGAGGACAGGTCGGCGTATTGATCCCAATACGGTCGCCCTCGTAATGCGGCACCCATGGCCTCGATACCGATGGCAGTGTCGGCACGCACCGATTCGGCGGCGGACACGATCACTGCGGTCGAGCCGTCCACCGGGATATCGCAGTCGTATAGGCACAGTGGGTCAGAGATCATCCGGGCATCGAGGTAGTCCTGGATACTCATCGGATCACGCAGCACCGCTTTCGGATTGCGGGCTGCGTTCGCTCGCAGGGTGGTTGCCAGACCGGCCAGCTGCGTCCGGGTGGTGCCGTGATCGTGAAAATGTCGGGTGGCCAGCAGGCCTGCCCAGTTGGCGGCCGATGCGGCCCCGAACGGCACCATCCACTGGTGCGTACCTGCTATCCGCTGATCACCGGATCCGACTACGGACGCGCGTCTTTCGGCGGTTTGGGCGGTGCTTTCCCATACTGTGCGAAAACACAGGACGTGAGTTGCCAAACCGGCCCGGATCGCTGCCACCGCGTTGATGACCGCGCCGAGCTGTCCGGCCGTTTCGCTACCTCCGGAGAACCACTCGAGATTCAGGCCCAGTGCGTCTTTGAGCTCCCATACACCCGCGCCGGTGAATCCGGGCGACGGCCCCGAGCCACCCGGCCACGTCGAGAGCCCGTCGACGTCGTTACGGTCGAGGCCCGCGTCGGCCAGAGCACCCAGTGAAGCCTCAACGGTCAGCGACAGTCCTGAGCGGCCGAGTCGTCTGCCGATATCCGACTGACCGATACCGCTGATGACGGTTCCAGTTCGGGGATGAATCATCGCGGCGGCGCTTCTGGGGTGAACAGTGGCAACCAAACGTCGTCGGCCTGCTCGAAGACGACAGCGACCCGCATCCCGATGCACACCTCGTCGGGATCGATGTCGATGAGCCGGGTGGTGACCCGCAGGTCGGCATCGTCATCGAGACCGACGACGGCTATCACGTAGGGCGGGGGCAGCGCCGACAGGAACGGTTGGCGGTTCACCGTGAAGGTCAGTATGGTGCCCAATCCAGACGAGGGCCGCGGCGCCACCTCGGTGCTCAGACAGAATCTGCACACGGGCACCGGCGGATGCAGCCACCGCCCACATGCCTCACAGTGACTGATCAGCAGTTGGCCGCGACGGCCTCCTGTCCAGAACGCTGTGTTGCCCGCGTCGAGCGCTGGCAACGGCGCCCTGGCTTCTCCCATTCCCGATCCCCTGATATGTTCAGCCGCGGCCGTCGTTGAATGCGTCCAGCCAGCCGAAAGAGGCTATGACTGAACGTGTCTCGCCCGTACGGGTGCACCATCCGTCGGCAGGTCGGTAGTGAGGGTCTGCGGCATATCCCGGCATGACGCCATCTGCGTGCGCCTGCCACGCCCACTTTTCACCGTCGATGACATAGTCCACCCTCGTTGGAAAGTCGTTGTCGGCGAAGCTGACCGAGCCAGTGATGTCACGTGTCAGCCTCAGCGGCCCGTCTTGATTGGCCATCATGGCGAATCCCCAGTCGTCGGCGCCGTGGCAGAGTTGTCCGACTTCGATTGTCCCGTCGTCATATTCCACACCCATGGTGAACCAAGCAATCTCCAGTCTTTTGAAGTAGGGCGTCTGCCTCCACACCGTTCCGGGCACCAGGTGTTGCTGGTCGACTCCGAAGAACCCCTCGACGGGCCTGCCCAACAAGGTTCCGCTGGCGCGCAGGATGTGTGAGACGTACAAGTCACCTCCGTCGCGGCAAGGATCGTGCCACTGCAGGCCGCAGTCACCGACCACTCGCCCTTCGACCCGCATGATGTCGCCCTCATCCCAAACGGTGCGATCCCGAGCCATCTCCAGGCTGAAAGGCTGACCCTGGCAGCCCTTGACTGACGACGGACGGATTCGAAATCCGCTGTCATCGGCCTGGTATCGCAACGTCCCGCCGCGCATGGAGTCAACGGCCCGCTCGTGGGATCTGAGGTTGTGCCCGTCGGACGCATTGAGAACGAGACCCGCGCTGAGTTCACCGCTGATCTTGCGTAACACCGTGTACCGACGGCCCAGCTCGTCCGCAAAACCTCCGTACAGATATGTACCGTCTTGTACGAGATTGTGGTAGCGGAAGGTTGGCAGCATATCGGCGAAGTCGATCTCGACAGCCGAGATCACCACCTGGTGGTTGAAATCGCCACGGCACTGTTTCGCGAGCGAGATCGTCATGCCCAGGGCCGCCATCCGAGGAGCGCGCAGGCGTTTAGCTCGGCGATTCGGTGGGCCTCGTCGTCTGGAACGTCGGCGAGCATCTCTGCGACGCGCTTACGGGAGTGCGGCCACTGCGAGTCGGAGTGCGGATAATCACTCTCCCAGGTCAGTCGGTCGACGCCGATGCGGTGGCGAAGATCGACCCCGGCCTGATCGACGATGAAGCAGCCCCACACGTTGCGATGGAACAGGGTGGATGGCGTGGTGTGGGCATCCACGTGCGAATACCAGCGATGCTTCTCCCACACCTGGTCGATGCGTTCAAGCATGTATGGCAACCAACCCGTGCCCCCCTCGGCCAGCGCAACCTTCAACCGCGGAAAGACGTGGAACGTTCGCGCGTATAGCAGATCGGCAAGGGTCCCCATCGAATTCAGACCCATCTGTGAGACGACCACCGGCGTAGGGGCATCCGGGCTGGTGTACGGGGTCCGCGAGGATGTGCCGAAATGCAGCATCAGCGGCATACCGTTTTCTTCTGCGATCGCGAGCACCGGATCCCAATGGTCGGTGTGGAAGGATGGCAGACCCAACGGTGAGGGATTTTCCGGGAAGCAGATCGCTCGCGCCCCCATTTCGATCACTCGTCGTAGCTCGGTCACGCAAGCTTCGACATCCCACAGCGGCAGGATCGCGATCGGCACGTATCGCTCTGGGGCGGCACCACACCAGTCCTGCAACATCCAGTCGTTCCAGGCTCGCACACAGTCCAGGGCCATCGCCCGATCAGACCCTTCCAGGAAGCGGGTTCCCGCGAAGCGCGCGAAGCTCGGAAAACACAGCTGCGCCCACACTCCGTCCTCATCCATGTCCTTGAGCCGCTCCACCGGGTCATAGCAGCCGGGCCGCATATCGTCATAGCGCGCTGGCTCCACATCCCAAGTCCGAGGATCCTTGCCCGCTACGGCGTTGAGTCCGATCTGCGGATATTGCTTGCCCGCGTAAACCCATGACTGCACACGGCCATGCGCGGTAGCCCCGAGCTGCAGTCGGGCCGAGTGGACCTCGACTTCTTCTACATGTGGAATCTCTGCCGGGTCGTATTTCGCCGGCATGCGCTCTGTCCACACGCCCGGCGGTTCGATCGCATGGTCGTCGACTGAAACCAATTTCATCCAGTCCTGAAGCGGCATAGCCTGACTCTCCTCGAGTTGCCAGTTTTCGCGGCTGCGACTTCAAGCGACGCCGCCGCCGCACCACGTGCGCCTGGTATTCCACCGTGATCGCTCTTTCCCGCGCTCTTCGATGAAGTCAGGCACACAGGGGCATCAACGCCAAAAAAGATTATCTATATTCTTTAGCTTTGTCGAGGGTTTGACTCAGCCGATCGCCACCTGCATTTTTCGCCGAAATCGTGCGGGTGACCCGTCACGAAACGGATCGTAGGTGTATGCGTACAGGCGACTGGCGGAACAGCTGGAACAGCAGTCCAGAAGGCAGGTATCAGCTCACTCCGGCTAGTACAGCAGGTCGATGACCCGGTCCTGGTTCTGCGTTTTGGCGACGTATCGGCGAACGCTCTTCATGTGATCGCGCCAGGCGCTCTCGGCGCCTGGGCCGTCGCCGTCGCGTATCAACGCGACGATCTTCTCGTAGCCGCGAAGCGCCCGCCGGTTTGCGCGCCGAACCTCGTCGCTGTCGGGCCCGATCTCTGCAAGGGACTTCGCGAGCTCGCGTTCGATGATCTCCGACAACATGCCGATGACGGCAGTCAGTGTGTGGTTGCCCGACAACTCAACAAGCTTGACGTGGAAACGCACGCCGGCCCTACTGAACTCTCGCGGATCGTCGATCAGCGCGGCTACTCCTTGTAGCTCGGCGTCGAGTTCTTTGAGGACCTCTCTGGTCGCGGATTGCGCCAATCGCCGGGCGGCCGGCGGTTCGATGGTCAACCTGGCGTCCCACACGTCGCCGATCGTCGTGCCGGATACGGTGAGAATCATCCCGAAAAGGTCAGCAACGGCCTGCGGTCCGGGCACCGTAACCCGTGCGCCGCCAGGGGGCCCACGGCGAATCATGACCAGCGAGTCGCCCTCCAGTAGCCGGAATGCTTCTCGCAGCGTCGGCCGCGACACCCCATAGCGTTCGATCAACTCGGCTTCCGTGGGCAACCAGTCGCCATCCGCAAGCTCGCCACGAGCGATCATTCGACGGATTTGAGCGGCAACCTGATCCGACATCTTCATTGGCCGTACCCGCTCGTGCGAACCGGTTGAGGCGACGGATCGTCGTCCGGCCACGCGTCCCCCTCCGGCCAATCACCAGGTTCGATTAGTCCAGAGAATACAGCAAATCTAGCTTTATGTACTTCGCCTGCCGCGGGCAGACCGGGCACGACCGTTGCGGTCAACCTGCCCGTCCGGTAATGCCACCGACTGTAGTCAACCCATCATCCGCCGGTGCTGGACCAGCTCGACCGCGGCGGACAGAATTATATAACCAGGTTTGCACTATGCTATTGATCCCGCCGCACCCCGCCGGTGACCGGCGAATCACGCGAAAGGCACGACCCCATGGTGCTACCGACAAGCGGCCGACAACCCCAGCGTCGTTCTGATGATGCAGACAGCCGAGCCGCGACCCGGCCCGTCGCGATCGTGACCGGAGCCGCCGGCGGGATGGGCCGGGTGTTCTGTTCCAAGCTCGTGCAGGGTGGGTGGGCCGTCGCGGCGGTCGAGCTGGCTGGCGCCGCACTGGATCAGATCGCCGCCGAGACGGGCGCCGTTCCATATCCGTGCGACGTCACCGATGCCGCCGAAGTCACCAGGACTGCGGCCGCGGTGGAGGATCGACTCGGTCCGGTGCGACGGCTGATCAATACCGCCGGAGTCGCGATGCCCGGCCGTATCGACGACGTTGCGCCAGCGGACTTCGCACGCCTGATGAACGTCAACTATCTCGGCACCGTGCACTGGGTACAGGCGATGCTGCCCGGCATGCGACAGCGCAACTGCGGAGAATTGGCGCTGATAGCCTCCTTTGCCGGGTGGATGCCCACTCCGGCCATGGGCGCATACACGGCAACGAAATTCGCCGTAGTCGGATTGGCTGAAACACTCGCAATGGAATTGCGGAGCAGTCGTATCAAGGTGCGGTGCGTCTGTCCGGGGGCCGTCGACACGCCGATGCTGGACAGGATCTTCGAACAGGGTCTGCCAGAGCGCGTTCGACGGCTGAATACCTTCATCCCGGCGATCTCCGCCGAGCAGGTCGTCGACGAACTCGACGCATCGCTGGCCAAGCGCCGATCTCGGCTGATGGTATTTCCCGACCGATCGACCAAAGTGCTGTGGCGGGTCCGCCGATGGGCGCCCGGACTGCTGACCGCAGCGATAGCCAAGGCGACGTCAGGCTGAACTCACCACGCTCAGATGCCCGTGCCGGCACCGACCGACGTCAGGAACCTGTCCACAGCCGCCACCGTCGCCGCAGTGCGCACACTGGGCACCGAGTCCCACATATGTTGTGCCCCTGGCAGTTCAGCGTATACGACCGGTTCCTGCGAAACGTCGCGCAGCTTCTGGGCGAATACTCTCGCCTGTGCGGGCGACGTCATCGTGTCGATGCCACCGTGCAGGATGAAGAAAGGTGGTGCGTCGGAACGCAGCCACGACAACGGCGACGAGTCATGCCACGTCTGCGGAGCCTGCACCGGCGACGCGCCGATCACGATCTTGGTGAGAAAAGGTTCCTGCTCTGCCGGCGCGTATCCGGTCACGCCGAGCATGTCGTATACACCGTAGAACGGCACCGCCGCGCGTACCGCGGTGTCAGCATCCTCGAAGCCCGGCTGGAACACCGGCTCGTTCGGCGTCAAGGCCGCCAGAGCCGTGAGGTGACCACCGGCCGAACCTCCGGTCAACGCCACGAAGTCGGGATCGCCTCCATAAGTGCCGATTTCCTGCTTCACCCATGCAAGTGCTCGCTTGACGTCGACGATGTGAGCCGGCCAGCGCATCGCAGGTGCCAACGAGTAGTTGATCGCGACGCATACCCAGCCACGTTCAGCCATGTGCGCCATCAGCGGGTAGCCTTGGCCCCGTTTGCTGCCCGCGACCCAGGCACTGCCGTGTATCTGTACCAGAACCGGCGCCCGGCCGTCCGTCGGCAAATCGGCGCGGTGCCAGATGTCGAGGTGATTGCGAACGCCCGCCTCGCCGTACGACAGATTCTCGTGCCGCAGGTACCGGTGTCGCTCACTCAGCTTCGGAATCCAGGTGTCCTGCAGACGCAGTGCCGAATCCTGGGCAACCGCCTGGGGCAGGCCGTCGCGATAGTCCTTGCCGAGAGCCTCACTCAGCGCACTGTCGAGAACGGCCGCAGCTGTTTTCGCCATCCGGTGCGCTCGCAGCAGACCAAGCCACGAAACCACCAGGGCTGCGACGGCGACCCGACCGGAACGGCTGCGCAGCGCCGCCGGCGCCAGAGTCGCCCCCACAGCCGCCTCGGCGGCGAGTACATGGAGCGGAAACTCGCTGGTGATCATGCTCAGCAACGCGAACGGGACCACGATGGCCGCCGACCCTAGAAGGCCGGGCACGACACGACGGAGAATTCGGTCCAGTTGGGTCGAATTCGCAACGGCAGCGGCGACGGCGCCGGCGGCGGCAGCAGTCACTCCCAGCGCAGGCGTGCGTGGGGCCGACTTCTCTTCGGCTGCCGCCGCCGCGGCCCGAGGAAAGCGATTGTGTTTCATGATGGTGCCCCTGGCTGAGTCCCGCCACCCGACGGTCGGCCCGACCGGGCTGCAGGACCCCGCCGGCCGTGGCCGCTACCCCGGCATCGAATGTCTCCACACGCAGCTTCGGCGAGCCAGACTTCACGACGACGTCCCTTGATAACTTGAAACAGATAACCTGGTTAAGTATATGCTGACGATCGATGTCCGCCGCGTCAAGCGTCTCTGAGACGTCGCCGGTACTCGCCGACCTGGTCGCCGAGCAGGCGATACTGGATGCCCTGGTCTCCGGCCTCGAAGAGGATCAGTGGAGCGCGCCGACGCCCGCCGAAGGCTGGAGCGTGCGGGATCAGATCGCCCATTTGGCACTGTTCGACGACGTCGCGACGGCATCGCTGACTGGGACGGGAAAGCAGCGGCTCGCCGAGTTGTATGCCGCGATGAAGGCCGGTGACACGGCCTTCATCGATACCCCCGGTGCAGGCAGGTCCGGTTCGGACGTACTCGAGGCGTGGCGAAAAGCACGCGCCGGGGCGATCGATGCCTTCCGGGTGATCAAACCCGAAAGCCGGGTGCCATGGGGCCCCAACCTGATGGCTCCGCTAAGCCTATGCACTGCCCGTCTGATGGAGACCTGGGCGCACGGGCTGGATTGCTTTGCCGCGATGGGGGTTGCGCCAGTGGACACTGATCGGCTGCGTCATGTCTGCCACATCACCTACCGGGCCATTCCGAACGCGGTGATGCAGGCCGGACTGTCAATGCCAGCGCCACTAACCGATTTGGTTGTGGAGGTGGTTTCCCCGGCAGGAGCCGTCTGGCGCTTCGGCCGACCTGAAGCACCGAACCGGATCGATGGCGCCGCAGCGCAATTCGCTCGCGTGGGCGTCAGGCGACTGGCCCTCGCCGAGGCGAAGACGTTGACGGCGGTCGGACAACTCGCAGAGGTGGCGCTGAGCAACCTCAAGGCTTATCTGTAGCGTGGCAGAGAGGAATTGGCGATGAGCACTGCCGACATGATCGTCAGCGACATCTTGGAGACGGGCCGTAGCCGATATCCCGGCAAAACGGCAATCGTCAGCCAGGACCAGAGCATGACCTTTGGCGAACTCGCCGAGCGTGTCGAGCTCATCGCCGGAGCATTCACCGCCGCCGGTGTCAGTGCCCGGGATCGGATTGCCATACTTGCCCCAAACGACCCGGCGGTCGTCCAAACCTATCTCGCTGCATCGATGATCGGTGCGGTGGTGGTGCCGCTGAATCCGCGAGTGACGGCGGCCGATATTGCCTTTCAGGCCCGCGACGCCGGGGTCGGCGTCGCGGTGATTCATTCATCCCTCGAACCTCTTGCGGCCGCCGCCGGGCTGGTGAATCGAACAACAACAACATGGTCCTGTGCTGACTTCAACGAGCTCGCAGCCTCCGGTCAGCGTTACCAAGGCGGCCGACCGCCGGCGTCCGACGTGTTCGTCCAGCTCTATACGTCCGGTACCACGGGTCGCCCCAAGGGATGCCTGTTGACTCAACACGGATGGCTCTCGGGCATAACCGGTTTCGCGCATGCGACGGGTTTGTCGAGCGACGACGTCGTATGGCCCCAGCTTCCCCTCTTTCATGTGGCCGGTCTTCATTTCATGCTCACCAGCCTGGCTACCGGCGCGACCTACATTCTCGACGGGCCGGGAGACGCCGGCCGATTCTGGGAGATGGTTCGTACCCGGTCGGTGACCGTCGGCGCCCTGTTTCCTGATCCGTTCGCCATCGTTGCGCATCCCGACGCCCAAAGTTCTTCCGGTGGGCTTCGGCTGACTTTTTCTCAGCACACCACAGACATTCTGCTGCGGTCTTTTGCCCAATGCACGATCGCCACGACATATGGCGCAACCGAATTGAGCGGGATGGCGGTGATCGCCACCGGCGATGACTGTGCCCGCCCAGGTGCGGTTCTCGGACGGCCACTGCTCGGCATGGTCGCGGCGGTTCTCGACGAGAACGGCCGACGTCTGCCGGCCGGCGAAATCGGTGAGCTCTGTTTCCGCGGAGCGGCCACGACGGTGGGCTACTGCGGCCTGCCGGAGGCGTCAGCGGAGGTTCTCCGGGACGGCTGGCTGCACACCGGCGACCTCGGGCGCATCGATGACGACGGATTCCTGTATTTCGAGGACCGCAAGAAGGACATGGTCAAATCCGGCGGGGAGAACGTGTACTCCATCGAAGTGGAAGCCGCATTGGTGGCGCATCCCGACGTCGCAGAATGTGCAGTAATCGGAGTTCCAGACCAAAGGTGGGGTGAGGCGGTGAAAGCCGTCGTCGTCGCCCGCAATACGGTGACCGCCCAAGAACTCGACAGTTGGTGTATCGAGCGACTCGCTGGCTACAAACGACCGCGGTGGTACAGCTTCGTCGATGCCCTACCCCGAAATGCCCTGGCCAAAGTGGTCAAACCGGAATTGCGGGCGGCCCACGACACAGCCACGTCGGTGCGCGTGGCCGAGCGCAGCTGACCCGAGGCCGCCAGCACGAGGCGAGGCGTGCACCGCCTCCTCACCTTCCGCCTTTGTTGGCGAGCAGCTTCTCCACCGACCCGACACCCTCATCGCGTAGGCGCTCGACGAAGGTCTCGCCCCACGAGAACGCGACCCTGACGTCGCGGGTGTCACCGTGACGACTGATATGACCGGCCTGTGCCCGGTAGCCGCCCCAGCGCGCCGAGGAGAACTGCGCCATCTGGCCACCGGGCTCCAATTCGAAGATCCAGGTCCGCCCGTCGTTCGCCTGGTACCCGATGCGTTTCGCCCAGTCGTCGGGATCGGGGTCGAAGCCACCGGCAGTGTCGACGTCCATGACAACTGGACCACTTTCATCAGCGACCGCGACGAAGTTGAACTTCTGCCGTCCGATCGCGACCTGCCCCCATTCGACGTGTCCGTCGGCGAACTCGGTGGCGAAGGCGGACCAGGACAGCTGAGTGCCGTTGAAGATGCGCCACTCCTTCCAGTCTTGCCCGTGCGGCCAGTACCCGTGATCGAGAAATACGAATCCCTGCACCGTTTCGCCCAGCACAGTTCCAGCCACCTTGTACAACTCGCTGGTGTAGAAGAACGGCTCGTGGTGATCCAGCGAGCCGATCTGGATTCCCGGACCGACGATGGTTCCTTCGAGCACCAGGATGTCGCCCTCACGCCAGTTCATCGCCCCGGGCGTAAGCCGGTAGTCCAGGCCTTCTTCCGGGGCTCCCCCCGCCTTGCCGAGAAGCGAACCGTGCAGATGGTGCGCGGTGTTGGAGTATTCACGCTTGACCTCACCGCGCACCGTTTGCAACGACTCCGGGGCCAGGCTGACCTTTCCCGACCGCGTGTTCATCAGCCACAGGCCCGCCGTCATCGGGCCGCAGAACTTCCGTTCGACGATGTGTAGCGCGCCCGACTCGTCGCGCCAACCGCCGTAGAGGTATGTCGACTGTTCGGTGAGCCCGAACGGCCGAGCCGTCGGCAGGTGCATGGCTAGGTTCGGCTCATAACAGCTGACGGAGGTGGCAAAATCCAGATCGCCGATCCGGGGATATGTGTGCACAGTGGCGCCTCCTCTATTCCGCTCCTCAGTCGAGGTGCTCAGTTCGAACACTTTTGCCAAGCAACGTATTTGACGGTCGTGTACTCCAACAGTCCCTCGCGGCCCAACTCGCGGCCGACGCCGGAATCCTTGTAGCCGCCGAACGGAGCCTCGTTGCCAGACGCGGTGGCATTGACCCGGACCTGCCCCGCGCGAATACGGGACGCAAGCCGAAGTCCCAGCGCGGTGTCGGCGGTCCAGATCGCACCGACAAGGCCGTAGGCGGAGTCGTTCGCCAACCGAACGCCTTCGTCGGGTTCGCCGCTGTAGCGGATGACCGTGATGACGGGACCGAAGGTCTCGTCGCGCGCGATCGCCATATCGTTGGTGACGTCGGTCAAGACCGTGGGCTCGTAGTAGAAGCCACCCATGGGCAGGTTGTTCGGCCGCCGGCCGCCGAACGCGATCCGCGCGCCATTCGCCACCGCCTCGTCGACCGCGGAGGCGATCCGATCTCGTGCTGCCGCGGTGATCACCGGCCCCATCACGGCCTGCGGATCGTCCGCGCGTCCGACCCTTACCCGGCGCAGGGCGTCGACCAAACCCGCGACCACTGCATCGTGCAGGACCTCCGGCACCAAGATACGGGTCAGGAGCCCGCAGCCCTGTCCGGAGAGCGTCACGAATCTCAGGACCGACGACACCAGAGACGTCACATCGGCGTCGGGAAGGGCCAAAAGCGCTGACTTGCCGCCCAACTCGAGAAGCGTGTGTTTGAACGTGGCAGCGGCCGAACCGGCGATGGCCCGACCGACCGCCGACGAACCGGTGAACGCCACCATATCGACGCGGGGATCCGCGGCCAGTGTCTGGCCGACATCCGCACCTCCGGTGACGACATTCAGAACGCCTGCAGGCACTCCGGCCTCGACCGCGAGCTCACCGAGCAGCAGCGCACAACTCGGCGCCTCCGGTGCGGGCTTGAGCACCAACGTGTTTCCGGTCACGAGGGCGGGTGCGACCTTCCAGAGGTTGAGGAGGTGCGGCGCGTTCCATGGCGTAATTGCAGCGACGACGCCACGGGGCTCGCGCACCACACGCTGTCCAGTTACCGGCGGTCCGGTCAGTTCGGGTAGCCGATGGCCGAGGTCACCGCTTCCTTTGGCGACCATGTCGCGATAGTGGTCCATCGGACGAACGACCTGGGCGGGCCCAGCCACGCGGCGACAGGTCCCGACTTCGGTCTCGACGAAGTGCGCGAAATCATCGGTGTGGGCTTCCACCAGATCACCCAGTCGCGTGAGTATGTCGGCTCGCCGTCCGGGCCGTAGCGCAGCCCATCTACCGTCGTCGAACGTGGTCCGCGCGGCTTCAAGTGCCAATTCCGCCTCGGGAACTCCGCCGTGCGGAACGGTGCGTGCCACCTCGCCGGTCGAGGGGTTGATGACAGCTACGGTCGAACCGACGTCGGAAACGAGATCGCCATTGATCAGCAGCCGGGTACCCAGCGATGCCAGCGCCTTCATCTCGGCCGGCCCGGCATGAATGTGACGGGCATGTGCTTTACGCCGCGCATCATCAACGGGCCGTGTGGCTGGTAGACATACTGATCCGCTAGCGCCAGGTCCGGGATCCGGTCCAGCAGCACCTCAAGCACGATGGCCGCCTCGAGTCGGGCCAGCGACGATCCGATGCAGAAGTGCTCTCCGAATCCGAACGTCTGATGGGTGCGATTACGCGCCGCCGGCCTGTCCATATCCCACTCGTAGGGGTGATCGAGGCCGTCGAGATCGCGATTCGCGTGGCCAACTGCGTTGCACACCAACGTTCCAGCCGGGATCGTCACCCCTGCGAAGTCCACATCGGCTGCGGCCTTCCGCGGGACCCAATACAGCGGGGGGTCGTAGCGAAGAGTCTCCTCGATCACGTTGGGGATCAACGTCCGGTCGGATTTCAGCCGCTCCCAGCGGGCCCGATCGGACAACAGCTGATGCAGCATCGACCCGATGAGATTGGCAGTGGTATCGGTGCCCGCGAGAATGAGCATGCGCACCAGTGCGACGAGTTCATCGGTGCTCAGCCGATCCTCGCCATCGTGAACCTGAATCAAATGGCTCAACAGGTCATCACCCGGCGTGGCGCGGCGGCGGTCGATGATGCCGTGGACATAGTCGCGCAGTTGCGGGTCCGATTCGGCGTAGCCGCTCGAGTTCGGGCCTGCGGCGGTGATCGCGTCGTCCGCCCATTCGACGAACTGTGAGCGATCCCCTTCCGGTATCCCGACCAGTTCAGCGATGACCATGGCGGGCAACAGAAATGCGAACTCGGCGCAGATGTCGCCATGTCCGCGTGCGATGAAGCGATCCACCAGTTCGTGTGCGATCGCATAGGTCGGCGCCTCGACGTTCTTCACGGCCCGTGGCGTGAACGCCTTCACGACGAGCTTGCGCATCCGGGTGTGCTCGTCACCGTCGAGGTGCACGAGGCTGGGCTGCGTACCGGGCTTGCGTGGACGCAGTTCGCTTCGGAAGGACTCCGAGTCCTTGAACACCGCGGCCACGTTCTCTGCGCCGGTGATCACGACCGCTCCATTGGGCGCCGCGACGACGGGACACTGCGCAGCAGCCGCGTGCAAGCCGGTGTATGGATCATCTATCGGTGTGAATGGGTCGAATTGCGGCGCCGCGCCGCTGTTTTGATCAGACATCGTCCACCTCGCCGACTGTGATCGCCGATTGCGGGCACGCTGCGTCGACGGCCACCTTCATCCACCCACCTCCGCAGCCGACGGCGCCCCGACTCGCTTGCGGAGGTCATCCTGTGTGGCAGGAACCAGGCCGCGCCGTGTTATGAGATCGACTGCCATCTCGACCATTTCGGCATTGGTCGCGGTCGGGAACGCCCACGGGCAGTCCCCGATGCCGACTCGGATACCGAGCCCACGGTCGAGTGCACGTTCCCACAGCTGCTGGCATCGCTCGGCAGAGCTCATCGCGTACGGCACCACGACCGTTTCGTGGTCGATGCCGTCCGGGATGCGCGAGATCAGGAAATCGATGACATCGGGATCGGGGTCGTTGTTGGAGACCCACCGATCGGAGAAGAAGAGCTTGATGTTCAGGGGCTGGTGCAGGATGCCGATACGCGCCGCGAGCGTCACCCAGCGCATGTCTGCGGTGTTGAACACCGCGATGTTGGGTATCAGCCCCAGTTCGGCGAAGCGGTCCACTTCAGGTGGGTATGACGGATTGGTGTTGTTGGGGTCGTCGGGCCCGAAACTGATCACTCCGAATCGGTTCTCATCCTCCAACCACAACACTCGCTTGATGTGTTGGACCGGGTCGAATGGGGTCAGTAGTAGTCGGGTACCGCTTGGCGGCCGCTCTGCCAGCGACCAGATGTGTTCGAGACTCCCGTGATAGCTCGGATATGCGAGCGCGTCTACGTCGCGCGCAGCTGTTGAGAGCACGCTGCGCGATACCTCGTCGTCGACCCAGGCTTGCTTGCCGTCGTCGTAGCGGGCGTGGAAGTGCACGACAGTGGCACCGCGCTGGATGCACTCGACGACATTGCGGGCCGTCTCCTCGGCACCGTAGGGCACGTTCGGGTTGTCATCCTTGCTTACCACCTCGTTGACGCCTACCTCGAGATACACCTTGCCGTCATCGCGAAAGCTCATCGCGCTCCTCCTGAGATGCCGAGAATCGTTCAACATGTTGAATTTCGTTATAAGTTCGCAACTTCCACTGGTTATCGCGATCGATGGTGATACGGGTGATCGAGCCGTAATGGGGCTCCCCCAGCGTCACACGCACATCGCCGAGAGCCTTTTCCACACAGGCACCGATGACGCCACCGTGGCAGAAGATCGCCGTGAATGCACCTCCCGCGGCGGCGGCGACGCGACCGACGGCATTGGTGGCCGTCCGCCGGAAATCGGCAACCGCGCCGACCATTTCCGGCGCCGCCATGCTCTCGCGCCATCGGGCGAGCCGTGGATCAGCCTCCGCTATCATCTCCTCGATCGGGATGTAGAAATCAGCCCCGTTGTCGAATTCGGCCAGGTCTTCGTGGATGTCTATAGGCAAGCCAACCAGTTCAGCTGTCGGAGAGGCAGTTTGGCGAGCCCTCTTGAGCCCACTGCTGGCGATTACGCCAATAGGCAGCAGGATCATGGCCTCGGCCACGGCGCGCGCTTGATCAAAACCGTCTTTGGTGAGCCCCGGATCGGGTTTCGTGATGCCCTCGACGCGGTTCGGTAACCCGTGCCGCACAAGTGCGACCTCCACGCTGTTCATCGGCGCACCAACAGCGTTGCTCCAGCTGTGGGTCCGCCACCGACGCCGAGCGCCACGATGTTGGGGCGACCGGCTTGCCGATCACCACCGCGATCGGCCAACTGCACGCATGCTTCGTAGAGCAGTCCGCACCCGTGCAGCCGACCGGCCGACAGTTGGCCGCCGCCGGTGTTGAGCGGCAACGGCCCATCGAGGGCGATTTGTTTGCCCGCGCTCAAGAACGGACCAGACTCCCCCTTACCGCAGAACCGCAGGGCCTCGAGCCACATGAGGGGCAAGAAGGAGAATCCGTCATAGAGCTGTACTTGATCCACGTCGGCAGGGGTCAGGTCACTGCGCTCCCACAAGTGCGCGGCGGCGTCCCACGCCGGCCATCTCGGTCATATCCGTCCACTGGTCCCAGATGGGCCGATGTCGCATCGCCCATCCGATCGACTCGATGCCGATGGCCGGGTGCGGACCATCGTCGGCGGTGTCGATGTGAGAGACGACAAAAGCGACCGAGCCGTCACACGGCACATCGCAGTCGTACATGCCGAACGGAGTTGTGATCATTCGCGCGTTGAAGTAGTCGTCCAACGTGAGCGGAGCGCGGTAGACGGCATTGTCGTTGCCTGCGGCGTTCTGCCGGTTGTTGACCGCAATGGTGCCCATATGCTCACGCGTGGTACCGAATTCATGCATATGCCGTTGGGCGTATAGGGCGATCCAGTTGGCCGGCGAGTGCGCGTCGAATGGTGCAAGCCAACGTCGGAAGCCCGACACCGCGGTGTCGGCCGCATTGGCGAGCGTCCCTGCGCGACCGGCGGCGCCCTGCGCGGAGGCCTCACCTACCGTTCGATACACCAGCACGTGGCGGGCCAACCCAGTAGCCACGGCGAGGCACGCCGAGAAGAAGCCGCCCAGCTGTCCGCCCTCGGGACCGCCGTATTTCCAGTTGGTCTGCAGTCCGAGCGCGGCGTGCACCTCGTCGGCGCCCGGTCCTGACAATCCGGGCGTGTCGAATCCAGCACCGGGAAAGGTTGCAAGACCATCGATTTCATCTCGGGTCACCCCCGCGTCAGCGAGCGCATCCAGGCATGCGTCAATGGTAAGCGCCATCTCGCTCGAAGGCAGCCTGCGACCGACCTGAGACGATCCGAAACCCCGGATCACCGCCTGTTGTTCGGGACGCGTCAACGCATACCCTCCCCCGTGAAGAACGGCGCGAACAAGTCATCACCAAGCGGCTCGAAGGCGACGCGAACACGCATGCCAACGGTGACCTCGTCGATGTTCGTGTTCACCAGGCGGCTGATGAACCGCAGCCCCGGTTGTTCGTCGAGCTCCACGACAATGACTGCGTAGGGCTCCGTCAGGTGCGGCAACCATGGCTGATGGTTGATGGTGAACGAATACACCGTGCCCACTCCGCTGACCGACTGCCACGAAAGGTCACGTGAAAGGCACTCGTGACATACGGGATTCGGCGGATGCTGCCACCGGTGACAGCTGTTGCAACGCTGGATGCGAAGGGCACCGTCGGCGCCCGAGCGCCAGAACTCCAGCTCGTCGGGGGTGGGCGCGGGCCTCAAGGCTCGCGTATCGCTGTCCGTCACCGGCCGATGATCCGGCCCGTCGTCTCCCAAGCCTTGATGGCCGGAGGAAAGAATTCGTTGTAGGAGTGGTAGACCACCGGGGTCCGCGTCTCCCCTGCGCGGCGCAGATAACCCTCGGATGAACGATAGAAATCATGGCCCGACGCCTGGTCCGGCAGCTCGCCGTCGTCGACAGCGGTCCACTCCCAGTCCACGCCGTCGACTTCGTAGTACATGTGCTCCGGGAACGTGTCGGGCTTGTATTTGATGTCGCGCGTGGCTACATCGGACGTGCAATGCAGCACCTCGCCGTCGCCGGTCGCAATTAGGGAGAAGTTGAATCCGTTGGCGCCATAGCAGATATGTCCCATCTCGATGGAACCGTCCGAGAACTCCGTGCCGAACGGTGTCCAGGCGAGCTCGACACCTTTGAAGAAGTCACTGTTTCGCCACGTCACCCCAGGCGGCAGGTAACACTGGTCCAACCACAGGAAGCCCTCGGCTCGGTTCCCGAATGCTGTGCCGGACACTCGGTGCTGCAGCGAGGTGTAGAACAGCGGCGTGGGTCCGCTGGGCACATAGACTTGCATCCCAGGACCGATGCGCTTGCCACTAAAACGCAGTTCCTCGCCTTCCTGGTAACTCAGTTCAGCTTCGGTGCGGGTCAGTTCGAACGGCTGCCCTGTCGCGTAGCCCGATTCGGCAGGCTTGCTCGCCATCCGGTAGGTGCCGTCGGCGACGGTGGTAACCACCGGACCGCGGAAGAACTCTTGCCCTTCGGGCATGCTGACTTTTCGCAGCGCCCCGTCGCGGGATTCGTTGCACGTGAAGTGCAATGAACCTTCCAGACCCAGGATTGTGCGGTACGCGAAGTGCAGCTTCCCTTCCGCGTCACGGAAGTTCAGGTAGAACCAGGTGCACGACAGCGACAAGCCGAAGTTCGTGCGGGTCGGATCGCCGTCCTCCGCTGTCGGATCGTAGGTGCCGACAAGCGTGCGGTGCCCATAATCACCCTTGCTTGACATGGTTCTGGTCCTCTCTTGTCGTCGCCGCCGCCTCATCGAGCACCCGCACGGTGCCCGCCACACCGTCGACCTCCACGAATTGCCCATCCTTGAGCTGTTGGGTCGCCGTTTTCGTGTTGACCACGGCGGGAATGCCGAATTCCCTGGCCACGATGGCCGCGTGTGACATCGGTCCACCCACATTGGTGACGATCGCTGCGGCGCAACCAAAGAACGGCGTCCAGCCGGTGTCCGTCACGTTGGCGACGAGCACCTCGCCGGCTTCGAAGTCGTCGTCGGGGTGGGACAGGATGCGGACGACCCCGCGCGCAGTCCCCGGCGAGACGGCCTGCCCACGGACAACCTCGTCGTCGGGTGTTTCGCACGGGTCGTCCGGCGTCCACGGCTGCGTGAAGTGCACGGGATAAGCCAGTTTGGCCAGGCGTTCGCGCTCGACCCGACGGCGCGATACTCGATCCTTCGAGTCAGTTGGCGGGTAGTAGATCTCGTCCATCGACAGATAGTGCACATCGTCAGCCGCGCTCAGCGATCCGCGGACCGCCAGACGTCGACCCCACTCGCGGATGGCCAGCCGCAGTTGATAGGTGATCCGCATGCACACATCCCGGCCCCGCTCGCGCCGCAGCATTGCGGTCACAGCGAGGCGTCTGAGCCCGCGGGCCAGAAGTGTGCGGGGCGAACCTACGGTAGCGATCGCCTTGGCTGCTGTGCTCGACAGCACCGAGCGCAACAGCAGTTCGGGCGCATCGGCGTAGACGGGGTTGCTCAGTTCGGTCTCGCCAGGTCCGCGATGCCCCCACGCGGCGATCAACTGGTCGAATCTGGCGGCGAATGCGGGGGCGTCGGCGCGTAGCTTGTCGAGCACCGCATCGCGCGGGGTGTCCTGTATCAAGCGACGGAGTTCGTCGCTCCCCGCGAGTTCGCCGGCCAGTTCGCGAACGCCCGCAAGTAGAGCCGCGCTGCGGAGGTTCTCGGTTCCCGTCCGCACGTTCATCGCCGCCTCGTCGCCGTAGCGTTGAGAGATGAGATTCATCGGGAGGCTGACCATGAACGTGTTCATGTTGTTGATGTCCCAGGCGCGCACGACTGTGTCGCACAGCAACTCGATGCGCGCCATCAACTGTTCATCGCTGAGGGCCTCGAGTTCGGGACGATCCTCGGTCAGCCGCTTCGCCCGACGCTCCATGTCGGCCACCTCCCGGCCGAGCCCGGCGATCTGCGGGCCACCCTTGATCGCTGCCTTGGCGCCGGAAACGACGTCGGCAAGCGATAGCGGTGGAGGTCGATAACCGTCCGGCAGCGGCGTCCCATTCATCTGCAATTCGAAGCTCTCCGGCGTCTGGGCGGGGATCGCCGTGGCGAGTTCTTTCATCACCGTCATGTTGTTGTAGAGCCGATGCCCGATCGTGCCCACCTGCTTGGTGCTCACGATCCTGATGAGATCGCGATTCAGCGGGAACAGATAGTCGAGCATATTGGCGCCGCTGAACATGATTCGCTGCGCCAGCCCCAGCGAGAACGGAGTCATCGGGCCGGGAAACGCCTCGGACAAGTTCGCCGCGCTCCACTCGGGAAGAGCAGGATCGCCTGTCACGCTGTCGAATTCGCCCGTGTACTCCTCGGGCACGATTCTTACTGCGCTGCCGTCAGCGCCGGCGGTATCGCGCGGCAGGACGGCAGGCACGGCTAGGCGGATGGGCTTGCGCACCGATCGAGCGCCCACAGTCCAAGCGGTGGATGAACCGTCGATCATGTCGGCGATGGCCTCGGCCGACGAATACGCACATGTGAAGCCGAATTCGTGACGCAGCCTATTCGAGTCGCCCAGCGGGTAATGCAGGAAGAGCTTGATGAGGTCGGGAACGGAACTGAAGTTCTCGACCTTACCGATCAGCCCGGCGATCATCTCCGAGAAGCGCTCACCGGAGTTGACCACCGGCCGGCCGACGATACGCGCCATCTCGGTGAACGTCAGCGCGTCATCGGCGTTCAAGTTGACCGTGCCAGTCGGCCCGCCCAGCGCGGCCTGTGCGCAGAACCGGCCGACGTCGTCCACGTGGATCAGTTGCATCCGGACATCACGTCCAGGTGTAACCACCACCGGCTGCCGGAACATGTTGGCGGGCGCACTCCATGCGGACCGTCCAACGATGACAGTGGGGCGGACATTTACCGCCTCGACTCCCGATTCGATGATCATATTCTCGGCCCGGACCTTGTTGCGTTCGTAATGGAAAGACGGCGCGGGGCGAGGCGTCTCATCCTCGGTGAAGGGTTGCGGGTGATCGGCGTGTCCGCCATAAACGGTGATCGACGATGCGAACACCATGCGCCTGCAGTCATGGTCGGCCATGGCGCGAAGCAAGTTGGTGGTACCGCCGATGTCGATGCCCTCGGCAACCTCTGCACTCTGCATAGCGGAAACGGTCCAAGCGAAATGTGCTATCCCGTCGCATCCGGCGACGGCCCGTGCAACGCCATCGGCGTCCTGGATGTCGGCGGCCACGTACTCAACGCCGGCGATGGGAACCGCCGGGGTGCGCCGGGCGAGCACCACCACATCGGCGCCCATGCGTTTGAGCCATTTGACTGTCGCCGCACCCGCAGCGCCGGTGCCTCCGGTGACCAGAACCCGTCCCGACATCTCTACCTTTGCAATCGCGGCCCGACCGCTTAACTATAACCTGGTTATATTATTTGTTGATGATCCCCGGCACAACAGCCACGATAGGCAGTCAGCCCTGGTTATCGACGAGTACGTGATGCCTGGCGCAGATCCGCCGGCATTCGCCGGGGTTCGTGAACAAGACCGCCTTCAGTCCGGCCGCCGTGGCGCCGATGACGTTTTCCTCCAGGTCGTCGAAATACAACAGCTGACCCGGCCTACAGTTCATCCGCTCGGCCGTCAGAGCGAAAATTTTCGGATCTGGCTTACGTATCCCGATCTCTGAGGAATCCACCACCGCCGCAAATTTGTCCACCGGAAGGACGCCGCTGTTCCACCAGGACCTTGCCTCCTTGGCATTGTTGGTGAGAACGCCGACCATTACGCCGCCGGCTACCAGTTTCTCCACCAACTCGACCATCTCGGGCCGAACCTTCTGCCCGGCCGCAAGACAGTCGGCAAGGCGGTGAATATCAACGGCCACCCCATATCGATCCGCCACATCCCCACAGGCGAACTTGAGGAAATCACGTACCGATCGTTCGCCGGTCTCCACCTCGGCAAAAGCGGGACCACGCAACTGATCGACGAACGCCTCGGTCGGGACCCCTAGTTCGTCGGCGTAAGCGCGACATGGATCGAATGGGTCAACGGTGAGCACACCGCCCATATCGAACACCACCGCACTGACCTGCGCGCTAACGTCTTTCGGCTCGATGACTGGGCTCATCGCGGGGCGTCGGCCTGACCGGCCTTGATGCGCTCCGCCGCGCGGATCAGTTCCTCCAGGCGCTTACGCTCCGCTTCCAGCCCGGCAACCTCCACCCCTGGTGAGCGGTCCGTCAGCACCTCTTCGGCCCGCCGGATCCGTTCGCGAGATGCTTTGATCTCGCCGACCAACCGCTCCGACGCCTCGACGACGGTCAACAAGTCCTCGTCGTCCCAATCGGATCCTCCGAGCGTCGCGTCTGGCGGGGTCGGTGGCGCCGATTCCTTACTCACCGGTCGACTCGTGGAAAGTTGAAGACCCGCCGCGCGTTCAATTCGACGATCTTGTGGACCTCTTCGTCGGGGATCTTCGTGAAGACCTCCTCGGCGATTTTGCGGCTATTCGGCCAATTCGAATCCGAGTGGGGGTAGTCGCACTCCCACAGAATGTTGTCGATACCGACGTCCTCGCGGTTCCGCAAGCCGTGTCGATCTTCGATGAAGCACGAGTAGATGTGCTCGAAGTACAGCTCCGACGGGCGCCGCTCCTGGTTGACGTTCTGATAGAAACGATGGCGCTCCCAGACATAATCGGCGCGCTCGAGCATGTAGGGCACCCACCCGATGCCCCCCTCGGACAACGCGACCTTCAGGTTCGGATGTCGGTGGAACACCGGCGAGAACAACAGGTCGGTCAGCGCCGACATCGAATTGGTACCGAACAGCGTGATGCTCACCGCCATCGGGCCCTCCGGCGACGGCTTCGGCGACTGGCCGGAGGTCCCGAAATGCAGCGAAAGCGGAAGGTTGTGCTCCTCGGCCACGCTGAACAGCGGATCCCAGTGATCGGTATGAATCGAGGGCAGCCCCAACGGCGAGGGGTTCTCGGGAAAGGCGATGGTCTTGGCGCCCTTCGCGAAGGTCCGATGCACCTCGGCCACCGCGAGGTCGATATCCCAGAGCGGCAGGATCACCAGTGGGATGTAGCGGTGAGGTGCAGCCGCGCACCATTCGTCGAGGATGAAGTCGTTGAACGCCTGCACGCTCGCCAACGCAACCGCCCTGTCTTCACCCTCCAGGAACACCGTGCCGGCGAAGCGGGGGAAGGATGGGAAGCACAGCGCGGCCTCGACACCGTCGAGGTCCATATCGGCGAGTCGCTGCACCGGGTCGTAGCAGCCAGGCAGCATCTCGTCGAACCGGGACGGATCGATGCCGTACTCTTCCGGCTTCTTGCCCGCGACTGCATTTAGGCCGATCTGCGGATACGTCTTGCCCTGATACCACCACACCTGGCTCGGCGGACCGCCCTTGGCCCGAGGCACCTCGACAATGCGCGGACCGAGTTCCTGATACTTGGCGGGCAGCCGGTCCGACCACACTCGCGGGTGCTCGATGAGGTGGTCGTCGACGGAGATCAACTGCATGTGGTCCTGCAGCGGCATGTGATCTGCTCCTTCTAGTTAACCTAGTTAACTCTTAGTTTAACTCGGCTTTTGGGCCTTCGAAAAGGCCGAAACTCCTCAAGCGGCATGGCTTTCGAGCACCTGTACCGCGCATGCGCTACCCAGACCCAGGACGTCAGCCAAACCGACTCGTCCGATGCCCGCTTTAGCCGCAACGTAATTGGTCCGGCCAGACACGCCGAAAAGCCCGGAAGGCGACGTTGTGTTGATGGCCCGTCCGCTGCTGGCTTCGCCGCGCTTGGCACGATTGCGCCAGTGCTCCGCCGCATGACGGGTCGGGCAGAACGTGCCCTTCAAGTGCACCGTCATCGAGGCCAGCATGCGGTCGCGGAGGATCCCGGCGTTGTTCACCAGGACATCCAACGTGTCGATGTGTCGACGGCCTGATTGATCAAGGCGCCGTCCCAGCTGCTGATGTCGTCGGTGTTCGGTACAGCACGGCCGCCCGCCGTGATCTCGTCGACGTCAGCGGCCGCGAAGGCGAGCGCATGCGCGCGCCCGAGGCCGTTCCCGGTCACCACAACGACGCGATCAGTCATATTCGACCGCAATGTCGATCTCCTTCTTGGGTGGCAACTTGCTTTATTGCAGTCCCTTATTGCGTTGCCGTCAAGGCGGTTTCAAACTCGTCCCGGACCTGGCGGCGCAGTATCTTCATGGCAGAGTTCCGCGGGATCGAGTCCGTGACCTGAACTCGCAACGGGACCTTGTAGCCAGGCAACCGACTCCTGGTCCATGCGATGAGTTCATCGGGACCGACCTCGCCCGCGGTGACGACCACAGCAACGGGTACCTCCCCGAGTCGATCGTCGGAAACACCGAACGCGACGGCCTCGCGGACCTTCGGATGGGACTCCAGACAGTCCTCCACCTCGGCGGGGAAGATCTTGAACCCGCCGCGGTTGATGACGTCGTCCGCGCGGCCGTGAATCCAGACGAAGCCGTCGTCGTCGACGCTGCCGAGATCGTTTGTGCGTACCCACTTGCCGCTACCGCCCGAAGCTTGCGCAGATCGGACCTGGACGATCCCGGGCTCGCCGGGCTTCACCTGTTCACCGGTCGCCTGGTCGACGACCGAGATCTCGACGCCTGGATGGGCGCGCCCAACGCTGCCGCGTTTGATGTCCTTCCAACGTCGCCAGTCCTTGATCGACCAGCCCGTTATTCCCCCGGTGAATTCCGTTGCGCCGTAACTGAGCAGCACAGGGCAGCCGTAGGTCTTCTCGAACTGTGCCGCCAGATCTGCACCTGTTGGCGCCGCGCCCGCCCAAACCGCCTTGAGACTGGTCAGCTTGTCGGCCTCGATACCTGCATCGAGCACCATGCGGAGAGCGGCAGGTGGCAGCGACACCGATCGAGGTTTGAACTCTGCCACCGCTTCCGACCACTCAACCGGCTCGAACTTGTCCTGAAGTAGGGCGCGGCCGCCACCGTTGAGGGCGGTGATGAGGGCCCAAAGGCCACTGATGTTGGTCGGCGGCAGGGAGATGATCTGCACACCGCCGCCGCGCACGCTGCCCGCTCGGGCGCTGCCGGGCATGTAATGTTCCTGCGCACCATAAAGAGCGCTCTCGATCTCACTGTAACGCAGCGGAATCCGCTTCGGCGGCCCGGTCGTACCGCTGGTCGGCATCAGGATCGCGATCCCGTCGTCCACTGTCGTGTGCTCACGAGTCTCCAACCGTGCCACTTCGACTTGTACCGGTGTTTCGGTTGATACGTCTACGCGGACGCCGAGTGCGCCGCTGTTGCGCACCGCAGACTGCACCGATGAACGTGCCCAGTCCTCGGCATCGGCAAGAACAGCTACCGGGCGGAGTGCGACGATGTCGCCGCCGACGGTGTCGTCGGGCAGCATCGGATTGAGCACAACCAGCGGCCGTCGGGTGCCGAGCACGACCGCAAGCGCGGCGACGAGACCGGGGCGGTTGCGCATCAAAACGCCTACCGGGCTGCCTGGTGTGACGCCCTGGTCGGTCAGCAGTGCGTCGATGGCTTCGGCGGTACGGGCGAATTCTGTTCGGCTGCACCATTCCCCGCGGTAACCCACCATCGGCTCGTCGCCTACGGCAGCCATGCGCTGTCGCATGGTCTCGATCAGATCCATCCAGCCACCCTCATCGCAATGCGACCCCGCCCGTCATGACAGACAGAATGATATAACCAGGTTATATTATCAGGCGCCCGCGCGTGACGGTATCGGCGTATCACGTGATGGTTCCCTCGACCTTCATCCGTACCAGCTCGTCCCAGTCGTAGCCGAGGTCGAGCAGTACCCGGTCGGTGTCGGCACCCAACTCGGGCGCAGGCGTCGGGCTCGATTTGTTGCCGCGGAATTGGACTGGCGCCATCGCCACCGAGATCGGGCCACTATCGGCCGTATCAATCGATCCGACATAGTGATTCGCCAAGACTTGCGGATCAGCCGCCAGTTCGCGTGGCGTCTGCACGAGTGCCCAGACACCCCGCTGCCGGGCCAGGAGCTCAGTCCATTCGGCCGCTGTCCGCTGCGCGAATATCCCGTCGAGTTCTGCGATGCACGCCCCGCTGTGCTCAGCCCGCGCCCTCGCGTCGCAGAACCGGGCGTCTGCGGCGAGGTCCGGCCGTCCGGCCAGTTCGACCAGTGGTGCCCAGAATCGGTCCGATTCGAGCATCACCAGGGCAATGAAGCGGCCGTCCTTGGTGCGATAGGTGTTACTGATCGGATTGTGTGCCCCCTGGTGATCACCCCGTGGCATGGCGTCGATGTCGTAACAAGAGGTTGCGGCAATGTGCGGTGCCGTGCCCCATACCGCCGCGCCGAGCAGGCTGATGTCGACGACCTGTGGTTCACCGGTCCGTTCTCGGCCGAAGAGCGCGGCGGCAACGCCCCCCGCCGCATACAGCCCGGACTGCAGGTCTCCGAACGCCGCCCCCGGCATCGGAGGCGGGTACTCAGCGCCCGCCTCGGTGCTCAGGTATCCGACGCCGCCCCGCGACCAGTACGAGGCCAGATCGAAGCCACCCACGTCGGCCTCGTCACCGTTTGGCCCTAATCCGCTACCACGCGCGTAGACGAGGCACGGATTCACCGATAGCAGATCATCGACGTCGACTTTCAGCTTCTTGCGCACCGGCGCAAGGTAATTGGTCAAGAACACGTCGGCGGTGGCGACAAGACGCAACAGCGCCTCGCGACCGGCCGTGGCCGTCAGGTCGATGCCGACACTGGATTTGTTCCGACTGAAGGTCTCGAACATGAATGGAATTGGACGCTCGCCGTCAGCCGCCAACGAGCCACTGATCAGACCTCGCATCGGATCCCCCTGCACGGGGTGCTCGACCTTGATCACCTCGGCGCCCCAGTCCGCAAGCGCCACGCCGGCCGATGGCACGAAACCCCAAGTGGCGAGTTCGATGACACGTACACCGTGTAAAACCCCGGGCATACCATTCTCCTTCTCGGGCGGCGTCGGGTTAATAGACTAACCAAGTCATATAATTTGTGCCGAGACTGAGCGACATCCACGGCGAAAGGTCTCCAATGGGACGGGTCGAAGATAAGAAGGTGCTGGTCACCGGGGCCGCGCGCGGTCAGGGACGCCGCCACGCGGTACGCCTGGCCGAGGAGGGCGCTGACGTCATCCTCATCGACATCTGCGCCGACATCCCGGACGTCGGTTACCCGATGGCCACACCCGAGGACCTCGACGAGACGGCGCGGTTGGTCGAGAAGTTCCAGCGCAGGGCCGTGCCCGCGATCGTCGACGTCCGTGACCGGCCGTCGTTGCAGCAGGCGGTGTCGTCAGCGGTTGAGAGCCTCGGCCAGCTCGACGTGGTCGTCGCCAACGCCGGTATCTGCCCGATCGGGCCCGACTACCCAGTCACGGCGTTCGCGGATGCGGTAGACGTCGACCTCATCGGCGTGCTGAACACCATTCACGTGGCGCTGCCCTTCGTTTCGCCGGGCGGTTCGATCATCGCCACGGGTTCGGTCGCCGCGATGTTGCCCGATGCTGTAAATAATCCGGGCAACGGCCCCGGTGGCGCCGGATATGGCCTCGCCAAGCAGTTCATCGCTGAATATGTGATCGTTCTCGCGAGACAAGTTGCCGCGCAGGGAATTCGCGTCAATGCGGTCCACCCAACCAACTGCAACACCGATATGCTGCACAGTCCGCCGATGTACAAGGCGTTCCGAAAAGACCTCACCGAGCCGACGCGCGCCGATGTCGAGGACGCATTTAAGCACATGCAGGCGATGCCGATCCCCTATGTCGAGCCCGACGACATCGCGCATGCGGTGCTGTACCTCGCCTCCGACGAGTCGCGCTACGTCACCGGCCTGCAGCTCACCGTCGACGGAGGCGCGCTCTTGAAGATCTAACCCCCGCCGGGAGCGGACAAATGGCCGTGCAGCACCTGCTGGACGATGTCAGTCAGCCACGCGACGACGGCGGCGCCCGGGGCGCCCGCGGCTTCGTCCACCTCGCCGCTCCACGTTCGGGTGGCAAGCGCACAGACCATGACGGCGCCTCCGAGCGCCTCCACGACGGCCGTGCTCGATGCGTCGGGGTGGATCTCACCGGATTTCCTGGCGGCCTCCAACACGTTTACCGCCTGCTGGATTTGTGGCTCGATAACGCGAATCCGGTACTCGCGCAGGATATCCGGATAGCGTGCGGCATCGATGTGGACGCGCAGATTGGCATAGCCGTTGCCGCTAGCGAAGTACGCGAATACGCCGCAGGCATACGCCACCAGCGCCTCCTCGATAGGAAGGTCATCGGCAAGCACGGGAACGGTCTGGTCAGCGAGCGCGTCCAGCAGCAGAGCCTGTGCGTCGGCGTAGCGCCGGTACACCGCGTCCTTGCTGACCCCTGCCGCTTTGGCTACGCCGTCGAAATGGAAACCCGCCCAACCCTCTCGCGCGTACAACGTGCGAGCGGCCTGTCGCAATCTGTCGTCGATGGTCGGGTCACGTCGCCGACCTGCGCCGGGCTTGCGCCTGTCTGACCCAGGCTCGCCCTGCAAAGACACCGCAGGAGTGATCCCCCTTCGAGCCATCCACGTCCTTTCGCCGTCCCGAGTCTAAACGTGGCAGCACGACAGTTGGGCCATTGCCGACGCACCGCGTCGGTATTAAGGTGTGGGTTGTGAGTCTTGCTGCGCGGCCATCAGGGCAGCACTGATGGCCTGCTGCGTGTTGATCGCCGCGCTGTTCGGTGCCGTTATGCGCAGGCTGCGCCCCGCTCGCGGTCGGGCCACACCCGTTGCGGTAGCTCAGTGGACACCGCCGGCCGACGACTTACCACGCGCTGTCGCGCCGTCGACCACGACCGCGACGCATTCAAGGAGAAGATCGGTATGAGCGCCAACACAATCGCCCAGGGGCAACGCGACCAGGATCAGGAGGTGGGGTACCCGTTCACCGTTCCTGACAGGGCGAACGGTCCGGCCGTTCGCGCATTACTGCGGCGTACCGGTCTCGGCGCCGCCATGATTGCCGGTACGGCGGTCGTGGCATCGGCGGTCAGCCGACGCCCGGGTATCCACGCGCTGACTCTCGGCGCGCTGGCTCCCGGCGCCGGCTACGTCTATACCCGTAATCCGTTCCGCCTGCTCGCCACGCTCGGCAGCTTCGCCGGCGCTCTGGTGGCCTGGTTCGGAAGCGGCAACATCCTCGCTCCACCACTGGTGTGGCTGGCGGCGGCGCTCGATGCGCGAAAACTGGCCGCGGGGGGCCGTAAGCCCTGGAATGGCGCCCGCGTCGCGGTCCCGGTGACAATCGCGGTCGGAGCTGCCGCCGGCTCCGTCGCCAGACGCCGCGCCTTTCGCGCCGCGCAAGCCCGCGGCCGGGTCCGCGCCGAATATCTCGCAGTCACGCCGCGCATCAATCCGACACCTAACGATGTTGCCGCACATGAGCTTTCAAGCACCGATCTCGCCACCCTTCGGTCGCTCCTCGACCGGGCATTGCAGCCGATGGACGGATTCGACGGCTTCAACATCATCGACCAGTTCCAGACGTCAGCGATTCGGTACCAGCTCAACTTCACCCAGTACGCCCTGGCCAGCGCCCAGCTTCATCACACACCGTCGTTCCATGGGTACCTGTCCGCCGCCCAGAGAAACCTGATCGAAAAGCTGACGCTCCCGCGGGTTTGGCGCTACTGGGCGTTTGAGCAGACCTGGGGCAATCTCAGCCTCGACTGGGATCCGATGAAGCGTGACAACATCATGCTGTCGGGATACCTGGGCGTCATGCTCGGCACCTACGAGTCGAACACGGGAGATGACCGCTACCGGCGCAGTGGTGCACTGCCGTTCCGGCTGGGCAAGCGCAACTGGCCCTACACGCACGACATGGTCAGTGCGGCGGTACACACCAACATGAAGCGCTCTGATATGACGTTGTTTCCCTGCGAACCGAACTGGATCTATAGCGCCTGCAACATGATGGGAATCAACACGCTTTTGCTGTCGGACAGGCTGCACGGTACCCGATTCATCGAATCGATCGGTGCCGAGTTCCGCCGTCGGCTCGCAGACGAATTCATCACCCCTGACGCACGCGTCACCGCTATTCGCTCGGCACGGCTGGGTGTCACCATCCCCATGCTCACGTCGACACTCGCTGACAGCGGACTCGCCACCATGCTCCATGCCTTTGATCCCGAACTGGCGCAGCGCTGTTGGTCGATCGTGCGCCGAGAGTTCGTGGACACCTCAGGTCCAGAGCCGACTATCGCCTTGCGCGGATGGGACGCCATCGACACGGGCAACTACCGCAAGTCCGACGTCGGGGCGTTCCCGGCCGTGATGTGGGCGGCCGCCGAGATGGGCGATCTCGAGCTTTACGACATCCTCTCCGCATCGCTGGATCGCCAGGCCCCGCCGACCGACACCAACGGCGCCCGGTGGTATGACGGATTGTCGACCAACATGAACGCGATGCTCGCGATGACGCGGTTCACCCCTCCGGGCGGGCATCGCGCACTCATCGCCGACGGGCCGGACGAGGCGACGCTGCGAGGACCTGTGCTCGCCAACGCTTCCTATCCGGAGGTTCTGGTCGCGTCGGCACGGACGAACGGCGAGGATCTTCGCTTGGTATTGCACCCCGGCGCCGGGCGTACCCGCACCACGCTGGGGATCGAACGCCTCGTACCTCGGGCGTCTTACCGAGTCCACGGGGCATGTGAGGACGAACTCAGGGCCGACGACTATGGCCGGATCACGGTCACCGCCGACCTGGCGGAACGAACCGAAGTCAGCCTGACGCCCGCGCCCTAGCCAGACCGACAGAAGGACATGAATCAATGAACAGGGTCATCGTGACTGGTGCGGGTTCTGGTATCGGCAAGGAGTTCACCAAGCTGTTCCTCGAAGACGGTTCTTACGTCCTGGCTGTCAGTTTGGTGCAGGAGGAGCTCGACCAGTTGACGGAAGACTTCCGTTTCGCGGGTGCGCGTCTGCAGACATTGCAGATGGACCTTTCCAAGCCCGACGCCGCCAAGACGCTGCTGCAGTGGTGTCACGACAACGAGTGGTTTCCCGACACGTTGATCAACAACGCAGGATTCGCCTGCTTCGGCAACGCGGTAGATCTGTCACCCGAAAGGGTGGCAAACATGTTGGAACTCAACGTGATCACGCTGACCATGACGTCGATGCTGTTCGGACACGAGATGAAGGAACGTGGCCGTGGCGCGATTCTCAACGTCGGCTCGACCGCAGGAATGGTCCCGTCGACCCGGATGGCTTCCTACGGCGGCAGCAAGTCCTACGTCAACACCTTCACCTATGCGTTGGCCGCTGAGCTGAGGGCGTACGGAGTCACCGTTACCTGTCTGACCCCCGGCGCGACCCAGACCAAGTTCGCCCAGGCCGGGGGGATCGACAGCTTCACCGAGAAATCACTGCTGCACAACATGTTCCAGAAGAACAAAGCCGGCTCCCCGGTCGAGGTGGCCCGTGCGGGCTACGACGCACTCGCGGCGGGTAAGACACAGGCGCTTGTGGGCAAGGGCTCCAGATTCGCCGCCATCCTGTCACGCGCAGTGTCGCAGAAGCGCATCCCGAAGCTGGTGAAGAACCCCTGACTCCGACAGTGGCGGAAAAGCATCGCGCGACGGCCGTCGAGCGGTTGTCGCCCGGCCTGTGGTTCTCCGCGGGAGTCGAACTCGCCGTTGCCGTACTGGTCGGAGCAATCCTGCTGCGGTATCAGGCTCACGAACCTGCGGCCCAGTCGATGCCTGGCGTGCACTCGCAGCACCATGCAGCCCAGCCCGTGTGGAGTTCCCCCGCGATCATCGTCATCGTACTGACGGCGGCCGCGCTCGTCTGGTGGGCCATCAGCCGGGTGCGGCTCGCT
This sequence comes from uncultured Actinomycetota bacterium, assembly GCA_963805835.1. Classification (GTDB taxonomy): domain Bacteria; phylum Actinomycetota; class Actinomycetes; order Mycobacteriales; family Mycobacteriaceae; genus Mycobacterium. The sequence goes on along the minus strand of CAWDVX010000002.1, from coordinate 52,428 downwards.
GCCGTGCTCGCCGGCGCCGGACTGGTGGTCGTCGCGACGTCCGAGCCGGCTCGCGCGATGGCGGCGCAGTCTCATCTGGTCGCGATGGCGGCACTCGAAGCAGTGCTTGTCGCCGCGCCGCTATTGCTCATCAGTGCTTTGCCGCGCGGCCGAAAGGCGGCGATGCCTCGCCGGTCCGGTGCGTGGGCGGCGGGTGCCATCGCCGCCGGCGTACTCTACGGAGTCTTCCTGATCGTGGTTCACTTGCCCGGCATGCACCACCGCGCCCGGGATATGGGCGTCGTTCCGATGTGGATTGCGGCACTCGCCGTCGCAATTGGAATCGGCTACTGGGCGGCGGTGCTTCTCACCGCTGGCCGGGTGGCACCCCGTGTCCGGCGGTCAGCCTTGATCATCGGTCAGGAAGTCGCGGCAATCCTCGGCATGGCAGCGCTGTTGTTGCCGTCATCCTCGATGCGGCATGCCAATCCGCTCGGCCTCTCGACCGCCATGGACCATCGGCTGGGCGGGGCCCTCATGCTCATTACCTGTGCGGCCGTCACCGTACCGCTCATCAGGAATCTCGACAATACGGCTGTGTCACAACGACTTCGAACGGAGCGCGATGTCCACTGACTACGGTCAGGCGGCGGTCACCGGCACCGAAGACCCGTCGGCCAGCCTGCGAGCGCTGCTGGACGCACAGCGGGCCGACTTCCTCGCCGCCGGTCTCCCGACCGCCGCCGTCCGCCGGGACCGGATTGACCGGCTGATCCTACTGATCACCGAGAACGCCGACGAATTCTCGGCCGCGTTGCGCGTCGATTTCGGTAATCGTCCGCACGGGGTAAACCTCGTTTCCGAAGTCGCCGGCATTCTGCCCGACCTCACCTCCACCCGAAAACAGCTCGAGTCCTGGATGCGTCCACGCCGCGTGCGGTCTGCGGCGCTGCTGGGAACACCCACCGTGGTCGACAACAAGCCGCTCGGCGTCGTCGGAATCATCGGGCCATGGAACTTCCCGATCAGCCTCGTCGTACAGCCCGCCGCGTCGGCATTCGCCGCAGGCAACCGAGTCATGATCAAGTTCTCGGAGGTGACCTCCCGAACCGCGGAGGTGTTTGCCGCGGCGGTCAGCAAGTACTTCGCGGCTACCGAACTGGCAATCGTCACGGGAGGACCCGACGTCGGCGCGGCGTTCAGCGCGCTGCCGTTTAACCACCTGTTCTTCACGGGCTCTCCGGGCGTAGGTGCGCTGGTGGCGTCAGCCGCAGCCAAGAATCTGGTTCCCACCACCCTCGAGCTCGGCGGCAAGAACCCCGCGGTCATCGCGCCCGATGCCGACATCACCGCGATGGCCGAACGGGTGATGGCCGCACGCATTGCCAATGGCGGCCAGATCTGTCTGTGCCCCGACTACGCCTTCGTACCACGGAGCAAGATCAGCGAATTCGTCACCGCCGCAATAGCATATGGTCGGATCGGCGCCGAGGCGACTGGCGAAGCCGGAATGGTCAGCATCGTCGACGACAAGAACTTCCACCGCGTCGCCGGGCTGATCCAGGACGCCCGCGACCGCGGCGCGACGGTCCATGACACCGATACTCCGCTTGACCGAGCCCAACGCAGAATTCCGCCTACCGTGCTTCTCGGCGTCACGGACGACATGGAGATCAGCCGAGAGGAGGTGTTCGGCCCAATTCTGACCGTCTTCCCCTACGACTCCATCGCCGAGGTATGCGAGTACGTCTCGGCCCGCCCCTCGCCATTGGCGGCGTATTGGTATGGCCCGACCGGTCCCGCATTCGAGGAGTATCGCGACGGAACCCTCAGCGGCGGCATATCGATCAACGACTTCGCCATTCACTGCGCGGTGATGGCGGCGCCATTCGGCGGTGTCGGCCGTAGCGGTTGGGGCGCGTACCACGGCAAGGCCGGCTTCGATGCGTTCACCCATCAACGCACGGTGACCACGAGCAAGCTTCCGTTCAGCTTTGCGAAGCTGATCTCGCCGCCTTACTCGCCCATGCTTACCCGCGGCGTCGAGGCGTACCTGCGGCGGGAGCGCCGCGCCGCGAGACGGCGACTGGGCCGACCGGACTGATCGAAAGCGAACGGCTCGGCCGTGCGTGTGCACGAGACGAGTCACGGGCGGTTTCGGCGACTCGGTCCGCAGGCGTAGCCGAGTTCCCGTAGCGGGGTTCCCGCCCTCCTCCTTGGATGCGATGCACGGAGCGCAAAGTTGTCTTACCTCAGCGAGTTCACTTCGCAGCTTCGCGACGGCGTCTGGAGTGCGAATCAGTTGGTTGGTCGCGGCCTGTTGTCAGTCGGCGCTTGGAGATGGGCCCGCGCGCGATTCGTCGCGCAGTTGCGCCGATAGCGTGCCATAGCGCTCCACGCGCACGGTGCTCACGCTCCGCGCCCGGCCTCGGCCTCCTCGGCTCGAGTCAGGCCGGCCAATCCAATCAGGTCTTCGTGCAGTTCGAACCAAACGGTGTGATAGCTGTCGACGAGAGGCTTGGCCACAAAGCTGTGGTCGCCGGCTGACACTGCGTCCGCCGCTCGCTGCAGGCGCGACCCGTAGTGACGCAATCGGGGCGCCACCTGGCCGACCTGGTCTACCAGCGGGACGACCCGCTGATGCAGTGCGAGCAGGCGGTCCAGAACACCGCGGTCGTAGTCGGCGTCAGAATGGTCGTTGGGCTCGTCAGGGCCGCGTGTCTGCCAGTCCGTGATGATCGACTTCAGTTCGGTGTTTTGGTCTGTGAAGGTTTCATATATCTGCTTCACTGCCGTGTGGTCGGTGGACTCATGCTCGGCGGCAACGAGTTTCGTGCACTGCTCACGTCCGGCGGGGGTGAGCCGGTAACCCATGGGTGTCGATTTGACAAGCTCGCGCCCGGCGAACTCGTCCAATGTCGTCTGCACCGTCGCAAGGTCGACCTCCAGGCTGGCGGCGACGAGCTCACTGGACGCCCGACCCTTGAGTGCGACGAGTCGCAGAACGGTCAGTTCATCGGTCAGTTCATCGGCCATTGTCAGGTCTCCTCGTTGGCAACTAGGCCGGCCGAGCCGGCGATGGCGGCGCGGTGTGCCGCCGGAGAACCCAGTGCTGCGGCGTTCACGCGTGCGCGCCGCAGATATCGATGGGCCGGGTGCTCCCAGGTGAAACCGATGCCCCCGTGAATGTGGATATTGGCCTCGGCGGCCGCCACCGCGGCCCGGCTCGAGACGACAAATGCCAGTTCGGCGTCCACCATTGACGCGCTCCGGATAGCCGTCTCGACCACCGCATCGGCTAGCTCTACGTCGAGCAACACCTCGGCACACCGGTGCTTGATCGCCTGGAACGATCCGATAGGCGAGCCGAATTGGCTGCGGGTCTTGGCGTAGTCCACCGCCATGTCCAGGCATACCCGGGCCACCCCAGTCTGCTCGGCGGCAACCGCGAGCAGCGCGCGGCGATATGCCGCCTGAACCGCGTGGTTCGTCGCGGAGTTGCCCGCGATCAGCTCCGCCTTCGTATCGGCGAAGACGACCTCAATCAGCCCGCGCGCCGAATCGAGTTCGTCTGCCAAACGCTTCTCGACTCGACCGGCGTCAGCCCCGAAGAGCGCGATTCCGCCCTCGGTTGTCGCCACCGCCAGCACCGCGTCATCAGCTGCCGGCCCCGCAAAACCCCACGTCCGTCCATTGAGTCGCCAATCTCCGTCAGGGCCGATCGTCGCGGCGATATCTGAGGACCGGGCAGTCCATGCGGGCGTGGCGATCGCCACGGCGTAACCGATTTGACCCGCAGCGAGCCCAGCCAATCGCTCGACCGCTTCATCGGTGCCCGCCTCGGCACACAAGGTGGCGGCCAGCACCACAGTCGGCAGAAACCCCGACGGCGCCAACGCCCGGCCGAGCTCGGAACTGACGAGCACCATCTCCGGGTCACCCATCCCGAGACCACCCCGGTCGTCGTCGACCAGCATCCCCGCCAGATCCAGTTCGTCGACGACGTCACCGGTGCCCGTTTCAAGGGCATCGCGGGTAGTGGTCCTCAGGTCGTCGAGCAACTCGGCAGTCATGTCACTTCCCTCCAGTGTGGCCAGAGAAAAGTATAACCAGGTTAGACAAAGCGCGGAATCGCTCAGTCGATCAAATCGAGCAGCTTCCGCTGACCCTGAGATTCGAGCATTACGTGAGTGGTTTCCTCCAGGTGCCGACGCCACAGGTCCTCGGCATCGGCGGCCTTGCCTTCCTCAACCAGACGGACGAGCTTGCGGTGCACGCGGTGTGCCAGTTCCGCATCCGTGCGTTTCTGCTGGTCGTCGGTCGCGTGTTGCCAGACCGCCTGGGTGTGGGCCGTGGTGATCCCCGCCATGATGTGCGCGAACATCGCGAGCGTGTTGCTTCCGGACAACTCCACCACGAGGGTGTGGAATTCGGCCTCTGTCTTTGCAGATCTCCGGGCATCGTTCATCGCGTTCGCTTCACGATCGAGTGCGTCACGCAGCTGCTGAATCGTTGCGGACGTGGAGTTTTCCACCAGCAGCCGCACAGCGGGCGGCTCGATGATCGCGCGCGCACGGAAGACGTCGAAAACGGTCGTGTGGCCGTACTGGAGAAATCCCCCAGCCTGGCGCGCCAGCGTCTCGGGTCGTGGCGCGTTGACGCGGGCACCGCCCTTGCTCCCGCGCCGGATGGTCAGGAGCGATTCGGATTGCAGGATCCGGATCGCTTCTCTCAATACCGGGCGCGACACTCCATATTGAGCCAAGAGCTGCGCTTCGTTCGGGAGGAAGTCGCCGTCACGGAACTCGCCGAGGATGATCTTGCGGCGAATGTTATCCGCTACCAGCTGGCCGGCCGTCGGATGAACAATCGCATCGCTGTCGGGTTGCACGTTTTTATTGTCGCATCTAATTAGGAATCCTGGTTAGCCAGGAGAATTATTGACCCGCGGTTCCAGAAATCGCTCCGCGGCCTCGTCAAAGTCCGAATTGGCGACGCTGCGGGTCTGCTCCAATATCGCGAACAGAACGGGCAGCGGGTGCTCAGCAGCTACTCTCTTCGCACCCAAGGCCACGGCCTCGCGGATCGTCGCAGGATCACCGCGGTCGACTGCGGGTAGGTCGGCGGCGTCTTTCGTACCGCTCCTGACCACCTCGATCGGACTACGCTCAGTGGCCCATTCGAGCAACGACGACAGGTCCGGGTCGTCGGCTTCTGAAGGTTGGGTCAGCGGCAACAACCCTGTGTACACGGTTCCACTGTCTCCGTCGACCGTGACCTCTGTGCCCGTCAGACCACTGAGCGAACCCTTGCCGCAACCGACGACACACGGAGTGTGAAGTTCTCGGCTGACCACCGCAGCGTGTGACGTCGAACCGCCCTGCTCGGTGATGACCGCACGGGCCGCGATCATCCCCCCGACATCGTCAGGGCTGGTAGTCGCGCGCGCCAGCACCACATCGAGGCCGTCGTCCGCGGCGTCCTGCGCCGAGTCGCTGTCAGCGACCACGCGCCCCGCGCCTACTCCAGGGCAGGCAGCCAGGCCGGTGGCGACCACGGTCGCTGCGGCCAACGCCGACGGGTCGATGACCGGGGTGAGCAACACGTCGAGCTGGCTGGCCGTCACACGCGAGAGGGCCTCGTCGACATCGATGACGCCTTCGCGCTGCAACGCCACCGCGATGGAGACCGCCGCCCTGGCGGACCGTTTCGCCGCACGCGTCTGCAGCAGGAATAGTTTTCCCGCCTCAACGGTGAACTCGATGTCCTGGACGTCGGTTCCCTCGGCCTCCAGCCACGACGCCGAACGGAGCAGCTGGGTGTGGATGTCGGCGTGTTGTTCAGCCAACGCGCTCAACGGTATTGGATCGAACTTGCCGCTCACGACGTCCTCGCCCTGTCCACCCGGAAGCCATTCCCCGTACGGCTCGGCAGCACCGGTGAGCGGGTTGCGGCTGAAAAGCACTCCGGTGCCCGAGCGCGCGTCAAGATTGCCGAAGACCATGGCCTGAACCGTCACCGCCGTGCCCGCCATCTTGCCTTCGAGCCTGTGGTGGCGACGATAGGACACCGCGCGTGGCGAATTCCAGGACTCGAAGACCGCGATCACTGCCGCACGCAGTTGGGTGTACGGATCGGCCGGCACATCACCATCGCTGGGGGCGACGACCTGGCGGAACAAGTGCTGGAACCTGCGATGGGTATCCGCAGCGAATTCGGCTCCACCCAGCTGAGCCAGGATGTCTTTCACCTCGTCGTTGATACCGAGGTTCAACACCGTGTCCATCATGCCGGGCATGCTCGCCGCGGCACCGCTGCGCACCGACACCAGTAGCGGCACCGGCCCCCGGCCGAACGCATGTTGGGATTCCCGCTCCAGCCACTCCACTCCCGCGCAGATCTGCGGCCACAGCTTGTCCATCAGGACGTCCGGTTCCTGGAAATACTGCCGGCAAGCATCGACCGTCACAGTGAATGCCGGTGGCGTAGGGAGACCGGCCGCCCGAATCTTCGACAGGCCGTGGGCCTTGCCGCCGACGAGCGTTCTCGGGTACACCCGGGAGCCGTCGAGTCGAACCACGAGCTGGCCTTCGGTAAGCACGTCGTCGACCGCTTCTGCATGGACGGCAGACGAGGGATATGACACTTGAGGCTCCTCACCGCACAGTGCTGCTAGCATTGTATAACCAGGTTAGCATTTAGCGCATCGCGTCGAATACTCCCCGAGACAGTAGAGAGCACGATGGATCAACAGGTCGACGTCTTCGTCAAGGACGCCAAGGGGTTTCTCGATTCCCATGCCGAGCACCGCATCGACGGTTTTCCTGATGCCATGTTTGCGCAGTTCCGCCCCATCGACGACCCGGAAGCCTGGCGGGCTGACTGCGTCGCCTGGCAACGGCTGCTTTTCGACAATAAGTTCGCCGGGCTGACCTGGCCGCCAGCGGTCGGCGGCCGCGGCCTGCCGTCGACGTATGCCCTCGCCTGGGCGGATCTCGAAGCAGAATACGACGTGCCGCGCGGCCTGCTCGGCGTCACGCTGGAGATGGTCGGTCCCACCCTGCTCGCGGTCGGGACACCCAAGCAGAAGAGCCATTGCACCGCGATCCTGCGCGGTGACGAAGTCTGGTGTCAGCTATTCAGCGAGCCCGGCGCGGGCAGTGACCTCGCCGGGATCTCGACGCGGGCGGCCCGCACCGAATTCGGATGGCGCGTCAACGGCCAGAAAGTCTGGACCTCCGAAGCCCGGCACGCTCAGTACGGCTACCTGCTCGCCAGGACCGATCCGGCGCAGTCCCGACATCAGGGCCTTACCGCGTTCGTGGTCGACATGACGACTTCCGGCATCGACGTCAGACCCCTGAAGCAGATGACGGGCGGTGCGTCCTTTTCCGAGGTGTTTTTCGACGACGTCGACCTGCCCGCCGACGCGGTGCTTGGCGAAGTCGGCGCCGGCTGGTCCGTTGCCATGACGACGCTCGGGTTCGAGCGATTCTCGAGTTTCGGCCGCTCGCTTGCTCGACTCGTGCGGCAGGCCGCCAATCTCGGTTGGGATGACCCGGTGGCCCGCGAGAAGTTCATCGACGCGGTCATCGATCAGCGTGCCCTCGCCGCGCTCGAAGCGGGTATGCACCGACGCCTGCTCGCCGGTGAGCCCCCGGGGCCCGAGGCCGCGCTGGCCAAACTCGCCACCGGCACTGTCGTCTCGACTCTGGCCGACGCGGTCGCCGATCGGTTGGGCAACCGACTGTCCCTCCCGGACGGTGGCCTGGACGATTGGCGTCTGGTGCTGTTGTGCGCTCCGGCCTTTCACATCGCAGGCGGAACCGATGAGATCGTCAAGACGATGATCGCCGAGCGGGTGCTCGGCCTACCGAGGGGCTGACCGTGAACCGCGAAACCACCGACCGCCCGATCATCGATGCGTGGGTGCAGCCCTGGCTGCCCGAGACCGTGGCCAAGATGCCGGCGCGCAACTTCACCCTCGCCGACCGGATGGAGCACGGCGCCCGCATGCGCGTGGGCATGTCGCTCGAGACACTCGTCGAGGAAATGGACGCCAACGGCATCGCCATGGCGATGTGCTCGGCAGGACCGCTCATCCCCAACGCGGACGTCCTCGAGGCGGTGCGCCGCTACCCCGATCGTCTGATCGGCGTCGCCAGCGTCGACCCGTGGTCGGTGGACGGTGTCATGCCCGCCGTGCATCAACTGCGAAAGCTGGTCTCCGAGCACGGTTTCAAGGGCCTCAAGCTCGAACCATTCATCCTGGACAAAGCGCCCATCGAGGCCCAGTGGTATCCGCTCTATGCCGCCTGCGTCGACCTCGACATCACCCTGCAGGTCCAGGTGGGCGGCACCGGACCGTCGACCTACACGTCGGAGACCGGTAGGCCGGGCCACATCGACCGGGTCGCGATCGACTTCCCGGAACTCCGCATCATCGCCGGGCATATCGGCTGGCCGTGGACCGACGAGATGATTGCGGTCGCTGCTAAGCATCCCAATGTCTACATCGACACCAGCGCCCACCTACCGAAGTACTACCCGCCGCAGTTCACCCATTTCCTGCGGACATACGGCAGGGACAAGTGCATCTGGGCCAGCGACTGGCCGATCCTGACGTTCCAGGCGGCGATGGCGGGTCTGGCTGAGCTCGAGCTGGGCCCGGAGGTCGAGCGCCGGTTCATGCATGACAACGCGGTACGGGCGTTCGCCCTGAAGGACTGACTCGGCGCTTGCCTCGGCGCGACTTCTTTTGTATAACCAGGTTAGACGATTTGGAGGGACGGGTGTCGGTACTCGCCACGGAGGTCATCGCGTCCAGCGAGCCCTACCAACGGGCACGTGGACGGATGTCGACACTGCTCGCCGAAGTCGAGGACCTGCAAGCCAGGGTCGTCCAGGGCGGCTCGCCGGCGTCGGTCCAACGCCACCGCGATCGCGGAAAGCTGCCAGTCCGCGAGAGACTGGCACTGCTCGCCGACCGACATGGCTTCGTGTTGGAACTGTCGCCGCTGGCGGGCTGGGGTAGCACCGACCCCCTCGGCGGCGGCCTCGTCGCCGCCGTCACCGAGGTGCACGGACGCGCCGTCATGGTCATCGGCAACGACCCGACAGTCCGAGGCGGCTCGCTCTCGCCGACGTCGGTCACCAAGACCTTGCGCGCGATGGACATCGCCGAGTCGAATCGACTGCCCGTCGTCACGCTGGTCGAATCCGGGGGCGCCGACCTGGACAAGCAGGCCGACATCTTCGTCCCGGGCGGGGAACAGTTCCGCCGCCTGACGGAGCTGTCCGCAGCCGGAATTCCGACGGTCTCACTGGTTTTCGGATCGTCAACCGCCGGCGGCGCATACCTGCCGGGGATGAGCGACTACACGATCTTCGTCAAGGACCGCGGCTATGCGTTCCTCGGCGGTCCACCGCTGGTGAAAATGGCCATCGACGAGGACGTCGGCGAGCAGGACCTCGGCGGCGCCGATATGCATGCGCGGGTCTCCGGGCTTGCGGACTACCTGGCCGCCGACGAGGTCGACGCGATTCGACAGGCCCGCTCAGTCATCTCGCGTTTCGGTCGTGCTGACGCGGTGCCGGGCGGGCCCGCTCCCATCCATGATCCCGACGAGCTCCTGGGCATCGTGCCGGCGGACCCCAAGACTTCCTTCGATGTTCGCGAGGTGATCGGACGCATCGTCGACGGCTCCCAGTTCGACGAGTTCAAACCGCTTTACGGGCCCAACCTGGTCACCGGCTGGAGCGAGTTGAACGGCATGCCGATCGGCATTCTGGCCAACAACGGGATCCTGTTCTCCCCCGAATCTCAGAAGGGCGCGCAGTTCATCCAACTGTGCAATCAACTGTCGACGCCGATTCTGTTCATCCAGAACATCACTGGCTTCATGGTGGGCACCGCCGCCGAGAAGGGCGGCATCATCAAAGACGGCGCGAAACTCATCAATGCCGTCGCCAATTCGGGTGTCCCGCACGTAACTCTCATGGTCGGGGTGAGCTATGGGGCGGGCAACTACGCGATGGCCGGGCGCGCGTACCGACCACGTCTGGTCCTCACCTGGCCAACCCACCGCATCGCGGTGATGGGCGGCCGGCAGCTGGCCGGGGTGATGTCCATCGTGCGTCGGCGCTCGGCCGAGTCGCGCCGCCTGGAGTTCGATGAGTCGGCCGACGCCGCCCAGCGCACCGAGGACGAGGCGCGCATCGAGTCGGAGTCGACCGCCCTCTACGCCACCGGCCGCGTATGGGACGACGGGATCATCGATCCCCGGCATAGCCGAGCCGCGCTCACCGCCGCATTCGCCATATCACGCGGCGCCGGAACCGAGACCACGCGTCCGCCGAGTGGCTTCGGCGTCTTCCGATTCTAGTGAGGATTCCGTGCAGCGCTTACTGATTGCCAACCGCGGCGAAGTGGCCAGCCGAACGGCGCGAGCCGCTCGGGCCCGCGGTATCTTCACCGTCGGGCTGTACTCCGATCCCGACGCAACGCTGCCATACCTCGAGGACGTCGACGAGGCGGTTTCACTTCCCGGCGAGGCCGCCACCGACACCTATCTGAACATCGACGCGATCCTGGCCGCCGGGCAGCGTACGAACTGCGATGCCGTGCATCCCGGCTACGGATTCCTTGCCGAGAGTGCGGCATTCGCCGATCGAGTCGCCTCCGCCGGCCTGACCTTCGTCGGCCCGCCCGCGGAATGCGTCGCCGCGATGGGCTCCAAGGTGCGGGCCAAGGAACTGGCCCGCAAGGCCTCGGTGCCCGTACTGCCCGACGCGGTGATCTCGGGCGATACCGAGAACTTGGGCACGCTGGCCCAGCGCGTCGGCTATCCCCTCCTCGTCAAGGCCAGCGCCGGTGGTGGCGGCCGAGGTATCCGCCTGGTCGAGTCCGCCGACGACCTGCAGACCGCGGTTGTGTCGGCGCAACGGGAGGCGAAAGCGTCGTTTGGCGACGAGACCGTGTTCTTGGAGCGCTTTCTCGCCGGCCCGCGCCACCTCGAGATCCAGGTGTTCGGTGATACGCACGGCAACGTGGTGCACCTTGGTGATCGCGAATGCTCGGTCCAGCGCAGGCACCAGAAGCTCCTCGAGGAATGCCCCGCATCTCTGGTCGATCCCCGACTGCGGGGCCAGATGGGCGACGCCGCGGTGCGGCTTGCCGAGGAGATCGGCTATGTGGGTGCGGGCACCTGCGAGTTCCTCGTCCAGAGCGACGAGTTCTTCTTCCTGGAGATGAACACCCGATTGCAGGTCGAGCACACCGTCACCGAGGAGGTGACCGGCTTGGACCTCGTAGGCCTGCAACTCGACGTCGCCGCTGGCGCCCGGCTGCCGATCATGCAGTCGGACTTGACGATGTCCGGTCACGCGATCCAGGCGCGGGTGTGCGCTGAGAATCCGCGCGCTGGTTGGTTGCCCAGCACCGGGTACGTGCATCGATACTCTCACCCATCCGATGACGGCATCCGGTACGAGGACGGCATCGCCTCCGGCGTCACGGTCAGCCCGCACTACGACTCGATGATCACCAAGGTGATCGCGAAAGGTGCTTCACGAGATCAGGCGGTCCGCGCTCTCAGCGATGCGCTAGCGAGGTTGGAATTGCACGGACCGGAGACGAATATCTCGGCTCTGCTTGCGATCCTGGCCGACGACGACTATCGGAAGGGCGACGTCAACGTCAATTGGCTGGAGCAGCGCACCGACTTGTTGGCTGCCCAGCCACTAGCCACACACGCGATAGCAGCAGCCGTTGCCGCAGCGATCGACAGCGGTCCTGACCTCTTCGCTATGCCCCCGGCATGGTCGAACACACCCCGTCCACCCGTTCAGTGGACCGTCGTCGACGACTACAACAATTCCTACGAGCTGTCCTACCGGCCGCCCACTTCGACGGGATCGACCTTCCCCGAGTTCTGCCTGGGCGACACCGACCTTTCGGTCCGAGTGCTCACTCACGATGGGAACGGCATGCGGGTCGAGGTCGACGGCGTAGCCCGCGTGCTGCGGGTGTACCACGACGGCGGACTCGGTGCCGACACGCCGGCACGGGTATGGGTCAACGGGGCGGCCGGGCAGACCTCGTTCTCCGTCGCACCGCGCTTTTCCGAGACGAACATCGACGATCTTGTCGGCGGATCCACCTCGCCCATGCCGGGCACCGTCCAGTCTGTCCACGTCGACGTCGGACAAGAGGTGGCGGCGGGTGACCGACTCGTCGTCGTGGAGGCGATGAAGATGGAGCATGTCATCCACGCCTCCTCCGACGGCGTGGTCGCCAGGGTGCTGGTCGAACCCGGACAGGCAGTCGCCGCGGGACGCGTGCTGCTGGAGCTCGAGGATCACTCATGAGAGCGGCGACCCGCGCAATCCGCATCGCCAACTGTTCGGGCTTCTTCGGCGACCGACTCTGCGCGGCATCGCAGCTTCTCGAGTGCGGCGAGCAGATCGACGTGCTCACCGGGGACTGGCTCGCCGAGTTGACCATGTCGATCCTGGCCAAGAGCAAGGGGCGTGGCCGTGCCGGGTATGCAGACACCTTCATCACCCAGATGGAGCGGGTTCTCGGCCGCTGTCGCGAACGCGGCGTCAAGGTGGTGTCCAACGCCGGAGGTATCGATCCGCCGGGCTGCGCCGACCGAATTCACGAGATCGCGCAGCGACTGGGAATCACCGTCACCGTGGCGGTCGTCGAGGGCGACGACCTGATCGGGCGCATCGACGAGTTGCGTTCCGCAGGGGAGCAATTACGCCACCTGGACACCGGCGAGATCTGGTCCGCGAGCAGTGCCGACGTCGTCGCAGCCAATGCCTACCTCGGTGGGCATGCCATCACAGCAGCGCTGCTCGCGGGTGCCGATGTCGTCATCACCGGACGCGTCGCGGACGCGGCCGTCGTGTCGGCGGCGGCAGCGTGGTGGCACGGTTGGTCTGCCGACGACGTCGATGCGCTCGCCGGAGCAACAGTGGCCGGGCACGCGATCGAGTGCGGCACTCAGGTCACCGGCGGCAATCTCGCATTTTTCGACGCGATCGCAGACCTCACCGAGCCCGGCTTCCCGATCGCCGAAATCGCCCACGACGGAAGCAGTGTCATCACCAAGCCCGCGGGCACCGACGGCTCGGTGACAGTGGACACTGTCACCGCCCAACTGCTCTACGAGATCAACGGCCCCAGGTATCCCGTGCCGGACGTCGTCGCGCGCTTCGACAGCGTGAAGCTGCGCAGGCAGGGAACCGACCGGGTCGAGATCTACGGGACCCGCGGTGAACCCGCGCCCGCACACGCCAAGGCGTTGCTGACCTATCGGGGCGGTTTCCGCAATTCGATGACGCTGGCGATCACCGGCGCCAACCGGCGCGCGAAAGCAGAGCTCGGCGAACGCGCGGTGTGGGCCCAAATCCCAGGTGGCCGTGACCGCTTCGCCGAATCGGCGGTCGAGATCATCGGAGCGAGGCTCGACTCCAGCGCACCCGACGACCAGAGCTATCTGCGGATCTCGGTGGCCGACAAAGAATCAGCGTGCGTGGGTCGTGAGTTCTCATCGGCAGTGGTGGCCACCGCCCTGGGTAGCTACCCCGGGCTGTACCTGACCACCCCACCGGGCGGTGCAGCCGAGTTCATGGTCGGATGGCCGACGCTGATCGCCACATCTCACCTGAAGCCACGGGTGAGCATCGGCGATCAGCGACTCGATGTCACGGGCCCAGCCATCACCCGGCCGTTGGAGGTCGACCAGCCGCGCGCGGCCGCCTATGACGACGCTCCCGACGCCGAGCCGACGGTCATCGCCATCGGTACCTACCTGGGCGCCCGGTCGGGTGACAAGGGCGGCAACGCCAACTTGGGCCTGTGGGTGTCGCACGAACACGAACTGCCGCTGCTCGACTACCTGACGGATCCCCACCGGCTGGCGACCCTGCTGCCCGAATTCGCCCGACACGAACTTCGTGTCCATCCCCTGCCGAACCTGCTGGCCGTCAACGTCGTCATCGTCGGCCTGCTCGGCGACGGCGTCGCGGCGGCCCTGCGCGAGGATCCCCAGGCCAAGAGCCTCGGCGAACGATTTCGCGCGGTACGGGCCGCTGTGCCGGCGAGGCTGTTGCCCGACCTCGTATCCAGGGAGGCCTGACATGCAATTCACCCAGGAGCACGACCTCTTCCGCTCCAGCGTGCGGAAGATGCTGGCGAAAACGGTCGAACCCCACTACCAGGAGTGGGAGGACCAGGGCACATTCCCGGCGCACGAACTGTTCGCCGAATTCGCGACGCTCGGTCTTCTCGGCCTCGAATACGACCCCGCGTATGGCGGCGAGGGCGCCGACCACTGGTTCACGGTCATCGCGTGTGAAGAGTTCGGCAGGTTGCCGGGCAACGGAATTCCGATGGCCTACAACGTGCAGGCGAACATGGCGACGCCGTCGCTGCACGCACACGGCAGCGACGAGCTCAAGCGCGAGTTCCTCGCCCCTGCGATAGCCGGAGAGCAGGTCTGCTCGATCGCTGTGACCGAACCCGACGCCGGGTCCGACGTCGCGGGCATCCGCACAAAGGCCGTCCGGGACGGCGGCGACTGGCTCATCAGCGGCGCCAAGACTTACATCACCAACGGCGTACAGGGCGACTGGTTGTGCCTGCTGGTACGCACTTCCGACGAGGGCGGCTACCGCGGCATGAGCCAGGTGATAGTGCCCACCAAATCCCCCGGCGTCACCGTGAGCCGGTCGTTGAAGAAACTCGGCAACTGGTGCTCGGACACCGCCGAACTGACGTTCGACCGCGTTCGGGTCCCGGTCGGCAATACCATCGGTGAGGTCGGCCACGGCTTCCAACAGCAGATGGAGCAGTTCCAGACTGAGCGCATCAGTGCGGTGTACCAGGCGGTCGGCCAGATGGAGACAGCCATCGAACGCACCGTCGACTACCTCCACGAACGTCCGGCGTTCGGCGGGAAACTCATCGACAACCAGTACCTGCAGTACCACCTCGCCGAATTGGCGTGCGAGGTCGATGCGCTCAAGCGCTACGCACACTCCTGCGCCGAGTTGATCGTCGCCGGAGCTGATGTCACCCGGCGCACCAGCAGCGCGAAATTGCTGGCAGGAAAGTTGATTCGCCGGGTCGCGGACACCTGCGTGCAGTATCACGGAGGTATGGGCTACATGGCCGAGACGTGGACCTCCCGGTTCTTCCGGGATTCCCGGCTGCTCTCCATCGGCGGCGGGGCGGATGAAGTCATGCTGCGGGTGTTGTCGCGCGACGTCATCAGCAAGGAATTCTTCAAAGACATCAACGGATCCCAGAAAGCAGGCCCCCGATGACCACCGCAGAAACGACATCCACGTCGGCTGAGCACACCCAGCGTGTCCGGCTGGAGAAGGATCCGGCGAGTCACATCGCGCGCATCACGATCTCCAATCCGGCGAAGAAGAACGCGATGGCGCCCGAGGACTGCGAGCTGATGGGTCGTCACCTCGACGACATCGCCGACGACGACGCCATCAAGGTCGTCATTGTCCGCGGCGAAGGTGGTGTGTTCACCACCGGAGTGGACCTGAACCGCGCGTACGGCTGGTACAACACCCCCGGTGACGACCGACGGCCGAGCCAGCGCAGACGCTTGACCGTAGACCGCAAGGGCCAGCGCATGTTCCACGAGTTCATCGGCTTCCCGAAGGTCACCATCGTCCAGCTCGAGGCCTACGCGCTCGGCTTGGGGCTCGAGTTCGCACTGTCCGCCGACCTGGTCGTCGCGTCCCGGCAGGCCAAGATCGGCATGCCCGCAGCGCGCTTCCTCGGGCCCGTGCTCGGCAATGTCGCACTGTTCCTTCACCGGCTGGGTCCGGTTGTGATGCGCGATCTGATGTTGACCGGTCGCATGGCGGAGGCAGCGGAGTTCGAATCGATGAAGCTGTTCACCCGCTTCGTCGACGAGGCCGACGTGGTGGCGGAGACCGAGGCGCTGGCCGCGCAGGTCGCGAAGATGCCCGCGGATGGCATCGCGATCGCCAAGGAGGCCTACCGGCTCGTCGAGGCCGGTTCGGCGCTCGGCCTCGAGGAGACGACTGCGTACCTGTTCCACAGCTACGGGACGAACCTGCGATTCGAACCCGACGAGTTCAACTTCGTCAAGGAGCGGTCGAAGGACGGCACCAGCGCGGCCTTCAAAAAGCGCGACGAACACTACGGATCGGGCTCGGCGAAGTGACCGACCACAGCCGCACACTGCCGGACAAGGTGCTCGTGATCGGCGGCAGCCGCGGCATCGGTCGGTCGACCGTCGTGCAGTTGACCGAGGCGGGCAAGCACTGCGCGATCGGGTACGTGGAGAACGACGCGGCGGCCAAGGAAACCCGCGCGCTCGCCGTCGCGACCGGCGGCCCCGAACCGACGCTGGTTCGTGGCGATCTCGGCGCTGACGCTCCCGGTCTGGTCGGCGCTGCCATCGAGGGGTTGGGCGGGCTCGGTGGACTCGTCACGACGGCGGTGCCGATCCTGGCCGGCCGGACCCTTGGCGTCACGCGGGCGGAGTACGACCGAGTCTTCGACGTTCAGGTGTGGGGTTTGTGGGAGGCCATTCGCACGGCCCTTCCGGAACTGGAGAAGGTGGCCGGATCGGTTGTCGCGGTGAGCAGCCTCGGCGCCAACCACTACGCGCGGTATTACGGTGCCATCGGACCGGCGAAGGCCGCGATGGAGAACCTGGTCCGCTATTTCGGCGCGGAGTTGGGCCCGCGTGGGGTGCGCGTCAACGGCATCGCGCCGTCACTCGTGGACAATCCCGGGCACGGTGGAGAAGACATCATTGCCGGAGTCGCCGATATGCAGGCGGCGGTGGCACAGAAGACACCGCTACGGCGATTGGGTCACCCAGACGAATTGGCTTCGGTGATCGTCTCGTTGCTGTCCAGTGACTTCCGGTTCGTTACCGGCCTGACGATTCCGGTGGACGGTGGCTACAGCCTGCTCGCATGATCGCCGTGGACCCGAAAGGTACCGTGGACTCGAAAGGTATTTGTGAATATGCACTTCCGCCTCACCGATGATGAAGCGCAGCGGCGGGACATGCTGCGGTCGAATATCGACGAGTTCAGCGCGGCCGACATGGTCGCCATGCGTGCGGAGATGACCGAACTGGAGAGTGATCGGCAGGCGCCGAAACACTTTCACCCGTGGCTCGTCCGGCAGAACGCAATCGGCCTGGGATGGCCAGGACGGCCCGCCTCACAGACCGATCGCTTCGTCGCACACGAGGAGCTGGATTCCGCCGGCCTGCCGACCTACGGATTGGAGCAGGCCGAGGCAGTCGGCTGGATGCTGGCCAACCACGGGCCGGAATATCTGGCCGCCGAACATCTTCCGCATATTCTTGACGCGTCATGGAGCTACGCGGGTGGGTACAGCGAGCCCGAGGCGGGCAGCGACATGCTTGCGCTGCGTACGAAAGCTGCCCAGACCTCCGATGGCGACTACCTGGTCAACGGACAGAAGATGTGGACTTCGGGGGCGCACCTGGCCGATTGGATCTACACGCTGGTACGCACCGATCCCGACAGCAAGCGTCATCGGGGCCTCTCTCTGCTGATGATCGATGCCCACGCACCTGGCGTGACGATCCAACCGGTACGAGTGATGGGCGGATGGCGGGTCAACGCATGCTTCTTCGAAGATGTGAACGTGCCTGCGCGCAACCTTATCGGTCAAGAAGGCAAGGCCTGGACAATGATGTCGGAGGCTCTGGACATGGAACGTTCGATGAGCTTCGGCGGACGTGAGGCTCGATTGTTGCTGGCGCGCTACCTCGACCGAATCGGTTCGCAAGGAACGGCTTTGGACGACGGCGACTATCGCGAAATCGGCGAGTTCATCACGGAGCTGCAGGCAGAGCGGCTGCTCGGCCAGCAGGTCGTCGCGCTGGGCGAACGTGGCGAGCCGGCCAGCGGTGAGGCCTCGATGAGCAAGCTGCACGGGCCCGCGGTTGCGCAGCGCTTCGCACAGTGGCTGGTCGACGCGCTTGGTGTCGACGCCTATACCCGCGAAAGCGGTGACGCGCTGGCTGATGACGCCGAACACTTTCTGCGCGCGTCCACGGTGCTATCGATCATCGGCGGCACCAGCGAGATCCAGCGCAACATCATCGCCCAACGCTGGCTCGGCTTGCCGCGCGGTTGACGAAAGAAACGCACGTGGAACTCGGTTTGAAGAACAAGGTAGCCCTCGTGCTGGGCGCCACTCAGGGCATGGGACGGGCCACGGCCGTGCGGCTTGCCGCCGAAGGCGTACACCTCGTCGTGTGTTCTAGAGGTCACGTCGAAGGTGATCGCGGCTATTCGCATGTCGCCAAACCCGACCTCGATGCGGTCGCCGAGGATGCTCGCATCGCCGGAGCGGCATCGGCACTGGCGATACCCGCGGACTTGACGGTAGCTGGTGACGCTGAGCAGATGATCGAGGCAATTCACGCCGAGCATGGCCGCCTCGACATCCTCGTCAACACCGTCGGGCTGTGTGAGGTGGGCGAATCAGTCACTGAGCCAGACGACTGGTGGGACCGCTCCTACCAGTCGGTCCTGATGACGTCGGTGCGAGCGTGCCGGGCCGGGATTCCACTCATGCTGCGATCGGGCGGTGGTTCGGTCGTCACGACGTCGGCGATGTCCATCCGCCACTTCATTCCTCGCCTGGCCCACTATTCCGCCCAAAAGGCGGCGCTCGCTCACTTCACCAAAAACCTTGCGCGTGAATATGGTCCGCGTGGAATTCGCGTCAACGCAGTGCTGCCGGGGATGATCGTCAACGAGCAGATCGCCGAGAAGCGTAGGCAGTGGATGGCGGAAACCGGTGGTACGGAGGATGACTACTTCGCCGATGCGAATGCGCGCTGGCATCAGGCGACCTGGGGCACCCGCCTCGGCGTCCCCGACGACATCGCGGACGCCGTAAGCTTCCTTGTCTCGGAGCGTGCCAGCTATGTCAATGGCGTCCTGTTCAATGTCGACGGCGGCTCGGAGTATTTTTGATCGTCACGGTGCCCGTTCGGAGTGACCGCCGTGCACGCCGTAATCAAACCGCCCCAGTTGTCGAATCACGAATCGGGTGATCTGCTCAGCCGAAGGCTAGCGGCGTGACGAGGCCACGCGTGCCATCGATTTCGACGACGGTGCCGTCGCGTAGATCCACCGTGGCACGTTCGGTGCCGACAACGCAGGGCACCCCGAACTCTCGCGCGACGATCGCGGCGTGCGAGTGCAGTCCGCCGACATCGGTGACCACCGCAGCAACGCAACCGAAGAGTGGAGTCCACCCGACGTCGGTGACGTGCGCGACGAGCACCGCATCGGGTTCGATGTCGTCGACGTCGTCGGAGGAACGCACAATCCGCACGGGTCCGCGTACGATTCCCGGGGATGCGCCGATCCCGCGCAATACGCCCGTGCCGCTCTGCACACCGGTATCGCTGTTCAACGGTTCCCATCGCAGCGTGAACATCGAGGGAAGGTGCAGCGCCTCCAGTCGTGCCCGCTCGGCGCGGCGCGGCGCGACTCGCTCGGCGAACAGCTCCGGCGCGGCGATCTCGTCGGGCACCAGGTAGAACACGTCAGCAACGTCACCGAAGACGCCAGCGTCCACCTGCCGACGCCCGACCTCGCGCAGCGCACGCCGTAGCGTGTGGGTGCCGCGGATCGCAACGTCCTTGGAGCGTTCGCGCCTGCGTACCGCGGCGTTCAGTGCGCCAACCGCGCGCCGCGACACACCCGACAGGTGCACTGTCTCAGTCGACTGGCGCGATGGGCCGTCGAGCGCCTTCCTGAGAACATCGAGAAGCTGCGCGGGTTGGTCGCCATACATCAGGTTCGACAACTCCGTCTCCCCCGGCCCCCGATGACCCGCGTCGGCGATGAGGTCCCAGAACACCTTGGCGAACATGGGGTCGACGTCGCAGAGTTTCGTCAAGAGGACTTCGGACGGTTCCGCCCTGAGCACCCCTTCGACCGCGGGCTGCGCGTGCGCCAGTTCGACGAGTTGGCTCACACCGGACAAGAGCGCGGCACTTGCTAATCCGCGGGTTCCTCCACGCATCGAGACGAGATCGAGGTTCGGAGCGACGCGACGGACCAGCGCTTGAGCGGCCGACGCGACGAGATTGGTGGTGGTGCTGTAGGCCCAGGCATCGAGCACCATCTCTCGCGTCGAGTCGATCAAACTCAGTAACGCGTTGCGGTCGAGTTCACGCAGGCGGTCGTCGGATGGCGACATCGCCCGCACACGCTGGTCGAGCTCGGCGATCCGGCGTCCGGTGCCGGCCATCCTCATCAACGCATTCGGCATACCGAGCGCGGCACGCAACGAGCTTGGAATGGAGGCGCATTCACCGTCAGGGCCCGGCACGTGTTTGATGCCGAGGATGTGTTCGTCGACCTCGCGCGCATTGGTTCCAGGCATCGCGGCGGCCATTGCGTGTACCACCGAGAGGTTGGTGTAGAGGCGATGCCCGACCGAGGCGATGCTCAAAGCGCGCTGCGCCGCGACGACCTGTTCGTCGCGCATGCCGAGCACCTCGACCTGAATGGCACCCGCCAGCCGCAGCGCGTTCCGGCCCACCGACAGCGACATCGGGGTCAACGTCCCGCCGAACGCCTCGCCCACATTGGCGGTGGTAAGGGTCGGGTAACGATCATCGACGAAGTCGTCGAATTCGCCACGCAGGCCCGGAGGCGCCGGATCCACCCGATGCTCCACCGGTGGCAGACGGTCACGAGCCCAGCGATGGTCGGGCGCCGGCGTGCGCCACGGGGTGGGAAGCTTGGCTGTACCGAGATACGTCACTGCCTTTGTGGCGGCGCGTACGTCGGCAAAGGCCGACCGTGAATCGTGAACCGGCGTGTATCCCCATTCGGCGACCATCCGGGTCGTGTCGAGCGTGGGCATGTAGCGGAATCCGTCGAGATCAGCGGGACTGATTTCGAGCACGTCGGCCCGCCAGCCGACTGCCGCACCCGAGCGCAGGAGCTTGAAAGGCACTCGAACGAGCGGCTTCTGCAGGATCTCGGCGATCTCTTGGATGTCGAGACCGGTATCGAGCGGACCGACGTTGACGGTACCCGTGCGATCGCCCAGAGTTACTTCGGCGTGGAACCTGCCGACATCGTCGGTATGCATGAATTGCCACGGTCGCATCTCCCCTCGAGGGGCCACCAACATGGGGTGCGCAAGGAACCGAAACTCGTAGTTGTCCATGTCCCGGCCCGCCACCATGCACGTGCGGGTGATCACGGCCGGCACTCCTGACTCGTGAATCAACTGTTCACAGTGGGCCTTGTGGCGCGCGTAAGCCACGTTGGGATGCGGCCGGAGCGGATGATCTTCTCCGATCACGTCGGGATTGTCGGGCCACGGGCCGTAGGCCAACGTAGACGACGTGAAGACCAGCTGACCCGCACCGGTCGACTGCATGGCGCGCAACACGTTTCGAGTGCCACCGATGTTGATCTCCTCGACGTCGGTTGACGAACGGAGTGGCGCAAGCAAGAACGCGAGGTGCACGACGCGATCGCATCCCCGCATGGCCCGTGCCACGGCGTGGGGATCGCGGATGTCTCCGTTGATGGAAGACACACCGTGGATGTCGACGCTCCGGCGCGCCAGCGCCACCACGTCGGCACCGCGGCGCACCAGGTCGCGGCAGATCACGCGACCGAAGACTCCGCTGGCGCCGGTGACGAGCACTCGCATTCCCGAATTCCTTCGCGATCGTTATTACTGGCGCAGCTGCGCTACACGCGGCTGGGGAAGACTTCTTGCCAGGCCCAGTGCCGCTTCAGTTTCCGGGTCTCCCCCACGCGGTGCAGTACGCCCGTATGTCCGGACCAGCCGGGACGTGCGGCGGAGAAGTCGACCATCTTGCCGTTGGGGTCCGTGACGAATTCCCATGGTTGCCCATCGCCGACATCGAAGGTGATGCGATCCACGAATTCGGAATCTTGCCAGTCGATTTTGGCGTCCACGGCGGACGAGTTGACCAGTACGGAGTCCGCCGAGGCAACCGCGGCGAACCGGAACCGATCGACGCCGATGCTCATGTGCCCCCACTCGACGGATCCGTCATCGTACTCGTTGGCGAAGACATTCCAGCCGCCCTGTAGGCGCATCCAGATTGCGCTGTTGTTCCAGCCGACACCGTTCGGCAGATAGCTGTGATCCACGGCGAAGAACCCTGTGACAGGCTTGCCGATCACGACGCCCTGGGCGAAGTACGGGGTCGATGTGTAGAAGCAGGCGCCCGGTTCACCTTGTTCCCCGCCCTCACCGGGCTCGATTCGCCACGGCACGTACACCTGAAAGCCCGGTGCGGCGAGTGACCCACTGATGTCGAGGATCGGCCCGTCGTCGCCGTACTCGCGCCAGCTGAAATCGGTATCGCCAAGTCGGACAGCGAAGTTCGCCCCACGGGACGAACCGCCGACAAGCGTTTCCCCACCGTCCGTGTAACCCCGCTCGACCTTGCAGCCCCTGGCTCCTTGTGCACTGAGAGGCAGCACGCGCAACCCGGTCTCATCGGCGGCCATGATCGAAATTTCGCGCGTTGTGTACGTCACCACCTTGCGGATGAACGCGAACGAATGTCCGTCATCGCTGCGCACGATGCCGTACAGATACGTGCCCTCGAGCACGAGGCCGTAGTAGCCCTTGTGCAGGAGGTGTTGGTCGGCCTCCGGCCGGAAGAATCCGACCAGCGGCTGGTGATCGAAATCGCCGCGCCGCGGGAAGTTGTTCGACATCGTGGACGTCCCTCTCATGCAGGAGACGTCTCGGAAGATGTCCCGGAACATGTTGCGCGGCCGCTCCGATGCGATCGGCGCACCATCTGCACCACTACGTCCTCGGTCGAGTAGCTGCCGGCATCGACGATGGCCACCTCAACCGTGTCGTCACGTGTGACCACTGCGCCGCCTCCTTCGATCGAATTAAATGCACATCGTGTAGTTAATTGCTGAGGCTATACCGTTCCGATGAGGGTGGCAACGGTTCTCAGTCGTTGCCAGTCGTCCGGCCGCGCAAGAGAAAGTCGACCAGTCGTTCCGCCTCCGCCCTGGCGCTGGTCGATCGCTCGGGAAAGGCCATGTGGGTGTAGATACCCGCCAGCATCGTCGCGCCGGTCAGGCTGCGGAGAAACTCGGTCGAAGCGACGTCGGCGCTCCAATCACCGCGCTTGACGCCGCGCTCAAGCACGGTTGACGCGCTACGCAGCCGCACGGTGTTGACCGTCTCCCATTCAGCGCGCAACGCGTCGTCGTCGCGGCTGTCCAGCACGATCCGTAAGGTTGCTATGCCGTGCACGCTCGCGAAGCCTTCGAGCAGCTGTTGCGCTACCGATACCAATTGATCGCGAGCGCTGCCTTCCTCGCCGACGTCGAGGCTCGCATCGAACGTCCTTACCGCGGCGAGCAACAGTTCTTCTCGGGTGTGCCAGCGAGCGTAGACGGCGGGCCTACTGCACCCCGCTGTTTTGGCGACCCGGTCAACGGTGAACCCCGCCCGACCATGCGCCGCATATACCCGAAGTGCTGCGTCGAGTACCCGGGCGTCCATGTCGGGGTCGCGTGGGCGCCCGGGTCCGGCTCCTGAACTCCGCCGTACAGTCACGCTCGAATCCTTGCACGACGCAACCACGCGGCTTCGTCGGGCGTTGAACGAGAAGCACCGATATACCGTCGGTCGGCCTGCCGAGGATCGGCGGGACGCACCAAATCGCGCATCATGGCAGCGAATTCGCTGCAATCCCCCACGGCATCGGCGCGAGCCGACATGCCCGCATCCACTTTACCGAGGACTTGAACCACCTTGAAGAAGCAAAGTACGCAGCCGCGCGCGGCCAAGTCGGCTTAGCGCGTCAGACCCCCTTCTCGAGCCCAGTTCGGAAGAACGAAGCCGCGGTCGAACTGCCATAGGTCGGTGACCTGTTCGCGAGTCGCAGGATCGGCGAGCGTGCGCGCGAGTCGCGCCAGCCAGGGTCCCGGGTCCGGCATCGCAGCGCTCCACGCGCGAATTCGGCGCGAGTACAGCTGGCAGTCGGCCTCGATGGTGAACCCGTATCCGCCCAGTGCCTGATGCACGGTCGTGGCGGCGGTACGCGATGCGGTGCGCGCCTTGGCGGCCGCCATCACCGCTGCGAACAACGGCATTGATCCATCGCAGGCCGCAAGATATGCCGCATGCCGAACCAGCAGATCGGCTGCCTGCACTGCTGTTGCCGCCTCGCTCAGCGGATGGGACACCCCCTGGAAGCTGCCGATCGGCACGTCGAATTGCTTTCTCTCGGAGACGTAGTCGACGCCATACCGGATCAGCGCATGAGAAGCGCCCACCAGCTGTGCGGCCTCGAGAAGAAATCCCCAGGCGCGCAGCGCATCGACGTCACCGTCGACGGGCTCGCCGTCGATCTTGTCGATCGGGACAACGGCTTCTCCGGCGGAACTGAGCCGGACGACTCCGGGCGTGGATCCGATTTGCACCGATGATCCGACCGCCACCACAACGCGCGACAGCGCGGCGGGCACCACGGCTCTGTCCACACCGTTGGCCACACCTGTCAAACCGAGCACGACCAGGGCCGGCGTGGCCGAGACGAATGGCGTCGGCGCGAGGTGCGCGCCGAGCGTGACGGCCGCCCGCGTCAACAGGTAGGCATCAGGTGGGAGCTCCCACAATCCGAACCTGCGCACTGCCTGATCGAGTCGCTCCCGGTGCCCCGCGGACTGGCGATCAGCCTGGGGGCCGGCATCGAGGCTGCGCAGGATGTCCGGCGAGCAGTACTTTGCGAGGACGGCAGCGAGCGCGTCCGCGAGTTCCTCAGCTTCCTGAGGCCACCGCTCATCGAACATCAGTCGCTCCTGCCCGCTGTCAACAATTCGCCAACCAGGTTATAGTGTTCTCTTGTGCAGCACGACACCCCGCTGCCGGCGGCCGGACTCGCGGAGCTCGGCATCGACCTGTCCGACCGGGACGCCGACTTCGCCGCCGAATGGTCGTCCTGGCTCGATGATCATCTGCCGGCAATTCATGAGAAGTTGGCCAGCACATCCGATCTCGCTGACAAGAGGGCTCTGACGCGGCAGTGGCAGGCTGAGACGGCAGCAGGCGGGTGGGCCGCCATCTCGTGGCCACGGCATTTCGGTGGACGTGCCGCCACCGCACGTCAACAACTGGTCTACTACCTGATCTCGGCCGAACGACGGGTCCCGCCGCTCGCCGGACGGATCGGCCTCAACCTGTGTGGCCCCACTCTGATCGCACACGGCACTCCTGAGCAGCAACAACGCTTCCTGCCGCCGATGCTGGACGGCCGGGAGGTGTGGTGTCAAGGCTTCTCTGAACCAGAGGCAGGTTCCGACCTCGCCTCGCTGCGCAGCCGCGGCGTCATAGACGGCGACAGCCTGGTGATCACCGGTCAAAAGATCTGGACCTCAGCGGCCCAGCACGCTGACTGGATGTTCGCACTCGTGCGCACCGATCCCGATGCGGCAAAGCGCGACGGCATCAGCTTCGTTCTGGTGCCGATGACCGCCGCCGGAGTCGAGGTGCGGCCCATCCGCCAGATATCGGGAGACTCGGAATTCAACGAGGTCTTCCTGGACGAGGTCCGGGTACCGCTGGAAAACGTCGTGGGAAAGCTCAACCAGGGCTGGAGCGTCACGCGCACGACGCTGGCCAACGAGCGCGCGATTCTGTTCATGGGCCAGCAAATGGCCCTCACCGCAACACTTCGCAAAGCGATCGCAATGGCCAAGGAGCCTGATGCGCACGCTATCCGGGCTGCCGACGATCCGCACCTGCGGGACCGAATCGCACAGGCGTGGATCGATGTGGAGCTGTTGCGGCTCAACGGAATGCGCAACCTGGCCAAGGTGCTGGCAGGTCATGAGCCAGGCCCGGAAGGCTCGATGTCGAAGTTGTTCGGTCAACATGTCGAACAGCACCTGCACGAGCTGGCACTTGATCTGGGCGGCGAGTTCGCGATCCTCGACCGCGGCGCCGACGACGCGCCAAACAGGGGCAAATGGGCGCTGGGCTGGCTGCGCACACGTGCCTCCACGATCGGCGGCGGCACCTCCGAGATCCAACGCAACGTGCTGGCGGAGCGGATCCTCGGCCAGCCCCGGGACCCGTGGGCTGATGCGTAGATGAAGTTCGAATTCACCGACGAACACGAGGCGCTGCGCAGCCTGGTTGCCGATGTCTGCGCTCGGCAATCGGATCCGCGGGCATGCTATGACGCCGGCGCCGTCATCGATGCCGGGCTATGGGCGGCGCTCAGCGAAGCCGGCCTGTCTGGAATCGGCGTGCCGGAAGCCTACGAGGGCGGCGGCGCGGGCGCCGTCGAACAGGTGCTGGTCGCCGAGGAACTGGCTGGCGCTGCGGGGGCGATACCGTTCAGCGAACACGCGGCGGCGGCTGAAGCAATCGCCATGCTCGGCGCCGATGATCAGCGCAAGCGGCTGCTGATTCCGATCGCGCGGGGCGAGACCGTGGCGGGCATCGTGTTGCCTGATCCGGCCAACCTGGTCGCGGTTGCCGCGCGGCGAGACGGGCCGAAGTGGCGGCTCGACGGCCGAATCGTGTTGATTCCCAATGCCGCTGCGGCCAGCATCTTGGTGATTCCCGCTGTCGTCGACGAAAAGGTGCGGTGGTTCGTCACCGACGCCGCGCAGCTGCGGGCCCTTCCGACCGTGGATCGCACGCGCCAGGCCGCGGCGGCGGAATTGTCCGGTACCGATGCCGAGGTACTGTCCGGCGCGCAGACCACCAGCCGTCCAGGCGAACTGTTGTCGACACTGGCTGCCGCAGAGGCGGTGGGCGCGGCCGCCAAGGCGTTGGACACGACCGCGCGCTATACGACCGAACGGCAGCAGTTCGGGCGGCCCATCGGCACCTTTCAAGCAGTCAAGCACCGGCTGGCGGACATGCTGGTCGCCGTGGAGAATTCGCGGTCGGCGGTCTACGGTGCCGCGTGGTCGTTGGCCGAGGGCGAAGCCGCTTCCCGTGCGGTGTGGCTGGCCCAAGCCGTAGCCACCGGCAACGCCGTGAAGGTGGTCAGCGACGCGATTCAGCTACACGGAGGCATCGGTGTGACGTGGGAGTGCGATTTGCATCTGTTCCTGCGCCGCGCCAAGGCCCTCGAGGTGACCTACGGGACGCCCGCGGCTCATCGCGCCCGAATCGCCGCAAGCCTGCTCGGGGACTGAGCGACGCCGCTCAAACGGGGATACAGCTTTCGGACACGTCCCCCGGACCGTCCGACTGTTCCGAGAACAACAGTGCTGGTACAGATTCGGAGGCTTACTGCGATCCGTTCATCACCGTGGGCGCTGACTCTCGATGACGGTGTCGGCGTCGCGGCAGGCTGATTCGGGTCCGACCGAGTAACGCTGCACCAGCCGTCGCTTGTAGAGCTTTCCGGTATCGGATCGCGGCAGCTGCGGTTCGAACGAGATCGATCGTGGACACTTGTAGTGCGCCAGGCGGCTGCGTAGCCATACCAGGAGTTCCTCGGCAAATTCGTCGGAGACCTCGCTGGGGTCCACCGGTTGTACGACTGCCTTGACCGACTGTCCCATTTCGGCATCGGGGATGCCGAAGACCGCGGCGTCCATTACCCG
Organism: uncultured Actinomycetota bacterium; assembly: GCA_963805835.1. Classification (GTDB taxonomy): domain Bacteria; phylum Actinomycetota; class Actinomycetes; order Mycobacteriales; family Mycobacteriaceae; genus Mycobacterium. The sequence goes on along the minus strand of CAWDVX010000002.1, from coordinate 24,774 downwards.
TGGATGGGTAATGAGCGCGTCTTCGGCTTCCTGTGGATAGATGTTGACACCACCGGAGATGATCATGTGGTGGCGTCGGTCGGTCAGATACAGGTAGCCGTCGTCGTCGACAAACCCGACATCACCCACGGTGGCCCACCCGCGTGAGTCGTGCGCCTCCGCGGTCTTGGCCTGATCCTTGAGATAGGTGAAGGCATGGCCGCCTTCGCAATAGATGTCACCTACCTGGCCTGGCGGAAGTTCACGCTGCTGTTCGTCGAGGATATGGGGGGCACCTACCAGCGGCCGACCCACAGAACCCGGGTGGGTCAACCACTCCTGCGCGGTGATGAAGGTGGTCCCCGCCCCTTCCGACGAGGAGTAGAACTCGTCGATGACCGGACCCCACCACTCGATCATCTGCCTCTTGATGTCTATCGGGCACGGCGCGGCCGCATGGACCACCCGCCGCAGGCTCGACACATCGTAGGAGGTCCGTATGCGTTCAGGGAGTTTAAGCATGCGCACGAACATTGCAGGCACGAACTGGGCATGGGTGATTCGATATCGTTCGATGGCTTCGAGCGCCTGCTGCGCGTCGAACTTCTCCATCACCACAACCGTTGCCCCAAGCGATTGCACCGACATTGACCAGTAGCACGGCGCCGTGTGATAGAGCGGCGCGGGATTCAGGTACACCGAGTCGCCGTCGATTCCGATCGCATCGAGTAGGGGGGTCAGTATCAGCGGCGCCTCGTCCGGCCGGAGGTGACTGAGCGACCGCAGGATCCCCTTCGGCCTGCCCGTGGTGCCCGATGAGTATTGGAGAAGTTCGCCTTCCCTCTCCTCGGGGACGGGCGTACTAGGAAAGGCATCGACTGCACCGGGATAGCGCTGCCAACCGTCGAGGTCATCGTCGACGATCAATCTGATCATCGGCAAGCCATCCGGCAGGAAAGCTGAGAGACCGCTGCACACAACGCGTGTCGCGCGAGAACCGATTACCGCCTTCGCCCCGCTGTTGTCGACGATATATGCCGCCTCGGCGGCGGTAAGATGTGTGTTAATCAAAGCGTAGTACAAACCGGTGCGCCTGGCCGCCCACATGACGGCGTGAATGTGTGCGTTGTTCTCCATGAGGACCGCCACCGCGTCACCCTCACTAAGCCCGGCCTCCCGGAACAGCTGAGCGAGACGGTTGGCGGCCTGCTCCAGCTCCGCGAAGCTGACGGTTTCGCCCGACGGATGCAGGACGACAGCCGATTTCGCGGAACCGGCGTGCTCGCGAATCTGCATGGGTCAGCCGCGATGTTCCTCGAGAACCCCCAACGCCACGAGGTTGTCGATTTCGGCGTTCGTCATGTCTAGGACTTCCCTGCACACGGCGCGCGTGTCTGCACCCAGTACAGGCGCTGTCCGCAACTCGGGTTCGGGAATTCTCTCGAACAGCGCCGGGCACATCTCCACATCGAGCGGCTCGTCAAATCCTGGGTGAGTCAGACTGGCCAGTTGCTTCCGGGCAGACAGTTGCGGGTTGCGCAGCAGGTCGGCCACATGTGCGGCCGCGCCCGCCGTCACTCCCGCCGCCTGCAGCCGATCCTGAGCCTCGAACGGCGTTAACGGCGAGATCCATTTCTGCAGTGCCGCATCCAGTTCCGCTCGATGAGCCACTCGTCCAGCAGCACTCTTGTACGCATCATCGACAGCGAGATCGGGGCGGTTGATCGCGCGGGTCAGGCTGACCCATTCGTTATCGCCACGCACATCGACTGCGCAGAAGGCATCTTCGCCCGAACACGCGTAGAGACCACTGGGGGCGTCGAATTCGCCAATATTTCCGCGCGCGACCATCGTCCCCGGTTCGATCGACTCGCGGAGGTATTCGAGTGCCAACTGCCCGAATACGGTTTCCATCTGGGCTAGATTGATCTTGGTCCCCGTATGGGTCCGCTGTCGACCGACGAGGGCAGCGAGCACGGCTGCCATCCCAATGCGGCCCGCGGCATGATCGGGATACACGGTCATGTCGTCTCCGAACGCCTCGGTCGAGTCGGGATGCCGCCACAACTCAGTCAGCCCCACGGTTGCGCGGACCAACGGCCCGTAACCCATCTGCTTGCTCCACGGACCGGTGCTACCCAATGCGCTGCTTTCGAGGCAGATGATGCCGGGGTTGATGGCGTGCAGCGTCTCATAGTCCAAACCCAGTGATTCCATTGTGCCAGGCTTGAAGTTGCTCAGCACCACATCGGATTTTGCGACCAGCTTCTTGAAGATCGCCTTCCCCCCGTCAGTGCGCAGATTCAAGCCCAGGCTGCGTTTCCCGCGATTGCTCATCACCGAAGTGAAGCTGCAGGCATCTGGTTGGTCGAATTGCCTCGCGCCGTCGATGAATTCCCGATTCTCCACCTTGATGACGTCGGCACCCTGGTCAGCGAGCGCTCGGCCGGTCTCGGCGCCAACCACGATCACGCCGAGATCGAGCACCCGGATGTCTGCGAGTGGACGATGACTGCCGGTCGACTCTGCTTGTCGGGCGACACTCCGGACCGGCTCACTCAGCACTTCTTCGGTGTGCTCGCCGAGTTGGGGTGCGCGGCTGCGGAACCCGGCGCGCTTACCGTGAATTTCGACATACCCATTGGCGATATCCCCCGTCAGTCCCGGCGCCACCTCGGCCCGGATGAACGACGCGCGCTCGCGCACATGCGGGGATTTCAGCACCTCCGCCGGAGTGCGTAGGGCCGCCACTGCGATCCCGAGTTTCGTTCCGTGCGTGACGATCTCCTCGCGAGTCTTGTCGGCGAAGAGGTCGACGACCGCGGGACGGATCTTGTCCCACTGCAGGAACCGGGTAAACATCTGATCGAACGACGGATCCGCGAATGCCTCCGGCTTTCCCATCCACGTGTACAAGGCGCGCCACTGCCGCTTCGAAGCGACGAACATCCGCACGTGGCCGTCGAGACACGGAATGATCGGATAGAGCATCCGTCGGTCCGGTCGTTCGGATGGCGCGTGCACCTGCGGCTGACCCATCGTGGCCGACCCGCCGACACCGAATCCCGGGTCGAAGCCTTGAACAACGAGGTCGAACAGCGCGCAGTCGACGTACTCGCCGCGGCCGGTCGACTGCGCATAGTAGAACGCCAGCAACACAGCGAAAGCCGCCTGCAAAGCGGCCGTCTCGGTGCCCAATTCGCCAGGTGGAAAGAGCGGTTCCCGGCCGGGCGCCCCTGACCGGGTCAGCGCAGAGGACATCGCGGTCAGCACCGGCTCGCTGGCTATCCAATCTCGATACGGCCCTGTCTGTCCGAAGGCGGTGATCGAGGCGACCACAAGATGACGATTCCGGTTGCGCATGACGTCGGGCCCTACCCCGAGGCCGGCGAGGTGACCGGGCCGGTGGGACTCCAGAACCAGGTCCGCGGAGTCGGTCAGACGCAGAAAGTCCTCCCGCGCAGCGTCGGTCGTCAGATCGAGCACGATCCCGCGTTTGTTGAAATGGGACGTGGCAAACCGCAGGCTGTGTCCGTCGTGCTGCGGCTGGCATCGTCGCGAGGCGGTGCCCTCCGGTGGTTCGACGAGAATCACATCCGCACCCAGCTCGGCGAGAAATCGCCCGGTGACACCGGCGACGCCGTCGGTTAGATCGATCACCCGAACGCCGCTGAGCGGAAGAGTGGTGGTCGGCATCAGCGCCTGTCCTTCCATCGAGATAGTTCCCTAGTGTCTAGCGCGGCAATCCGAGGCCACGGGCGATCAGGCCGCGCTGGATGTCGTTGGTCCCACCGCCTACCCAGTACATGATCGACTGGCGCAGAACGTATTCAAATGTCCCACCGCCAGGGATCGAGCCCTCCGACCTTTCGGCTTCAACACCGAGCGTGGCCGCCGGACCAAAGATCTCCAATGCGGTTTCACCGAACTGTTCGGCGAGTTCGCCGCCCGTCACGCCTGCCATTGCCGCGTCGAACATCGCTCCGATGTCGGTGTTGCTTGCTCGCACCGCGGCCCCCACCAGGGCTCTGTTGGCCTGGACCCGGACCGCGAGTTCGGTGATCCGCTGCCGTGCGGCCGACCCGCGCGGGCCGACGATGTGGTCGGGGTCCGGACGCACGAAGTCGAGGAGATCGTCGAGGTTGCGGCGCAACTCGGCAGCGATGTTGCCCATGGTGATTCGTTCACCGGCCAGTGCGTCGACGATGACCTTCCAGCCGCCGTTGACCTCACCGATCCGAGCGGAGTCCGGGATCCGCACGTCGTCGTAGAACACTGTGCACGACACTTCGCCGGACAGTGCGGTGTGCTGTTGAATCGTCACGCCGGGTGTGGCCAACGAGAAGAGGAAAACGGTGATGCCGGCCTGCCGTGGTTTGGCCTCTGGGTCGGTGCGTGCAGCCAGCCACACCCAGTCGGCGGCGTGCGCCCCCGTGCTCCACACCTTCTGGCCGTTGATCACCCAGTCATCACCGTCACGGACGGCAGATGTTCGCAACGAAGCCAGATCGGAGCCTGCCTCCGGTTCCGAATAGCCGAGGCAGAAGTTCATTTCGCCGGCAGCGATGATCGGCAGGAACTTCGATTTTTGCTCGTCGGTGCCGTGGCGCAGAATCGACGCGCCCAGCAGCATCACTGACGCCAGCGGTTTGGCGGCGCCGATGCGATGGTAGGTGGCTTCTTCGTTGAGCACCACTTCCTCGGCGAATGTCGCGTTACGGCCGCCGTGTTCTGTCGGCCAGGCAAAGCCGAACCAGCCTTTTTGCGCCATCGCCGACACAATGGAGTCATCCGTCGTCATCGGTGTCGGCGCGCGGTCTTCGGCGTCGAAGTCGACGATGAACTGCTGGAACTCTCGCCGGAATGATTCCTCCTTTGCACCAAGCCTCCCGGCCGGTAGTCGAGCGCCGGTTTCGACGAGGACATCACCGACCGTTCCTCGTGCCAGGGCGAGTGTCGACAGCATGGCGATGTCGGCATGCACACGGCGGAAGAGCCACGGCGCCGGATGCTCCTCGAAATAGCCCATCGCCGCCAGCGTGTGGTGCGCGCCGAGTTGGACCTTCGGCGCCATGGCGGCGATATGCGCAATCGCGATCTCAGCGCTGAGTACGGCTTCATCTGTGCGGGCCGCCACTGCCGTCACGGCGCCCTCGACCAGTAGGTTGGCTGACCGGATGTCAATCTGGCACTGGGCGATTCGTTGCTGCACTGCGCCGAACGTTCCGATGGCCTTACCGAACTGGGTACGGATCTTGGCATGCTCAATGGCGAGTTCATGGGCGAACTCGGCGGCGGCGAGAGCCCGGGCGGCCTTGCCGAGCCGCACGAGCACCAGTACCCGTTCTGCGCCGGCAGAATCGATGTCTAAACCGGTAACAGCCGCCCCGCAGGTGACGCGACTCCAGGCCGGCACCGCCAGCCCCCGAAGAGGTCGCGTGTTGACGATCGTTCTCAGCTCGGCACGCCCGCCGGCGTTCGGCACGACCAGCGCGTGGGTCGTCGCGTCGCCTGCCTCGATGGGTGAATGGGGGTCACTACAGACGACGACTCGCACGTCACCCGATGCCACACCGATATCGGAAAGCAGTTCGGTTGCGGCATAGCCATCGAGAAGTGGCAGCGGACAGGCCGCCCGACCCAGCTGACGGCTGACCGACAGGGCGTAATCAAGTGCGCCTGCGTCGCCGAGTTCGAACCAGCCCTGCGCGACGGCCGCCGGCCAGAGATCATCGAGTGACGCACTCGCGGCGGCGGTGGCATCACCCCAATGCTTTTCGAGGACGCCCTTCACCGCATCGTCAAACGCGGCCAGGTCGCTGTTCATCGATTCTTCCACTCGGGTGGGCGTTTGGTGGCGAACGCGATCATTCCCTCGATCGCGTCCGCGCTCGTCATCAGCTCGTCGACGACGCCGTTCGGCGCAGTGACAGCGTCGATGGTGTCGGCGAAACCCTGGGTCTGCGACATCAGCTCGAGCGAAAGCCGCACGGACGTCGGTGATCCGCCGATGATCTCGGCGGCCAGTCCGCGGGCCGCGTCCAGCGCCGCGCCGGGCGCGGCGACGCGGTTCACCACCCCGAGGCCGCGGGCGGTTTCTGCGTCGATGCGCCGGCCGGTCAGAATCAGCTCGTTGGCGACCTTCGGTGGGATGGAACGCGGCAGCCGGATCACGCCGCCCGCCCCGGCAATGAGTCCGACCTTGACTTCGCTCAGCGCGAACTGCGCCGACTCATCGGCAACGACGAGATGGCACGCCAAGGCGATCTCGAAACCACCTCCCATCGCAAAGCCATTGACCGCGGCGATCACCGGCTTGTTCATTCCGCGGCGACTCGTCAGGCCGGCGAATCCGTTGAGCGGCACATACATCGGCTTTCCACTTGCGCTGTAGACGAGATCGTTGCCCGCGCAGAACGCCTTGTCACCCGCGCCGGTGATGATCGCCACCCACAAATCGCGATCGGCGAAGTACGCATCAAAGATCTCGTCGAGCTCCTCGTGGGCGGGAGGGTGCAGACAGTTCCGGACGCCTTCGCGATTGATCGTGATTTCCAGCAAGTGGCCCTCGCGCCGAACATCGATGAACTCGTAGTCGTCGCGCAGACCCGGCTTTCGTTCCGGGAACAACTCGGCAGACTTGGCAGCGGAGATCGTGACGGTGTTGCCGCGGCCAGAGGATGTCACGAACACCGACTGGCCGATCGGGTTCTCGGCGCTCTGCAGGAGGTCGAGCAAGGCATCGTCGCCGGATGCGACTCCGGCGATGAATCGTTGGTCAGTGTCGGCGAGGCGCCCAATCACTATTCCGCTCAAGCCTTGTCGGGCGTGACGAACGGTGTATGTCTCGATGGTCGCCAATCCGCTCGGGTGAAGGCTATGTTCAGGCGCGTCGAGACCGTCGATGTCGCGTTGCAATGAATCGCTTGCGTCGACCCGCAGTACGCTCGCCGTGGTGCTGTAGATACCGACCGACGTCTTGGACAGGATGCCGCCGTTGGCGGATATCAGCGCATAGCTGCCCGGCTTGGCGCGCAGCCGCACCACTGCCTCGGCGATCGCATGCATTGAGTAGTTGTTACCGGGGCCGCCGAAGTATGGCAGCCCACCCGTAAGGGTCAGGCCCCGGGGATCGTCGGCCGAGAGGCCGAGCTCGTCGGTGATGTTTGAGACTGCGATCGGAAAGCACGAGTAGAAGTCGAAGTAGTCGATGTCATCGAGCGAGATGTCGGCGACATCGAGCGCGTGACGGACCGCGGCCGGAGCCGACGGCGCGAACCCCAGGTGCTGACGCTCGAACAGATTCCGTTCGCGCAGATCCGCTTGACCGTGCAGATACACCCATTTCGACGGATCGATCCCGAGCCGCTGGGCGGTCTGCACCGAAGTCAACAGAACCGCGGCGGCTTGATTGACGTAGTCGCGAGACACGAGATAGCGCGTATACGGTTCACAAATGATCCGGTTGCGCTCGGTGACGGTGATCAGTTCGGATGCGTCACGCACTTCCGGTACGGCTGAAAGCGGATTCTCTGATGCAACTTTGGTGAACGGCGCAAACAAGTCACCCATCGCGCGGGCATACTCGATTCGTGTCTGCCCCCGCGCAGCTCGACGCGCGTTCTCCAGCAGCGCGTACTGCACCGGCGCATTGACCAACCCGTGGCTGACCTGCTCCATCGTGACCAGCCCGGTGAGTCCGAATCCTCGGTCCTGGTAGACGCCGTCAGGATCTTGGGGGTCATCTCCGAAGTCCGGCTTGTCGGCGCACTTTGCGAAATGAGCGACCGTCGACATCGCCTCAGCGCCGGTCAAGAGCACGATATCGGCACTCCCGCAAGCGATCTCGCGGGCGAACTCGTTGACGAGATGCTGCGGCGACTGACCCCCCGCGACTTCTAGTACCGCCCTGTGCGGAGCAGCGCCGAGCCGCCGCGCCACGGAGAGCGGGAATTTCGTCGACTTGCCCAGCGGCGCGGAGGCACCAGGTGTCGAATCCTCGAACTGACGGGTCGCAGCAATGACGTCAATTGCGGCCATCACGGCATCGGCCGCTGCGCCTGTATCAACCACGGCCGAATGAGCAGCCGCCGCGGCCAGGTCGATCGGTGACCTTCCCCGGTAGCCCGCGTCGTTCATTCGTTCGGCCGACTGCCCCACGCCGACCAGGATCGGAGTGTGCGGGCCGACGTCACCGGCGCCTGTCATCGTCAGCTCCTTCGTTGTCTCAGCCATCCAGCGCCCGGAGGCGCCTCCTCCAAACTTACCGACGAAATTCGTCCGCTATTACCTCTCCACACGTTCAGGGATCAGATCGTGGCGCTGACCGGGCCGCTCGAGGTGCAGGGATTCGTGATCGTCGACGGGTCGTCCCAACAGCCGATCCCGGTGGCGGTGTACGTCCCGCTCGGCGCCGCGGACGGCAGCACGGCCTGTGCCGCGGTCCACCCCATGTCGGCGCCACAGACGGATTTGCCATTCGGCGCTTCGACACACGCAGTCACCCGCGCTGGTGCTGCGTTTCCTTCACACGCGGTTGCGGTCAAAGTCGCGGTGACCGCGCGCACGCCACCGGCGAGCATCGACACCCGTGGCGCAGTGAGTGTGAAAGTGCAGGTCAAGATTTCAATATTTGGGGAGGCCATAGCACGCACCGGCGTTACGCTCCCGGCGATGGTCAGCGCAGCGGCCAGTACCGCCGCCGCAGAAGAGCGATGACGGTGCGTCGCACATCGTCGCACCCGGCAGCCCACGCTTTTGCTGTCGTGGAAGGCGACGATTGCGTTCTCAGCATGACAACTTTCAAGAAGCCGAGATGAACTTGGGGGTAGTGTGCCGTGGATCACTTGATTACTATAACCTGGTAATTGGATCACCTGGTTAGATAATTCGGGTTGTGGGGAGTCAGGAGTTCAGGGTTGCTCAAGTTCGATGACCTGGGTGGGGGCACTGAAAGGACCGTCGCCTGCGGCTCCGTCGCCGGCTGTCGGCAGCCGACCAGCGATACCGGTCGGACGGCTCGGTGAAGCTGTCCACATCGCTCGGTTCGCCGATACGGGGGATCGGCGGCTTCTACGCCATGGCCCTCGATACGCTGATCTTCATCCCCCGCCGCCCGTTCGCCTGGCGCGAATTCCTTTACCAGTCATGGTTCCTCACGCGGGTGTCGTTGGTACCCGCACTGCTGATGGCGGTGCCGTTCACCGTTCTCGCCGCGTTCACGCTGAATGTCTTGCTGTTGGATTTCGGCGCCGCGGACTTCGCCGGTGCGGGCGCGGGGGTTGCGCTTGCGCAGCTCGGTCCGATCGTCACCGTTCTTGTGGTGGCCGGTGCCGGCGCCACGGCGATCTGCGCCGACCTCGGCGCGCGAACGATTCGCGAGGAGCTCGACGCACTGAGGGTGCTCGGAATCAACCCGATCCAGTCTCTCGTCGTGCCGAGGGTGCTGGCGTCGACCGTGGTCGCAATCCTGCTGTCCGCGATCGTCTCGTTGGCGACCCTCATCGGTTCCTTCGTATTCTCGGTCTTCGTCCAAAATGTGACGCCTGGGGCCTACGCTGCCGGGTTGACGGTGATCACCGGACTCGAAGACGTCGTTGTGGTGCTGCTCAAGGCCGGGTTGTTCGGTATGGCTGCCGCCCTGATCGGGTGCTATAAGGGCATTTCCGTCGGTGGCGGTCCCGCCGGTGTCGGCAATGCGGTGAACGAGACGGTGGTGTACTCGTTTCTCTCGCTCTACGTCATCAACCTGATCGTGACCGCAGGCCAGTTCGGGGGGCCGAGATGACTCCACAGCCCCGCGGCTCCGTGCCGAGCAAGCCCTACGGACGGCTGCGTCGCCCGGTCGGCAGATTCGCTGCCGAATGGAATCGCATCGGTCGTCAGACCGAGTTCTACGCGATCACCCTGCGCTCAATCGGCGGCGCCCTCACTAGTTACCGGGCGGAAATCGTTCGGTTGATCGCCCAGATGAGCCTGGGCGTCGGCGCATTGGCGCTCATCGGCGGGACCGTCGTCGTGGTGGGATTCCTCACCCTGTCGGCGGGGGCGCTTGTCGCGGTGCAGGGGTACAACCAGCTTGCTGGCGTCGGCGTCGAGGCGTTGACGGGCTTCATCTCCGCGTATGCCAACGTGCGAATCATCGCTCCCATCACCGCCGGGTTCGCGTTGGCCGCCACGATCGGAGCGGGGGCGACCGCACAGATCGGCGCCATGCGAATCTCGGAGGAGATCGACGCGCTCGAGGTGATGGGCATCCGATCCATCGCCTATCTGGCGTCGACTCGGGTGATCACCGGAGTGATCGTGGTGATTCCGCTGTACTGCATCGCCTCGCTGATGGCTTTTCTGGCAGCTCGAGCGGGCACCGTCTACGTATACGGCCAATCCGCCGGCGTCTATGACCACTACTTCGACACGTTCCTCATCCCGACCGATCTGTTGTGGTCCTTTGTCCAGGTGATTGTGATGGCGGTGACGGTGATGCTGATACATACCTATTACGGGTACACCGCCAGCGGCGGACCGGCAGGCGTCGGCGAAGCCGTCGGGCGAGCGGTGCGCGCCTCGCTCATTTCACTGGTGTTCGTGGTCCTGTTGGTATCACTGGCCGTCTACGGTCAGTCCGGCAGCTTTCACCTGTCCTCCTGATCGCCATGGAACCCCGACCAGGAGAGAAGAGGCTGCCCGCGGCTTGGTGGACGGTCATCCTCATCGTGCTGCTCGCCGGGCTGCTTGCGCTAACCAGCGCCCTGTACACGCGCTCGTTCGATTCGTACGAACGAGTGACGGTGACATCGGATCGCACCGGCCTGATCATGGAGCCTGGCGGCAAGGTGATGATGCAGGGCGTCCAGGTCGGCCGCGTCAGTACAGTTTCAGGCGGAAAAGATGCGGTCAGCCTCAAGCTCGACCTTTTTGCAGACCAGGTAAAGCACATCCCGGCCAACGTCGATGCGCAGATTCGGGCCACCACGGTGTTCGGCGCCAAGTATGTCGACCTCATCTACCCCGAAGACCCGAGCCCCAAAAAGCTGGCGGCCGGCGCGGTGCTGCGGTCCCGCAACGTCACCGCCGAGGTCAATACGGTCTTCGAAAACCTGGTGTCGGTCGTCAAGCAGATCGACCCGGCGAAGCTGAACGCCGTGCTCGGCGCCCTGAACGAAGGCTTCGGCGGCAAGGGTGAGCGCATCGGCGAAGCCATCACCGACGCCAACGATGTGCTCATTGCTCTCAACGCCCGCAGCGAGACCATCGGCCGGGACTGGCGGTCGTTCAAAGAGTTCAACGATGCCTACGGCGCTGCGGCCAACGACATCGTCGCGGTGCTCGACGCCGCCAGCACCACCAGCACCACGGTGACGAACCACGCCGCCGCACTGGACTCGTTGCTGCTCAATGCGATTGGATTCGGCCAAGCCGGAACGGACCTGCTGGCGCCCAACCAACGTGCGCTGATCGACTCGGTGAACACCTTGGAGCCGACGACGAGTCTCGTGCTGAAGTACAACCCGGCGCTCACCTGCACCCTCGTCGGCGCCAAGTACTGGTTGGACAACGGCGGCCTGGCGTCCATCGGCGGAAACGGCCGAACATTCGTCGGCGACGCCGCGGTCCTGTTCGGCGACGACATGTACCGCTACCCCGAAAATCTGGCGATCGTCGCAGCCAAGGGCGGTCCGGGCGGCAAACCCAGCTGCGGCTCTTTGCCCTACACCGACAAGATGTATCCGGTCCGCCAGCTGGTCACCAACACGGGTTGGGGTACCGGTATCGACATTCGTCCCAACCCCGGCATCGGGCATCCGTGCTACGCCAACTATCTGCCGGTGACCCGCGCGGTGCCGGAACCGCCGAGCATCCGCCAGTGCCTGCCCGGTCCTGCTCCCGGACCCATTCCCTATCCGGGCGCGCCTCCCTACGGTGCACATCTTTACGGGCCGGGCGGCGTACCGCTGTGGCCGGGCATACCGCCGGCCGGGACACCGCCGCCGGTGCCCGTCCCCGGCACCCCGGTCGCGCCGGGCAAGATACCGCCGAACCCGCCGCCCCCAGCAGTTTTCAGCGCCCCGCCACCGCCGGTCGTAGCGCCGTCTCCCCCGCCGCCGGCCAATGCCGCTGAGCCAGCACCATGACAGCCGCCCACACAAGGAAGCACGCATGAGAGAGAGCCTTACAGGCACGGTGTGGCGGTTGCTCGCCTTCACCGTCACTGGCGTGTTCGGGATCTTCAGCCTGCTCGCGATCTTCGCCAATCTGCGTTTCGACGACACCGACGGCTATCGCGCGCAATTCAGCAATGTCAGCGGATTGAAGGGCGGGGACTTCGTCCGCATCGCGGGTGTCGAGGTTGGACAGGTGAAAGCGGTGTCGGTGCAGAATGACGGCACCGTGCTGGTTGACTTCGGAGTCGATCACAGCGTCGTCCTCACGGAGGGCAACCACGCAGTAGTGCGCTATGACAACCTGATTGGCGACCGCTTTCTCGCCCTCGAAGAGGGGCCCGGCGGCGCCAAGAAAATCCCGCCCGGTGGCACCATCCCCCTCGCCAATACCGCCCCAGCACTGGATCTCGACGCACTCATCGGTGGTTTTCGGCCGCTGTTTCGCGCATTGGACCCCGACCAGGCAAATGCGTTGACAGGCCAGTTGATCGCGGCCTTTCAAGGGCAGGGCACGACCATCAGTTCGTTTCTGACGCAGACAGCAGCGGCGACGAACACGCTCGCTGATCGTGACCAGCTCATCGGCCAGGTCATCAACAACCTCAACACGGTTCTCGGATCCCTGGGCGATCAGGACCAACAGCTGGACAAGGCAGTCACCTCGCTGTCGGGACTGGTGGAGGGTTTGTCAGCCCGCCGATCCGACATCACGGTCGGTCTCGCGTACATCAACGAGGCGGCCGGCACAGTCGCGGACCTGCTCTCCGAGGCGCGGCCCGCTGTGAAAGACGTTGTCACGCAAACAGATCGCGCCGCTGGGCAGATCCTCTCCGACAAGGACTACTTCGACAACCTGCTGAACACCCTCCCTGACAAATACCGACTGCTCGGCCGCCAAGGCCTCTACGGCGATTACTTCAGCTTCTACCTCTGTGATGTCATCTTGAAGCTGAACGGGAAGGGCGGCGAGCCCGTGTACGTCAAGGTTGTCGGCCAGGACACGGGGCGGTGCGCACCGAAATGAGGTCGTTCTCAGAACGCAGCCCGTACAAAGTCGGCGCGGTCGGCGTGGCCTTGACCATCGCGGCAGTATTGATCGGCCTGCTCTGGCACAGCCTGCCGTTCGTCAACCAAAACACGGAGTACACCGCCTACTTCGCTGAACTGGGTGGTTTGACGACCGGCGCCCCCGTTCAGGTCTCGGGCGCACGGGTCGGCAGCGTGACCGGGGTCGACTTCGACGGCTCCAAGATCGTCATCACCTTCGACGCGGCGAAGGGTATTCGATTAGGGGACCGGACCGAGGCGGCGGTCAAAACCGAAAGCCTGCTCGGATCGAAGTTCCTGGAGATCACACCGCGCGGGGAAGGTCAGCTTAGGCAACCGATCCCGCTGGATCGCACGACGCCGGCATATCAACTTCCGGATGCACTGGGCGATGTGACGAGGACGATCGCACGGCTGGACACCGATCAACTGTCGCAATCGCTTCAGACCTTGTCGGAGACGTTCAAGGATACTCCGCCGGACTTCCGGGTAGCGGTGGAAGGACTTGGGCGGTTCTCCCAGTCGCTGGACAAGCGTGATGGCGAGCTGCGCAAGCTCCTGGCCAACGCCAACAAGGCAACCGCGGTGCTGGCGAAGCGCAGCGATCAGGTGGTGGGACTGATCGGCAACACCAACGCACTGCTATCGGAGCTTCGCACCCAAAGCGATGCGCTGGACTCATTGTCCGGCAACCTCTCTGCGTTGTCTCAGCAGCTGTCTGGCTTCGTTGCCGACAATCGCAGCGAACTCGCGCCGGCGCTCGACAAACTCAACGGTGTGCTCACCATCGTCTCCAATCGGCGAGAGCGCGTGCAGCAATCACTCAAGGGCCTGAACAACCTTGCGTTGTCGTTGGGCGAGTCGGTGTCGTCGGGGCCGTTTTTCAACGCGTACCTCGCCAATCTGCTGCCCGGACAGTTCCTACAGCCGTTCATCGATGCGGCCTTCTCCGATCTCGGTCTCGACCCGAACGTCCTGCTGCCTTCGCAGCTGACCGATCCGCCGACCGGTCAGCCGGGCACCCCCGCAATGCCGTCGCCGTACCCTCGCACCGGACAAGGCGGCCAGCCCAGACTGACCGTCCCGGATGCAATCACCGGAAATCTGGGCGATCAGCAATGCGGGGCACCCGGTCTGCAGTTGCCTGGCCCGGGTTGCTATCCCTACCGCGAACCACCGCCCGCCCCACCCCCCGGGGGGCCACCGCCTGGCCCGCCGATACCGGTGCAGCCGGCCCAGCAACCCACCCCAACACCGCTGCCGGTCTACGAACCGGCACCCGGTGAAGCGCCTCCCGTCGCCCAGGACACGCCATGACCAGACACAACGCAATGCGCGCGTTCGCCGGGGTTGTTCTCGTTGTGCTCGGCGTCGGTGGACTGCTGGTTGCAGCGGGTGTCTCCGACCGGATCTCGCGCACCGTAGTCACCGCATACTTCGAGAACGCCAACGGCATTTATCCGGGCGACCAAGTACAGATCCTCGGATTTCCAGTCGGCAAGATCGAGAAGATCGAACCGCAGCCCGAGCGGGCCAAGATCACCTTCTGGGTCAACTCGAAGTACCGAATTCCCGCCGGCGCCAGCGCGGCGATCATCTCTCCGTCTCTGGTGACCGCCCGCGCCGTACAGCTGACACCCGTTTACACCAGCGGACCGACGATGGAAAGCGGTGCAGTCATTCCCGAGAACAGGACCGCGGTGCCGGTCGAATTCGACGACTTGCGCGAGCAGTTGCAGAAGTTGACCGATGCGCTGCAGCCGACCGAGCCGGGCGAAGTGTCGACGTTGGGTGCATTCATCAACACGTCTGCCGACAATCTGCGCGGACAGGGCGCCAACATCCGTAGGACGGTGATCGAACTCTCGCAAGCATTGTCGATCCTGGGAGATCAGTCCAAGAATGTCTTCGGAAGTGTGAAGAATCTGTCCATTCTCGTTTCGGCGCTCAGCGACAGCACGGACTTGATGCGTCAGCTGAACCAGAACCTCGCAGCCGTATCCGGGGTGTTGGCCGACGACCCCGACGAGATCGCCTATGCCATAAGGGACCTCAACACCGCCGTCACCGATGTGCAGGACTTCGTCAGCGACAACCGCGAAAGGGTCGGCATCGCGTCGGACCGACTCGCTGAGATCGCGCAGGCGCTGGGCGACAGTTCAGCCGATCTGAAGCAGGCGCTGCACATCTTCCCCACCACACTCGTCAACTACGCCAACATCTATCAACCCGCCCAAGGCGCCGTAACCGGCGCGTTGGCCGGCACCAACTTCAGTAATCCGATCAACTTCCTGTGCGGCGCCATCCAGGCGGCGTCCAGGATGAACGCGGAGCAGTCGGCCAAGCTTTGTGTCCAGTACCTCGCACCGATCGTGAAGAACCGCCAGTACAACTTCCTCGGCCCGCTGGGTTTTGCCCCACTCGTCGGTACGGCCGCGCGGCCCAACGAGATCACCTTCAGCGAAGACTGGATGCGCCCAGATTTCGTGCCGCCCGCCCCGGCGCCCCAACCGCAGGCCACATCGCCGGATGCGGCCATCGCAGGGCGCCCCGCCCGCGGGATCCCCCATGGCCGCTGAAGCCCATGGCCAAATCAGCCCCCTGCCGCCACCGGCAACCCCGACCGACCCCGACCGCGGGTCTGCCGGGAATGATGGTGCCGCCGACGGGAGCCGGATCATGACTCGTCGAGCCTCGCACTGTCACGCCGCGACGATTGTTGCCATCGTCGTCTTGACAACCATGACGGCGGGATGTGGCTGGCGAGGACTGAACACCCTGCCGCTGCCCGGCACCGAGGGCGGCGGTCCAGGCTCCTATCGTCATCCAGGCGCAGCTGCCCAATGTCAACAACCTGCAGCAGAACTCCCGGGTGCGAGTCGGCGACGTAAACGTCGGCACAGTCACCAAGATCGAGCGCCAGGGTTGGCATGCACTGCTCACCATCCGGATCGCCGGCGATGTCGAGTTACCCGCCAACGCCACCGCCAAGATCGGACAGACCAGCCTGCTCGGGTCTCAGCACGTTGAACTCGCGCCCCCGACCGACGTCCCGCCTCAGGGTCGGCTCCACGAGGGCTCACTGATCCCCATCGACAGTGCCGGTGGATATCCGACCACCGAGCAGACATTGGCCGCAGTGTCGATGTTGCTCAATGGCGGAGGGGTTGGACAGCTGCAAGCCGTCATCAAATCCTTCAGCACCGCCTTCAGCGGCCGTGAACAACAGCTGCGCAGCCTCATCGAACAGTTGGAGAGATTCGCCACCTATGTCGACGACCAAACCGGCGACATCATCGCCGCCACTGACAGCCTGAACAAACTGGTCGGCACCTTTGCCGAAAACACGCCGACGCTCGATAAGGCCCTCGAGACCATCCCCGAAGCATTGACTGTGCTCAAGGACCAGCGGGCCAATCTCGTCGAGGCTATCGACAAGCTCGGCGAGTTCAGTGCCCTTGCCGCCGATTCGGTGAACCAGACCAAGGAGAATCTCGTCGAGATCCTCAACGAGCTTCACCCCGTCCTCAAGTCGCTCGCCGACGCCGGACCCTCGTTGACTCGGTCGCTGAGCATGCTGACGACGTTCCCGTTCCCGTTCGACACGCTGGACAACTGGTTCCGGGGCGATTACGGCAACCTGTCACGGCCGTCTTCGACCTCACCTTGAGCCGACTTGACGCGGCGATGTTCACCGGCACTCGCTTCGAAGGAGATCTGACTCAGGTCGAGATGCAGTGGGGTCGCACCATTGGTCAGATGCCGAGCCCCTACACCTCGGCCAATCCGCTGGTGGCCCCATACCACCTCGACCAGGGGCCATAAAACTATGCGTCTGAACAGGCAAATCAAGATCCAACTGGCGATCTTCGCGGTCATCGCGATCGTCGCGGCGGCGATCTCAGCGCTGCAGTTCGCCAAGATCCCCGCCATGGTAGGGATCGGCCGCTACGAGGTGACGGTCGAACTGCCAAGAGCCGGCGGCCTTTACCAATCGGCGAATGTGACGTATCGCGGAGTTCAGGTCGGAAAGGTCGAATCGGTGGGCCTTACCGATTCCGGCACCGTTCAAGCCGTGCTGTCGCTGAAGTCCGGAATCGAGATTCCCTCAAATCTGCGTGCGGAGGTGCATAGCCAGTCCGCCATCGGTGAGCAGTATCTCGCCCTCCTCCCGAACGATGCCACCTCCACCCCGCTGCGCAACGGCGACACCATCGCGATGCAGAACACATCGGTGCCTCCGGATATCGACAAGATTCTGGACGCCACCGTCCGCGGCCTCCAAGCCATACCGCAGGACAATCTCAAGACGGTGGTCGACGAAAGCTACACGGCGATAGGTGGATTGGGCCCCGAGCTGTCTCGTCTGGTTAATGGCGCAGTTACGTTGGCGATTGACGCAAGAAGCGACCTCGACTCGCTGACGATGTTGGTCGACGACTCGGCGCCGGTGCTGGACTCCCAAGCTGATACCGCCGATTCCATCCAGGCCTGGGCGGCCAACCTGCGTTCCATCACCGGCCAGCTCCGCGACCAGGACGGCGCGCTGGCAGGCGTCATCGACAACGGCGCCGCGGCCGCCGCGGAAGCTCGCGCACTTGTCGAACGCCTTCAACCAACCCTGCCGGTCATCCTTAACAACTTGGTGAGCGTCGGTCAGATCTTGATCACCTATCAACCCAGCCTCGAGCAGCTGCTGGTGTTGGTACCGCACGCGGTGGCCTTCACGCAGTCCGCAGCGGTACCCAACATCGACAGCAAGTCTCCATACGCGGGGGGGTTCCTCGACTTCAACCTGAACATCAACTTGCCGCCACCCTGTACCACCGGATTTCTGCCCGCCTCCCAGCGGCGTACCCCCGCGCAGGTCGATGCCCCCGACCGCCCGGCGGGTGACTTGTACTGCCGGGTCCCGCAGGATTCGCCGTTCAATGTCCGTGGTGCGCGAAACATTCCGTGCCTGAACAAGCCGGGCAAGCGCGCTCCCACGGCGAACATGTGTGAGAGCGACGAGGAATACGTACCGCTCAACGACGGCTTCAACTGGAAGGGTGACCCGAACGCCACGATCACCGGCCAGGGCGTCCCGCAGTTTCCGTCCGGCACCGAGCCGCCTGCACCGGCCGCCTCACCGGCGCCGCCGTCTGCCGAATCTCCCTTGGCCGTAGCGGAATACGATCCGTCGAGCGGTTCCTACGTCGGCCCAGACGGCCGTGTGTACACCCAATCCGATCTCGCGCAGGATGCCCCCACCGACAAGTCCTGGCAACATATGCTCCTGCCGCCGAATTGAGTTGCGCGCCTTCGCAGGTGAATGTAATGGCCGATGACCGTCTTCGATCCGAACCAACCTAGTCGTGTGTCACGTGAATAACTAGCGATATATTCGGTGTTCTGCACGTTGAGTGCATCACCAGCAGCAGCCGACGGCGAGGCCAACATCCGGACTGCCGAGGATGTCGGGTGACGCCTGTGACGGTCTGGGCATGGCAGACCCGAACTAGTAGTTGGCCAAAACTGAGACGGACCACGAGCGCCAAATAAGCTGGACAGCAGCGCGCTTCGGCTTAATTAGGGACGCCGTACACCGCGACGACGACGGTTCGATCCAGGCTGTTCGCCGACCACACTCCGATGTCGGTGTGCGAACAGTTCGACATGATGGCGTAATAGGCAGGGTTGTAGTACCACTTGTTGAGAAGTTCGATTCCACTGATCGCCAACGCGGGGTTGATGGCCACCGTTTCTGCCACGGTTCCGTTGTAGCCGGCCGCATTCGCACGATCTTGCGTCGTGGAGCCGTCCGATCCGATGTCACCGTCGAGGGCGCGGTTATTGAGTACATCGTTGGTGTGCCACTCTGCCGCCAGCCTGAGCTGTGGACTGACCTTGATGTCCGTGACGCACCCGGCCTGCGACTGGATCGTCGAGACGTCTTTGACAACCGAGTCGTTGAGCCGCTTGTTATCGGCTCGCGCCTCCGCCGGCCACGCCACCGCGAACGACAACGCCAGCGCAAGCGACGCGACGGCGCCCCAGGTGACACACCGCGCTTCTCCCGCGATCATCACTCGCTCACCCCGTTCCGGCCGCTGAGCTCGACCTTGGACGCACACTGCGTGACCGCGTACCGACGCACGGCCAAATGCACTAACCTAGTTATAGCACTGTGCACCGAGCCGGGTGCGAGTACGTCAGCTGCCCGGTCTCGTTCCGGTGGCGCCGGAAACGACGTCTTGCGAACCCCTCCCGCACGAAGATCCGCCAAGGACGGTGCCGTCTTGCGCAAGGCCATAGGTTAATTTAATAACCAGGTTAGTACATTTTAGCGGGCTTGAATCGTGCCGATACCGATACAGTCGTTACCCGACACGCAGGCGTGGTCGAGTGCTCCCGATGACCGCGACTAAAACCGCCTAGCGAGGACGCGAATGAATCAGGGGAACGCGAGCGCGGGTCGTCCTCGTGATCCGCAGCTCGAGCATCGCATTCACCGCGCCGCCCGCGCGGTCTACGGACGTCGCGGATGGGCCGGATTCACGATCGAAGCCGTAGCGCGTGAGGCCAGGGTTGGCAAGTCATCGATCTATCTACGCTGGCCCGACGCCACATCGCTGGTCCTCGACACGCTGGAGTCCGCGGTCGACCTGCCCTTCAACATCGACACGGGCAACATCCGCGACGACCTTGTCGTGTTGGCTCGCAGCATCATGCAGCTGCTCATCGGCGAGAACGGCGACACGCTGCTGCGACTGTCCACCGAGGCGCGAATGGTCCCCGAACTGGCGCCGCGCTGGGAGCAGTTCGTGTCGTCCAACGTGATCGCGATGCGGACCATCGTCCGCCGCGCGGTAGCACGGGGCGAGCTGCCCGAAAGCACACCGGGCACTGAGCTACTCGACGCTCTGTTCGGCGCGTTGATGATGCGATGTCTGACCACCCCGCCGTCGCGACGGACACGACTGGAGCGCGAGGCCGACCGATACAGCGAATCTGTGGTCGACCTCGTCCTGGCTTCGGTCCGGACGTGCGCCCCCGGCCAAAAATACGTCAATAGATCGCCGCGGCTAGATTCGTAAGCCGCTGCTCGCATTCGCGGGTCATGTCGTCGACGATGTCTTGCACGTGACGCAAGCGGGTGAACGAGCCGACCACCTGGCCGACGAAGAAGGTTTCCAACGCGAGTGCGCCCGGATGACCCGCCGCGGCGGCGGCATCGATCCGATCGAATGCCTCATTGACAAGCATCGGTTGTAGCGGCATCGGCAAAGGTGCCGGGCTGCCGTCGGCCTCCCACTCGTCGTGGTAGGCGCTGCGGAGCTGCCGGGCCGGCTTGCCGGTGCGAAGCGGCGAGCGCAGGGTGTCCGAACTACCGGCCGCTAAGAACTTCTCCTTCACGGCCATTGGCGTGATGTCTTCGAAACTGTTGAGCCACACGGACCCACACCACACTCCCGCGGCCCCCAGAGCCAGGCCCGCCGCCATCTGCGCCCCTGTAGCGATGCCACCGGCGGCAAGTACCGGTCGCCCCTGCGCTTCGAGGACGACCTCAGGTGTCAGTACCGTCGTGGCGATCGTGCCGGTATGGCCGCCCGCCTCGGTGCCCTGAGCGATGAGCACGTCGACGCCGGCCGCAACTTGACGGCGCGCATGCTTGGCTTGGCCCACCAGGGCGGCCACGACGACGTCGCGGGTGCGAGCCTGCTCGATGAGCGAAGGAGATGGGGTGCCGAGTGCGTTCGCAACGAGCCTGATCGGATGCGCGAAGGCGACGTCGAGCAACGCCTGCGCGCCTTCGGGGTTGATGGCCGCGGCGATGTCATCGTTGATAGGGCCGGCACTGTCGTTGCCGCGTGCGGGAATTTCGTACTTTTCCATCAAGCGATCCATGAACGCGCGGTGCTCGTCGGGAATCTGTGCGCGCAGGCTGGCAATCAGATCGTTCGGATTACCCACCGCCACCTTCTCAGGCACCAGGAGATCGATCCCATAGGGGCGACCGCCGACCTGCTCTTCGATCCAGGTCAGCTGGGCGTCCAACTGTTCGGGCGTGTACGCAGTCGCCGCGAGCACACCCAACCCACCGGCGTTAGTCACCTGCGCAACGACTGCCGGTGAGCGATTGAACCCGACGATCGGGTGCTCGATCGCGACGAGGTCGGTAAACGCAGTACGGATGCTCATGGCCCTCCCACTTGCCTAATCATTGCCGCTCGCGGGCCGAAGTATTACCGACGATACCCGTCCATATTTCAACCACTCGTCCCGGACCTTCAGCTTCACCGCGTGCGCGGGTCCGGCCACGAGGCGACCCAGCGTGCCGGACGCCGGCGAAGGTCCGATAACGTGCTGATTTCGGGAGTCGAGCAAGGATCAACCTCGGCGCGGCCGGACTGGAGGCGACAGATCGTGGAGTCGAATCCCGATGCCATATCGGGGGCTTGGAACTTTCGTGACATCTCCGATGAGACGGGTATCCAGCCGGGACGGTTCTACCGGTCCAGCGAACTCAGCGCTGTCGACGAGGCCGGCCGTACAGCGCTTGCCGCATTCGGCATCGCCGACATCGCCGATCTGCGCTCCGACCGCGAGGTCGAGAGACGCGGGCCGGGACTGGTGCCCGATGGAGTCGCGATACATCGATTGCCGTTTCGCGAACTCGGAGCGCATGCGCCCCACGAGCAGGGTTTCGAAGAAATAATGAAGCAATATATCAACGACGTCGAGGACGTCGCCACGGCTGCTGGCCGGTTCATGACTCAGGAGTATGAAAAGTACCCCACGATGGCGGGGGCGCAAGCAGCAGTGCGGCAGATGATTTCACTCCTTGCCCGCGGCCGCCCGATCCTCACACACTGCTACGCGGGCAAGGATCGTACCGGCTTCACCGTTGCGGTCGTCCTCGAAGCCGCGGGTGTTGACCATAACTCGATCATGGGCGATTACCTCCGCAGCAATGACGCTATTTCAATGCTGCGAGAGAGCATCCTCGAATCGCTACGCCACCGGGCGACGGACCAACCGACGGAGGAAGTGATCACCTTCGCCGAAGCCCGCTACGCCGACGAGGTGCTAGGGGTGCGCGAGCGCTATCTGCAGTCCGCCCGCGCGGTTATCGACGACCAGTACGGCTCGTTGCCGAACTACCTCAGCGCAATCGGCGTATCGGCGGATGATGTTGATCGGCTCCGCGAGTATCTCCGCTAGCCAACGACGCGGGCCGTGCAATCCTCGATCTCCGCACAGCGGTCTTCGCCCTAACGGTCGACAGACTTTCATAGACACGCGTGGTGGCGTGCGTACTTCTTCCGTCCTCAGTACTAGGGAAGATCCGCTGAGGATGACCGTCTGCACGGCGTTCGCATCAAGAACAGTCCGCGGACCGGCAGTCGGTGCTGACGCGCCACGCAGCGCTCAGTTGAGATCGCCGGCGCTGGTCATCGCGTCATCGCCGAACCACTTTTCCTTGATGAGGTTGTAGGTGCCGTCTTCGCGCATGCGGAACAGCGCCTGGTTGACGGGCTTGCGAAGCGCGCTGTCGATCCTCAGCACAAACCCCTGGTCTTCCTCTTGGAACACCGGCCCCGCCGTGACGGCCACCCCTTCGCCTCGGTGGGCGACGTAGTAGCGCAGGACAGGAGCGTCGAAAACCACCGCGTCGTAACCTTCTTCACGCAGCAGGTGGTAGGAGTCTTCGATGGTCGTTGTCTCCGTGGCGTCGATGCCCATACCGCGAAGGAAATTGGCTGCTGTGGTGTCCGCGACGGTGGCAACCGACTTGTCGTAAAGATCTGCCGGGCCGTTGACCTTCGCCTCCAGTTTCGCCACCGTGAGTGTGGCGCTCAGGTTGGCCGAGTAGAACGCGACGAACACAATGCCGGCGAAACCCCACACGATCGCCAGGGCTTTGGTCAGCGTCTTGGTCGCCGAAGCGCTGTTCTTACCGACGAGTGACCCGATGCCCCACCCGAAAGACTGGACGATGCCGGGAAAGTAAGACCGCGCCACAATCGGCTCGGCGCTGCGCCGCTCAATTAACCAAAAGATATGCGCGGGGACGACGCTGACTACCACGGCGGCGGCAAGCCAGATCAGCATCGTCCGAGATAGCAGCAAGTCGAGGTAGCCACCCAAACCAGGTACCGTGGGCCGGGTGTCCGCGACGGGCACGATGATCTGCAACCCGGCATCGATGGTCGGTTGAGTGAAATCGAAGGACTGCTCTCGGTCAGCGGTCAATGAGATTCCGCCAACCGCCACGTCGGCACGCCCGTCGGCGACCGCCGCCAATTGTCCGCGCACGTCGCTGGTATCGAGGTACTCGGTAGACCAGCCCTGTTGTTTGGCGATCTCGTTCCACAGGTCAATGCTGAAGCCTGTCAGCTCGCCACTGCTGGTTTCCATGACGAACGGCTCCAACGGGTGGATAGCGACGGTGACCGACTGCCCATCGCGTTCCGGCTCAGCCGACGCCCTAGGGACCACCCCGGGTGCCACGCCTAACAAGGACACACAAAGAACGACTGCCGTCAGCGCGTAGCACCGCAAACCCATCCCACGTCACATCCCTTCGGTCCTGGCGGCTGTGTGGCACCTTACCCACAGCGTGTCCGGCGACCGAAGCAACGAGAGTGCCGTTGCACCGCAGGCCAACTTGTGACGCCTACACCCGGCGGCGCTCCCGTTCGCTGGCCAACTCGACGCTGACCACGTCCAACGCCATCGTCTGGTGGTAGCCGCGGCGGGCCAGCATTCCGACGAGTCGGCGCGCGACCTTGGTGTCGTCGTCGCCTAGTTTTTCGCGACGCAGCTTGTCGCGGACCAATTGCTCGGCGCGCTGACGCTCGGCGCCCGCGTCGATGTCGGCTAATGCGGCACTGATCACCTCGTTGTCGACGCCTTTGTTGCGCAGTTCGGCGGCCAAGGCGCGCTTGCCTTTTCCGGCATTCACCCGGCGTGAGCGGACCCACTGTTCGGCGAAGTCCGCGTCGTTGACCAGCCCGACATGCGCGAGCCGATCGAGCACCGTTGCACTGACGTCGTCGGGGTAGCCCCGCTTGGTCAGCTGGCCCTCGAGTTCAGCGCGGGTGCGCGCCCTCGCGGTGAGCAGACGCAGACACAACGCCCGCGCCTGCTCCTCGCGAGAAGCCTCAGAAGTCGACGGGGACGGGCAGGGCTTCGACATCGGCCGGGCCATTGCTGGAATCCTCGGTCAGCACGGCGCCAATCCCGAGCTTTTCCTTGATCTTCTTTTCGATCTCGTTGGCCACGTCGACGTTCTCCAGCAGGAAGGTGCGGGCGTTCTCCTTGCCCTGCCCCAGCTGCTCACCCTCGTAGGTGAACCAGGAGCCGGACTTACGGATGAAGCCCTGCTCGACACCCATGTCGATGAGCGAGCCTTCCTTGGAGATGCCCTTGCCGTAGAGGATGTCGAACTCGGCCTGCTTGAACGGCGGCGACACCTTGTTCTTGACGACCTTCACCCTGGTGCGGTTACCCACCGCATCGGTGCCGTCCTTGAGTGTCTCGATTCGCCTGACGTCCAAACGAACTGAGGCGTAGAACTTCAATGCCTTACCGCCCG
>CAWDVX010000001.1:0-77876 GCA_963805835.1 uncultured Actinomycetota bacterium | reverse complement strand
ACCCCGCCCCCATCGCACCGTTGAAGGAAATCGTCGAACGCGACCAGGTGTGGTCGCGCATGGCCGCAAAGTGGGGCGTCGAGAATCCCGTGCCGCCGTGGAAGACAAGCCTGGACGGCATGTGCGACGCGCTCGATCGCGCCTCGTGCGACGAGAACATCCCCGATTTCAAGGAGCGCCGCGACGAAGAGGATGTGCTGTCGGCCAGTGTGTATTCGAACCTGCCGTATCCGGAGAACCAATTGATGTCCTTGGCGCACTCCCTGGTGAGCCGCGGCGTCATCGATGAGGCCGAACTCAGGGAGCGGCTGGTGAGCATCCGCGCGAGGCTGGAAGCCTGACCACAGTCCAGGCGCTAGGTTCGATGTGTGGAGAAACTCATCATCACGCTGCGGCGTGCCGATGCGGATGAGGCATGGTGCACCAGGCTGCGGACCGACGTCGTAGCAGACCTACTCGAACTGGGACTGCCGGGGCTGAGCGTCAATGTGCGCGACGACGTGGTGCGCCATTCACTCATGACGCTGACGACCCTCGACCCGCCCGTCGTGGGGTTCGTCACGGTGTGGGCACACCAGTCCTACGGCGATGCGGTGACAGTGGCGATCAACCGGCTCTCATCCGAGGCGGACCGGGCTGCCGCCTATCTGGTCACCGAATCGGTGCCGCTGCCGCCGCCGGTGACTGCTGCGGGGGCTCGTACCGATGGCTTCGCCAACGTGGCGCTGCTGCGCAGGCCGGCTGATTTGGACGACGCGACCTGGCGGCGACGCTGGCACATCGATCACACACAGGTGGCGATCGACACGCAGTCGACCTTCGGTTACACCCAGAACGCGGTGGTGCGCGCGTTGACGCCGGCGGCCCCGGTGATCGACGCGATCGTCGAGGAACTCTTTCCCGAGACGGCGCTCACCGATCTACACGCGTTCTTCGGCGCTGCCGACGACGATGAATTGAGCCGCCGGATGGAGGCAATGGTGGCGAGTACTTCCGCATTCGGCGCGAATCGCGATGTCGACACCGTGCCGACGAGTCGCTACGTGTACCGGACGCCGTTCGTGGTTGACAACAGGATCGGGTGAGCTGGATGACGACAATCGACGAGGCGTTCGCGCTGGCGGCAGAAGACAGCGGCCTCGCGGTGGTTTCGACCGTTCGCGCCGATGCCACGGTGCAGGCATCGCTGGTCAACGTCGGTGTGCTGCCGCATCCCGGGACCGGCCGGCCCGCCCTGGGATTCGTCACCTACGGCAAGGTCAAGTTGGCCAACCTGCGGGCGCGTCCGCAGCTCGCGGTGACGTTCCGCAATGGGTGGCAATGGGCCACCGTGGAGGGTAGGGCCGAGTTGGTGGGGCCCGACGATGCGCAGGCGTGGCTCGTCGACCCCGAACAGCTTCGTCTGCTGTTGCGCGAGGTGTTCGCCGCCGCCGGTGGAACACACAGTGATTGGGATGAATACGACCGGGTGATGGCCGAGCAGCGACGCACCGTCGTGCTTATCGCACCCACCCGGGTGTACAGCAACGGGTAGCGAATACGCTGCTGGCGTGATTCTCGACATAGCCGACGACCAGAGGGTTCGGACACTGACCCTTAATCGGCCCGACGTACTCAACGCGTTCAACGACGAGCTGTACCACGCCACCGCGACCGCGCTGAACGACGCCGCAGCCGATCCGGACGTCGCTGTGGTACTGCTGACCGGCGCGGGGCGAGCGTTCAGCGCGGGCAACGACCTCAACGAAATGCAAAGGCGCATTACCGATCCCGCATTCAATGAGCAGGGCAGCCACTTCTCGACGATGATCGACGCGCTCGCGGACTTCTCCAAGCCGCTGATCTGCGCGGTGAACGGAGTCGGGGTGGGTATCGGCGCGACCATCCTCGGTTACGCGGATCTGGTGTTCATGTCCTCGACCGCACGATTGAAGACCCCGTTCACCAGCCTCGGAGTCGCGCCCGAAGCAGCGTCGTCGTATCTGCTGCCGCGCCTGATGGGCAGGCAGAACGCCGCCTGGTTACTGATGTCCTCGGAGTGGGTGGATGCCGATGAGGCCCATCGCATGGGGTTGGCGTGGAAGGTATGTCAGCCGGACGATCTGTTGCTTGAGGCGCGGCGCCATGCTGAAGTGCTTGCCTCGCGTCCGATTTCGAGTCTGATGGCGGTGAAGCAGACGATCATCGCGCCTATCCGTGAGGGGATCGACGCGGCAACCGCGAGAGAAATCGAGCAGTTCGCCGTGTTGATGGGTGCCGCCGCGAACGCCGCCGCGCTGGCCGAATTCACCGGCAAGCATCGATAGGCGCCGAACACTCTGGGTTCGGTCAATTCTCCTGCGCCTCTTTAGGTTTCATTCGTCCCGCCAGTCACATCGACGGGCAGGTTTGTCGGGGGTCGAATGTATGTTCGAATTATGTTGGCGAGTCCGGTTCAGGTGGCGATGGCCGCGTTGCGGTCCGCGCACGACGAACTGGCCGCCTGCGATCTGGAGATGCTCACCCACCGGGAATTGCTCAGCATGCTCGACGAGCTGGAAACCCTGACCTGTCGGTTACCCGCACAATGGCATCGCGCGCTGGCGCGGTTGCAGGCCGAGACCACCCCCACGCAGCTGGGCGCCAAGTCCTGGAAAGACGTGCTCAAGATGCGATGGCGCCTGTCCGCGGGCGAAGCCCGACGACGAGTCGCTGAAGCGGCGGCGTTGGGCCCGCGGCGCAGCCTGCCCGGTGAACCCTTGGCCCCGGTGCTGGCCGCCACCGCCGCCGCCCAAGTCGCCGGGCTGATCAATACCGAACACGTCGAGAAAATCCGCGACGCCATGAGCCTGATCCCCGGTTTCGTCGACGCGCCCACCCGCGAGCAGATCGAAGCCGACCTGGTCCGCATCGCCGCCGGAGTCGGCCCCACGGAGCTGAAAAAAGCCGCCGACATGATGCTGTTCCTGCTCGATCAGGACGGCCCGGCACCTGATGACGCCGAACGCGCCCGCAGACGGGGTCTGCAGGCCGGCCCCCAAGGCCGTGACGGCATGGTGGCGATCAAAGGCCATCTGAGCCCCGAAGCGTGGGCGGTGATGGAACCGATCTTCGCCAAATGGGCCGCACCAGGGATGTGCAACCCCCACGACGAGACCCCCTGCCTCTCAGGCACCCCGTCACAGCACCAGATCGACACCGATCACCGCACCCTGGCCCAACGCCAACACGACGCCCTGCTCGCGATCGGCCGCCACGCCCTGGAATCCGGGGTCCTGGGTCAGCACAACGGATTACCGACCTCGATCATCATCCGCACCACCCTGCAAGACCTCGAATCCCGGGCCGGGGTCGCCACCACCGGCGGCGGCAGCCTACTGCCCATCAACGACGTCATCCGGATGGCCGGCCACGCCAACCACTGGTTAGCGGTCTTCGACAAATCCACCGGAGAAGCCCTGGATCTGTTCCGCGCCAAACGCACCGCTTCGCCGGCGCAGCGGATCATGCTCATCGCACGCGACGGGGGCTGCACCAAACCCTGCTGCGCGGTTCCGGCCTACGGCGCCCAGGTCCACCACGCGCTACGCGACTGGGCCGACGACGGCAACACCAACGTCAACGAACTCGCCCTGGCCTGCGGACCCGACAACCGCCTCGTCGACAAGAACAACGGCTGGACCACCACCATCAACACCCACGGTGACGTCGAATGGACGCCACCATCCGACCTCGACACCGGCCAAACCCGCATCAACTACCACCACCGCCCCGAACTACTCCTACGCCCACCACACCAACCAGACGGGAATTCAGAACGCGGACCGTAGAACCCGATCCGTGGCGGCTGTCACCGGTCGCGGTGTCCCGGCCGAACAGCCAGGCGGTCAGGAGTCGCAGACTTTCTCGGGCAGTTGGTGTTCGACGGGCAACCGGCGGCGTCGTGATGGGTGGCGATGATGGCGCGCAGAGTGCGGCGGCACCGCCCGCAGTCACCGCCGGCCCCGCAGGCTTCGGCGATCTGCTTCGAGGTGCAGGCGCCATTGGCCACGGCCTTGTCGACGTCGTGACTCGTCACTCCCATGCACAGGCACACAAACATCGGCGGCTCAGCTCTGCTCGTCGACAGTCATGAGGTGGGCGAACCTGCCCACGAACTGGGTGGGGTACGGGCCGAGGCCCGCATTCGACATCCACTCCGCGGCGGCATCGGGGTGCTCGATCCATTGCCGGGCGGCGTCCTCGTCCTCGATTTCCTGCAGGATCATGACCTCCTGCCCGTCATCGAGTGCGCGGTACACCCAGATCTTGCGGACCCCGCCGCGCTTGAAGCGGTCGAGACCGTCGTGCACCTTGACCATCAGCGTGGATATGTCATCCACCGAGGACATGACGCCGACGATGACGCGGCCTACGTGCTCGTCAGGTGACGGGGGATACAGGTCGATCTTCTCGACGACTTCTCCGCCGAATATCGGTGGGATGTCGTCGGCGCCCGAAATGTTGAACCACTCGAAAATCGCGGGCGATCGCAGAACATCGCGCATCGGACGCACGTGCCGAATGCCGATCGTCACCAAAACCCGATGAGGCTCCCAGATTGATGTGTAGAGCACGACATGATGGGCTCCGATCGACGCGAGTCCTTCAGAATGCTTCTTGAGCCATTTCCACATGCGATCGACATCGTCGACGCGGTAATCGCAAGCGAGAATAAGTGAGTGCAGGTCGAAATCACTCATTTCCTATTCCCGTCGTCGAGATGTGGCTGGTAAGCGTTAGCGCAGTCTAACCTTACTTAGCCTAGCCAGTCTAGCGCCGCCGCTTGATCTGGGCCCCGCTGTGACCCGCATCGCGTGCGATCGGTCCGAAAACTCGCCTCGCGCAACAAAAAAGGTGCGCCGCCGAGCTTTTCTTGCACTAGATTGGGTGCCGCACGACTGATAGCGACGACTGACAGTCCTCAAGTTGCTTAGGAGCGATATGCAAGGGGATCCCGACGTTCTGAAATTGCTCAACGAGCAATTGACGAGCGAACTCACGGCCATCAACCAGTATTTCCTGCATTCGAAGATGCAGGCGAATTGGGGATTCACCGAACTGGCGGAATACACGCGCAAAGAGTCGTTCGAAGAAATGCAGCACGCCGAAGAGATCACCGACCGAATTCTTCTTCTCGACGGGCTGCCGAACTATCAGCGGCTGTTCTCCCTGCGAATCGGACAGACGCTGCGTGAACAGTTTGAGGCCGACCTTGCGATCGAATACGAGGTGCTCGCCCGCCTGCGGCCGGGCATCATCATGTGCCGCGAGAAGGAGGACGCCACCTCGGCGAACCTGCTCGAGAAGATCCTGGCCAACGAGGAGGATCACATCGACTACCTCGAAACCCAACTCGAGTTGATGGTCAAGCTCGGCGAGGAGCTGTACTCGGCCCAGTGCGTGTCGCGTCCACCGACAAGCGCGTAACCCTCGGGCCGGGGTTTCGCGCACCGGCGCGTACCCAACCCGTCCTTGGTGGCGTAACTTTCATAGCCTATCTAACGATAGGCCTGGTGGTTACGTCATCAACGGAAGGTGGGTATGACGAGCACGCCATCTGCCGCCGCCGTCGCGGAATCGGCATCGCCCAGTGCGTTGATCAGCCTGAAGCGCCGCAACATCATCTTCGTTGCGGTGCTGCTCGGCATGTTTTTGGCCGCGCTGGATCAGATCGATCGTCGCCACTCTCGCTGCGCATCGGTGCACCGCATGCCTCGTGCAACGGGGCCGGACGGAAGATCGCAGTGACCTGGCTGCCGTTCGCGCTGATGCAGGACACCGAGTTGTGCGCGTTTCGCTCATCCGTTGCGGCGCAGGGCCACCGCGGTGACGTCGTCGCTATCGATCAACTCGCCCGCGTTCGCACACAGGTAGTCGACGACCGCCTGCGGGCCCGTGCCATTGCCATCGGCACACTTCGAGATTGCGTTCTCGAGTCCCTCCAACGAGCCGCCCCACAGGTCGAGCACTCCGTCGCTGACGAGCAGGAGCATGTCGCCGGGAGCCAGGCGGTCGGAGAGTTCACACCAGTGGTTGCCCAGTCCCACGGGCATATCGTCGGACGCCAGTCGTTCGATCCGGCCGGTTCGGGTGCGGATGACAAAGTCCAAGCCGTGGCCCGCGTCGGCGAATCGGAAGTCGCCAGAGTCCATGTCGACCCGGACATAGGCAAGCGTGACGAATGCGCTGATCCGGCGCAGATCACCGTCGAGGATGCCCGCGGCACCGTTGACGACATCTGATGGGGTCGTTGCGGGATCGCTGGACCGCAGCGCGGTGCGCGTCGCCGCGGCGAGCATTCCGGCGTCCATGCCCTTACCCATGACGTCGCCGAGGCTCAGCACGATGGAAGGCTGATGCACACGCACGTCGTAGAAGTCCCCGCCGATCTGTCGGGCTGGGCTGGTGAACGTGCCGAAGGTCCACCCCGGGGTCGCGGGCAGGCTGCCCGGCACCAGTGCACGTTGGACCTCCACAGCCCGGTTCATCTCCTCCAGCTCGAGCTGACGTAGCCGCTCCGATTCGGTGACGTCGTGGAAGTGGAGGACGAACTGGGTTCCTTCGGCCTGCTCGCCGATCACTGCGATACTCACATTGAGGCTGCGGCCATCGGCCAGCTTGAACGTGAGACGCGCGTTGTCGTCGACCAGAGTGCCGGCGACGCCCGAAAGCGCGGCCATGCCATCCTGACCCAGCAATGTGCCGAGGTCAGTTATCCCCTCTCGGAGGCCGGGCAGCAGTTCCTGTGCTGAGGGGTTGGCGCGCTCGACAATCCATTGAGTGGACGTACGGACAACCAGTAACTTGCCGGCGACCGAGGAATTGAAGCTCTTGCGGAACAACTCCTCGCTCTCAAAGAGCTCGGCGCGTGCAGCTTGAGCTGATTTCGAGCTCGTCGACGATACGCCGCCGCATATCGTTTGCATCGAGTGCAATACCTCGAATATCGCTGGGCCCCTCCACTGGAATGGTGGCGGCGAAATCACCCTTGGCGATCCGTCGGCACGCCGCCGCTACCGCGGCCACTGGCGCGGTGACTGCGCGGCGCACCAAGAGAGCCAGCGCCAGCCCCGTGCCCACCACGGCCACCAAGACGACGACCAGCACCCTGTTGAGCCACGTCTGGTCCCGTTGCAACTGAGCACGGGCGTCATTTCTCGTTGATTCGAGGTCCGCATTTTGGGTGTCGAACAGGGCACGCAAATTATCGAATTGCGCCTTGCCCCGATCGGCCTCCGCGGCGCTGAGCGGAAAGGGTTGACCGGGTGACACGCGCGCGATCAGCGGTTGTGCGTAGCTGCTGCGCCACTGCCCAGCAGCGGTTTCGATCGCGCTGAGATCGGCAAGCAGGGCGTCGTTACCGCTCAAGACTTCGCGTAGCGCAGTGGACGCCGCCTGCTCGCGCTCCTGGCCGGCGAAGTACGGCTCGAGGAATCGGGGGTCTGAAGTGATGACGTAGCCGCGAACGCCGGTCTCCTGGTCGCGCAATGCCGCCTGCAACTGGAAGGCGATGGACCGTGCCGGCGAAAAGGTGTCAGCCAGCTGGCGAGTAGCGGTGTCGGTACGGTGAAGCAGCACGGCGATGGCCGCAGAACCGCCGATGACAACCACACCCATCACGCACAACACGACCGTCAACCAACCCTGCACAGTCAGGCGCGAATCAAGGCCGGAGTGCTCTGCGGTCGTGGTACCCCTGGTCACGTCGGCATCCGAGCGCTGGTCGCCGTTGGCGCACTGCGCGGTTGCGTCCGCGATCGCAGTCATTCAGACCGCCGCCGTTTCAGGGTCCAGTGGTTGCCGTCGGGGTCACGGCTGTATGACAGTTCGTCGAGGACGCGAAAGGCGATGCCCAGGCCGCGGCCCCCTTCCGCGCCGTCATCGGGCATGCTCACCTGAGTCAGGTCGACCGGGGCAGGATGGCCGTCGTCGGTGAAGAGCACGGCTACGGTGTCCGGCTGAACATCGACCACCATGCGCAATCGCACCGGCTCGCCGTCACCTGAGTACTCGATGATGTTCGTGCCGATCTCGCTGACCGCGAGTTCGATGCACATTCTGGTGTATTCGGAGATTTCCTCGTCGCCCAACGCCAGGTCGAGCGCCTGCTGAATGTCGGCCAGCGTATCGGGGCCGGTCACCGCCTCCATGGTGTGCTCAGTCATCGAAAGCGCTGTCCGCCGAATCGCAGGTGCGCAGGACTCGGTCGAGGTTGCTCAATTCCAGCACGGTGCAGACCTGCCGGGTGGGGGCCGCGATCCGCAGATCGCCACCGGCCTTCCGGGCAATCTTGAGGGCCGCGATCAGTGTGCCCAATCCAGAGGAGTCGATGAAGTCCGTGGCGCTGAGGTCGACGACGATCCGATTTTGCCCACCCTCGACGATGTCATTCAGCTGTTTGCGCAGTGCCGGGGCGGCCACCATGTTCAAACGCCCGGTGGGCTGGACGATGACAACACCCGACACCGTCGTATGAGTCGAAACGTCGCTCATCGCGTTCTCCTTCTTCGTCGTAGCCGCCGTTGACACCGCCCCGCACTAAAACCAGCACCAACGGCGTAGACGAACCACCGGCCTAGCTTGCCACTTGCGCTGGATGGCGGGATCAAAGCGCAAAAAACCCACCGACTCGGCGCCGAGTCCCACGCCGACCTGGCGCGGAGACTATGCTGCGTCATTCAAAGAAGAGTCCCAGCGGGCTGCATGACCCCAATCGCCGGAACTAGAACGTGTTCCAATTCAGGGGATTTTCCGCGTACGATGCCGTCATGAGCCGAATTGGACCTTTCGCCGACGACGACGCCGCAGCCTGGGTGGTGAAGTCGCCTGATATCGGCGTTGCGATGGCCGGATTCACCCATGCGGTCTACAACAAGAACCGCCTGCCGATGCGTGTCAGGGAGCTGGCGCGGATGGTCATCGCGCTCGACAATGAATGCGTGGTGTGTCAGAACACCCGTGACTCCGAGGGCATCGCCGCGGGTGTGGACGAGGATCTGTATGACCACGCCGCCGAATGGCGGACGTGGCCCGGTTACAGCGCACAGGAGCGAGTCGCCGCCGAATTCGCCGAGCGTTTCGCGAGCGACCACACCGGACTGCGTGACGACGAGGACTTCTGGGATCGCTGCAAACAGCAATTCGACGATGAGCTGCTGACCGACCTCGCGCTGTCTTGTGCGATGTGGCTCGGCATGGGCCGGATGCTGCGGACTCTGGACATCGGCCAAACCTGCAAGATCACGCTGTAGTCCGGCGACCGGGCGCGGCACAATGGCGGCTATGACGTCGCGCGCCGCCAAACCGCTCGCTGCAGCCGCCATCGCCCAGCTCGAGGCCGACGGTGTCGCCACATTGATCGGCACTGTCGTCAACCCGGCGGGCCTCACCCACGCCAAGACCGTTCCGCTGCGCCGGATGAGCGCCTTCGCCGACCCCGGGCTCGGCGCCAGCCCCGTCTTTCACGTCTTCGCCATCGACCAGACCGGCATCGTTTTCGGCGACGCCATCGGCGTCGTAGGAGATCAGCGAATACGGATCGATCTCGATGCATTGCGTGTACTCGGCGACGGATTCTGCTGGGCGCCCGGGTCTTTCTTCAATCAAGACGGCTCACCTGATCCCTACTGCAGTCGCGGCACCCTGCGTCGAGTCGCCGATCAACTGTCGGACGCGGGCATCGATGCAGTCGTCGGGCACGAGATGGAGTTCGTACTCGTCGAGCCCGACGGCGGCGAGCTTCCCTCGCGTCTGTGGGCGCAGTACGGACTTGCGGGGGTCCTCGAGTTCGAAGGATTCATCCGGGACGTCACCGAGGCGGCGACGAATTCTGGTGTGGCGATCGAGCAGTTCCACCCCGAGTACGGCAGGAACCAGTTCGAGATCTCGCTGGCTCCGCAGCCGCCGGTGGCAGCAGCCGACTCATTGGTGCTGATGCGAATCATCATCGGCCGAGTCGCGCGGCGCTACGGACTACGGGTCAGCCTCTCGCCGGTGCCCTTCGCCGGTAGCGTCGGATCCGGCTCTCACCAACATTTCTCGATGAAGCGCGGAGAGGTTCCGCTGTTCTCGGATGGCTCGGGCACGGCGGGGATGACGCCGGAGGGGGAGTCCGCGATAGCCGGACTGTTGGCCGGTCTGCCCGAAGCGCAGGGCGTCATGTGCGGCTCCGTGCTCTCCGGATTGCGGATGCAGCCCGGCCAATGGTCGGGTGCATATGTCTGTTGGGGTACCGAAAACCGCGAAGCGGCAGTGCGATTCCTCGTCGGCGGGCACAGCAATCCGCAAGGCGCCAATGTCGAGGTCAAGGTCATCGATCCGTCGGCGAATCCGTACTTCGCGACGGCCGCGATTCTCGGGCTTGCGCTCGATGGCATCCGACGCGAGCTGACGTTGCCACCGGAAGTCACCGTCGACCCCGCTTCACTCACCGACACTGGGCGACGGGAGTCCGGAATCGTGCTACTCGCGCAGGACCAGGCCGACGCGGTCGACGCACTCGATGAATCCGACTTGCTGCGGGGGATTCTCGGCGACGCGGCCGTGGACGCCATTGTCGCGGTGCGGCGGTACGAGCAGCAGAACTACGGTGACCTGACGCCGGATGAACTGGCCGAGAAATTCCGTCTCGCATGGAGTGTATGAGCGTGTTTGACCGCTCATGACCGCACTGGCCGAGCACATCGCTTCGGTGGCCCTGATCGACCACCACGTGCACGGCTGCCGGTTGCGACCGGTTGACCGTCGCCAGTTCGAGAACAGCCTGAACGAGGCCAACACCGAACCACTGGCCGACTTCGATTCGGCGTTCGACACCCAGCTGGGCTACGCGATTCGAGCCCATTGCGCGCCACTGCTGGGACTGCCACGCCACTGCGACCCCGATTCGTACTGGTCCGAGCGCGGTAAACACTCCGAAGAGGACCTTGCCCGGCTGTTTCTGTCATCGGCGGGGGTGTCCGATTGGCTGGTGGACACCGGATTCGCGACCGCGGTAGCCGATCTCGACGCGATGGCGGATCTATCGGTGGGTCGGGTGCACGAGGTCGTCCGTCTGGAGACGGTGGCCGAACAGGCGGTCCGCGCGGCGGGCGACTACGCGTCGGCCTTCGCGGAGCTCCTGCAGGAGCGGGCGGCGACGGCCGTGGCTACCAAGTCGATCCTGGCGTACCGCGGCGGGTTCGTCGGCGAGTTGTCCGAACCCTCGGCAGCGGAGGTCGCCGAAGCCGCTGGGCGCTGGCGCGACAGTGGCGAGCCCCGCCTGACCGACCGTGTCCTGTTGCGGTTCGGCCTGTATCAAGGGCTACGGCTGGGTAAACCGCTGCAGTTCCACATCGGCTTCGGAGATCGGGACTGCGACCTGCACACCACCAACCCGCTGTACCTCCTGGACTTCCTGCGGCACACCGGCGATGTGCCGATCATGCTGCTGCATTGCTACCCGTACGAGCGCGAGGCGGGCTATCTGGCGCAGGCATTCAACAATGTGTACCTGGACGGCGGACTGGCCATCAACCATCTCGGCGCACGGTCATCGGCATTCATCGGCCGCCTGCTGGAGATGGCGCCGTTCCGCAAGAT
This sequence comes from uncultured Actinomycetota bacterium, assembly GCA_963805835.1. Classification (GTDB taxonomy): domain Bacteria; phylum Actinomycetota; class Actinomycetes; order Mycobacteriales; family Mycobacteriaceae; genus Mycobacterium. The sequence goes on along the minus strand of CAWDVX010000001.1, from coordinate 66,275 downwards.
CCTCTATTCGTCGGATGGTTTCGGCCCGTCTGAGCTGCATTTCCTCGGTACGCGCTTGTGGCGCGACGGAACCCGGGATGTGCTGCAGGAATTCGTCGATGCGGACGAATGGAGCGAGGCTGACGCGATTCGCGTGGTCGATCTGATCGCTCGTGGCAATGCGAGGCGTGTTTACCGGCTGGGCTGATCCTCAGATCAGGCCGGTGGCGTCGAACATCGGCACCGCATACGCGGCCGTAACGTCCTCGAGCCAGGTCGCAGGCGCGGTATTGGTAAGCCCGCCCATGTCCCAGTAGTCCTTCCACACGGTGATTTTTCCGTCGAGGACTTTGTGCACGGTGACAAACCTCAACAGAGCCGTTTCTCCGCTGTCCCACTTCCACGTCTCGGAGTGCTCGTACAGGACGTCGTCGCCATTGCTCACCAGAAGCCCGTCATGATTCTCATACGATGCCAGCGGCTCGAGCCCGACCTTGAGTTTGGCGATGATGTCTTCGGGTCCACGCGTGGAAAGCGCCGGCCCCAGGGGCATATCGCAATATATGCAGTCCTCGGACAGGAACGTCTTCAGCGAATCCCAGTCACGCGCCGACAGTGCCTTCCACATGCCGAGCACCGTATCCTCAACTGACACTTGATAACTCCGATTCTCGAGTCAATTGGGCCGGTGCCTTGTGCGCGGCCCGAAGGAACCTTCCGGTGCGTCGTGCGCTCACGACGTCGGTCACCTCACCGTCGAGCAACACGGCTTGCCCGGCGACGAAGACCGCGCGAACCGTGTCGTCATTGCGGTTGACCATTCGCGACAGACCGCCGTACTGCTCGACCGGCGCCTCGGCGTAGTCATCCAGTGATTCGTCCAGCCGTTCGGGATCGATGACGACGATGTCGGCACGGTCGCCGATGCGCAGGTGTCCGGCATCGAGGCGATACCAGTCGGCGAGTTCACCCGTGAGCCGGTGCACCGCCTGCTCCACGCTCATGAAGGGTCGGCCGGCCTGCTGCGCCTCCTGGACATGCCGCAGCAGGCGCAGGCCCATGTTGTAGAACGCCATGTTGCGAAGGTGGGCGCCCGCGTCGGAGAAGCCCATCTGGATGCCGGGATCGCGCGCCAGCTTCCTGAGCACCTCGGGTCGGTGATTGGAGATCGTGGTGCGCCAGCGCAGCGCCGTGCCGTGCTCGAGCACCAGGTCGAGGAACGCGTCGACTGGGTGCAGACCGCCGCGATCGAGGCCCACCTGACCGAAGGATCTGCCGATCACCGACTCGTCCGGGCATGCGACGATCTCCGCGTCGAAGAAGTCGCGCTGCCACACCCGCATCCCGAACTTGCTCTCGTACTGCTTGCGGAACTGGCGGCGATAGGCCTCGTCGCGCAGCAACTCGTTGCGTTCGACCTCGTCGCGCAGATGCAGCGCCGCGGCGCCCGCGCCGAACTCCTCGAAGACCACCAAATCGATGCCGTCGGCGTATACCTCGAATGGCACCGGGAGGTGCTGCCAGCGGAAGTTACCGCCGAGCCGATTGACCAACCGCGCCAACGGGCCCAGCATCTTGATCGCGTACGGGTTCGACTTGACGTCGGCCGCCGACAGCAGGCTGGTCTTCAGTGGATTGCGGAAGATGCCGAGCGACTGGAAGAGCTGCGAACCGAGGTTCAGTGGGTTGCCGATGTCGGGTCCTGACTGCAGAACCCGGCCCGTCCGGCGCAGCTTGGACTTGAGGCGACGCAGCTCCCGTGGCTTGGCATAGGTCGAGGGCAGCGTGCGGGAGCGGCAGACTTCTCCGTCGAGCTTGTCGAAAAGCAGTTGCTGAGAGGACATCCCGACGAACCCCGCCCGTAGCGCCTCGTCCAGCCACTCTTCCATCTGGGCCTGTTCGCTTCTCGTCGGCCGTTGGCGCTTTCGGGTTGACCGATCGAGCCCCATCGTCGCGGCGCGCATATCGGAGTGCCCGATGAACGCCGCCACGTTGGGCCCGAGCGGACGCGCTTCCAGTGCCGCGATGTACTGCTCGCAGTTCGTCCAGGTCTTGTGCTCGTCGACCGCGCCGATCACGTGCTCGCGCGGTATCGCCTCGACGCGTCCGAAGATGTCGCCGGCGTCCACACCGTCGACATGCACGGTCGACAGCGAGCACGATCCGAGCATCACGGTGGTGACGCCGTGGCGCAGCGACTCCGTCAGCGCGGGGGCGACCAGTACCTCGACGTCATAGTGCGTGTGGATGTCGAGCATGCCGGGCAGTACCCATTGGCCTGTTGCGTCGATGACCCGAGGACAGTCCGCCTCGTCGAGGTCGTCGGGGGTTATCGCAACGACCTGACCATCGCGGACGCCGATGTTGCGGAGGGCCGACGGCGCGCCGGTGCCGTCGAACCAGCGGCCGTTCTTGATGATCGTGTCGTATGTCACCAGGTCATAGAACAGTGCCGACCGGCGGGTGTCAACGAAATCTGTGAACAGATTTTGAATATTGTCTACTTTCGGCTTTGAGCTGGGGTTACTCCTACGCCCAACCGTCGGGCCGGCGGCCGTCGAGGTCGGTGAAACCGTACTCACGCGCGAGGTCTGCAGAGGTGACGGAGAGCTGGTTGAAGCGCGCTCGCCCCGGGTCTGCGGCGATCGCCGCCACCCCGCGCCCCACGAACCTCGGCGTCTCCGATTCGGCGAAACCCGGGGGAGCGACCGGGCCGTCGGATCGACGTGGGTTCAGTGCCGAGTGCCAGTTCTCCTCGGTGACGCCCCAGTTGTCGAGCATCATCTCCGATCGCAGCCAACCGGGCGTCACGGCGACTGCGGTGGCACCGAAGCCCTCCAGTTCGTGGCCCTGGCTGTAGGCGAGCCGGTTCACCGCGGTCTTTGCCAGGTCGTAGAAAACCGACAATCGGTAGTTGAGGTCGTTGAAACTCTTGGTCCCGTCCGTCACTTCGACGAGCAGACCGCCGGGACGGCACACCAGCAGCGGTAACAGGCGATGGGACGTGATGAGGTGCGTGTCGACGCCGAGCCGCAGGATCCGAAGACCGTCGTTGATGTCGTGCTCCCAGATCGGCTTGTTCCACTGCGGGGGCCGCCCTTGAGGACCTCTGCACCCCAGATGTCGTTGACGAGGATGTCGATCGCGCCGTGCTCGTCACGGATGCGGTCCGCCAGACGGCCGACCGCGGCGATATCGAGGTGGTCGACTGCATGGCGATGCCCGTGCCGCCGAGTTCGTGACGAGTTCGGCCGTCTCCTCGATCGTTTCGGGCCGGTCGTAGTCGGACTGGTCGTTACCCGACACACTGCTGCGGCCGGTGCAGATCACCGTCGCTCCGGCTTCACCGAGCGCAGCGGCGACACCGCGCCCGGCACCGCGCGTAGCGCCGGCCACCACGGCCACCTTGTTGCGCAGCGCATCTGGGTTCGGAGTCCAGTTCATACGGGCATACTCGCGAATGTGACCCCTTTACAGCGGTATATCGCCGAAGAAATCGCGACCGATCACGTCGACGGGTTGCTGTCCAGACGCGAAGCGCTGCGCCGGCTGGCATTGCTCGGCGTCGGCACCGCGGCCGCCACCGCGTTGATCGCGGCGTGCGGGGACAACAAGCAGCCGACGTCGGACGCCCCGGTGACCTCCGATGAGCCCGCGAACGTCAATGCACCTCCGCCAGGTTCGGAGAACACCGTCCCGACCACACCGATCACCTGGGCCGGACCCCGCGGTGAACTGCAGGCCGCCTGGGCGCCGGCGGCCGACCCGCGCGGCGGAGTGCTCGTCATCCACGAGAACAAGGGGCTCAACGACTACATCCGCTCGGTGGCCGGGCGATTCGCCGGCATCGGCTACTCGGCGCTGGCGATCGACCTGCTGTCGGCGCAGGGCGGCACGGGCACGTTCGCCGATCCCGCCGAAGCCACCGCGGCGTTGGGCAAGCTGCCGCCGGAGGAGGCCGTCGCAGATCTGAAGTCGGCGGTCGGCGAACTGCAGCGACGGGTTCCCGGCAAGAAGGTCGCCGCGGTCGGCTTCTGCATGGGTGGCGGCATGGTCTGGCGGCTGCTGGGCTCCGGTGAGCCGCGCCTCGCCGCCGCGGTGCCGTTCTACGGGCCGACTCCCGACAATCCGGACTTCGCCGGCTCCAAAAACGTTGCCGTGCTGGGCATCTACGCCGCCCAGGATCAGCGTGTCAATGCAGGAGAACCGGCCGTGCGGGCGGCGCTGGAAAAGGCCGGCGTGGTGTTCGAATTGGTGACCGAACCCGATGCCAATCACGCCTTCTTCAACGACACCGGCGAACGCTACAACGCCACCGCGGCCGAGGACGCCTGGCGTCGCGTGCAGGACTGGTTCGCGAAGTACGTCGCCTGACGATCCCCGCGTGGGGCCACGCGAAGCTGGGGACGACCACTTTTGTACGCCCGACTACGTTGTGTCGCCGTACAAACACGGCCAGCCGCGGTGTTCACGGCGTGTTCTCCTGACGGTTGATTTCGCGTTGTTGATAGCACATGCGCTCACGTCAAATTCAGCTCATGCGGGTGGTGCAGGTCGCGAACTTCTACGGCCCGCGTTCGGGCGGCTTGCGAACTGCAGTGGATCGGCTGGGTGCGGAGTACTGCGCCCGCGGTCACGAAGTCTTCCTGGTGGTGCCCGGGCGCGTCGCCGAATGGCACGAGCTGCCATCGGGCGTCGTTCGAATCTCCCTGCCGGCGCGTCTCATCCCGTTTACCGGCGGCTATCGTGCGGTGCTGCCCCGACCCGTCACCGAGCTGCTGCGGCGGCTGGCTCCGGACGCTCTCGAGGTGTCCGACCGACTGACCCTTCGTTCGCTGGGGGAGTGGGGTCGGCAACGTCAGGTAGCGACCGTGATGATCTCCCACGAACGTCTCGACCGCCTTGTGGGGCAGGTGCTTCCGTCTCGTGCGGCGCGCTCTATCGCCGACGCCGCCAACCGCCGGACCGCTGAAAGCTACGACGCCGTCGTGTGCACGACGGCCTTCGCGCGGGAAGAGTTCGACCGAATCGGCGCCACGAACGTGGTCACGGTGCCACTCGGGGTCGACCTCGACCAGTTCCATCCCAGCAGGCGATCCACCTCGGTGCGTCGGCAGTGGGCGAGTCCCGAGCAGACTCTGCTGGTGCATTGCGGTCGGCTGTCAGTGGAGAAGCACGCATACCGCAGTGTCGATACCGTTGCCGCCCTGAGGGACTCCGGTGTGGACGCCAGGCTGGTCATCGTTGGCGAGGGTCCGATGCGTGCCCGGCTCGAACGCCAGGCCGCGCGTCTGCCCGTCGACTTCACCGGTTACATCGGGTGTCGAGGTAGGGTCGCTACCATCCTGGCGACCGCGGACGTCGCCCTGGCTCCCGGCCCGCACGAGACGTTCGGCCTTGCCGCTCTGGAAGCCCTGGCATGCGGCACTCCCGCAGTGGTCTCGCGCACATCTGCGCTCGCCGAAATCCTGACCGCGGAAAGCGGGGCCGCTGCCGACAATGATCCTGACGCCATCGCCGAGGCGGTGACGTCAATCATCAGTCGTCCAGAATGGTTGCGGCGCAATGATGCACGCCGCCGCGCCGAACAGTTCACCTGGACCAGGGCAGCGACCGGCATGCTGAGCGCGCTGGGCGCGGGTTAGGCATCGACCACAGCCCAGCGATAGGTTGTCGGCATGGGTGGCCTGCCGACCGGCCCACAGGACATCGAGCGAACGCGGACACTGTGGTTCGCCCTGCTGCTCACGCTGGCCAACGGATTTCTTGACGCGCACACCTATATCTCCCGCGGTGGCGTCTTCGCCAATGTGCAGACCGCCAACGTCATCTTCGGCGCGATCTTCACTTCGGAGGGCAAGTGGGCCTCGGCACTCAACCACCTCTGGCCGCTGCTGGCGTTCATCGCCGGCATGGCGCTCGCATCACACATCAAATCCGGTCGCGTCGAGCGCTTTCTTCCGCACGCTTTGCGCTGGACGATGGGTGTGCAGGCCGTCGCGTTGGGCGTCATCGGATTCGTCCCCGCCACCGTGCCCCATAGTTATGTCACCGTGCCGATCTCTTTTCTCGCGGCGATGCAGATCGGCCTGTTCCGCAACATCGGCGACTTGGCGTACCTGCCCGTGGCAACCACGGGCAACCTGATGCGGTTTATGGAGTCCGGGTACGACGCGTTCGTCGAGAGACACGCCCAGTCACGGCGGGCTTTTGGCGTCTACGGCGCGCTGATCTCCGTATTCGGGCTCGGTGCCCTGCTGGGCTCGTTCGCCAGCGTGGCCTGGGGAGTGCATGCGATCTGGCTGCCGGCGGGATTTCTGGCATTCACACTCTGTCTGTTCATCATCGACGAGCGCCACCTGCGATGATCTAGGATCCAGATAATGATCAGGTCGCTCGTGTACGTCATGGCCGCAGCGACACTGTCCGTCGCGGGAACCACCGCCGTGGCCGCAGCCGAACCCCCGTCCACATGCACCTACGACCTGTCACCACCGCAGGTCGTGGACGTATCGGGCACGCAGATGGTCACCGCCACGCTGTCACCAGGCGCGTGCGATCGATCCAACGCCTACCTCTCGGTGGCCTGCGTCCAGGAGGAGGGCAGCCCCGGGCCCGGAAAATGCGCGCAGAACAACGGGATCGTGACCGCGCAGGTCTTCTTCGCGCCGTACCGCCCGGGTGCCACATATGTCTCCACCGGCAGGGGCTGCGCCAACACCGGGAACCCGCCGCGGCCGGTGTGCACGCCCCTCGGCCCCGTCACTGCCACGTTCTGAGGCGCGGTTGCAGCAGGCGTCCGGTATCAACCACGACCGGTCGATAATCGTGTCCTGAGGAGATCGTCTGTCTGGCCGCCGCGGTCACCGCGTGTGGCGGCGAGCCCAGCTACACGACCACAGAGGGCGACACCGGCGCCGCGGTCGCGACCGCCAGCCCCGAGAACACCACCGAAACCACCGATGGGCCCACCGGCCCGCCGATCACCCGGGCGGACATGAGTTTCGGTGCTCCGATCACCGTCGCACCGGGAGCGAAGATCACCGTCAAGAACGACGACTCCGCCGGGCATTCGGTGACGTCGCTGCAGGAAGGCGCATTCGACGTCCGCGTCGACGCCGGTGAACAGGGCACGCTGATCGTTGAGTAGCAGTCGCGGCTCGCACGCCGCCGCCGCTGTTTAGACGCTTCGGTGGACGGGCACCCGCAGAATTAGCGGGTTCGTCAGTCGTCGTGGCCCGCGATAGATCAAAGGAGCCGACATGGACAGCAACGTCGTGATCTGGATCGTTGTCGCCGTCGCGGCGGTTGTCGTCATTGCGTTCGTAGCGTGGACCGTCCGCAACTCGCGCCGCCGCACGGAAGCCCAACGACTACGCGGTGAAATCGGGCACCGGAGCGAGCACCTCGAGAAGCGTGAGGCCATCGCCGACGAAACCGAGGCCAAGGCCAGGGCTGCGCAGGCAGAGGCTGAGGCGAAGGCCGCGGAGGCCGCCCGACTACAGAACACCGCCCGCACGCATCGTGACGCCGTCACCACCTCGCGTGAGGAACTTGACGCGCAGCAGGAACGGGTCGATCGGTTGGATCCCAAGGGGCGCACTGACGAAACCACACCCGGCACAGCGGACGAGGTGCGCACGGACACCACGACGCCAGCATCGCCGTCGACATCGCAGGAGCACCAACGGTCGTGACAAAGAATCAGCGCGGCACCGCCGCCGCGGTGCTGTTCGACGTCGACGGCACCCTCGTCGACTCGAACTATCTTCACGTCGTCGCATGGACACGGGCGTTCGCCGATATCGACATGCCCGTCGACGCATGGCGTATCCACCGCTCGATCGGTATGGACGGCACCACCCTGGTCGCGACTCTCGCTGAAGGTGCGGACGACGAGGCCCGGGCACGGGCGAAGGAGCTCCATTCCCAGTACTACAAGGAGACCGCCTCGTTGTTGCGCCCGTTGCCGGGTGCGCGCGGACTTGTCGAGGCGGTCCAAAAGCTAGGTGTACAGCCCGTGTTGGCGACGTCGGCACCAGACGACGAACTCGCCATCCTGCGTGATGTGCTGGATTGCGACCACCTGGTGTCGGCGATGACCTCCTCGGCGGACGTGGACACCGCCAAGCCCAGCCCCGACATCGTCAACGTCGCGCTGGAGCGCGCCGGTGTGAAAGCCCAGCACGCCGTCTTCGTCGGTGATGCGGTGTGGGATGTCGAGGCCTGCAAGCGGGCCGGCGTGTTGACCATCGCGTTGCTCAGCGGCGGAGTCTCGAAGTATGAACTCGAGGAGGCCGGGGCCCATCAGGTGTTCGACGACCCGCTGCATCTCTGCCAGCACCTCGACGACACCCCGATCGCCGCGCTCGCGAACCTGGTGGGTGCCCGCTGAAATCAGGGCCGGGCGTACCGCAGGACGGCAGCAATCCCGTCCTTGGGCGAAATGCGCTCGTCCGTCCGAACCAGAGACGCATCGGTTGCGACGGCGATCATCGGCAGCGCCTCATCGGCCCGCAGCGTTTGCCTCGGCGCAGCGCCGAGTTCTGAGAGCACATTCGGATTGGGCGCGATGACGGCCATGTCGTCGCCCGCGACGACGGTCGCATCGCCGAGTTCGCCGATGATCAGTGTGTCGACAGCACCGGCCCGAAGGGCGGCCGTCACACCGTTTAGGCCCTCCGTCGCCAAACCCGACCCGCGTCCGATCTCGGCGGTGAATCGCTGTGCGGCATCATCAATCACCGTCACGCGGTGACGCTGGAACTCCTGCTCGATCTCGTGCTGCAGCGCCGCGTCGTCGAAGCCGCTGTGTCTCGCTCCTACCTGGAGTTCGACAGCCCGTGACACGACGCGTTCCGACAGTTCGGCGGTGAGGTCGCTGCGCGACTGCACCTCGCCGACGATGAAGACGATCTCGGGTGAGGCATCGTCGACAAGCTTCGTGAGCTGGCCCGCCACGGCGCGGATGTTCTGTTGCCGTGCTCCCTCGGCGGTGCGCTGTGGGTCGCCATAGCCCGCTGAATCGGCGCTGGAAGCTTTGTGCACGGGATATGCATCGCCGTCGACGGTGTCGGAAACGGCGGTGCCCTCTCGGTACAGGGTGATGTCGGCGCCGTCGTGATCGACGATCACCACGGCATAGGTCGGTTCGTCGACGCCGTGCTCGACGACAGGGAGGATGTAGGGCAGCGGGGACACGCGAACCACCGGCCCGGCGGGCCGGATCAGGTGCTCGTTGACCAGGACACCTTCGGCGCTCGCGACCACGGCGCGACCGCTGCGGCCGATGGGTGGGCGTGTATCGATGACAGCCAGCTCGATGGCGTCGGTCAGCGCGGGCTCGGCGCCCTGCTCTTCGAGCTGCTCGCGGAGCGCCCGCCATTTGAGCTCGAGCTGCGCCGCAGCGTCCTCGGTGTTGTGCGAGTCGTCGAAGTAGACCGAACCGTACGGGCCGTGTGAGGTCAGCAGCGTTCGAAAGTGTTCCGATTGCATAGTCCTTGGGTGCCCGTACCCGGACCATGCAAACCGTGCGGATTAGCTCCGCAGGTCCTTAGTTCGGCGGTGTCCAGGCCACCGGTAGCTGCTTGATCCCGTGGATGAACGGCGACAGCAGTCGACGAGGTTCCGCTGTGGCGACGATATCGGGTATCTGGCGGTGCAGTTCCTCGAAGACCACGCTGATCTCGCGGCGTGCGAGGTTGGCGCCCAGGCAGAAGTGCGCACCGCCGCCGCCGAAGCCGGCGTGCGGATTGGGCGTGCGACCGACGTCGAACGTCCACGGATCGGCGAACTTGTCCTCATCGCGGTTGGCCGAGCAGTACCACAGGCTCGCCTTGTCGCCCGCCGCCATCTTGACGCCGCTCAACTCACAGTCCTCCGTCAGCGTGCGGCGCATGTAGATGACCGGCGACGCCCACCGCACGACCTCCTCGACCGCGGTCGGTGCCAGCGCTTCGTAGTTCGCCCACCATCTCGCACGCTCGTCGGGATACCGGGTCAGCGCGAGCACACCGTGGCTGATCGCATTTCGCGTGGTCTCGTTGCCCGCGACCACCAGCAGGATGAAGAACGATGCGATCTCGGCCGACGTCAGCCGCTCACCGTCGACTTCGGCCTGCACCAGCGCCGTCGTCAGGTCCTCCTGCGGGTTGGCGCGACGATCCTCGGCATGCGCGGTGGCATAAGCGCCGATGTCCATCGCGACCTTGACGAACTCCTCGTAATCCACCGCGATGTCCTTGTCCCCGAACCCGAGGATCACGTTCGTCCAGTGAAAGATCTGCTGGTGGTCCTCCTCGGGGAGGCCCATCATGTCGCAGATGACCTGCAGTGGCAGCGGGCCCGCGAGCTCGCTCACCACCTCGCCCACACCGTCGGCATGGTCGGCGATCATCTTCTCGACAAGTCGGCGCGCCCGGTCGCGAACCGAGGTTTCGGTGCGGGCGACAACACGCGGGGTGAAGGCCCTGCTGACGATGTTGCGCAGGCGAAGGTGCTTCGGGTCGTCCATGGCGATCATCGAGCCGAAGAACTCCGACACCTCGGGGTTGGCGTCGTTGATAGTGATACCGGGGCTGGAACTGAAGATATGGGGATGTCGGCTGGCGTAGTGGACGTCCTCGAACCGGGTCACCGCCCAATGACCGGGGCCGGGCTCCACCCCGGGTGTCTCCAGTGGTGCATGAAACGAGATCGGCGCCTCGCGCCGCAGCGTGGCGAATGCCCCGTCGCGCATGTCATCGTCGAGGACCCAGAACCTCCAGTCGCCGAGGTCGATGTCCGACAGCGGCACATCGGGGGGAGCGGTGCCGTTCACACGCGTCGCAATGCCTGCCTGATGTCGCGTCGCAGTACCCACCTCGAGGAGGTTAGGCCGACCAAGCGCAAAAGTTCTCGAAATGCTGTGTTTGGGGACGCTATTGTGTTCCGTCGCGCGGGGAACCGTGGTAGCACTTTTGGGTGCGTAACCCACATGCCGGACAACCCTTTACGACGACCGACGCCGAGATTGCCGAAGCGTTGCTCGACGTCAGCATCCCGACCCTGATGTTGTCGTTGGTGCACATGTCTGGTGACCCCGAACTGATTCGTGGCGATCTGAAGCCGGCCGGCCTGTTTCTCAACGAGGTGCAGGGCTACATGTCCGAGGAAGACAAGGCCACGGTCCGCAAGATCGCACTTGAGGTCATCGCCGATTACCGCGACCGTGGGTGCCCGGAACCCGAACCCGTCAGCGCCGAGTTGCTGCACGAGATGATGCAGTGGCTGGTCTGCGAACCGGTGCCTGCCGAGTATGTGCCGATGGTGCTCGAGGAGATGGAACTCGACGGCCGCGACGCCAGGGCGACGGGCGCGGTGCGGAAGTCGGCTCGGGAGGACTTTCCGGTTGTCGTGATCGGGTGCGGCGAATCCGGTCTGCTCGCGGGGATCCGGCTCAAAGAAGCCGGCATCCCCTTCACCATCGTCGAGAAGAACGCAGGCGTCGGGGGCACGTGGTATCAGAACACCTACCCGGGTGCGCGGGTCGACGTGGGAAATCACTTCTACTGCTACAGCTTCGAGCCAACCGATCACTGGACGCACTTCTTCGCCGAACAGCCCGAACTCCAAGCCTATTTCCAGGGCGTGATGGACAAGTACGACATCGGCAGGCATGTGCGGTGGGAGACCGAAGTGACCGAGGCGTCGTGGGACGACGCCACATCGACATGGACGGTTCTCGCACGCGACCGTACCGGTGCCGTTACGGAATTGACAGCGCGCGCAGTGATCAGCGCCGTCGGACAGCTTGACCGGCCGCACGTGCCGCAGATCGACGGTCAGCAGGATTTCGCCGGCCCGGCGTTCCACTCCAGCGCGTGGGACCACAGCGTCGACCTGCGCGACAAACGTGTGGCGATGATCGGCGCGGGGGCCAGCGGATTTCAGATCGCCCCGACGATCGCGCCGGACGTCAACCGTCTCACCGTGTTCCAGCGAACCGCGCAGTGGATGTTCCCGAATCCCAACTACCACGAGAGGGTCGGACCCGGTGTGCAGTGGGCCCTTCGCCACCTTCCGTTCTACGGCCGGTGGTACCGGTTCCTGATCTTCTGGCCGGGATGCGACAAAGGGCTGGACGCCGCCCGCGTCGACCCCGACTACCCGGACCAGCAGAAGGCCGTCAGCGAGATCAACGAGATCACCCGGATCATGTTCACCGAGTGGATCACCAGTCAGGTCGGCGACGATCCGGACCTGGCGGCCAAGGTGGTGCCCGACTATCCGGCCACCGGTAAGCGCACCCTGCAGGACAACGGAAGTTGGCTGAAAACGCTGACCCGCGATGACGTCGAATTGGTGCGCACCGGTATCGACCACATCGAAGCGGATGCGGTCGTCACCGAGGACGGTACCCGGTATCCGGCCGACATCATCGTGTACGCCACCGGTTTCGAGCACACCAAGATGTTGTGGCCGATCACCATTCGCGGCAGGAACCGCGAGATCCTCAGCGAGCGTTGGGGAGAGCGGCCGTCAGCGTATCTGGGCATCACGATTCCCGACTATCCGAACTTCTTCTGTATGAACGGCCCTGGCACCTGGCTGGCGAGCGGTGGCAGCCTGATCTTCCACTCCGAGTGCCAAATGCGTTACATCACCGAGTGTCTGGAGTTGCTCATCGAAGGCGGACATGCCGCGATGGAGCCCACGGTCGAGAAGACGACGGACTGGCACGAACGCAGCCAGGCGGAGATGCGCAAGATGGTGTGGTCACAGCCGACGATCAAGCATTCGTTCTTCAAGAACAGCTTCGGCGAAATTCACACGTTGAGCCCGTGGCGCCTGGTCGACTACTGGGGCTGGACCCGCGAACCCGATCCCGAGGACTTCGTAATCTCTTAGGCGAGTTGCCAATTCATGTTCTTGGCGAAGGCCCGGGCGTCATCGGAGATCGTTCCCAGCTCATGGCTGCGCTGGATGTAACCCTGGACCATCGGCAGGAAGTTCGTCGGGTTGTAGGCGTCCTCCTCGTTACTCCACATCCCATTGCCGCCGTACCGCAGGATCGTGATGCACGGCGCCTCGAAGATGGCGCCGTCCCCGGGATCCTTCATCCGATTCATGATCTCGCTGAAGACCCAACCCTTCTCCACGTCGATCGAGTACCAGGTGACCGGATAGAACGGCATCTCGCTACCGGGGAAGGTGTCCATCGTCGAGGCAATCCACTCGCGGATCTTCTCGCGGCCGGCCATCTTGCCGTAGAGGTGTTCCACATAGGTCGCATCCTCGGTGAACAGATCGCCGTACCGCGCCCAGTCCCACGACTTCCCGATCTCGACAACGAGTTGCTGATGGCGCTCGAACGTCTCCTCGATCTCCTCGCGTGACCATTTACTCGTCGTAGAGCCCATGTTGTTCCTCCGTTGTTCCTCCGTCGTGACCCGTTAGGTCAGTTCCCAGCTCATGTTCTTCGCGAAGGCCCGCGCGTCATCGGAGAGGGTGCCGAGCTCATGACTGCGCTGGATGTACTGCTGGATCATGAGCATGAAGTTCATCGGGTTGTAGGCGTCTTCCTCGTAGCTCCATTTGTCGTCGCCCGCGTACTCCAGAACCGTGATGACGCCGGCCCCATGGACACTGCCGTCGCCCGGATCCCTCATGGTGTTGATGTTCTTGAAGATGACCCAGCCCTTGTCGGTGTCGATCGAGTACCACTCCACCGGGTAAGTCGGCATCTCGCTGCCTGGGAAGGTGTTCATCGTCGAGACGATCCACTCGCGGATGTTCTCGCGGCCTTCCATGTTGCCCAGGGCATGCTCGACGTAGCGCGCGTCCTCGGTGAAATGGTCGGCGTAACTCGACCAGTCCCACGTCTTGCCGACGTCGACAACGGATTCCTGGTACCGGCGCCAGGCCTCCTCCAGTTCCTCGCGTGACCATTTGCCCATCGCAGACTCCCTCGGTTCGCCGAAACGGAATTAGAACCTGTTCTACCAAACGCGGAAGTCGGGCGGTGACGGAATCAGCCATCGCCGACGACTCTTGGGACAGCTTCAACGTACGGAGTCGCGGACGACTGAATGCCTTTGGCGGTGCATAGCGGTCGGAGTATCCGTCGATATACGCCGCGACGATGTAGGACCGGCCGATCACGACGGTCCGTTCACGCTGCCCATCGGGCAGTCCGTAATGGGCATCGGGCGTGCGCTGGGCGATCTGTTCGCACACGTCGTCGCGGACGAGTAACGCCGAAAGCGTCAACATGGCGAGGGCCAGCGCAGCGGGGATGCGCAACGCGGTGATCGAACCGGGCGCGATGGCGTCCGTCAGGGCGGCCGCCAGCGGGGTCGCCGGTGGTTGATCGGCCGAACCCCAGTCGAGGTGATTGCGGCCGATGGTCAGCATGTAAACCTCATCAACCCAGTAGCCGCCCCCGAAAACGCCTGCAGCACAGTGCAAACCCGCGACAACGCCGGGCGATCGGCAGTACCGCTCCCTTGGTGAACGGTGCGATTTGTCGATCGGGATTTGCCTCGGTTCTCGTCGTCGTCACGTGCAACCACGTTAATGTCGCAGCCATGACACTCGGTATCGACGAGCAGGTGCTCGCGGAGATGGCGCCGTTGTTCGCGGCACTGGGCGACTCGGAAGCCGCGCCTGTCGGCGATGTCGAAGCGCGTCGCGTCAGCGGTCACCGGATGTTCGATCTCGTCGCCTCCTGGCGTGCCCCGACCGCCGGCGTCGACACCGCCCAGCACTCCATGACAGCCGCCGACGGAGCGACGCTGGACCTCACCTGGTATCACCCGTCCGGCGGCGACGCGCCCGGTAGCGCCGCGCTGTACCTGCACGGTGGGGGCATGATCTTCGGCCTCGAACACATCGGCGCCCTTTACGACCTTGTGGTGCGCGAGTACGTCGCGGCGTCTGGGGTGCCGATGTTGGTGGTCGACTATCGCGTGGCGCCCGAGCATCCGCATCCGACCCCTGTCGAGGACTGTTATGGCGCGCTGGTCTGGCTGGCCGCGCATGCGGCGGACCTCGGTGTCGATGTCGCCCGCCTCGCGGTGATGGGCGACAGCGCGGGTGGCGGCCTGGCGGCGGGGGTGTCCCTGATGGCACGAGACCGCGGCGGCCCGGCGATTTCGCAACAAGTGCTGATCTATCCGATGCTCGACGACCGGCCGGCGACACCGGATCCACAAATGCAACCGTTCTTGACGTGGACGTACGACGACAACGTCACCGGATGGGGTGCCCTGTTGGGCGTGGGCGCCGGCGGTGACGAGGTGTCGCCATATGCGGCGCCTGCGCGTGCCGACGACCTCGCCGGTTTGCCCGACACCTACATCGACGTCGGTGATCTAGACGTGTTCCGCAACGAGGACATCGCCTACGCCCGCAGACTCGCCGACGCAGGCGTTCCGACGGAACTGCACGTTTATCCGGGTTGCCCACATGCCTTCGAGGCTCTCGCCCGCGAAGCAGCGGTCTCGCGGCGGGCAATCAGCGATCGGGTCCGTCGCCTCCGCGCTCTCTAGCCGCTGGTCCTCAACCGGCGTCGGGTGCCTCGACGACGGCCTTGATCCGCTCCAGCGTCTTACGCATATCGCGGATATTGCGGCGGCGACGTAGCTGGCCGCCCAACAGTGAGAACAGCTTCATGGCGAGCGAGTCGTCGAGCCGAAACGACTCGGTGACCTCGGTTCCGCCCTCGACCGGAGTGAGCCGGTAGTGCCAATTGTTCAGCGCCCGTTCGCCGGCCAGCACGGCGAAGCCGAATTCGCGTCCCGGCTCGCACGCGGTCACCTCGCAGGTCGTCCAGTACACCGGACCGATTTCGTTGCGCTTCACGTGACCGCGAAAGCGGGCGCCCAGGGCCGGACCGGTTGCCCCGCCGACCCACTCGGCCTCCATCACCTCCGGCGAGAAGCGGCCGGTGTTGCGCACGTCAGCGATGAGATCCCAGATCTTGTCCGCAGATGCCGACATTGACACCGTGACCGATCCGTCCATTGCTACCCTCGCCTCCGGTAATGGCCTTTGCTAACAGGCATTTTCGAACCGTAGCATTGACGGCGGAGTCCGGGAGGCGCGGTGTGAAGGTTCGTTTCGGTGTCGGTCTGGGCGCGGAAACCGGCCCGGACGAACTGCCGGCCGTCGTCGACCATCTCGAGGCGGCCGGCGTCGACTCGCTGTGGTTCTCCGAACTCGTCTACACCAAGGCAGTGGATCCATTCATCGGCATGGCACATGCGCTGGCGCGAACCAGCAGTCTGAAGGTCGGCACGTCCGTGGTCGTCCTGCCGGGCCGACACCCGGTACTGGTGGCGAAACAGCTGGCGTCGCTGGCTGCCCTCGCGCCGAAGCGGGTGTTGCCGGTGTTTGGCCTGCGATCTGCGATTCCGACTGAACGGGAGGTCTTCGTGGTCCCCGACGGGGAGCGTGCCGCCGTGTTCGACGAATCGCTGCGGCTGCTGAGGTCCGTTCTGGAACAGGACGATGTCTCGTTCGCCGGCGACTACTTCTGCCTGAGTTCCGTCGCCGTGGCGCCGCGGCCGGTCAAGCCGCTGGACATCTGGCTCGGCGGCTCAGCGCCTGCGGGCTTTCGCCGGATCGGTCAGCTGGGCGACGGCTGGCTGGGCAGCTTCCTCACCCCTGCGGAAGCTCGCGCAGGGCGAGAACAGATTCAACGGGCGGCGGAGGCCGCCGGCCGTGAGATAGAAGCAGATCATTTCGGCATCAACCTCGCCGTCAGCGACGGCGCACTGCCGGTCGAGTTGACCGCCGCCGTCCGGCGTCGTCGTCCCGATGTCGATCCCGCGGCGCTGATCGCAGACAGCTGGTCAGGTCTGCATCGTCAGCTGGACGCCTACCTCGAGGCGGGATTGACCAAGTTCGTCATCCGACCTGCGGGGACGACGAACACGTCGGAGTTCATCGACCGCTTCGTGGCCGAACTTCTCCCGCGCCAGAACTGACGTCTTCCTTACCCATGCGTGAACCTCGGCCGCCACGCCGTCGTGTGTAGAAGTGTGTACTCTCGACGATCCACTCGGCGCACCCTGAGTTAAGGAGTTCTATATGGCCGTTCGATTTCTGCGGATGAGCCGGACGTTGGCGCTGGCGGCGGTGTCGGCGGTGTTGGCCCTGGCTCTGGTCAGCCCGCCCAACGCGGTTGCCGACGACCGCCTGCAGTTCACCGGCACGACGCTGTCCGGGGCGCCGTTCTCCGGAGAGAGTCTGGTGGGCAAGCCCGCGGTGCTGTGGTTCTGGACGCCGTGGTGCCCCTTCTGCAACGCCGAAGCGCCCGCCGTCAGCGAGGTCGCCGCGGCGAACCCCGACGTGACCTTCGTCGGCGTCGCGGCCCGGTCCAGCGTCGAGGATATGCAGTCCTTCGTCTCCAAATACGACCTGAACTTCACCAACCTCAACGACGCGGACGGCGAAATCTGGGCGAGGTACAACGTGCCGTGGCAGCCCGCGTTTGTGTTCTACCGCCCCGACGGCTCGTCCACATTCGTGAACAACCCGACGTCGGCGATGACTGTGCAGCAGTTGTCCGACCGGGTGGCAGCGCTCGCGTAGACCGCCCGCACGTGGATCAAAACCTGGTCAGTCTGGCGTTCGCCGCGGGCTTGATCGCTGCGCTCAACCCGTGCGGGTTCGCCATGTTGCCCGGCTACCTCGCGCTGGTGGTCCGCGGGGAGGGCAACGAACGCCGCGATGCGCTCACCGCGCTGGGCCGCGCCCTCGTGGCCACCGTCACGATGGCCCTGGGCTTTGTGGCGGTATTCGGCACGTTCGGATTACTGACGATCGCTGCGGCCTCGAGTGTGCAGCGCTACCTGCCCTATGCCACCGTGACGATCGGTGTTGCCCTTGTTGCCGTCGGCATTTGGCTGCTGATGGGCCGCGAGATCCATGTGTGGGCACCGAGGGGGCGATGGGCGCCCGGCACCCGGCTGGGTTCGATGTTCGCCTATGGGCTCAGCTACGCCGTCGCATCGTTGTCCTGCACGATCGGTCCGTTCCTCGCCGTCACCGCCGCTGCCTTTCGCGGCGGATCGATCCTGACGGGACTGTCCGTGTACGCCGCCTACGCCGCTGGGTTCACGCTGGTGGTCGGCGCGCTTGCGGTTGCCGCTGCGATCGCTAGCTCGGCTGTCGCAGATCGGGTGCGCCGTATCGTGCCGCACGTCAATCGGATCGGCGGGGCACTCTTGGTGGCGGTCGGTCTCTACGTCGCGTACTACGGCCTCTACGAGGTGCGGCTGTTCGCGGCCAGCGGCAACCCCGAGGATCCGGTGATCGCGGCAGCCGGGCGCCTGCAGGGCGCGATCGCAGGCTGGGTACACCGGCACGGGGCGTGGCCATGGATGGTGGCGCTCGTCGTGCTGACCGTTGCCGCGCTGCTCGTCGTGTGGCAGAAGAGAACTACCGCCGCCGCGATACGTCGCCGTGCAGATCGGGCCACGGCGGGCGACGGGTCGTAGCCACCTGCTGCTTCAGCGGTCGTCCGCGGGTTCTGCCAGGTCTCGTGACCAGTACTCACCGAGCCGTCCAGCTCCGCGATCCAACCGGCCGCACGCCCGGTGTCGTGACGATCGGCGAATCCGGCGACGATGCGCGCGACCAACGATTCGAAGGTCACATCCCAGCCGAACTCCGCGGCATAGCGAGCGCCGTGACGTTCCACGACCCACCCGAGATCACCCGGCTCGGGCGGGCGAATGACGACGCTGGCGCGTGGCCCCGGGCCTCCGAGCACGCGCCTGATACTGCTCATAGATGTGACGAGTTCCTGACGTTGCTGCCCGTCCAATGGGGTCAGCACCGCGTCGATCGCATCCGCTTGCAACCTGTCCCAGATCCGCGAAGGAGCGTCGCCCCGCGTCGGTCAACCGGACGATCTGACGACGGCCGTCCCCCTCCCACCGTTCCCGGACGACCGAACCCGCTGTGGTGAACGCACCCAACAGGCGGCTCAGGTAACCCGCATCGAGATCGAGTTCGCGGCACAGGTCGGTCGCGAACACCCCGTTGCTGTGCGCCAGCTCGAAAAGCACCCTGGCTTCGGTGAGACCGAACTCCGAGCCCGCGAGGTCGGGCCTCAGCAGGCCGAGGACACGGGTATAGAACCGCATTCGTCAACTATCGTTCGGGACATCGCCGGTGACGCCGGGCGAATATTCGCTGGCGTCAGTAATCCGGCAGGCGCTGCGGGTCGAATTTGTTGACGAGGCGATATGGGTTGTCTCATGAAATGTGCGTAAACTGCGCAGACGACGGGGGAGGCGCTCGCACCAGATGCGGAGCCTTCGCAAACTTCCAGAATCAAGACGTCAGAGGCTAGGAATTGCCAGAAACGACCAGCGACGACGAGGCGCTCAAGCCGCACTTCGAGAACGTGCAGTCGCACTACGACCTGTCCGACGAGTTCTTCCGGCTTTTTCTCGATCCGACGCAGACTTATAGCTGTGCGTACTTCGAGCGTGACGACATGACGCTGGAAGAAGCGCAGATCGCCAAGATCGATCTGTCGCTCGGCAAGTTGGATCTCAAGCCTGGGATGACGCTTCTCGACATTGGCTGTGGCTGGGGGGCAACCCTCAACCGCGCGCTGGAGAAGTACGACGTCAACGTCATCGGCCTCACGTTGAGCGAGAATCAGAAGGCACACGTCGAGAAGGTGTTCGCCGCCTCGCCCAGTACGCGCACCAAACGGGTATTGCTGCAGGGCTGGGAGCAGTTCGACGAGCCCGTTGACCGCATCGTCTCGATCGGCGCCTTCGAGCACTTTGGACGTGACCGCTACGACGACTTCTTCAAGAAGGCCTACGCCGTGCTACCGACCGACGGGGTGATGATGGTGCACACCATCATCAAGCCCGAAGACGACGAGTTCGTAGCCAAGGGCCTGAAACTGACCATGAGAATCGTCCGATTCTCGAAGTTCATCATGGACGAGATCTTCCCCGGCGGTGATCTGCCGAAGCCCTCCCAGCTCGAGGGGCACGCCGCCGAGGCAGGCTTCACGCTCACGCGCGCCCAGCGGCTCCGGTTGCACTACGCACGGACGCTGGACATCTGGGCGGAGGCGCTCGAGTCCCGCAAGGACGAGGCCATCGCGGTCCAGTCCGAAGAGGTCTACGACCGCTACATGAAGTACCTGACCGGGTGTGCCGATCTCTTCCGCGAGGGCTACACCGATATCTGCCAGTTCACTCTCGCCAAAAGCTAGCGCCGGCGTAGCCGCTGCCAAATGCGCAGCGGATAGCGGTACTTCGGCCGCCGCCGTGAGCGGTGCGGCAACGCGCCCATTCCCCGCCTCCTGTCGTCCCCGACCGCAGTACCCGCTACGACGGATCATCCGCGGGTGCACAACAGGTCAGCGGTTATTGACCCCGACCGTCGCGATCGCGTCGATCACCGCCGATGGCGCGTCCAGCGACACAAACGTTCTCGCGTCGGGCACCTCGATCAGCGTCGAGTCGGAGAACAGTGCCGCCAGCCTGCGGCCGAGCGCCGGGGTGAACGCGCGGTCACGCTGACCCCACACGATGGTGACCGGTTTGGTGAAGCGCGGCAACCGCGTCGCCACGTCGGTCAGGTCCGTCCTGGCGACTGCTCGCAACAGCCGGGAAAGGTCGCGTCGGATGCGGACGTCGGTTCGGGCGGGCTCCAGCCAAGAGGCCGTCAGTTGCGGATCCGGATTGAACAGTAGCCCGAAGCCGAGCGGAGAATGCCGCAGGGCCTTGATCCTCATCTGCTCGAGCAGCACCTTGATCGACACCGGTCCGCGTAGCAACGCGAACACGAGGGTGAACGGGAACGGCGGGAACTTGTCGAACGCGTCGCAGTTGGTCAGGACCAACCGCCCAACCTGGTCGGGATATGTATCTATCACCAACTGACACAACCCGCCGCCGGTGTCGTTGCCGACCAGCGTCACGTCCGACAGCTCCAACTTGGTCATGAAGTCGCGGATCATTCGTCGCGACCGCGTGCGGTGACAATTCCGCGCCGTCGTTCACGGGGATCGTGTGCGAGCCGAGCGGCCAATCGGGCAGGTAGCACCGGAACCCCTGGCTGGCCAGACCGTCGGCCACGCGGTCCCACAGCCGGCTGTCCACGAGGATCCCGTGGACGAACACCACGGGCGGGTGCGACGAATTCTCTGGACCCAACACGCGGTAGTCAATGGTGGCTTGATCCAGTGCGACCTGCGGCATGTTCGCTATCCTTCCCATTACTTACAAACACTTGGTATGAAAGTTACGTGCAGACTGTATGAAAGTCAACGATCGGGCCGCAGCCTCGGCGACGACTCGGCGCACCCAGGCGGAACGGACGGCGGCGACCCGTGCGTTGCTGATCGATGCGGGCCGAAAGCTGTTCGCCGACAAGGGCTTCAACGACATCTCCACCCAGGCGATCGTGGCCGCCGCAGGCGTCACCCGCGGGGCGCTGTATCACCAGTTCGACGACAAGGTCGGGCTGTTCGCTGCAGTCTATGAACAGGTCGAGCGGCAGCTGGTTGAGGACATCGCCCGCCAGATCATGGAGCTTCAGCCTCTCGATCCGCTGGCGGCGATGCGAGCCGGGGCGCGCTTGTTCCTCGATGGCTGCGCGGCACCCGATGTGCAGCAGATCGTCCTGATCGACGCCCCGGCGGTGCTGGGTTGGGACCGCTGGCGCGAGGTGGGCGTCAAGTACGGGCTCGGTGTGATCGAGGGGATGCTCGCCCACGCGATCGCCGAAGGCGCCATTCCCGAGCAACCGTTGCGTCCCACCGCGCATGTGCTGCTCGGCGCACTCGACGAGGCGGCGCTGTACGTATCCCGCGCCGCCGACCGCGAGCAGGCGCGCACCGAGATGGACACCGTGTGCGACCGGTTGATCAGCGGGATCGCCGGAAGCGGATAGCGTCCCTCATGAACGGCGGAGACTGGATCCGGACGCGACCAGCGAGGGTGCTTGTTGTGGGCCGCGCTCACGTTGGCGTTGGTGCTCGGGGTGGCCAGTGTCGTGGTCGGCCGGCAGGAGGCCGCATCGTCTGACCTACACGTCGCGCCCTTGACCGACGATCAGGCGACGGAGCAGGTGGTCGGATCGGCGCGGCAGATTGTCGCCGCGGCACACCTGCATGATGCGACCGGCGGTTACGCATTCGTGTCCTGTGCTCATGGGAACGAGCCTCCGTACCAGGTGACCCTGTACATGAATTTCCTTCTGCCGAATGGTGATTGGGCGCGGTACCTGGATGAGGTCGCCTCGGCGATGATCGCCAACGGCTGGGCGGACGCACCCGCGAGGGCCGAGCACTTCGGCCGGAAACTCACCAACGGCGGCGTCACGGCGGTCCTGCAGCGCAACGTCGACGACACCACGCACGCAGCGATGCGCTTGTACGGCGAGTGCCGCAATACGGGGGACCATCGCAACGACAGCCCGGCGTGGACGGAGGTCAGTTTGTGATCGCCACCTCGACGTCTGCCACCGGCGGTGATCAGCAGGAGACGGGATGCGATTCGCAGTACGGGGTTTTGCCCGGGAAGCGGTAGCGATGGGCGGCGACCCAGCGGTAGACCGCGTCCTGGGCCTGCCGGATGCCCGGAATGCGGTAAATCAGTATCGGCACCCGGGTGCCAAGGGCGACCGACACCGCGGCATTCGCCGCCTCGGCACCGGTATACACGGCGCCCGACTGGTCCAACCAGCGCACGGCTTCCAGCAATTGATCATCGGGTATGCCGAGGCGCTCAGCGACTGCCTGACCCTGCAACGGCTCCGTCTGGAGGTCGCCGGTCCGATCATGTCTGAGCAGGAAATCGTGCGCACGGGTGCACATTCCGCAGTTGCCGTCGAAGAAGAAGGTTCCCGCCATACCGCCGATTGTCCTCCTCGCCGTGGACTAGCGGGCGGGCGGTCCCGGCGGCGCGGCATCCGGTGCAGCGTCTCGGCGACGTGCGGCCATACCGCCGAGCGCTTCGAAAACCACGCGGTGCGCGGCGTTGACGGTCAGCTCCGCGTGGTCGTAGGCGGGTGCCACCTCGACCACATCGACCCCGACGACATCGTGCTCGCGGCAGAGTTGTCGCACCAACCGCAACAGATCCGCGGTGGTGATGCCGCCCGGCTCGGGTGTGCCGGTGCCGGGAGCGTGCGCTGGGTCCAGGACGTCGATGTCGACGGAGACATACAACTTCTCGGCCTTGGTCAGGGCCTCGCTCACGGCGTCGCGCATGACTTCCTTGAAGCCGCGATCCCAGATCTCCTGCATGGTGTGCCACGTCATGCGTTGCTCTTGCATCCACTCGAAGGTGTCCTGCGGTGGCCAGTAGCCACGGAGACCCACTTGCACGAAATGGCTGCCCGGCACGGCGCCGGACTCGATGAGCCGCCGCATCGGCGTGCCGTGACTGGCAAGGTTGCCCTCGATTTCATCGGCGGTGTCGGCGTGTGCGTCGAAGTGCACGATGCCGACATTGCCGTAGCCGTGGACGTCGGCGACGGCGGTCGCGGCGGGCCAGGTTATCGAGTGGTCGCCACCGAGGATGACCGGCACGATGCCGCGCGACGCGATGGCGTGTACACGCTCGCGGATGTTGTTGTGCGAGATCTCGGTCTGTCCGTGGGGGCAATACGCGTCGCCGAAGTCGACGACTTCGAGCCAGTCGAAGATCTCCAGTCCGAGATCCAGGTGATACGTCCCCGGTTCGTACGCGGTGGCACGAATGGCGCGCGGACCGAAGCGGGCACCGGGCCGGTTCGTGGTCCCCACGTCGAACGGCGCGCCGACGATCGCGACGTCGGGTCGCCAGGACTCCAGTTGTTCGACCTCGGTGAGGAACGGCCGATGCCCGAACGATGCCACGCCGGCGTAGGCCAGCTCGAGCTGCTCGACCATCCCTGGCGGAAGCTCTCGCTGATGATCGTGATCGTGTGCCATTACCCGACCGTACCGTCCCCTGCCTTCGGCGTGGGCCCAGTCGCCGACTCAATCGGATGCGTTACGGGCTTGACGCTCAACCGAAGTGAGCGCATCGCGCAGCATCGGCGGGATCGGGCGTTTGGTCCAGTCGTCGGTGGAGACCACCACGTAGACGTTGAGGCCGCGCACTGCGGTTTGCTGCTCGTTGGCTGGCTCGTCGGCCTTGCCGCGGACCACACTGAAGCCCAGGGTGAAGCTGGTGGATCCGATTCTCTCGCAACCGACCTCGACGTGCACCGAGTCCCGCCACCTGACCGGACCCGTGAAGTCGATCTCGCTGTGTACCACCTGGATGTCGTATCCGCTCTCGATCAAACCCGGGTAGGTGACGTCGAGGTGGTCGAGGAAGCCGGTGCACGCCTCGTCGAACCAGGTGAGGTAGTGGCCGTTGAATACGACGCCCTGCTGATCGACTTCCGCGTAACGGGGCACGATCGGCAACGAAAACGAGGTCACGCGTTCACACTATCGAGCACGTCTGACCAGGTTGTCGCGAGTTCGCCGCAGTTGAGGTCTGTTCCCGCCCATTGTGCCGGGGCTGCTTCCGTTCTGGTTGAACCTCAGCGCGCTCGTGAAGCGCGGCAGCGAGTTTCAGGTGCGCGAGGACGGTTCGGTATCGGTGCGCCGCCCAATTGCGTCAGGACCGGGTGTTCTCGCGTGAGTTCGGCGTACGGCTGAAAAGCGAGGTCAACGCCGAATCGCTCGGTAAAACTGGGGGTGTGGACATGGTGACCATCGATGACATCAGGGCGGCGGCGACGCGGATTCGGGGGTTCGCGGTCCGCACCCCGTTACTGCCAGCGCTGTGGGCCGACGGCGACAGGCCGCTGTGGATCAAGCCGGAGAACCTCCAGCCGATCGGTGCCTTCAAGGTCCGCGGGGCGTTCAATGCCATCGGCAACCTCGATGAATCCGTGCGCAACCGCGGGGTGGTCGCCTACTCCAGCGGCAACCATGCCCAGGCCGTGGCGTACGCCGCCGCGGTGTACGGAATTCCGGCGCACATCGTGATGCCTGAGGAGACCCCGCGCATCAAGGTGGACGCCACTCGAAACCACGGCGCCGAAGTCGTGCTATGCGGACCTGGTCAGCGCGAGCGGGTCGCCGCGAAGCTGCTGGAGGAAACCGGCGGGGTGCTGGTCCCGCCGTTCGACCATCCCGACATCATCGCCGGGCAGGGCACGATCGGCGTGGAGATCGCCGAGGATCTACCCGCGGTCGAGAACGTCCTCGTCCCGGTCAGCGGCGGTGGGTTGGCTTCTGGAATCGGCACGGCGATCATGGCGTTGTGCCCGCAGGCGCGCGTATTCGGCGTGGAACCCGAACTCGCCGCCGACACCGCCGAGGCACTCGCGCAAGGTCATCGAGTCGATTGGTCGATCGAGGACCGGAATCGCACCATCGCCGACGGTCTTCGGTCACAGCCCTCGGAGTTGACGTTCGCCCATCTGCAGAAGGTATTGGCCGGCGTGATCACGGTGTCGGAAAGTGAGATTCGCAGCGCGGTGCGTGAACTCGCGGTCAAAGCGCACCTGGTCAGTGAAGCCAGTGGCGCTGTCGCGCTGGCCGCCTACCGTCGGGGCCAGACACCGCCCGGGCGCACGGTGATGGTGCTGTCCGGTGGGAACATCGATCCAATTGCGTTGGCCGACATTCTGGGTTAGTGCACGCCCTCCATCAGCCGGCTCATCCAGGGGGACAACGCGAAGACGACCACACCCGCGAGGATGGCGACGGCCCCGAGAATGCCGAAGTAGGCGAATTCGCGGGCCGGATGGTAGTAGCGCGACAGCACGCCTGACATCGACGTTCCGATACCGACCGAGAAGAAGTACAGCGCCATCATCTGCGCCCGAAACGCTTCGGGGGCAAGCTTTGTGGTGACGGAGAGCCCGATCGGTGACAGCAGCAATTCGGAGATCGCGAACACCGCCATGATGCCGGCCACCAACACCGCGGGGACCGCCCGGCCAGTCGTACCCGACATCGGCAGGAACAACAGGAACGCCGCGCCCATGCCGATCACGCCGTAGGCGAACTTTCGCGGGGTCGTCGGTGCGCGCGAACCAAGTCGGGTCCACATGATCGCGAACAAGGGCGACAGCAGGATGATCCACACCGGCTCGATGGAGCCGATCCAGCTCGACGGGGCCGTCCAGCCGAAGATCGACCAGTCCATCCGCTCGTCCGAGTAGACCGCAAGCACGGTGAAGATCTGCTGAAACAGCGACCAGAACACCGCATTGGCGATGAACAACGGAATGAACGCCCGCAGCCTGGTCCGTTCGATCGGCGCCACTTTCGAACTCGTCAGCATCACGATGAAGTAGGTCACGGCCGCGGCGGCGATCACGCCCGTCGTCACCTGCGACAGATTCGCGAGCTTGACCAGACCGGTCGCGAATGCCGTCACGATCACCGCAACCGCCAGGACGCCGACACCCACTACCCAGCCAATAGCGCTGCGGGGCAATGGGTTCGGAACAGTGCGGCCATGGTCGCCGAGGTTGCGCCGGAAGACGACGTACTGGGTCAGTCCAAGCGCCATCCCAACGGCCGCGGCGCCGAAGCCCCAGTGGAACCCGAGCCGCGTCTGCAGCAACCCGGTGATGAGCGGCCCGACGAACGCGCCGAGATTGATGCCCAGATAGAAGAGTGTGAAACCGCCGTCGCAGCGCGGGTCGTCCTTTGCATAGAGCGTGCCGAGCAGCGACGACGCGTTGGCCTTCAAGGCGCCCGAGCCCAATGCCACCAATCCGAGACCGGCTGCGACGCCGGCAAGACCCGGCACGACGGCGAGCGCGATGTGACCGCACATCACCACCGCGCCTCCGTAGAAGACGGTGCGCTCCATGCCGAGCACCCGGTCGGCGATCCAGCCGCCGAGGACGGTGGACAGGTAGACCAGTCCGCCATAGGCGCCGACGACGCCTGTCGCGGTGGTCTTGGGCAGTCCGAGTCCTCCCTCGGTGAGGGAGTAATACAGGTAGTAACCGAGGATCGTGAGCATCCCGTAGAACGAGAACCGCTCCCAGAGTTCGACGCCGAACAGATTGGTCAGGCCGATCGGATGGCCGAACACCGTCCGTCCAGCCGGTCCACCGTCAACCCGTCCCGCTGCAGGCTCAGCAGTTGCCATGGGGGTCACCATGCCATTCGGGCCGATTTTCGGAGACCGATCGAATGATCCCGGCGCACGGGCAAAGGTGCAGCTGGAGGGCGTGCAGTACGTTTCTGCGGCACAGCACATTTTCATGGTGGCGGACGATGTCCGCGGACGGCTGCCCGGTGAGCCGGCTCACTTCAGCGCCTGTGTAAGGTCACCCCGTGCAGGCGGATGTCTGCGAGGGTTTCAGAAGGGCAAGAGTGGACACCGTACTCGGCTTATCGGTGACGCCGTCCGCCGTCGGTCTCGTTCTCGTCGAGGGGCAGGACGCCGACGGCTCGACAGTTGACCGCGAAGCCTTTGAGATCGTCTCTGGCCGGCATTCGACACCCCGCCAAGCCTCGGATCAGGCGGCCGCTGCTGTGCTGCGCACCGAGGCGATCGCGGCCGCCCGCGGACAGCGGTTTCATTCGATAGGCGTGACGTGGAGCGATGGCGCTGACGTCGAAGCCACGTTGCTGCTGAAATCGCTCACCGAATGCGGCTTTGACAACGTCGTGCCCGTTCGACTTCCCGAGGCCACCGAAGCCCTGGCATGGGGTATCGCCGAGGTCATCGGATACCAGGTCACCGCGGTCTGTGTGATCGAGCCCGACTCGGTGATCATGCTCATCGTCCATGCCGGCGTTGGCGCCGTCCAGACGGCCGTCAACCATGCCCTCGATACCGAAGAGTCGTTGCTGCGGTGGTTGAGCGCCGTTTTCGCCGGTGCTGACTGGCGGCCCGAGGCATTGGTCATGGTCGGCTCCGGTAGCGATCTTCCTTCGGTCATCGGACGGCTCGAGGACATCTTGTCGATGCCGGTCTTCGTCCCGGCCGAGTCCGAGGTCGCATTGGCCCGGGGTGCGGCTCTCGCCTCGGCGCACAACACCGAGGCCATCCAGATGGGCCGGGCCAGCGAGCGGGCGCCGCGCGACCGCCGTCGACCGCTGGCTCAGACCGGTCCGTTGGCCATGCTCGTCGCCGGTGCGGTGACGTTCGTCGCGTCGGTGTCTGTCGCCGTCAGCCTCGAGATGGCACCAGAAAGGCACACCGCGGCACCTGAGCCACAAGCCCTGGCCAAGGCCTCCCCGGACATCGCCACCGCTGGTGTCCGCGCTGCCCTGCCCGACGCGGCTCCGCCGGCGCCCGCCGCACAAGCACCGGTGCCCCCTCCGGAGGCCCCGCCCGTCGACGTCGCACCTCTTTTGGCAGGCACTGTCGACATCCCCGCGGCCCCGGAGGCTCCGCCGGTCGACGCACTGCCGGCGAATGCACCCGGCCTGGCTGCGCCCGGTGAGCCGATCGAAGCGCTGCCGCCCGGAGCCGTCCCGCCGGCGCCGGGTCTGGTTCCCGCCCAGCCGACGCCGGTGCCCGAGGAGCAGCCTGGCCTGCTGACCAGGCTCAGAGACCGGTTGTCGAACATCGGCAGAAACGACGACGTCCCGGACGCACAACCGGCACCCGCCGCGCCGCTGCCACCACCGGAAGCGCCTCCGCTACCGCCTCAGTGACGTCGGCAGGCACCGGTCCCGCGGTACTGCACTGGTGGCATCCGTTGGCCTGGCTGGCGTACCCCGCCCTGTATGTCGTGATGGTTGTGGTGGTTCTCAACGAGGCCGGTCGGCGTGCGCCGTATTTCTTTCTGGATCCCGGCAGCGTCGGGGTCGCCACGGTGATCCTCAACGTTTGTGTGCTGGGCGGCTGTGTTCTCGCCGTCGGTTACGCGTTGCTCGCGGTCAACCGGCTGGCGTCGATGGCCCGGATCGACGCCGTCTGAAACGTTCTGAACGGCGGATTCGATGATCTCTCCGAACGACTAGCACCAGCGACGTCGACTTGGGTGCCGCCGGGAAGTTGCGGCTACCGGGTTAACTCGTTTCGACGAACTAGGATAAAAAGGTGTTGAAACTTCGATTTGCCGCTGTGGTCGGCCTCATGGTGGCCGCGCTGTCAGGGTCCGTTGCGACTGGCTCTGCAGGTGTCACCGCCCCGACGGACGTCGTGAGCATCTCGCCATCCGGCGTGACGGTGGGCGTGGCGCATCCGGTCACGGTGACCTTCGCGGGAAAAATCGCCGACCGCGCGGCTGCGGAGCGCAGCATCGATATCTCCTCACCGTTGACGCCGGTCGGAAATTTCAGCTGGCTCAACGATCGTGTTCTGCAGTGGAATCCGAGTGAATTCTGGCCCGCGTACAGCACTGTTTCGCTGAGCGCCGGTGGCGCGAAAACAAGCTTCGAGACCGGGGGAGCCACGGTCGGGGTGGCCAGCATCAGTAATCACACCTTTACCGTCAGCATGGACGGCGAGGTCCTACGCGAGATGCCGGCATCGATGGGCAAATACGGATTCGCGACGCCGGTCGGAAACTTCACCGCCCTCGAGAAGCAATCGACCGTGATCATGGATTCGCGGACGATCGGTATCCCGCTAAACGACCCGGAGGGCTACAAGCTCACCGTCTACGACGCGGTCCGCGTCACCTGGGGCGGCGTCTACGTGCACGGCGCACCGTGGTCGGTCGGTTCACAGGGCTATGAGAATGTCAGCCACGGCTGCATCAACCTCAGTCCCGACAATGCGGACTGGTACTACAACATGGTCCGGATCGGCGATCCGATCATCGTCGAGGCCTAGCGTCGGCCCTATGCCGAGACCTCGGCGTGCAGGTTCTTTGCAGTAGGCGAGTTCTGCACGGCCGCCGGATTCGGATACGTCCGTAGCACGCGGTCGGCCGTGCCTGAACTGGTGACCGTGAACCAGTAGTGCTCGTTCTTGTAGTGGTGGTTGCGGTGGTTACGCCAAATAGCCCGATAGGCAGAGGTTTTAGGCTTGTAGTCGGTATGGATCAGATAGTGGGTCCACTCGTAGCCGAGCCCGGCCACCGCGATACACATCAGGTAGGTCAGCCCCATGCCGAGGCGCGGGAACGCCAGCAGTGCGACCCCTACCGTGAGCGGAAGCACCCATGTCGCAAGCGATCTCCACGGGATGAAGATCAGGGGAATGCTGCGCGGATCGACATGGTGGGCGCGGTGCTCTCTGGACAGCAACGGGTCGATCGTCAACCGGCCCAATCGTTTCGGGCGCCAGTGCAGGATGAACACATGGATCATCCACTCGAAGAACGGAAAGAGGGCCAGCATCACCAGCGGAACGACCGCGTCGGTGATCCGCCAGTCGCCGACGATGATCCGCGCGGCCACTGCGGCGACCAGGACGGCGCCAATCATCCAGGGCGAGGGGTGCTTGACGAATTCTCGAGCGGCGTCGGCCAATGTGAGCTTCTTGCGCGCGGTCGCGCTGGTCATGACTGGTCCTCCAGTTCATCGAGAGCGGCGAGGAGCCCCGTGGTTACGGGTTCGAGCAGATCGTGTGCGGCCTTGCGGGCCCGCGACCGATCGCCCGCCGTGATCGCATCGGCCAGTTCGCGGTACGCCTGCGGGCGGCCCACCTCATCGGCCATCACCCCGGCAAGAGCGGGCAGCGCAGGTTCGTAGGTCGCCCGCAGCGTGTTGTACATCAGACGGAATGCGATCGAGTCCGCGCCGTCGACGACGTGGTCCCAGAACGTCAGGGCACAACGCTGCCGCGCGACGGGATCGTTCTCGTCGGCCAGGGCGCGCAGTGCCCCATCGAGGATCCCTGCCAGTTCTGGGTCACGACGCTGGGCGGCGAGTTCGGCGACCTTCGGGCCGTTGTGCAGTCGGGTCTCCAGGATGCTGCGGACCACCGACAGGTCGAGTTCGCCGGCGCGGACGAGTAGTCGGGGCAGCAGGTCCAGACCAGCGTGCCGCCGGAAATCGCGAACCATGGTGGAGTCGCCCTGCCGGACCTCGACAAGCCCCGCGGCGGTGAGTCGCTTGAGCGCCTCTCGAACAGCCGGCCGCGATACGCCGAGCACCTCGGCGAGTCTGCGCTCACTGGGCAATGGTTCACCAGGCTGCATCTCGCCGCTGAGCACCTCGGCGACGATCTGTTCGAAGACATCCTCGGGCACCGATCGCCGGTGCACCGGTTGCAGGGCCATGCCGCCCAGAGTGTCAGGCAATCCGGCCAGAGGTCAAGTGGTCAGACCAGTCGCCTAACCTGCGCCGAGTCTCGCTTTCATCGCCTCGGCCAGCGCGAGCATGGCTTGCAGCGGTCGAACCATCACGGTGAATTCTGTGATAGCGCCGTCATCGTCGAGGTGGATGAAGTCACATCCCTGGACCTGCTTGTCGCCCACCCTGGCTTCGAAGACCAGCGCATGGTCGCGGGCACCGTCGGCGCCGATCTCACGCAGGTAGCGGAAGTCTTCGAACACGTCGATCACGGCGGCCAGGATCTGGCGCAGCGCCTCGCGCCCCTCATACGGCGTGAAGACGACCGGGCTCCGAAAGACGACGTCTTCGTGAAGAAGGGCGACGGCGGCGTCGAGGTCCCGGGCTTCGATTGCCTTGCGGAAGGGATGCACCACCGGTCAGCACTTGGCTTCGATGCGGAAGGTCGCCGTCACGGCATTGCTCGGGTTGTCTGTGAATGAACCGTGGGCCGATCCGGTGATGGTGAACTTCCCGCCGTCACCGGTCACCTCGGCCTCGCCGATGCGGCCTTGCCAGAACGTGCCGGTGAATCCTCCGAAATCGCGGAAATCGACCGACTGCACCGTGACACCGTCGCCGGTGTCCAAGAAGGCGGTGAAGCCCTTCGGCTCGCCGCGGGTCTTGATGTTCCACATCCACCCGGTCTGCGAGCACACCACCGCGTGAGCATCGCCCGTGCTCTCGCCGTTGATG
Organism: uncultured Actinomycetota bacterium; assembly: GCA_963805835.1. Taxonomy (GTDB): domain Bacteria; phylum Actinomycetota; class Actinomycetes; order Mycobacteriales; family Mycobacteriaceae; genus Mycobacterium. The sequence goes on along the minus strand of CAWDVX010000001.1, from coordinate 34,384 downwards.
GTCACTTTCGCGGTCGTGCCCCCGAGAGCGGCAGGCGGCGCGGAGCAGCCTGCCGCGGCGGCGGCGAACACAATGACGCCTGCGGCAACGAGTCGGTTGTTCATGTCGCCAGACTCTATTGGTGTTGACCTTTCGCCACGTGCGTTTCACCCCAGGGCGGCGACGGTCGGCTCGTCGGCAGGAAGAAACGCCTCGATGGACAGTTCCGCCGCGGTGAGGTCGAGCGCGGTGCCGAATGTCGTCACGGTCGACAGAAACGTCAGCAACTGGCCCTGCAGGGTGTACAGCTCCAGCGGGACGGCGACGCCGCCGAGATCGCGGGTCGAATCGAATCCGCCTGGAAACGACTCGATCTCGGCCAGTAACGCCGACAGTTCGCCCGACCCGCCCACCGCCGCCTCACGACGCAGCCGTTCGACGAGATGGTGTCGCCATTGCGCGAGGTTACGGATGCGCGGCGCCAGTCCCTCGGGATGTAATGCGATGCGGAGCGCATTCGGTCGCTCGAGCAGGCTCGGCGCGACGCCTTGCAGGAGCACACCCGCGCCGGCGTTGGCGTGCACGATCTGCCAGCCTCGATCCACCACGACGCAGGGAAACGGGTTGTAGGCGCTGAGCACGCGTTCCACGCCGTCGCGTACCGCGGCCATATCCGGATCGTCGAGAGAACGTTCGCCGTACACCGGCGCGAGGCCTGCGGCCATCAGCAACTGGTTCTGCTCGCGAAGAGGGACGGCGAGCACCTCCGCGAGGCGCAACACCATGGCCCGACTCGGGCTAGACCGGCCGGTCTCGATGAAGCTGACGTGGCGGGCCGACACGTCGGCCTCGATCGCCAGATCGAGCTGGCTCAGCCGGCGCCGCTGTCGCCACCTCGCGCATCATCGTCACCCGCCGAACGGCGCCGGATCGACCGCGGTGGCTGCACTTCGTGCTGATCTCCGACCGCGCCGGTTCTTCGTGGTACATCGGCGCCGGATTCTTCTTCGCACCGGTGCTGGTGCTGCTGTCGCCGTGGCCGCCGTCACCGCTGTCGCGTGGGTGGTCATTGCGCTTGCGGGGCTGTGGCTGGGCCTGCTCGGTGTCGCGATGGCGACCGGTCTCGCCATGGCGATGCGGTCGAACGTCGACATCCCCGAGGAGTACTGGCGCTCGTTGGTCGACTATCCGGTCAGGTAGCGCCTGCACCGGTGTAGTCGACCTGCCAGTGCTTGATGCCGTTGAGCCAGCCCGACCGGAGCCGCTCGGGCGGCGAAATCGGTTTCAGGTTGGGCATCTCATCCGCGATCGCGTTGAAGATCAGGTCGATCGTCATCCTGGCCAGGTTCGCGCCGATGCAGTAGTGCGCCCCCGTGCCGCCAAATCCGACATGCGGATTGGGATCTCGCAAGATGTTGAAGTTGTAGGGATCGTCGAAGACTTCCTCGTCGAAGTTCGCCGAACGGTAGAAGATCACCACCCGGTCGTCCTTCTTGATCTGGACGCCGCCGAGCTCGGTGTCCTCGAGCGCGGTGCGCTGGAACGAGGTGACCGGCGTTGCCCAGCGGACGATTTCATCCGCGGCGGTCGCAGGCCGCTCCCGCTTGAAAAGCTCCCATTGGTCGGGGAATTCAGTGAACGCCATCATGCCTTGGGTGATCGAGTTGCGGGTGGTCTCGTTGCCCGCCACGGCCAGCAGGATCACGAAGAAGCCGAACTCGTCGTCGGTGAGCTTGTGGCCCTCGACATCGGCCTGCACCAGCTTGGTGACGAGGTCATCGCCCGGGTTCTTACCGCGCTCGGCCGCCATCTGCATCCCGTACATGATCAGTTCGACGGACGCGGCCGTCGGGTCATTCCTGCCGTACTCAGGATCCTGATCGCCGACCATCTGGTTCGACCACTCGAACAGCTTCATGCGGTCTTCCTGGGGTACTCCCATCAGCCCGGCGATCGCCTGCAGCGGAAGCTCGCATGACACCTGCTCGACGAAATCACCGGATCCCTCGGCCGCGGCCCGCTTGGCAATGTCGTGCGCCCGAACGCGAAGCTCTTCGCGCAGCGACTCGATCGCCCGTGGGGTGAAGGCACGCGAGATGATCTTGCGCAGGTGGGTGTGATGCGGGGCGTCCTGGTTCAGCAGCACGACCTTGCCCGCCTCCAACGACGCGGGATCGGCGTCGTCGCGGTACCGCGGCAGTGCGGTCTTCTTGTTGCTGGAGAACACGTCGCTGCGCCGCGACACCTCCTTGACGTCCTTGTGCTTGGTCACCACCCAGTAGCCGGTGTCGCCGAAGGCCAGATTGCCCTTCTCCTGGTTCTGCCACCAGACCGGAGCCACCTTCCGCATGTGGGCGAGCTCGTCGACCGGCAGCCGTTCGGCATAGATGTCGGGATCGGTGAAGTCGAATCCGGGCGGAAGGTTCGGAGTTGGCATCTGCATCCCTCGTATGACGTCGTCTAGTACCGGTAATCCATTGCTACACCACAGTTGGGGCCCGGTGCGACCGGTTACAGATACTCCGAAGTGGAACGTGTTCCCGCCTGGGTAAATTGTCCACCGGTTGTTCACTTGGGAACCAGGTGTAACAATTTGCGCTATCAAACTGACGCACTCGATAGGCCGTATTCGGGTCAGCATTCGAAAGGGGCGCAGGTGGGAATCGACATCGAGGTGAAGGCGGCGACGGTGGCCACCGCAGGCCTGGCCGCGCTCGTCGCGCTGCTGGCGGGAGCGACGCCCGCGCAGGCCGATCCAGGCGTTCCCGTTCCGCCGCCGCCGCCGGCGTTGGTCGCACCCGTCATCCCTGGTCCTGCGCCCGCACCGGCACCGGTCCTGCCCGTCGCCGCATCCGCGCCCGTCGCCGCACCCGTGCCTGCCGCCGCACCCGCGCCGCCGCCCGCCGTGCCGGTGGCCGCCGATCCCGCTCCGCCCGCGGAAGTGCCACATCTCGTGAGCCCCGAGAATCTGCCGCCCGGCACCTCTATCAACCCGGTCGGCCCGCAGCAGAGCAACAGTGGGTCGTACCTGCGCGAGCTCTGGCACGCGGTTCAGACGCAGGAAGTCAGCGGCAGGGATGCCCTGCTTCTGCTGACGCAGCGACCAATGAAGGCCAATGCCACGCCACCTGCTGGACTCGCCGCGAATCCAGCCGGGGAGATGCCGGCGGCGCCACCGCCACCTCCGGCAGAACCGCTGCCGCCGGCCGCTGTTCCTCCAACAGTGCCTACGCCGGCGCTGCCCGCCGGCTAGCCATCTCGAGGATCGAGCGCACCGTTCGGACGTGCGCCGCCTCGATGGATGACCACAGCGCCCGGGCGATGGCATTGTCGTGGCGAACGAAGGTGGCGAACAGGAGTCCATGCTCGTGACGACGCAGCAGCAGTTCACCGGGCATGCCGACGCGTGAGTCGGCGCCGAGCAGCACGAAATCGGGATCGGCGGTCCGGATCTGCCACCCGAGCACCGACCGGTCGGAACCGGGCAGGCTGACCTTCAGTCCGATCGCCGACCACGCCGAAAGCAGCCGCAGCCGGACACTCGCCGGTGCGTCTTCAAGGATCACCCGCATCCACTCTTCGGCCCGACGACTCTGCGGCGCAACGGCATTCACAATGAACGCATCCGCGTAGTCGATGCGGCCCAGCGTGCTTGACGACCTGGCGACAGCGTCCGGAATGATCTGGCGGACTCGGGCTTCGTCGGCCTCGGTGTTGATCATCGTTACCTTCCTTCGGGTTGTTGTGGGCTGAGTTGCTCGCGCCAAGCCCGCGCGATGTCGCGCATCATCAGCGGGTAGACGATCAGGTGACGAAACGGTGCGATCGCGGCCAGGTATGCGACACCGAGCGCGCCGTTGGGTCGCACGAGAACAGCCAGCTGTCCGCGAAACCTTCCGGAGCCGGCCGCCGCATCCGGTACCCAGCCGACGTGCATCACCCCGTGCACCGTCTGGTTGGCGATCTCCATCGCGAACTCATCGTCGGTCAGATACAACGGGCTGAACGAATGCGGGCCGGAAGCGAGAGGTGTTGGGGCATCGCACAGGTCGGCGGGCAGTCTGTGCCGCAGCGTCTCGACTCGTGCTCCCAGACCGGTGCCGGGGCGATCGAGGCCGAGTATGCGACCGACGGTCCACCGGATGGCGAACAGCGCCCGCACCACGCGGGAGGATCGCTGCGGGTCGAACGTCGACCACAGTTCGACCAGTCGCGCGAAGTCGGCGGGACCGCCCGGCGTCGGCAATGCCCATACATCGAGGACCTGGAAGTCCTTGGTGAGGCCATGTATTCGCCACGGCCGCGCCACGTGCTCACACTTGTCGACCGGCGCGGAATCAAGCATACAGTACTGTATGCTTGATTGATCGCAGTCGTCAAGCCGAATGATTGGAGAGGCATGGTCGCCCAGACCCGCACACCACGGAGCACGTGGATCGGCGCAGGCCTGGCGGCGCTCGCGGCTGGTGGACCCGACGCTGTGCGGGTGGATTTACTCGCGAAGGCGCTGGACGTCACGCGCGGCGGGTTCTACCACCACTTCGCAAGCAGGGCAGTCTTTCTCGATGCACTCCTCGAGACCTGGGAGCACCGTAGCACCGACGAGGTGCTCGACCGTGTCGAAGCCGAAGGTGGCGACGCCAGGGACAAGGTGCGCAGGGCGGGCATGCTCACCTTCTCCAAAGAGCTACTGCCGATCGACCTCGCCGTGCGCGACTGGGCACGACGCGACAAGGCGGTGGGCCGACGGCTGCGGCGCGTCGACAACCGGCGCATGGACTATCTGCGCACCCTCATCGGAACCTTCAGCGACGACGCCGACGACGTCGAGGCCCGCGGCATGCTCGCCTTCTCGTTGGTCATCGGCAGTCACTTCATCGCTGCCGACCACCCGGGCAGCAGCAGGCAACAGGTGCTGGAACGCGCCACCCGGCGCCTGCTGTCGTGATTAGACGGCGTTGAGCGCGACGGGTACTGCTTCGATCCGCGCTGGAACGTGCTTGTGCCATGGCGTGCCGGCATATGCGTCACGCCAGTCGCTGGACGTCAGCGCGTTCGGGGCCACGCCGGGGACGTGCTCCTGGCCGTCGCCGTCGACGAAATCGAGACCGAATCCGTTGGGCAACGACGCGTGCCCGGGAAGCATCGCCTCGCTGATCTCGACGCTCGCCTCAGCGCTGCCCGCCGCGGTGGTGATCCGCGCCCGACCTCCGTGCGCGAGGCCTAGCGCCTCGGCGTCCTCGAGGCTGACCCGCAGCGCGCCGTCGGCGTCGCGCTTACGCCAGGTCGGATCGCGGAAGATGTCATTGGCCGTGTAGGCACGACGTTCGCCCGCGGACAATACGATCGGGAAATCGGTTGTCGTGAATTGTGATTGGGCGTCCGACAGTGCGCGGATCTCGTCGAGCATCTCCGGCATGTCCAGGGCGATCTTGTGATCGGCGTGTGTGATCAGCGCGAAGTCGTCCTCGTACTCATGGACGGTGAACGTGACACCCGAGCGGCTCGACAGGATCGCGTCGAACAGCGCATTGCCGTCGGCGTGCCCGGCGCGCCGGACCGCCTCGGGGTAGGTCATGGCCGCCTTCTGGGCGAGTCCCCACAGCGCTGCCGCTCCGGAAAGACCCTCGGGCAGAGTCGGTCCCAGTGTCTCGTACAGCACGTAGGGGAGTACCTTGCCCATCATCGGGTTGGCGCCGACGACCTGCAGGAAGGCCACCGTGAACGCCTCGCGGCTCTCAGCCGCGGCGTGGCGCAGCGGCAACAGGTCGGCGTCGTCGACGACGTCCAGTGCCCGCACCAGGCGCGCCCAGATCTCGGGCTCGGGAAGGGTACCTTCCAGGGGCTCCATCAACCGGTGCCGCAAGTGGAAGGTGTTGTGCGGGAATTCGAGGTTGAAGAACGTCGACTCCGCCTTCTCGTACTGCGAGGCGGCGGGCAGCACGTAGTGCGCCAGCCGGGCGGTTTCGGTCATCGCGACATCGATCACCACCATCAGCTCCAGCGATCCGAACGCCTCACGGCACGCGGTCGAATCGGCCAGCGAGTGGGCGGGATTGCTGCTCTCGACGATCATCGCGCGGAACCGGTCCGGGTGATCACCGAGCATCTCCTGCGGTATGGCGTTGCTCGGGATCAGCCCACCGACGATGGGCGCGCCGGTGACCGGTGTCCGCCCCACGTCGGGAGTGTGGCGGAACAGCGGACCGAACGACGAATGCAGATGCTGGCCACCACGTTTGGCGAAGTTTCCGGTGAGCACCCACAGCAGCTTGTTCAGATAGGAACACACGGTGCTGTTGGGGGCCTGCTGGATGCCCAGGTCCTCGAACACGGACACGCTTGTCGCGGTGCCGATGCGCCGTGCCGCGGCACGAATCAGCTCCTCGTCGACCCCGCACCGCAGGGCATACTCGCCGACATCGACGGAGCGCAATACGTCCAGAACGGAGTCGACACCCGTGACATGCTCAGCGAGAAACGCGTTGTCGCAGAGATCTTCCTGCACCACGACCGCGGCCAGCGCCGCCAGTACCCAGGCATCGGTTCCCGGGCGCACGCGCAGGTGCATGTCGGCCATCTTCGCGGTGTCGGTGATCACCGGGTCGATGACGATCATGGACCGCTCCGGATCCTTGGCGATCTCGTTGAGCACCGTTCGTGCCCGCGGGAAACTCTGGGACATCCACGGGTTCTTGCCGATGAACACCGATACCTCGGCGTGCTCGAATTCGCCTCGGGTGTGGCCGCCGTAGAGGTGGGCGTCGATCCAGGCTTCGCCCGTTTTCTCCTGCGCGAGCGCATTGGATCGATAGTGCGAGCCGAGTGCCTTGAGGAAGGCGCCGCTGTACGCACCGCCGAGATGGTTGCCCTGTCCGCCGCCGCCGTAATAGAAGATCTTGTCGCCGCCGTAGGTCTCTGCAATGCGTTTGAAGCCCGCCGCTATCTCGGCAATCGCGGTATCCCAATCGATTTCCTCGTAGCTGCCATCCGGCAGCCTGCGCATCGGAGAAGTCAGTCGACTGCGGTTGTTCTGGTAATGGTCCAGGCGCAGCGCCTTGTTGCACGTGTATCCCTGCGACGCTGGATGCTCCTTGTCGCCTCGGATCTTGGCCAGCTTGCGGCCGTCGAGTTGGACGACGATGCCACAGTTGCATTCGCAGAGAATGCACGCGGTCGACTGCCATTCTTCTGGAGCCGCCACGGCGGCGACGTCCTCTTTAGCCATCACCGGGTCTTCCTTTCCGAGGTCTCGGCCAGCACGAGGGCACGTAGCTGGCCGTGGACGAGATCGAGGGCCTTGACGTCGCGGGATGCGCGCGCAACGACGATCGCCCCTTCGAACGATGTGGTCGTCAGCATGGCGAGTTCGGCGGCCCGCTTCATGGGCACGCCGTCGGAGACGAGCCGGGTGGCAATGAGATCGGTCCATCGAGTAAAGGCCGCGGCAGCACGTTCGATCACCGGTGTCGCAGTGTCGGGCTTATCAGGGTCGCCCGCCTCAACGGTCACGGCGACGACTGGGCAGCCGGCCCGGAAGTCACTGCCCAGCAACTGCTTTCGATATTCGCTGAACAGTTCGTCCAGTGCGTCCACACCGGATGCCGCCTTGGCGATCTTGGCCGCGACGTACTCGCCTGCGAAGTCGACTGCCTCACAAAGCAGTTGGGCGCGACCTCCGGGGAAGTAGTGGTAGGCCGATCCGCGCGGAGCGCCGCTGTGCTCGAGCACGTCGGCAATGGCGGTCGGATGTGCGCCGCGCTCGCGGATGAGGAGCGCCGCGGATCTCACCATGCGCTGGCGGGGACTTGGCACGACCAACCCCTTCGTCCGATCGACTATGTATGTCACCTTACATAATCGTTGGGCGAAAGCAACGCCGAGTGGCCAGTTGTGCGGCGATTCAGCGAGAAAAGCGTCTCGCAACTGGCCACTCGGCAGCTCGGTCGGGGTCAGGCGGCCAACGACAACCACAGGGCCAGGAACGCCGACATGCACGTCAGGCACACGAGGTGGTCACGACACACGGAACGTGCCAACCGCGACTGCTCGACGACGTCTCCGGTGCGGGCGCCAAGGCGCACGGCGTTGGCGACCGTACGGCTTGCGGCGAGCGCAATCGGCACGACGGCGAGGGCCGAGGTGGCGGCGATCAGCCAGACCGGGTCGTCGCCGCCGACGAACCGGAAGGCCACCGTGACCAACAGAGTCGCCATCACCAGCGCGATGAGGTGGCTCATCGGCCGCGAGGTGGTCGTGGCTCGGCGGTAGTACCCGGTGATCGACGCCAGCACCGGCTCGGGCAGCTCCACCGTGCCGCGGTGCCGGAGAACCTGGCTGTCGAATATCAGGTCCATCCACAGCACGGCGAGGAGAAAGCCCGCGCAGGCCGCCGCTATCAGACTCACGAGGTGGATCTAGTTGGACGCCGTCGAACCGCGTATCACACGGACGCCGCCTCGTTGATCTCGTTGAGCGTGCCGGTCGCCTCGAGATACTCCTGCACCCACCGCTCGATCACCGCCGAGGACTTCTCCACCTTGGTGAACTGGCCGACGACCTGGCCGATCGGGTTGAACGCGACGTCGACGCTCTCGTTGGGGAACTTGTGGGTGGCCGCGACCGCCATACCGGACACCATGTACTGCAGCGGCATTCCGAGCGGCTTCGGGTTGTCCGGGTCCTCCCAGGCCTCGGTCCAGTCGTTGCGCAGCATCCGCGCGGGCTTACCGGTGAACGACCGGCTGCGTACGGTGTCGCGACTGGACGCCTTCACATAGGCAGCGTGCTGGACCGGGGTGTGCTCCGACTCCTCGACGATCACCCATTGCGAACCCGTCCACGCGCCCTGCGCGCCGAGTGCCAGCGCGGCAGCGATCTGCTGGCCGCTGCCGATCCCGCCCGCCGCGAGCACCGGAACCGGGGCGACCTCCTTGACGACCTGCGGCCACAGCACGATCGAGCCGATCTCGCCGCAGTGTCCACCGGCTTCGCCACCCTGGGCGATGATGATGTCGACGCCGGCGTCGGCGTGCTTGCGCGCCTGCGACGGCGACCCGCACAACGCGGCGACCTTGCGCCCTTCTTCGTGGATGTGGGAGATCATGTCGGCGGGCGGGGTGCCGAGTGCGTTGGCGATGAGCGTGCACTTGGGGTGCTGAAGCGCGACCTCGACCTGCGGAGTCGCCGTCGCCTCCGTCCATCCGAGCAGTTGCAGCGCGTCGTCGTCGCTGTGCTCGACCGGCACACCATGGTCGGCGAGGATCTGCTTGGCGAAGTCGATGTGCTCCTGCGGTACCAGGTCGTTGAGTGTCTTCTTGAGCACCTCTGGATCCAGGTCGGTGGATTCCATCCCCTCGTATTTGTTCGGGATGACGATGTCCACGCCGTAGGGGTGGTCGCCGATGTTCTCATCGATCCACTTCAACTCGATCTCGAGTTGCTCGGGGGAGAACCCGACCGCCCCGAGCACACCGAATCCGCCGGCCTTGCTGACGGCGACGACCACGTCGCGGCAATGAGTGAAGGCGAAGATCGGGAACTCGATATTGAGTTCGTCGCAGATAGGGGTGTGCATGCCTGCTCCTTGGTGGGCCGGATCACGAATTAGAACGTGTTCTAGTTTAGCTCATTGGTCTGGTCCTCGACGAAGTAGACCTTGTTGCCGTCCGGATCGGCGACGTCCTTATCAGTCGTAGCCGACGAATCTGCGCAGCGAGGGGCGCCGACGTCCGCCGGTGGCGACGACCCGAAGCACGGGCCAGCCGTGTTCTTCGGCCAGCGCGGCGAGCTTCGGGCGCGGGTTCACCGGCCGGGGATTGCCGACCATGGCCATCAACGCCGCGTCCTCGTCACCGTCGGCGTAGAAGTAACTATGTTGCAGGTCAACCTGATTGGCGTCACTGAAGTGCACCGCGGCGCTGGCCTTGTTCCGTCCCCAGATGACCGGTTTCGCGATCTGACCGGTCAGGCGCCCTTCGCTGTCGAGCGTGAAGTGGTTGCACAGCACGTGGTCGATCTCTAGGAAACGGGCCACCGGTTCGGCATGGATGGTCACCGCCGAGGTGCTGAGCACCACCGTATGGCCACGCTCCTGATGTGCCGCGACGATCCCACGCATGATTGGGAAGACGCGGGTGGCCACACTGTCGACGAAGATGCGCTGGCAGACGTCGTCGAGATCGGTGAGTGCCTCGCCTCGCAGATAACCCGCGGCTCTGGTCAGCAGATGCTCGAACCGCATCCGGCCCAGTCGATAGCGCATCGAAGCCTCCACGACTCCGAGCACCTCACCGATGCCGGCCTGCCTGCGCTTGATGCGGTCGCTGGCGTGCGCCGCGGCGGTGAATCCATCCACCAAGGTGCCGTCGAGATCGAAGAACGCACCGATGTGGGGCCCCGGTTCGCTTGCGGCGATCTCCGCATTGGGGTCCTCTGCCACGGGCTGCGCGGTCATCGCGCTCCAGCCTACGTCGCCGCTGCGTAAAGGCCCTTGCCCGGTACGAGCGGCATATCCAAGGTGGTCCGGATGCCCGCAGGTGCGGCCACGACGTCGGGGATCGAGTTCACGATCCGGCCCGCGGCGGCCAGGATCGCGGCATAGGGCGCGCCGCCGTGTCGGCTCATCGGAACGATGTCGCAGAAATACGACGGTTCGCCGGTGATCTCCACTCGGTACGAGCCACCTGGATGCGCGGGCTGCGCCCAGTCCGGGCGGAGATCGGCGCGCAGCCGTGTCACGTGCTCGACCACGATCGCCGCCTTGCCGCCCACCATGCCCTCGATCAGGAAGCGGACCGCAGCGACGGTGCCCTTCTTGATCGTGCCGACTGCGACGTTCAGATCCTCGGGGGCGGGCTCCTGCTCGACGGAGTCGCGGATCTCGTCGACGTCGATACCGAGCCCAGCGGCCAGCTGCCGGATCGCGGTGCCCCAGGCGATGGACAAGACGCCCGGTTGATACAGGATCGGCAGATCGCCGATGTCGTCCGCTATAGGCCTGCCGAAGCCCATCACGTCGAACATCACGGTCTCACCGTCGTAGGTGGCGTAGTCGGCGATCTCCATGGTGCGGATCTGCTCGATGCGCTGGCAGGTTCCGGCCAGCGCGAAAGGTAGCAGGTCGGTACAGAAGCCGGGATCGACCCCGGTGAAGAAGACCGTCGAATCACCTTCGCGCGCAGCATCTTCGACCTTCTGGATGGCCTTGTCGGGAAGTAGTCCCCACGGGTACTGGAGCGCGCCGACGCTCGAGCCGACGACGTTGATGCCCGCGGACAGGAACGTGCGGACATCGGCGAGCGCCTCGCGTGGGCGCGTGTCGCCCATCGCGGTGTAGACAATGCAGTCGGGCTTGGCCGCGATGATCGCGTCGAGGTCGTTGGTCGCGCCGATGCCTGTGGTCACGTCCAGGCCGGCAAGCTCTCCGGCGTCGCGGCCCACCTTGGCTTCCGTCGACACCCACACACCGGTGAGGTCGAAGCGCGCGTCGCTGATCAATTGTCTGAGCGCCAGGGCGCCGCAGTTGCCAGTGCCGATGAGCCCGACTCGGATCGCGCCGGCCGGCTGAGCCGCCGATTCAGCCATGTGTCTTCCCCTCAGAAAACTGGAACAGGTTCTACTTGTAGCACGCGCGCACGGTAGCGTGACCCCTCATGGGACGTGTGGACGGAAAAGTTGCAATCATCAGCGGCGGAGCCCGGGGAATGGGCGCCGCTCACGCCCGGGCGCTGGTCGCTGAGGGCGGAAAAGTGGTCATCGGGGACATCCTCGACGACGAGGGCAAGGCGCTGGCCGACGAGCTCGGCGAATCCGCACGCTATGTCCACCTGGATGTGACCGACGCCGAGCAGTGGGACGCCGCCGTCAAGGTCGCCGTGGATGCCTTCGGCAAGGTCACCGCGCTCGTCAACAACGCCGCGATTGTCGCGCTGGGCCAGATCGGCAAGTTCGACATGGCCAAGTGGCAGCAGGTCATCGACGTCAACCTGACCGGCACCTTCCTCGGCATGCAGGCCGTCGTCGACGAGATGAAGAAGGCCGGTGAGGGTTCGATCATCAACGTGTCGTCCATCGAGGGACTGCGCGGCGCGCCGATGGTGCACCCCTACGTCGCCTCGAAGTGGGCGGTTCGCGGGCTCGCCAAGTCGGCCGCGATTGAGCTGGGCCCCAAGAACATCCGGGTCAACTCGATCCACCCTGGCTTCATCCGTACCCCGATGACCAAGCATTTTCCCGACGACATGGTCACCGCTCCGCTGCGTCGCCCCGGTCAATCCGAGGAGGTCTCGCCGTTCGTGGTGTTCCTCGTCAGCGACGAGTCGTCATTCGCGACGGGCGCCGAGTTCATCATGGACGGTGGACTGGTGACCGACGTGCCGCACAAGGCCCTACCGCTGGGCTGATCAGTCGATGGCGGCGAAGTTCACCGTGGCCGTCGCGCCGATCTGATCGTCGTTACCCCGGTAGATGTCCACCTGCACGACAACGGAGCGCTTACCCGTGCGCAGGATGCGCGCGACCGCGCGTGCGGGTCCGACCTTGATCGGTCGCAGATATCGGATGAACAGGTCCGTGGTGGCGATGGCGTGCCCGAACGGGGTGGCCCGGGCGGCGAGTTGGCCGGCCGTCACATCTGCCATCGTCGCGATCAGACCGCCCTGCAGGCCACCGGCGGTATTGACGGTCCGCTCGTCCACGGGCATCTCCATGATCACGCTGTCGTCGGTCGACGGGACCTCGGCGAGGCCGAGCTGATCGAAGAGCTCCCGCAGCGATCTCGGCGCAGTCATGGAGAACGACATTACCGACGTTCATGTCCAGCCTCCGGTGTGCGTAGTGTCGTACGACGTGAGTGCGCGCGCGGGCATCGTGGTGACGGGAACCGAAGTCCTCACCGGAAGGGTCACCGACCGCAACGGTCCGTGGATCGCCGACCGACTGCTCGAACTCGGTGTCGAGCTGGCGCACATCACCATCTGCGCGGACCGGCCCGACGACATCGAGGCGCAGCTGCGGTTCCTCGCCGCCGAGGGGGTGGACCTCATCGTCACCAGTGGTGGCCTTGGCCCGACCGCGGACGACGTGACGGTGGCAACCGTGGCACGTTTCTGCGGCCGAGAGTTGGTGTTGGACAACGCTCTCGAGGTCAAGATCGCCGACATCGTGGCGCGGTTGATGGCGCGCTTTCCCAACGTCGACCTGGAAGCCGTGCGCGAGGCGAACCGCAAGCAGGCACTGATCCCGGACGGCGCTCATGTCATCGACCCGGTCGGTACTGCGCCGGGCGTCGTCGTGCCCGGAACGCCGACGGTCGTCGTGCTTCCCGGACCTCCGCGCGAGCTGCAACCGATGTGGCCGTTGGCTCTGCAGACGCCTGCGGTGCAGCAGGCGACAGCCGGCCGGACGACCTACCACCAGGAGATGGTGCGGATGTTCGGGCTGCCCGAGTCGGGGCTCGCCGATTCGCTGCGCGATGCCGAAGAACGCGTCGACGGCTTTGACCGGCTCGAGATCACGACCTGTCTGCGGCGCGGCGAGATCGAGATGGTCACCCGCTACGAGCCCGATGCCGCCGCCGCCTATGCAGACCTGATGACATTGCTGCGCGAGCGTCACGGCGGCGAGATCTTCTCTGAAGACGGTTCCACCGTCGACGATCAGATTGCGGCGTTGCTCGCCGACCGCTGGATCGCCACCGCGGAATCCTGCACCGCGGGGCTGGTGGCGGCCCGGCTCACGGATCTTCCCGGATCGTCGGCCTACGTCGCGGGGGGAGTGGTGTCCTACTCGAACGAGGCGAAGTCGGAGCTGCTCGGTGTCGACGCCGGCGCTCATCGAGGCACACGGTGCCGTGTCCGAACCCGTGGCCATCGCGATGGCCGACGGCGCGTTGCGCCGGTTCTCCGCCGACACTGCCGTGGCGATCACGGGAATCGCCGGACCCGGTGGCGGCACCGACGACAAACCGGTGGGCACGGTCTGTTTCTGCGTGAAGCTCGGCGACGGGACGACCGATGTCCGCACCATGCGGTTGCCCGGCAATCGGTCAGACGTCCGCGAGAGGTCGACGACCGTAGCGATGCACCTGCTGCGCCGCGCACTGGGCTAAGAGCCCCAGCGGCCGGATAACGTACGCTGCTCGACAGGAGGATTACCCAATGACTGCAGCTGACCTGCGTAAAGAGATATCCGAGCGCGCCGTGCAAGCCGGGTGGGATCGCCGAGATGCTGACCGCACCGACTACTTCACCCGGACCCCGGTACGCGTCCACGTGATCTGGCAGGGAAACGACAAGATCAGCGGGGGTGCGCTGTACCACGACGATCTACTCATGACGTACAGCAGGGACCTCAACACCGTCGCGGGCTGGCTGAAGCGCTGATCAGCTGAGCGCGGATCGGGCGGCCGCGAGATCGTCCGAAGCCAGGACCAGGCGGGTATCGGTCGCGAGATAGGCGGTCGTCAGGTTGATCTTCGCGGCGCCCAGTCGGCGCGCGACGTCGCCGAGCACGCCCGGGTGGTCGTCGATGTTCAACACGATCACCTCCTGTTCGGATGCGATCTCGATCCCCGCGTCGTGCAGCGCTTCGAAGGCTGGGGTCGCGTCCTGTACGAGGATGTGCACCACCGCTTGACCGCCACCCGAGGTGACCGCGCACAGCCCGTCGATGTTGGCCCCGGCCTTGCCAAGCACGTCGCCGACCCGGGCCAGTTCGCCGGGCTCGTCATCGAGGTAGAGCGTCAGGTCGGTTGGCATCACCACGCTCCTTTCGTGCCTTCCCACCGTATCGGGTCGGCTGCAGATCGGATGCGATGACGGACGTCTAGACGCGGGCGCTGCCGTACTCGTCCCACACCTTGATCATCGTGTGCAGGATCTCCTCGGCACGACCCAGTCCGGCGAGGTGGCTTTCGCCGGGCATCGGATAGAGCTCGGCGTCGGCCAGCCGCGACACCACGTGCTGCCCGTGTGCGTACGGCACGATGTGGTCAGCGTCGCCGTGCCACCAGCGGACAGGCACCTTGATGTCGCTCAGCCGGAAACCCCAGTCCCTGGCGAAGACGACGACATCGGAGAACGGAGCGGAGAGCTGTTTGCGGCTGCCGTTGAGCAGGTCGTCGAGGAACATCGCCTTGATCTCCGGGCGGGCCAGCAGCCTGCGGTCTGCTTCCGGAGACACCCGGCCGTACAGGTCGGCGGCGGGCGACGCGACCGGGCGGATCAACCTGATGATGGCGCTGGCGAGCAGTCCGATCGGGGTTCCGGCCACCTGCAGTAGCGGGGCAACGCGCGTGCCGAGGGTTCCCATCAGGCCACCGGTGATGGCGTCGGAACCCATCGTCGGGGCGACTCCGCCGATGACCCCGGCCGCCACGACGCGATCGGGAATCGCCGCCGCGCAACCGAGCGTGTACGGTCCGCCACCGGACAACCCGACGACGACGAACTTGTCGATGCCCAGCGTGTCAGCGATGGTGCGCAGATCATCGGCGAAGGCGACCACGGTGTCATAGCTGTGCTGCGTGGACGAGCCGATGCCCGGCCGGTCGACCCCGATCAGTCGGATGTGCTGCTGTTCGGCATAGACGCGCGCCTCCATCGGGATCTGGCGCCGGGCGCCCGGGGTCCCGTGCAGCCAGAAGATCGCGCGACCCTGCGGGTCGCCGAACTCGGCGAATCCGATCTGGCGGTCATCGCCAACGGCGATGTTGCCTTCGAGCTTGGGGCGGGCGATTGCGACAACCATGGCCAAAGTGTCTCATGCCGCCTCGGTGCACTTGGCGCTACACCCGGCGGTGCTGGCCGGACGTCGGCGTGATCAGCCGGTTACAGAATGGGGTGGCGGGGCGTCAGACTCATCACGTAGTCGGCAGGGAAGGACGCCTCGATCACCCTGAGCCGATCGTTGGCCTTGGACTCCAGCTCGAGGACGACGCAGCCCTCGCCGAGCTTCTTGGATTCCAGGACTATGTAGTGCTGACCGCCACCGTTGACGTCGGTGATTGGGTCCCCTGAGCGCAGTGCCCCGACCGGTACCAGGCCGGGGGCTTTTACAGGGTGTATTTCCACCCTTCCGACGGTAGGTGAAGACGTTGCGCCAGGTGGCGGCTTTCGACCGATGGTCGCGGGCGCTGTCGGTTCAGCTGACCGCCATCACGTAGCCGACGCCTCCTGAGAACACCGCGATCGCGCACAACACAAAGGTGGCAACCGCGATGGGCCAGGCCCGCTTTCGCCGGAACAGCTGCACCGACGTCACGGCGAGTCCCGCCACACCGATGACTGCGGCGACTCCGAGCGCCGTCAGCACTGCGAGCACCGCCCCATCCGCGCTGCAGGTCGCGGGGGGACACGAGTCGAGGAACGCAAGCGAGAAGAGTCCGAAGAACGCGGCGGCCGCCCCGAGAAGCACCGTCAGAACCAACACGACGACCGACACGGCGATGTCGCCGCCGGAGGCCGGAGGCTTCGGCGGGTGCATCGCGGGATAGCCGTACTGCGCCATGCGAGGTGATGCTATCGGCCGCGTTGTGCGATTCCCGCCGAACGGCTGCGCGAGTCGGAGATCATGAATGCCTGCTCACTCACGCGCCCCTGGAGGTATCCATGGACAGCACGATGCAGGACTTTCCGCTGACCTTGACGGGCATCCTGCGACACGGCACCACGTGGTCCTCTGCCCGCCGGGTGATCACGAAGACCCCCGACGGCTACCGCGAGATCTCCTTCGGCGAACTGGGTGCCCGGGTGGCCCAGCTTGCCAACGGGTTGCGCGACATCGGGGTCGGGAGCGGTGACCGCGTCGCGACATTCATGTGGAACAACCAGGAACACCTGGAGGCGTACTTCGCGGCCCCGTGCATGGGTGCGGTGCTGCACACACTGAACATCCGGCTGTCCGGTGACCAGATCGCGTTCATCGCGAACCAGGCGCAGGATCACGTTGTGCTGGTTGATATGTCGCTGGCGCCGTTGCTTGCCGCGGTGCTTCCAGAGTTGACGACGGTGCGGACCGTGGTCGCCGTCGGCGCCGGGGATCTGGACCTACTCACCGCCTGCGGAAAGAACGTGATCCGCTACGACGATCTGCTCAATGGGCAGTCGACGGCCTTCGACTGGCCCCACCTTGACGAGAAGACTGCCGCCGCAATGTGTTACACCAGCGGCACCACCGGCAATCCCAAAGGCGTTGTCTACAGCCATCGGTCGAGCTACCTGCATGCGATGAGTGTGTGCGCGGCCAACTCGATCGGCCTTGTCGACGGTGACCGGGTGTTGCCGGTCGTGCCGATGTTCCATGCCAATGCGTGGGGTCAGCCGTATGCGGCAGTGATGGCGGGTGCCGACCTGCTGATGCCCGACAAGTACCTGCAGGCTGAACCCATCGTCGACATGATCGAACGACAGCGGCCCACGGTCGCAGCCGCTGTCCCCACGATCTGGAACGACGTGCTGCAGTACCTGCATGCCAATCCCGGAAGAGATATCTCGTCGCTGAAGACAGTCTGCTGCGGTGGGTCCGCCGTGCCGCTGTCGATGATGAGGGAGTACCAGGAGCGCTACGGCGTGGTGATCCGTCAGGGCTGGGGGATGACCGAGACGTCGCCGTTGGCCGCGCTGGCCACACCGCCGCCCGAGGTGACCGGAGAAGAGGCGTGGACCCTCAGGGCGACGGCCGGTCGAGTGGTGAGTGGCGTGGAGATCAGAATTGTCGACGACGGGGGCGCGGTCCTGCCAAATGACGGTAAAGCCGTGGGAGAGATAGAGGTTCGTGGTCCATGGATCACTGCGTCGTACTACCAGAACGCCGATTCCTCGAAGTTCGACGGCGACTGGCTACGCACGGGTGACGTCGGGCGCATCGACCCGCAGGGGTTCATCACCCTCACCGATCGCGCCAAGGACGTCATCAAATCGGGCGGTGAATGGATCTCGTCGGTCGAACTCGAACTGTGCATCATGGAACACCCCGCCGTGCTGGAGGCGGCTGTCGTCGCGGTGCCCGACGAGCGCTGGCAGGAACGGCCGCTTGCCGCCGTCGTGATCAAGAGCGGTGCTTCGTCCACGGCCGAGGAGCTACGAAAGCATCTGTGCGACAAAGTCGCCCGGTTCTGGCTGCCCGAGCGGTGGACGTTCGTCGACGAGGTGCCGAAGACCAGTGTGGGGAAATTCGACAAGAAGCACATCCGGTCGCTCTATGCCGACGGCGCGTACGACGTCGTCGAGTGCAGGGACTGACACTGCGCGAGCCCGTTCGAATTGCCCAACTCGACGTTGATCGGTGCTTTACTCGGGACTATGCGGCAGACGACACGGATTTTGACGTTGGCGACGGCAATGATCTTGGTCGCACCGCCTGGCGCCGCGTTCGCCGACGGCACCGACACCGGAGTGTCCAGTGGAGCGGGCGGCACCGTGCTGCCGTTCGCCCAGATCCTGCGGCGATGCGATTTCAGCGAGACCGACTACAACGGGCCGACGGGGTTGCGAGGCCCACCGGCACGTTGCGATCGGACGGATCGACGGTGACGGCGGATGTGCAGATCGCGACTGCTGTGCCGAACATGCATTACGACATCAGGATGATCCAGGTGCCCCGGTCGTCCGCGGTGCCCTGCTGGGGTGGCGATCCCGGCGTCGCACAGGGTTCGTTGAACACCGACGGGGCCGGCGCAGCGGCAGTGACCCTGCAGGATGGCATCGAACCCGGCGCGACGGGTGCGTGGGTGTTCATCAGCCGCCCGGGCATGTTCTCCCAGAATCCTGCGGAGTTCTATACGACGGATCTGATCGCCCCGATCTAGCGCGGAGAGTTCAGGCGGGCACCACGATGGTGAGTCGGCTGCCCTTGCGCTCCACGCTCATTCCCGCGCGCCTCGCGATCGTGGCGACCGCGCCCGCGTCATCAGGTTCGGAGCGGGTGGAGACCAGAATGCGGGCCAGTCGCCCCTTGTGAGCCTTGTTGAAGTGACTCACGACCGTGCGTTTACCGTCGGGACGCTCCGAGACGACTTCGACCTGAACAGCGTCGGGCAGCCTGCCGAGCGACGCGTACGAGCCGGATCGAAGGTCGACGACCAGTTCGTCGGTCGCCATCCGCGAGAGCATCGGCTCCAGTAGGGGGCGCCAGCGCGACGCCAAGGCCGACTGCCCGGGCAGCTTCGACGACGCGGACAGCCGGTAGGCGGGAACGGAATCGTCGGCGCGCAGAAAACCGAAGAGTGCCGAGCCGACCGCCAGGCGGGCACGTGCGCGGCCCACCGCGGCACCCTTCAGGGATCTGACGTCGAGCGCGTCGTACAACACACCGGTATACCGATTGATCGCGGGCAACGTCGGTGCACTACACAGTGCGGCGTTGCGTTCGATCTCGGCATGCTGGGTTGCCGACAGGCCGAGCGCGCGCATGCATGCCGACGTATCGGCGGCCAGCTCGACCAGCTCGTCGATCAGCGCGGCACGCAGTGGCGTGAGCTCGGGATGCGACAGCGTGTCCAGGCGCAGCGGTGGCCCGTCGCCGCCGGGGTGCTTGGTCTCCGACGGCGGCAGTAGAACGATCACGCCGCAGACGTTATCCGGCGCTCCCGTGACGTCAGACCGGCGGCATCGGTGCCGGCGGCATGCCCGGTGCCGGGGGCGGCGCCATCGGATCGACCGGCGGCGGCGGGGCCATCGGGTCACCCGGCGGCGGCGGTGGCGGCGGTGGCGGTGGTGGCGGAGCCATCGGCGGGGCGGGGGCAGGCGGAGGAGCCATCTGAGGCGCAGGTGCCGGCGGGGGTGCCATCGGAGGCGGCGGCATCGGTCCCTGCTGGCCCATCAACACGACAGGGGCACCGGGGGGCGGTGGCGGCTGGTCGGCCGGCATCGGCAGGAACATGTGTTTGGTGAATTGCGGCTGGAAGGCGCCGCCGCCACCGATTTTCACGCCACCACCCTCGCCGGACGACACCGGAGTGCCATCGGGCAGTGTCACGGCGGTGTGGCCGCTGTTCCAACCGACCACAAGGGCACCCGGCTGTGAGCCGTACTGGAATCCGCGTGCTTTCAGAGCACCCTCGATGTTCCCGGTGTGGAACCGGTCCCCGTAAACGGGTCGGCCGGTCGCCGCGTTGGTCACCCACGAGACCAGACCTGAGCAGTCTGTACCGGACGGGGAATCCCCACCGGTGACGTACGGCGTGCCCGACACCGAGTTGACAAGCGTCAAAAGCGCTGCGACAGCAAACATGGGATCGCACGCTAACAGAGCGTTTTGGAGCCCGCCAAAATCTGTGACCACGTTCACCGAAAATGATGTGACGCCGTTCACATTGCCAAAATCCTATGGTCTGAGCCACTGAATTTCCAGCAGAAGTGAGCATATTCGTGAATATGTCTGCCGTCCGTACTGACGCTAGCGATGATTTGCCTTGACCAGAGCAACGATTCGATAACGGACTATTTCGCATTGAGTCATGAATACACGAAAGTCGTTGTCGTCCAATTAGTTACAGTATTCAAGAAGTAACGAATGGTAGAGGTCAGCCGTGGGCGAGGAGCAGTGGAACGTTCTGTTCCGCTGTTGTCAGCGACCCATGGTGGCCGATCAACGACGACTCGAGCGGTTCTGCCGTACGCCTCAGCAAACCTACGGAGTCACGCGCTGCCGCGACGACGTCGCCGATACGGCGCTGCGTCGCGTCGGTGACCCGCTCGCCGAACCACCCGGCGGCGATCGCCTCGTCGCGTGACGCCACCCACGCGCGTTCCGCGAGCGTCTCCCGCCAGGTGGTCAATACGTCATCGGCCGCGCCGGGGGCTACATATATGTGTCGCGCGCGCGCCTCGCCGCCGATATCTGTCACGCCCTCGGCCAGCACATGCTCGCCGTCGATATCGATGACCTCCGCGGGATCCACGGAGACCATCCCGTGGTCGGCCACCACGGCGAGCAAGCCACCTGGCGGCAGGCCCTCGACGACAGATTCCACCAGGCGGTCGACCTGGCGCAGCTGCATCAGCCATGCGGGCGATCCGGGTCCGTACAGGTGGCCCATCATGTCGAGGTCACTGTGGTAGGCGTAGCAGAATCCGCCACCGCCGATCGCCTCGTGCACACGTGCGGCCAGATCGCCCAGTCCGTGCACGCCGATGTACTTACCGCCGCGCAGCACCGCGCGGGTCAGCCCGGACCGAGTGAACTCGGCACCGGAGATGACGCTGACCTGTGCCCCCGCCGACGTAGCGCGCTCGAACGTCGTCGACATGGGCTGGACCTGCTCGGGCGGCGCGGCCTCGAGCACCTCGACGCCCCACGGATGCATGCGCCACCGCAAAGAGTTGACGACGCCGACATCCGGCAGTCGGAAGGAGTAGCCGACCAGGCCGTGCTCGCCGGAACGGCACCCGGTACCAATAGCGGCGAGCCCGGCGACCGTGGTGGCGGGAAAGCCGACCTGCAGGGTCCGGCCGCGTAGGCCGGCCATGACGGGCGCCTCGGAGGCGTATTCGTCGAGCAACTCGGCGCCGAGCCCGTCGATCAACAGCACGCAAGCTCCCGCGATATCACCAGGTAGCGGAATCAGGCCCGCGAATCCTGCGACGCCCATCGCGGAGAGCACCGACGGAACCACGTCAGCGAGATGTGGTGTGTCCGGACTGGGCCGCGGCAGATCCACAGGCCGAGCCTGCCACACCGGCGGAGCTGTCCTTACTAAACCTTGGGGCCTCTGCAGGTTCGGCAGCACGGTCCGCCGGTCGCAGTTCCCGGTGCCAAACCTCGGGCCGTCCTGACGATGCTCGGTCTCAACGGCGGTTCTGTCGTCTCCGCCGACACCCTTCCATGAGGCCCACTCCAATTTCGGAGACCCGTTCAGCCAAGGGACGAAGGCTGGCGCGCGCGTCGGCCTGGGTGCCATGCCACATCAGCACCGTGCGCTGCGCCGGATTTCCCAAGATGTCGGCCTTACGGCCTGGCGCATATTCGACAGTTTCCACGGCTGAGGACATTCCCGGAAACGGGCACGCCTAACGCTGTCGTTTTGCGTATCGCCGTACGAACCGTCGGAGGATGGCGTGTGGATGCCGGACATTCCATTGCCGGGCTTCGATTTTCAACTGCTCCGCGGACTCAGGCGCGAAATAACCGTGATTCTTGTAGGCGTTGAGGCGGACGTCGATGCCGTCGAGGTCGAGTTCGGGATGGAACTGTGTGGCGTAGACGTTCTCCCTGACCCGGAACGCCTGCACCGGGCATTGCGGCGAGGTGGCCAGGCACAGTGCGTCCGACGGCAGCGTGGTCGCCGCCTCTTTGTGCCCGCCGTAGGCATCGAAGACGTCGGGTAGGTCGGCGAATAGTGGGTCGTCGCGTCCGGCGTCGGTGACCGTGATCGCCATGCCGCCGACCGGTTCCGGATATGTGCGGTCGACGACTGCCCCGATGACGGTGCCCAACGTGCCGACGCCGTAACAGCATCCGAGGAATGGGTAGTCCGCATCGACGATGCGCCCGATCAACTCGAACAACTCGGACTCGACGCGTTGTTGCGTCGTGGATTTCGACTCCGGCGCATCGCTGACGTTGTAGGGCCCGCCCCCGAGAATGATGCCCGACCAGTCGCCGAGATCGATCTGCCCCAGTGACTCGTGGGTCAAGCGGATGCGGTGCATGCCGGCGCTGTCAACGCCGGCAAAGCGCATCACAGCCTGATACTCGTCGTCGGCGGCTTCGTCCTCACCACGGATCGACAAGAGCAGGAACGGAACACCCCGCGAGCCGTCAGAGCCCGCGGGGTGTTGCACGTCGTTCGTATCGATCAGGCGAGGTCGAACCGGTCGTTGTTCATGATCTTCACCCAGGCGGCGACGAAGTCCTCGACGAATTTCTGCTTGTTGTCGTCCTGGGCGTAGTGCTCGGCCAGCGCCCGCAGCTGCGAGTTCGAGCCGAACACCAGGTCATTGGCCGTAGCGGTCCACTTCGGCTGGCCCGACACGCGGTCCACACCCTCGTAGACGTTCTCGGCCGTCCCCGACTTCCACTGCGTGCCCATGTCGAGCAGGTTGATGAAGAAGTCGTTGGTCAGCACGCCCGGCTTATCCGTGAACACGCCGTGCTTGCTGCCGCCGTGGTTGACATTGAGCGCCCGCAGCCCGCCGACCAGCGCCGTCAGTTCCGGTGCCGTCACGCCCAGCAAGATGGCCTTCTCCATCAGCAGCTGCTCCAACGGATTCTTCTCACCGGGCCGCACGAAGTTGCGGAGCCCGTCCCACCGCGGCTCGAGCACCGCGAACGACTCCACATCGGTGTCCTCCTGCGTCGCGTCGGTGCGACCCGGCGCGAAGTGGACGTCGATTTCGAAGCCGGCGTCCTTGGCCGCCTTCTCGACCGCCGCCGAGCCGCCCAGCACGATCAGGTCGGCCAGCGACACCTTCTTGCCCCCGGCGGCGTTGAACTCCTGCTGGATCTTCTCCAGCACCGGCAGCACCTTGGCCAACTCGGACGGCTCGTTGGCCTCCCAGTTCTTCTGCGGCTCAAGTCGAATGCGGGCACCGTTGGCACCACCGCGCTTGTCGGTGCTGCGGAAGCTGGCTGCCGACGACCATGCCGTCTTGACCAACTGCTGCACCGTCAGCCCGGAGTCGAGCACCTTGGCCTTGAGCGCCTTGATGTCGGCCTCGTCGATCAGGTCGCCCTCGACGGCAGGAACCGGGTCCTGCCACAGCTGCGGCTCGGCCACCCACGGGCCGATATAACGGCTGATCGGGCCCATGTCGCGGTGCAGCAGCTTGTACCACGCCTTGGCGAACGCCTCGTTGAGCTCGTCGGGATGGTCGAGCCAGCGTCGGGTGATCGCGGCGAACTCCGGATCCTCCCGCATGGAGAGGTCGGTGACCAACATCGTCGGCTTACGGTTCGGACCACCGAACGGATCGGGGATGGTCGCCTCGGCATTCGTGGCCTCGAACTGCCACGCACCGGCGGGGCTCTTCACCAATTCCCACTCATTGCCGTACAAGATTTCGAGGTAGGCGTTGCTCCACTTGGTCGGAGTGTTGGTCCAGACCACCTCGAGCCCACTGGTGACCGTGTCGCCGGCCTTGCCCGAGCCGAACGGGCACTTCCAGCCAAGCCCCTGCTGCTCAATCGGAGCGCCCTCGGGCTCGGGGCCCATGCCATCGTCCGGGCCGGCGCCGTGGGTCTTGCCCAGCGTGTGGCCACCGACGATCAGCGCGGCCGTCTCCTCCACGTTCATGGCCATCCGGCCGAAGGTCTCCTTGATGTCGATCGCCGCGGCGACCGGATCCGGCTTACCTTCGGGCCCTTCAGGATTGACGTAGATCAAGCCCATTGTGGTCGCACCGTACGGTTCGGCGAGGTTGCGCTCGCCGGAGTACCTCTTGTCGGTGCCAAGCCATTCATCCTCTTCGCCGAAGAGGATCTCAACGGGCTCCCACACGTCCGGCCGGCCGAAGCCGAAGCCGAAAGTCTGGAACCCGGCCGACTCCAGTGCCACGTTGCCGGCGAAGATCAGCAGGTCGGCCCACGAGATCTTGTTGCCGTACTTCTGCTTGACCGGCCACAGCAGGCGACGCGCCTTGTCCAGGTTGGCGTTGTCCGGCCAGCTGTTCAGCGGCGCGAAGCGCTGCATCCCCTCGCCGCCGCCACCGCGGCCGTCGTAGATGCGGTAGGTACCGGCGGCATGCCAGCTCATGCGGATGAACAGGCCGGCGTAGCTGCCGTAGTCGGCGGGCCACCAATCCTGTGACGTGGTGATGACGGAAAGCACGTCGGCCTTGAGGGCCTCGGGGTCGAGCTTGGCGAATTCCTCGGCGTAGTTGAAATCATCACCGTATGGGTTGGAGAACGAGCCGCGCGCGTGCAGCTTCGACACGTCGACCTGGTCGGGCCACCAGTCTTGATTGGTCCGGGGCGCGTGCGCCTTCGGCTCGGGCGTATCGATGACCGGGTTTTCGCTCTCGCTTCCGCTGCTTGCCGTCGCCTTTTCAGGGAACGGTGGCTTGGCGTCGGGTGTATCTGACACAACTTTCCTTCCGATGGGTGAAATGGGCTGTGATCACGGAAGTGATCGCGACGTTTGCGATGAGGATGAGGAACAGTCGGGGCACAGGCCCCAGTAGATGACCTCGGCTTCGTCGAGGACGAAGCCGTCGAGAGAGCCGTCCGGATCGGACGGTGTCAGGCAGGGCGTATCGCCGACGGCGCAGTCGACATCGGCGATGACTCCGCACGAGCGACACACGACGTGATGGTGGTTGTCGCCGACACGTGATTCATACCGCGAGACAGAGCCCGATGGCTGGATACGACGGATGAGCCGCGAGGCCGACAGCGCGGCGAGAACGTCGTACACCGCTTGGCGCGATACGTCGGGAAGGCCTACGCGCACCGCGGAGAGAAGCGTCTCGGTGTCGGCATGCGGATGCGTGTATACGGCCTCGAGTACCGCGAGCCGCGGCCGGGTCACTCGAAGATCAGCCATCCGGAGCTGATCCGCGTAGTCCGGCGTCGACATGCGAACCATCATGCTCCTTTTCTGGAATCAGTCAAGAGTTGATCATCGGCGTGTCGGGACGGGTCGCGCCGCGCGCTGACCCCAGAGGGCAGAACTGGCAACATTTTTGGTCATTGCACAGCGAATTGACAGCGTGTCCGAATGCGCTGCCGGAGTGGTCGCGCGGTAGCCTCCGAAACGCCGGAGAGTGGTCGCGGAGGAGGCGTACCGCCGCCGAAGACGACCCAAACTGCTGAAGCCCCTCACGAAGAGAGTGATGTGCGTACCGGAGAGATCAGGGCACTGTCCGGTCTGCGCATCGTCGCAGCCGTGTGGGTCGTGCTCTTTCACTTCCGGCCGCTGCTCGAGCAAGCTGTTCCGGGATTCAGGTCGGCACTCGCACCGCTGCTTGACTGCGGCGCCCAGGGCGTCGACCTGTTCTTCATCCTGAGCGGGTTCGTGTTGACGTGGAACTATCTCGACCGCATGGGCGAGTCCTGGTCGTGGCGGTCCACGCTGCACTTCCTGTGGTTGCGACTGTCCCGCGTGTGGCCGGTCTATCTGGTGACGATGCACCTCGCTGCGCTGTGGATCATTTTCACGCTCAACGTCGGACATTTTCCTTCGGAGGCCGCCCAGACGCTGACGGCGGCGAATTACGTGCGCCAGTTCCTGCTCGTGCAGCTGTGGTTCGCGCCGTACTTCGATGGCACCAGCTGGGACGGTCCCGCGTGGTCGATCAGCGCCGAATGGCTGGCCTACCTCCTGTTCGGGGCGCTGGTGCTGGTGATCTTCCGGATCGCTTCCGCGACGAGGGCGCGTGGCCTGATCTGCCTTGCCATCGCGGCGTCGCTTCCTCCAGTGGTGCTGCTGATGGCGACCGGACTGTTCTATACGCCGTGGAGTTGGTTGCCGCGGATCGTCATGCAGTTCACGGCGGGTGCGCTGGTGTGTGCTGCGGTCCGCAAATTGCGGCCCAGCGAACGCGCGCAAAAGGGCGCCGGCGTCGCATCGCTTCTCATCGCCTCGGCCGTCGTCGGCATCCTGTACTGGCTCGACGCCAACCCCATACCGACGATTTACGATTCGGCCGGCCTTGTCGACGTGCTGTTCGTGCCGCTGGTGTTGACGCTGGCGATGGGCGCAGGCACGCTGCCGGCCCTGCTGTCCATTCGTCCGATGGTCTACCTGGGGCACATCTCGTTCAGCCTCTACATGGTTCACGAGTTGGTGCACACGACGTGGAATTGGATGGTCTTACAGTTCAGCCTTCGTCTCGGGTCCGACCTTGCGGGTAAAGCGGTGCTCGTCGGGCTGCTCGCGGTCGCATTCGCGGGCGCGGTGTTCCTGTATCACCTCGTCGAGGAGCCGGCGCGCCGATGGATGCGCGGCATGATGAGCCCGGCCCGTGACCCTCGCGCGGATTCGGGTCGCGGCAAGGTGCAGACGATCGACGGCAAGCGCGAGGAGCGGTCACCGGTGGTATCTGCACGTGCGGGATGAGTTCGCGCGTCGTCGACGTCGATGTGGTCAATTGAGCCCTAGGCTGGTCCGGTGAGCCGGTTGATCACGGCCATGGTCGCGCTCGCGCTCCTGGTCAGCGTGGGCGGCGAGCGCCCAATAAGGATGAGCCACAACGATATAGTCGCGCTTGACTCATCACAGAATCGTGTCGCGGTGATCGGCGATTCCTATACGACGGGCGGCGACCTGGGCGGTCTCGGTCCGAACGGATGGACCGCGCGCGCCTGGAAGGGGCTCGCCGAGTATCGGATACCGATCAGTGCGGATGTGGGCGCCGAGGGCGGAGCCGGATACGGCACGCGAGGTAACCACGGCAGCGTGTTCGAGGATCTGACAGCCCGAACGGTCAGGCCCGACGATGTGCTCGTGGTCTTCTTCGGCTCGCGCAACGACCAGAATGTCGACCCGGCGCGGTTGTCGATCCTGGCCTACGGCACCTTCCAACTGGCCCGCCGCATCGCACCGTCGGCGACATTCCTGGTGATCGGGCCGCCGTGGCCGACCGCCGATCCGCCCGCGGCCATCGTGCGGATTCGTGATGCGCTGCAGTATCAGGCGAATGTCGCGGGCGCGACGTTCGTCGACCCCATCGCCGAACGCTGGTTCGTGGGGCAGCCGGAGTTGATCGGCGCCGACGGCGTGCACCCGACCGATGCCGGCCACGAATACATGGCGGACAAGATCGCGCCGCTCATCGCGGCCCACCTGCCCAAGCGCATATGAAGTGCCGGTCGCCTTTTTGATGTCGCCGCCGAGCGCTCCCCGCTCGTCGCTATGGTCTCCGATGATGGGACTCGCCGAAGGTTTGTACGAATGGTTGACGCGCGTGCTGTCGCTGCGCATCATCGTCATCGTCGCCGCGCTCTCCGTCGTCGTGCTGGTGATCACGCTTGGCGCGTGGGTGTGGTTCGGAGTGACGAACGACCAGTACAGCCAGCTGGACCGTCGGCTCGATTCGGTGAGCAGTCTGGGCGACATCAGCACACTCCTGCGCGCCGCACAACAGACGGGAACCGATCAGCCCCAGGCGCCCGACGGCAACCTCGTGCGCACCGCCCGCATCGACGGCGCGACGGTGTCGATTCCCCGGAAGTGGTGCTGCCGGAATTCCACATCGGCTACGCGAACACCACCATCGACGGCGTCGAGTACCGGGTTCGCACCTTCGCCGCCGGTGACGCGATGATCGCGGTGGGTGCGCCCCTCGCCGAAACGCAACGCCGCATCAACGAACTCCACCGGCGCGTGCTGTTGATCTGTGGAGGCGTGATCATCGGCACCGTCCTCGTCGGCTGGGTGATGTGGTCGATCATGATCAATCCTTTCCGGCTGCTCGCGCAGCAGGCCCGGGCCATCAACGCCCAGTCCAATCCCGACGAGGTGCAGGTGCGCGGTGTGCAGGAAGCCGTGGAGATCGCCGAGGCGGTCGAGGGAATGCTCGCCCGCATCGGCGACGAACAACAGCGCACCAAGGCGGCGCTCGAGTCGGCCCGCGACTTCGCCGCTGTGGCCTCCCACGAATTGCGCACGCCGCTGACGGCCATGCGCACGAATCTCGAGGTGCTGTCCACCCTCCAGATGCGCGACGATCAACGCGAGGAGATCATCGGCGACGTCATGCGCACGCAGAGCCGGATCGAAGCGACCCTGACCGCGCTGGAGCGCCTGGCGCAGGGCCAGCTGACGACGGTCGACGACTTCGTCCCCGTCGATATCACCGAGCTGCTGGATCGCGCAGCACATGACGCGGTACGCAACTACCCGGATGTGAGCGTCTCGCTGGCCTCGTCGACCACGGTTCTGATGGTGGGTCTGCCCGCCGGTCTGCGGCTGGTCATCGACAACGCCATCACCAACGCGGTCAAGCACGGCGGTGCAACCGAAATCCAGCTCAGCGCAGACAGTTCCGGCGAAGGAGTGGAGATCGTCGTCGACGACAACGGCGTCGGCGTGCCGGAGGAGGAGCGGGCGGCTGTCTTCGAGCGGTTCTCCCGTGGATCGACGGCCGCGCGGTCCGGTTCGGGACTCGGCTTGGCCCTGGTCGCCCAACAGGCGGACCTGCACGGGGGCACGGCGGCCATGGAGGCCAGCCCGATGGGCGGTGCGCGGCTGGTGCTGCGGTTACCCGCGCCGAGTTAGTTTGTGTCGCTGATGAATTGGGCGATTATCGCGCCCAGCTCTTCACCCTTCTGTTCTGGGATGAAGTGCCCGGCCCCGGTAATGGTGGTGTGCGCCTGATTTCGTGCGCCGGGAACATGTTCCTGGAATACCTTGTCCCAGCCCTGAGTCGGGGGATCGGCGTCGGAGTAGGCGGTGAGGAAAGGGCGTTCCCACTGTGCGAGCGCAGCCATGGTGTTCCGGCCGATCGCCGCGCCCGGGTCGTTGCGCGTGAGCGGGATGAGCGCGGTCATTTGGCGCAGACCGGCCTTGTAGCGGGAGTCCGGGAAGGGCGCGTCATAGGCGGCGAGCACATCGGCATCGAGCGGACCGGCCACCGCATCGAGGAACATGCTCGGATTGAGGTCCGGCGCACGCTGGTACATCGCGACATAGTCGAGCAGCGTTTCCTGCAGCATCACCCGGTCTTCGTCGATGCCGTGGTGCGCCCAGGTGAGCCGGCCCGCCAACGCCGGGTCGCACGTGTGCAGGATCGTGTTCGTTGCGACGACCCTGGCGAACCGGTCGGGTTCGCGGGCCAACACGCTCAACCCGATCGGCCCGCCCCAGTCCTGGACCACCAGCGTCACCTCGCGAAGATCGAGCCCGTCGATCAGACCCTGGACCCAGTCGATGTGCCGGCGAAACGTGTATGCCGTGGCGTCGGTGAGCTTATCGGAGCGGCCGTAGCCGATGTGGTCCGGCGCGAGGACACGCATGCCCGAGTCTGCGAGCACACGAATGACGTAGCGGTACATGAACGACCACGTCGGCTGTCCGTGCAACAGCAAGACGACGGGTCCGTCGGCGGGTCCGGCGTCGACGTAGTGCATCCGCACGGCGGGCACCCTGCGGGTTTCGACGTCGAGGTAATTGGGCGGGAACGGGTAGTCCGGCAAGTTGTCGAATCGCTCGTCGGGCGTTCTCAGGACGTCCATGGTGAGACGGTGCGGTCCTGGTCAGTCTTCCTTGCGGATCAAGCGCTTCAGCGCCTCGCGATCGGGTGCCAGGAGCTCATCGATGCGCGCCTGGTTGACGTCGGCCACGATGATCTCACCGACCTCCTGATACACATCGCTGAAAATGCCGTGGGACTTCATCTTCTCGGTCTGATAGATGTTGTCCTCGGTGGGCGTCACGTAGTAGACGATTTCTGGCTTGAAGCGATGGATCAGCCAGACGTGGATCAGGTCCATCAGACGCTTCTTACGCATCTTCTCGGAGAACGTGTTCTGGTCGCGCACGGTGAGGATATTGCGACCGTGCCGGTCCTTGATCGGGTCGACGACGACGTTGGCCAGCGGCTCGTCGCCGTCGCCGAGTATCTGCAGATCGAGCACGTCCGATCCGGCGCGGCGGGGACGTAGCTGCACCCGTAGCTTCTCGCCGATCTGATAATGGTCGCTCCACAGTGCGAGCCATTCCTCCAGCAGCTTCTTCGGCACCTCGGTCTGGACGAGATGCTGGTGCTGGGTCGAGCCCTCGCCCATCGACTTCGTCGTCGCCGTGCGGCCGGACGAAGCCGCCAGGGCCGCGTCGCTGCGGGGGCCGCCGACGAGGGTTTGCGGTGTGCGGTAAGGCGATTCGACGAGACGCATCTTGCGCTGCAGCCGAGCCAGCGCGAGCATGCCTTCTTGTCGCAGCGAGGTGGCGAATTCCTCGCAGGCGACGCCGTCGACCTGGTGTCCGCCGTAGGTGATGAAGTTGAAGACGAACCCCATCTTGCCCAGTTCCTCTGGGAAGGCGCGCATCTGGTCGTCGGTCATGCCGGTGGTGTCCCAGTTGAACGAGGGGGAGAGGTTGTAGGCCAGCATCTGGTCGGGGTACACCGCGTGGATGGCGTCGGCGAACTGCTTGGCGTCGGCAAGGTCGGCGGTCTTGGTCTCCATCCAGAGGATGTCGGCGAACGGTGCCGCGGCCAGTGACTTGGCGATCGCATACGGGATGCCGCCGCGAATCTGGTAGTAACCCTCCGGCGTCTTGGCCCTTTCGCAGTCCCATGCGGCGTCGGCTCCGAGCTCTTTGGCCTTCTCCCGCGCGGTGTACATCGGTGCCGTCGACGCGAACTTGCGCCAGTCGGCGGCGCTCATCTCTGCGGCCTCACCCTCACGCTCGCGGAAGTCCAGCAGATCGCCCACCGCTTCGCCGTAGGTCTGCAGGCCGGCATCGATCTGCCAGGCATCGACGAACTTCGACTCGACCTTGTCGAACAGGGAGTCGACCGATTCGTCGGCGCCGTCCTGCCACGCCTTGGCGGCCTCGGCGATTGCCCCTTGGATGCCGTGGCGCTGCAGCCATGCGTCGGCCGTGGCGTACTCGCCATCGGGCAACGCGTAGAGCAGGTGCCCGTTGAGCTCGGTGACTCCCGCGTCGTAGAACTGGCGCATCATGGCCAGGAAGCAGGCCTTGTACGACGGAATCTTGAGGTTGGTGGCGCCCAGCAGGAACGGCTGATCGCGCTCGTCGGCGCGACTGTCGAGCAGGTTGGCAGCCTCAGCGTCAGTGCGCGCCACGATGATGCCCGGCACCCGCATGATGTCGAGCTGGAAGCGGGCGGTGTTGAGGCGTTTGATCTGTTCGTCGGACGGAACCAGGACCTTGCCGCCTTGATGGCCGCACTTCTTCGTGCCGGGACGCTGGTCCTCGATGTGGTACCCGGGCACACCTGACTCCACGAAACGGCGGATGAGGTTGCGCACGTGGGGATCACCGCCGTGGCCGGTGTCGGCGTCGGCGATGATGAACGGGCGGTAGTCGTATGCCGGGGTCGCGGCGCGTTGTTCGTCGGTCATGCGCAGCCGCAGATATTGCTGATTGCGGTCTGCGGTCAGAAGCGCGCGCACCAGTCCGGCGGCCTCTTCGGGCACCTGACTGAGCGGATAGCTGGCCAGATCGGGTCCCGGATCCTCGCTGATCGAGCCCTTGGCCGACGTCGCCCAGCCGCCGAGATAGATCCCCTCGATACCCATCCGCTTCATGACCACGGCCTGCCCCGGCGAGTAGGGGCCGAAGGTGGTGATGCTCTTCTTCTGGGCGAACAGCTCCCTCAGGCGCGGGTAGAAGGCGGCGGCCGCCTCGCGCGCGACGGTGTAGTCGCTCGGGATCGTGCCGCGTTGCTCGACGACCTGGCGGGCGGTGTAAAGACGAATGATCCCGTCGAATCGTGGGCTGTCGAGGTAGCGCTGGGTGTCGGCGACCTCGCGCTCGAACGGGGTTTGCGGCGCTGCATCCGCTTCGATAATGGCCATAGCCTCACAGTACGACCGAGGCCTGTGAGTCGATGGGGTTATCGGGCGGTGATTCCGACGGACGCCGAGCGTGCTTTCACTGCGAAGATCCGGCCAATTACTCGCAGTGGATTCACGTTCGGCGAGTCCACTCCCTTGTGAGGCGGGCGACGATGACGGCCTCGGTATCGAGGGACGTCACGCGGATATTCGTCCATCCTAGTTCCATGAGGTCATCGTGCCGCCGAATGTCCCTGTTGAACCGGACCGCGTCGCGGTGGTGTTCGCCGTCGTAGTCGAGCGCCAGTTTGATGTCTTCCCACCCCATGTCAGGCCTGGCGATGCGCACACCGTGCTCGTTGTATATCGATATCTGGGTCTGAGGCCGCGGGAAGCCGTGGCGAATGACGAGTAACCGGAGCCACGTCTCCTTCGGCGACTCGGCGCCCGGGTCGACTAGGTCGAGGACCTTGCGGGCACTTCGGATACCGCGGCGGCCCCGGTAGCGCTCGGCCAGCACTTCGACATCCGCCATCTTCAGGTGGGTCGCGCGAAAGAGTGAGTCGATGGCAGCGGCAGCCTTGCCGAGCGGATACCGGCAGGCAATGTCGAGCACGGTCCGCGCCGGCGTCGTCACACGAATTCCGTCGACCATCTCGATCTCGTCCTCTGCGGCCTCGTCCGACCATGTTCGAACGCCCACCGGCGGCCGACGATTACGCCACAACACTTCCGATGGTCGACGGTCGTCCACCCACTTCGCACCGTGCAGAGCTGCCGCCGATTGACCAGCGACGATCCCGTGACGTCGCGTCCAAAGGAACCCCGCTTTGGCGCGGGTGACGGCGGTGACTTCGTCGTCCGGAGCGATGTAGACGTCGGGATACAGCGCGACGAATCGACTGCGCAGCGCGTACGGCGTCAGCCGCCCGGCCCTGAGCGCCTCACTGCCAATGAATGGTTCCCCCATGGACGGAGTGTGCCGAGGGCCGCCGACACCTCGCCCAACGTGCGTTCACTGCGAAAATTCAGGCGGAATCTCGCAGTGCACGCACGTTCGGCGAGAATCTCGCGGCTAGCACTCGATCCGAGACACGACGTGTTCTGCGATCGCGAGCGCTGATGTCGCGGCAGGTGAGGGTGCATTGCGCAGCAGCACGATGCGGTCGCGGACGCTGATTCGAAAGTCGTCGACCAACGCACCGTCGGCCTCGAGGGCCTGTGCGCGGACGCCGGCAGGGCCGGGCACGACGTCGTCGTCGCCGATGTCGGGGATATAGGCGCGGGCCCCGGAGACGAACCGCCGTTTGCTCAACGAGCCGTACATCTCGCGGACCCCGGTGCGCCAGTGCCGACGCGCGAATCGCCAGAATGCGGGTGTGCGTGCTACTTCCGCGAGATCGTGCGCCGAGATCGTCCGCCAGGTGTACCCCTCGCGTGCCAACGCCAGGACCGCGTTGGGGCCGACGAGCACCTCGCCGTCGACGCGGGGGGTGATGTGTACGCCGAGGAACGGGTATCGCGGGTCGGGGACCGGATACACCAAGCCGTTGACCAGGCCGCGCCGCTCCGGCTTCAATGCGTAGTACTCGCCGCGGAACGGCATGATGACGGGATCTGGTCCGTCTCCGGCGATTTCGGCGAGGCGGTCGCTCTGCAGTCCGCCGCACGCGACGATCCGGTCGAAGGCGCTCTGATAGGTACCGCCCGTCGTACGCGCGGTGACGACAACCTCGGTGCCGGTGGGGCGGAGGCCGATGACCTCTTGTCCGAGCAGTATTTTCGCCCCGGCAGCGACGGCATCCGCGGCAAGCGCCTGCGTCACCTCGGCGAAATCGACGATCGAGGTCGAGGGGGAGTGCAGCGCGGCGACACCGCGCACGTGCGGCTCGATCTCGTGCAGCTCCTCGGGACCGATCATTCGCACACCGGGGACGCCGTTCGCGAGTGCCCGCGCTTCGATGTCGCCGAGCCGTGCACGTTCGGTTTGGTCGAGCGCGAC